>NZ_JBYOKI010000001.1:0-1170421 GCF_057799395.1 Agrobacterium sp. 20P9.1.2
TCATATCCCAAATCACCGAGATAATCAGAATGAGCCGCCCAAAACGGCAGCGACCGCGTCAACGTTCGGACGCGAAACAGAATGAAGCTCATGTGCGGTCACAGGGCGGCGGTCCGAAATGCTTAGACGCCGTCCAACAACTCAACCTACCGAAGCTTCGCCTTCAAGCTAGCATCCGGAAAACAGGTCGGGACCAACCCATTCCGCGACTGCCAGTCCCCAAGCGACCGACGCGTCTTGAAACCAGCCAGACCATCAGCCCTCCCGACGTCATAACCTTTGCTCACAAGGGCCTGCTGCATCGCCAAAACATCGGACCGCAGCATCGAGCCAACACCACCCCATCTAGCTTGGAAAGAACCTGCATTGTATGCGATGCGATCTGCCAGATTGCCGATGAAGAGGGCGTAAAGGTCCGAGTTGTTGTATTCCTTGATGACGTAGAAATTCGGCGTTACCACGAATTCCGGTCCATGCCGCCCGGCTGGCACCAGCATCATACCGTCTGCACTCATGTCATTGGCGGGAAAAGCTTTTCCGGATATGCGAGTGATGCCCATCTTGGCCCAGTCTGCCACGGGGCGAGCCAGGTCGGGGCCTTCCTGCGCGCAGGATACATTGTCTGGTATGGAAACTTCGAAACCCCAGTCGCGATTGCGCTGCCAGCCGCGTTTCGAAAGATAGTTGGCTATGGATGCCAAAGCGTCGGGCACGGAATTCCATATGTCGCGATGACCGTCACCGTCGAAATCGACGGCATATTTCAGATAACTGGACGGCATGAATTGCGGTTGGCCGA
This sequence comes from Agrobacterium sp. 20P9.1.2, assembly GCF_057799395.1. Lineage (NCBI taxonomy): Bacteria > Pseudomonadati > Pseudomonadota > Alphaproteobacteria > Hyphomicrobiales > Rhizobiaceae > Agrobacterium > Agrobacterium sp. 20P9.1.2. The sequence continues at coordinate 800 of NZ_JBYOKI010000001.1, forward strand.
GCGCGCCTGCCCAGGAGCCCATCATTTTCGAAGCCGCAATGTCGCCGCTTTCAACAATCTTCAAGGCATCGATCAGCTCGACGCGGAACATGTCCTTGCGGGTGGATGTGTAGGCTTTGGTTGCCAAGACGTCGATGACCGCATTGGGCAGCTTTGCGCGACCGAAGCCAGACTCGCGGCCCCAGATTGCCACGACGATATTGCCTGGCACGCCGTAAGTAGCTTCGATGCGTTTGAGTGTAGCGGCATGCGTCGCGGCAAGCGAGCGGCCTGTGGCCGCTAGCCCCTGCAAGCGCTGCTCGGAGAAATAGGCGCCGGGTGATGAAAACTCAGCTTGGCTCTGCGCCTGTTCTTTTGGCGGCTTCTGGCCGGGCACGATCAGGTCTGGCAGTTTCCAGTTGATGGACAGGCCGGTCAACGTTGCTTCGAGTGTCCTTTGCGAGATGCCAGCCTTGCGCGCTTCAGGCCAGATTTCCCTTTTCAGCCACGTATTGAACTCTGCATCGTATCTTGCTGCAGCAGCACCTGTTGGGATTGACTGTGCAAGCGTTGCTGTGGCCGACAGCAGAGAGACAGTTGCAGCGAGGAGGAGGCCGATCGTCTTGGAGGGCATTCGGTTTCCTTTTGTAAAAGTATGGGCGTCTTTGTGCTGAAGACGTGCGAAGATAATCAGATGACTGTCCGGGCACGCAAGGCGGCGGTCAGCGTTCCCTCGTCAAGATAATCAAGCTCGCCGCCCACAGGCACGCCATGGGCCAGCCGTGTGATCTTGACGCCGAGATCCTGCAAACGGTCGGTGATGTAATGCGCCGTCGCCTGACCTTCGACGGTAGCATTGACGGCGATGATGAGTTCACGAATGCCACCGGCGCTCACACGGTCTATCAAGCCCTTGATGTTTAGGTCTTCCGGCCCGACGCCATCGAGGGGCGACAGAGTGCCGCCCAGAACGTGGTAGGCCGTGTTCATCGCGCCTGCGCGCTCCAGCGCCCAGAGATCGGATACGTCTTCCACGACGATGATGACGGCTTGATCACGCCGTTCGTCGGAACAGACGGTGCAGGGGTCTATCGTATCGACATTGCCGCAGCAGGAGCAAATCTTGACCTTGTCATAGGCTTCGCCCATGGCGTGGCCGAGCGGCCCGAGAAGCTGCTCTTTCTTTTTGATGAGGTGAAGTGCGGCCCGTCGCGCCGAACGGGGCCCAAGCCCCGGCACTTTTGCCAGAAGCTGGATCAGTTTTTCAATTTCAGGGCCGGTGACTCGTTTTGCCATTCGCTGCTTTTAGCCCATATGAATATAAAACGGAATCGATTGAAGGACTTCCAAGGCATGAAACTTCACGCTGTCTGCGTCGGGCAAGCCGAAAAACTGCCCGGCAAGAGCTATAAAACCGGTATCTTCAAAACGCCGGTGACTGGCCGGGTTTTGATCGATGCCGAAGGCATTGTCGGAGATGCGATCTGCAATCGCAAGCACCATGGCGGTGTGGATCAGGCGATCTATCTCGAAGGGCTGGAGACATTGGCCTGGTGGGGTGGTGCGCTCGGAAAGCCTCTGGCGCCCGGCACCTTCGGTGAGAACCTCGTGATCGAAGGCCTCGATAACAGGGACGTCGATGTCGGAGACCGCTTCACCATCGGGGATGTTATATTGGAAGCGACCTCGGCGCGCATACCCTGCGCCACCTTCACAGCCCGCATGAGCGATCCGACATTTGCTAGGCGCTATACCGCAGCCGCGCGACCGGGCATTTATTGCCGTGTGATCACTGGAGGAAGCGTGGGCGCGGGCGACTTGATTTCTTTTCAGCGGTTCGAAGGTGCCAAAGTCACGATCCCCGAGACGATGGCGACCTTTGGTAAAAGGCTGGATGAAACAACAAGGCAGCGATTTCTCGCTGCCCCGATTCATTACAAGCTGCGGCGCGAGTTGGAACGCGCTTAAAAAGGCAGCTTCATACCGGGCGGGATTGGCAAGCCAGCCGTCAGATCGCGGGTTTTTTCCGCGGTCACGGCTTCCGCACGCTGCTTGGCATCGTTATGGGCGGCCACCAGCAAATCCTCGAGGATTTCGACTTCGTCTTCCTTCAGCAGCGAGGGGTCGATCTTGACGCCGAGCAGCGAGCCCTTGCCACTCATCTTGACGGTCACGAGGCCACCGCCGGAGGTGCCTTCGACTTCAAGTGCAGCAATCTCTTCCTGCATCTTCTCCATCTTGGCCTGCATTTCCTTGACCTTGCCCATCATACCCATGATGTCGCGCATCTCGAAACTCCTGTTTTTCTTAGAATTCTATGTCGTCGCCGGGAAGAATGTCGCCTTCGCTTGATTCTGCGACGGATGGCGGTGGCAGATCATCCACATCCTCCTGCGCAGGCGCACGGATACGAACGTCGGTGATCTTGGCACCGGGAAACTGCGCCATAATTGCAGCGACGTCTGCATCCTGCCGCGCATCGACGAAGCGTGCATCGCGCGCATGTTCTTCCGCTTCAACCAGCGTCGGCTGGCCCTGTTCCTTGCTCAGACTGACGAGCCAATGGATGCCCGTCCATTCCTTAAGCCGCACACCGATTTCATTTGGAAGCGTGGCGGGACTACCATCACGAAGCCTGATCTCAAGCCGACCCGGCTCTATTTTGATCAAATGAACAAAGCTGCGCACCTTTGTTCTGATGACCGGATCGCGATTTTTTGTGCAGAGATCAACAAAATCCTCAAGCGAATTGACCGAGACCTTAGGCTCAGGTCGCTCTTCCTGCTTGGGCGCGGCAACCTGCATATCCTGCGGGCGGCTGTCAGGGACGGCGCGAAGCATAGAGGTCGGCTGCGGGGACTGGCGCTGAGGTGCAGAATAACCGGGCTGCGCCGAAGCCACGGCCTGCGTGGATGAATAGGCACGCGCGCCACCGCCATTTCCGCCACCGGATGGTGCGCCATTCGATGCACCGCCTTCGCCATTGGAAAGCTCCAGCAGGCGACGGGCGGCATCTTCGGGCGCGGGCAGATTGGCAGCGTGAGACAGGCGGATCAGCACCATCTCTGCCGCACCGGCGGGACGCGAAGCATTTTCGGTTTCGGGAATGCCTTTGAGCAGCATCTGCCAGATACGAGACAGGGTAGACACGGCGATGCTGTCGGCAAATTCCGCACCACGCACGCGCTCTACTTCCGAAAGAGACGGGTCTTCCGCAGCATCGGGCACATATTTCATACGTGTGACGAGATGGGTGAAATCGGCAAGGTCGTTCAGTACCACCACCGGGTTGGCTCCGGCTTCATATTGTCCGGTAAATTCGGCCAAAGCCGCAGCGACGTCGCCCTTGGCGACATGGTGGAACAGGTCCACGATGCGGGCACGGTCTGCAAGGCCCAGCATGCCACGAACGGCATCAGCTTCGACATGACCACCACCATGGGCAATGGCCTGATCGAGAAGGGACAGACCATCACGGGCAGAGCCTTCCGCCGCACGGGCAATCATCGCCAGCGCTTGAGGCTCGGCTTCGAAGCCTTCTTTGGCAGCAATCGCGGTAAACAGTCCGACGAGATCGGCAGCGCTGATGCGGCGCAGATCGAAGCGCTGGCAGCGCGATAGAACGGTGATCGGAACCTTGCGAATTTCGGTCGTCGCGAAAATGAACTTCACATGCTCCGGCGGCTCTTCCAGTGTCTTCAAAAGACCGTTGAAAGCCTGCGTCGAGAGCATGTGCACTTCGTCGATGATGTAGACTTTGTAGCGCGCAGAAACCGGGCGGTAACGCACCTGCTCGATGATCTCTCTGATGTCATCGATGCCGGTGTGAGAGGCGGCGTCCATCTCGATCACGTCGACATGGCGGCCTTCCATGATGGCCTGGCAATGTTCGCCGGGAATGCGCAGATCGATGGTCGGCTTATCGATTTCGTCGGTCTTGTAGTTCAGCGCGCGCGCCAGAATGCGGGCGGTGGTGGTTTTGCCCACCCCACGAACGCCGGTCAGCATATAGGCCTGCGCAATGCGACCGGTTTCGAACGCGTTGGTCAGCGTGCGAACCATCGGCTCCTGGCCAACCATCAGATCGGAGAAATCTTTCGGGCGGTACTTGCGCGCCAGCACCCGGTAACCTGTACCCTGCTCTTTGGTCTGGGGCATATTGGTTCGGGTTTCGCTCATCGCCTCGCCAGTGATTGGGTGTGCCCGCTTTCAGGCCGAATGAGCCCGGCGAAACCTGAGCACGTCTTCAAAAAGAAAAGGTGGGAGGCTGGCACGGCGACCCGTGCCTGGCTCGTTAGGGCTGCTTCCTTCCGGACCTGACCCGGTTGGCGAGTGGCTCGTCCACCACCAACCTCCCGAAGGCACATATCGGCAATAATAAAAGCAAATGCAAGCCAAGCCTTCAAAAAACTGCTATCAAGATAAAAACAAATTGGGAGGACGCCTTGGACACATTCCGGCTTGACGAGAGACTGGCCCGCGACAGCGTGCTGATTACCAAGCTGGGGCTATGCCAATTGCGCGTTCAAAATGACCGGCGCTGGCCGTGGCTGGTTCTGGTGCCGCAGCGAAGCGGCATGAGCGAGCTGTTCGACCTGACACCGCTCGATCAGGCGGTGTTGACCTTCGAGACCAATCAGGTGGCTTCCGCGCTGAAAGAGCTGACGGGTGCGACGAAAATAAATGTCGGTGCGCTTGGAAACATCGTGCGCCAGCTCCACGTTCATATCATTGCCCGCAGCGAAGGCGACGAGTGCTGGCCCGGGCCGATCTGGGGGCAGGGCACGCCCGTTCCCTATGCGGACAGTGACAGACACGATTTCATGAAAAAACTGGCCGGCGTACTCTGATGATCTCAAAAAGCATTTTCGATACCAACTCTCCCCATCCTGAACCCAGCACCCTTACCGCCTTTGCGCAAAACAATCTCGACCGTCTGGCTGAAAAGCGCACGGACAATTGTGTGGTTGATGCGCTGAAGCTGGAAGGCACGCATCTGATGGCCTTTGCCGGGCCCAAGCTCGTGCTCAAGCATGACGATCAGGTTCTGGACCCGCTGTTTTCAGCCTATGAACTGGCTGAGCTTGATCCGGATTTCGAGAAAGCCATCCTTCTTGGGCACAAGGAAAATGGCGAGCCGCGCATCGCCGTGCCGGTGAATATCGCCGAAGACAACCTTGCTGGCCATTACAAGCCGGTGGATGCCCGCACGCTGTATCGCGATCAGCTGATCGGCGAGGAGCTGCTGGGCGAAGTCGCGCAAGCTGTGGCCTTGATCAACTGGAACGCCGACAACCGCTTTTGCGGGCGCTGTGGTGGTGCCATGGAATTGCGTATCGGTGGTTACAAGCGAATCTGTGCAGCCTGCGGCCATACGATTTTCCCCCGCACAGATCCTGTCGTCATCATGCTGACCATCGATCTGGAGCGGGAATTGTGCCTGCTGGGGCGCGGCCCGCATTTTGCGCCGGGCATGTATTCGTGCCTCGCCGGTTTCGTGGAACCGGGTGAAACCATCGAGAACGCCGTGCGTCGCGAAACGCATGAGGAAGCCGATATCGATGTCGGCCGGGTGCGGTATCATGCGTCGCAGCCATGGCCGATGCCACACACCCTGATGATCGGCTGCTATGCCGAAGCACTGTCATCCGAGATCACCCGCGATGAGGCGGAGCTTGAAGATTGCCGCTGGTTTACGCGCGAAGAGGTGACGGCACTTCTGGGCGCCAGCGCCAACAATGGTCGCCAGCCGCCACCGCGAGGCGCCATCGCGCACCGGTTGATGCGCGATTGGATCGAATGGGGCAAGACCGAGTGAAGATCGGCTCGCAGGCTCAGATATTGTTGAGCTTGCGGCGCATCGCATGGCCTTGGTAAACGCCGAGAATGCGGACCTTCTCCGAGAAGAAGCGCAGTTCTTCCAGCGCATGGCGCACGGATTCGTCGTCCGGATGCCCTTCGATATCAGCATAGAACTGCGTCGCCACGAACTTGCCGCCCAATTGGTAGCTTTCAAGCTTGGTCATGTTGATGCCATTCGTCGCAAAGCCACCCATGGCCTTGTAGAGGGCCGCTGGAATGTTGCGGACATTGAAGACGAAGGTGGTGACGATCACCTCTTCCGGCGAGGTCCGCTTTGCCCAGGCTTCATCCCGTGACAGTACGACGAAGCGGGTCACGTTGTTGTCGGAATCCTCGACGTTTTCGGCAAGGATATCGAGGCCGTAAAGTTCAGAGGCAAGACGTGGCGCGAGCGCTGCCATGCTGCGGTCGCCGAGTTCTGACACCTGCTTTGCAGCGCCTGCGGTATCGCCCGCTACAACAGGCTTCCAGCCATTGGAGCGAATGATCTTGCGGCACTGGCCCAGCGCATGAATGTGGCTGTGGACCGTTTTGATCTCATCCTTCTGCACACCGGGCAGCACCATCAGCTGGAAGCGGATCGGCATGAAATATTCGCCGATAATGTGCAGGCGTGATTCTGGCAGCAGATGGTGGATATCGGCCACACGACCTGCCAGCGTGTTTTCAATCGGGATCATGGCCAGATCGGCATCACCGTTTTCCAGCGCGTTGAACGCATCCTCAAATGTCGGGCAGGGCAGCGGGTCCATCGTCGGAAACACATCCCGGCAGGCCATGTCGGAATTTGCGCCATAGTCGCCCTGAAAGGCAATGCGATTGCTGCTGCTCATGGTCTTGCCATCAATTCTGTTTGTTTGCGAGGATTTCGCGGGCTCTGTCGAGCTGCGCTTGGGTATCGACACCGAGCGGCACCGAGTTGACGATTTCTGCGTCGATGCGCATGCCTGCTTCCACGGCCCGCAATTGCTCAAGACTTTCGCGACGTTCCAGCGGCGACGGTGTCAGCGAGACGAATTTTTCCAGCGCCGCGCGGCGGTAGGTGTAGAGCCCGATGTGGTAATAAAGCGGACCTTGGCCATAAGGGGCGGTGGCGCGGGTGAAATAAAGCGCCCGCAGTCTCGTATCCGAAATCGGGCTGCCGATGATTTTCACGACGCTCGGGTTCGTCTTTTCTTCTTCCTCGGTTATCTCCACGGTCAGCGTGGCGATATCGGTCGAGGCATTTTCCATCGGGCGCAGCGAGGCGCGAATCGTTTCCGGCTCGATGGTCGGCAGATCGCCCTGCACGTTGATGATGAATTCGGCATTGCCGTAAGGGTCGGCCTTTTGCAGCGCTTCATAGATGCGGTCGGAGCCGGACTGGTGGTCCTGACGCGTCATGGTGACGTCGAAACCGGCATTCTTGACGGCGTCGTAAACCTGATCGTCATCGACGGCAACAACGATGCGTTCGGCCCCGGCTTCGCGGGCGCGCATTGCAACCTGAACAATCATCGGCTTGCCTGCAATATCGGCCAGAGGCTTGCCGGGAAGGCGGGTTGAGGCCATTCGCGCAGGAATAAGCACGACAGCCTTTTCGAAATATCGATTATTCATCCAACACCCTTCAAATCCCGCCTGAAAAGTGGCAATACGTCACGGTGCGGGGAGCATATTCAAGTTGCGCAGGCTGTGCAAAAGCCATAGCTTTCGAGCAATTTCAAGATGTCCGTTTGATGCGAACGGTTGTGAGGGAGCGCAAATCAATGAATTCACAGGTTAACATGGCGGTCGGTGCCCTTTTGGGCACGATTTTCGTCCTGATGTCGGTGTCTATCGCGTCGGAAGGAATTTTCCACGCGCCAGCCCCCGAAAAGGAAGGTTACGCCATTGTTGCGGAGACCACCGGTGCGGATAGTGCAGGCGGTGCAGCGGAAGCTCCGGCCACGCCGATTGCCAAGCTTTTGGCAAGTGCGGATGCAGCCAAGGGCGAAACCGTCTTCAAGAAGTGTATGAGCTGTCACACCGGGGAGAGCGGCGGCCCCAATAAAGTCGGCCCTAACCTCTTCGACGTCGTCAACCGCCCTATCGCCAGCCACGAAGGCTTCAGCTATTCCGCAGGCATGAAGGATTTCTCCAAGGGCGGCAGCGTGAAGTGGGATTACGATCACCTCAGCTACTTCATCGAGGCGCCTAAGAAGCATGTTCCAGGCACGGCCATGGGCTTTGCCGGTATCAAGAAGGAAACGGAACGCGCAGACCTGATCGCTTATCTGCGGTCGCTTTCGGCCAATCCGGCACCCTTGCCAGATCCGAATGCACCGGCTGAGCAGATCAACTGATGAAATTGAAAAGCCCGGCCAAAAGCCGGGCTTTATCCTTTGTCTCAATCTCTGAAGGCGGCGGCATCTGTGCCGCTTTTTTATTGCCCGGAAATTGTTGCTTTAGAATTCCGACCACTTGGCCACAGCAGCACCTTGGCGTCCAGATGCTGCCATTCTTTGAACCGGAGGGGCATCATAGGTCGCCTCCGATATGGCTGGTGCTGCCTGCGATGGCGTGTTGCCGACATTGAACTGGGTCAGCAGTTGGCGCAGGCTCTCCGCCTCACGCGCCAGACCATGGCTGGCTGCGGTGGTTTCCTCCACCATGGCCGCATTCTTCTGCGTCGCCTGATCCATCAGGTTCACGGCATCGTTGATTTCTGCGAGACCCGTGGCCTGTTCTTTCGATGCCTCGACGATTGCGCAGACGTTGATGTCGATCAGGCCGACCTGTGAGGCGATCTGTTTCAAGGCATCACCCGTCTGACCGACAAGATCGACACCATTCGCCACATGCTGGCGCGACGTGTTGATCAGCTGCTTGATTTCCTTGGCCGCACTTGCCGAGCGCTGTGCAAGTTCGCGCACTTCCTGCGCCACGACTGCAAAGCCCTTGCCTGCTTCACCGGCACGCGCCGCTTCCACACCGGCATTCAGCGCCAGAAGGTTTGTCTGGAAGGCGATGTCATCGATGACGCCGATGATATTGGTGATCTCGCCCGAAGACTTGGAAATCTGATCCATGGCACCGATGGCGCGGTGAACGATTTCGCCGGAGACTTCCGCACTTTCCTTGGTGGAACCAACAAGCTTTCCGGCTTCATCGGCGCGGCGGCTGGAGTCCTTTACCGTGGTGGTGATCTGTTCAAGCGCTGCCGCACTTTCTTCCAGCGATGCCGCCTGCTGCTCGGTTCTGCGTGCGAGCTGGTCGGCTGCGACGCGGATTTCGGCAGAGCCGGATGCGATGGTGGATGAGTTCTGTGCCACGGTCTGCATGGTGGCGCGCAGCTTTTCAATCACTTCGTTGAAATCGGCACGCAGCTTTTCCATACTGGGAACGAAAGGCGTATCGAGATGCTGGCGCAGCTCCCCTTCCGCCAGTTGCCGCAGCGCATTGCCCAGTGTCGAAATCGCACTCATGCGCGGTGTCACGTCGGTGGCGAATTTGACGACTTTGACGACCTGTCCCTTATCGTTCAAAATCGGGTTATAGGCGGCCTGTATCCAGACCTCCTTGCCGTTCTTGCCAAAGCGCACGAACTCATCGGAAATGAACTCGCCCGCTGCCAGCCGCTTCCAGAATTCGGCGTAACCGTTGGAGGCGGCATAGGATGGCTCGCAGAACAGGCGGTGATGTCTGCCGGTGATTTCGCTCAGGCTGTAGTTCAGCGTCTTGCAGAAATTGTCATTGGCGGTGAGGATTTCACCCGTCGGCGTGAATTCGATCACGGCCTGCGAACGGGAGAGGGCTGCAAGCGCGCCATTGTCCTCGTCAGCTTTCACCTTCTTTGCGGTAATGTCGGTCGCGACCTTCACAACCTTGTAAGGCTTTCCGCTGCGGCAGATAGGATTGTAGGAGGCCTCGATCCAGATAGCGCTGCCGTCTTTACGAATACGCTTGTATTCGCGGGCATCGAACTTGCCGCTGCCGAGGCTTTTCCAAAACTCCGTATAGGCGGGAGAATTGGTGTAGTCACTATCGCAGAAGATGCGATGGTGCTTTCCCACGATTTCCGACAGTGAGTAACCCAACGCCGCGCAGAAATTCGCGTTGGCGTTGAGAATATTACCCGTCAGATCGAATTCGATCATGGCCTGTGAGGCCGAGAGGGCCTCCAGCAGGTGTTTGTTGTCCGCATTCTTTCCCAGCCAAAGCATAGTGTCTCCAGGTAAGCTGAAAATGCCGCGGCAGTGCGTTGCTCATTGTCGCGCGCGTTTAATGAAGGGGTGTTGATCAGGCATGCGCATTTTTCATTCTATAATTGTATTAGGCATCATTAATATTAATACGGAGTTGACGCGGAATATAAAATTTTGCTCAAGTTCTCACTAAGAATAAATCAGGTTTCACCCTGTAGAAGACGGCAGCTTTTCTTAAAGTTGCATCCGGTTTTAAGCTGCAATTCTTGTCGCTGCGCACAACGAAAAACGCCGCCTGGGGTTTCCAGACGGCGTTGTCGATAGAAAAGGTCTGTCAGATGGCAGGCGCTTAAGCGGCCATGTCTTCCAGATCGGCACCCTTGAACATCTTGGCGAGGTTCAGGAAGCAGATCATGCCATGCTCGTTGGCAATGATGCCTTCAGAGAAGGACTTGTCGAAGGATGCGGATACTTCCGGCACCGGCTGCACCTGGCTCGCCGGGATTGTCAGAATGTCCGATACGCGGTCAACCAGCATGCCGATGACCATGTTGTGGACTTCCGCCACGACGATGGCGCTGCGCTCATTGGCAACCGTGCTCTTCATGCCAAGCTTGTAAGCAAGGTCGATGATCGGAATGACCGAGCCGCGAAGGTTCATCACACCGATGACATCCTTGGGCGCGTGTGGGAGAGGTGTGGACGGAGCCCAGCCGCGAATTTCGCGGATCGTGGTCGTTTTGACGCAGAACTCCTGATCGTGAAGACGAAACGCGATGATTTCGAGAGTGTCGCCACCGAAGTTCGTAGAATTAATCGTAACCATCAGAATTCTTCCCAATCCTTGTTCTGGGCTAGTGCGAGCGCACCGACGCTTGCGTATCCGGACTTTGGCATCCTGCCTGGTGTACGAACAACCGGAACATGTTCTTCCGGCTTCATCCGATGATTCGTAGCAGAAGATTGTTTCTTAAATCTAAACTGCGTTAACAAATTTCGCAGGACATCGGCTTCATGCGCAAGACTGTGGCTGGCAGCCGTGGTTTCTTCCACCATGGCAGCGTTTTGCTGCGTGTTGGTGTCCATAGCTTCCACAGCGTGATTGATTTCTTTCAGCCCGCTGGCCTGCTCGCGGGCGGTCTCGACAATGGCAACGACGTTGGTGTTGATGTCCGCTACCTGCGAAACGATCGTGTCAAGCGCCTTGCCGGTTTCACCCACCAGTTCGACACCCTCCTTAACCTGCTGTGCGGACGTGTTGATCAGCGTTTTGATTTCCTTGGCGGCCTGAGCAGAACGCTGCGCAAGCTCCCGCACCTCCTGTGCCACGACGGCAAAGCCCTTGCCTGCCTCACCCGCACGCGCGGCCTCGACACCGGCATTCAGGGCCAGAAGATTGGTCTGGAATGCGATGTCATCGATCACACTGATGATGTTGCCGATCTCGTTGGAGGATTGCGAGATGCGGCCCATGGCCTCAATCGCCTTGCCGACGACGGCACCCGAATGTTCAGCCCCGGCTTTCGTCTTGGCCACAAGCTCGCCTGACTGTTCGGCTCGTACGGTGTTCTGGGCGACGGTTCTGGTGATTTCATTCAGGGCTGCGGAGGTTTCCTCCACTGCTGCGGCCTGCTGCTCCGTGCGCTTGGCCAGATTATCTGAGGCGTCGCTGACTTCGCGCGAGCCGGTTGCGATACCGCCAGCGCTTTCCGCGACATTGCGCATGGCGCCCTGCAATTTTTCCAGCGAGCTGTTCAGGTCCTGCCGGACCTTTTCCAGCGTCGGTATGAAAGGTTTCTCAATGGTCACGGTAAGGTCGCCATTGGCGAGCGCCGTCAGGCTGTGGGCCAACTCGTCCACGGCACGCACGCGTTCGGTCACGTCGGTCGCGAATTTCACGACTTTGAAGACCCTGCCATCCTGATCCATGATGGGATTGTAGGAGGCCTGAATCCAGACTTCCTTGCCACCCTTGCCGATACGCTTGAATTCAGCCGAAATGAATTCGCCCGCTGCAAGCTTGCGCCAGAACTCAGCATAATCAGGGCTGTTGCGGAACTGATCGTCGCAGAACATGCGGTGATGCTGGCCGCGAATTTCATTCAGGCCGTATCCCAGACAGGTCAGGAAGTTTTCATTGGCAGTGATGATTTCGCCCGAGGTGGTGAATTCGATCACCGCCTGCGCCCGTGAAAGTGCTGCGAGCTTTCCAGAATCTTCGGCAGATTTGGCCTTGTCTTCGGTAATCACCGTCGCAAGCTTGACGATGCTCTTGACCTTACCGCCAAGAATGATCGGATTATAGGACGCCTGTATCCAGACTTCGCGTCCACCATTGGCAATGCGCTTATATTGGCGGGCGTCGGATTTGCCTTCACCAAGATTTTTCCAGAAGGTGCGGTAGTCTGCGCTCTGTGCATAGGCAGGCTCGCAAAACATGCTGTGATGTTTGCCAACGATCTGCTCGGCGCTGTAACCCATGGCGCGGCAGAAGTTTTCGTTGGCTGACAGAATTTTTCCGCTCGTATCGAATTCGATCATCGCCTGGGAGCGTCCCAATGCGGTGAGAACAGCTTTTGCATGCGTTCCAAGAAGAGAGAGCATGTGGATGAAACTCCGTGGCGCTGGGCTTCTTTAGGGAGCCCATACGGCTTTGCTGTTGCGCGCGGACGTGAACAATCGTCGGACTGTTCAAGGCAACAACAATTCATCTACAATATCATGTTTAAAAATATCTGAACCGGCAGTCCGTTTAAATTTGATTAAAGCGTTTTGCGAGAAGTTGAATTATTCTTTTGTAATAACAACCTTCAATACTCTTTTTCGTAGAAAATGCCCGCTGCACCTTCTCCATCGCCACCCGCCTCGCCGCGCAGCTTCACACCCCTGCCGACATCCAGATTGATGATGGCCTTGGCACCGGAGCTGCCGCTCTGTTCAAGCTCCAGATAGGTCCGATCGTTCAGATATTTACCGGCTGACACACGGGCCTGCCCCTCGGAATCCGTCGAAATATCCAGATCATCGATGCCGAGATTACTGCGAAGACTGTCGAACAGCGATGTCGAGCGCCCGCCCGCCAACTGGCCCGCGGCATCCGCCAGCCGGGCGATCTGCAGGGCGGAAAGCTTGGACATGGACTGGCCGAAAATCAGCTGCGCCATGACCTCGTCCTGCGGCAGGGCCGGTGAGGAGGTGAAGGCAAAGGCCGGGTCGTTGGCATTTCCGGTGACCGACACGGTGACGGTCGTAGAGCCTGCCGTCGATTCCGCCGCCATGTTGAGCACAGGCACCAGTCCGCCGCCGAAGGTAATGTCGCCGGTGGTGAAATCGAGACGACGGGTCAGAATTTCCAGTCGCCCACGTTTCATTTCGAAGCCGCCGGAAACCTGCGGGTCGGCAGCGGTGCCGCGCACGGTCAGGCTGCCGGTCAATTCAGCGTCGATACCGCGACCACGCACGAAGATACCACTCGGCGCATTGATTTGGAGGTCAAGCGCAATGGTGGACGAGCTACCGCTGCCGCCCTTGTCGGCATTCAGCTTGCGGTCCTGAGCCCGCACCGCAGGCGGCGCATTCTTGTGCTTCACATCGATCTGCGACAGCGAAGCGGGCAGGCGCTCTGGAATGGTAATCGCGCTTTTTTCCAGCGTAATCGTACCGCCCAGAACCGGCGAATTCAAAACCGGTCCCTTCAATGTCAGCGTGCCGCTGGCATTGGTGGTAAACAGCGTGCCGTCATTGTAGGCGGCGCGGTTGAGCGTGATGGTGAGGTCGGCGGGAAAACCTGCCGCTGGTGCAATGCCGATGGAACCGGTGCCCGAAATCGTTCCGCCACCAGCCAGCCGACCTGTCAGCCGCGAGATCGTCGCCCGGTCACGCTCGAAACCGATCGTCGCACCCAGATTGTTGATGGTCAGGTTCCGGCGCACATCCGTTACGCGCGTGCCGTCGGTGGTGATGCCGCCGGTAATGATGGGCGCGCTGGCCGTGCCGTCGATTTTGACATCGATTGCTGCCGTGCCCTGAACATCGAAGCCCTGTGCGGCTGTCTGCGTCGCCACGGCCCCAAAGGGTAGCGATCCCTTGAACGCCATCGACAGTGGACGATCGCCACTGATGCCCAACGTGCCGCCGCCGGAAAGGGTGAGGCCGCCTTGACCGGTGACATTGGTATCCAGACGCAGCGTACCACCGGCAAAACGTCCATTGGCCTTGATGCCAAGAGCCCCAAGACCGGCGGCGCGGGTCTGGCTCACCGCCGCATCGGACCATGTCAGGTCGTAATCGACGGAGGGATCGGAAGCAGCACCCTTGGCCGCCACCGTGCCGGAAATCGTCCCGGCAGCATCGAGGCCCGGTGAAAAGGCGTTGGCCAGATTGGCGGGCAGGGCACGGATATTGGCATTGAGATCGAGCGTCGAACCGGCAGTGCCATTTACCTCCACACGGCCGTTACCGGTCTGGATGACGAGCCCGGCAATGCGGACGGTACCATTATTGACGGCGATGGTCGTTGGCTGAGCAAGCTTGACCGGAATGCCACGCGGCGTGGCAGAGAGCGTATCCAGCTTGACAGTCATTGGGCCAGAGCCGGTGTCGGCGCTGCCCTTGAAGGTCAGCGGCGCATTGTCATAGCGGGCATTGAGGTCGAAAGTCGTGGATGTACCAGAATGATTGATGTCGAGGTCGAGCCCGGAAATGGCGACTGCACCGGCATTGATGGTTTCAGCCGTGACTTTGCCATTGGCAGCCAGCGCCAGAAGATCATCGATCTTCAGATCGGCGGCGAGCTTGGAAATTCTCGTCGTTCCCTGTGCAATGGTGCCGCCTGTGGCGCGGATGGTGGCAGCTATTTTCCCATCCGCATTGGAAAGAACCACGTCACCCTTCACATCGCCATTGGCTTGCTGTGCGGCGAGCGCTGCAAGCAAAGAGAGATCGGGGAAATCGAAGGACAGGTTTCCAGTCGGCAGGAATTGCGGTGTGAATTGCAGATTGCCGGTCAGGACATTGCGGCCCACTTTCACATTCAGTTCCGGAACAGTCGTTCCGTTCTCGCCCTGAATGAGTTGGCCCGAGGCGTCGATGACCTGACCATCCAGCGTGCCGCTCGCCTGCAAAAGCGCCTGCGGTGCGTTGAGATCGGCCTTGCCGGTTGCCGAGAGTTTCAACGCTTCGAGCGCGCGGCCTGCAAGCGTCGCCTTGGCTGAATTGAGGCTGATCTGAAAATCGGCAGCCGTCAGCGGACCATTGGCTTCCAGCGAAAAGCCCAACTGGCCTTCCGCCTGCGGCGTCAGTTTTTCCAATGCGGGCAGACGACCGCCAAGCTTTGCGACCACATTGCCATTATCCAGCGAAACATCGCCATTGGCTTCGATTGTGCCGGATTTGACCACGAGATTTTCAACGCGCGTTGCTCCGCCAATCGTGCTGTTCACATAGGCATCGATGGCAATCGTCGTATCGAATTTTTCAGCCAGCGCCGGCGGCAGAACGGCTGGCAGCACGAAGAGGCGAAGATTGGTGGCAACCGTGTTTGCCGAGAGATCATAGGTACCGCTGCCGGTGCCACCGATGCTGGCGCTTTCCAGTGTCGCACCTTCGATTGCAATGGTTTGCGGTGAAATGCGCAAAGGCGCGTTCAGCGTCAGCGGCGCCCTGATAGCCCTTTCAAGGTCTGGCGATGTCAAAGCCGATTGGGCAATGCTGACGGAGGTTTTGACCGTACCGGTTTGGCTTGCAAGATTGAGGTCTTCGCTGACCGCGGAAAGCTTGACGTCGTCAAGTTTTCCCTGCGGTGCGGTCAAAGACCGCAGCGAGGCACTCATATTCAGCCGTGCGGCACTGGCATTGCCCCTGAGGGACAGATCAACGCCATTGACCAGCGCGCTGATATCGCCGCCTTCCAAAGGTAAACGAATATCGACCGGGCCATTCGTGCCGATCAGATTGGCCGATAGATCGTTCTGGCCCTGTTGATCGAGCGTACCCGATGCGGTCAGCAGCAGCTTGCCGGTTTCCAGATTGCCGCTTTCAACCGTGATGCGGCCTTCGGGCGCAATGCTGGCAGCAAGATCGAGCTTCGTCTGGCCTTCGAAAATCTGACGTACGAGCGGAGGCAGGAGCATATCGGGCTGGCCGCCGCCGTGAAGTTCGATCCGGCGCGTTCCATCCGCTGCCAGTTGATGGCGACCGGTGAGGTCCAGAACCTGATTACCCGCCACGGCACCGTTCAGCTTGCCGGTCCAGTCGGATAGTGCACCTTCGCCGTTGACGGTCAGGGCAACGGCAGGAGCATTCGGCAAGCGTAACAGCGTTGCCAGCAACCCACCCTGCGGCTCGCTAAGGGATGCGTCGAGTTTCAGGACGTTCTCGTTCGGCACGAAAGCGATGTCCGCCTTCACCTGTGCCTGCGGCTCATCCTTGCGGTTGGCTGAAAGCGACAGTGCAATCGTGCTGTTCGTTGCGGTGCCGCTGCCTTCTGCAGCAAGTTCAAAAGCGCGTCCCGCCAGCTTCTCACCCAACCGGATATCCGGCAGCATGAGATCGTCGATGATGACATTAACAGGCAGCGAAAAGCCGCCGGAGCTTGGCTGCGCAGGTTCCGTCGATGGCAGCGGCGCTCTATCGACATCTACGCTTGCAGCCGCGATGCGCTCGGCATGGAAGGTCCCCTTCAGAAGCGCGGAAGGCTTCCAGTCCACTTCGATACCGCCCAGGCGCGCATAGGGGCCTTCGCGGTCGGACAGGGTGACATTGGCAAGGCGCAGATCGCCCGTCAGAAGGCCGGTCGGTGCAGAGAGTTCAATCGTCTGGTCGGGTGTGGAGATAAGCGACGAGATTTGCCGGGCTGCAAATTGCGATCCGGTCGTCGTAAAGCCGATGAACAGCACAGCCACAATCACCAGCGCCACGGCACCAAGGGCAACGTAGATGATCCATGTCAAAAATCGAATCAATGCGGTCATCAAAGGCAATCTACACTTTGCTGTTTGGGTCTGGACGCTGTTTTATCAGAACGCCTGTCCGATGCCGGCATAAATGCCAAAGCTGCTTCCGCCCTCATATTTCTGGAGCGGCATGGCCACATCAAGACGCAAGGGCCCGAAAGGCGTCGCATAACGAAGACCGATACCGGCCCCGGCGCGAATATCGGAAAAATCCGGGGTGATCTTGGACGATACGATGCCTGCATCGACGAAGGGAACGAGGCCGATGGTTTCCGTGACCTTGAACCGCGCTTCGAGCGAGGTGACGACATAGGAGCGGCCACCGGTCGCCTCGTTGGCGTCGTTGTAAGGCGAGATTTCCTGGTAGCTGTAGCCGCGAACGGAGCCGCCGCCACCGGCGTAGAAACGCCGCGTTGCGGGAACGTCTTCCAGCGCGCTTGCCCCGATCAGCACGCCGCCTGCGATCTTGCCAGCCAGCACGACCTGATCATCGGCACCGAGACCCTTATAAGCGGTGGTCGAACCTTCGAAACTCGAGAAGAACGTACCGTTCAGCGCTTCATAGCTCGGCTTTGCGGAGACAGAGGCGCGGAAACCCTCTGTCGGGTTCAGCTTGTCGTCACGCATGTCGCGCACGAATTCCAGCGGGATCGAAGTGGTCAGATACTGGTTGTTGCCGAAGGCATCGTCCGTATCGGTAAACTCGACCTCAAGCCCGGCAGAGGCCGTATCGTAATCGTTGAACTCATAGGAAAAACCGCCATAGCCAGTGACAGAGCGCGCATCATAGGTGTCGGGATGCTCGGTCTTGGCCTTCAGGCTCGCCGTAAAGGTGGTGGCAGGATTGAAGACGCCCGGCTTTGTGAAGATGATACCGGCGGAATAATCCATGTCCTGAACATTCGAGGCTTCGCCAAGCCGTGAGACAGCGCCTTCGATACGTAGGGATTCTGCTTTTCCAAACAGATTACGGTGACCCCAATAGCCCTGAAGACCGATGCCCTCAGTCGTCGAATATTGCGCACCGACACCGAGATAACGATGCTTGCCCTCCGACACCTCGATGGTGAGCGGAATGCTGCCATTCGGCGCAAGCGTGCTCGCCTCCTTGATGGTGATGCTGGAGAAGACGCCGAGTTTGCGTAGCCGGTCTGAGGCCTTGCGCAGCTTTTCGGGCGAATAGGGCTCGCCGCCATTCAGGCGGGAATAGCGCCGGATGAAATCCTGATCGACGGTGCGCTGGCCTTTGACGGCAACCGCACCCAGCGGCGCAACAGGTCCGCCCTTGGCCGATAGAGTCAGATCCACCGTGTTGTTGGCGTGATTGGCAACCGCTTCGCGCTTGGTCAGTTCCGCAAGCGGTCGCCCCTCGGCCTTCAAATCATCGATCAGCTTGTTGCCAGCGCGGATGATCGCAAGAGAACCGGCATCGCCGCCCGCAACCAGCCCGTATTTTTCGAGGTCGCGTCCGGCCACATCGCCTTCCAGCTTGACGTTTCCAAGCGTGAAGACCGGGCCGGGCATCACGTCGATGATAACGGGAACCGGGTTCGAATGATCAAAGGACGGGTTGGGCGGAATGGAATCGATGTCCTGCCCGGCAACGGTAATCTTGACGGTGCCGCCATAACGGGCGTTTTCATAGAGTGCTGCAATCAGCCGCTCCCGGTCGTCGCGCGCCCGGATGAGTAGGCCGAGATCGCCCGAGGCTGGCTTGTCCGGTTCCGAGGCCAGCAGCGAACTGTTTTCGAGGCTCTGCTTGAGCTTCTTGTCGGCTTCAGGGGCGTTGAGGGTAATCTTGAACTTGACGGGATCGAGAACCTGATCCTCTTCCTTTTCCGACCCGAAAATATTGATACCGAAGATTTTGAGCGCAAAGGCTTGTGTCGCAAATCCCGGATATAGCGATATGGATGCCGCGACCGCCATAGCGGTGCTGGCCTTCCAGAACGCAATACTCTTCTTTGGGTCAGTCCGTCTTGCTGGCATATGCTACTTTATGGTTGAGCATTTATTATCGGCCCCACCGGTTTCCCGTCCGTTAATATGCCAGTTTAATCATAAAAGGGCAGATTGGTACCCGGAAAAGCGTTTTTTAACATCGCAAACGCAAAAGCCCCGGCAAACCGGGGCTTTCTCGTGTACCAAGGTAAAGCTGTTAGCGGCAACGTGCCGTGTAACGCTGACCGTACTGGTCGCGATAGTAGCAATAGCCTGGCTCGGAAGCGTTGCCGATGAGGGCGCCCGTTACGCCACCCAGCGCTGCGCCAACGGCTGCGCCGCGTACGTTGCCGGTGATGGCTGCGCCTGCAATGCCACCTACGACTGCGCCAGTGCCTGCACCCTTTTCAGTCTGTGTGCAGCCTGCCAGCGTCAAACCGATTACGGCGAAAATAATAGCCTTTTTCATGAACTCTCTCCAACGTTACATACGAGCTCTATGGCTCTTGGTAGGCGTCCCATAGGTTATCTGCGGCGACTGCTACCTCCGACCGCAACAGATATCTAACAAGTCGAATGTGTTTATGGAAGCCTCCCCTTGTCAGGCTATGCTCCCGGCCCAAATCGATTGTGCCCTACTGAACGAGGTGAGAAAGGAAAAGTTCCATTTCCTTTCTCTGTTTGATGTGAATCAATTTTGCGCTTTGGCGAATCTCTTATAAGTGTTCCTTGGAATGGTTCAAAACTGGAGACGAATTGACGCAGTTTCAGACAAACCGCGCCAATGGGGTTGACGGCTCAAGGAGGTGGGCCGACAACGACGACAAGAATTCTGGAGCATGGAATGGACTTCGAGGCATACTTCAAGACCGAGCTGGATAGCTTGCATTCGGAAGGTCGTTATCGCGTATTCGCCGATCTTGAGCGACAGCAGGGGAATTTCCCGCGCGCGACCCGTTACACGGAAAATGGCGAGAAGCGGGATGTTACCGTCTGGTGCTCCAACGACTATCTCGGCATGGGACAGAACCCCAAGGTGATCGAGGCCATGAAGGCGGCCATTGACCACTGTGGCGCGGGTGCGGGAGGCACCCGGAATATTTCTGGCACCAACCATCACCATGTCGCGCTGGAGCGCGAGCTTGCCGATCTTCACGGCAAGGAATCGGCGCTGATCTTCACGTCCGGTTATATTTCCAACTGGGCAACGCTCGGCACACTCGGCCAGAAAATTCCCGGCCTGATCATTTTCTCCGATGCGCTGAACCATGCCTCGATGATCGAGGGCATCCGTTACGGTCGCTGCGAGAAGGTCATCTGGAAGCACAATGATCTCGAAGACCTGGAAGCCAAGCTGAAGGCCGCCGATCCGGCAGCGCCAAAGCTGATCGCCTTCGAATCGGTCTATTCGATGGATGGCGATATCGCGCCCATCAAGGAGATTTGCGATCTTGCCGATCGATACGGCGCGATGACCTATCTCGATGAAGTGCACGCCGTTGGCATGTACGGACCACGCGGTGGCGGCATTGCCGAGCGCGAAGGTCTGATGGATCGCCTGACGATCATCGAAGGCACATTGGGCAAAGCCTTCGGCGTCATGGGCGGTTATATCGCTGCTTCCGAAGCCCTGTGCGACTTCATTCGCTCTTTCGCATCCGGCTTCATATTCACGACAGCATTGCCACCGTCGCTGGCGGCAGGTGCCGTTGCCTCCATCCAGCATTTGAAGGCAAGCCCGTTCGAGCGTGTTCGCCATCAGGAGCGCGTGCGCACATTGCGTGCCCTGCTGGACAAGAGCGGCATTCCGCATATCCACAATCCAAGCCACATCGTGCCTGTAATGGTTGGCGATGCGGCCAAGTGTAAATGGATTTCCGACATCCTGCTGGACGACCACGGCGTCTATGTGCAGCCGATCAACTATCCGACCGTCCCCCGCAAGACGGAACGCCTGCGCATCACACCGACCCCGTTGCACAGCGATGCGGATATGGAGCAGTTGGTCAGCGCGCTTCACCAGCTTTGGGCGCGGTGCGCGCTGGCAAGGGCTGTCGCCTGAGCCGCTAAGGAAGAAACATATATCACGCAGTCAAAGCCCGGTTTTCACCGGGCTTTTTGCTGTTACGGATAGTGATTGAAGCGGATCAATTGCCCATCAAGATGTCGAACAAGGTCGTTTGTTTCGGCGCAGCTTGACGCTGCTGCGGCTGGCCACCGCCGATATCGGCAGGCGGAACGGGCCCACCGCCATATTGTTGTTGCGGAAATTGCTGGGCCGGAACATCGGCAGGCGGGTAAGCGGGATTGGATGCCGTCTGATCACGCCCGACGGGTGCTGCCGGATAATTCGGCGGTACCGGCGCTTCTTTTCCGCCCAGGGCATTGGAGATGAGATCGCTGAGCGACTGGGGCAGGGCGGTGGGTGCGTCGGCCGTGGGTTGGCCAATTTCAGGCGTGCCATAGGTGCCGAGACCGAAGAGCGGAGACGGTGTCAGGCCGGAATGGGCCGCAGTCATGAATTCTTTCCACGCCTTGGCAGGCAGGCCGCCGCCGGTGACCTTCTTCATCGACGTGCCATCGTCATTGCCGAACCAAACGCCCGTCGTCAGCGTGCTGGTGTAGCCGACGAACAGAGCATCGCGGAAAGACTGGGTGGTGCCGGATTTGCCCGCTGCCTGCCAGCCCTTCAGCCGTGCGGCCTTGCCCGTGCCCTCATTGATGACGCCGGTCAGCATGCTGTTCATGGTCGCGGCAATCGATTCACTCAGCACGCGGGGCGGATTGTCGTATTTGTTCTCATACAGCACCTTGCCTTCGGCGTCGGTAATGCGCTTGACGATATGAGGCGTCGCCTTGAAGCCGCCATTCATCATCGGCGCATAGGCCGAGGTCAGTTCCAGAAGCGAGACTTCCGAGGTACCAAGCGCAATCGAGGCATTGGCCTGCAAATCCGATTCGATGCCCATGCGATGTGCCACCTGCGTGACCCTGTCGGGTCCAACCTCCATCACCAGCTGTGCGGCAATCGTGTTCAGCGAATTGGCAAGCGCCGTCGCAAGCGTGACTTCGCCGCGATATTTCTGGTCATAATTCTCAGGCGTCCACTTGCCGATCTTGACCGGCGCATCATTGCGGATGGAATTCGGCGTCAGCCCGTTTTCCAGCGCGGCGATATAAACGAAGGGCTTGAAGGCTGAGCCGGGCTGGCGTTTTGCTCTGGACGCGCGGTTGAACTGGCTTTCAGCATAATCCGCCCCGCCGACAACGGCGCGAATGGCACCCGTCCCATCGATGGAAGCCAAGGCTGCCTGCGAAGCGCCGAGCTTTTTACCTTCGCTTTTCAGCACATCGGAAAGCGCCTTTTCGGCTTCTTTTTCCAGATCGAGGTCAATGGTTGTGTCGACCACCAGATCCTGCTTCACATCGCCGATCAGGCCGCGAACCTCGTCCAGCACCATATCGGCGGCGTAATGTTCGGCACCCGACCAGAAGCGTTTCGCCTTTGTCGGCGGCTGCGACATGGCCGTCTTGATTTCATCCTCGGTGATGAAACCGACATCGCGCATGGACTGAAGAACGACCTGCGCGCGCTCTTCGGCAGCCTGCGGATCGCGCGCTGGCGACAGACGTGAAGGAGCTTTCAGTAGACCAGCCAAAAGGGCCGCTTCGCCCAGATTGACGTCCCGAGCAGACTTGTTGAAATAGCGCTGCGATGCCGCTTCCACGCCGTAAGCGTTCGAACCGAAATAGACGCGGTTCAGATACATCGCCAGAATCTGGTCCTTGGTGTATTTCTGCTCCAGCCAGAACGACAGCAGCACTTCCTGGATCTTTCGCTCCAGCGTCCTGTCGGGAGACAGGAACAGATTTTTCGCCAGCTGCTGCGTCAGCGTCGAGCCACCCTGAACGGTGCGGCCACTGACGATATTGGTGACGATGGCGCGGGCGAGGCCCAGCGGATCGATACCGAAATGCGAATAGAAGCGCCGGTCCTCGATGGCCATGACGGCCTGCGGAAGGTAGGGCGACATATCTTCGAGCGACAGCGCCTCGCCACCTGTGGTGCCGCGATTGGCAAGCACCGAACCTTCGACGGCCACGATTTTCAGATTGGGCGGACGCTCGGGGATCGACCATGTGCTGGCGCTCGGCATGCGCGCGGCATAATAGAAGACGATACCAGCAACGCCGATGCCGCCCCAGATGCCCAGCACGATGCACCAGTAAATGCAGGAGCGGATAAAGCCGATGATGCCGCCACCGCTTTCCCTGCGCGACGAACGTTTCGTCGTTGCCTGCTTGCGGCTGCGCTCACGTTTTTGCGGTTTGGGATCGTCGAAACTGGCAGATTTTTTACTGCTACCCTTGGTGCCGGTAATCCGGTCGGTCTCGTCAAGACGCAGGTCATCGCCGGATTCGTGAAAATCCCCGAAAGAAGGTTCTACGCGCTGGCGTGATTTGCCATTACCTGCCATCTTCGGGAAATCGCTCCATGATGTTTTGGCGGCGCTATTCGCTGCTCCTGGTCGTCGTTTCTTCCCGATGAAGCTTAAATGCGGCGATTTAAGGTGGGGTTAAAGAACGTAAACTTCACGTTGCCGTCACTGGCAAACGTCTACCCATTCAGCACCCGTCAACGCGGCCATATGGTCCGGCGCAATGCGCACGGCGGCGTTGGTTGCACCCGCCGCTGGCAGGACCTCGACATAATTTCTCAGCGATATGTCGAGGTAGACAGGCAGAGGGGAGGGCAGGCCGAAGGGGCAGACACCGCCAATGGGATGACCGGTGATGGCAACGACATCTTCCCCACCCAGCATCCGGGGCTTGGTCGCGAATCGATCCCGAAACTTTCGATTGTCGAGCCGCTTGGTACCCGCGGTGACGAGGAGGAGAATCGTATCGCCTGCTTTGAGACAAATCGTCTTGGCAATCTGGTCCGGATCGACATTATGGGCTTCTGCGGCCTGTGCCACAGTGGCGGAGCTTGCCTCGGTAACCAGAACGTCAATCTCTGGAGCGTGGCTGGCGAAATATTTTCGGACAGATTCGATGCTCATGCGCAATCTTTAGGCGTTAATGCAGTTGAGGGCAAGCATAACCACCCTAGTTATGCGTTTTGCGCAATGCTGCGGTGCAATGTCTTGTGTTTTAATCAGGGGAATTTGTTGTATCTTCAAACCATCGAAGCGACGCACTCCTCCTCCCAGCGTCGCCCGATTGGACTGACAACACTCCTCCTCCCAGTTGTCAGTCAGTTTCAAGAACCCGGCGCACCTCCTCCCGCGCCGGGTTTTTGCGTTTTGGGCCTTCCCGAATTCACATCAAGGATCGGAAGTCTTCGGACGTGAAAAGCTCTAAGCCGAGGGTAACGCTGCCGAAACTGAAATAGTGGCGGCGAAATACGGGGCATCGCTTTTCGGCTTCTTCACCAAACAAACTTGACTTATCGGCGTCACCACCTTAGGTGTTTCGCCATCGATATTTGTTTGACGACCAGAGCTTCGGCGTCTTTTAGACGCAAACGACGATCTTTCCTTCAAATTCGAGAACACCCGCGCTGAATTTCAGTGCAAACGTAATTTGCCAACGGAAGGAACATCGTTATGGCGACTGGTACAGTAAAGTGGTTCAACGCAACCAAGGGCTACGGCTTCATTCAGCCTGATGATGGCGCACAGGACGTTTTCGTTCACATCTCCGCAGTTGAGCGCGCTGGCCTGAACGGCCTCAAGGATGGTCAGAAGATCACCTACGAACTCGTTCAGGACCGCCGTTCGGGCAAGATGTCTGCAGACAGCATCGTTGCTGCTTAATTGAAGCTTTGGTCGGCTCTTGAGCCGAGTTGACGCTAGTTGGAAAGGCCGGGTTCGCCCGGCCTTTTTCTTTGCCTGTTTGCTTGTCTATATTTTGACATTCTAAAAAAATATGCGCTCGGCCTTGTAATGGCCACTATCCACCACGATATAAGGTTCATGAGTGTTTCAGCGGTCTCCGACAAAGAGATTTGAAACGACGTGGTTGCGGCTGGTGTGTTAACCAAAGATTAACCAAAGCAGAGCAATCATGTTTCGGAAGACGCGAGCGACAGCAACTTATGTTGGCGCCGTGCTGAGACACCAAACCGTTTTATGCGCCTTGACCACGGATGTACTGGCACTGCTGCTGAAACGGAAGGAAAGGTCGGGCTTGCCCGGCCTTTTTGTTTTTCATGACCTGTTATAGTCATCAAAAGCGCCACTCGCAAAAGCGGGCGGCGCTTTTTTGTTGTTACTTTGCGCTCAGCGCAGAGAGAATTCGCACCCACGAGCGGATGCCCTTGTGGAAGGATTGCAGGTCGTACTTCTCGTTGGGCGAATGAATGCGGTCATCCGTCAGACCGAAGCCGATCATCAGCGAATCCATGCCGAGCATGGTCTGGAAGTCGCCAACGATGGGGATCGATCCGCCCATGCCGATGACGACAGCGGGCTTGGCCCACTCATCGGACAGCGCGCTCTTGGCTTTTGTCAGCGCTGGCGAATCATAAGACAGCTGAATGGCGGGTGATCCGCCGTGCTCATGAAAATCCACCGAGCAGTCAGCCGGAACTTTCGAGCGGACATAGGCGCGAAAGCTTTCTCGGATGGCGGCAGGGTCTTGTTTGCCAACCAGACGGAAAGATACTTTGGCGGACGCCTTGGCCGCAATCACCGTCTTGAAACCTTCGCCGGTGTAACCGCCGACGATGCCGTTGACCTCAGCCGTCGGGCGCGCCCAGGTCAGTTCCAGAACCGAGCGGCCTTTTTCACCCGAAGGGAGGGAAAGACCCACTTCGCCGAGGAATGATTCGGCGGTGCGCCCCAGATTGTCCCAGGATGCCTTGATATTGGCAGGGGTTTCCTCGACGCCATCGTAAAAGCCGGGCAGCGTGATACGGCCCGTCTCGTCATGAAGACCAGCCAGAATGGACGTCAGAATATGGATCGGGTTGGCAGCCGCCCCACCGAACAGGCCCGAATGAAGGTCGCGGTCGGCACCGGTGATGACGATCTCTTCGCCGACGAGACCACGCAGTGCAGCAGCAATCGCGGGTGTTTCGCGGTCCCACATGCTGGTGTCGCAAACCAGTGCATAATCCGCCTTCAGCTCATCGGCATTGGCATCAAGGAAAGGCTTGAGCGATGGCGAACCGGATTCCTCTTCACCTTCGAACAGAATGGTGATGCGCAGCGGCAGCGAACCGTGCGCCTGCTTGTAGGCGCGGCAGGCTTCGACGAAGGTCATCAGCTGACCCTTGTCATCCGATGTACCGCGACCGGTGATGATCTGCCGGCCTTCGCCGATGTCTTTCAACGCCGGATCGAAGGGCTCGTTGTCCCAAAGCGCGATGGGATCGACGGGCTGGACATCGTAATGGCCGTAAAACAGCACATGCGGTGCATCCGGCGTCGCGCCATCGTGATGGGCAACGACCATGGGGTGACCAGCGGTGTCGCGCACCGAGGCCTTGAAGCCGATGCTCGTCAGATCACGGACCAGCCAGTCGGCGGCCTTGCGGCATTCGGCCTTGTAAGCCGGGTCTGTCGAAATGGATTTCAGGCGGACGAGCTCAAAAAGTCTGTCGAGACTGGCGTTGAGATTGTCGTCAACCGCCGAGAGAACGGGGGATATGTCTGTCATTACGCGATCCTGTCATGCAAAGATTGGCGCAGGATAGAGCAAAGGTGGTCCGGTTTCGAGCCGGAAAATCACCTCAGGCCTTTTGGTCGGAGGCTTTGGCGGCCTCGATGGCGCGGCCCATATATTCCAGCAGCAACTGCCGCTCGAATTTCAGCAGCCCGCCAAGCATGGCATCATCGGTTGCCTTGGAAGCGGAAATCGCCTGCAATTCCAGCTCACGGCCACGCTCCGTCAGTTCTATGATCTGCGCGCGCCGGTCTCTGGGGTGCGGTTTGCGCTCGATCAGCCCGTCACGCTCCATGCGCGCCAATGTGTTGGCAAGCGTCGCCTGCTCCACATCGACCCGGTCCAGCAATTGCCGCTGCGTCAAGCCGTCTTCGTGCCAGAGTTCCAGCAATATGGGAAATTGACCCGGCGAAAAACCGAGTGCGGCAGCGCGCTTGTTCAGCGCCTTTGCAAAGGTCTTTGCCAGCTGGGCGGCAAGATAGGTGGCCGAATCGTTTCGCGAAAAACGCATCTCATCCTTGTCCCGGGCGGGCGGCGATACGGTCACCGCAATTGCATATCATGCTATGTAGATATCGAGGCTTTCGCGAAGCATGCGGCGCTGGAAAAAGGGTGGGTTGAGACCATAAAAAACGCCATGGCCGGGAGGGGACGGCCATGGCGTTTATATTGAGGGACAAAGGCCCGGAGAGGGGGGTAGGCCTTTGTCCGGTCTGACGCGGCGGGGGACGAGCCAGCTATCAGACACGGCGTGATCAGTCGCCGTCCTCCAAGAAATGAGGCTGCAAATGCGGCTTTTCAAGGGAAGCCCGGATTACAAATTTGTAACGTTATGGTGAGGTTTGAACCCGGCTTTGCACGTCCCGGAAACAGTGGGTTGGTCCGATCCCCCAAGAACTTTCTATGGACGCCAACACAGGCCCGCGCTATCCATGCTTCCCATGAAAAAAGGCGATCACCTCTTCCTCGTAGACGGCTCCGGTTTCATTTTCCGGGCGTTCCATGCCATTCCAGCGCTCAACCGCAAATCGGATGGATTGCCGGTCAATGCCGTATCCGGTTTCTGCAACATGTTGTGGAAGCTGCTGAAGGATGCGCGCAACACCGATGTCGGCGTGACGCCCACGCATTTCGCTGTGATTTTCGACTATTCTTCGAAAACCTTCCGCAACGAGCTTTACGATCTCTACAAGGCCAACCGTTCGGCGCCGCCGGAAGATCTGGTGCCGCAATTCGGCCTGATCCGCCACGCAACCCGCGCCTTCAATCTGCCCTGCATCGAGACGGAAGGGTTTGAGGCTGATGATATCATTGCTACTTACGCCCGTCAGGCCGAGGCCATCGGCGCGGATGTGACGATCATCTCTTCCGACAAGGATCTGATGCAGCTCGTCACCGCCAATGTGCATATGTACGACGCGATGAAGGACAAGCAGATCGGCGTGCCCGATGTCATCGAAAAATGGGGCGTTGGCCCCGAAAAGATGATCGACCTGCAAGCCATGACCGGCGACTCGACCGACAACATTCCCGGCATTCCCGGCATCGGCCCGAAGACGGCGGCGCAGTTGCTGGGTGAATATGGCGATCTCGATACGCTGCTGGAACGTGCTGGCGAAATCAAGCAGCAGAAGCGCCGCGAAAACATTGTTGCCAATGCGGAACTGGCGCGCCTTTCACGGCAGCTGGTGGCGCTCAGGACAGATGTGCCACTGCAACTGCCGCTGGATGCGCTGACGCTGGAGCCGCAGGATGGCCCCAAGCTCATCGCCTTCCTGAAGGCCATGGAGTTTACCACGCTCACCCGTCGCGTGGCCGAAACCACCGGCGCGGATGCCGCTGCCATCGATGCCGCCAATGTTCCGGTGGAACGCGGCGCGCAGGCGCACGGTCCCGATCTGGATGGGGCACCGGCAGAGCCCGCAGGCGACAAGGCCACATCGCTGGATGAGAGCGCTGTCGAAAACGCCTCGGCCACTGCCTCGGCACTGGAAGGCAGCACGCCAGCCGCGCTTGCCTCCAGCCGCGAAGCCATTTTTTCCGCTGCCAAGATCGATATCACGGCCTATCAAACCATCCGTACGGTTGAAGAGCTGGATCGTTGGATTGCCATGGCGCGGGAAACCGGCGTCGTTGCCTTCGATACGGAAACCACCTCGCTTGATCCGATGCAGGCTGAACTGGTCGGCTTTTCGCTGGCGATTGCCAATAACCGCAAGGATGCGACAGGCGCGGAGATCATCGCCGCCTATGTGCCGATCTCCCACAAGACCGGTTCGGGCGGCGATCTGTTCAGCGATGGCATCAAGCTCGCTCCAGACCAGATTCCGGCACGCGATGCGCTGGATCGATTGAAGGCACTTCTGGAAGACCCGGCCGTTCTCAAGGTCGCGCAGAACCTGAAATACGACTATCTGCTGGTCAAGCGCCTCGGCATCACCATGCAGAGTTTCGATGATACGATGCTGATGTCCTATGTGCTGGAAGCGGGCAAAGGCCTGCACGGCATGGATGCCCTGTCCGAACGCTGGCTCGGCCACACGCCGATTGCTTACAAGGATGTCGCAGGCTCGGGCAAATCGGGCGTCACCTTCGATTTCGTCGATATCGACAAGGCAACCGCCTATGCCGCAGAAGATGCCGATGTCACGTTGCGTTTGTGGATGGTATTGAAACCGCGCCTCGTGGCCGACCGCCTGACCGCCGTCTATGAGCGGCTGGAACGCCCGCTGCTGCCGGTCCTTGCCCGCATGGAAGAGCGCGGCATCACCGTCGACCGGCAAATCCTGTCGCGTCTTTCTGGAGAACTCGCGCAAAAGGCTGCTGCCTTCGAAGAAGAGATTTACGAGCTGGCAGGCGAAAAGTTCAACATTGGCTCGCCCAAGCAACTGGGCGATATTCTGTTCGGCAGAATGGGTCTGCCGGGCGGCTCCAAGACCAAGACCGGGCAATGGTCCACCTCGGCGCAGGTTCTGGAAGATCTGGCCGCCGAAGGTGCCGAACTGCCGCGCAAGATCGTTGACTGGCGTCAGCTGACCAAGCTGAAATCCACCTATACGGATGCGCTTCCCGGCTATATCCATGCCGATACGAAGCGGGTCCACACCTCCTATTCGCTGGCATCCACCACCACCGGTCGCCTGTCCTCGTCAGAGCCCAATCTTCAGAACATTCCGGTGCGCACCGCAGAAGGCCGCAAGATCCGTACAGCCTTTGTGTCCACGCCCGGCAACAAGCTTCTGTCTGCCGACTACAGCCAGATCGAGCTTCGCGTTCTCGCCCATGTCGCGGATATTCCGCAGCTGAGAAACGCCTTTGAAAACGGCATCGACATCCACGCCATGACGGCGTCGGAAATGTTCGGCGTTCCCGTTGAAGGCATGCCATCCGAAGTGCGCCGCCGTGCCAAGGCCATCAACTTCGGCATTATCTATGGCATTTCCTCCTTCGGTCTGGCCAACCAGCTCAGCATCGGGCGCTCGGAAGCGGGAGAGTACATCAAGAAGTATTTCGAGCGCTTTCCCGGCATTCGCGACTATATGGAAAACACCAAGGCCATCGCGCGCGACAAGGGTTATGTCGAAACCATCTTCGGTCGCCGCATCAACTACCCGGAAATCAAGTCGTCCAATCCTTCGGTGCGCGCCTTTAATGAACGCGCCGCCATCAACGCCCCCATTCAGGGCTCTGCGGCCGATATCATCCGCCGCGCCATGATCCGCATCGAACCGGCGCTGGAAGAAGCCAGGCTTGCTGCACGCATGCTGTTGCAGGTGCATGACGAACTGATCTTCGAGGTGGAAGAGGGCGAGATCGACAAGACTTTGCCGGTCGTGGTGTCGATCATGGAAAATGCAGCCATGCCCGCCATCGACATGAAGGTTCCGCTGAAGGTGGATGCGCGTGCCGCCGCCAACTGGGACGAGGCGCACTAAGTCCAACTTGTCATTGAAGTGTCGCGTGCCGGGAGTAGGAGGCTACCTTGCTTACAAGGAGCCTTTGCACCATGCACGCGCCGTTCGTTTCACAGAAGCTCGCCGCCTTTTCCACCGCCAGTAACGATGCGCCGCCGCGTCATCTCGGAACCCGGTATGATTTGAACGGCGAATTTCTGCATGAGCCGGGAAACACGGTCGTCTGTCATCTGGCGGAAGGGTCGCGTACGCAATATGCGATCATCAAGACCCGCAAGCAGCTTCTCGATATGCCGGAAGCCCACAGCCATCTGGCTTTCACGCCCATCTCCAGCCTGCACATGACGGTGTTTCAGGGCATCATCGAGCATCGCCGCACGAGGCCCTATTGGCCAAAGGAGATGCCGGACGACACACCCATCGAAGCGATGACGGATTTCTATCTGGAAAAACTTCAGGCCTTTCCGCAGCTTCCGGCCTTTGCAATGCAGGTTTCCGGCCTCTCACCGCTGGGCCTGACATTGAAAGGTGCAACGGCAGGGGATGACCGGGCGATTGCCGAATGGCGCAATGCCTTTGCCGATATCTTCGGCTATCGCCATCCCGATCACGAAACCTATGAATTCCACATCACCTTCGCCTATATCATGCGCTGGTTCGACCCCGGATGCCTGCCGCGCTGGCAAAGAATGCTGGATGAAAGCCTTGAGCAGTTGCGGTCTGCCGTTCCGGTTCTGGAAATGCGCCCGCCAGCATTCTGTGAATTCAGCGATATGAAGCATTTTGAGGAATTGATCGTTTTCGACCCTGTCTGATAGTCAGTGTCAAAAGCTTTCGCGCAAGACCTGTCTTGGCGATTCGGACATTCTTGAAAAAATCGACGCCGGGGCTGGTCAAAGCCCCGGGAGGCATGTATAAGCGCGCCAAAATTCAGATATAGAAACATGTGACATTCGGCCTGGGTCCTGGCTGGTTCCCGTGTTTCGCCGCTTAAGTGGAGTTACACAAATGGCAGTACCTAAGAGAAAAACAAGCCCGTCCAAGCGCGGCATGCGTCGTTCGGCTGATGGCCTGAAGTCCGCAACCTACGTTGAAGACAAGAACTCCGGCGAACTGCGCCGCCCACACCACATCGACCTGAAGACAGGCATGTACCGTGGTCGTCAGGTTCTGACGCCGAAGGAAAGCGCATAATTTTGCGCCTTCTTTAAGTTACGAAAAGCCGGCCTTTGGGTCGGCTTTTATGTTTTTGGTTTTGCGCACACCAATGGCGCTTGGAAATTCCGACACCTCCCCTTAGACTTGAAGCCGGGAGAGCGGGCTTGGATCAAGCCCCTCATGTGGAGGGTTTCAGGTCGGTGAGGTATCGCTGGATCGGTATCGTGCTTGTGTGCCTTGGTCTCGGCGGTGTCGCCTTGACCCGGGGAAGCGCGCTTATTGCCGAAAGCTACTTCAACGAGGTGGCAGCCCAAGGCGGTACGACGTTGCGGCTGGCGGTCTCTGCGCTCGGCGGGCATTTGAGCCGCTACGAGCCATTGCCCGCGCTGATGGCGGATCATGACGATATCGAGGAGCTTGTTGCGCACCCGCAAGATCAGTCGTTGCGGTTGCGAGCCAATATCTACCTCAAATCCATCAACGATCTGCTGAAATCCTCCGATATCTATATCATGACGCTGGATGGCGAGACGATTGCCGCCAGCAATTATGATGGTCCGGCCAGCTTCGTCGGCCAGAATTTCAGCTACCGCCCCTATTTTCAGGATGCCGCCAAAGGCCAGCAATCGAAATTCTTCGCGCTCGGCACCACGTCGCACAAGCGCGGCTATTATTTCGCCTCTCCCATTCTCTTCAACGGCGAGATCAAGGGCGTCATCGTCTTCAAGGTGGATATCGAAGGTATCGAGGCATCCTTCGGCAATGGCGAGAACCGCATCTTCGTCAATGACCCCGAAGGCATCATCTTCATGACGGGAACGCCCGAATGGCTTTATTCCGCCGTCCAGCCGCTGACGCCCGAACGCATTGCCAAAACCGAGAGCTCACGCCGCTATTCAGATGCCAATCTGAGGCAGCTTGCGGTGACGCACGGCACCTTCGGTGCCCATGATCTGATGACCATCCGCGAGGGCGAGCAGGATCGGGAGTATATTTCCCTCTCGCAGGACATGCCCGACGCCGGATGGACGGTCAATGTGCTGATGGACACCGGCTCCATACGCACACAGGTCAAAACCACGATGATCGCCATCGTCCTGTGCCTTTGCCTTGCAGGGGCGCTGATGGCCGCCATGTTGCAGCGACGCAAGAGATTGCGCGACCGGCTGATCCATCAGGCGGAAGCGCAGGCCGAACTGGAACGGCGCGTGGAAGAACGCACCGCCGATCTCGCCCGCGTCAACCGCGATATCAAGCATGAGATTGCCGAACGCCGCCAGACCGAAAAGCGGCTGCGCAAGACACAGAAGGATTTGATCCAGGCGGGCAAGCTGGCAGCGCTCGGCCAAATGTCGGCAGCTTTGTCTCACGAGTTCAACCAGCCGCTGGCCGCCGCCAAGACCTACGCCGAAAGCGCCTCTCTGCTGATCGAGCGCGGCCGGGTGGGCGAGGCATCGGACAATCTCAAGCGCATCTCGGCGCTGATCGACCGCATGGCCGCCATTGGCAAGCATCTGCGCAACTTCGCACGCAAGCCGAACGAAAAGCTCGGCCCTGTGCCGCTGGATGCGGTGGTCAGCGATACGCTGGAGATCGTCAATGCGCGGCTGAAGGCGGCGGATGCCCGATTGACCGTGGATTTCGGTCCGGTGCCGCTTTACGTCAAAGCTGGGCCGGTGCGGCTCCAGCAGGTCTTGGTCAACATCATTTCCAACGCCGCCGATGCCGTGGAAGGGCTGGAGAATCGCCATATCGATCTCACGGCACGGCAGGAGGGCGAGAAGGTCATCCTCTCGATCCGCGACCACGGTCCCGGCGTGCCGCCCGCCATCATGGAGCGCATATTCGATCCGTTCTTTTCCACCAAAGGCGTGGGCAAGGGCTTGGGTCTCGGACTGTCCATCTCCTACAATATCGTCAAGGATTTCGGCGGACGTCTCAGCGTGACCAATCTGCCCGAGGGTGGTGCGCGCTTCGATATTGAACTGGACGCGGAAGCGCCGATGGAGATTGCTGCCGAATGAATGTCTCGCGTGTTTTGCTGATCGATGACGAAGAGGATTTGCGGCTTTCCACAGGCCAAGCGCTGGAGCTTGCCGGTCTGGATGTCGTCACCGTCGATCACGCCGACCATGTCTTCGAACTGATCGGCTATAGTTTCGATGGCGTCATCGTCAGCGATATCAGAATGCCGGGCATGGACGGCATGACGCTTTTGCAAAAAGTGCGGGAACTGGATGCGGAAATCCCCGTCATTCTTGTCACCGGCCATGGCGATGTGCAGTTGGCGGTCAGCGCCATGCGCAACGGCGCCTATGATTTCATCGAAAAGCCGTTCAGCGTCCAATATCTCGCAGGCATCATCAAACGGGCCATAGATCGCCGCTCGCTGGTTCTGGAAAACCGACGTCTCCGTGCCGTGGCTGGCAAACGCGACGATCTGGAAACCCGCCTGCCGGGCCGCACGCAGGTCATGGTCGATCTGCGCTATCGTATCCGCGCGATTGGCGCGGCAGATGCAGATACGCTCATCATTGGCGATACCGGTGCCGGCAAGGAAGTCGTGGCCCGCGCGCTCCATGATGTCAGCGCCCGTGCAGACAAGCCCTTCGTTGCCATCAATTGCGCAGCCCTGCCGCAGCATCTCATTGAAAGCGAGCTATTCGGCCATGAGGCGGGAGCGTTTCCCGGTGCCTTGCGCCCGCGTTACGGCAAATTCGAACATGCCCGCGGCGGCACGGTGCTGCTGGATGAAATCGGCTCTATGCCGTCGGATATGCAGGGCAAGCTGTTGCGGGTACTGCAGGAGCGTACGATCACCCGCCTTGGCTCCAACGAGACCGTGGAGCTTGATGTGCGCTTCATTGCTACCAGCAAGGCTGATCTTGCCGAAGAGGCGCTGGCGGGCCGCTTCAGGCAGGATTTGCTCTATCGGCTGAATGTCGCCACCGTGCACGTCCCCTCCCTTGCGCAGCGCCGCTCCGATATCCCGCTGCTGTTCCTGCAATTGGTCAGAGAAGCAGCGGCGCGTTACGACCGGGACGATATCGAAGTCCCATCCGGCATTGCCTCCGCCTTGGCGATGCAGGACTGGCCGGGAAATGTGCGGGAGCTGCGAAATGCAGCAGACCGGCTGGTGCTGGGCCTAGACGGCAACGCGTCCGACGGCCAGCTCAATGCCTCCGAACAATCGGCAAGCCTTTCAGCCAAAGTCGCGGAATTCGAAAAATCCGTTCTTGCAAGGGCTATTGCACTGCACAAAGGCAATCTGAAAGCGGTCTATGAGACGCTCGGAATATCGCGCAAGACGCTTTATGAAAAAATGCAAAAACATGCGCTGACGAAGTCCGATCTCGCGGATGAAGATTTAAAAACCCTGCCTTGAAGCTTCAGCAATACTCTCATGGGTGGATTTCCACCCATCGATAGAGTCGAATGTTTCGATTTCCACCCATTGCGGCAAGACGCCAGCTGCTTTTCTTCTTCTCAGCCTCCGGCGGCATTGCTTAGGTCAAAGCACCGATTGCAAATAGCTCACCCCCGACCGGCGCAATAGGAGTGCGACGGTCGATGAGGCCATATTTCATCGGGAGGAAAAGATGAAAATTCTCAAAACCGTCACAGGTGCCGTGGCTGCTGCCGCCGTATCGCTGTTTGCTCTGTCCGCAGCCGCACAGACCTATCCGCAACGCAACATCACCATGGTCGTGCCTTTTGCCGCCGGTGGCCCTACCGATACGGTTGCTCGCCTGGTGGCCGAATCCATGTCGAAAGACTTGGGACAGCAGATCGTCGTGGAAAATGTCGGCGGTGCTGGTGGTACGCTGGGTGCCGGCCGCGTCGCATCGGCTGATCCGGACGGTTACACCGTGCTTCTTCACCACATCGGCATGGCAACCAGCGCCACGCTCTACCGCAAGCTGGCCTATAACACGCTCGAAGCCTTCGATTATGTCGGCCTCGTCACCGAAGTGCCGATGACCATTCTGTCACGCAAGACGCTGGAGACCAATGACCTCAAGGGCCTCATCGAATACGCAAAGGCCAATAAGGATACGGTCACTGTCGCCAATGCCGGCATCGGTGCTGCCTCGCATCTGTGCGGCATGCTGTTCATGAGCGCCATCCAGACCCCGCTCGTCACAGTGCCTTACAAGGGTACAGGCCCGGCCATGACCGATCTCTTGGGCGGTCAAGTCGATATCATGTGTGACCAGACGACCAACACCACCAAGCAGATTCAGGGCAAAACCGTCAAAGCCTATGCGGTGACGACACCCAAGCGTCTCGACGTGCTGCCCGACGTGCCGACAGCGGCAGAGGCTGGTCTTCCAAGCTTCGAAGTCGGTGTCTGGCACGGCATTTATACGCCGAAAGGTACACCCGCCGACATCAACGAACGCCTTTCGAAGTCGCTTCAGGTGGCCCTGAAAGACCCGAATGTCGCAGCCCGCTTTGCCGAGCTCGGCACCACGCCGTCTCCTGAGGCAGATGGCACGCCGGCGGCACTCAAGGCCAAGCTGGAAAGCGAAATTCCGCGTTGGAAAACGGTGATCGAGGCCGCAGGCCAGTACGCCGACTAAGTCTCTTTCAAGCACTCAACCGGTGGCCGTCACAGGCCGCCGGTTTTCACTCGCCAGCGGGGGACCCAACATATGAAATCCATTTCATTCGATGCGACAGAGGCAATCTGTGGCGGCTTTTTCATCGCTCTCGGCCTTTTCTTTGCCTGGCAATCCTACGGGCTGGAACTGGGGACGGCGTTTCGCATGGGGCCGGGCTATTTCCCGCTCGTGCTCTCCATCATCCTTGTGGCGCTCGGCACCTTCATCTTCGTGCGCGCAGGCAATATCCAGGGCGAGCCCCTGGGGCCCATCGCGTGGCGCGGCATCTTTCTCATTCTGCCCGCACCGATCTTCTTCGGCATGACGGTGCGCGGTCTCGGCTTCGTTCCAGCCCTGTTTTGCAGCGCACTCATCGCCTCCTTCGCGTCTCATAAGATGAAGCCGTGGATGGCCGTCGTGCTGTCCGTCGGCATCACCATCTTTTCCGTGGCCGTGTTCGATTACGGTCTGGGACTGCCCTTCCAGCGCTTCGGCCCCTGGCTCAACTTCTGAGGTGCATGATGGAACTGTTTGATAATCTCGCGCTGGGTTTTTCCACCGCCACATCTCTTCACAACCTGTTCTTCTGCCTCATTGGCGTGTTGCTCGGCACCTTGATCGGCGTCTTGCCGGGCATCGGTGCCACGGCAACCATCGCCATGCTGCTGCCGATCACCTTCCAGCTGGAGCCGGTTTCTTCGCTCATCATGCTCGCGGGCATCTATTACGGCGCGCAATATGGCGGCTCGACCACGGCGATCCTCATCAACATGCCGGGCGAATCTTCCTCTGCCGTCACCGCCATCGATGGCTACCAGATGGCGCGCAAGGGCAAAGCAGGCGTCGCACTGGCCATTGCCGCCATCGGCTCCTTCTTCGCTGGTACGGTCTCGACCTTCCTCGTGGCGGTCTTCGCACCGCCTCTAACGGCCATCGCGTTGGAATTCGGTGCCGCCGAATATTTCTCGCTGATGGTTGTCGGCCTCGTCTCGTCCATCGCCCTTGCTCACGGCTCCATCATCAAGGCGCTGGCCATGGTCGTTCTCGGCCTGCTGCTCGGGCTGGTGGGAACGGATATCTATAGCGGCACGCCGCGCTTCACGCTGGGCATCCGTGAATATGCCGATGGACTGAACTTCGTCGCAGTCGCCGTCGGTGTCTTCGGCATTGCCGAAATCTTGAGAAACCTCGAAAACGAAAAGACCCGTTCGGTCTTGATGGCCAAGGTCAGCGGCCTTCTGCCCAGCAAAGACGATTTCAAACAAATGATCGGCCCTGTACTGCGCGGCACGGCCATCGGCTCAGCGCTCGGCATCCTGCCCGGCGGCGGTGCGATCCTTGCAGCCTTCGCGTCCTACACGGTCGAAAAGCGTGTCTCGAAGCACCCGGAAGAATTCGGCCACGGCGCTATTGCCGGTGTGGCTGGTCCTGAGTCGGCCAACAATGCCGGTGCACAGACCTCGTTCATTCCGCTCCTGACGCTTGGCATTCCCGCCAACCCGGTCATGGCGCTGATGATCGGTGCCATGATTATTCAGGGCATCGTTCCTGGCCCGAATGTCGCTGTCGAACAGCCAGCTTTGTTCTGGGGCATCATCGCATCCATGTGGATCGGTAACCTGATGCTGGTTGTCCTCAATTTGCCGCTGATCGGGCTGTGGGTGAAGCTGCTGACGATCCCTTACTATGTGCTGTTCCCCATCATCATGGCGTTCTGCGCCATCGGGGTCTACAGCGTCAACTCCAACGTCTATGATCTCTATGCCGTCGCCTTCTTTGGGCTCATCGGTTATGCGCTGGTCAAACTGCGCTGCGAACCGGCACCCTTGCTGCTCGGTTTCGTGCTGGGGCCGCTGCTGGAAGAGAACCTGCGCCGGGCGATGATCCTGTCGCGTGGCGATCCCTCCACCTTCGTCACCCGCCCCATCAGCGCCACCCTGCTTTTGATTGCGCTGGCAGTTCTCGTCATCGTCTTCCTTCCAAGCGTCAAGAAAAAGCGCGAAGAGGTCTTTCAGGAAGAAGATTGAGATTGGCGAAACAACGAAACTCTCAAAGGCCGGGCATCATGTCCGGCCTTTGTCTTGTTTGTCGGCTATAAAACTGTCAAAGCAGGGCGGAAAACAGGAGGCGATCATGGCAGATACCAGCGAAAACCGGATCATTGCGCTCGAAGAAACCGTAGCGCATCAGGCAAAAGCCATCGAGGAGCTATCAGATCAGCTTGCCGAACAATGGAAGGTCGTTGAGCAGACCCGCGCCAAGCTCGACCGGCTGACGGAGCGATTT
Source organism: Agrobacterium sp. 20P9.1.2 (assembly GCF_057799395.1). Classification (NCBI taxonomy): domain Bacteria; kingdom Pseudomonadati; phylum Pseudomonadota; class Alphaproteobacteria; order Hyphomicrobiales; family Rhizobiaceae; genus Agrobacterium; species Agrobacterium sp. 20P9.1.2. Next base: position 39,334 of record NZ_JBYOKI010000001.1, read on the forward strand.
CTGAGCCTCGAAGAGCAGGCGCTGGAAGCACCCGCCATCACCAAGCCACCGCATTACTGAGGAAGCCAGAGATGAGCGATACAGCCTCTGCCGCATCCGATGTCATGGCGTTCTGGAACGAAGCCGGGCCAGACAAATGGTTCGACAAGGACGCGCAATTCGACGCTGCCTTCCATGATCGTTTCAGGGATTTGCATTTTGCTGCCGCCCGCCGTGAACTCGATGGCTGGCTTGAGGGTGATGAGAGCAGTCTTGCGTTGCTCTTGCTGCTGGATCAGTTTCCACGCAACTGTTTCCGTGGCACGGCCCACATGTATGCGACAGACCCGCTTGCCCGCCATTACGGGCAGGAGGCAATGCGTCGCGGCCATGACACGACCATCGATGCGGAACTTCGCATCTTCTTCTATCTGCCGCTGATGCATTCCGAAGACCTCGAGGATCAGGAACTGTGCTGCAAGCTCTGCGAACCCTTGGGCGAACGCTATTTTCCGTTTGCGGTCGAACATCGCGACATCGTTAAACGCTTCGGACGTTTCCCGCACCGCAATGACATGCTGCTGCGACAGACTACAGCGGAAGAAAAGGCGTTTCTGGACGAAGGCGGTTTTGCGGGTTAAGCGCTCAATACTTGACTGAAATCAATCCGCTTGCGGCAGAAACACTTATGGTCCAATGATCGATTGCAGCATCACCATGCCGACATTTCTGGAATTCACCGGGGCCATTCTGCTTCTCTTGCTGACGCCCGGGCCAACCAACACGCTCATGGCGCTGGCGGGTTACAGCCGCGGTGTCACGCGCGCTCTGCCGTTGATCCTGTGCGAAATCCTCGGATATCTCGCCATCATCGTTCCGGTCGCCATCGTCGCAGCACCGTTTCTCGCCGCTCATCCGGCGCTGTCGCTCATCGCAAAGATTTGCGCAAGCCTCTGGGTGCTGTTTCTGGCCTATCGTTTGTGGTTTAAAGCCGCAGCACAGGCCAGGCAAAAAGACGTAACGGCGGCGGATATTCTGGTCACGACGATACTCAATCCCAAAGCGCTGATCATTGCCGTTGTTATCATGCCGCACGGGCAGGCCGTCGACCTGCTGCCATGGCTTGGTCTCTTCTCAGGGCTCGTCGTTCTGGCGGCTTCCGGCTGGATCAGCCTTGGCTGTTATTTTGCGCGGGGCGGGGCTGTTTCTCTGAAACCGGAAGCCATGCAGCGCATTGCGGCCACCTGCCTTATCATCTTCGCCGCCGTTCTTGCCACGAGTTCGCTGAGGGCCATGGCATAAAAAAGCCGCGCATTCTCTCGAAAGCACGGCTTTTTGTCGGTAGGCGGATGCTGCCTCAACCGTCGAAGAATTCCTTCATCCGGGCAAAGAAGCCGGTGGATTCTGGATTGTTATCTTTGGACGACAGTTCGTGGAATTCCTGCAGCAATTCGCGCTGACGCTTGGTCAGCTTCTGCGGTGTTTCGATCTGAATCTGGATGTAGAGATCGCCCTGCTGCGCAGACCGCAGAACAGGCATGCCCTTACCCTTCAGACGGAACTGTTTGCCAGCCTGCGTACCTTCGGGAACTGTCACACGCGATTTCGTGCCATCCAATGTCGTCACATCGAATGTGCCGCCAAGCGCTGCCGTCGTCATGGAGATCGGCACAGCGCAATAGAGATCGGCACCGTCACGCTGGAAGAACTCGTGTGGCCGTACGGAGAGGAAGATGTAGAGGTCGCCCGATGGGCCACCGCGCATGCCAGCCTCGCCTTCGCCCTGCAAGCGAATCCGGGTACCGTCTTCGATACCAGCTGGAATATTGACCGAGAGAGAACGCTCTTCCGGTACACGGCCCTGACCGTGGCACTTGGTGCAGGGGTCGGTAATCGTCTGGCCACGACCGTGGCAGGTCGGGCAGGTACGTTCCACCGAGAAGAAACCCTGTGCTGCACGCACGCGGCCCGAACCCTGGCAGGTGCCGCAGGTCTTGGGCTGGGTACCGGGCTTGGCGCCGGAACCGGAACAGACGTCGCAGGTGATGGATGTCGGCACGCGAATCTGCGCTGTTCTGCCGCTGAAAGCTTCCTCCAGCGAAATTTCCATATTATAGCGAAGATCGGCGCCGCGCTCGCGTCCGCCGCTGGAGCGACGTGCACGGCCGCCGCCCATCATCTCGCCAAAAATGTCTTCAAAAATATCGGAGAAACCACCGCTGCCGCCACCACCGAAGCCGCCGCCTGCATTGCCCATGCCACCCTGTTCGAAGGCTGCGTGGCCGAAACGGTCGTAAGCAGCCCGCTTCTGCGGGTCCTTGAGCGTTTCATAGGCTTCGTTGATTTCCTTGAACTTCTTTTCAGATTCGGCATCATCGGGATTCTTGTCCGGGTGATACTTCATCGCGAGTTTGCGGAAGGCGCTTTTCAGCTCTTTTTCGTCGGCAGTTCTGCCAACGCCAAGTGTTTCGTAAAAGTCTGCTTTCGCCATTAATTAACAAGCCCCGGAAATGGATTTCCGGCTGCACTAGGCAGCCGGATTTCAGTCAAGCATCAATTGGAGTTCAGAAAGTCTGGATTATGCAGACTTCTTGTCGTCCTTGATTTCTTCATAGTCCGCATCGACCACGTCGTCCTTGCCACCTTCGGCAGCACCTTCGCCGCCTTCAGCCTGCTGGGCTTCGTAGATGGCCTGACCAAGCTTCATGGAAACTTCCATAAGGGTCTGGGTCTTGGCCTGAATGTCGTCAGCATCCGGCTCGGAGGCCTCAACCGACGTCTTCAGCGCAGCAATGGCATCTTCGATGGCCTTGCGATCCGTTTCGGAAACCTTGTCGCCATATTCCTTCACCGACTTCTCGGTGGAGTGGATGAGGCTTTCGGCCTGGTTCTTGGCTTCCACACCGGCGCGACGCTTCTTGTCGGCTTCGGCATTGGCCTCGGCGTCCTTCACCATCTTTTCGATGTCGGCGTCGGACAGACCACCAGATGCCTGAATGCGGATCTGCTGTTCCTTGCCGGTGCCCTTGTCTTTCGCGGAAACCTGCACGATGCCGTTGGCGTCGATGTCGAAGGTCACTTCAATCTGCGGAACGCCGCGTGGCGATGGTGGCAGGCCGACGAGGTCGAACTGACCGAGCGACTTGTTGTCGGCAGCCATTTCGCGCTCACCCTGCGAAACGCGGATGGTCACGGCAGACTGGTTGTCTTCGGCGGTCGAGAAGGTCTGGCTCTTCTTGGTCGGGATCGTCGTGTTACGGTCGATCAGACGTGTGAAGACGCCACCCAGTGTTTCGATGCCGAGAGACAAAGGCGTTACGTCGAGAAGCAGAACGTCCTTGACGTCGCCCTGCAGAACGCCGGCCTGAATGGCAGCGCCCATGGCAACAACTTCATCCGGGTTCACACCCTTATGCGGCTCCTTGCCGAACAGCTGCTTGACGACTTCCTGAACCTTCGGCATGCGGCTCATACCACCGACGAGAACGACTTCGTCGATCTCGGCAGCCGAAACGCCAGCATCCTTAAGCGCTGCCTTGCATGGTGCAACGGTGCGCTGGACCAGATCGTCTACCAAGCTTTCGAACTTGGAGCGGGTCAGCTTCAGCGTCAGGTGCTTAGGACCGGTCGCATCTGCCGTAATGAAGGGCAGGTTGATTTCGGTCTGCTGCGATGACGAAAGTTCGATCTTTGCCTTTTCGGCAGCTTCCTTCAGGCGCTGAAGTGCAAGCTTGTCGCCCTTCAGGTCAATGCCCTGATCCTTCTTGAACTCACCGGCCAGATATTCGACCAGACGCATGTCGAAGTCTTCACCGCCAAGGAAGGTATCGCCGTTGGTGGACTTAACTTCGAAAACGCCGTCGCCGATTTCCAGAACGGAAATATCGAAGGTACCGCCACCCAAGTCGTACACGGCAATCGTTTTGCCTTCCTTCTTGTCGAGGCCATAAGCCAGGGCTGCTGCCGTCGGCTCGTTGATGATGCGCAGAACTTCAAGACCGGCAATGCGGCCAGCATCCTTGGTGGCCTGGCGCTGTGCGTCGTTGAAGTAGGCAGGAACGGTGATGACGGCCTTTTCGACCTTTTCACCGAGGTAGGATTCGGCAGTTTCCTTCATCTTCTGAAGGATCATCGCGGAAATCTGCGAAGGGGAGTAACCCTTGCCCTGTGCTTCTACCCATGCGTCGCCATTGTCGCCCTTGACGATCTCGAACGGTACGAGGCCCTTGTCCTTTTCGACAGTCGGGTCTTCGTAGCGGCGACCGATCAGGCGCTTAACCGCAAACAGGGTGTTGGTCGGGTTGGTGACGGCCTGACGCTTTGCAGGCTGGCCGACCAGACGCTCACCATCGTCGCTGAACGCGACCATGGAAGGGGTCGTACGTGCACCTTCCGCGTTTTCAATTACCTTTGTGTCCTTGCCGTCCATCACTGCGACGCAGGAATTGGTCGTGCCAAGGTCGATACCGATTACTTTTGCCATTCTCTTCTCTCCTTGAAGCGAGTTGTCGGAACCCCGGGAGGCATTCCACTGACAACTCCTTGACTTGGATGGTCTTCCGGTTTGTGCAGCATTCTTGCTGCTGTCTGGGGGGTATATAAGGAGCGATTTTTCCCGCTGCAAGGCGGATCAATGCGTCGATTGCACCAAAAAATGAAGAAATAAAGCTTGCATAAAACAGATGAGGCACCCTGAGCGCCTTTCGACACGGCAGAAATAAAAACAGCCGGGTTGTGCAGCGCTCCTCAGATTCGCGCGGATCGTCATTTCATTGTCATGCGCTGTCCCTATAGGCGGGGTGCTTTTCTATAAAACATAACTCCTTAGAGGTTATCATGCGCAAACTTATCGCCGCATTCGTCGCGACCACCGTGCTTGCCGGTGCTGCACAGGCCGCAACCGTCTATCCGCTTGATCGTGCAACGATTCTCAGCGGTTCTCCTTTTGACTTCAAAGTCGAGTTCAAGAATGTCGTAAAGCCTGAAGACGTGAAGATCACCGTCAACGGCCAGGATTACAAGACCGTCTTCGGCGCCGACGTCACCTTCACGGCAGAAGAAAAGGGCAAGGAAGACAAGGTTCTCGGTTCTGCCGTAACCCTGCGTGGCCTCAAGATTGCCAAGGCTGGCGATTACAAGGTCGAGGTTTCCGCCGGTTCCGAAACCAAGAGCGTCAACTGGGTTGTTTATGGCACCGGCGAAACGCCAAAGGCCAAGAACATCATTTTCCTCCTAGGTGACGGCCTCTCTGTTGCGCACCGCACCGCTGCCCGCATCATGTCCAAGGGCATGACCGAAGGTAAGGCGAACGGTCGCCTGAACATGGACGAAATGGACCGCATGGCCTTCATCGGCACATCGTCCACCGAAGCCATCGCCACCGATAGCGCCAACACCATGTCGGCCTACATGACTGGCCACAAGGCTCCTGTAAACGCTCTCGGCGTTTATGGCGACCGCACGCCTGCAAGCCTTGATGACCCGAAGGTCGAGACCATCGGCGAGGCCTTGCGCCGCCAGACGAAGAAGTCCATCGGCATCGTAACGACATCCGAATTGCAGGACGCGACGCCTGCGGCCATCGTTTCCCACACCCGCAAGCGTGGCGACAAGGCTGAAATCACCGGCATGATGTTCGACGTCAAGCCTGACGTCGTTCTGGGCGGTGGCTCTGCCTATTTCCTCGGCAAGGACGTTCCCGGTTCCAAGCGTAAGGACGACAAGGACTATATCAAGCTGTTCCAGGATGCAGGCTACACGCTGGCAACCGACAAGAACGAACTTGAAAAGGCTGAAGGTTCCAACACCGGCAAGCTTCTCGGCCTGTTCCACACCGGCAACATGGACACGCTCCTCGACCGCAACTTCCTCAAGAAGGGCACCGTAGACAAGTTCCCGAACCAGCCCGGTCTGGTCGACATGACCAAGGCAGCTCTTGGTGAACTGTCCAAGAACCAGGACGGTTTCTTCCTGATGGTCGAAGCTGCCAACATCGACAAGATGTCTCACCCGCTGGATTGGGACCGCGCCGTGGTCGAAACCATCGAATTCGACAAGGCCATTGGCGTTGCGCGTGAATTCGCTGCCAAGAACCCCGACACGCTGATCGTCGTCACCGGCGATCACGCTCATGGCGTTTCCATCATCGGCACCGTCGATGACGAAAAGCCGGGCGATGAAATGCGCGCCAAGGTCGGCACCTATGCCGAAGCCGGCTTCCCGAACTACGAAGACAAGGACGGCGATGGTTATCCTGACCGGATCGACGTCAGCCGCCGCCTGTTCCTGAATGCCAATAATGGTCCTGACCATTACGAAACATTCCGCCCGAAGATGGATGGTCCTTTCGTTCCGGCAATCCAGAACGAGAAGAAGGAATATATCGCCAACGAAGCCTACAAGAATGTTCCAGGCGCAGTCTTCGTGCAGGGTAATATTCCAAAGGATGGCGATAGCGGCGTTCACGCTGTTGACGATATCGTTCTTCAGTCCACCGGCCCCGGCTCGGAAGGCTTCAAGGGTTACATGGAACAGAGTGACGTTTACCGCGTGCTGGCAGACACCTTCGCGCTCGGCGCAAAGCAGACGCAGTAATCTTTGTAAAAGAAAAACGATCCGGCTTGCACAGGCGAGCCGGATCGTCTTCGTTTGAACAACCGGACCGCTCGCAAAAGGAGATCGTCATGGCGAAACTTACACCCCTGTTGACGCGTCGGCAGTCGCTCAAGCTTGCGACCCTTTCCGCCTTCACGCTTTGCGCACGGGAAACCCTTGCAGCGACATCGCCCCTGACTTTCGATGAAATGTACGGCAAGATCGGCGTGTTGGGTCTGGAGTTTTCCGAGAAGCTGAAACAGTTGACCGGCCAGCAGATCCGTATGAAAGGCTTCATGGCACCGCCATTGAAGGCCGAAGCCTCCTTTTTCGTTCTCACCGAAATTCCCATGGCCCTGTGCCCGTTCTGCTCGTCGGATTCCGACTGGCCGGACAATATCGTCGTCGTCTATCTCTCCGAAAAACAGACCTTCGTGCAGCCCAGCACGACAATCGAGGTCACGGGTGTTCTGGAGCGCGGCTCCTGGACAGACCCGGAAACCGGATTTGTCAGCCTCGTGCGCATCAGAGATGCGGAATACAGAGTTTCCTAAACATGCTGTCCTTGAATATTTCAGGCCTTTCGGTTTCCTATCCCGGGCTCGCCACCCCGGTGCTGTCCGTCGATGACCTCTCGGTTGCGGCTGGCGAGAAGATGTCCATCACCGGTGCCTCCGGTTCCGGCAAAAGTACATTCGTCAACGTCATCACCGGGCTTGAACGTATTCGCCAGGGCAAGGTGTTGTGGCGGGATCAGGATATTGCCGGTTTTGCCGAAACCAAACGAGACCGCTGGCGCGGCGAGAATGTCGGCCTCGTCATGCAGGAGTTTCATCTTTTGCCCGGCCTGTCCGCCATGGAAAACATTCTCCTGCCGGTCCGCCTGTCGCGCTGCATGTCCAGCCAATATGCCTATCGTGCGGCGTTTCTGCTCGAAAAAACCGGTCTTGCTCGGCCGGATCAGAAAATCGACACCATGTCGCGCGGCGAAATGCAGCGTGTGGCGATTGCCCGCGCGCTGCTGAGAAAACCCGGCGTCATCGTTGCCGATGAGCCCACCGCAAGCCTCGACCCTGAGAATGGCGAGGCCATCGGCCGCCTGCTGGTCGATCTGGCGCGGGTGGAGGGTTCCACACTCATCGTCATTACCCATGACAGGCTTTTGGCCGACCGCCTCGACCGCCGTCTCGAACTGGCCAATGGCCGTATCGTGACCGACAGCGCCCGGAATTCTTGATATGATGCGTTTTGTTTTATCCGATCTGAAGCGCCTCTGGGCTGGATCGCTGGTCGTCATTCTGCTGGTTGCCATGGCAACGGCGCTGGGCGTTACCGTGACATTGCAGGAGCGCGCGCTACGGCTGGGCACGGCCCGCGCTGCGGACAAGTTCGATCTCGTCATCGGTGCCGCTGGCAGTGAAACGCAGCTCGTTCTTTCCTCGGTGTTCTTGCAGGCTGCTCCTTTGCCGCTGGTCAGCGGCGCGACGCTGGCAACGCTGGCGAACGATCCGCGTGTCGCATGGGCCGGTCCCGTCGGTTTTGGAGATTCCTTTGCCGGCTATCCAATCGTGGGGACGACGACGGCGCTCATCAACAATACATCCGGCGGCTTTTTGGAAGGTGAGGGTTTTGCCGATGGTGAGGATGCCGTGATCGGCTCTGCTGTCGATCTGCCCATCGGTGCTGAAGTCAAGCCGATGCACGGCACGGCGGAAGAGGGTGGCCATACCCATACCGAGATCGTCTATCACGTTCAGGGGCGCCTGAAGCCCACCGGAACGCCTTGGGACCGTGCCATTCTCGTCCCCATCAGCTCCGTCTGGCACATTCATGGCATGGACGGCGATGGCCATGACCATGAGCATGAGACGGCAGGCGAGACGCATGAGGAAGGCCACGAAGGCCATGACCACGCCCCTGGGGCGCATGAGGAGGGTCATGAACACCATGATCACGCTCATGCAGCAGGCGAAGAAGCCGAAGCGCTGAGCGAAGTCTTCACCTCGGAAACACCCGGCGTTCCCGCCATTCTGGTGAAACCAAAGTCGATTGCCGATGCCTATAAGCTGCGCCAGCAGTACCGGCAGGGCAATACGCTGGCGGTCTTTCCGGGTGAGGTTCTGACGAAGCTCTATGCCACGCTAGGTGATGCCCGCGAGGTTCTGTCTGTCGTCGCCATCGGCGCACAGTTGCTGGTCGCTGCCTCTCTCATTCTCGTCACCCTGACCCATATCGTGCAGAGGCGAAAGCAGATCGGTGCGCTGCGTGCGCTCGGTGCGCCTCGATCGTCCATATCGCTCATCGTCTGGACGGAACTCTTCGCACTGTTTGCCTCGGGCATCGCGCTTGGTTTCGCCGTTGGTTTTGTGGCGGCCAAGATCATCACCGGCATGCTCGTTGCCAAAAGCGGCGTCGTCATGCCGGTAGAATTTGCCAAGGCCGATCTGGCACAGGCCCTTGTGCTGCTGGCCGTGGCTGCGGGTCTCGCCATCCTGCCCGCATGGCTGGCCTACCGCCAGTCGCCGGTCGAAGCGCTACGCGGCTGAGCGGTAGTCCTATTGCTTGGGGTGAACCAGCGCCTTGACGCGCTGGGCGAAGGCATCCAGCTGGAAGGGCTTGGTCATGACATGCATGCCGTGATCGAGATGGCCGTGATTGAGCACGGCATTCTCGGCATAGCCGGTGATGAACAGGACTTCCAGTTCCGGCCTCTTGACCCGCGCCGCATCCGCCAGCTGGCGACCATTCATGCCACCGGGAAGGCCGACATCTGTAATCAGCAGGCTGATGTCGCGGGCTGAATTGAGAATCCGCAGAGCCGAGGCACCATCTTCCGCTTCGATGACGGAATATCCGAGATCCTGAAGCTCCTCGACGGCCAGCATCCGCACCAGCGGTTCGTCATCCACCACCAGAATGGTTTCCTCACCATCGGCGCGCAGAGCGTCCGTGGTGGCTTCCTTTTCCACCTCGGTCGCTTCAACCTCGCCTGCGTGGCGCGGCAGGTAAAGGCAGATCATCGTGCCTTTTCCCAGCTCCGAATAAATCCGTGCCGCACCGCCGGATTGTCCGGCAAAGCCATACACCATGGAAAGACCGAGCCCGGTTCCCTGTCCAATGGGCTTGGTCGTGTAGAAAGGATCGAAGGCGCGTTCGATGACTTCCTGGCTCATGCCTGTTCCCGTGTCGGAAACGCAGAGCGAAACATATTGCCCCGGCTCCAACCCGCGCACCCGCGCCGACCTGTCATCCATCCAACGATTGCAGGTCTCGATCGTCAGGTTTCCACCGGATGGCATTGCGTCGCGGGCGTTGATACAGAGGTTCAGCAGCGCATTTTCCAGCTGCCCCGCATCCACATAGGTCGCCCATAGCCCAGCCGCACCCACGGTCTCGACCTTGATGCCGGGACCGACGCTGCGGGTAATGAGATCCAGCATGCCATCCACCAGCGAATTGATGTTGAGCGGTTTGGGGTCCAGCGTCTGGCGGCGGGAAAAGGCAAGCAATCGCTGGGTCAGCGCCGCCGCACGCTTGGTGGCGCCAACGGCGCCATTGATGTAGCGCTCGAGGTCACCCACACGGCCTTGCGCGAGCCGCGTGTTCATCATTTCCAGACTGCCGCTGATACCAGCCAGAATATTGTTGAAGTCATGCGCCAGCCCGCCGGTCAGCTGACCCACGGCCTCCATCTTCTGGCTGTGGCGCAATGCCTCTTCCGCCACCATCAATTCGGCACTGCGTTCTTCAACCTGTTGTTCGAGCGTCGCATTCAGCTTTGCCAGCGCAAGTTCGGCGCGTCGACGGGCCGTGATGTCCTGAAACATGACCGCGACCTGACGCTTGCTTTCCGGCTCGATGCGAACCGCGGCAAGCTCGAGATAGCGGCCCGTGGCCACAAGCTCCTGCTGAAAACGGATCGGCTCGCCGGTGCGCAGCACTTCGCCATAACGCGCAACCCAAGCGTCGGCCTCCGCAGGCACCATTTCGCGCAGTTTCTGGCCAACGACATTGGGAATACCGGCATGCCGCGCATAGGCGTCATTTGCCTGAATGTGGATATAGTCACTATTGGGACCCTCAGGTCCGTCGAAGAATTCGATGACGCAGAATCCTTCATCGATGGCATCGAACAGGCCCTTGTAGAGCTCTTCGCTTTCGTGGCGCGCGCGCTCGGCCAGCGTTCTCTCGGTGACGTCGGAACCTTCAACGAAGATGGCTTCCACCGTGCCATTCGCGCCAATAATCGGCTGGTAGAGAAAATCGATATACCGCTCGGTGACGGGTGCCTTTGGTGCAGATTGCACGGCATAGAGTGCACCGGACGCCGAATAGGCCTGGCCGGAGCGGTAGACATCATCGAGAATCTTCAAAAAGCCCTGCGCGGCGGCGTCTGGTAATGCATCCGCGACTGTGCGACCGATGAGATCATCGCGACCGACAAGTTTCTTGTAGCTGGGATTTGCCAGTTCGAACCGGTGCTCCGGGCCGCGCAGAAGGGCGATGAATGTCGGTGCCTGTTCAAACAACTGCGTGAGAATGGGGCCGATATTATCCGTTTCGCTATACAATTTTCTTACCCCGCAAAGCCCGACGTCGTGTTCCAGGCCAATTGCCGGATATCGATGAAACCCAATGAATTTAAGTGGTTAACGCCTGCAGGCTCTGTCTTTTAGACTGCGCATGGGGAGGATGCGAAAAAGGCATAAGGCAATGTCGATACATATCATCCATCTGTCCGGGGCCAGAGCAAGGGCGGACGTGGTGGGATGGCGCATACTCTGTCATGAATTTTTCCCGGCTATATGAGACGCAAGAAGGAGTGGGAACTGAAAAAGTTCCCGCGCCGGTAAAAGATTTTCCGTGATCGACCCACCCATTCAGTGCGGGTCGATATGCGCCTTGTGAAAAATATCGTCCTGCGGCGGGATGGCCTGCCGCTCGATCATGCGGTGAACGCGGGGGCGGGTCGTGCCACGGTGCAGCTTTAAAATGCTGTCCCAGCTTTCCGCATCGGCCTGCGTACGGCGGTGGTTGTGGCGCACATATTCCACCCATGTCGGCACATGGTAGATTTCCGTCCAGACGTCAGGGTTTTCCAGATCGCGCATCAGCGTCCAGTTCTGCGCTCCGTCGCGCAGACGAATACGCCGCCTTTCCACCATGATCGCCATGAATTCCGGCAAATCCGAATCATCGATTTCGTAATCGACCAGAATCGCAATCGGGCCGCTGCGAGGCTTGACGTCAAGGCGCAGGTTCGGCTCCACGAAGCGGTTGAGCGGATCGAGATTGAGCGAGGCAAAAGCGGGCATGGTCAGCTTGAAACCGACGACGACACCCAGCAGCATCAAGAGGCACGAACAGAGCAGCGAATAGGACAGGCCGTAATTTTCCGCCAGCGAACCCCAAAGCCAGCTGCCCACAGCAATGCCGCCAAAGGTCAGCGTCTGGTAGAGAGACAGCGCCCGACCCACCACCCAGCGCGGGGTGGAAAGCTGTACGATGGTGTTGAACAGCGACAGCGCCAGAACCCAGCTTGCACCGGATACGGTCAGCACGAGGGCGGTCAGAATGGCGCTGCTGCTGATGGCGGTGACGCCGGCGCTGAAGGCAAAGCCGAGAAACGCGACGCGGACGATCCACTCGCTGCTCATCGTTTCGCGCAGACGCGCACTGATCAGCGCGCCGCCAATGGCGCCAACGCCGAAAGCGCCGAGCATGATGCCATAGGTCAGCGGCCCGCCCTGCACCAGATCGCGCGCAACCAGCGGCATCAGCGCCAGAATGGCACTGGCGGAAAGGCCGAAGAGGAAGCCGCGCACCAGCACCTTGCCGATATTCGGCGACATCGCCACATAACGCATGCCTGCGGAAATCGCGGCGAACAGCTGCTCGCGCGGCAGGGTCGACTGGTTCTTGGGCGGTTGCCATTTCACCAGCGCATAGATCAGTGCGAAATAGCTGAATGTATTGACCAGAAAGGCAGCTGCCGCACCGGCAATGGCCACGATAACACCGCCAATGGCCGGGCCGACGCTGCGGGTGATGTTGAAACCTACGCTGTTCAGCGTCACCGCTGCGGGCAGGTCTTCACGTGGCACCATCTCACCCACAGAGGCCTGCCAGGACGGGTTGTTGAGCGCCGTGCCACAGCCGATCATGAAGGTGAAGAACAACAGCAGCCAGGGGGATAGCCAGCCGAACCACGCAAAGACGGTCAGCAAAATCGAGGCGGCCAGCATCAGCAGCTGCGCCGAGATCATGATGCGGCGGCGGTCGAAACTGTCGGCCAGCGCGCCGGAGACGAGAGAAAACAACATGATCGGCAGGGAGGTCGAGGCCTGCACCAGCGCAATCATGTTTTCGGAAGACGACAGCGCCGTCATCATCCATGCCGCACCCACCGCCTGAATGAGCCCACCGAAGTTCGAGGCGATGCTCGCAAACCAGATTGTGCGGTAGGTTTGATGCTTGAGCGGCGTAAGCGGAGATTTTCTATCGGGCACGGGCAGTCCAATTGATGCAATTGCTGGTGATGCGGCTGACACTATAGACGCCGTTTAAGAGGATGCTACTGTTTCGACGCGTGCCAAGGTAAAATTGTGACCAAAGCCAATTTCGCTGCTTTTGCGCCCCATCCTTGCAATATCGGCCATTAGGGTTTATACGGGCCTTCAAATTCTTGATCGTCTGATGAAGAGTGGGGCCGCAAGGCTCCGCTCTTTTTCGTTAGGCGCCCCAAAAACCGGGACAAAGCGTTCCGGTTACAGACAAAGACCGGAAGGCCAGAATGGCAGACGCCGAACCAAGACTGATAACCGAAACGGGCATAGACCAGCGGATCGCCGAGATCATCGAGCCGGTTCTGACGGGTATGGGCTTCCTGCTGGTCAGGGTTCGGCTGTCCAGTCAGAATGGTTCGACCCTGCAGATCATGGCCGAACGCGAAGACGGAACCATGACCGTTCAGGACTGTGAAGCGCTCTCCATGGCGATTTCACCGGTTCTTGATGTGGAAGATCCTGTCGAAAAGGCGTACCATCTGGAAGTGTCCTCGCCTGGTATCGACCGGCCGATGGTGCGAAAGATGGATTTTGTTCGCTGGCAGGGCCATATCGTCAAGGTCGAGACATCGATCCTGGTCGACAATCGCAAGCGTTTTCGCGGCAAGATCGCCAGCGTAGAAGAAGACGGTTTCAAGCTTGAGCGTGACCAGATTGGTTACGGCGAAGAGCCGGTGGTGACGATCCCGTTCAATACACTTTCCGACGCGAAGCTCATTCTGACGGACGATCTTATTCGCGACGCACTGAAGGCGGACAAGCAGGCCAAGGCCGCTGCTGCCAATCAGAACGAAGAAGCAGACGAAGACTAATTCCAACGTATAAGCCCTGATAACGCGGGCAAAACGACATACGGAGACATAAAAATGGCAGTCAGTGCTAATAGGCTTGAGCTTCTGCAGATCGCCGATGCTGTGGCGCGCGAAAAGGTCATCGACCGCGAAATCGTGCTGGCCGCAATGGCTGATGCTATTCAGAAGGCTGCCCGCTCGCGTTACGGTTCCGAAACCAACATCCGCGCAGACATCAACTCCAAGACCGGTGAAATCCGCTTGCAGCGTCTGCTCGAAGTTGTCGAGAAGGCCGAAGACTACGGCACGCAGATCCCACTGGAACTGGCGCGCGACCGCAACGTCGATGCCAAGATTGGCGACTACATCGCTGATCCGCTGCCGCCGATGGATTTTGGCCGTATCGCTGCCCAGTCCGCCAAGCAGGTTATCGTCCAGAAGGTTCGTGAAGCCGAGCGTGACCGTCAGTATGACGAATTCAAGGACCGCATCGGCGAAATCATCAACGGCACCGTCAAGCGCGTCGAATACGGCAACGTCATCGTCGATCTCGGCCGTGGCGAAGGCATTATCCGTCGCGACGAGATGATCCCACGCGAAAACCTGCGCTACGGTGATCGCGTTCGCGCCTTCGTTTACGACGTGCGCCGCGAGCAGCGCGGTCCGCAGATTTTCCTGTCGCGCACCCATCCGCAGTTCATGGTCAAGCTCTTCACCATGGAAGTGCCTGAAATCTATGACGGCATCATCCAGATCAAGTCCGTTGCCCGTGATCCGGGTTCGCGCGCCAAGATCGCCGTCATTTCCAATGACTCGTCCATCGATCCGGTCGGTGCCTGCGTCGGTATGCGCGGTTCGCGCGTTCAGGCCGTTGTCGGCGAGCTTCAGGGCGAAAAGATCGACATCATTCCGTGGTCCCAGGACCCTGCATCCTTCATCGTCAACGCCTTGCAGCCGGCTGAAGTCGCCAAGGTCGTTCTGGACGAAGAAGCAGAACGCATCGAAGTCGTTGTACCGGATGAGCAGCTGTCGCTGGCCATCGGTCGTCGCGGTCAGAACGTGCGTCTGGCATCGCAGCTGACCGGCTGGGATATCGACATCATGACGGAAGCCGAAGAGTCCGAGCGCCGTCAGAAGGAATTCAACGAACGCACCGGCATCTTCATGGAAGCGCTGGATGTGGACGAGATGGTTGGTCAGGTTCTGGCGTCGGAAGGCTTCGCACAGGTCGAAGAACTGGCCTATGTGGACCTCAGCGAAATTTCGTCCATCGACGGTTTCGATGAAGACACGGCTGTCGAAATCCAGACCCGCGCCAAGGAATATCTCGACCGCGTCGAAGCGGAAATGGATGCCAAGCGCAAGGAACTCGGCGTGTCCGATGAGCTGCGTCAGATCGAAGGCCTGACCTCGCAGATGATGGTCGCCCTGGGTGAAGACGGCGTGAAGAACATCGAAGACCTAGCAGGCTGCGCCGCAGACGATCTCGTCGGCTGGAGCGAACGCAAGGACGGCGAAACCAAGAAATTCGACGGCATCTTCTCCAAGCTCGACGTGTCTCGCGTCGAAGCCGAGAACATGGTCGTTCAGGCCCGCCTTCTGGCTGGCTGGATTACCGCTGAAGATCTTGCTGCAGAGCAGGAAGAAGCAGCGACCGAGGAGGCGGATACCGCCGATCAGGAATGATTTCGCAAGCGCATGAGCCTGATGACCTGCTGGATGACGAGCGGCGGGTCGAAGGTACAGGCAGCGAGCGGACGTGCATTGTAACGCGGCAGATTGGAACACCCGATGAGTTGGTCCGTTTTGTCGCAGGCCCGGACAAAAGCGTTGTTCCGGACCTGAAACGCCAATTGCCAGGGCGCGGATGCTGGGTCACTCCCGAGCGCGCCCTGATCGAAAAGGCCATCGCCAAGAAGCTTTTCGCGCGCGCCTTGAAGACCGATGTGAAGGCCGGACCGGAACTCCTGGAGTTGATGGACCGGCTGCTGGCGCAGCAACTGGCCGGTATGATGAACATGGCCCGCAAAGCCGGGCAGTTCATCAGCGGGGCCACGAAGGTGGATGCGGCTGTTCGTTCTGGCAATACCCTTGCGGTGTTCCATGCAACGGACGCGGCGCCCGATGGCGTCAGAAAGATAAACCAGGCCCGCAAAGCCTGGACCCTCGGTTCAGGAGCCGAGACAGAAATACCGTCCTTTCATCTGTTCAGTGAGCAGGAAATGGACGAACTGATGGGCCAGAATGCTTTTATCCATGCCTGCGCGCTTGCGGGACAGGCGGGTGAGGGTGTAGTGAAGCGCGCAAAGATGCTTGAGCAGTATCGCGGTGGCGAGAAACCTCAAGGCGAAATTGACGCTGCCCGGACGGAAAGACAATGACGCGGTTATCGGACATGACCGTCTGCCGCGTTCGGATACAGCAATTGTAGAGACTAGAGTCTGGTGACGTCATCCGGCTCTCGTCTGAAGGAACGGGAACGGAATGACCGATAACAACGACGACAAGACACTCAACGCATCGCCTAAGAAGACCCTTACCCTCAAGCCGGGTGGAGCGTCTCAGGGGACTGTGCGTCAAGATATGGGTCGAGGTCGCACGAACGCGGTTGTGGTGGAAACACGCAAGCGCCGTCCCTTGCGTCCTGAAGACGAAAAGCATGTTGTAACACCAATTACACCGCAGCCACGCCCGGCGGCACCTGCCGCAGCCGCAGCGCCAGCTGCTCCGCGTCCGCAGCAGCCTCAGCAGCGCGTTCATCAGTCCGGCAACCAGCAGCGTCCGCAGCCATCGCCGCAGCCGCAGCGCCAGCCGGATCGCCCGCGCGGCAACGTCCTGCACGATCTATCTGCCGGTGAAATGGATGCGCGTCGCCGCGCTCTTGCCGAAGCACAGGCCCGCGACATCATCGAAGCCAAGCAGCGCGCCGAAGACGAAGCCCGCCGCAAGGTAGAAGAAGAAGCGCGTCTCGTCGCCGAAAAAGAAGAAGCCGCCCGCCGCGCCAAGGAAGAGGCAGAAGCTGCAAAGCTTGCCGCTTCCCAGCCACAGACGGAAGAGAAGGTGGAACGTCCGGTCGAAAGACCGGCCGCTGCCGCTCAGCCTGCCCGTCAGGACGGACGTCCGCAGTCCACGACGCGCACTGCCGCGCCGACGCCTGCTGCTCCCCTGCCGCTTCCGGCTCGTGGTGCCCCCGGTGCCCGTCGTACGGAAAAAGAAGACGATGATGATCGCGGTCCACGCCGTGGCAACCTGCCGGTTCGCGGCAAGGTCGCGGCACCCGCACCGGCAAAGCCTGCTGCCCGTCTGAAGACGGAAGAAGAGCGTCGCCGTGGCAAGCTGACGGTTACGTCTAATCTGGAAGAAGATGGCAGCCCGCGCGGCCGTTCGCTTTCCGCTATGCGCCGCCGTCAGGAAAAATTCCGCCGTGGCCAGATGCAGGAAACCCGCGAAAAAGTCATGCGCGAAGTCATTCTGCCTGAGACCATCACCATTCAGGAACTGTCGCAGCGTATGTCCGAACGGGCTGTCGATGTGATCAAGTACCTGATGAAGGAAGGTCAGATGATGAAGCCGGGCGACGTCATCGACGCCGATCTGGCCGAACTGATCGCTGGCGAATTCGGCCACACCGTCAAGCGCGTGTCGGAATCCGACGTCGAAGAAGGCATCTTCAACGTGTCGGACAACGATGGCGGCGAACTCGTGTCGCGTCCTCCTGTCGTGACCATCATGGGTCACGTCGACCACGGCAAGACATCGCTGCTCGACGCCATCCGTCAGACTAGCGTTGTTTCGGGCGAAGCCGGTGGCATCACCCAGCATATCGGTGCCTATCAGGTCGAGAAGAACGGTCACAAGATCACCTTCATCGACACCCCCGGCCACGCCGCCTTTACGGCCATGCGTGCTCGCGGTGCACAGGCAACCGACATCGCCATTCTGGTTGTTGCCGCTGACGACAGCGTGATGCCGCAGACGATTGAATCGATCAACCACGCCAAGGCGGCGGGTGTTCCGATCATCGTGGCGATCAACAAGATCGACAAGCATGAGGCCAATCCTGACAAGGTTCGCCAGCAGTTGCTCCAGCACGAAGTCTTCGTGGAATCCATGGGTGGTGAAGTTCTCGACGTCGAAGTTTCGGCCAAGAACAAGCTCAACCTCGACAAGCTTCTCGAAGCCGTTCTGCTGCAGGCCGAAATTCTCGACCTGAAGGCCAATGTCAACCGCACGGCGGAAGGCACGGTCATCGAAGCCCAGCTCGACCGTGGTCGTGGTTCCGTGGCAACCGTTCTGGTTCAGAAGGGTACGCTGCGTCCAGGCCAGATCATCGTGGCTGGCGACCAGTGGGGCCGTGTACGCGCTCTCGTCAACGACAAGGGCGACCACGTCAAGGAAGCCGGTCCGGCCATGCCAGTCGAGATTCTCGGCCTGTCGGGCACACCGTCTGCCGGTGACCGCTTCGCCGTTGTCGAAAACGAAAGCCGTGCTCGCGAGATTTCCGAGTATCGTCAGCGTCTGGCCCGTGACAAGGCCGTTGCTCGCCAGACCGGCCAGCGCGGTTCGCTGGAACAGATGATGACGCAGTTGCAGGCCACTGGCCGCAAGGACTTCCCGCTGCTCATCAAGGGTGACGTGCAGGGCTCTGTCGAAGCGATCATCGCATCGCTGGACAAGCTTGGAACAGATGAAGTTCGCGCGCGCATCATCCACTCTGGCGCAGGTGCGATCACGGAATCGGATATCTCGCTTGCCGAAGCATCGAACGCGGCCATCATCGGCTTCAACGTTCGTGCCAACGCACAGGCACGTACCGCATCCGAACGTGCCGGTATCGAAATTCGCTACTACAACATCATCTACGATCTGGTGGATGACGTGAAGGCAGCGATGTCGGGCCTCCTGTCTCCAGAGCGTCGCGAAACATTCCTCGGCAACGCCGAAATCTTGGAAGTCTTCAACATCACCAAGGTCGGCAAGGTTGCCGGTTGCCGTGTGGTCGAAGGCAAGGTGGAACGTGGTGCGGGTGTTCGTCTGGTGCGCGACAACGTCGTCATCCACGAAGGCAAGCTCAAGACGCTCAAGCGCTTCAAGGACGAAGTCGGCGAAGTGCCTGTCGGTCAGGAGTGCGGTATGGCATTCGAAAACTACGAAGACATCCGCGCTGGCGACACCATCGAGTGCTTCCGCGTAGAGCACATCACCAGAACGCTCTAAGCGTTTCGCCACAACGAGAATAAAACTGTCGGGCGCCGGCTTAACCGGCGCTCGCTCCGTTTGAGGCAAAGACAAAATGGTAAAAGCAACATCATCCGCGCCCTCCCAACGCATGCTGCGCGTTGGCGAACAGGTACGCGCCGCGGTGACCCAAATTCTGCAACGCGGAGAAGTCCGTGACGATCTGATCGAAAAGACGGTGATTTCCATCTCGGAAGTCCGCATGTCGCCTGACCTGAAGATCGCAACCGCCTATGTAACGCCGCTTGGCGTTTCCGATCACACCGACACGATTGCGGCCCTGAACCGCCACGCGAAATATCTGCGCCGGCGTCTGGGTCCGCATTTGCGGCAGATGAAATACGTGCCGGAACTGCGCTTCCGCGACGATACGAGCTTCGACAATTACAAGAAGATCGACGCGCTGCTGCGTTCGCCGGAGGTGCAGCGCGATCTGGGACCTTCAAACGAAAAAGACGACGAACAGAACTGAAGCATGTCCAAACCACGCAAACAGCAGAACCGTAAGCCCAAGGGCCGGCCGATTTCCGGCTGGCTCATTCTCGATAAGCCCTTCGATTTCGGCTCCACGGAAGCCGTGTCGAAGATCAAATGGCTCTTCAACGCCCAGAAGGCCGGTCACGCCGGTACGCTTGATCCGCTGGCCTCCGGCATGCTGCCGATTGCGTTGGGCGATGCCACCAAGACCGTTCCTTACGTGATGGACGGGCGCAAGATTTACGAATTCACCGTCACCTGGGGTGAAGAGCGCACCACCGACGATATGGAAGGCGAGGTTCTCAACACGTCCACTGAGCGCCCAAGCGAGCAGGCCATCCGCGATCTCTTGCCCAATTATACCGGCACGATCATGCAGATCCCGCCGCAGTTTTCGGCCATCAAGATTGCCGGTGAGCGCGCTTACGATATCGCCCGCGGTGGCGAGGCCGTGGAAATTCCCGCTCGCGAAGTGGAAATCCATCGCATCACTCTCATCGCCTGCCCGGATGCCGATACCGCGCATTTCGAAGTGGAATGCGGCAAAGGCACCTATGTCCGTGCGCTTGCCCGCGATATGGGCCGCGATCTCGGCTGCTACGGTTTCATCTCGGAACTTCGCCGCTCCATGGTCGCGCCCTTTGCGGAAGACGCCATGGTGCCACTTGCAAAGCTGGTGGAGTTCGAAGCCATCGAAGATCGCGATGAGCGGCTGGCGGCACTCGATGCCTATCTGATCGATACGTCTGAAGCGCTGTCGTCGCTGCCGCACCTCATAATCAATGACGATCAGGCCCACCGGCTGAAGATGGGCAACCCGATCCTGCTGCGCGGACGCGATGCGCCGACGCAGGAAATGGAAGCCTATGCCACGGCACGCGGCAAGCTGATTGCCATTGGCGAGATCGCCGAGGGTGAATTCCGCCCCAAGCGTGTTTTTGGTTAAGAGCAGGCACGGAAACAGCAATGTTTCCGGTCATCTGTTGCCGGATCGACCAAAGAGGCGGCTCCAATCGCCTCTTTCCTTTATGGACCAATTGGTTTATAGGCAGCGGCAGCTTGGGCAGAGCCCGCGCTATTGAATGGCCAGTGCTGGACGACATCCCGGCGCTTGGCGTCCCGATTTTCCTTAAAATAGAAAGGATCACACGATGTCGATCACTGCAGAGCGCAAAGCCGCCCTCATCAAGGAATACGCAACCGTCGAAGGCGACACCGGTTCGCCGGAAGTTCAGGTTGCCATTCTGACCGAGCGGATCAACAATCTGACCGAACACTTCAAGGGTCACAAGAAGGACAACCACTCCCGTCGTGGCCTTCTGACCATGGTTTCCAGCCGCCGTTCGCTTCTTGATTATCTCAAGAAGAAGGACGAAGGCCGTTACACCAAGCTGATCACCAGCCTCGGCGTGCGTCGCTAAAAAACTTCCGGCGGGGTTCGATAGGATTCTCGCCGGTTTTTCTTTCGGCATTGTGCTGAAACACTGATGTTTGCGCCTGATACGCGCAATTTGGAAGAGACGGGCCGGATGGGCCGGTGCCGTCTGATACAACCGATGACCTGTCATGGGGCAGGATTGCCGGATGCTTTTGCAACGCCTTGGGGCGTTGCCGTGTTTCCAACGGAAACATGTCGCAAAGCGCCCTGCTGTCTTGCCCGTGATACGTTGAAGCCCGTGTGTTTTCCCCTCGTGTGAACCGCGGCTACATTTAAGGACAAGATATGTTCAATCAACACTCCGTGGAAATCGAATGGGCAGGCCGCCCGCTCAAGCTTGAGACCGGCAAGGTTGCCCGTCAGGCAGACGGCGCCGTCATCGCCACCTATGGCGAAACCATGGTTCTCGCGACCGTCGTTTCCGCAAAGTCTCCAAAGCCCGGTCAAGACTTTTTCCCGCTGACCGTCAACTACCAGGAAAAGACCTACGCTGCCGGTAAAATTCCAGGTGGCTATTTCAAGCGCGAAGGTCGTCCTTCTGAAAACGAAACGCTGGTTTCGCGTCTGATCGACCGCCCGATCCGCCCGCTCTTCCCAGAAGGCTACAAGAACGACACGCAGGTCGTTGTTACCGTCATTCAGCACGATCTGGAAAACAACCCCGACGTTCTGTCTATGGTTGCTGCTTCCGCAGCGCTCACACTGTCTGGCGTTCCTTTCATGGGCCCGGTCGGTGGCGCACGCGTCGGCTACATCAACGGCGAATATGTTCTCAACCCGCATCTCGACGAGATGGACGAATCGGTTCTAGACCTCGTCGTTGCTGGTACGCAGGACGCCGTTTTGATGGTTGAGTCCGAAGCCAAGGAACTCAACGAAGAGATCATGCTTGGTGCCGTCATGTTCGGTCACCGCGGTTTCCAGCCGGTCATTGATGCGATCATCAAGCTCGCTGAAGTTGCCGCCAAGGAGCCACGCGAATTCGAACCGGAAGATTTCTCCGCTCTCGAAGCTGAAATGCTCGGCCTTGCCGAAGCTGAACTGCGCGACGCTTACAAGATCACTGAAAAGGCTGCCCGCTACAACGCGGTTGACGCCGTCAAGGCCAAGGTCAAGGCGCACTTCCTGCCGGAAGACGGCGAAGCCAAGTACACGCCTGAAGAAATCGGCGCGACCTTCAAGCACCTTCAGGCAAAGATCGTTCGCTGGAACATTCTGGACACCAAGAGCCGCATCGACGGTCGCGACCTGTCCACCGTTCGTCCGATCATCTCTGAAGTCGGCCTTCTGCCACGCACCCACGGTTCGGCGCTGTTCACACGCGGCGAAACCCAAGCCATCGTTGTTGCCACACTTGGCACCGGCGAAGACGAGCAGTATGTTGATAGCCTGACGGGCATGTACAAGGAACGCTTCCTTCTGCATTACAACTTCCCTCCCTACTCGGTTGGTGAAACAGGCCGCATGGGCTCCCCAGGCCGTCGCGAAATCGGTCACGGCAAGCTGGCATGGCGCGCAATCCGCCCGATGCTGCCAACACCTGAGCAGTTCCCTTACACGCTGCGCGTCGTTTCCGAGATCACCGAGTCCAACGGTTCGTCCTCGATGGCAACCGTCTGCGGCACATCGCTCGCACTGATGGATGCAGGCGTTCCGCTGGCTAAGCCGGTTGCCGGTATCGCCATGGGCCTCATCCTCGAAGGCGAACGCTTTGCAGTTCTGTCGGACATTCTGGGTGATGAAGATCACCTCGGCGACATGGACTTCAAGGTTGCCGGTACGGCAGACGGCATCACCTCGCTGCAGATGGACATCAAGATCGCCGGTATCACCGAAGAGATCATGAAGGTTGCGCTGGAGCAGGCTCAGGGCGGTCGCAAGCACATCCTCGGTGAAATGGCCAATGCCATCACCGAAAGCCGTGGCCAGCTCGGCGAATTCGCACCGCGCATCGAAGTCATGAACATTCCGGTGGACAAGATCCGTGAAGTCATCGGCTCCGGCGGCAAGGTCATCCGCGAAATCGTTGAAAAGACAGGCGCGAAGATCAACATCGAAGATGACGGCACCGTCAAGATCGCCTCGTCCTCGGGCAAGGAAATCGAAGCCGCTCGCAAGTGGATCCACTCCATCGTTGCAGAGCCGGAAGTCGGCCAGATCTACGAAGGCACCGTCGTCAAGACGGCTGACTTCGGCGCATTCGTCAACTTCTTCGGCGCCCGTGACGGCCTCGTTCACATCTCGCAGCTGGCTTCCGAACGCGTTGCCAAGACCTCCGACGTCGTCAAGGAAGGCGACAAGGTTTGGGTAAAGCTGATGGGCTTCGATGAGCGCGGCAAGGTTCGCCTGTCCATGAAGGTTGTCGACCAGACAACCGGCAAGGAAGTCGCTGCCGACAAGAAGAGCGAAGGCGAAGCTGCCGAATAAGGCGGGCTAGCGCTTGACCGTTTCGAGGCGCGGGATTTTTACCCGCGCCTTTTTTCTATTGTTAGGGCGTCTTCGCTTTCCAGAAAGCGCGAAAACGCTCCATTGTTCTAACGCATTGTCCGCACGCAAAGCCGCTTCGAACGTGTGCCGGAAATGCTCTTAAGGATGCTCCGATGAGCCGTGACGCTGTCAAAACCCTGTTTCATCCCTTTGCCGCAGATATGCTGGCTGCGCCCAAAGCAGGCGAGCGTGTTTTGTTTCTGGGTGCGGAAGCAGGCGCGCCGCGTCTGGATGGTTTCGATGCCGAGATCATCGCAGTCCAGAACCTGCGCCCGCTCTACCGCGCGCTGCAGGCACAGGGCTCGCAGGTCACGCCTGACATTTCCGGCGAGGATTATGATGCGGCCTTCATCCTGTGCGGCAAGCATCGCGGCGAAAACGAAAACCGTCTTGCCGAAGCCCTGACCCGCGTCAAGGCTGGCGGTCTGATCGTTGCTGCTGGCTCCAAGGAAGACGGCATCGTCACGCTCCGCAAGACCCTGTCGAAGCTCGGCATCGAAGCCGAATCGACACCGAAATATCACGGCGTCGCCATCTGGTTCGGACGTCCCGAAGATGTCTCGACCACCGTTTCCAAGCTGAAGCAGGACGCCGTCACCATCGACCGCCGCTTTACCGCCATGCCCGGCATGTTTTCGCATGATCGCATCGATGGCGGTTCCGAGCTTCTGGCATCGCGCCTGCCGACGGATTTCGATGGCAATGCTGCGGATTTCGGCGCTGGCTGGGGTTATCTCTCCGTCATGCTCGCTGAGAAGTCTTCGCGCACGGCTCGCATCGACCTGTTCGAGGCAGATTGGAACGCGCTGGAATTTGCCAAGACCAATCTTCTGGAAAACTGCCCGCGCCTGACAACGCGCTTCTTCTGGCAGGATCTGGCTGCAGAGCCGCCGAAGGAAAAATACGACCTCATCATCATGAACCCGCCTTTCCATGCGGGCGGACAGGCAGCCGAACCGGCGCTGGGTCAGGCACTGATCAAGACCGCAGCAACGGCGCTGCGCAGCGGCGGCAAGTTGCTGATGGTCGCCAATCGCGGCCTGCCATACGAAACGATCCTCTCGACAGAGTTCCGCAAGAGCGAGGAAGTCTGCCGCAACTCGCGCTTCAAGGTTCTGAGCGCGCAGAAGTAATCAGAAACGGACGCTGGCCTCGGCTGCTTGGAGCGTTTCCATTTAACAAGGAAACGCTCTAGCTCAGCAGCCAGGCCCAGAGTGATACGCTCAGCACGCCAAACAGGGTGGAAATGCTGATTGTGGAGGCGGCAATGCTGTGGCCAATGCCGAAGCGGTTGGCCAGTAGCCAGGAATTGATCCCTGTTGGAACGCAGGATGTCAGAACCAGTGCTGCCGTCCAAGCAGGGCTCAAGCCCAGCGCATGGGCCATCAACCACACGCAGGCTGGCATCAGGATCAGCTTGAAGGCCGTCATCGTTACGGCAATGCGCAGATTGCCGCGAATGGGATATTTCGTCAGCGCCATGCCCAAAGAAATCAGCGCTGCCGGGCCTGCCATGCTGGCCACCTGTTCGATCACCGTCATCATCACCACCGGCATCGGTAAGCCAATCATATTGAAGCCAAGTCCCAGAACGAGCGCGATCACCAGCGGGTTCTGCGCCAGATTGCGGCCAACCTGTTTCAGGACCGCAAGCGCGCTGCGCTTTTCGCCGCCCGTCACCTTGTGGGTGGCGTTCTCCATCAGAATCGTACCGGCAATCATCATGATCGGTAGATGGACGACGAGAAGAATGGAGATCGCGACGATCCCGTCGCTGCCGACAGAGCGTCCCACCAAGGGCAGGCCGATGAAAATGTTGTTGGCAAAGGCGGATGAAATGCCAGCGATGACGCTGACGCGCAGATCCTGTTTGAAGATATGGCGGGTCATCATCTGCCCCGCCGCCCAGGTAATGGCCACGCCGGTGAAATAGGTCAGCCACAGCTTAAACGGCGATGCGCCATGGAAATCCGCTGCGGCCAGCGTGCGGAAAATCAGCGTCGGCACGGCGATCTTGAAGACGAAGTCGCTCAGCACATCGCCCGCTTCCGCTTTGAAAAGCTTTGCTTTGACGGTCAGCCAGCCAATGAGGATGAGAAGGAAGATCGGCGCGACATTAACGGCGACAGCATACATTGCAGAGAGACTTTCGCGGGCCTGAGACGCTTTCGGTCTAACGCATCTATCGGGACCGAACAACGCCAACCGCGCTCACAAAAGAAAAAAGCGAGGTCACCCCCGCTTTCATCCGCTTGCCCCACCAGTACATCCGTGATGACGCAATGCGCATTCTATACCAACGCTGCATGACAGACACATGACGCGATCTTTTTTTGTGGCATCGAGGTTCTGTTGCAACCAGCACGCGGTTTTAGCTTTTCTTGTCCGCAGAAATCTTTAAGACCGAGTTCCGGATAACGCATCCGTCGATGCGGTTCGGACAAGAGGCTCATGACAAAATTCGACGTATTGACCGTTGGCAATGCCATCGTGGACATCATCTCCCGTTGCGATGATCGCTTTCTCAACGAGAACGCCATCACCAAGGGTGCGATGAACCTGATCGACGCGGAACGCGCCGAACTGCTCTATTCCCTCATGGGCCCGGCTCTGGAAGCCTCCGGCGGCAGCGCTGGCAATACGGCAGCGGGCATTGCCAATTTCGGTGGCCGCGCAGCCTATTTCGGCAAGGTGGCCGAAGATCAGCTCGGCGAGATTTTCCAGCACGATATCCGTGCGCAGGGCGTTCATTTCGAAACCAAGCCGGAAGGCACATTTCCGCCGACGGCACGCTCGATGATTTTCGTCACGGAAGACGGAGAGCGTTCAATGAACACCTATCTCGGTGCCTGCGTCGATCTTGGCCCTGAGGATGTCGAACCGGCGGTGGTTGCAGAATCCAAGGTCACCTATTTCGAAGGTTATCTGTGGGATCCGCCACGTGCCAAGGATGCGATCCGCGATTGCGCCCGCATCGCCCATGAAAACGGTCGCGAAGTCTCGATGACATTGTCGGACAGCTTCTGCGTCGGTCGTTACCGCGATGAGTTTCTGGAGCTGATGCGCTCCGGCACCGTCGATATCGTTTTCGCCAACAAGCAGGAAGCGCTCTCGCTTTACGAAACCGATGACTTCGATCGGGCACTGACGAAGATCGCTGCCGATTGCAAGATCGCGGCTGTCACCATGAGCGAAGAGGGTGCAACCATCGTTCGCGGCGCAGAGCGTGTGAAGGTCGAAGCCTACCCGGTTTTCGACGTGGTGGACACGACGGGTGCTGGCGATCTCTTCGCCTCCGGCTTCCTTTATGGCTACACGCAGGGTCGTTCGCTGGAAGACAGCGGCAAGCTCGGCTGTTTGGCCGCCGCTGCCGTCATCCAGCAGGTCGGCCCGCGTCCTATGTCATCGCTGAAGGCGCTGGCGGAAAAGCACGGTCTTGTTTGAAGGCTTGGCTTATTTAAAGGCTTCGCCGGGATAGGCACCCCAGATTTCCCCTTGAGAAACCCAGCCGGTCACCTGATCGGCCTGGGCCTTGCACCAGTCGCCATTGCACTCACCGATTCTGATCTGAACGCCCGGCTCCAGCTTGGCAACGACAGATGCGCCCGATTGCGCTTCGCGGCGCATGTTGACGTAAACGTCCTTGCCCTTGCCGCGCATCCATGGGGCCGCGACGGCGGTGCGCTCGCCAGACAGCAGCGCCTGGTTGACCCAGCCTTCGGTGCCATCGGCATCGCGAATGCGCCGCCAGTTTTCATATTCCTGAATGATTTCGACAGGCATGCCTGACTTCATATACATCCAGGACACGGCATAATCCGTGCTTGGCCCGATACGCATGTTGACGCGCCGTGATTTGAGGCTGACGAAGCGCGGTAGCGGCAGGCCGCTTGCGCCCTTGGCGGCGCCCTGCGCAAACGCAGGGGCGCTTGCGGCGTCGAGAAAACCCAGCGACAATGCAATGCAGACAATAGAAACAATGCTACGCATGCCGGTTTCCGTTTCCTTGCGGTTTAGCAATTGAGATGACGATCGGGCCCACCATTTCCGAAGTCGAGGACGGCAACATGCGAGATTTGTTTGTCTTCGCCCGTGGGTCTGGTAGAAACGCCCGTGGTGAAGGAAATTATCGCTCTTTTTGGTTAACGACCTCTGAACAAGGTGCCATCGGACAATGACGAATAAGAAGAGACCGACCGTCTATTTGACACGCAAATTGCCGGATTTGGTCGAAACCCGCATGCGAGAGCTGTTCGACGCGGAACTGAACATTGAAGATGCTCCCCGTTCCAAGGCCGAGCTGATTGCGGCCATGCAAAAAGTCGACGTGCTGGTGCCCACCGTCACGGACCGCATCACCGCTGAAATGATCGAGCAGGCAGGCCCGCAACTGAAGCTGATTGCCGGTTTTTCCAACGGCATCGACCATATCGATGTGGATGCCGCCGCCCGCAAGGGCATTACCGTTACCAACACGCCCAATGTGCTGACCGAAGACAGCGCCGATATGACCATGGCACTTGTTCTCGCCGTCCCACGCCGTCTGGTGGAGGGGACACGCGTTCTCGCCAACGGTTCGGATGAATGGCTGGGCTGGTCTCCCACATGGATGCTGGGGCGGCGTCTTTCCGGCAAGCGCATCGGCATCGTCGGCATGGGCCGCATCGGCACGGCGGTCGCACGCCGCGCCAAGGCCTTTGGCCTGTCGATCCATTATCACAACCGTAAACGCGTCAATCCGGCCACCGAAGCAGAGCTGGAGGCGACCTATTGGGACAGCCTCGACCAGATGCTGGCCCGCGTCGATATCGTCTCGGTCAATTGCCCCTCGACACCAGCTACCTATCACCTGATTTCTGCCCGTCACCTGGCGCTGATGCAGCCGACGAGCTACATCGTCAACACGGCTCGCGGCGATATCATCGATGAAGCGGCGCTGATCCGTTGCCTGATCGATGGCAAGATTGCCGGCGCGGGTCTGGATGTTTTCGAAAACGAACCGGTCGTCAATCCCAAGCTCATCAAACTCGCCAAAGAGGGCAAGGTCGTTCTCCTGCCGCACATGAGCTCGGCAACCATCGAAGGCCGGATCGACATGGGTGACAAGGTCATCATCAACATCCGCGCCTTCTACGATGGCCACCGCCCGCCCAACAGGGTCTTGCCGGGTCGCAATTGAGCCAGCTTAATCGAGGTGCTTGGTCATCTCGATGGATGTCGTGCGGCTATAGCCCGGATGGGAGTTTTCAGCAGTCTTGGCAAAACCCCAGGATGAGAAACGCTGGTGATTTCCCACAAGCTCGATTCGTGTTTCGAGCCGAAGCGCTGGCAGCCCAAGGCCATGGGCGGTCTCTTCCGCTATGCGCAACAGTGCCGAACCCACACCCTTGCCCTGCGCCGAAGGCGAAACGGCCAGCTTGCCGACATAGAGGCTTGCCGCTTCCGGCTTGCAGAAAATACATCCCATCAGCGCATGGCCATCCAGCGCGACAAAGGCGATTTCGTCTTTGGCTTTCTGCGCCAGAGTATCCAGGGTCAGCCTGTGCGCGGAAGATGGCGGATCGATGACGCCGTCCATATAGGCAAAGGATGACAGGATCAGTGCCAGCAGTTCCTCGAACCGCTCGAAGCGTGCATCTAGTCTGACGATCTCGATCATGACCGCTCCTGTCTGCGCTTGTAGCGAACCGTGTCGAAACGCGCCGCCAGCGCATCGTATAAGAGCAAGCGTCCAATCAATGGTTCACCAGTCTGGGTGATCAGCTTGATCGCCTCCATTGCCATGATCGTGCCGATGACGCCCGTCAGTGCCCCGATAATGCCGGTTTCTGCACAGGATGGAACGACACCCTCCGGCGGCGGCGCGGGGAAAAGGTCGCGGTAGCCCGGCAGCAGCGCGCCATCCGGCCCGGCCTCGTAGGGTTTCAACACGGTCACGGAACCATCGAACCGGCCCACAGCCCCCGTCACCAGCGGCACCTTTGCCGTTTCCGCCGCATCGGCTGCCGCATAACGCGTGTCGAAATTGTCGGAGCCATCGATGACCAGATCGAAACCCTTGAGGTGGTCATGCGCCCAGACGATGGAAAAGCGTTCTTCGAAATGCAGCGTCCGCACATGTGGGTTCAGCCGCGCAATGGCGCGGCGCGCGCTCTCGGTTTTCTGCTCCCCGATGGTGCCGGTGTCATGGATGACCTGTCGCTGGAGGTTGGATAGCGAAACCACATCGTCATCGATCATGCCAAGCGTGCCAACGCCCGCCGCCGCCAGATAATAGAGCACCGGCGCACCAAGGCCACCCGCGCCAATGACAAGCACCTTGGCTGCCTTCAGGCGCTGCTGGCCCAAACCGCCGATTTCTGGCAGCAGAATATGGCGCTTGTAACGTTCGATTTCCTCGGAACTCAGGGGGTCCAAAGTCGCCTCTCCAGTCATGATCAACGGGATTTAAGCACTATCACCCGACGCTTCCATGGGAAACATTGAAAAACTGCGCCCGGTCACCCAGACCTGCAAACATGGAGGCATCCGTCCCGGTCATGAAGCTCTGGCCTCCCAGCCCGTGAATGAGATCGAACAAAGCGGCGCGTCTGCCCTCATCCAGATGAGCGGCGATTTCATCCAGCAGCAGAACCGGTGCATAGCCCGTCATATTGGCCGTTAACTGCGCATGGGCCAGAACAAGCCCGACAAGCAGCGCCTTCTGCTCCCCCGTCGAGCAGCGGCCCGCATCCATGTCCTTTTCCGCATGGCGCACGAAGAGATCGGCGCGGTGCGGGCCATCCAGTGTGCGCCCGGCGGCAGCATCGCGGTAGCGATTGTCCTTCAAAGTAGCGAGATATTCGTCTTCCAGATCGACCGCCGGACGGTGAAACTCACCATCCATGAACCCCGAGAGCGTCAGCGAAGCGGTCGGGAAATTCGCATCATTGCTGCGGCTGTCGATCAGCGCTTTCAGGAGCCCCAGCATTTCATGACGCGCCACCGCCATGGAAATCCCCAGTTCCGCCATCTGCTTTTCGATACCCTCCAGCCAGATCGGATCGAAGCGGCCATCCGACAGAAGACGATTGCGCCCGCGCATTGCTTTTTCGAAGTCGCTTGCGCGGCGTCCATGGCTGGGGTCCAGCGACAGGACCAGCCGGTCGAGAAACCGGCGGCGGTCGGATGAGGAGCCGGTAAACAGGCCGTCCATGGCCGGTGTCAGCCACAAAACGCGAAGATGGTCAGTCAGCTCATCGACGGATTTGACCGAGGTGCCATTCAGCCGCAGGCGGCGCGACAGCGCTTCGCCTTCACCCTCGACACCGGTGCCGATGGCAACCTCGCCATCCATGCCGTTGACCTCGGCAAAAATGGAAAAGCCAACACTCTCCGCGCCAACGCGCGTCACATCGGAAAGCGTGGCACGTCGCAATCCGCGTCCCGGCGACAGAAATGAGATGGCTTCCAGCAGATTGGTCTTGCCAGATCCATTGTCGCCCGTCAGCACAACATGCCGCGCATCGAGGCGCAGGGCAACCTCCGCATAATTGCGAAACTCGCTCAGTTTCAGCCGGGAAAGGAAAACCTTGGCAGTCATGCCGCATCCAGAATCGTCATGGGATCATGACCTACAACATGCGACCGAAAATCGGAATGGATTTTCAGACAAAGCGGGAGTTGAACAGCGGTTCGGAGCCGCTATTCCCAGATATCGATGCTGATATCGGCTCCAACCGAATTCTGAACAACACGTTTGCCATTCGGCAAATCGTTCTCATAGAGCTTTGCGATAATACCGGCCTCGTCCAGCCCGTATCCAACCCAGCGATCCCGCAGCCGCTGCTCCAGAACCTCCACCGATGGGCCGACGAAGATTGAAAAGTCGAAACTGTCTTTCAGCCGAGACCATGGCTCTTCGTTGAGGAGAAGATAATTGCCTTCCGCCAGAATAAAACGCGTATCAGGCGAAATCGCGCGCGCCGAGGCGATGGCAATCTCCCGCGAACGGTCGAATACTGGCACGAGCACCTCCTGATCCGCCTTGCGGACGGCGGCGACAATGTCGGAGAAGCCGCGCACATCGAAGGTTTCCGGCGCACCCTTGCGGGCCAGCAAACCGCGATGTTGCAGAATGCCGTTGTCCATGTGGAAGCCATCCATGGGCAGGACTTCGGCTTTTTCTCCGCGTCTTGTCAGTTCGTCCCGCAGTGCATCGGCCAGAGTAGACTTGCCGGCCCCAGGGGGACCGGCAATGGCAACGATAAAGCGGGGATTGTCTGACGCACGCGCGACGATGTCGTCAGCCATCGCATCCAGTGTCATGGTCATGCGGCAAGCGTCTCTCTTGGCGGCTCCTTGGCGCCGGTCATGAAGGCCACCGCATCCGACATCGTATATTCCTTCGGATTGATGACGCAGAGGCGTTTCCCAAGCCGGTGGATATGGATACGGTCCGCCACTTCAAACACATGCGGCATGTTGTGCGAAATCAGCACGATGGGCAGACCGCGAGAGCGGACATCGAGAATAAGCTCCAGCACGCGCCGGCTTTCCTTCACACCCAGAGCTGCCGTCGGCTCGTCCAGAATGACGACCTTGGAGCCGAAGGCCGCCGCGCGTGCCACGGCCACGCCTTGACGCTGACCGCCAGACAGGGTTTCAACCGACTGGTTGATGTTCTGAATGGTCATCAGACCCAGTTCGGACAGCTTGTTGCGGGCAAACTTGTCCATGGCGGCATGGTCCAGCTTGCGCAGCACAGAACCCATGAAACCCGGTTTCCGCAGCTCACGCCCCAGAAACATGTTGTCGGTAATCGACAGGGCAGGGGACAGCGCAAGGTTCTGGTAAACCGTCTCGATGCCAGCATCGCGGGCTTCGAGCGGGGTCTTGAACTGCACCGGCTTGCCATCCAGCCTGATCTCGCCTTCGTCCGGGCGGATCGCGCCTGAGAGAGCCTTGATCAGGGAGGACTTGCCCGCGCCGTTATCGCCGATGACGGCAAGGATTTCGCCTGGGTAGAGATCGAAATCCGCATGGTCGAGGGCTGTCACGCGTCCATAGCGCTTGACGAGGCCGTGGGCGGAGAGAATGGGTTGCTTGGTCATATCAACAGTCATCACACGCCTGCCTTTCTGATCCATTGGTCAATTGCAACGGCGGCGATGATGAGCCAGCCGGTCAGCATGACCTTCCATTGCGGGTCGGCACCCAGCATGTTGAGGCCCATGGAAACGACGCCCACGAGCATGGCACCGAACAGCGTTCCCAGAATAGAGCCACGTCCGCCAAACAGCGAGATACCGCCGATAACAGTCGCCGTAATGGCCTGAAGATTATAGTCGGTCACCGCAGCAGAGGGCGAGATGGAGCCGTTACGACCAATCGCAACCCAGG
Source organism: Agrobacterium sp. 20P9.1.2 (assembly GCF_057799395.1). NCBI lineage: Bacteria > Pseudomonadati > Pseudomonadota > Alphaproteobacteria > Hyphomicrobiales > Rhizobiaceae > Agrobacterium > Agrobacterium sp. 20P9.1.2. The sequence goes on from NZ_JBYOKI010000001.1 coordinate 72,285, forward strand.
CTGCGAAGGCAGCAATGACACCTGCGACGGTATAGACGCTCAACAGAACCTTGCGGGTCTGAATACCGGAAAGCTTTGCCGCTTCCGGATCGTCACCCACGGCATAGACGTGGCGACCCCAGGCCGTGTGGTTGAGAATATACCAGAGCAGCGCAACCAGCAGCACCATGGCGATGACGCCGAGCGTGAAGATGGCAGTACCGATGCGGAAGTTGGTGGCGAAAATCTGGAGAAGCGGTGCGTTTTGCGAAACATCGGCATCGCGGATCGTCTGGTTCGCCGAATAGATGAAATTCGTCGCCATGACGATGTTCCACGATCCGAGCGTGACGATGAAGGGCGGTAATTTGACGACGGCTACCAGAAAACCGTTGAACAGACCGCACAGCCCGCCAACTATGAAACCGGCCAGAACCGCAATTCCGCTCGGCAATCCGTAGGTCACAGCCACATTGCCCATCACCACGGATGAAATCACCATGACCACGCCAATCGAAAGATCGATACCAGCGGTGAGGATGATCAGCGTCTGCGCAGAGCCCAGAATGCCGACCACGGCGATCTGCTGCAGGATCAGCGTCAGCGTATAGGATGAAAAGAAACGCCCGCCGATGGTCAGACCGAAAATACAGACCGACAGGATCAGCACGATCAGCGGCACCGCCGCCGGGGTCGAGTGCAGGAAATGCTGCGCGCGTTTCAGGGGTGAAATTTTCTGGTGTTCGAACGACGCGACATTCTTGTCGCTGCCGTCAAGCACCTGCTCGAATTCCTGTATACCGCTCATGGTTTCTCCTCCCGCTCGCCAGCCCAAGCCATCCAAGGCGCCCGATCTTTAGCCGGATAATCTGACAGCGAAATCTTCTGGGCGAAACCGGCCGGAACATCGTTCCGACCGGTATGGGTTTATCGAAGGATGGGGATCAGCCCCAGCACTTGGCCAGGCCTTCCTTGACGCTGATCGAAGGCACGCCGGAGACCGGCTTGTCCGTGACGAGCGATACGCCTGTGTCGAAGAAGGACTTGCCTGCAGTCGGCTTTGGCTTTTCGCCGGTATCAGCGAACTTCTTGATCGCTTCGACGCCGAGGGCTGCCATCATCAGCGGGTACTGCTGCGATGTTGCGCCGATCACGCCTTCCTGAACCGATTTCACGCCTGGGCAACCGCCGTCAACGGAGACGATCAGCACGTTCTTTTCCATGCCGACAGCCTTCAGCGCCTGATAGGCACCAACGGCAGCAGGTTCGTTGATCGTGTGAATGACGTTGATGCCCGGATCCTTCTGGAGAAGGTTTTCCATGGCCTTGCGGCCGCCTTCTTCGTTTCCGTTGGTCACGTCATGGCCAACGATACGCGGATCGACTTCATCGCCAATCTTGGTCGGGTCCTTGGGGTCGATGCCGAAGCCGATCATGAAGCCCTGGTCGCGCAGAACGTCGACACTTGGCTGGTCAGGTGTCAGGTCGAGGAAGCCGACCTTGGCGTCCTTGACCTTGTCGCCCATCGTGCCCTTGGCCCATTCGCCGATCAGCTTGCCAGCCAGAAGGTTGTCGGTCGCAAAGGTCGCATCGGCGGAGTCGACAGGGTCGAGCGGTGTATCGAGAGCGATCACGAGAACGCCTGCGTCACGCGCCTTCTTGATGGTTGGAACGATGCCCTTGGTGTCGGATGCGGTGATCAGAATGCCCTTTGCACCATCGGCGATACAGGATTCGATGGCGGCAACCTGGCTTTCGGAATCGCCGTCGATCTTACCGGCATAGGACTTCAGCGTCACGCCGACTTCCTTGGCCTTGGCGGTCGCGCCTTCCTTCATCTTGACGAAGAAGGGGTTGGTATCTGTCTTGGTGATGAGGCAAACCGACGTATCGGCGGCAGATGCCACGGATGCAAAAGAAACGCCAAGCGCAAGCGCGCCGAGAAAGGCGGAAACGGTGCTTTTCATGTAGTCCTCCCAGTGATGAGACAAGTGCTTCTTGTGAAGCGACTGTTGCGGCCCTTCTCCTCCAAGATCGGGTGCCACTGCCGCAGATGGAAACACCAAATGAAGAAAGTGTCAATAAATAAATCCAATTGAATTATTAATTCCTTGTGGCATCTTATGAATTCCGCAATCGCTGGGAAATGTGGTGGGAGGACACCGCTTATCCCGGAATTCGTGCTTGCGGAGCATAGGTCCAGACGGCATAGACGTCGCTGGCCGGGGAGGAAATGCGAATGACACGCTCAGCGGAGCCGATACAGCACGCGGCAGCAAATGCGCCGGATTTGAGTGGCGGCGCCAACCAGGTTCGCGTTCGCGCCTATAACGAGCGCCTCGTTTTGTCGCTGGTGCGACGCCACAGCGGCCTTTCAAAAGCAGAAATCGCCCGCAGAAGCGGCCTTTCGGCCCAGACCGTGTCCGTCATCATGCGCTCGCTGGAAAATGACGGGCTTCTCATCCGTGGTGAGCCCCTGCGCGGAAAGGTCGGCCAGCCCTCGACACCCATGCGGCTCAACCCAGATGCCGTCTTTTCCTTCGGTGTGAAAATCGGCCGCCGCAGCGTCGATCTGGTGCTGATGGATTTCGTCGGTCGCATCCGGCTCAAGCTTCGCAACACCTACCCCTATCCCATGCCCGAATGGATATTGCCCTTCGTCATCGATGGCATTGCAGAGCTGGAAGCGCGACTGACGCCGAGTGAACGGCAAAGGATCGCCGGCATCGGCGTCGCTGCTCCCTTCGAACTCTGGAGCTGGGCGCAGGAAGTTGGCGCGCCGCAAAAGGAAATGGACCGCTGGCGCGGCGTCGATCTGCGGGCCGAAATTGCCGGGCAGGTCAATTATCCGGTCTTCCTCCAGAACGATGCGACCAGTGCCTGTGGTGCAGAACTCGTTTTCGGTGTCGGCCAGAACTCCCCGGATTTCCTCTATGTTTTCATCGGCTCCTTCATCGGCGGCGGCGTGGTGCTGAACTCCGCCCTGTTTTCGGGCCGCACGGGCGCTGCCGGTGCCATAGGCCCGTTGCCGGTTCAGGGCCGGGATGGATCGACTGTGCAATTGCTCAAGATCGCTTCCATTTTTGTGCTCGAAGACATGCTGCGCGAAAGCAATATCGACCCCAAACCGCTCTGGTTCTCACCGGATGACTGGGTGGATTTCGGAGAACCGCTGGAGCGCTGGATACAAAACACCGCCGCCGCACTGGCACAAGCCGTCGTCGCCGCCGCCTCCATCATCGACTTCGCCTCCGTCATTATCGATGGCGGTTTCCCCAGCTGGGTCCGCGCCCGCATCACCGCCGCCACCCGCAAAGCCCTGGACTTGCACGACCTGCAAGGCGTCGTTGTCCCGGAAATCCTCGAAGGTGCCGTCGGCAGCCAGGCCCGCGCCATCGGCGGCGCAAGCCTTCCACTGTTTTCGCGGTATCTGCTGGATCAGAACGTGCTGTTCAAGGAAACGGCGGGATTTGCGGAACAGAACAATGCGCGTGTTTCACAGTGAGAAATAAGATGCTCTGCGCAGACGAGAGAACGTTTGCGCTCAGTCTCATTCAGAAGTTTGGATGGTTATAGGAGAAAGGGATGGCGGACAGGGTGGGATTCGAACCCACGGTACGCTTTCACGCACACACGCGTTCCAGGCGTGCGCCTTAAACCACTCGGCCACCTGTCCGTCTAAACGTCTGCATGTTTGGGAAAACTGCAAATCACTGGAACGGCGCGATATATACCGATGAATTCGCGGGGATCAACCCGGAATCTGACAGTTTTTTTATTTGTGCAATAAATCCTTCGCATTGGTGCGATTGCAAAGCATGCTCGGCCTCTTTATCCAGAGGGGAAGATGCGCGGGTCGAATGCGCGTTTGTGGGGCAGATATCTGCATGGAAATCGGGAGAATGGGTTCGTGAAAGCGGTTTTCCGGTTCATCAGTTTTGTTTTTCTGGCGGGGGCCGTCGGCGTCGGCGTACTGGATTCGATCCGCTCGGTTTCCACCTCCTCGGTCGATCTCTTGAGCGCGCAGGATGCCTGGGTGAAGTTTTTTCCTGCCTCGCTTGCCATGGCAGAAGGGCTTGTGGCGCACTATATTCACCCCGAAGCGTGGCGTTGGGTCGCAAACGGCCTGTCTGCGGTTCCTGCCTTTGCAATTCTTCTTGGCCTTTCCCTCCTGTTCTGGATGGTGGGCTATAAGAAGCGGAAGGTCATGGGCCGCTTTTCCGCCTGAGACGATCTCGTCACGCACATGATGCAGAAACCAGATGGCGACCCTTGAGGGGCGCAAGGAGAATGCAATGTTCGGATTTGATACCCAGTCCAAGAAAACCACCATGCCGACCCCGGAAACCGCCTATCCCGGTCGCGAAGAAGCCGTTGCTGTGCCGGAACATCATTTCGTCAATGGCAACCCGCTGAAAGGCCCCCATCCGGATAATCTGGAAACGGTCTATCTCGGCATGGGTTGCTTTTGGGGTGCGGAGCGCCTGTTCTGGAAGACGCCCGGCGTCTGGGTAACGGCAGTCGGTTATTCCGGCGGCATCACCCGCAACCCGTCCTATCAGGAAACCACCACGGGGCTGACCGGCCATGCTGAGGTGGTGAAGGTGGTCTATGACCCCGCCAAGGTCTCTCTGGCGGCTCTGCTCAAGACATTCTTCGAAGAGCATGATCCGACGCAGGGCATGCGTCAGGGCAATGATGTCGGCACGACCTATCGCTCCGTCATCTACACCACCAGTGACGCGCAACTGGCGGAAGCCAAGGCCGCCCGCGATACGTTCCAAGAGGCTTTGAAGGCTGCCGGACACCGCCCCGAGATCACCACGGAAATCGAGCCGCTGGACATCTTCTATTATGCTGAAGACTATCATCAGCAGTATCTGGCGAAGAATCCCGGTGGTTATTGCGGCCTGCGCGGCACGGGCGTCAGCTGCAATATTGGATAAAATTTGCGAGCCGCCTGCTCATGACATCACAAAGCCCGGCGATATCTCATATTCGCCGGGCTTTGTTTTTGCTCGTTGTTTTAGCAAATTGCCTGCTCAGAATAGTCTAATTTGCCACAAAAACGCGCAGTTAACGGTTTTTCCACCGGGTCAAAAAAACCGGGTGAATTTTTCTTGCAGCCGTGCAAGGATATCCTTACGCACAGTCAGAAAGACTGGCAGTTCCGCAGACATGCTCATAACTGGGCTTGCGGGAGGACCCTTTTAAAAAACCAAACTGCAACAACAGGGCTGCACAATGAAAAAATCCCTTCTGACGCTTTTCGCGCTGGCCGCGATGTCGGCTTCCGCTTTGGCTGCGGATATCAAGCCTGCGCTGGTCTATGGCACGGGCGGCAAATTCGACAAGTCGTTCAACGAAGCTGCCGCCGCAGGCGCCGAGAAGTTCAAGGCCGAGACGGGCACCGAATATCGCGATTTCGAGCCGACCAGCGACACGCAGGGTGAGCAGGCCATTCGCAACTTCGCAAGCCGTGGCTTCAACCCGGTTGTTGCCGTTTCCTTCGCCTGGACCTCGGCCATGGAAAAGGTTGCTGCAGAATTCCCGGACACCAAGTTCGTCATCGTCGATTCCGTTGTTGAACTGCCGAATGTGCGCTCGGTCGTTTACAAGGAAGAAGAAGGTTCCTACCTCGTCGGTCTTCTGGCCGGCATGGCATCCAAGACCGGCAAGGTCGGCTTCATCGGCGGCATGGACATTCCGCTGATCCGCAAGTTCGCCTGCGGTTACGCGCAGGGCGCCAAGGCTGCCAACCCCAAGATCGAAGTCTTCCAGAACATGACCGGCACCACCGGCGCTGCCTGGAACGACCCGGTTCGCGGTGGCGAGCTGACCAAGAACCAGATCGACCAGGGCGCGGACGTGATTTACGCGGCAGCCGGTGCAACGGGTCTCGGCGTTCTTCAGACCGCAGCCGACAACAAGAAATATTCCATTGGCGTGGACAGCAACCAGAACCACCTGCATCCGGGCTCCGTTTTGACCTCCATGGTCAAGCGCGTCGATCTGGCCGTTTACAACGCATTCAAAGACACCAAGGACGACAAGTTCACCGGTGGCGTCACGTCTCTCGGCGTGAAGGAAGATGGCGTTGCCTATGCGCTTGACGACAACAACAAGGCGCTGATCACGCCGGAAATGACGGCTGCTGTCGATAAGGCAAAGGCTGACATTATCGCTGGCACGGTCAAGGTTCACGACTATATGTCGGACAATTCTTGCCCAAAGTGATGTGATTTTTCGGATCAGGGCGCATCGCGAATTCCGCGCTGCGCCCTTTTCATATCCAGCTCCGGAGACGTTTGGGTTGACGATGGAACCTGCAATCGAGCTTGTCGGTATCGATAAAAAATTCGGCACCGTACATGCCAACAAGAATATCAATCTCACCGTTGCCAAGGGGACGATCCACGGCATCATCGGGGAAAACGGAGCGGGAAAATCGACCCTGATGTCGATTCTCTATGGCTTCTACCATGCCGATTCCGGTGAAATCCGTATCGACGGCAAACCCGTCAATATCAAGGACAGCCAGGCCGCCATCGATGCCGGCATCGGCATGGTGCATCAGCACTTCATGCTGGTCGAGAATTTCTCGGTGCTGGAAAACATCATGCTGGGTGCCGAAGGCGGCGCTTTGCTGGCCAAGGGCACGGCGGCGACCAGGAAAGAACTGAAGCGGCTGGAAGATGAATATGGCCTCGAGGTCAATCCCGATGCGATCATCGAGGATTTGCCGGTGGGCCTTCAGCAGCGCGTCGAAATCCTCAAAGCCATGTATCGCGGTGCCGAAATCCTCATCCTTGATGAGCCGACGGGCGTGCTCACACCCGCTGAAGCCGACCACCTCTTCAAAATCTTGGGCGTGCTGCGCGATCAGGGCAAGACCGTCATTCTCATCACCCACAAGCTGCGCGAAATCATGGCCATTACCGATGAAGTCTCGGTCATGCGCCGCGGCGAAATGGTTGCCACCCGCAAGACCTCGGAAACGACGGTCGAGGAGCTGGCCGAACTGATGGTCGGTCGCCGCGTACTTCTGCGCGTGGAAAAGGGTGAATCGAACCCCGGTGAAGTCCTGTTTTCCGTCCGCAATCTCACCGTCAAGGACAGCCGTGGCGTCACCATGGTGGATGATGTCTCCTTCGATGTGCGCGCTGGCGAAATCGTCGGTATTGCCGGTGTGGCCGGTAACGGCCAGTCGGAACTGCTGGAAGCCATTGCCGGCATCCGCAAACCCTATTCCGGCGAAATCCTCATGGGCGGCAAGACGGTCGATAAGGTCGATCCCGCCGTTCTGCGCAAGCTGGGTCTGGCGCATATTCCCGAAGACCGCCACCATATGGGGTTGGTCCTGAAATTCGAGGAATATGAAAACTCCATTCTCGGCTATCACCGCGATGAGCGCTACGGCAAAGGCATGTTCCTCAGCCCCGAAGCCATCCGCAAGGATGCCATCGAGAAGATCGAGAAATACGACATCCGCCCGCCGAATGCCCGGCTGAAGACCGCCAATTTCTCCGGCGGCAACCAGCAGAAGATCGTCGTTGCGCGCGAAATCGAACGCGATCCCAAAATGTTGATCATCGGCCAGCCGACGCGTGGCGTGGATATCGGTGCCATCGAGTTCATCCATCGCCGCATCATCGAGATGCGCGATGCGGGCAAGGCCATTCTGCTGGTTTCGGTAGAACTGGATGAAATCCGCTCTTTGTCGGACCGCATTCTGGTGATGTTTGCGGGCCGGGTCGTCGGAGAAAAAACGGCGGAAGCCGAAGAACAAACGCTGGGCCTGATGATGGCCGGCATCGCCGCATAAGGCAAAGGCTTTAAAGCTCATGAGTACAGCTTCCGTCCCTCTTCCCAACTGGATCAGCTACGGCCTTCTGCCGTTCCTGAACATCGTCACCGCCTTTTTCATCTCTGGCCTCGTCGTCTGGGGCATTGGCGAAAATCCCTTTGCAGCATTGCGGCTTCTGATCGAGGGTTCGCTGGGCCGAGGTGACGCCATCGGCTTCACCCTGTTTTATACCACCAGCTTCATCTTCACCGGCCTGTCGGTGGCGGTCGCCTTCCATGCGGGCCTTTTCAATATCGGCTCGGAAGGTCAGGCCTATATCGGCGGCCTGGGTGCCGCCATGGTGGCACTTGCGCTGGACCGCTACGTGCCCTGGTATGTCACCATGCCGTTTGCCGTCATCGGTGCTGCGGTGTTTGGTGCGGCCTGGGCCTTCATTCCCGGCTGGCTTCAGGCAAAACGCGGCAGCCACGTCGTCATCACCACCATCATGTTCAACTTCATCGCAGCTGCGCTGATGGTCTATCTGCTGGTCAACGTCTTCATCGTCCCCGGCAAGATGGCGCCGGAAACCCGCACCTTCCTGCCCGGCGGCCAATTGCCGAAGCTGGACTGGCTGATGGCGATGTTCGGCCTGAAACTCGGCCCCGCGCCCTTCAACGTCTCCTTCCTCATCGCGCTCGTTGCCGCGTTTCTGGTCTGGGTTCTGATCTGGCGCACGAAGCTCGGCTATGAAATGCGCACGCTCGGCATCAGTCCGTCGGCTGCGGTCTATGCGGGCATTCCCTATTCGCGCACCGTCATCATCGCCATGCTGATCTCTGGCGGCTTAGCGGGTATGATGGCGCTCAACCCTGTCATGGGTGCGTCGGCACGTTTGCAGGTTGAATTCGTTGGCGGTGCAGGTTTCGTCGGCATTGCCGTGTCGCTCATGGGCCGCAGCCATCCGCTCGGCATCGTCTTTGCGGCCCTGCTCTTCGGCATTCTCTATCAGGGCGGCGCCGATCTTTCGTTTGAAATGCCCAACATCACCCGCGAGATGATCGTCGTCATTCAGGGGCTCGTCATCCTGTTTGCAGGCGCGCTCGAATATATGTACCGCCCCGCTGTGGTGCGGATCTATCAGCAATTTGTGAAGAGGTAAGGCCCATGGAAACCTTCGATATGCTGGTCAGCATTCTCGGTTCGACCGTCCGCCTGACCATCCCGCTACTGTTCACGGCCCTTGCAGGCCTATTTTCGGAACGCGCCGGTGTGTTCGACATCGGCCTTGAGGGCAAGATGTTGGCTGCCGCCTTCGCATCCGCTTGCGTGGCCTATCTCACCGCCGATCCTTGGGCGGGTCTTGCCGCCGGTATCGGCGTGTCGATCTTCTTTTCGCTGGTGCATGGTTTCGCTGTCATCACCAACCGCGGCAACCAGATCGTCTCGGGCGTGGCACTCAACTTCGTCGCCGCTGGTCTGACGGTTGTTCTGGGGCAAGCATGGTTCGGGCAGGGCGGTCGCACGCCGCAAATCCCCGGCGAAGGCCGTTTCACGCCGATCATTCTTCCTGGTGTGGATGCCATGCGCGAAATCCCCTTCATCGGCCCGCTCTACGCCAATGTCATCTCCGGCAACAATATCCTGACCTACCTCGCCTTCATCGCCGTGCCGATTTCCTGGTGGGTGCTCTACCGTACCCGCTTTGGCCTTCGCCTGCGCGCCGTGGGTGAAAATCCGGGCGCTGTCGATACGGCAGGCATTTCCGTGACATGGATGCGCTTCCGCGCCGTCATCGTTGCCGGTTTCCTCTGTGGCTTTGCTGGAACCTATCTTGCCGTAGCCCAGTCTGCCGCCTTCATCGCCAACATGTCGGCGGGCAAGGGCTATATCGCGCTCGCGGCCTTGATCTTCGCCAAATGGAAGCCGGTGCCTGTCATGTTTGCCTGCCTTCTGTTCGGTTTTCTGGATGCTGTCGCAAACTTCATGCAGGGCAAGGCCATTCCGGGCATCGGTGAAGTTCCGGTCCAGATCTTCCAGGCGTTGCCCTATATCCTCACCTGCATTCTGCTGGCCGGTTTCATCGGCGTTGCCAAGCCTCCGAAGGCCGGTGGCGTTGCTTACTCGAAGGAGCGTTAAACCATGTCTCATGAGCTTTTCGAAGCCGCCCGCGAGGCCATGGCCTTTGCCCACGCACCCTATTCGAAGTTCCCCGTCGGTGCGGCCATCCGCGCCGAAGACGGCAAGATTTACAAGGGCGCCAATATCGAGAACCTGTCCTTCCCTCAAGGCTGGTGCGCTGAACCCTCCGCCATCAGCGCCATGGTCATGGGCGGGGCAAAGAAGATCACCGAAATCGCCGTTATCGCGGAAAAGCTGGCGCTCTGCCCGCCCTGCGGCGGCTGCCGCCAGAAGATCGCGGAATTCGCGTCCGCCGACACCAAGATTTATCTCTGTGACGAAGCGGGCGTACAGAAGGTCATGACCATGGACGAACTCCTGCCCTTCAGCTTCAAGACAGAGTTGCCTTGATGGATCACGCGATCATCGATGTCCTCGTGGACAGGCTGAACGGGCTGATGCCGCGCACCGCCGTGGTTCTCGGCTCCGGCTTAGGCTCTCTGGTGGACGAGGTGACCGACCCAATCCGCATTCCCTATGCGGATATTCCTGGCTTTCCCGAAAGCGCCGTCTCCGGCCACGCGGGCGAACTGGTCGCTGGCTATCTCGGCGGTCAGCCCATCATCATGCTGGCAGGCCGTGTGCATTATTACGAACAGGGTGACGCGAGCGCCATGCGCCCGGCCATCGAGGCTCTCTCTGGTATCGGCGTGCAATCGCTGATCCTTACCAATTCGGCAGGCTCCGTTCGACAGGACATGCCACCCGGATCGGTCATGCAGATCACCGATCACATCAATTATTCCGGCATGAACCCGCTGATCGGTGAAGACAGCGACCGCCGCTTCGTCGGCATGACCAGCGCTTATGATGCGGATCTGTCGCTTGCCATGCGCAATGCCGCCATTCGCGCCACCGTGCCGCTGTTTTCGGGCGTTTACATGTGGTTCTCCGGCCCAAGCTTCGAAACGCCTGCGGAAATCCACATGGCCCGAACGCTGGGTGCAGATGCCGTCGGCATGTCCACAGTACCGGAAGTCATCCTTGCGCGCTTTTTCGGGATGCGCGTTGCCGCCGCTTCCGTTATTACCAATTACGGTGCCGGCATGACCGGGGCTGAACTGAGCCATGAAGAAACCAAAGACATGGCGCCCATAGGCGGCAAGAGACTGGCCGCAATCTTAACGGAAATGATTTCAGGAGGAAATTGAGCATGGAACTTCAGCGCCCGCGCGAAGCCGCCGCTCTCGCCTTGTCCTTGCTGGACCTCACTAATCTAAAGGAAGATTGCACGCCGGAGCAGATTGCTGCGCTGTGCCAGAAGGCCCATACGCAGTACGGCACGACGGCTGCCATCTGCATCTGGCCGCGTTTCGTGGCGCAGGCCCGTGCCGCCTTCGGCAAGGACCACTCGATCCGCATCGCAACCGTCGTCAATTTCCCCTCGGGCGATCTCGAAGTCGCAACCGTGGTCGGTGAGACAGAACGCGCCATCGCCGATGGTGCCGACGAAATCGATCTGGTCATTCCCTACAAGAAATTCATCGCAGGCGATGAACATGCCGTGGCCGAAATGGTCGCTGCCGTGCGCACGGCCTGTGTAACTCCTGTTCTGCTCAAGGTCATTCTCGAAACCGGGGAATTGAAGGACAAGGCGCTGATCCGCCGCGCTTCTGAAATCGCCATTGCCGAGGGTGCGGATTTCATCAAGACTTCTACCGGCAAGGTCTCGGTCAATGCCACGCTGGAAGCCGCCGACATCATGTTGCAGGCCATCCGCGACAGCAAAAAGAAGGTCGGCTTCAAGCCTGCCGGTGGCATCGGCACGGTGGAAGATGCAACGCTTTATCTGCGTCTGGCAGAAACCATCATGCAGCCCAACTGGGCCATGCCATCCACCTTCCGCTTCGGCGCATCCGGCATTCTGGACGATATTTTGAACGTGCTGGGCGGCGGCGAACCTGCCAAGTCCGCCAGCGGATATTGATCTCCAATGATCCCGCAGGAAATCATCCGTCGCAAACGCGATGGGCAGGTGCTGACGGCGGATGAGATTTCCGCCTTCATCTCCGGCCTGTCCAGCGGTGCGATTTCCGAGGGACAGGCCGCAGCCTTCGCCATGGCCGTCTTCTTTCGCGGCATGAACCGCGGTGAGACTGTGGCGCTGACGCTTGCCATGCGCGACAGCGGCGATGTTCTTTCCTGGGCCGATGTCGGCAAGCCCATTGCCGACAAGCACTCCACCGGCGGCGTGGGCGACAATGTCTCGCTCATGCTTGCCCCCATCGTTGCCGCCTGCGGTCTGGCGGTCCCAATGATTTCGGGCCGCGGCCTTGGCCACACCGGCGGCACGCTCGACAAGCTCGAAGCCGTTACCGGCTACAATGTCATGCCGGATGAGACCCTGTTTCGCCGCACGGTCAAAGATGTCGGCTGCGCCATCATCGGCCAGACGGGCGATCTCGCCCCCGCCGACAAGCGGCTCTATGCTATCAGAGATGTGACCGCGACCGTCGATTCCATCCCACTGATTACAGCCTCCATCCTGTCCAAAAAACTGGCCGCCGGGCTGGAAACACTGGTGCTGGATGTCAAATTCGGCAGTGGCGCTTTCATGCTCAGCGCCGACGAATCGGAACTGCTGGCCCGTGCGCTGGTGGACGTCGCCAACGGCGCAGGCGTTAAAACCTCAGCTCTCATCACCGATATGAACGAACCCTTGGCCGATGCCGCAGGCAACGCGCTGGAAATCGTGCATTGTCTGGATTTTCTGAACGGCAAAAAAACCGGAACCCGCATCGAAACGCTGGTCCTCGCCTTTGCCGCTGAAATGCTCGCGCAATCCGGCGCCGTCTCCAGTCTTTCGGAAGGCGAAGCCATGGCGCGCAAGGCGCTTGCCTCCGGTGCGGCCTTGGAGCGTTTCGGCCAGATGATCTCAGCCCTCGGCGGACCCTCGGATTTCATCGAAAAGCCGGGCCAGTATCTCAAACCCGCACCGCATATTGCGCCTGTTTTGGCAACAGAAGACGGCTTTCTATCCTCCTGCCACACACGAGATATTGGCATGGTCGTTGTCACTCTCGGCGGCGGTCGTCGCCACCCCAGCGATGTCATCGACCACCGCGTGGGCATTTCGGATATTCTGCCCTTGGGAACAAGGGTGGAGAAGGGTCAGCCGATTGCCATGGTGCATGCGGCAACGCAGGAGAGCCTGGCCAAGGCCATTCAGGACGTGTCTGACGCCTATGGCCTTTCGCAGCAAGCACCCGGCGAGCAGCCGATTATCGTTTCGCGCATCGGTGCCTGACCGTTACCGCGTCAGAACAAGCCTGCCGTTTTCCGATTTGAAGGATTTGAGCTGCTTCAGAAAGCTCATGCCGATCAGCACCGTGTCCAGCCCGCCATCTTTCGAAACGGCTGCCTGCACGTTGCGCGCAACGATATTTCCGAGCTCCACCCTCTCCAGCGTAATGACGGCAACGGATTTGACGCCGTTTGCGGTGGACGTCTGATATTTGTAATCGCTGTCCTTCAGCACATAACCCAGCCGTCTGGCAGTGCTCTCATCGAAGGCAACCAGCGAAGCGCCGGTATCGATCATCCCTTCGATCTGCTTGCCATTGATTCTAAGCTTGGCGGCATAGTGGCCACGCCTGTCGGCCGTCAGCGTCACCGTGCCTGCACTTGGCGGCGCGGTCGGCGTGCTGGCTTTGGTTACCGGTAAAGCATCGCTGGTCGCCTCCGTCTCGGACGGAATGGCGAGATAATCCTCAAGGAATTTGGGGGCTGATACGGCCAAAATGATGATACCACCAGCCGCGAACAGAAATCCCCGTGACATCATCTTCGCTTAATATCCCTTGTGCCCCACCTTAAGCCGTATGATGTGGGAAGAAGGCGTGAAAAAGTTGCTAACGGCCCGATGAAAGCGCCCTTTGATGTGCGGCTTTGAGGGCGTCAATGCGGGTTTTGGTTAATCGATATCTCAAATCCGGATCAACCGGTCCCAAATACGAACAGCCAGCTATCACGTCGATCAAGATCGACATAATAAAAATAACAAAATCAATGACTTAAAATTAAATCGCCAAAAACATCAAAAAAACTTTCGAAATTTCATTCACGGCCTCCGAATCAGCCGCACACTGTTTCCACTTTCGCCGAGGAGATGTTTCGCGAGACATCGAGGTGGCGAGGGCTGGTGGGTGGACGCAGACGTGCGGCCAGACATTGGGAATACCATGTCAGGGTAAGACCGGTGGACCTGATTTTCTCGACGCGAAAGACCATTCACGGCTTTCGGGCAGGGCGAGGCGAAACGGTTCAGCGGAGACTGCCTGTCACGCTCAGCCCGGATCATTCACGGTCCGGTCTGGGCAAGACATGGCCTGCAAGAACGAAAGACCAGAGGCCACGCAAATGCGGAAGCCAACGACAACACCATACCAGAGACCCATCCGCATTTGCGTGTGTTCTCCGGGTTAAAGCAAAACATGCCACGGGTGCATCGCACCGCGTGAACGGCGAAGCACGTCTTGAGCGATGTGTGGCCGTTCACGCGATTGCACTTTGAAAGCCAAGGGCTCTAACTCTTTGAATCTACGCATCGTGCTTAGCGAAAATCGATTCCGATTTTCGCGCCGATGCGCTAGTTTCCCCACAAACAGGAATTCGGTCGGCATCATGGCACTTTCGGACAAGCATATTCTTCTCATCATTTCCGGTGGCATCGCGGCCTATAAGAGCCTTGATCTCATCCGCCGGCTGAAAGAGCGCGGCGCGAAGGTGACGCCTGTCATGACGCGCGGGGCGCAGGAATTCGTGACGCCACTTGCCGTTGGCGCACTCTCGGCCACCCATGTTTTCACCGAACTGTTCTCGCGTCAGGACGAACAGGATGTCGGCCATATCAGGCTGGCGCGAGACTGCGATCTCATCCTCGTCGCACCGGCGACTGCCGATCTCATGGCGAAGATGGCAAACGGTCTGGCCGATGATCTGGCCTCCACCGTGTTGCTGGCCACGGATCGCAAGGTGCTCATCGCACCCGCCATGAACCCTAAAATGTGGACGGCCAGGGCAACCCAGCGCAACATTTCGATCCTGAAAGCAGATGGCATCGGTTTCATCGGGCCCATGGCAGGCGAGATGGCGGAAAGAGGCGAGGCAGGCCTTGGCCGCATGGCCGAGCCCTTGCAGATCGTCGATGCCGCCGAAAAGCTTCTGGATCATGGCCCGAAGCCGCTGGCAGGCAAAAAAGCCATCGTCACTTCCGGCCCGACCCATGAGCCTATCGATCCCGTCCGCTACATCGCCAACCGCTCCTCCGGCAAGCAAGGCCATGCCATTGCCGCAGCGCTTGCTGAATTGGGTGCCGAGGTCACACTGGTCTCCGGACCTGTGACAATCGCCGATCCCGCAGGGGTCACGACCATTCATATCGAACGCGCCGAGGAAATGCGCGACGCCGTTCTCTCGCAGCTGCCCGCCGACATCGCGGTCATGGTGGCTGCTGTCGCCGACTGGCGCGCCGCGACCGCTGTGGATCAGAAGATCAAGAAACAACCCGGCGACCAGCCGCCCGCCCTGCAAATGGTGGAAAATCCGGATATTCTGAAGACCGTGGGCCATCAAGCGCAAAGGCCAAAAATCGTTGTCGGCTTTGCTGCTGAAACGCAGGATGTCGAGATCAATGGCCGCGCCAAGCTGGAGCGCAAAGGTGCCGATATCATCGTTGCCAATGACGTTTCCGCCGCGACGGGCATCATGGGTGGAGATCGCAACAGCGTGAAGATCATCTCGAAAACCGGCATCGATGCCTGGCCTGATCTCGATAAGGCCGAAGTCGCAAAACGCCTCGCGGCCCTCATCGCGGAGAAACTGGCATGAGCCTGTTCGACCGCACAAGCTTCGATGCCACCCTGGGCAAATGGCCCGGCGTTTCCTTCGTCGATCAATGGGACTCCCATGTCGCCAAGGTGGGCGAGAAGGTCTTCGCCGTTCTGGGCGAACGAGACGACTGGCGCCTCGTCGTCAAGTGTTCGGAAGAAAGTTTCGAGATTCTCACCTCACTGGAAGGCATCGCCCAGGCACCCTATTTCGCCAAGCGCAAATGGGTGTCGATCTCAGACCATTCACCGCTGGAGGCGGCGGAACTGGATCTTTATGTGCGCCGGTCCTATGAGTTGGTCGCGGCTGGGCTGACGAAGAAGCTGCGGGCGGAATTGGGGATTGTTCTGGACCAGTGAATGCGGATTTATTCGCTTTCGAACGGGATTTTCTGTTCTTCCGAAACGCATTACTTCGCCTGCAATGCGCGAATTGCGGACACAGGAAGATCAAACTAAATTACGCGATCTGCAACGTTCCATAGAGGCTTGAGACTTGCGCTTTACGTTGATAATCGCTGCAATAGCTGGGTTGCTCATCTTCATTTTTTCCGGCCTTGTTGGTGCCGTGGGATGGTCAGTGGCCAGTGAACAATGTCCAAGCGGCAATGACTGCCAAGATGCACATTTCGCTGCGGTTTTCGGCACATCATTGGCAGCCCTTGGGCTCGCTTTGATGGTTCCAGCAATCAGACAAGCCGTTGTAAGCCGACAGAATTAAAGGTCTCCTGAGGCCTCTTTGCGGATCACCACTTTGATCCAAATGCGCGATGCGCACTCTAGGGCCAATCGGGCACATGCTGGCAGGAAGCTCATCGCTGCGCTCGAATATGTCGTGAAGCGCCGCATATTATCTTCAAAGCAAAGCGTATCGCTAACGTAATCATCGCAAACGTCCCGATCCAAAATAGGATAGCGGCGGGAAACCGCCAATCATGAAGGCTTGGCAGGTTAAGCGCGTTGCGTGTCCAATCAGAAATTAAAAGCAGCGAGACAATCCAGAAACCGGTCGTCCAATTTATCAGCTGATCGTACCACAAGGCGGGTCCGCATTCAAAGTTGCCGAACTCGCCATGCACACAGCCTGAGAGGCCAAACTGCCGCAGTGAGAGCCAAATAACAAAAGAAATGACGGAAAGCGCCCACCAAAGGGATGTAGCGACGGCAAGCGCCCTAATCGCAAGACGAAGCGTGAAACGAGCGAAAGCCAACATCAACTTTGAATAGCTTCTCAGTCGTTTAAGCACAACCGTCAACGTCACGCCGATAGCAGACGAAAACGCCGTAATTTCGTTTGCGGAATGCCGTCGAAACCAGCTTCAGCTAACCCTCACCGCAATATAAACCAACACCAGCGCAATCACCCAAAGCGCAATGCGTCCCCAGCGTGTATGCCGCGCCTCGGCTTTGCCGATGGCTTCTGCCGTGCTGGCATCGAAGCGCAGGCCGTGTTCGCTCATATAGACAAGATCAGCATGCAGCTTTTCCGTCTTGGCGGCGATTTCCGGGGCGGCTTCGGCGAGTTTGACGGCTGCTTTGAGCCCGTCCTTCAGGTCGGTCACGATGCGCTTGGGGCCGAGATTGTCGCGGATCCAGCCGCTGACAACAGGGTCTGCCGCTTTCCACATGTTGAAGCGCGGGTTGAGAATGCGTGAAACGCCTTCCACCACCACCATGGTCTTTTGCAGCATCACCAGTTCGGGACGCGTTTCCATGTCGAAGAGTTCGGTCACTTCGAAGAGAAGCGTCAGCAGCTTGCCCATGGAGATGGTTTCGGCAGGCTGGCCATGGATAGGCTCGCCGATGGCGCGGATGGCCTGGGCGAAGCTGGCGATGTCATGGTGGCCGGGAACATAGCCCGCTTCGAAATGCACTTCCGCCACGCGCATGTAATCGCGGGTGATGAAGCCATATAGAATTTCGGCCAGGAACCGCCGTTCCTTTTTGCCGAGCCGCCCGGCAATGCCCATGTCAACGGCAACGATCATGCCCTTGGGGTCTACGAAGAGGTTGCCCGGATGCATGTCGGCATGGAAGAAGCCGTCGCGCAGCGTATGGCGCAGGAAGGACTGGATCAGCGTATCGGCCAGCGCATTGAGATCGTGACCGGCAGCCTTCAGGCCCTCCACATCCGACATCTTGACGCCGTCGATCCATTCCATGGTGACGACATCGCGGCCCGTCCGCTCCCAGTCCACCTCCGGTACGCGAAAGCCGGGATCATTTTGCGTGTTCTCCGCAAGTTCGGACAGGGCAGCCGCTTCCAGCCTCAAATCCATTTCGATCTTAGTCGTCTGCTCCAGCGCACGCGTCACCTCCACCGGGCGTAGACGGCGGGCGGAACGGATGAAGCGCTGCTGAAGATCGGCAATCAGATACATCGCCTCCAGATCGTTCTGGAAGCGCTGGCGCACGCCGGGGCGAATGACCTTCACGGCCACCTTCTTCTGCCCCGAGGGGGTGCGCACGATGGCCGGGTGCACCTGCGCAATGGAGGCGGCTGCAATCGGATCACGGAATTCGAGATAAAGGTCGGAGACAGGACGACCGAGTGACCCCTCGATATTCGCCTTTGCCGCAGCATTCGGGAAGAAGGCCATGCGGTCCTGCAGGCGCGAAAGGTCTTCGGCAAAATCCGCGCCCACCACATCCGGGCGGGTGGCCAGAAACTGGCCCATCTTGACATAGGAAGGGCCGAGACGTTCCACGGCAGTTGCCAGCCGGTCACGACGGTCTGCATGTTTTGCCCGGTTGCGGGCGAAGGGCTTGAGCATCGCTTTGGCAAATTTCGCCGTGGCCGGCAGCTCCTCGGACGGAAGAGCCAGAACCACGCCTTCGCGCACGAGAACCCAGCCGACCCTTGCGAGCCGGAAATATGCGCCAAGCGTACTCATGCGAATGCC
Organism: Agrobacterium sp. 20P9.1.2; assembly: GCF_057799395.1. NCBI lineage: Bacteria > Pseudomonadati > Pseudomonadota > Alphaproteobacteria > Hyphomicrobiales > Rhizobiaceae > Agrobacterium > Agrobacterium sp. 20P9.1.2. The sequence continues at coordinate 90,962 of NZ_JBYOKI010000001.1, forward strand.
TTCTTCCTGCTGCTGCAAGCCTTCATGTGGATCAAAGCTTCCAGCCGGAATGCAGCGCGGCGATGCCGCCGGTATAATTGGTATAGGTCACGCGCGAGAAACCGGCAGTGCGGATCATCGCTGCAAAGTCTTCCTGATTGGGGAATTTGCGGATCGATTCCACCAGATACTGATAGGGTTCGGCATCACCGGTAATCATCTTGCCGAATTGCGGAATGGCATTGAAGGACCAGGCATCATAGACCTTGTCGAGAAGCGGCATTTCCACTTCGGAAAATTCCAGCACCAGCAAACGCCCGCCGCGCTTCAGCACCCGATGCGCTTCCTTGAGCGCCACATCGATACGCGGCACGTTGCGAATGCCGAAGGCGACCGTATAGGCATCGAAACTATTGGCCTCGAAAGGCAGCTCCTCGGCATTGGCTTCCACGAAGGTCAGATTGTCGGAAAGCTTCTTCTTTGCCGCCCGCTCTTCGCCCACCGCCAGCATCGAGCCGTTGATGTCGAGAACGGTGGAATGGGCGAGGCGATTGGAAGCTTCGATGATGCGGAATGCGATGTCGCCGGTGCCGCCAGCCACATCCAGCGTCTTGTATGACGGGTCCTTGCGCGGGTTAAGCGCTGAGATCATGGCGTCTTTCCACAAACGGTGCATGCCCGCAGACATGACATCATTCATGATGTCGTAGCGCTTGGCGACCTTGTGAAAGACCTCATTGACCATGCCCTGCTTCTGGCCTTCGTCAACCTTGTGAAAGCCGTAAGAGGTTTCCATGCCGCCATCTGCGGTGGTGCGGGCTTCGGTCATCGGCGGTCTCCATCTTTAATTGCGGTGCGGACCATAGCGGAAAGGCGATTGCGACGCTATCTGTTGCGACACAACATGCCTGCGACATGTATGCCCGCAGGCATGAGATCACAAGACCGTTGCGGTAAACATGTGGGATAAACTCCATGCCAGAATTGCCCGAAGTTGAAACCGTCCGACGCGGCCTTGCGCCGACCATGGAGGGTGCGCGCGTAGAGAAAGTCGTGCTTGCCCGGCCCGACCTGCGCTTTCCCTTTCCCGATGGGTTTTCGGCCCTGGTGGAAGGCAAGCGCATCGTCTCTCTGGGACGTCGGGCCAAATATCTGCTGATCGAGCTTGAAGACGGGCTCACCATCATCGCGCATCTGGGCATGTCCGGCTCCTTCCGCATCGAGGAACAGTCAGGGCCGTCGGAAACGCCGGGCGAGTTTCATTATGCGCGCTCAAAGGATGGCAAGCATGACCATGTCATCTTCCATCTGCAAAAAGAGACGGGGGCGTCTGCGCAGGTCATCTATAATGACCCGCGCCGTTTCGGCTTCATGCATCTGGTGGAGCGCGCCCATATCGACCTCTACCCTGCCTTTGCCGATCTCGGGCCCGAACCGACCGGCAATGCGCTGAGCGCCGATTATCTGGCAAGCCGCTTTGATGGCAAAAGCCAGCCGCTGAAAAGCACGCTGCTGGACCAGAAGGTCATTGCCGGGCTTGGCAATATCTATGTCTGTGAGGCTATGTGGCGCGCGCATCTGTCTCCTTTAAGAGCGGCAGGGACACTGGTGACAAAAACCGGAAAGCCCAAGGCCCAGCTGGTCGATCTGACCCAGAAAATCCGCGAGGTCATTGCCGATGCGATTGCGGCGGGTGGCTCTTCGCTGCGCGACCATATCCAGACCGACGGCACGCTCGGCTATTTCCAGCATTCCTTTTCGGTTTACGATCGCCAAGGTCATGCTTGCCCCACACCCGGTTGCGGAGGTACGGTCGAGCGGATCGTGCAGGCCGGGCGCTCCACCTTCTATTGCGCCGCCTGTCAAAAATAATGGGAGAGGACCACCCACATGGATTACGAAACGCTGATCGTTGAAAAGCGTGATGATGTCGGCGTCATCACGCTCAACCGACCGCAGGCTCTGAACGCGCTGAACTCCGCCCTCTTGAAGGAACTGCGACATATATTGGCGTCCTTTTCGACGGATGATTCCATCGGCGCCATCGTCATCACCGGTTCGCCAAAGGCCTTTGCCGCCGGTGCGGATATAAAGGAGATGCAGTCGCTGGATTTCGTCGATGCCTACCTCGGTGATTTCCTGGGCGGCTGGGACGATGTGGCGGCTGCCCGCAAGCCGGTCATCGCGGCGGTCTCCGGATTTGCGCTGGGCGGCGGCTGCGAGCTTGCCATGATGTGCGATTTCATCATCGCGTCCGAGAGTGCCAAATTCGGACAGCCGGAAATCACGCTCGGCGTCATTCCCGGCATGGGCGGGTCGCAGCGCCTGACGCGCGCCGTCGGCAAGGCCAAGGCCATGGACCTGGTGCTGACGGGCCGCAAGATGGATGCGGCTGAAGCGGAGCGGGCAGGGCTGGTGTCACGCATCGTGCCGCAGGAGCGGCTGATGGATGAAGCGGTGGAGGCGGCCAGCACCATCGCATCCCTGTCGCGTGCATCCGTGCTGATGGCCAAGGAAAGCGTCAATCGCTCCTTCGAGGTCTCTCTGAGCGAAGGCCTGCGCTTCGAGCGCCGCCTGTTCCAGTCGCTTTTTGCGACGGACGACCAGAAAGAAGGCATGGCGGCTTTCGTGGAGAAGAGAAAACCTGTATTCAAGAATCGCTATTGCAATCCTATGGCGGAATAGACACAAAACCTTCATGTGTTTTGGGTTCCAGCGACGCCAAGGATTCGGAATATCAGCGTTTTTGCTGAAAATGCGCGTTGACGGGCAGCAGCTTTAGGGTTATATGCCCGCCCACGGTTAGGAAAAGCCATCCGGCTTGTTCCAATTACTCCCGCACTCTTTGGAACGCGAGGTCTTTGACGGACCTGATCCTGTGGTTGCGGATTTTGGTTTGAATTCGAAGAGAGGCATACATGGCCAATACAACTTCGGCGAAAAAGGCGACTCGCAAGATCGCTCGCCGTACCGCAGTCAACAAGGCTCGCCGTTCGCGCGTTCGCGGTTTCATTCGCAAGGTCGAAGAGGCCATCGCATCGGGTGATCTGGCAGTCGCAACAGAAGCGCTCAAAGTAGCCCAGCCTGAGATCCAGCGCGCAGCTACCCGCGGCGTTCTGCACGGCAACACGGCGTCCCGCAAGGTGTCCCGTCTGGCCCAGCGCGTGAAGGCACTTTCCGCCTAATCCGGCTAATACAAATTTATTACAAAAAAGCCTGGTCGAAAGACCGGGCTTTTTCTGTTTCTAACGACTTGTTAACATTGTGCTGCATAGCATGACACTTCTGCGTCAGAGCGATGACGAAAAAAGATAATAAAAAACAATGACTTACAAAAGGTCTTTAAAATCTGACCGTCCTCCCCCTGCGGAAGGTTACCGAAGTATAGAGTCAAGAGAATTTTTATTTTTCCGCCAAATCACGCTTTAAAAAAGCCACGAAATTGAATCTCATTGATTCATAAGAGATTCTCCAGACGGCCATTCAATCGATGCAAAACGGCCTGTGTGAGTCAATGGCCGATCTTCCGTTTCGCAGAAAAATCGCCATTGATCTCCACCCCCGATCCTGCCTAAATGCATCTCGACAAGGGGCAAGGATTTCTATCCACAAGCTATCTCGATCCTTGAGTATCGAAGGTACATGCTCCTTGCGGACGAGTTCTGTTTGAGTTCGTTTTTTCAAGTATCGGGGCCGGTTTGGCCGCAATCCAGCAGGTTGCGGAAATGCGAAACCGTGCCTTGATTGGCATATGTTAAAGTTGTGTTGTGGGAGTAGTTGTTGAGTAATCGCAGGCCTCTCCATGATGTAGAGGGAAATGGGATAACCGGCTCGCGGTAATACAAATGGCTTGAGGACATGTCTTTCGAGGGGAGTGTCCGAGAGTAAGAATGAACGAGGGGTATCCCTGATGGACGTTGGTTCGTCAGGCTATGATTGGCAATTTGAAAGGCGGCAATATGCAATTGAATTTGGTGATGGGTGCGGTGGCAAACGGGGACCGCACACCAAAGGCATGTGATGCAGCTGGCACTGATGCGGCAGGGGACAAACAGGATATGAAGCATGACGCGCTGTTCGAGCGTTTTAGCGCGCGGCTGAAAGCACAGGTTGGACCCGAAGTTTACGCAAGCTGGTTCGCTCGGCTCAAACTTCATTCCGTTTCCAAAAGCGTTGTGCGTTTTACCGTTCCAACGACATTTCTGAAGTCCTGGATCAACAACCGTTACATCGACCTCATCACGACGCTCGTTCAGAGCGAAGATGCTGATGTGTTGAAGGTGGAGATCCTGGTGCGTTCGGCCAGCCGTCCGGTACGCCCGGCACCGGTTGAAGAACGCGCACAGCCTGTGGTCGATATGAGCGCGTCCGCACAGCGGGCAAAGCCGTTCATTCCGCCGCAGCCGACGTCAAGCGCGCAGCAGTCTCATACGGCAGCATCCGCGTCCACGACCCGTCATTCGGGCTCCGGTCCGCTGTTTGGCTCGCCGCTCGATACACGTTTCACCTTCGATACCTTTGTCGAAGGCGCATCCAACCGCGTGGCCCTGGCAGCAGCCAAGACCATTGCCGAAGCCGGTGCCGGTGCCGTGCGCTTCAATCCGCTCTTCATCCATGCGGGTGTGGGCCTTGGAAAGACGCACCTTCTGCAGGCAATCGCCAATGCGGCCGTCGATAGTCCGCGCAATCCGCGCGTGGTCTATCTGACGGCGGAATATTTCATGTGGCGTTTCGCAACTGCGATCCGTGACAATGACGCACTGACGCTGAAGGACACGCTGCGCAATATCGACCTTCTGGTCATCGATGACATGCAGTTCCTGCAGGGCAAGATGATCCAGCACGAGTTCTGCCATCTGCTCAACATGCTGCTCGACAGCGCCAAGCAGGTCGTGGTGGCCGCAGACCGCGCGCCATGGGAACTGGAATCGCTCGATCCCCGCGTGCGTTCGCGCCTTCAGGGTGGCATGGCCATTGAAATCGAAGGCCCGGACTATGAGATGCGCTATGAAATGCTGACCCAGCGCATCGCAACGGCCCGTCAGGAAGATCCGAGCTTCGATATTCCCGAAGAAATCGTCTCCCACGTCGCCCGCAGCGTCACCGCCAGCGGCCGCGAACTGGAAGGTGCTTTCAACCAGCTGATCTTCCGCCGCTCCTTCGAGCCGAACCTTTCGGTCGAACGCGTGGACGAGCTTCTGGCCCATCTGGTCGGCACCGGCGAAGCCAAGCGTGTGCGCATCGAAGACATCCAGCGCATCGTCGCACGGCATTACAATGTCTCGCGCCAGGAACTGGTCTCCAACCGCCGCACCCGCGTCATCGTCAAGCCGCGCCAGGTGGCCATGTATCTCGCCAAGATGCTGACCCCACGCTCCTTCCCGGAAATCGGTCGCCGCTTCGGCGGACGCGATCACACCACCGTGCTGCACGCGGTGCGCAAGATCGAAGAACTGATCGGCGGAGACAGCAAGCTGGGCCACGAAGTGGAACTGCTGAAGCGGTTGATCAACGAAAACAATGCTTGAGACATCAAACGGTCAGGGAAACCTGACCGTTTTTGATGGAATCTTTCCGTAATAATCAAAGACCGACCGCCGTTTTAAAAAAGACGGCGGTCGGTCTTTCTACTTGTAATTGCGTATAGCGCATGATTATTTCTCTGACGGAACCGCTTTTGCGCTGCGTCTGAATTCAGCGTCCGATAGGTGGACGCAAAATGTTTTTTAAAATCTGTCACTGTGTTTCGAAAGACAGAAGGGCATGCGATGGACCTGTTTTCCGGCTGGCATTGGATTGTTATTTTAGTCCTGATGTTCTTCCCGTTGATCTTCGTCTTCAGATCACCTCCACCTGGACCGAACAGGTTTGGACCTTCGGCGATGCCGATGACTTTTGGAGAAGCGATTTCCAGCTTTTTTAAAAACTATGTCAATTTCCAAGGCAGAGCGGCACGCTCGGAATATTGGTTCTGCATTCTGTTTATATGTGTCAGTTCTTTCGTCATCGAATTCATAGATACGAGCGGCTTTATCGGGGCGATATGGTCGCTTGTAATCTTGTTGCCGTCGATAACGGTTTCCGCCCGCCGCCTTCATGACATCAACCGTAGCGGCTGGCATCAGCTTTTGTCCTGCTTTGCGCCAGTCGGGTTGATCGTCGCTATCGTCTGGTACTGCACGCCGGGCCGCGACGAGACCTGATCTAGGATGTGATTGCGAAAGCATCACCCGTCACGGGTTTTGCCCGCACCCTGCGCATCGCTACCCACAGATGGGTCACGGGGATCAGCAGCGTACAGCCGCCGATGATGGCAAAAGGCAAATCTTGCCATCCTCCGTCACTGACGACGATCGTGGTCATGACCGTGGTGGTAAAAGCCAATGGGGCCAAACCGCAATAAAGCCCCGTGCGAAAATCGGCACCGTGTTTCGAGAGCTCTTCGGCGCCCTTGAAAAGATACACATGTGAGAGCCTTGCGAGTTTCCAGAGGGCCATGCTGCCGGTAATCGCCAGTGCCGCAATCGCGGTCACTATCAATCCCATCAGAATAATCGCCTCGCCGTCGCCGCTGGCATCGGCCAGATATACCATAAGCCAGACTGGGCTGAAGAGGATCAGCAAGGCCGCATAAGGTGCGCTAACAACAGCCAGCAGTCCGTAGGTAAAATAGAACGGGACGGCGAAGATGAGGATTTCCATGAGGTAGAGGATACGCGCCATCCGCTGTGATGTTTGGCGACCGGTCATGCCACGGCCTCCCGATGCCGCTCCGAAGCCAACGTCTCGTCGCTCAGCCTGCGCCAATTCTTCGAGGCATATCGATGCGCCTGTTTCAAAGCAAACCAGAGAGCGATTTGCTTTACGGGTGCCAGCAAACCGCGCGCGGTGAATTGGCTGCGACGCTCTACGCGGGTGACGTCTGGTCCCAGTGGGATCAGAACGAACTCGTCCTCGAGATTGCCGATCCAGTCCTTGCACCAGACGGTGCTGCCGATCATGCGGTAACGAAGCTTGCGGTTTGGTTGATAATCGAGAATATGCTGATCGATCGTGCCGCGATCTGTCGTGCACTGGCGCGTGTTGCCAACAGCACCATGGCCTTCCAGAACCTTGCAGCTCATCGGTTTGGGTATGCCCAGGCGAAACAGAAGCGGCCTGGATGTGTCCATTTTGGCATGTAGAAAATGCGGCCAGATGTGATGCGGGGCACAATTGAAAATCCACTGCGATTGAATTTGCATAACAAGCGTCCTTTCTTCATTTCTACAATTAGGTAATCAACTAAATATTATTTTGTCAACAGTTAGTTGATTGCCTAAGTGATTAATGATAGAAAGGGGCATGTCCATTCAGTTGATTTTCGAGGCGCTGGCCTCCCCCGTCAGACGCAAAATCCTGGCTTACGTCGCCCATCACGAGATGAATGCAGGCGATATCGCCGCGCGTTTCGAAATGTCGAAACCATCGATTTCGCAGCATTTACAATTGCTTGAACATGCGGGTCTGGTGTCGTCGGAAAAACGCGGCAAGTATGTTTATTACCGACAGGTCTCTGATACTCTTGCCAACAGCTTGACTGGTTTCGTGCAGGATATCTGCCCCATTGGCGCGCCACTGCGGCGTGAAAGTGCGGAGAATGCGCGTAAAGCGAAGGAAAAAGACTTAGGCACTGCGTCCGAGTAAGGACATCCTCAATACGCCAGATCAGCCACCACCGAGTCCAAAATTAGCATGCCCGATGGCGTGCAGCGCAAGCGGGAGTTGCCGATGCGTTCGATGAAGCCATTTTGGAAGAGGAAGTCTTTCTTGTGGGGATCAAGGTCGCGGACACCGGGGCGCTCCAGTTGGAAAGCGAGCCCCATTCCGTATGCAGCGTTTCAACCAGCAGTGCCACATAATGCGGATGTTTGCTCAGCGGCACTATTCTCAATCCTACTTCGATGACTGGATATCGGCGAGGGCTTGTCTCAGTTTGGACGCCAGCGCCACGTAATCATCACCGGACGATTTTGGGGCATCGGGCCAGGAATAGCCCATGCATGCGGGACGATGGCGTTTGTCTGTCGGCTCGGAATCGTATCTGGGCATGATATGGGCGTGCAGGGCAGGTTCTGCATTTCCCCAGATCTCATAGTTTATCCGCGCACATCCGGTCACGTTCAGAAGCGCATCACCCACCACAGCCATATCGTTTAAAAATATGAGACGCTCTTGGGCACCAAGATGGTTGAGGCTTTGGACGACAGGGTCCGCAAGCAAAAGACAATAGCCTGGAAGAGGCTGTACATCGCCGATGACCAGCCAACCTGAAGCCATCCGGGCAATGACGAAGGGGTTCGTGCCCGCCCGTGCCATCGCGACCCGTTCCTCAATCAGATTCATGGCTGCCTTTCTTCAAACACCGGATTTTGAATCGACGCATCATCAACACGCCAGATCAGCGACCACCGAGTCCAAAATCAGCATGCCCGATGGCGTGCAGCGCAGGCGCGAGTTGCCGATGCGCTCTATGAAGCCGTGCTGCAACAGGAACTCTTCCTTTTCGGGGTCGAGGTCGCGGCCCGAAAGGTCGCTCCAGCGGGCGAGGTCGACGCCTTCGCGCAGGCGCAGGCCCATCAGCAGCAGTTCGTCCGACTGTTCTTCGACACCCAGCATTTCCTGATCCAGAATGCCATGGCCGTCGCGTTCGACGGCCTCAAGCCATGTTTCCGGGTGGCGTTCGGTGGCGGTTGCGAGTTTTGCGCCGCCTTTGGTCAGGCGTCCATGCGCGCCGGGGCCGATGCCGGCATAGTCGCCGTAGCGCCAATAGGTGAGGTTATGGCGGCTCTCAGCACCCGGTATGGCGTGGTTGGACACTTCGTAAGCGGGCATGCCGTGACGGGCGGTAATCTCCTGCGTTGCCTCATAGAGCAGCGCGGATTGATCGCCATCGGGCACGATCAGCTTGCCTGCCTTGTGCAGACCGTAAAAGGCGGTGCCTTCCTCGATGGTCAGCTGGTAGAGCGACAGGTGATCGACCGCATAGGAAATGGCTTCGGCAAGCTCTTTTTCCCATTCCTCGACCGTCTGGTTCGGGCGGGCATAGATGAGGTCGAAGGACATGCGCGGGAAGATTTCGCGGGCGAGCCGGATGGCTTTCAGCGCATCGGCCACATCATGCAGGCGGCCCAGAAATTTCAGGTCGCGATCATTGAGTGCCTGCACGCCCATCGACACGCGGTTGACGCCCGCGGCGCGGTAGCCGCGAAAACGTTCCGCTTCGACGCTGGACGGGTTGGCTTCCATGGTGATTTCGATGCCGTCAGGCACATGCCAGAAACGGGCGATGCCATCCAGAATGGCGCCCACGGTCTGCGGGTCCATCAACGATGGCGTGCCGCCGCCCATGAAGATGCTGGTTACGACCTTTGAACCGCTCAGCTGCCGCATCGTGTCCATTTCCTTGAGGAAGGCGGCAACGAAACGATCCTGATCCACCGGCTTGTGGCGGACATGGCTGTTGAAATCGCAATAGGGGCATTTGGCCGCGCAGAAGGGCCAATGCACATAGATGCCGAAACCGGGTTCGCCGGTATCGGGTGCAATCGTTGTATTGGGGGCAGGGGAGAACCTGCTCCCAAGATCGGTCATCATGCGTTGAAACAGGTTTCGACGAATGTCTTGAAGGCGCGGGCGCGGTGGGAGAGAGCCTGCGGATCGCCGGGCTTCCAGCCATGCTTTTCCTCGGCGCTCATTTCACCGAAGGTCGTCTCGTAACCTTCCGGCTGGAAAATCGGATCATAGCCGAAGCCGCTTGCACCACGCGGTGGCCATGCGACCGTGCCTTCGATTTCTCCGCGGAAAAATTCGGTATGACCATCGGGCCAAGCGAGGCACAGCACGCTGACGAAACGGGCAGTACGGGCGGAAGGATCGGTCGCACCGCGCTCCTGCAAAGCGTCTTCGACCTTCTGCATCGCCATGGCAAAATCGCGCGTGCCATCCGCTGTCTCGGCCCAATTGGCCGTGTAAACGCCCGGATTGCCATCCAGTGCGTCGATCACCAAGCCACTATCGTCGGACAATGCGGGCAGGCCGGAGGCTTGCGCCGAGGCAAGCGCCTTGATCGCCGCATTTTCCTCAAAGGTCGTGCCGGTCTCATCGGGTTCTGCGAAATTCAGCTCCGCAGCCGACTTGGCGGAAAAGCCGAAAGGGCCGATGAGATCGGCGATTTCGGCGATCTTGCCCTTGTTGTGGCTGGCAACAACGATGGTGCGTGTATCGAGTTTGCGCATGGTCTTTCCGCTCCGGGTCAGGCAATCGCCTGCTTTTGCAGCTCAACGAGTTCTGCACAGCCGGTCTTGGCAAGGCCGAGCAGCGTCAGGAATTCCTCTTCCGAGAAAGGGGCGCCTTCTGCTGTGCCCTGAATTTCGACAATGCCACCGGAGCCGGTAATGACGAAATTGGCGTCGGTTTCTGCCGAGGAATCCTCGAGGTAATCGAGATCGATCACCGGCTGGCTGGCGAAAATACCGCAGGAGATGGCGGCGATATGGTCTTTCAGGACCTTCTCCACCTTGATCATGTTGCGGCTTTCCATCCACTTCAGGCAATCGTGAAGGGCAATCCATGCGCCGGTGATGGAGGCGGTGCGGGTGCCGCCGTCTGCCTGGATGACATCGCAGTCGATGCTGATCTGGCGCTCGCCCAGCGCCTGCAGATCGACCACGGCGCGCAATGAGCGGCCAATGAGACGCTGGATTTCCTGCGTTCTGCCACCCTGCTTGCCGGATGCGGCTTCGCGGCGCATGCGTTCATGGGTGGAGCGGGGCAGCATGCCATATTCGGCGGTGACCCAGCCCTTGCCACTGTTGCGCAGCCATGGTGGCGTCTTTTCTTCAAGGCTGGCGGTGACGAGAACATGCGTATCGCCAAATTTGACCAGACAGGAACCTTCGGCGTGCTTGGAGAAATTGCGCTCGAAAGAAACTTTGCGCATCTGATCGGTTTTTCTGCCTGAAGGCCGCATATGGTTCGTCTCCGTTTTGATCTCCGCCTTCTAAGGCCGCGACACCGGTTTTGCAAAGGAAAAGCGGGCTGGGGTTTACCCTGCGCGGAATTTCCGTTTTCACTTAACGACGCGAGAGACTATATTCGCTTTGTTACTGACATTATGAAGAGCGAGCGAAATGGGCCTTTCTCCTCCAATCGGAAAAGAACCGGGTGCGTTGCTGGATGATCGCTCGCGCGAAATCTTCCGCCGCATCGTTGAAGGCTATCTGGAAAATGGTGAGCCGCTGGGCTCGCGCAACCTGTCTCGCCTGCTGCCCATGTCACTCTCGCCCGCTTCCGTGCGCAATGTGATGAGCGATCTGGAAGAGCTGGGTCTCATCTATTCGCCGCATATCAGCGCCGGTCGTTTGCCCACCCAGACCGGATTGCGCTTTTTCGTGGATGCCTTCATGCAGGTGGGTGATCTGCCTGCCGAACAGCGCGCCAGCATCGACCGCCAGATCGGCCCCGTTTCGGGCCGGGAGCAGCCGATAGAGGGGTTGCTGACGGAGGCAAGCCGCATGCTGTCCGGCATGTCGCGCGGCGCGGGTCTGGTGCTGACGACCAAGAGCGACGCGGTGCTGAAGCATGTGGAGTTCATTCGTCTCGAGCCGACCAAGGGTCTGGCCATTCTGGTAGGTGACAACAATCAGGTCGAAAACCGCATCATCGATCTGCCCGCTGGTATCACCTCCTCGCAGCTGACGGAGGCCGCAAACTTTATCAACGCCCATCTGTCTGGCCAGACGCTTCCCGAATTGCGCACGCAACTCCTGCAGCAGAAATCCGAGCTTCAGACGGCGCTCAGCACGCTGGCTCAGGATCTGGTGACGCGCGGACTGGCGGTGTGGTCCGGCGATAATGAGGAAGGCAAGCTCGGACGGCTGATCGTGCGCGGGCGCTCCAATCTGCTGGAAGGGCTGGCGGGGGAAGAGGACATCGACCGCGTGCGGTTGCTGTTTGACGATCTGGAGCGCAAGGACAATCTGATAGAGGTTCTCAATCTGGCCGAGACCGGCTCCGGCGTCAGAATTTTCATCGGATCGGAAAACAAATTGTTTTCGCTGTCGGGCTCATCACTTATCGTTGCACCCTACAGGGACGATGAGAACCGCGTGGTGGGCGCCGTGGGCGTGATTGGCCCGACGAGGCTCAATTACTCGCGCATCGTGCCCATGGTCGATTATACCGCCCAGATCATGGCGCGGCTTTCCAGCCAAAGACGCTGATATCGAAAAGACATCATTGAATCCTAGATGGTTTCACTGGCAAGCCTTGATTTTTGCTTGGCAAAGCTCGATATCGGGCGCAACCCCTAACACTAAGCCATTACACATGTGAAGCTGGAGAACGTCATGACCGATGACACAAATAAAGCCGGACCTGACGCAGACGTCGTAGACGAGGCTAACGAAGCGGCAACGGCGGAGAACGCTGTGCCCGAGCAGGCAGAGCCCGATCCGATTGATGTGCTGAAGGCCGAAAATGCCGATCTGCGCGACAAATTCCTGCGCCTTGCCGCCGAAATGGACAATCTGCGTCGTCGCACCGAGCGTGAAGTAAAGGATGCCAAGGCCTATTCCGTCGCCGGTTTCGCCCGCGACATGCTGGCCGTATCCGACAATCTTCGCCGCGCTCTCGAAGCCATTCCCGAGGAACTGAAGACCAATGCCGAAGCGGGCATTACCGGCCTGATCGAAGGCGTCGATATGACCGAGCGCGCCATGCTGTCTGCGCTGGAACGTCACGGCGTGCGCAAGATGGATGCGGAAGGCCAGAAATTCGACCCGAATTTCCATCAGGCCATGTTCGAAATCCCCAACACGGCGGTTCCGAACAACACGGTTGTTCAGGTGGTACAGGCTGGCTTCACCATCGGTGAACGCGTTCTGCGCCCTGCCATGGTCGGCGTTGCCAAGGGTGGTCCGAAGGGCGAAGTGCCGGTTACGGCAGAGCCGGGCACCAGCGGCGTTAATGAGAAAGACGCTTAACTCGCGAGTTTCTCCCTCATTCCTGTGCCTGTCACAGGAATCCAGTCAGCCCAAGTCTTTGGGCTGAATAGAGTCTTTCCGACGCGCAGACGCGCGTCGACTGGATTCCTGTCACAAGGACAGGAATGAGGGGCGGAAATCGGCGTCGCTGCCATCACCGCTTAAACTGCCCATCCAGCCAGTCAAACGCATAATCCTGCTGATCCGCTTCGAACACATGGCCAACCGGCCAGATTTTGCGTTCGAACCGATCTGCCGCATCCCACGCATCCCAGACGTCTTTCATTTTCCCGAAGGCTTCCGTCACGGACGCAAGCGGGAAAAGCGTGTCCTTCTCGCCTGCGAAGATCAGCATGGCGTTGGGTGCTGCAAGGCTGGCGACATCGGGGTAGTCCAGATGCTGCATGAGGCCAGGGTGCGTCATGTGCCAGGCGGAGCCGCCGCGCAGCTGATTGTTGCCGGGCACCATCAGGCCCTTAGCGGTTCCCATCCAGTTGACCGCGACCGTGGCTGTGATGTCATCACTGAGGGCCGCCGCCTGCCATGCCCGGAATGCGCCCATGGAAAAGCCAATGGCCGCAATGCGCCCCTTGTCCACCTCTGGGAGGCTCTTGAGAAATGCCGCAGCGCGGACGTCTTCCAGCGCCATGGAGCCTGCGAGCGAGCTTCCCATATTGGCGAAATTGGCCGCGAGTGCCTGCTGGGCCTCATAGGTCAGCGGGCCGCGATCTGCCCAACCCAGAGCGTCTGTGGCCATAACGATATAACCGCGACGCGCAAGCTCATCACCGGGGAAACGGCCCGAGAAGAACTTTTGGCCCCACCCTTTAGAAGAGATCAGCCTGGCCTCGTCACCCCATGTCTCGATCAGCTTTTCCTTGCCGATATCAAATTTCGATCCATGGTCGTGGTAAAACACCGCTGCTGGGAAAGGGCCTTTGCCCTTGGGCACCAGAAGCAAAGCGAGAACGCGACTGTCCTGCGTCAGGTTGAATGCGATCTTGCGGGCGACATAAGAGCCGCGATCGATCTCATCGATAAGCTGGGGTGAAAAGTCGGTGTGATCAGGGGTCTGAAGCGTCAGTTCCCAGAGCTTGGCCCGCGCGTTCATTTTCCAGGCGGGAAGGTCGGTAACCTGTCGCGACCAGCTCAAGGGAAAGGTCAGGCGCTGTTTGAACACCTCGGCAAAGACTGGCAGAGCGTCGGGGGTAATGCCGTGGGCCTGGTAATCCATCATCGGCGTTGATGCCGTGTCATCCCCGCAGGCTGCCATGATTTTTTGAGACTCCATGATGCTCCCCCATCGCCAGATTTCGATCTCTGGCGGCGGTGGAGATTAACCCATCGAGCTTGAATGCAAAACCGCTCAGGCGGCGGTGGCCTGTTCCTGATTGAGGAAGGTGTAGATGGCCGTATCGGATTCGGTGGCACGCAGTTTTGCCACCAGTTCGGCATCGCGCAGCACACGGGCAATGCGCGACAGCGCCTTCAGGTGATCGGCGCCAGCGCCTTCGGGCGCCAAAAGGAGGAAGACCAGATCGACCGGCTGGTCGTCCAGAGCTTCGAAATCGACAGGATTTTCAAGGCGTGCGAAGACACCGACGATCTTGTCGATGCTGGCCAGTTTTCCGTGTGGAATGGCGATGCCGTGACCGACGCCGGTCGAGCCGAGCCGCTCGCGCTGCAAGATGACGTCGAATACTTCCCGTTCCGGCACTCCGGTGATCTTGGAGGCTTTTGCCGCCAGTTCCTGGAGGAGCTGCTTTTTGGAATTGACCTTGAGGGCGGGAATAATCGCATCTTGTTGCAGCAAATCTGCCAACGCCATTCTCTTTATCCTTCATGCCATCGAGACAAACCGGAAGTGCAACGCAGGACGCTGCACTTCCGATGTCTTGTCAGACTATTCAGTTCTTTATCGTCGCCGCGTCAATCCAACCGATGTTTCCATCGTTGCGGCGGTAAACGATATTCAGTTCCTTACCCGGGCTGCGAAACAGCAGGACCGGCTCGTCTGTCATGTCCAGCGCCATGACCGCGCTTGCAACCGTCATCGTCTTTACCTGCTTGGAGGTTTCAGCGACGATGGTCGGTGCGAAATCTTCAGGCAGTTCGTCGTCTTCATCAGGCATGGCATCCATGACTGTATAGGGAAACTCTTCCAGAATGCCGTTTGCCGAAGAACCGTTGTGGTGATCCTTCAATTTTCTCTTGTATCTGCGAAGCCGCTTTTCGATACGCGCAGCGGCGGCATCGAAGCTCGCTTGCGGATCGTTGGCCTGTCCGGCCGCATGCAGGACAATCCCGGTATCGAGATGAATCTTGCAATCCGCGTCGAAACGCGCACCGGACTTCTCCACAGTTACTTGACCAGAATACCCCCCATCAAAGTATTTGGTAATCGCCAGGCTAATGTTGTCCTCGATCCTCTGACGGAACGATTCGCCGATATCCATATGTTTACCAGATACACGCACACTCATGGAATTTTTCCTTTTTCAGTGATTTGCGTGTAACAGCTTACGTCAAGCGACGCCCTCATCCAAGCGTTTCGAGTCCGTTTCGGTCTCATTCCGGCTTAGTGCCCAAGCGCCTTCTACAATTTACCGTTGATCTGGCCCCTGCCTTCTGTGCGGCGAGCTTCTAGCCTTGGTGGCAGTAAGAGTCAATTAAGATTATTAACGATTTGAAATATATGAAGATTTCGTTACGCCGTGGCTACTTTTGCCATGGCTTTTTTCTCCCGTCGCCGCTGTACGGAGGAAGGGATATTCATGGCTTCACGATATTTTGCGACGGTTCGTCGCGCCAGTTCGACGCCATTTTTTTTCAGAATATCAACGATATCGTCATCTGAGAGAACCGCTTCCGGCGCTTCCTGGGCAATCATGATCTTGATGCGGTGGCGCACGGCCTCCGCCGAATGGCTGTCGCCGCCTTCGACGGCGCCAATGGAGACGCTGAAGAAATATTTCAGCTCGAAAAGGCCGCGTGGCGTCAGCATATATTTGCGCGATGTGACACGGCTGACGGTCGATTCATGCATCTTGATGGCGTCTGCCACCTGCCGCAGATTGAGCGGGCGCAGGTGGTCGACGCCGTGCAGCAGAAACGCGTCCTGCTGGCGCACGATTTCGCTGGCAACCTTCATGATGGTCTTGGCGCGCTGGTCCAGACTGCGGGTCAGCCAGCTGGCGGTCTGCATACATTCGGAGATGAATTCGCCGTCTTCGCCTTCGCGCGTCTTGAGCTTGGAGACCTGTGCAAAATAAGTCTGGTTGACGAGGACGCGGGGCAGGGTTTCCGGGTTGAGTTCGATCAGCCAGCCGCCATCACTCGATGGACGCACGATAATGTCGGGCACAATCGTTTCAGAAACACCGGTTTCAAAACCCGCACCGGGGCGCGGATTGAGGCAGCGGATTTCCGCGAGCATGTCGAGAAGGTCTTCCTCACCGACGCCGCAAAGCCGCTTGAGCGAGGCGAAATCGCGCTTGGCCAGCAGTTCGAGATTGCCGACGAACGCCTTCATGGCGGGATCGAGGCGATCTTTCTGGGCAAGCTGGATGGAGAGGCATTCGCTGAGCGAGCGTGCAAACACACCCGGCGGATCAAGCGTCTGCAAGGCGGACAGAATGGCCTCGACGTCTTTTCTGGATTTGCCCAGCCGCTCCGATACATCGTCAACGGCCTCTGCGGCAAGATACCCGGTCTCATCCAGATGATCGAGCAGCACATCCGCGATCATGCGGTCCTGGGCTGAGGAAACGGTGAAGGGCAGTTGCTGGCCGATGTGTTCGCGAAGGCTCGGCTTTCCGGCAACGAAATCATCGAGATCATAGGCCTCCGATCCCTCCGCGCCCGGCATCGATTTCCATTGGCCGACCAGTTCCGGCGCATCCGCCTTCTGCTGCGGACCATCATCGGGAAAGACGTTTTCGAAGCTGGTATCCAGCTGTTCGTTGAGGCTGCTGGCGCGATCGCCATACCATTCGTCAGGATCGGCGCTGTTTTCGGAAAACGTGTCCGGCGCAAGGGGCGCATCATCGAAACCGTCATCCACGGAGGCAGAAGTGCTGCCCAAATCGCTGTCGTTTGCCACTATTTCAAGCAGCGGGTTCTTTTCGACTTCCTGGGCGATGAATTGCGTCAACTCAATATGCGTCATCTGAAGCAGCTGAATGGACTGCATCAGTTGTGGGGTCATGACCAGAGACTGGCTTTGACGCAATAAAAGACTGGCGGACAAGGCCATGGCGGACGCTAAACTCCCATAAACCCCTTCATCGCTCGTATTTCTAAAATAATTGAGCGGTAAAGTCTGAACTGGCCCAAAAATTGCTTTTTATTCTTGTTTGGTCAAGCTCAACTATGGGGCTGGGCGGAAGAATCTTTGCCGGGACTGCAAGGCGTCAGTCGATTTTTTCAGCTTTGATGTCAGAGGCTGAAATTATTACCCAGATACAGTCTGCGGACATCGGCATTGTTGACGATCTCAGACGCGCGGCCATGGGTCAGCACTTCACCGGCATGGATGATATAGGCGCGATCGATCAGGCCCAATGTTTCGCGAACATTGTGGTCGGTGATCAAAACGCCGATGCCGCGAGCCGTGAGGTGGCGGACAAGGTTCTGGATATCGCCAACGGAAATGGGATCGACGCCCGCAAAGGGCTCGTCCAGCAGCATGAAGGTCGGGTCTGTCGCCAGCGCGCGGGCGATTTCCAGACGGCGACGTTCACCACCTGACAGGGCCACCGCTGGTGACTTGCGCAGCTGTGAAATGTGGAATTCTTCCAGCAGTTCATCGAGCTTGCGCTTGCGCTTCTTGTCGTCGCGCTCGTGCACTTCAAGAACAGCAAGAATGTTCTCCTCGACCGTCAGGCCGCGAAAGATAGACGCTTCCTGCGGAAGGTATCCGACGCCCAGACGCGAACGGCGATACATCGGCATGCCGGTAACGTCATTGCCGTTGATGGCGATCTTGCCGCTATCGACGGGAACGAGGCCGGTAATCATGTAGAAGCAGGTCGTCTTGCCAGCACCGTTCGGTCCCAGCAGGCCAACGGCCTCGCCACGGCGAACGACGAGCGAGACGCCATTGACGACGCGGCGGGTGTTGTAAGTCTTGGTCAGGCCATGGGCGATCAGCGTGCCTTCATAGCGCGCCTTGTCGCCGGAGGCGATGTCCGCTTCCGGAGCGCGCGCGGAACCGGCGCCGAACAGCTTTGGAATTGAGAGCATCTTCACGGGGTGCGGACTACTGCTTTTTCTGCGTTTTGGGATCGAGCATGATGCGAACAGGTCCGCCACAGCTTTCCAGCTTCGCTTCACCCGTCGTCATGAAGACGGTGAGCTTGCAACCGGTGAAGACGTTGGTTTCCTGCGACAGCACGACCTGCTTGCCGGACAGAATGAAGGTCTGCGCCGCCATGTCGAATTCACCCTTGTCGGCTGTTGCCTTCTGGGTGCCTGACGTGAGGTAGACGGAGTTATCGACGAAAATCTTGTCGATATCGGCACCACCACTGGTGATCGAGGAATTGGCGGCAGCGCCATCGCCCTTGCTCTTGTAAAGCACGGTCATCTTGCCCGCCTGCAACGTCGTCGTGCCCTGCACAACCTTCACGTTGCCGGTGAAATAGGCCTTGTGTTCCTGATCGCGTACTTCCAGCTGGTCGCTTTCAATGGCAATCGGCTGATCGTTGGAAAGCTTGAGGCCTTCCATGCTGCTTGTCGTGTTCTGCGCGGCGACGGGGCCAGCAAGACAGGCGAGCGCAATGGCGGCAGCATAGGTGGCGGCGTTGGTGCATCGGGCGGGGCGCGAAATCTGCATCATCTGGGTCGGGCTCTCACTTGCCTGCGTTCTGAATGGTGGATGCAGCTATACGAGCTCGTACCTGCCCCGAGAATGTAATCGTCTTGCCATTATCTGCTATATGCATGCTTTCTGCAACAATCGAACCATCCTTGGTGGTGATGGAGACAGGCGTCGTGCTGTCCATCGTTCCGGCTTTCAGGTCGACATTTGCAGACTGGAACCTAGCTTGTATGCCATTGCTGAGATTGATGTCAAAGGGTGCCGTCATTTGCAACCGGTTTGTGGCGCGGTCAAACAGGCCTTCCTGAGCCACCACCTGTGCGACTATGTCGTTCATGGGCACGGCCGCCAGCACTTTTTCCAGCGTCATCAGGTTGGGGCTGGCAATATCCTGCAAGGCCCGTTCGGCATTCATGGAATAATCGAAACCCTTGTTGTTGCGCCCGGCAAGGGCCGGTTTCTCCATGACGATCTTGCCGTTTTCAACCGTCGCGCTTTGCAGCGAAACCTCGTCCGGCAGCCAGGTGCGGGCCAGAGATACGGCAATGAAGGCAAGCGATATGATGGCCGCGCCGAGCGGAAGAATGATCTTCAGTTTCTTGACGCGTGCGGAATGGCGGAGCGCCATATCATAGGCACCCGTATGTCCACCGGACATCGGGAAACCGGGCGCTGGCTGGCTTAGTCGTTCAAGCATCTCATAGGTCCGGGGCAATATCGTCGCAATCAAAAGGCTTGGGCCGCGACGTTATCCATGGTTGCAGTTGTCTTTCGCACGAGGGCCTTGCCCTGCCAATATGGTTTTTCTCTGAAATAGCACAAGGGGAACGATATTTTTATCAAATCGATGCTTTCCCGTTTGTTTCCTTGCAAGAGGTGGTTACAAGGCTCCATATGGCGGGCTTGAAAACGCTGTTACGGGCTTAATCGAAGGTGAGTCAATGGATCAGATGGCAATCGCAGATCGCAGACAGTTGCGGCGCAAGCTGACATTCTGGCGCATCGCAGCCGTTCTTCTTCTGGTGGCAGGATGTTTTGCGATCTACCGCTTCGCCTTTGCCGAACCGACGAAGAGCGTGCGCCCGCATATTGCCCGCGTCGAAATCAGCGGCCTCATTCAGGACGACACCGAACTTCTGGAGCGCCTGCAAAAGATTGCCGAAAGCGACAGCGCCAAGGGCCTGATCGTTTCCATCTCTTCGCCCGGCGGAACCACCTATGGCGGCGAGCGCATTTTCAAGGCGATCCGTGCCGTTGCCGAAAAGAAGCCCGTCGTGTCCGATGTGCGCACTTTGGCGGCTTCTGCCGGTTACATGATTGCCACCGCAGGCGATACGATCATCGCTGGCGACACCTCTATCACCGGTTCCATCGGCGTCATCTTCCAGTATCCGCAGGTCAAGCCTCTGCTCGACAAGCTCGGCGTCTCCTTACAGGAGATCAAGTCTTCGCCGATGAAGGCTGAGCCATCGCCCTTCCATGAGCCGCCAGAGGAATCCAAGGCCATGATCCGCAACATGGTCATGGACAGCTACAGCTGGTTCGTTGACCTCGTCGCAGATCGCCGCAAGCTGCCGCGTGAAGAGGTGCTGAAGCTGGCCGATGGCTCGATTTTCACCGGTCGTCAGGCCGTTGCCGTGAAGCTCATCGACACGCTGGGCGGCGAAAAAGAAATTCGCAGCTATTTCGAAAGCCGCAACGTTGCCAAGGATCTGCCGATCGTCGAATGGACGGCTCCTCCCAAACGCTCGCCATTTTCACTCTTCAGTCTTGCGGGCATTGCTCAAATGCTCGGATATGACGAATTTCTGCCATTCAACGTGCCTCGCCAGCTGGGTGCCGACAAGTTGTTTCTTGACGGTATGGTTTCGGTTTGGCAGGTTGGTGACCATTAAAAATCCAATTCTTTCAGGGGGCAACCGTGATTAAGTCTGAACTGGTGCAGATTGTCGCTGCGCATAACCCGCATCTTTACCACCGTGACGTGGAAAATATCGTCAACGCCGTGCTCGATGAGATCACGGATGCGTTGGCGGCGGGCAACCGTGTGGAGCTGCGCGGCTTCGGTGCCTTTTCAGTCAAGAATCGCCCCTCGCGTTCCGGACGGAACCCACGCACGGGTGAGTCCGTTTTTGTCGAAGAAAAATGGGTTCCCTTCTTCAAGACCGGCAAAGAGCTGCGTGAGCGTCTCAACCCGGGCATGAGCGACGTCGAAGACGAAGACTAAGTCCGGGCGCAGATCGTTTTGGTGATTTTGCGCTTTGGAGAACGGTTGAGACCGAGCAGTCGGGCTCCTATCTGACGTCCATGCAGGTTTGTCTGAAGGCCCCTGCAGCATCGGCACGAAAATCGAGTACGATTTTCGGAAAGCACGGTGCGTAGATTCAAAGAGTTAGTGCGTCCTAAAGGGCGCATCGCGCTCTAAAGACGGAGTATCGTTGGATGTCTAAGAAGATCGTCAATCTCGTGGTTCTGGTACCGCTCGCCATCATTCTGGTGGTGTTGTGCGTGGCCAACCGGCAGGCGGTGACGCTGGCGCTCAACCCGTTCCGGCCCGATGACAGCGTCTTGTCCTTCTCCGCACCGTTTTTCGTCTTCATTTTCCTCGCCGTCATTTTCGGCGTGTTTCTCGGCTCTCTGGTCACATGGTTCTCGCAGGGTAAATACCGCAAGCGCGCCCGCACCGAAGCCAAGGAAGCCGTTCGCTGGCATGATGAAGCCAACCGGCAGAAGGCAGCAGCCAATGCGGTGGTCATCGCTCCGTCCACGGATGCACGCATCGCCGCCAAGTGAGTTCTCCACGACGTGATGGGTGTTGAAACCGCAGCCCTTTGATAATATTGCGCTGTGATGTTATTCGCTGTCGCATAAGAGTCTGTTTGGAAACTCGGCGCTGGGTCGACCCGTCCGATGTTTTCAAACAGACTCTAGAATGCGGTCAGACTTGGAAAGAACCCCGTTGAAGAAAAAAGACAACCGCCCGGGCGCCAAGTCGCGCGCGGGGCAGGAACCCCGGCAGCGCAATGCCGGTAAACCGGCAAGACAAAAAGACACCGCTCCCCGCAGCCGCGCGCCGGACCATGTCCGCGCTGCCGCTAGCGCGCCTTCCAAATCCGGCAAAGCGGCTGCGAAGGCTGGCGCTCAGGAGAGTGTGAAGGTCAAGATTGCCCCGCAGGAGACGGAGCAGGTTCCGCCCCGCCCTCTCAAGCAGCGAACCGGCGATCTGCCGGGCGAACAGGTTCCGGTTATCCTGGAATCGCTTGGTGCAGGTGATTTCCACCTGATCGACACCGGCAACGGGCTGAAGCTGGAGCAATATGGCAATTACCGCATCGTGCGGCCCGAGGCCCAGGCGCTATGGCGTCCGAGCCTGCCCGAGCGTGTTTGGGAAAACGCCGATTCCATCTTCACCGGCGATACGGATGAAGACGGCATGGGCCGCTGGCGCTTTCCCAAGGAGCCGCTGGGCGAAACATGGCCGCTCTCTCTCCTCGGCGTCAATTTCCTCGGTCGTTTCACCGCCTTTCGCCATGTCGGCGTCTTCCCGGAGCAGATCGTTCATTGGGAATGGCTGAAACATACGGTTGAGACGGCGGGTCGCCCGCTCAAGGTTCTCAATCTTTTCGGTTATACCGGTGTCGCCTCGCTGGTGGCGGCGGCTGCGGGTGCTGAAGTGACCCATGTGGACGCTTCCAAGAAGGCAATTGGCTGGGCGCGGGAAAATCAGGCACTGGCGGGGCTGGAAAACGCACCGATCCGCTGGATTTGCGAAGATGCGATGAAGTTCATCCAGCGCGAAGAACGGCGCGGCAACACCTACGACATTATTCTCACGGATCCGCCGCACTTTGGCCGTGGCACCCATGGCGAGATTTGGCAACTGTTCGACCATCTGCCGCTGATGCTGGATGTCTGCCGCGATATCCTGTCGCCCAAGGCGCTGGGTCTGGTGCTGACCGCCTATTCGATCCGCGCAAGTTTTTATTCCATGCATGAGCTGATGCGCGAAACCATGCGCGGCGCGGGCGGCGAGGTTGCCTCGGGCGAACTCGTTATCCGCGAGGCCGGTCTTGACGGCAAGACGCGGGGCCGTGCGCTTTCCACCTCTCTCTTCAGCCGCTGGGTGCCGAAATGATCGATGACCGCCGTGAAAACAGACCGGGCCGGGTAGGGCAGGTCAAAGAGGTCACCAGCCTTGCCAACCCCATCATCAAGGACATCAAGAACCTGACCCAGAAGAAGGGCCGGGAAGAAACCGGTACCTTCATGGCCGAAGGTCTGAAGCTGGTCATCGATGCGCTGGAACTGGGCTGGACGATCCGCACTTTGGTTTACGCAAAAAATGCCAAGGGCAAGCCGCTGGTCGAGCAGGTGGCAACCAAGACCGTCGCGTCCGGCGGGCTGGTTCTGGAAGTCACCGAAAAAATCCTCTCCTCCATCACCCGTCGCGATAATCCGCAGATGGTGGTCGGTATTTTCGATCAGAAATGGACGCCGCTCAAGGATATCCAGCCGCAGGAAGGTCAGACTTTCATTGCGCTTGACCGTGTGCGTGATCCCGGCAATCTCGGTACCATCATTCGTACTGCCGATGCGGCGGGTGCATCCGGCGTCATCCTCGTTGGAGATTGCACCGACCCGTTTTCGCTGGAAACAGTGCGCGCCACCATGGGCTCGGTCTTCGCCACGCCGGTTGCGCATGCGACGGTGGAAGAATTTCTGGCCTGGAAAAAATCAGCTGGTGTCAGCGTGGTCGCCACCCATCTTGCCGGGTCTGTCGATTACCGGACCATCGATTACAAGCGCAAGCCGACCGTGATCCTGATGGGCAACGAACAGTCCGGCCTTCCGCCGGAACTGGCTGCGAAGGCAGACCAGCTGGCGCGCATTCCCCAGCAGGGGCGTGCCGATTCTCTTAATCTGGCGATTGCAACGGCAGTCATGCTGTTTGAAGCCCGCCGTCATCTTCTCGAACTTGCACCGGTAAAATGATGGCAAAGCCTGCTCTGTTCTCCAAGCCCATCCCGGCCATCGCCCTGATCGTCTTTGCGCTGATCGCAGACCAGATCATCAAGCTTCTGGTGGAAGCCTATCTGCCACTGCAGCAGATGGTGCCGGTCATGCCTTTCTGGGCGCTCTACCGCACCTATAATCTCGGTGTCGCCTTTTCCATGCTGGCGGACATGGAAGGGTGGTTCATCGTCACCATGCGCCTGGCCATCGTTGGTTTCGTCATCTGGCTGTGGCGCAAGACGGACAAAGATCGCACCTTCGCGCATCTGGGCTTTGCGCTCATCATTGCCGGTGCCGCAGGCAATATTTTCGACCGCTTTTTATACGGCCATGTGATCGATTATATTCTTTTCCACACTGACACTTGGTCTTTTGCGGTCTTCAACCTCGCCGATAGCTTCATCACCATCGGTGCTGGCTGCGTTATTCTGGACGAGATCTTGCACGCCAGAGCATCAAGCCGCGCTAAAAACGAGGAACGCTAAAAATTTAGCGATCAAGCCAAGCCAATCCAAACGGCTGGCGTGCTAGCGTCGTGGTATGAGCGAACTGGCGAAACTGAAAGAGCAGCTTTCCGAAGCCTTCGGCCCGACTGAGGCGGATGCTGTTCCTCCGGTCGTTTCAAAAAAGGCGAGTCCGCGAGAAGCCGACGCCCTTCCTTTCTACAACAAAATTCTGCGCCGGGTGACGCTGTTCACCGCTGGCTGCGGCTTTGCTTTCGCCAGTGCCGTTTATCTGGGTGGAAACGCCGCACTTTATATGGCCGCACTGTCGGTCGCCATCTGCGTATCCTGCGCGCTCTACATGATGGTCCGATCCTCCATGCTGCGGCAGGCATCCGTGCGCGATGCGAAAATCATCGAAGCGCGGCAGATGCAGAATGCGGCGCTGATGGCCGAAATCCATGAGGCGATGGGCGATATCGTCGTGACGCGGGACATGGAGCGGCGCATTCTGCACGCTAATGCCGCCTTTTGCGAAATGACCGGCTGTGCGGCTCCCCGCGGCAAGACCTGCGAGGAAATCGGCATTGCCTTCCGCCCCGGTGGAAAGGCGCATTGCTACGATGTGGAAATCGCAACGCCCTACGGCCAGCGCATCTTCACCTGGCACGATGTGGTCGCCAATGATTCCTCCAGCAGCCGTCTGGTTATCAGCAGCATCGCCCGCGATATCACCGATGAGCGGGCGGCACTCCGGGCGCGTGAGGATGCAAGGCTGCGCGCGGAAAATGCCAATGCCGCCAAGGGCAGGCTACTGGCCACCGTCAGCCACGAAATCCGCCTGCCGCTGTCGGGCATTCTGGGCATGAACCATCTTCTGTCACAGACGAAGCTCAGCCATGAGCAGCGCAATTATCTGGATGGCATGCGCCAGTCCGGTCAGGCGCTGGTGCAGCTGGTGGAGGATCTGCTGGACTTTTCCACCATGGAAGCGGGACGTTTCCGGCTCAACCCGCGGGCGGAGAACCTGCGTCAGCTGATTGAAAGCGTGGTGGAAATGCTGTCCCACCGCGCCCATGAGAAAGGCATCGAAATCGCCTCCATCGTTGCACCCGACGTGCCGGATTATCTGGATTTCGATCCGGCCCGGCTTCGGCAGGTCCTGTTCAACCTCATCGGCAATGCAGTGAAATTCACCAGCAAAGGCGGTGTGCTGGTACAGGCCTCCATGCAGGGCGACACGCTGTCGATTGCCGTTGAAGACACCGGCCCCGGCATGAGCAAGACCGAACAGGCCCGCATTTTCGGAGAGTTCGAGCAGGCGGGCTCCACCTCGCAACGCAGCGCTGGCACCGGGCTTGGCCTTGCCATCTCCGCCCGCATCATCCGTGAATTCGGCGGCCAGCTGTCGGTGACGAGCAAGAAGGGCAAGGGCAGCATCTTCACGCTCACCTTCAAGGCAGGCTCCGCGACGGCATCGGCAGGGCCTTCCAGCCGCATCGATGCGCTGCGCAGATCGAATGTCCTGCTGCTTGCCCCCGCAGGTATTGCTGCAAACGCCACCATCGAATCGATACAGGCGCTTGGCGGCGAGTGCATGCTGGTCTCGACCACGCGTCAGCTGGAAGCGCTGCGGTTGAAAGCTCCAGTCGATCTGGACCGCGTCACCGATATCATCATCGATCACCGTGCCGCGCCGGAGTTTCGCGAGAGCCTTCAGAACTGGCCCGTCGTGGCGGATCGGACGGTGCGCCACATCCTTCTCGTCAATCCGGAAGACCGCGCCTCGCAGCAGCAGGAAGATTTCGACGCTTGGCTGATCAGGCCGCTGCGGGAAAAGTCGCTGACGGATGTGCTGTGTGGTCGCCTGCGCGGTGTAGAGCGGCGCGATGCCATCAACGACAATAACCATCCCGGCCTCGGTTTCTTCTCCCTGCTGGATGAGAAATCCCACGACCTCGACGTTCTCGTGGCCGAGGACGATCCGGTCAATGCCCGTATCCTGCGTGCGGTGCTGGAAAAATCCGGCTGCACGGTGCGGCTGGTCAGCGATTTCGAGGCTCTGTCTGCCGCTCTCGGTGGCGCTGAAACCTTGCCTGATCTGATCATTTCGGATTTGAACATGCCGGGTGGCGACGGGCTGCAAGTGCTGCCACGCCTCTGCGCCTCGCTGGCAGGTAAAAGCACGCCTGTGATGGTGCTGAGCGGCGATACGACGCCGGATACCAAATCGACTTTGCTGCGTGCCGGCATCGCCGCCGTGCTGGCAAAACCCGTGGAGCCTAAGCGGCTGATCGAGGAAGTGCTGCGGTTGTTTCCCCAAAAAAGCACAGGCAGATTTTAGATTTGATCTGCGGGCCGTTACGCGGCTAACTGTCACTGTTTTGTCGTCAATAAGTGATTTATGACAGTCAGAACCAAACGGTGGTGGGACGATTCTCCATGATCACGGAAATTCTCGAGCACGACATTCGCGAGCGAAATGTCATCACCAGCGCCCGTCCCGTTTCGCAGACGCGCAACGACGACGTCTTCGGCCGTATCGGCCCGTTGGAAACGCGGCTTGCGCGCAATGACCGCGAAATCGACGCCGCGCAACATGTCCGCTTTCGCGTTTTCGTGGAAGAAATGGGCGCGAGACTTCCCGCCGACGCCATGCGCCGCAACCGCGATGCCGACGCTTTCGACGCCGTCTGCGACCATCTGCTTGTCCTCGATAATTCCATCGAAGGCGACACCGAAGATCAGATCGTTGGCACATACCGTCTGCTGCGGCAGGAAACGGCCTTTGCCCATAACGGTTTTTATTCGGCCAGCGAATTCGATATCGAAGGGCTGATCGCCCGGCATCCCGGCAAGAGCTTCATGGAGCTGGGCCGCTCCTGCGTGCTGCCGGAATATCGCACCAAGAGAACGGTGGAATTGCTGTGGCAGGGCAACTGGGCCTATGCCGTGCGCCACCGCATGGACGCCATGATCGGCTGCGCCTCCTTCCCCGGCGTGCAACCGGAAGCGCACGCGCTGGCGCTCTCCTTCCTGCACCATACCTGCGGCGCAAAGGGTGACTGGGCGGCGCAAGCCTTGCCGGAACTCTACCGCGAAATGGACATGATGCCGATGGAGGCCATCAACCCACGCCGCGCACTTTTCGCCATGCCGCCGCTGATCAAGGGCTATATGCGCCTCGGCGCCATGTTCGGCTCCGGTGCCGTCGTCGATCACGCCTTCAACACCACGGATGTTCTGGTCATCCTGCCGGTTTCTTCGATTGCGGGCCGCTACATCAATTATTACGGCGGCGACGCCTATCGCTTTACGGGTTGATGCTTTCCGGCCAAGCTTCCTGTGGGCAGGTGGCTTCTATGTGTTGTCCTGATGGGGCGGGGCCGTTAGTCTCTGCGCTCGTTTCCCGCAACACATAGCGATATTGAAAAGCCATTGACGGACGTTCACTCCACTGCCTCGCTCATATCCGAGGAGAGCCGCGCCTCGGCCACTCCGATGATGGAGCAATATATCGAGATCAAGGCGAACAATCCCGGTTCGCTGCTCTTCTATCGCATGGGCGATTTCTACGAGCTGTTCTTCGATGATGCGGCGGAAGCTTCGCGGGCGCTGGGCATTACGCTGACCAAGCGCGGCCAGCATCTGGGGCAGGATATTCCCATGTGCGGCGTGCCAGTGCATGCAGCCGATGATTATCTGCAAAAGCTGATCCTGCGCGGCTACCGCGTGGCGGTGTGCGAGCAGACGGAAGACCCGGCGGAAGCCAAGAAGCGCGGCTCCAAATCCGTGGTGCGGCGGGATGTCGTGCGTCTGGTGACGCCGGGCACGCTGACCGAAGAAAAGCTGCTTTCGCCAACGGAATCCAATTATCTGATGGCACTGGCGCGTATCAGGGGCAGCGGCGATGCTCAGTTTGCGCTGGCCTGGATCGACATTTCCACCGGCGTTTTCCGTTTGGCCGAAACGACGCTGACGCGGCTTCTGGCCGATATCTGGCGCATCGATCCGCGCGAACTGATCGTCGCCGACAGCCTGTTTCATGACGAAGAGCTGAAGGCCACCTTCGATGTGCTGGGCCGCGTGGCCGTGCCGCAGCCTGCCGTTCTGTTCGATAGTGCGACCTCTGAAGGCCGTATCGCGCGCTATTTTGGCGTCACCACACTGGATGGCTTCGGCACGTTTTCCCGCGTCGAAATGGCCGCTGCTGCCGCAGCGGTTGCCTATGTCGAGAAAACGCAGATTGCCGAGCGCCCGCCTTTGGCAGCACCCGAACGGGAAAGTGCGGCCTCTACCCTCTTCATCGACCCCGCCACCCGCGCCAATCTGGAACTGACTAAGACGCTGTCGGGCGAGCGCGACGGATCGCTGCTGCACGCCATCAACCGCACGGTCACAGGCGGCGGCGCGCGGCTTCTGGCAGAGCGGCTGATGTCGCCGCTGACGGATGCCGACAAGATCAATGCCCGACTGGATGCCGTCGCCTATCTGCTGGATGATGTGTCGCTTTCGGATGGCTTGCGGGATGCGTTGAAGCAGGTGGCGGATATGCCGCGCGCGCTGTCGCGTCTGGCGCTGGATCGCGGCGGGCCACGGGATCTCGGTGCCATCAGGATCGGGCTTTCCGCCGCCGCCCATGTTGCGGAACTGCTGGATCAGGGCCTGTTGCCGGATGAGCTGGCGGATGCTCTAGCCGCGCTGAAAGCGCTGCCGACGACGCTGGAAGCGATGCTCAGCGCCACGCTTGCCGATGAATTGCCTTTGCTGAAACGCGATGGTGGTTTCGTGCGCGAGGGCTCCAACCCGGAGCTGGATGAGATTAGGGCGCTGCGTGACCAATCCCGCCGGGTCATTGCCGGGTTGCAGCTGCAATATTCCGAAGAGACGGGCATCAAGTCTCTGAAGATCAAGCACAACAATGTGCTGGGCTACTTCATCGAGGTCACGGCGGGCAATGCCGATGTGATGATGACTGGCGATGAGGCCAAAGCCCGCTTCATCCACCGCCAAACCATGGCCGGTGCCATGCGCTTTACCACGACGGAACTGGCCGATCTGGAAAGCCGCATTGCCAATGCCGCCTCGCAGGCGCTCACCATCGAACTGCAGGCATTCGAGCAGATGGTGCGGGCCGTCGTTTCCCATGCCGAAGCCATAAAGGCCGGGGCGTTGGCGCTTGCGGCCATCGATGTTGCCACCAGCCTTGCCTATCTTGCCGCAGAACAGGCCTATTGCCGCCCGGTCATCGATGGTTCGATGATGTTCGACATCAAGGGTGGTCGCCACCCGGTGGTGGAACAGGCGCTGCGCCGCCAATCGTCAGGGCCGTTCATTGCCAATCATTGCGATCTTTCGGCGGTGAATGGCAATCGCAACGGCGCGATCTGGCTGCTGACCGGCCCGAACATGGGCGGTAAATCGACCTTCCTGCGCCAGAGCGCGCTAATCGCCATTTTAGGCCAGATCGGCTCCTTCGTTCCGGCGGAAGCAGCCCATATCGGCATTGTCGACCGGCTGTTCTCCCGCGTCGGTGCATCGGATGATCTGGCGCGCGGGCGCTCCACCTTCATGGTGGAAATGGTGGAAACCGCTGCCATTCTCAATCAGGCGACAGACCGCTCGCTGGTCATTCTGGACGAGATCGGTCGCGGCACGGCAACCTTCGATGGCCTTTCGATTGCCTGGGCGGCTGTCGAACATCTGCATGAGGTCAACCGCTGCCGCGGACTTTTCGCCACCCACTTCCACGAATTGACGGTGCTGTCGGAAAAGCTTGGACGTCTGTCCAATGCCACCATGAAGGTGCGCGAGTGGGAAGGCGACGTGATCTTCCTGCACGAGGTGGGGCCAGGTGCGGCGGATCGATCCTACGGCATTCAGGTGGCAAGGCTGGCAGGGCTTCCGGCTTCCGTCGTGGAGCGGGCGCGGACGGTTCTGACCCAACTGGAAGATGCCGACCGCAAGAACCCGGCCAGCAAGCTGATCGACGATCTGCCGCTGTTTCAGGTGGCGGTGCGGCGCGAGGAAAGCCGCAGCCATGGAAATTCCAAGGTGGACGAGGCTTTAAAAGCACTCAACCCGGATGAGATGACCCCGCGTGAGGCGCTGGATGCGCTTTATGCGCTCAAGAAACAACTTGGCAAGGCTTGAGCCTTACAGTGCCCCTTGTGAAGGGGCATTGAACTTTTAAGATGCGCATCGTGCCTGTCCATCACGCCCTAAAATCGTTATAGGGCTATGCCAAAACTATAGCCCGTATGAAATGGATATCGGCATCAATGGCCACGAAAGACCTGGATTTCTCCGCAATACTGGATGTCGATGCGCTGAAGCGGGAATGCGAAACCGTGTTTCAGGGCGATGGGCAGCGCGTGTCGGATGTGCGTGCCGACCTTTTGCCGATCTTCAAGAAAGCCAGCGCACAGGGCCGTGACAAGGCACGAGAACTTCTGGACACCGAAGGCGGCGGCATCGATTGTGCGCGCCGAATTTCCTGGCTTCAGGACCGGTTGATCGAAGTTCTCTATGATCTGGCCTGCACTTACGTCTATCCCAAGGATGCGCCACAGGTGGCCATAACAGCCGTTGGCGGTTACGGGCGTGGCACGCTGGCACCGGGCTCCGATATCGACCTACTGTTCTTGCTGCCGCCCAAAAATACGGCTGACATGAACAAGGCCATCGAGTTCGTTCTCTACATTCTCTGGGATATCGGCTTCAAGGTGGGCCATGCCACGCGCTCCGTGGATGAGTGCATTCGTCTGTCCAAGGCCGATATGACCATCCGCACCGCGATCCTCGAAATGCGTTCCATCTGCGGCAAACAATCGCTGGCCGATGAACTGGAGCGTCGTTTTGAAACGGAAGTCGTCACCAATAGCGGCCCCGAATTCATTGCCGCCAAACTCGCCGAGCGCGACCAGCGCCACCGCAAGGCAGGCGATACGCGCTATCTGGTGGAGCCCAACGTCAAGGAAGGCAAGGGCGGTCTGCGCGACCTGCACACGCTGTTCTGGATTGCCAAATATTATTACCATGTGCGCGACACGGCCGAACTGGTGAAGCTGGGTGTGCTGTCGAAGCGCGAATTGAAGCTGTTTGAAAAGGCCGATGATTTTCTCTGGACCGTGCGTTGCCAGATGCACTTCATCACCGGCAAGGCGGAAGAGCGGCTGTCCTTCGACATCCAGCGCGAAATCGCTGCGGCACTGAATTACCAGCCACGTCCTGGCCTGTCTGCCGTCGAACGTTTCATGAAGCACTATTTCCTCGTGGCCAAGGATGTCGGCGATCTGACACGCATCCTTTGCGCGGCACTGGAAGACAAGCAGGCCAAGGATGTTCCGGGTCTCTCAGGCGTGTTCAGCCGCTTCGCCCATCGCCTTCGCAAAATTCCGGGCTCCGACCAGTTCGTGGAAGATCGTGGCCGTATTGCGCTGGCCAATGCCGATGTGTTTCGCAGCGATCCGGTCAGCATCATCCGCCTGTTTCATGTGGCCGATATCAACAATCTGGAGCTGCACCCGGATGCGCTGCGGGTGCTGACCCGCTCTCTGGCTCTGATCAATCACGAGCTTCGCGACAATGAGGAAGCCAACCGGCTGTTCCTCTCCATCCTGACCTCACGGCGCGATCCGGCGCTGACGCTGCGGCGTATGAACGAGGCGGGTGTTCTGGGCAAATTCATCCCGGAATTCGGCAAGATCGTCGCGATGATGCAGTTCAACATGTATCACCACTATACTGTCGATGAGCATCTGATCCGCTCTGTTGCCGTGCTGT
Source organism: Agrobacterium sp. 20P9.1.2 (assembly GCF_057799395.1). Lineage (NCBI taxonomy): Bacteria > Pseudomonadati > Pseudomonadota > Alphaproteobacteria > Hyphomicrobiales > Rhizobiaceae > Agrobacterium > Agrobacterium sp. 20P9.1.2. The sequence goes on from NZ_JBYOKI010000001.1 coordinate 123,028, forward strand.
CGGAAATCGAAAAAGGTCAGGCTGTCGATACGCACCCGCTGGTCAACCAGCTGATGCCCGGGATCGAGGATCGCGACGCGCTCTACGTCGCTGTGCTGCTGCATGATGTGGCAAAGGGACGGCAGGAGGATCACTCCATTGCCGGTGCCCGCGTTGCGCGCAAACTGTGCCAGCGGTTTAGGCTTAGCAGCAAGCAGACGGAAACGGTTGTCTGGCTGATCGAGCAGCATCTGCTGATGTCGATGGTGGCGCAGACCCGCGACCTGCATGACCGCAAGACGATCACCGATTTTGCCGACAAGGTGCAGTCCATGGAGCGGCTGAAAATGCTGCTGATCCTCACCGTCTGCGACATCAGGGCCGTGGGGCCGGATGTGTGGAACGGCTGGAAGGGCCAGCTTCTGCGCACGCTCTATTACGAAACAGAGCTTCTGCTGTCGGGCGGCTTTTCGGAAACCTCCCGCAAGGAGCGCGCCAAGATTGCGCGTCAGGCGCTCTATGATTCGCTGACGGACTGGGGCCAGAAGGCACGGCGCAAATATACCGGCCTGCATTACGAGCCCTATCTTCTGTCGGTCGATCTGGAAGACCAGATCCGCCACACCCGGTTTCTCCGCGAAGCGGACAAGCAGGAAAAAGCGCTTTCCACCATGGTGCGCACCCATTCCTTCCACGCAATTACCGAAATCACCGTGCTGGCGCCGGACCATCCACGCCTTCTGTCCATCATCACAGGCGCCTGTGCTGCTGCCGGGGCCAACATCGCCGATGCGCAAATCTTCACGACTTCGGATGGGCGCGCGCTCGATACCATCCTTATCAACCGCGAATTCCCCATCGATGAGGACGAGACGCGGCGGGCCAACAATATCGGCAAGATGATCGAAGAGGTTCTGGCAGGCAAGAAGCGCGTTCCCGAGATCATCGCGACCCGCACCAAAGGTCGCAAAAAAAGCAAGACCTTCAACATTCCGCCATCCGTTACCATCTCCAATGGACTTTCCAACAAGTTCAGCGTGATCGAAGTCGAATGCCTTGATCGCACCGGTCTGCTGGCGGATATGACGGCTGTTCTGGCCGATCTGTCGCTGGATATCACCTCTGCCCGCATCACCACCTTCGGTGAGAAGGTCATCGACACTTTCTATGTGACCGATCTGTTCGGCCAGAAGGTCATGACCGATAACCGGCAGGCGAGCATCGCTTCGCGGCTGAAGGCTGTCATGGCCGAACAGGAAGACGAATTGCGAGATCGCATGCCGCCCGGCATCATCGCCCATCCCGATGTCGCGGCCTTGCCCGCCTCACGCACCGCGAAAGCTTAGATAGACAATGGGTTTGATCGCGAAATTCGCAACCGTCGGCACCGCGACGCTGGGTAGCCGGCTATTCGGCTTCGTCCGTGAGATGTTGATGGCCGCTGCGGTGGGCACCGGCCCGGTGGCCGATGCCTTCAATGCGGCCTTCCGTTTTCCCAACACCTTCCGCCGCCTGTTTGCCGAAGGGGCGTTCAACTCCGCCTTCGTGCCTCTCTTTGCCAAGGAAATCGAAGCCAATGGCATGGAGGGCGCAAAGCGCTTTTCGGAGGAGGTCTTCGGTGTTCTCTTCACGGTGCTGATGGCGCTGACGATCCTGATGGAACTGTCGATGCCCTTCATCGTGCGAACGGTGATTGCGCCGGGGTTCGTTGAAGACCCGACCAAATTCGACAACACCGTGCGGCTCGCAACCATCATGTTTCCCTATCTCGCCTGCATGTCGCTGGCGGCGATGATGGGTGGCATGCTGAATTCGCTGCATCGATATTTTGCAGCGGCGATTGCGCCTGTCTTCCTCAATATCATTCTGATTGGCGTGCTGGGCATGGCCTGGTGGAAAAGCTACGATCCGCTTCAGGTCGGTTATGCCCTGTCCTGGGGCGTGATGGCCGCCGGTTTCGTGCAACTGGCCATCGTCTGGATTGCCGTGCGCCATGCCGGTATCAAGATCGGCTTTCGCCGCCCGCGCATGACCGGCAATGTCAAACGCCTGCTGGTTCTGGCACTGCCCGCCGCCATTACCGGCGGCATCACCCAGATCAATCTTCTGATCAACACCAATATCGCCTCGGGCAAAGAGGGCGTCATCTCCTCGCTTGCCTATGCGGATCGCATCTATCAGCTGCCGCTCGGCGTCGTCGGCATTGCGGTGGCGACCGTGCTGCTGCCTGAACTGGCGCGCGCCCTGCGTGGCGGCCATCAGGTGGAAGCCGCCAATCTGCAAAACCGCTCGGTCGAATTCGTGATGTTCCTGACCCTGCCAGCCGCAGCCGCCCTGCTTGTCATGGCCGAACCGATCGTGCGGTTCTTGTATGAGCGCGGTAATTTCTCGCCCTCCGCCACCATTACGGTTGCGCAAATCCTCGGCATTTACGGGCTTGGGCTGCCTGCCTTCGTGCTGATCAAGGCCTTCATTCCCGGCTTCTTCGCCCGCGAAGACACCCGCACGCCGATGATTTTTGCGGCGGTTTCCGTGGTCGTCAACGTGTCGCTGGCGCTCACCCTGTTCCCGTCCTATGGCGGGCCGGGTATTGCAACGGCGGAAATTACCGCAGGCTGGGTCAATGCCGCCCTTCTTTTCGGCATGCTGCTGTGGCGCGGCCATTGGAAGCTCGACATTCCGCTCCTGACCCGCATTCCCCGGCTGCTGTTTGCAGCGGCGGTCATGGCTATCGCTATCCACTATGCGCTCGCCTATCTCGCCTTCGAGCTGTCATCCGCATCCTCTATCGCGGTGCGGGCCGGAACGCTGGTCGGTCTCGTCTTTGCAGCGATGATCCTTTATTTCGGAATGGCTTTCCTTACGGGTGGTGCAAGTCTTGGCATGGTCAAGCGCGGATTGAAGCGCAAACCAAAGGCCGTCGTGGAAGACCAGGGGAATTAATGGCCGCTTTTTCATCGTCCAGGCAGATCGCTTTGGTGACGCTCGTTGTTGATGATTACGACAGGGCAAAGGCGTTCTATTGCGACCTCTTAGGTTTCGACTGCGTGTCCGATGAGCCGCTTCCAGACGGAAAACGTTGGGTGGTGGTGACGCCACAGGCAAGCCTCGGCTTCGGCCTTTTGCTGGCACAGGCAGATGGCGCGCAACAGACCGACGCCATCGGCAACCAGACCGGCGGGCGCGTCGGTTTCTTTCTCCATACGGATGATTTTGCAGCCGATTTTGCACTTATGACGGCAAGGGGCATCCGGTTTCTGGAAGAGCCGCGCCATGAGGTGTATGGCTCCGTCGCCGTCTTTGAAGATCTTTACGGTAACACATGGGATCTGTTGCAGCCCGCGCGTTGAAATCACGGAAACCCCTTGATTGCAGGCTGTTGCGGGTGCATAAGCGCGGCCAATTTGAAACCGAGTCTGAAACATAGGGCAAGGCCCTCCACAAGCCTTTTCGAGGATGATCATGAACGCATTCAAGCCGCTGGTTTTCTCAGGCGTCCAGCCGACCGGAAACCTCCATCTCGGCAATTATCTCGGTGCCATCCGCAAATTCGTTGCGCTTCAGGAAGACAATGACTGCATCTACTGCGTCGTGGATATGCACGCCATTACCGCACAGCTGGTGCATGCGGACCTGAAGGCGCAGACGCGCTCGATTGCAGCGGCCTTCATTGCGGCGGGCATCGATCCGGTCAAGCACATCGTCTTCAACCAGTCGGCGGTGCCGCAGCATGCGGAACTGGCATGGGTGTTCAACTGTGTGGCGCGCATCGGCTGGATGGAGCGTATGACGCAGTTCAAGGACAAGTCCGGCAAGAATGCCGAACAGGTCTCTTTGGGTCTGCTTGCCTATCCAAGCCTGATGGCTGCCGACATTCTGGTCTACCGCGCGACGCATGTTCCTGTCGGTGACGATCAGAAGCAGCATCTGGAACTGGCGCGCGATATTGCCCAGAAGTTCAACATCGATTTCAGCGACAATATCCGCACGAACGGTCTCGGCGTCGATATCACTGTCGGCAATGAGCCGGTTCATGCCTATTTCCCGATGGTGGAGCCGTTGATCGGTGGTCCTGCACCGCGCGTCATGTCCTTGAAGGACGGCACGAAGAAAATGTCGAAGTCCGATCCGTCCGACCTGTCGCGCATCAACCTGATGGACGATGTCGATGCGATCTCCAGAAAGATCAAGAAGGCAAAGACCGACCCGGATGCGCTGCCAAGCGAAGTGGATGGCCTGAAGGGCCGTGCGGAAGCGGAAAACCTCGTCGGCATCTATGCGGCCCTGTCCGACAAGACCAAGGCCGAAGTTCTCTTAGAATTCGGCGGTCAACAGTTCTCGGCTTTCAAACCGGCGCTGGTCGATCTGGCGGTCAATGTTCTCGCTCCGATCAATGGCGAAATGCGCCGCCTGCTGGACGATGTCAGCCATATCGACGCGATCCTGAAGCAGGGTGGCGAGCGGGCTGGCGCGATGGCAGAAAAAACCATGAACGAGGTGCGCGACATCATCGGCTTCCTGCGTTGACACGCAGAAGCATTTTTTAATCCTGGGATTTGATATAAAGTCCGCCCGAACCGCCGGGCGGCTTTGGCCGTGACGGCGAAAACAGGAGTATGCAATGGTATCGAAACGGCTTTCGCGTCTCGAAGGACACCGCCGCAAATTTCTGGCGGTTATTGACGGAACACCCGAATGCGAAAGGGCCGTTCATTATGCCGGGCGTCGCGCCAAGAATTCCAATGGCGCTCTGGTGCTTCTCTATGTGATCCCGGAAGGCGACTTCCAGCAATGGCTCGGCGTCGAGCAGATCATGCGGGCCGAAGCGCTCGAAGAGGCTGAGGCGTCGCTGGCCAAGGTGGCGCAGAAGGTGCGTGAGAGTGTGGGCATCGAGCCGGAAGCGGTGATCCGCGAAGGCAATGCCGCCGAGCAGATCCACGGGCTGATCGAAGAAGATCGCGATATCGCCATTCTGGTTCTGGCGGCGGGATCGACCAAGGATGGTCCGGGTCCGCTGGTGTCTTCCATTGCCGGGCGCGGGGCTGCGTTCCCCATTCCGGTAACGGTTCTGCCGGACACTTTGACAGATGAGGAAATCGACGCGCTCTGCTAAAGAGTGGAAGGGCGCGATGCAGATTTCTTGACTATGTTTATCATGTCAGGACTTGAAGTCAGGCTTCGTCCGGCGTATTTTGGAAGTATTCTAAATTCCGGGATGTCTTCCTGACGTCCTGAAGGAGATTGCAATGTTCATTCAGACGGAATCCACGCCGAACCCGGCAACGCTGAAGTTTCTTCCCGGCAAGGTCGTTCTAGAGAGCGGCACGGCGGAGTTCCTGAATGCCGCGCAGGCGCAAGCCTCGCCGCTGGCTGCGGTTCTGTTCGAAATTCCGGGCGTGACCGGCGTTTATTACGGCTTCGATTTCATCACCGTCAGCAAGGACGGCGCGGAATGGCAGCATCTGAAGCCCGCCATCCTCGGCTCGATCATGGAACATTTCATGTCCGGCCGCCCGCTAATGGGTACGGCTGTTGCGGCTGAGATTTCCGATGAGGAAGAAGAGTTCTTCGAAGCAGGCGATGAGACCATCGTCGCCACAATCAAGGAACTTTTGGAAACCCGCGTTCGTCCTGCCGTTGCGCAGGATGGTGGTGACATCACCTTCCGCGGTTTCCGCGATGGCACCGTCTTCCTCAACATGAAGGGCGCATGCTCCGGCTGCCCGTCTTCCACGGCAACGTTGAAGCATGGTGTGCAGAACCTGCTGCGCCACTTTGTGCCTGAGGTACAAGAGGTCGAGGCCGTCTGATACAGAGGCGACTCAAGCGATGATCGTTCTATCCATCGACACGTCGGGTGTGGATTGCTCCGCCTGTCTCTATGACAGTGCTGAGGATGTCGTGCTGGGTGAAGTCACCGAGAATATCGGCAAGGGCCATGCGGAACTGCTGATGGGCATCATCGATGGTGCGCTAGAGCAGGCGTCCGTGGCGCTGAAAGATGTCGAGCGGATCGCTGTTACTATCGGTCCGGGTTCCTTTACCGGCATTCGCGTCGGTGTGGCGGCGGCGCGTGGCTTTGCCCTGTCGCTGGGCATCGAGGCCGTGGGCATCACCACACTCGAAACACTGGCGGCGCATTACCACGCTCAAAATCCTGGCCTGCCGGTGGCAGTCGGGCTGGATGCCAAGCGTGACGAGGCCTATCTCCAGACCTTTGCGGCGGATGGATCGCCCTTGAGCGAGCCAGCGCTTTTGTCGCTGGACGATGCGAAAGCTGCGCTTGCGGGCTTCGCGGGCACCGTGATCGGTTCTGCCGCACCGCTTTTTGCGGGTGGCGAAACGGGCTCCGGGCCGGACAGGTTTGCGATTGCGACGGTTGCCCGTCTGGGTGCGCAAAAGCCTGAAGGCATGCCGAAGCCCGCACCGCTTTATCTGCGCGGACCGGATGCAAAGCCGCAGGCAGGATTTGCGCTGGAACGCCGCCCGGTTGCCTGATACGGCCATTCAGAGTTTGGATGCGGATGATTCCCTGCAATGTTTGACGATTATCTCAGCTGGAAACCGTTTTTCGAAGTCGTGACGATGGAGCACGCTGACTGCGCCGATGTTGCCACCCTCCATCAAGAGCGCTTTCCGCGACCGTGGAGCGACGGCGAATTTTCGAGCCTTCTGGGTCAATCCAGCGTGTTCGGTTTCATCGCGCGCCAGACCAATGCGTTTTTCAGCAAGCCGCTGGGTGGTTTCGTTCTGTCGCGCGAAGCAGGTGGAGAGGCCGAAATCCTGACCGTTGCCGTCAGCGACAAGTTTGCCCGCTCCGGCCTCGGCTGGCGGCTGATGCAGGCGGCGATGCGCGAAGCGAGTATGCGTGGCGCAGAAACCATGTTTCTGGAGGTGGATGGCGGCAATCTGTCGGCCATCGGTCTCTATAAAAAGCTCGGCTTCAAGACGGTGGCCGAGCGGCAGGCTTACTACACAGCGAAAGACGGTACGAAATCGACGGCGCTTGTCATGCGTCGTGATCTTCGCTAGTTCGTGTAGACATTGAAATCAGCGCTTTGCGCCATCCAACGGAAGCATCTGGAAGCCGGACGACGTGATAGACCTCTCTAAAACCCTGGAAGAACTTTGTGCCGAGCGCGGTATGCGCATGACCGATCAGCGTCGTGTGATTGCCCGCGTTCTCCAGGAATCCGACGATCACCCAGACGTCGAAGAGCTGTATCGCCGGTCGTCCGCGGTTGATCCGCGCATCTCCATTTCCACGGTCTATCGCACGGTCAAGCTGTTCGAAGACGCCGGTATTATCGAGCGGCATGACTTTCGTGACGGTCGTTCGCGCTATGAGACCATGCCGGAAGAGCATCACGATCATCTGATCGATCTGAAGCATGGTGTGGTGATCGAGTTTCATTCCCCGGAAATCGAAGCGCTTCAGGAAAAGATCGCCCGTGAACACGGCTTCAAGCTGGTGGATCACAGGCTCGAACTCTATGGTGTTCCGCTCAAGCCCGAAGAAAACTGAACCGGACATGGGGCCACGGAGCGAATGAAGCGATGATGTGGCTGCGGGTTATCTATCTGGTCGTCCTTCTGGCGCTGGTCACATTGGTCCTGCTGCCTGTGCAGCTTCTGGCCCTTTGTTTCGATTGGCCGATCAGGCGTCGTCTGCCGCGCTGGTGGCACAGGGTCGCCTGCCACGGGCTGGGCATCAAGGTTCATGTTCACGGTTCGCTGGAGCGGGCAAAGCCGCTGCTTCTGGTGGTCAATCATGTGTCGTGGAAGGACATCATGATTGTTGGCAGCGTGGCCGATGTGGCGTTTATCGCCAAGACGGAAGTGCGCCACTGGCCGATCTTCGGGGTTTTGGCCCGTTTGCAGAAAACCATTTTCGTAGCGCGCGAGCAGAAGCGTGCCGCAGGCGTGCAGGTCAACGAGATCGCGGAACGTCTGGCGGGCGGCGAAATCGTCGTTCTATTTCCTGAAGGAACGACGTCCGACGGCAACCGGCTGCTGCCCATCAAGTCATCGCTGTTCGGTGCGGCCTCCAGTGCGGCCGATCAGGTGCCGGGGCAGATGGTCTATGTCCAGCCCATGGCGATTGCCTATACCGGCATTCAGGGCATGGCGATGGGGCGTTACCACCGCAGCGTCGCAGCTTGGCCCGGCAGTCTGGAATTGCTGCCATCGCTTTTCGGGCTGATGAAGGCGGGCGCTATCGATGTGGACGTCTCCTTCGGCGACGCCATTCCCTTCCACCGGGGTGATAATCGCAAGACCCTGAGCGCGGATGCGACGGCGTCTCTGCGGGCCATGTTGAATTTCTCTTTGCGCGGCGGATGGCGAAAGTCTCGTTGATTCCCTGTTTTCAGCATCGGATTGTCGGAAAACCGCGATACGCTTTTCGGTCCGATGCCGTGATTCCACATTTTTCTGTTTAATCTGGCGCTCAAAATCATTAGATAGCGGCCATGACCCAGGAAACAATCGGCCTCGAGGCCGCCCCAACTGCTCTTCGCGAAGGCGCAAACAGCCGTAAGGTCTTTATCAAGACCTATGGCTGTCAGATGAATGTCTATGATTCCGTTCGCATGAGCGATGCTCTGGCGAAGGACGGCTACGTGCCGACCGAAGACATGGGTGAGGCGGATCTGGTTCTTCTCAACACCTGTCACATCCGCGAAAAAGCCGCCGAGAAGGTCTACTCCGCACTGGGCCGTCTTCGCGACATGAAGAAATCCCGCGAGGAGCAGGGCCGCGAATTCATGATCGGCGTGGCCGGTTGTGTGGCGCAGGCCGAGGGCGAGGAAATTCTGCGCCGTGCACCGGCGGTCGATGTGGTCATCGGCCCGCAGACCTACCACCGCCTGCCGGAAGCCTTGAAGCGCGTGCGTGGCGGCGAGCGCGTCATCGAAACCGAATATGCGGTTGAAGACAAGTTCGACCATTTGCCGGTCGCGGAAAAGTCGAAGCTGCGTGCGCGTGGCGTAACAGCCTTTCTGACGGTGCAGGAAGGCTGCGACAAGTTCTGTACCTTCTGCGTGGTGCCCTATACGCGCGGGTCGGAAGTTTCGCGGCCCGTGCACCAGATCGTCGATGAGGCCATGAAGCTGGCGGATGCCGGCGTGCGCGAAATCACGCTGCTGGGCCAAAACGTCAATGCCTGGCGCGGAACCGGGCCGAAGGGTGAGCAATGGGGCCTTGCCGAACTGCTTTATCGTCTGGCCGAAATTCCCGGTCTTGCGCGCCTGCGTTACACGACCAGCCACCCGCGTGACATGGATGACCAGCTGATTGGCGCGCATCGCGATCTGCGCAGCCTGATGCCTTATCTGCATCTGCCGGTGCAATCCGGCTCGGACCGAATTCTGAAAGCCATGAACCGTCGCCACACCGGCGAGGAGTATATTAGGCTTGTTGAAAAGATTCGTGGCGCCCGCCCTGATATTGCCATGTCCGGGGATTTTATTGTTGGTTTCCCCGGTGAGACGGATCAGGATTTCGAAGATACACTCGCCATCGTGGATCATGTGAAATACGCGCAGGCCTTTTCGTTCAAATATTCGACACGCCCCGGCACGCCGGGGGCGGATTTGACCGATCAGGTACCCGAGGATGTGAAGGCCGAAAGGCTGGAGCGACTACAGGCTTTGTTGCTGAAACAGCAGCATGACTTTGCCGGATCGCTGGTCGGCAAGACCATGGATGTGCTGCTGGAAAAGCCGGGCCGGATGCCTGGCCAGTTGATCGGACGATCTCCTTGGCTGCAATCTGTGAATCTTGATGCAAACGACATGAAAATCGGCGACATTATTCATGTACGAATCACCGCAACGGGTCCAAACAGCTTGTTTGCCGAGGTGGCATAAAGCTAGAGTGAGGAACCCACACTGATTAGGACGGGAGCCTGACCGCTTGAACGCACACGAATTGGTATCACCCTCATCGCGCCAGCCACGCCCAGCCGCGACCGACGCCAATCACTTCGTCCTCACGTTCGAGAATAACAGGATAGCCGGAGAGCTATTCGGTCAGTTCGATCAAAACCTGAAATTGCTGGAACAGCGACTGAACATCGATGCGCGCCCGCGCGGCAACTCTGTTGCCATTACCGGCGAACTGGTTGCCACCAATCAGGCACGCAGGGCGCTGGATTTCCTCTATCAGCGTCTGCTGAAGGGCGGAAGCGTAGAGGAATCGGACGTCGAAGGTGCCATCCGAATGGCGGTGGCTGCCGACGATCAGTTGACCCTGCCGACCATGGAACGCAAAGCCAAGGTTTCTATGGCGCAGATTTCTACCCGCAAGAAGACCATCGCGGCCCGCACGCCGACGCAGGACGTCTATATGCGGGCGCTGGAACAGTCGGAACTGGTCTTCGGCGTCGGCCCTGCCGGTACGGGCAAGACCTATCTGGCCGTGGCACACGCCGCCCAGCTTCTGGAACGGGGCGTGGTGGATCGCATCATCCTGTCGCGTCCAGCCGTGGAAGCGGGTGAACGTCTGGGCTTCCTGCCCGGCGACATGAAGGAAAAGGTCGATCCTTACCTTCGCCCGCTCTATGACGCGCTGTACGACATGATGCCGGGCGACAAGGTGGAGCGTGCCATTCAGGCCGGCGTCATCGAAATCGCGCCGCTCGCCTTCATGCGCGGACGCACGCTTGCCAATGCTGCGGTCATTCTCGATGAGGCCCAGAACACCACGACGATGCAGATGAAGATGTTTCTGACGCGTCTGGGTGAAAACGGTCGCATGATCGTGACCGGTGACCCGAGCCAGGTGGACTTGCCACGCGGCGTGAAATCCGGCCTCGTGGAAGCGCTGCAAATCCTGCCCGATGTCGAAGGTGTGTCCGTCGTTCGCTTCAAGGACGTCGATGTCGTTCGCCATCCGATGGTCGCACGCATCGTCCGCGCCTATGAAGCTCAGACAGCAGTGCCCGACGAAAGCCTGCCAAGAGGCACGTGATTTTAGATTTTCGTCATCCTCGGGCTTGTCCCGAGGATCTGCTACGCCTCACTTGTCTCAACGTGATTAGATCCTCGGGACAAGCCCGAGGATGACGGAACACTGGGAAGACGTTTTCATGATGGAAGCGGCCTTCAAAAATATTTTGTAACGGCCGCTAACGGGAAACTAAAAAGCATAAGCATGACTGTGCTGGAAATTCAAATCAGTGTTGAGGCCGAAAACTGGACCTCGGAAGAAGAGCTTTATGCCTTCAGCACGAAGGTGCTGGATGCGGCTGTCGATTTTCTGAAAGCGGAAGAGAATCAGCCCTTTCCGAAACAGCCGACCGAGCTGTCGCTGGTTTTTACGGATGACGAAGCCATTCGCGAAATTAATGCCGAATGGCGCGACAAGGACAAGGCGACGAATGTCCTGTCTTTTCCGGCCTATCCGCTGGAGCCGGGCGGCATGCCGGGGCCGATGCTGGGTGATATCGTCATCGCGCGCGAGACTGTTGAGCGCGAGGCCCTTGATCTGGAGAAGAGTTTCGAGGATCATTTGACACATCTTCTGGTGCATGGATTTTTGCATCTTTTCGGTTACGATCATCTGGACACCGAAGAAGCGGAAGAAATGGAAGGGCTTGAGACTCGCATTTTGGCGAAGCTTGGTCTATCTGATCCCTATGCGGGACAGGAACCGCTTTGATTTAACAGTTTGGGACCATGAACGAACATTCGGCACGACCGCCCCTGGAGGGCAAAGACACCGGGGAACAATCCTCATCGGAGGAGGGCAGTAGTCCCTTACGGCAGGACTATCAGGCCAAACCCAGAGCCAGCATCTGGTCTCGCATCTCGAGGCTTCTAAAGCCATCGCAGGGCGAGCGTCTTCGAGAAGACATTACCGACGCGCTGATGACCGATACCGAAATCGGTGCCGCGTTTACGCCCGAAGAGCGGGCGATGCTCAACAACATCCTGCGTTTCCGGGAAGTCCGCGTCGAGGACATCATGATCCCGCGCGTCGATATTGACGGGCTCGATCAGGACATGACCATCGGCGAAGCGATGATCCTGTTTGAAGAAACGGGCCGCTCGCGCATGCCTGTCTATGACGAGACGCTGGATAACCCCAAGGGCATGATCCATATTCGCGATCTTCTGTCCTTCATCGGCAAGCAGGCCCGCAACAAGCGCCGCGTCGGTTCGCGTGCCGCCGCAGGTGGCGAAGCCAAGGCTGCGAAATCGCCCCGCGCCAATTTCGACCTTGCCCGCGTCGATCTGGAAAAAACGCTGGCGGAAGCGGGCATCATCCGCAAAATCCTCTTTGCGCCACCTTCCATGCTGGCCTCGACGCTTCTCAAGACCATGCAGGCGCAGCGCACCCAGCTGGCGCTTGTCATCGATGAGTATGGTGGCACCGACGGTCTCGTCAGCCATGAAGACATCGTGGAAATGGTCATTGGCGACATCGACGACGAGCACGACAAGGACGAGACCATGTTCTCGCGTCTGTCTGCCGACGTTCTGATTGCCGATGCGCGTGCCGAGCTGACCGAACTGGCCGAGGCCATCGGCCCGGATTTCGATGTGCGGGAACATATCGAGGAAATCGATACGCTGGGCGGTCTGATTTTCTTCGCGCTGGGCCGCATTCCGGTCAAGGGCGAAGTGGTCCGGGCCGTGTCCGGTTTCGAATTCCATATTCTGGATGCCGATTCCCGCCGCATCAAGGGCGTGCGCATCGTGCGCAATCAGTCCTCCGAGGGCGAGGATGACCAGGCGCCTGCCGAAGCGGTGAGCGATGTCGTGCTGGCGCTGCCAGCCCCGACCAGCCGTGCGGATAGTGCGTCCGCCTGAATTTAAGGCAATGATTTCAGATTGAAGGCCGCGGACTGTTCGTTCTGCGGCCTTTCTGTTTCGGGCCGGTGCGTGTCTGTAAGATAGGCGAAGTGGAGCCTGTGGACGCGCGCTTTTTTTTACAGTAAGTCCCGTTAAGCAGACGGTGTCGCCTCCCGTGTATCTTGTGTCGGACGGTGCCTTAACAAGGTGGAGACTGCATGGAGCGGCTGGCGGGCAAGATCATGTTGAGCAGTGGTTTTGGCCGCACAATCACCGCCATCCTTGCCGGTGCCGTGGGCGCGCTTGCCTTTCCGCCCTTCGGTTTCTTTGCGGCACTCTTCATCTCTTTCACGCTGCTGGTCTGGTTGATCGACGGTACCACGGGCAGTCCCGAGGGCGGCGTCTGGTCGCGCGGCTGCAAAACCTTCGTCATCGGCTGGCTGTTCGGCCTCGGCTATTTTGTTGCGGGCCTGTGGTGGCTGGGCAATGCGCTGCTGCTGGAGGCGGATGAATTCGCCTGGGCTCTGCCGCTCGCCATTCTCGGCCTTCCCGCCTGTCTTGCCATTTTCTACGGCCTTGCCGTCATGCTGGCTAACCTGTTGTGGTCGGATGGCTGGGGCAGGATCGCCGCACTGGCTGCATCCTTCGGCCTGATCGAATGGCTGCGCAGCTTCATTCTTACCGGCTTTCCCTGGAATACGGTGGGCTACGGCCTGATGCCCATTCCGATGATGATGCAGACATCCAACCTGATCGGCATTTTCGGTATGTCGATGGTGGCCGTCTTCGTCTTTTCCAGCCCGGCTCTGTTGGGAACGAAGAAGGGCATGCTTCCGGGCCTGTCCATTGCCCTGCTGATGTTGGCGGCACATCTCGGTTACGGTGCTTACCGTTTGCAGCAACCGTTGCCGGTTGCCGATGATGCGCTGACCGTTCGGATCGTGCAGCCCGGCATCGATCAGTCCCGCAAGATGCTGAACGAGGACCGGGCGGAAATCTTCAAGGAGCATCTGCGCTTGTCTGCGCTGCCGCCGACGGCGGGCCAGAAGCGGGCGGACATCATCGTCTGGCCGGAAACCTCGGTTCCCTTCATTCTGACCCAGAACCCGGACGCGCTGGAAGAGATCGCCAAGACGCTGGAAGACGGGCAAATCCTGTTGACCGGTGCGGTGCGGATGGAAGATGCGGGGGCGGGCCATGCGCCACGCTATTATAACTCGGTCTATGCCATCGACAGTCAGGGCCAGATCATCGGCGCCACCGACAAGGTGCATCTCGTGCCCTTTGGTGAATATGTGCCGTTCGAGAATGTGCTGCGCAACTTCGGCATCAACAATCTGATCAGCCTGCCGGGCGGCTTTTCACCGGCGGTGACGCGGGAACCGATCACCCTGCCATCGGGCAAGAAACTCGATTCCTTCATCTGCTATGAGATCATTTTTCCGGGCGAAGTACCATCTGACATCGCCACATCGACGGCCATCGTCAACGTGACCAATGATGGCTGGTTCGGCAATACGCCGGGCCCGTATCAGCATTTTCAGCAGGCGAGAATCCGCGCGGTCGAAACCGGCGTTCCTGTGATTCGCGCGGCCAATACCGGCATTTCGGCCTTCATAGACCCTCTGGGGCGAATTGTCGCAGGTCTTGACTACGGTCAAAAGGGAATAATCGATTCTACTTTAAGTAGTAATGCTACTGGCGTGATGACCGCAGATATGCGACAAATGCACTTTTGGTTGTTCTTTGGTCTATTACTCGTCATCGCATTCATTTCAAGGATTGGTTTGATGAATCGGAAGAATTGACCAAAAACCCCTAAAATTGCATAGTGAACTTGTTAGGTTGCACAACGCACATGATATATTCCGTGTTGCGACAATCCTACAGTTCAGGATTTGCACAGGTGTGTAGTCGATAACCCCGAATAAACTGAATGTCAGGACCATAACAATGACAGAGAACAAGAAGAAACCGAACCCGATTGACATTCATGTCGGGAGCCGTATCCGCCTCCGCCGCACCATGCTGGGCATGAGCCAGGAAAAGCTGGGTGAGAGCCTTGGCATCACATTCCAGCAGATTCAGAAGTATGAAAAGGGAACGAACCGCGTTGGCGCCAGCCGCCTGCAGAACATTTCCGGCATTCTGAACGTTCCGGTTTCCTTCTTCTTCGAAGATGCGCCGGGCGACCAGACTGTCAACCCAACCGGCATGGCCGAGGCGACCAGCTCCAACTACGTTGTGGACTTCCTGTCTTCCTCCGAAGGTCTGCAGCTGAACCGCGCCTTCGTGAAGATCAATGATCCCAAGGTTCGTCGCCGCATCGTCGATCTGGTCAAGGCGCTGGCCGCCGAAGGCGACGCCGAGTAATCTCACGGCTTCAAAACAATCGGACGACTACAACGGCCCTTCGGGGCCGTTTTTTATTGGGTAAGCATGAGTTAGGAATTCTCATATAAAGATATATTTATGTCGTTGTGTCCTTGTTTTTTTCGGGCAAACTGACTAACAAACCGGAAGACACTTCTTTGAGGGGAATCCCGCATGCGCGCTAATTACCTGTTCACCAGCGAGTCTGTTGCTGAAGGTCACCCTGACAAGGTGTGTGACCGCATTTCCGATGAAATCGTCGATCTCATCTATCGTGAAGCCGCCAAGACCGGCGTCGATCCGTGGACTGTGCGCATTGCTTGCGAAACGCTTGCCACGACCAATCGCGTGATCATCGCTGGCGAGGTCCGCGTTCCCGACACGCTGTTGAAGAAAGACAAGGAAGGCCACGTCCTGAAGGACGCGAGCGGTCATCCGGTCATCAACCCGGCCAAGTTCAAGGCTGCGGCGCGCAAGGCCATTCGTGACATCGGCTACGAGCAGGACGGCTTCCACTGGAAGACGGCCAAGATCGACGTGCTGCTGCACCCACAGTCTGCCGACATCGCGCAGGGCGTGGACAATGCTTCCGACAAGCAGGGTGACGAAGGCGCTGGCGATCAGGGCATCATGTTCGGTTACGCCTGCAAGGAAACGCCGGACCTGATGCCGGCCCCGATCTACTATTCGCACCGTATTCTCCAGCTTCTGGCAACTGCTCGCAAGAGCGGCGAAGGCGAAGCTGCCAAGCTCGGCCCCGATGCCAAGAGCCAGGTGACCGTGCGTTACGTCGATGGCAAGGCTTCCGAGGCCGTTTCCATTGTTCTCTCCACGCAGCATCTGGATGCGAGCTGGGATTCGAAGAAGGTTCGCGACGTCGTGGAGCCCTATATCCGCGAAGCTCTTGGCGACCTCAAGATCGCCAATGATTGCCAGTGGTACATCAACCCGACCGGCAAGTTCGTGATCGGTGGTCCTGATGGCGACGCTGGCCTCACCGGACGCAAGATCATCGTGGACACTTACGGCGGTGCAGCTCCGCACGGTGGCGGTGCATTCTCCGGCAAGGACACGACCAAGGTCGACCGTTCGGCTGCCTATGCTGCCCGCTACCTCGCAAAGAACGTCGTGGCTGCTGGCCTTGCAGAACGTTGCACCATCCAGCTGTCCTACGCCATCGGCGTGGCCCAGCCGCTGTCGGTCTATGTCGATCTGCACCAGACCGGCAAGCTCAGCGAAGACGAAGTCGAAGCAGCGATCCGCAAGGTCATGGACCTCTCGCCATCGGGCATTCGTCGCCATCTGGACCTCAACAAGCCGATCTATGCCAAGACGTCCTCTTACGGCCATTTTGGTCGCAAGGCCGGTCGCGACGGTTCCTTCTCCTGGGAGAAGCTGGATTTGGTCAAGCCGCTCAAGGATGCATTGAAAGCCGCATAAGGCTTGTCAATCGCCGTTGATTGAGAGATACGGTCTAAACGTTTTGAAACCCGCACAGCGCCATAAACAGGCGCGGTGCGGGTTATCCATTTGTCTGAGAGTGTTGACATGACGGAAGAGCGGCGTTCACGCGCAACGGAAGCGTTTTTTGGCCGGCGTAAAGGCAAGCCGCTGCGCAACCAGCAGGTCGATACGATCGAGAACCTTCTGCCTTTGCTGAAGGTGGATCTGGCGACGCAGCCGCCCAAAAACCTTGCGGCCCTTTTTCCCGCCGATGTGAAATCCATTCGTCTTGAAATCGGCTTTGGTGGTGGTGAACACCTCATCCACCGCGCCTCTGAAAATCCGGACACCGGTTTCATCGGCGTCGAGCCCTTCGTCAATTCCATGGCAAAGCTTCTGGGCAGCGTGAAAGAGCGCGAGCTGATGAACATCCGTCTCTATGACGACGACGCGACGCAGCTATTGGATTGGCTACCGGATGCGTGCATCGACCATATCGATCTGCTCTATCCCGATCCATGGCCGAAGAAGAAGCACTGGAAGCGTCGCTTTGTGTCTGACGTCAATCTGGCGCGGTTCCACCGGGTGCTGAAGCCCGGCGGCAAGTTCTGCTTCGCATCCGATATCGACACCTACATCAACTGGACGCTGCAGCATTGCGCTGCCCATGGCGGTTTCGAATGGACGGCGCAGGTCTCTGCCGACTGGACGACGCCCTTCGCCAATTGGCCGGGCACGCGTTACGAGAACAAGGCGAAGCGCGAGGGTCGCAGCTCCGCCTATCTCACCTTCATCCGAACCTGATTGTCAGATCTTCGCATCCACCTCGGATGCGACAGGAATGGATGGCTGTGCGCCGGGTTTGGTGCAGGCCAGCGAACCGGCAACGGCGGCACGGCGAAGGGCCGCCTCGAAATCCAGACCGGCATCGAGGCTCGCGGCCAGATAGCCGCAGAACGTATCACCCGCACCGACCGTATCGACCGGCTCGATCTTCAGCCCCTTGGCCTTGACGAGCTTGCCGTTGCGGATGGCGATCACGCCTTCTGCGCCCAGGGTGACGATCAACGTCTGGCCAGTTTCGTCATGCAGTGCGGCCAGTTCCTTCTCGCGCTGATCAGCGGAGAGGCCGTTTTTGCCGATCAGCAATTCGAATTCGGTCTCATTGGCAATGACGACATCTGCCAGCCGCGACAGGCGCTGCGCTTCAGATGTCAGAGGCGCGGTGTTGATGAGCGTCGTCACGCGCTTTGCCTTGGCGGCTTTCAGCGCGGCTTCGATGGCTTCGGCGGGAACCTCGAACTGCAACATCAGGATATCGCCTGCCGCCATTTCGGAGACGGCGCGTTCTGCATCGGCTTCCGAGACTTCACCATTGGCGGCGGGAATGACCGAGATCATGTTTTCACCGCCCTCACCAATGAGGATGACGGCGGTGCCGGTGGGGACGGCAACGGTTTTGACCAGCGACAGGTCCGCCCTTGCATCACGCAGCAGGGTCAGGGCAGGGGCAGCGAAACTATCGTCGCCGACGGCACCCGCCATTTTCACCTCTGCACCCGCTCGACGTGCCGCCAGCGCCTGATTGGCACCCTTGCCACCGGCTGCGGTCGAAAATGTCTTGCCAGTCACCGTCTCGCCCGGCTTTGGCAGGCGGTCGGAAATGGCAACGAGGTCCATGTTGATGGAGCCGAAAACTGTGATCATGCGGGTCATTCCATAAGGGACGAAAAAGAAGGCGACTTTGCCGAGTGGATCACTCGTCGTCAACCACCCTAAGCTTGGCAGCACCGGCGCGCACATCCGCGATGCGCCGCAATTGCTCGGCTTCCAGATGGGCGATTTCCTTTTGCGATGGCGCGAAATCAAGGCTTTCGATCTTGATACCGCGCGCCAGCACCTTGTCGGACGAGGTCAGCATCATGTCCACATCCTTCTGAACCAGCCCGAAATGCGCCTGCAATTTGCGGGTTCGCTCGTCCAGACGCCGCACATCATCCATCAGCATCGCGACCTCGCCTTGAATGAGATGCGCCTGTTCGCGCATGCGCTGGTCTTTCAGCACCGACTGGATGACCTGCACCGAAAGCATCAGCAACGATGGCGAGACGATGACGACGCGCGAGCGGTGGGCGCGCTGCACTAGATTTTCGAAATGCTGGTGGATATCGGCAAAGATCGATTCCGAGGGAACGAAGATAAAGGCCGTATCCTGCGTTTCGCCTGAAATGAGATATTTGTCGGCCACATCGCGAATATGCACTTCCATATCGCGGCGAAACTGCTGGGTAGCGGCGCGTTTTCCTTCGGCCCCCTCTTCCGCCTTTAGCGCATTCCATGCTTCCAGCGGAAACTTCGCGTCGATGACCAGTGGTGGCGCATTGTTCGGCATCTTGATCATGCAATCAGGCCGGAAACCGTTGGAAAGCGTCGGCTGCAAACTGTAGGCACCGGAGGGCAGGGCGTCGGCAATCAGTGCTTCCATGCGCGCCTGTCCGAAGGCACCACGGGTCTGCTTGTTATTGAGGATGGCCTGTAGGCCGATGACGTCCTTGGCCAGATCCTGAATATTGCCCTGCGCCGCATCGATGACAGCCAAGCGCTCCTGCAACTTGCTGAGATTTTCGTGGGTTGAGCGGGTCTGCTCCGTCAGCGTCGTGCCGATGCGCTGCGACATGCCGTCGAGCCTGTCGTTCAGCGTCTGGCTCATCTCGTTCTGGCGGGCGCTGAGGCTTTCCGTCATGGCGGCGATGCGGCCATGCAGTTCCGATTGGGTTCTGAGAAGCTCGGTGATTTCATCGCGCGATTGATCGGCAACAGGCGGTCTGCGCCAGACGAAGGCGGCGGCCACCAGACAGCCTGCGACGATGATGCCGAGCAAAGCGCCGACCGATATGTACAGGTCGCCGAGACTGAAAGCTGTCGTACCAAGGGCAGTGAGATCGATGTTCATGCGCAAATCTACCAGATTTCTCGTGATTCGTAAGATCAAACCAAGAACATTTCTGGGGCCTAATTGAGTCCTATGGATCGCTGAAACAGACCTTATTCCGGGCCTTTATTTTTTGTTTCCTCGAAAGATGAGATGCGTTATGGGAAGCCATGACCATCAAACCGCTTATTATTTTGCCTGATCCGTTGTTGCGCCAGCAATCCAAGCCTATCGAACAGGTGGATGCCGAGATCGTGCGTCTTGCCGATGATATGCTGGAAACCATGTATGATGCGCCGGGCATCGGCCTTGCCGCCATCCAGATCGGCGTGCCGCGCCGCATGCTGGTCATCGATATCTCGCGCGAAGATGAAGACCGCAAGCCGGTCGTTTTCATCAACCCGGAAATCCTCAAAGTGTCGGACGATGTTTCGACCTATGAGGAGGGCTGTCTGTCCATTCCGGATTATTATGCCGAGGTGGAACGTCCTGCGGCACTGACGGTTGGTTATATCGACCGCGATGGCAAAAAGCAGACGGTGGAAGCCGATGGCCTTCTGGCCACCTGCCTGCAACATGAAATCGACCATCTGAACGGTGTTCTGTTCATCGACCACATTTCCCGCCTGAAACGGGATATGGTCATCAAGAAATTCACCAAGGCGGCCCGCGCAAAGGTCTGATTTTCTTGACCTGCGGGTCAGCATATCAGGTCTTTGAGGGCAGGGGGCGAGCATGGCACTGCGCATTATTTTCATGGGAACACCGGAATTTTCCGTTCCCACTCTGCGCGCGCTGGTCGATGCGGGCCATCAGATCGCCGCTGTCTATACGCAGCCGCCACGGCCCGGTGGCCGTCGCGGGCTCGATCTCCAGAAATCTCCTGTGCATCAGGCCGCTGAACTGCTCGGCATTCCCGTTTTGACGCCACTGAATTTCAAGGCGGAAGAAGACAGGGCGGAATTCAATGCGTTCAATGCTGACGTGGCCGTCGTCGTCGCTTATGGCCTGCTGCTGCCCGAGTCCATTTTGAACGGCACGGACCTTGGCTGCTACAACGGCCATGCCTCGCTGCTTCCGCGCTGGCGCGGTGCGGCCCCTATTCAGCGCGCGATTATGGCTGGTGATACAGAAACCGGCATGATGGTGATGCAGATGGAAAAGGGGCTGGATACTGGCCCCGTCGCGCTGACGGCAAAGGTTGCCATCGGTCCGAACATGACCGCTGGCGAATTGCATGACAGCTTAATGCTGGCGGGTGCGCGGCTGATGCGCGAGGCGATGCTGAAGCTGGAAGATCGCGATCTGCCGCTGACACCACAGTCGGACGAGGGCGTTCTCTACGCCGCCAAGATCGACAAGGCCGAGACCCGCATCAATTTCTTCCGGTCCAGCCAGGATGTGCACAATCACATTCGCGGCCTCTCGCCTTTCCCCGGCGCTTGGTTCGAAATGGACATCGGCGGCAAGGGCGAGCGCGTGAAGGTTCTGGAAACGGAACTGGCAAGCGGCATGGGCGAGGCGGGCTCCGTTCTGGACGATGCCCTGACGATTGCCTGCGGTAGTGGGGCGGTGCGGCTGGTACGCCTGCAAAAAGCGGGGGGCAAGCCGATGCTGGCCGCAGACTTCCTGCGCGGCACGCCCGTTGCTGTCGGTACGAGGCTCGGCTGATGCCACGCTTCCGCATGACCGTCGAATATGACGGTTCCCCCTATTTCGGCTGGCAGCGGCAGACCAATGGTCCATCCGTGCAAGGCGCGCTGGAAGCAGCCGTGCTGTCGTTGACCACAGAAACGGTCAGTTTTCGTGGCGCAGGCCGCACCGACTCCGGCGTTCACGCCAAGGGGCAGGTCGTGCATGTCGATCTCACCCGCCCCTGGGAGCCCTACAAGCTGCGAAATGCGCTGAATGCGCATCTGGCTATGGCGGGAGAGGCGGTTTCGGTTCTCGATGTCGAAGCTGTCACCGAGGACTTCGATGCCCGTTTCTCAGCGCTGCGCCGCCACTATCTCTACCGCATCATCTGCCGCAAATCCCGGCTGGCGCTGGAACACAAGCGGGCCTGGTGGGTGTCGAAAGACCTCGACCACGAGGCCATGCATGCGGCAGCCCAGATGCTGGTCGGTCGGCATGATTTCACCACTTTCCGCTCCGTGCACTGCCAGGCCAACAGCCCGATCAGAACGCTCGACCGGCTGGATGTGACGCGCGATGGGGACCTGATCGAGATCCGCGCCACCGCGCAGAGCTTTCTGCACAACCAGATCCGCTCCTTTGCCGGCACGCTGAAGCTGGCCGGTGATGGCGGTATGACGGTTGATGATGTGAAGGCAGCGCTGGAGGCGCGTGACCGCAAGGCCTGCGGCCCGGTCGCCCCGCCTGATGGCCTCTATTTCATGCAGGTCGATTATCCCGATGTGATACCGCCGCGCCTGCCCAGAACGGAGACGAACAATGACGGTGACGATCTATCATAACCCAGCCTGCGGCACCTCGCGCAACACGCTGGCCATGATCCGCCAATCGGGCGAAGAACCCGTTATCATCGAATATCTGAAGACGCCGCCATCGCGCGCCGAGATCGTATCTCTTGCGCAAGAGATCGGCGTGCCGCTGCGCGGTCTGCTGCGGGAAAAAGGCACGCCCTATGTGGAGCTTGGCCTTTCGGACGAGAGCTTGAGCGACGATGCCTTGCTGGATGCCATCGAAGCGCATCCGATCCTCCTGAACCGGCCTATCGTGGTGACGGACAAGGGCGCGCGCCTCTGCCGCCCGTCGGAACTGGTGCTGGATGTTCTGGCCGATGGCAGCATCGGTAGCTTCACCAAGGAAGATGGCGAGGTTGTGCCTGAACGCTGATTTTTGCGGAAGCTAGGCGACAGTAGGCGGTGGCGGGTGCGGCTCACCCCCCTCTGTCCTGCCGGACATCTCCCCCACAGGTGGGGAGATCGAATCGTTGCTAGCTCTCGCCCATCTTTAACCCTGCTGGTGAGGCAGGCGTTTGCGTCTTGCCGATCTCCCTCCGCAGGACAGAGGGGGGTAAGCCACACCCGCGACGCCTGTAATGACACGATTCACAGACCAGTCTTCAGCTCGGATAGACACCCAGAAAGCGTTGCAGCACTTCCGACAGGATCATGCCGGGAATAAGCAGCGTCATGACGAGTGCGGCGACGAGCAGCGGCTGTTCCCGCACGAAGAATTTCACAATGCGGGAAAAGCTGAAGACCAGCGTCAGCAACAGCGAAAACCACAGGATTGCGACCAGCCCCTGCAGGGAGGGCACCAGAAGCGCGATCAGGATCAGCGTTGCATAGGCATAGGAAAAGGGCAGCGACAGCCAGTTGGCGACGACGACGAGGGCGGAAAACTTCTGCTTGGCACCGAATGCCACCAGCAAGAGCCCGATGAGGATCAGCGGCACCATCCAGCAGATGGCCTCGACCATGGCCAGCCGCAAAAAGAAGATGGCGCCAGTGCCGACACCCTTCGGCAAGACGGACAGATAGGCCTCATGCCACCAGTACCATGACAGCGCCATGGAGGGCAGGCACCACAAGGCTGCATAAAAAGACCGGGCCATGCCGCGATCCGTCAAATCCAGCAAACGCCCACCGGCAGGATCGCCCAGAAACAGCAGCCACAGGCCTCTAACGTAAAGGGTGACCTCGTTATACGATGGCATGGTCAAACCAGCGTTCGATGAAGGTCTCGTAGATACGCGTCAGGGTTTCCAGATCTGCGACGGCCACGCGCTCATCCACCATGTGCATGGTCTGGCCGACGAGGCCGAATTCCACCACAGGGCAATAGTCCTTGATAAAACGGGCATCCGACGTGCCGCCGGTGGTCGATAGCTTCGGCTCGTTGCCGGTGACCTCTGCCACAGCACCCGACAGCGATGAAATCAGCGCATTGTTGCGGGTCAGGAAAACATGGGCTGGGCGGTCGGCCCAGACGAGGTCATATGTGACCGGCGAACGATCCGGGCGCAGCACGCCATCGGCAGCGGCTTCATCCAGACGGCGAATGATCTCGGCGCGCAGTGTCTCAGCCGTCCACGTGTCGTTGAAACGGATGTTGAAGGCAGCCGTCGCCTTGGACGGAATGACGTTTGTGGCCGTATTGCCGGTGTCGATGGTCGTGACTTCGAGGTTGGATGGCTGGAAATTATCCGTGCCATTATCGAAGGGCGGGTCCATCAAGGCTTGGGTCAGTTGCAACATGCCACGAACGGGGTTGTCGGCCAGATGCGGATAGGCCGCGTGTCCCTGAACGCCATAGACCACGATGCGGCCCGACAGCGAGCCGCGGCGACCGATCTTGATCATGTCGCCCAGCTGATCCGGGTTGGTGGGTTCGCCCACGACGCAGGCATCCCATGTCTCGCCCTTGGCGGCGGCCCATTCCAGAAGCTTGGAGGTGCCGTTGATCGATGGCCCCTCTTCATCGCCGGTGATGAGGAAGGAGACAGAGCCCTGGGGCTTGCCATGCTTTTCGATATGGCGGGCGATGGCCGCGACGAAGCAGGCGATGCCGCCCTTCATATCGACGGCACCGCGCCCGAACATCTCACCACCTGCAATGTCAGCGGCAAAAGGCGGATGGCTCCAGGCGGTCTCGTCGCCCACGGGCACGACATCCGTATGGCCCGCAAACATCAGATGCGGGCCTTGATCGCCAAGCCGGGCATAGAGATTTTCGACGTCAGGCGTTCCCTCTTCCGTCGCCGTGACGCGCTCCACTGCAAAGCCAAGCGGGGAGAGCAGCGTATCGAGCAGCGTCAGCGCGCCACCTTCTTTAGGTGTCACCGACGGGCAACGGATAAGGGCGGCAAGATTGGCGACGGGATCGGTGGCGTGCATGGGTCAGTCTACTTCTATCAGTCGCGCAGCAACTCGTTGATGCCGGTCTTGGAACGGGTCTTCTCGTCCACGGTCTTAACGATGACGGCGCAATAAAGGCTGGGGCCCATTTCGCCATTCGGGAAGGGCTTGCCCGGCATGGTGCCGGCGACGACGACCGAGTAGGGCGGCACTTCGCCATAGGTGATGGAGCCGGTGGCGCGATCCACGATCTTGGTGGACTTGCCGATGAACACGCCCATGCCGAGAACGGCACCTTCGCGAATGATACAGCCTTCCACGACTTCAGAGCGAGCGCCGATGAAGCAATTGTCTTCGATGATGGTCGGGCCAGCCTGAAGCGGCTCGAGCACGCCACCGATGCCAACGCCGCCGGACAGGTGGACGTTCTTGCCGATCTGTGCGCAGGAACCGACGGTTGCCCATGTATCGACCATGGTGCCTTCATCGACATAAGCGCCGAGATTGACGAAGGACGGCATCAACACGACGTTCTTGGCAACGTAAGCGGAGCGGCGCACGACGGCATTCGGCACGGCGCGGAAACCTGCAGCGCGGAACTGGTTTTCACCCCAGTTTTCGAATTTGGACGGCACCTTGTCCCACCATGTGGATTCGCCGGGGCCGCCGGTGACGATCTCCATGTCGTTGAGACGGAAGGACAGCAGCACGGCCTTTTTCAGCCACTGGTTCACTTTCCAGCTTCCATCGGCCTGCTTTTCAGCAACGCGGGCCTTGCCGCCATCGAGCAGGTTCAGCGAGGTTTCGACGGCATCGCGAACTTCGCCTTTGGTCGATATGGTAACGCTGTCGCGATTATCGAATGCGGTTTCGATGATTGTTTCAAGGGAGCCAAGATCCGAGATGCTCATGAGAATTCCTTAAACTTCGCTGACTATCGTCACATACAGGGAAACATCCGCGCGCTGGCCGGACATGGTCAATTGCTCTAAGCGAGTGTTTCAAGGGCGTCAATGTGATTTGGCGCGGCTATACGAAAGGCATGGACATGGCAAAACTGAAAAATGGCAAGTTGCGTCGCAAGGATGGCGTCTGGGACCCGTTGAAATCCAGCTCGGATGACAAGCAGCAGGCAGAAGGCCTGCCCAAAACCCCGCAATCGGCCTCGCCATCCTATCGTCTGGCCTATGCCGATACCGATTTTCTGTGCCGCGAAGAATTGCGTCCCATCCGGCTGCAACTGGAACTGATGAAGCCGGAAATGATCCTGACCGAGCGCGGCATCAAATCCACCGTCGTGCTGTTTGGCGGCGCGCGCATTCCCGAGCCGGGCGGAGAAGCCTGGGCAGCGCGCAATGAAACGCAGAGAAAGAACCTCGAGGCGGCCTCGGTTTATTATGATGAGGCCCGTAAGTTCGCCAAGCTCTGCGCGGGTGAATCCGAAAAGCATGACCACCGCGAATATGTCGTGATGACGGGTGGCGGACCGGGCGTGATGGAAGCGGGCAATCGCGGCGCGTCAGAAGCCGGAGCGCCGTCAATCGGCCTCAACATTCTGCTGCCGCACGAGCAGGCACCCAACCCGCATGTGACGCCGGACCTCAGCTTCAATTTCCACTACTTCGCCATCCGCAAGATGCATTTTTTGATGCGTGCAAAGGCCGTCGTGGTGTTTCCAGGCGGCTTCGGCACTATGGACGAGCTGTTTGAAACGCTAACGCTGATCCAGACCAAGCGCATGGCGCCGATCCCGCTCATCCTGTTCGGTGAAGCCTTCTGGCGTTCCATCATCAATTTCGAGGCGCTGGCCGATTTCGGTACGATTGCGCCAGATGATATGGATCTGCTGCATTTCTGCGAAACGGCTGAGGATGCCTGGAAGGTCGTTGCGGATTTTTATGAGCTTTGAGTGAGGCGAATAGGCCCACCGCTCGTCATCCTCGGCCTTGTGCCGAGGATCTAACGAACCACAAGATCAAACGTGGTTAGACCCTCGGGACAAGCCCGAGGGTGACGTAAGGAAAGGGCGGCACCCGCCCTCAACACACCATCAAATCCGCGCAAACCGCTCCGTCAAAAGCGCGAAGAAACCATCCGCATTCACATCGCGCATGACGCGGGCATTCGGTTCGCGGCCTGTGACCTTCCACCAGTCGACAACCGTCATGCCGATGGTGAGTTCGGAATTCACTTCGATCTCGACATTGCAATCGCGACCGTCAAACAGGTCCGGCTTGATGAGATAGGCGATCACGGTCGGGTCATGCAGCGGGCCGCCGTCGGATCCGTATTTCTCCACGTCGAAGCGTTCGAAGAACTCCAGCATTTCGGCCATGGCAATGGCCGGGCGGGTGCCGATATCGCGGATGGCTGCAACGCGGGCCTTGGTGGTGAGCAGCTTGTGCGTCACATCGAGCGGCATCATGACGAGCGGAATGCCGGACCGGAAGACGATGTCTGCGGCCTGCGGATCGACATAGATGTTGAATTCGGCAGCGGGCGTAATATTGCCGCCCTCGAAGAAACCGCCGCCCATCAGCACCAGCTCTTTCACGCGTGGCGCAATATCGGGGGCCTTCTGCAAGGCGGTGGCGATGTTGGTGAGCGCACCCAGTGTGCAGAGCGTGATGGTGCCTTCCGGCTCGCGACGGATCGTCTCGATGATGAAGTCGATGGCGTTTTGCGATTGCGCTTCAAGAACCGGCTCCGGCAAGGTCGGGCCGTCCAGCCCGGTGCTGCCATGGACGTGCTCGGCGGTAATCGGCGCACGGACCAGCGGGCGCTCGCAGCCTTCATAGACAGGGATTTCCGTGCGGTTACACAGTTCCAGCATGATGCGGATGTTGCGGCTGGTCAGCTTCAGCGGCACGTTGCCTGCAACGGCGCACAGACCGAGGATTTCGATTTCCTCCGGGCTTGCCAATGCCAGCATGATGGCGGCTGCGTCGTCCTGCCCCGGATCGGTGTCGATAATGATTTTTCTGCGCTCGGCCATGATTGTCCTGTTTTTTCTATCACACGCCTTTTCAGGCCTGTTTCGAAAGCTTGTCAAGCACGCGCCAGTGCAGAGTTTTAGCAGCACGGCATTCTTGCGTTGCAAACACTATATTACCATATGCAGGAAAGCCGCCGTAAACGGGGCTGACGATCGTCGCTTGGGTACAAGGACTGAAACAGATGAGTCGCATGACACCTTTCACGCACCCGCTGATGCTGGGTTTCGATGCCATGGAAAAAACGCTGGAGCGCATGGCAAAGGCGAATGATGGTTATCCGCCCTATAATATCGAGCGCCTAGCCGCCGAGGGAAACAGCCCCGAGCGCCTGCGAATCACCATTGCGGTGGCCGGATTTTCCGAAGACGATCTGGAAGTGACGACGGCGGACAATCAGCTCGTCATCCGTGGACGCCAGCAGGAACAGGATGCGCGGGACTATCTCTATCGCGGCATTGCTGCGCGCCAATTCCAGCGGGTTTTCGTTCTGGCGGACGGGATGCAGGTCAATGATGCGCGCCTGCGCAACGGGCTGCTCTCCATCGATCTGACGCGACCGGAAATCTCCAACGTGGTGAAGAAAATTAACATTTCCGTCTCACAGTAGGATTCTGCACGCCACCGATTCTCACGTCGCGGCGTCTTAGAATGTGGAGACTGAAATATGCTCTTGAAAGAAGCGCATGCGCGTTTGACCAAGTCCCAGCTGGCTCATATCGGAGCAGGCGAAGTCGGATATATCCGCAAAATTCGCGCCGAAGACGTGAATCGTTGTTTTCCAGAAGCACCCAGTATCGATCCCGGCCTTGATCTGTGGGCCCTGTTCGGTGCGGATGGCACGCCGATCCTGTTGACCGACAATCGCTCCAGCACCTTCTTCAAGGCGGCGGAAGACGAGCTGCGCACCATCAGCGTGCACTGAGACGAACCAGTTGCTCTGTTGAATATGATCAAGGCGCCCCCGCGCGCCTTTTGTCTTTGTCTTACATCACGTCTTCCGGCGGTCTGCCAGGACGGGGATGGTAGCGCGGAAAGGTCCAGCCGAAGATCAGCGCGCCGCTTCGGATCGCAAAGGCGGTGAGAACGCCAGCGGCGGATGCAACGAGAAGCGGCAGGCCGATGGCATGGGCGGCGGTAAAGACGCAGGCTCCCATCAGGGCGCAGCTGATATAGACCTCGGGCCGCAGCAGGACGGATGGCTCGCCCGCCAGAATATCGCGAAGCACGCCACCGAATGTGGCCGTCATGGTGCCGGTGACGATGGCGACGGTGGGAGAGCCGCTGACGGCCAGACCCTTGGCCGCGCCCATCACGCAATAGGCCGAGAGACCGATCGCATCGAGCCAAATCAGCAGCCGGTAGCGGGATTCCAGCAGGTGCGCCGTGAGATAGACGAGTGCGGCGACGACCACGCAGACGAGAATATAGGTGGGATTGACGACCCAGAAGACGGGTGCGCGACCCAGAACCAGATCACGCAACGTACCGCCGCCAATGCCGGTTGCGGCTGCAAAAAACAGAAAGCCGATGAGATCCAGCTGCTTGCGGGAGGCGGCAAGCGCCCCTGTGGCGGCAAAGACGGCAACGCCCGCATAATCGAGAAAGGCCAGAAGGGTCATGGGCAGGCGCTCCTCAGATAATGCGCGCAGGGTCAGTGTCACGCAAGGGACAGGACCTATCCTCCGTCGCCGGATCGACAAAGCGACAGTCCCATGCTGCCCGCATCCATAGCCGAAACAGACCCAAAGGAAAATGCCGTGAAACGCCTTCTCTTCGTAACGCTTCAAGCGCTGGTATTTCTGGCCGTTCCGGTGGTGGCGCTGGCACAGCAGGAACTCGTCAGCGATCCGGAAATTTACGAGAAGGACCATTTTCGCCAGGAATGCAAAGTGGCCGAGTTCGGTTCGGGTTTCGTGACAAGGCTCGATATCAACAATGATGGGCTGGTGGATGCCGTCACCAATCGCGGCGAACTGACCTGCGATGGCGAGAAGGCACGGGCCTGCAACGATGATGGCTGCCCCTATAATTTCTATGTGCAGGTCAAGGAAGGCGGTTATCTGATGATCGCCACCGCCACGATCTACAGCTATGATTTCGTCCAGCGCTTTGGAAACATGGTCTTCGTGCTGAAAATGCACCCGCGTTTCTGCGACCGCACGGATAGCGAACCCTGCGAAATGACGGTGCGCGTGCGTGGCACGAAATTCGTGACGATCTCGCGAAAATAATCTGCGGGCCTATTTGCTGGTCCTGATCGCGACGCCCTGATTGTAGCGGCGGCGCAACGAAGGCGGCATGAACATGCTGGCAATGGCGACGACGAAGACGAGCAGGCTGACGCAAGCAAGGGCGATTTCGGAATAGGCTGTCGCCAGAACCGCACCGCAGATTGCGCCCGCGACCATGCCGATCCACGGCACCATCTGGATCGTCCAATCCAGCTTTCGCTCGCCCAGAATGAACCTTCCGATGCCGCGCCCAAATCGCGACAGTGCGCCGGTAACATAAGTGAGGCCAATCGGCAGGCCCTCGATATGTTCGACGGCGGCATTGATCATGCCCATGGCAAAGACGACCAGATAGAACTGGGTGAGCTTCATTTCCTGCATTTGCAAAAGAGCGGCGGCGAAAAGCAGCAGGCCGACGCAGCACAGAACGGTGAAAACGCGCCTTTGGGTTCGATAGGCAACGACGATGCCGCCCGCATTACCAGCAACGAAGGTGAGAATGGCCAGCAGCAGAATGCCCGCATGGGCATAATCACCAGCTTGCAGCGACAGGGCCGCGCGGGTGGTGTTGCCGGTCATGAAAGACACGAAATCGCCGGACATCGTGAGCCCGATGGCATCCGTCATTCCGGCGATGAAGGACAGCGCAGCCACCAGCGCAATGCCGGTTGCCGTGCGCCTTGCGCGAATGATCTTTCGCCGTCTCTGTCTGGTCATGGACGTCTCGCAATACGGGTTCGATGCGGAGTTTAGGTGGCCAAGATTTCCACCCCGTTAAACGGGTTGGCGTCCACAATTACCGGAAACTCCCGCCTTGGCTTGCTGCATCACGAACAGCCTGGCCGAATCAGAAGGCCGTTTTCGTAAAAGAGGAGTTTACAGGACAGGTTTCAGCAAGGTATTAGTTGTCAATCCTACTCAACTTTGTTAGCGGAATGCGCAGAACGCTTGCAAGGTTTGAGAATGCAGGCTCTGGCTGCAGAAGATCGGCGCATTGTTACGGAACTCCGGGAATATCATGATGGCATCTGAAAAATTGACCCATTCGTCAAACCTCAAGGCTTTGCCGGGCAAACGACGTGGGTCTGCCGCACTCATGCTGTCACTCGTTGCCTGCCTCTACGCTGGCGCAGGCGTGGCGCAAACCACGACGCCCGCCCCGACCAATGAGCCTGCCGCCGCAGGCCAGACCGTCACACCACAGGCACAGACCCCTGCCGCTCCTGCACCCGCAGCGCCAGCAACCGAAAATTCGGTTCAGCCAGCCCCAGCAACGCAGCCAACAGCGCCCACGTCTGCCGCAGAGCAGCCCGCACCGGCAACGGCCAGCCAGCCACTGGTTCAGCCAAGCCTTGCCGACCCGGCGCAGCAGCCTTCGGGCACGCCTGAAAAGCGCACCGATATTCCGCACAATCTGTCCCCTTGGGGCATGTTCATGGCCGCCGACTGGGTCGTGAAGGGCGTGATGATCGGTCTTGCTTTCGCGTCGCTGATCACATGGACGGTCTGGGTGGCGAAATCCATCGAACTGGCTGGTGCACGCATTCGCGCCGGTTCCACGCTCAAGATCATCCACAAGGCGAAGACTCTCTCTGAAGCCATGGGTGCGGTGGAAAAAAAAGGTGGCCCGGCTGCTCTCATGCTTCGGATGGCGACCCATGAAATGCATCTTTCCGACGCGGTGGTCGAACATACCGATGGCGGCGGCATCAAGGAGCGCGTGTCCTCCGTACTCGGTCGCATCGAAACCCATGCGGGTCGTCGCATGTCGCGCGGAACCGGTATTCTGGCAACCATTGGCTCCGTCTCGCCCTTCGTCGGCCTGTTCGGCACGGTCTGGGGCATCATGAATTCCTTCATCAGTATCTCGGAATCGCAGACGACCAATCTGGCCGTCGTTGCACCCGGCATTGCCGAAGCGCTGCTGGCAACCGCCATCGGCCTCGTCGCGGCCATTCCGGCTGTGGTGATCTACAATATCTTTGCCCGCTCTATCACCGGCTATCGCCATCTGCTGGCGGATGTTGCCGCTGGCGTCGAGCGTCTGGTCAGCCGTGACCTCGATTTCCGTCGTATTCCGCCCGGCAATGCCGCCAAGCCTGCCGTCTCGCTCGTGGGTCGCTGATCATGGCTGGTGGTATTCGTGAAAGCGGTGGGGACGAACTCTCCGAAAACCATGAGATCAACGTCACGCCTTTCATCGACGTGATGCTGGTGCTGCTCATCATCTTCATGGTGGCAGCGCCGCTTGCGACTGTCGATGTGAATGTCGATCTGCCCGCCTCTTCGGCCAAGCCTGCCGAGCGCCCGGATGAGCCACTGTATCTCACGGTCAAGAATGACCTGTCGCTCAATCTCGGCAACGACGCCGTGGCGCGTGAAGCGCTGGCGGCAAGCCTCGATGCGCGCACCGGCGGCAACAAGGATACGCGCATTTTCCTGCGGGCCGACAAGGCCGTCGATTACGGGCATTTCATGGAAATCATGAACATGCTGCGAGACAGCGGCTATCTGAAGATCGCGCTGGTGGGCCTTGAGAATGCTGCGGCTGCAACGCAGCCTGCCTCTTCTGCGCCCGGCACGCCTGCACCTGCTGGAGCGACGCCATGAGTGCCACGTCTTTTCCCCGTTCCGGACGCTCCCGGCTGGGAGAAGTGGCGCTATGGTCGGTCGCTGGCCTCCTGACGCTCTCCGTTCATGCGGGGGCGGCCTATTATCTGATGCAGGACCAGCCGGAACCCGACGCCGATGGTGGACCGCCTGCGGCCATCATGATCGAGCTTGCTGCCCTTCCCGAAGCTGTTGAAACCGAAGAAACGGTGGAGGCAAATGATGTGGAAGACGTGCAGGAGGTAAAGAGCGAGGTTCCCGAAAAGGTGGAAGAAGTTCCGCCAGAAGAAGCGCCTCAGCCCCAGCCTGAACCGCAGCCAGAACCCGTTGTCCAGGAAACGCCGCCCGAGCCCGAACCGATGCCGGAGCCGCCACAGGAAGTGACGGAGCCTCTGCCGGAAGAAGTGCCCGAGCCGGTGGAAGAGATCGACCCCATTCAGCAGGAACAGATGGCCGCTCTCGAAAATGTCGAGGTGCCATTGCCCGTCATGCGTCCGCCACCTCCTGTCGAGAAGAAGGTGGAAAAGAAGGAAGAGCCCGAAAAGAAGAAGGTCGAGCGCAAGCAGACAGCCGCGCCGCCACCTTCCGTTGCCAAGGAAACCGCCAAGGTCGAGACGACACAGTCCAACCGCACGGCGGCATCCCGCAACAGTTCGGGTTTGTTCTCCTCTTCTATGACGCCTGCAAAATGGCAGTCGCGCATCCGCTCGCAGATTTCGCGCAAAAAGCCCTCGTCGCTCAGCGCTGGCGGCAAGGTCGTGACGGTGACGTTCCGGGTCAATGACAATGGCGCCTTGAGCTCGATCCGATTGCAGGGATCGACAGGCGATGCCTCCATCGATCAACAGGTGCTGGCCTGGATCGAAAGAGCCTCTCCCGTGGCAGAGCCACCACCGGATGCAAACCGGACTGTCACACTGCCGATCAAGATTCAGTAGGCTGAGGACGGGGCAGAGCGAAAAGCATTTCGCTCCGCTGCCGCTTGCGCTATGGCTGGCTTTTACCCACCGCAGGTCAAGCCAGTCATGAAATTCAGCATAGAGCAGGCGGAAGAGTTCGTTTCTTCCATCTTTGAAAAGAACGGTGTTCTGCCGGATAATGCGCGCTCCGTTGCGCGCGCACTCGTGGCAGCAGAAGCTGCGGGGCAGGGTGGTCACGGGGTGCGCCGCATACCTGCCTATATCGGCCAGCTGCGTGTCGGGAAAATCGAGGGCAAAGCCCGGCCTGTCGCCACGCAGACACGCCCCGCCGTGCTATCCGTCGATGCCGGTCACGGCTATGCTTATCCGGCTATTGATCTCGTCGTTGAAAAGCTTCCCGATATTGCGCGCTCGCAGGGCATTGCTCTCGGTCTCATCGGTCGGTCGCACCATGCCGGTGTGATGGCGTTGACGGTGGAGCGTTTTGCGGAACAGGGACTCGTCGCGTTTATGGTCGCCAATGCACCGGCGTCCATGGCGCCCTGGGGTGGCATCAAGCCGCTTTACGGCACCAACCCCATCGCCTTTGCAGCCCCGGTTGACGGTGCCGATCCGCTGGTCATCGACCTTGCTCTGTCCAAAGTCGCGCGGGGCAAGATCATGGCGGCACGCCAGAAGGGTGTTGAAATCCCCAGTGACTGGGCGCTGGATGCTTCGGGACAACCGACGACCGATCCGAACGAGGCGATCAACGGCACCATGGTGCCAGCGGGTGAGGCCAAGGGTGCTGCGTTGGCATTGATGGTGGAGGTTATGGCTGCAGGCCTGACCGGCGGCAATTTCGGCTTTCAGGCCTCATCGCTGCTGGATGACACGGGGACCGCACCTTCGCTGGGCCACACCATCATCGCCATCGATCCGCTGATTGCCGGAAACGACGTCTTTGCCAAGCGGCTTGCTCTCATGGCAAGTGAAATCGAGGGGCAGGAGAATGCGCGGCTGCCGGGACGTCGCAGTCAGGGCATTCGCAAGCAGTCGCTGGAAAACGGCATCGTCATCGAAGACGATATTCTGGCTCAGATCAAAGCCCTGTAATCAAAGCGCCGTAATCATTGGCAACGGCTGAGCTGCTCTTCGAGCAGCTCAGCAAAAGCTGCGCCGGAAACCTCCAGCGCACCGCTATTGTCTATCGTCGTCACATCGAAGTCGCCACAGACTTCCAGCGAGCTACGCTGGAGCCGGCGGAGGATTTCCTCCCGGCTTTCGCGGCCACGGCTTTCCAGCCGCGCGGCCAGAACATCCAGCGTGGCGATGATGTTGACGACTTTCAGCGTCGGAAAGGCCGCCTTGAAATGGCTGAGCGCGGACCGTGATCCATTGGCGATGACGATCTTGCCTTGCGCCAGCTGGTCCCGAACCGAGGTCGGAATGCCGTAGCTGAGGCCATGCGCCTGCCAGGACACGCAAAAATCACCGTTTTCGAAGCGGCGCGCGAACTCTTCCGGCGTCACCGCATCATGGTTCTCACCGCCCGCATCCCGGCTGCGGGTAATGGCGCGCTGGGCAAAGTGAATATCCTCCCGTTGGCCGAGCCGTTGTGCCGCAAATTCCATCAGCGTGTCCTTGCCAGCACCGCTCGGGCCGACCACGACGATCATCACGCCGTGGCGGTTCGCAGCCGGGTTGGAAAGATGCGGCGCGCTCTCGTTCATGCCACGCGCCTGCCTTGCCGCCAGACGGAGCGGACGATGGGAACATCCTTGTCCCTGTGAACACGCAGCATGTCTGCACGAAGGCCGGTGGCGATGCGACCGCGGTCGCTGAGACCCACGGTACGCGCAGGTGTTGCGGTGACCATGGAGAGCGCCTTGGGCAGCGTCATGCCTTCGACCTGATCGGCCAGCAGAAACGGCGCATACAGCAGGCTGAAAGGAACGTAGTCGGACGACAGGACATCGAGCACGCCGAGTTCAGCGAGATCGCGCGCTGCGATATTGCCGGAATGGGATTTGCCACGAACGATGTTGGGTGCACCCATCAACACGCTCATGCCCGCGCTGTGCGATGCCTGCGCCGCCTCGACGCTGGTGGGAAACTCGGCCAGCTTGACGCCGTGGCCGATGGCTTCCTCGACATGCGCATGGGTGGCATCGTCATGGCTGGCAATGGTGATACCCCTCTCAAGGCAACGGGCGGACAGATAATCGCGGTTCGGGGCGGAATATTTGGCCGATGCAGCGACACGCCGTTCCATGAAAGCCTTGAAGACCTCGTCGCTGAGCCCGCGCTTCTTTTGATAGAAGACGATATATTGATCCATGGTCTGGAACTGGCGCTGCCCCGGGGAATGGTCCATCAGCGAAATCAGCTTCACATGCGGGTCGTTTTCGAAGTCCTCGAAATGATCCAGCACGTCGCCAGCCGCAACCTCGCAGCGCAGATGCAGCAGGTGATCGGCGCGCAGGCGGTTTTCGTTCTGCGCCTGCTCGATGGCGTCGGCCATGTCGCGCATTTCGCCCTTGGCAAAGCCGCCATCTTCATCCGAGCCGAGGCGAAGACAATCGAACACCGTCGTGATGCCTGATGAGGCGATCTGCGCATCATGCGCCTGAATGGCGGCAATCTTGTTCCAGGTCACGCCCGGGCGCGGCGAGTAATGCTGCTCAAGATGGTCCGTGTGCAATTCCACGAGGCCGGGGATCAGATAGTCACCCTCGAAATCCTCGCCGACGCGGGATGTGCCTTCGCTGACATCGGCGATCAGCCCATCGCGAACCAAGACCGAGCCTTCGATGATCTTGTCTTCAAGAACGATGCGGGCGTTGGAGAATATCTGTTCCGTCATGCTATTGCTTCTTTCATATCAGGTGCGGCAAGCGGCAGCCATGTGTGAATGGTGAAGGCCTCGCCACGCGCCTTCTCAACGAAAAGGCCAAGTCCCGAAATGGACAGTGGCCGATCCGTGAAATTGGAAAATTCTGACGCCAGCACGCCGGATATGTGCGCAGTGTCTGCCTCATCCACGGGTCCGGTGAGTGTCATGTGAAAGCGAAAATCGTCCATGACATGCGGGTAGCCCCAGAGCGACAGATTATGCCGCTGGCTTTCCGTGAGGTTCTGCGGCCTGCGGCGGGCGATGTCACTGTCGGACAAGGGTGCACGGAAGGGCTCGAAATAATCGACCACGTCTGCTGCAAAATCCTGAAGTGGTTGATACGGCGCGTGCGGCACCAGCGCAAAGAAGGGTCCGAGAGATCCGACCACCAGTTTGGGGATGTAAAAAGCCTGCCGCGAGGCGGCAAACGCCTGCAAAGCGGCCAGAAGATCGGTTTCGCTACGCTTCTCGGACAGCTCGAAGGGCGCTTTTAACGTGGCGTGAAAACCATATCGACGTGGTTCGGCGGTGATCTCCGCATAGGCCTCATGGTCATCATGAGCAATACCGGAAAACGCATTACGCCCCAGCCATCGCGATGCCTTTTCGGTCAGGGCATCGTTTTCGGCGGGTGTAAAATAGATGGCGTAGCGCACGTCGGTCGCACTTTCAGTATCAGGGATCAGAGCGGTATTTGGAATGACTCGCCTTGGCGAAGCAAGGCCGCAGAAGCGAATTAGAACCTCTACGTGACGGAATGATGATAGCGGCGAAAAACTCTGCCCGAGAGATGCATTTTAGGGGTGAGATCGCTGCTCGCTTCTCCACGCCCGAAATCCATGATGAAACTTCTTCAACCATTCTGCGTTAGTCTTGCAAGTATTCACGGATGCAAGGAGCACAGGCTCATGGAAATCGGAATTCTCGTCGCACTGTTCTTTACAGTATTTGCCGCTTCCAGCGTATGTTGCGCCTATTGGTTCGGCGAACATCGCAATTTCTGACGTTAGCTCAGGCGCAATATTTTCCTTGTGCTGGAACGCTCGAGTAAGAAGAAGATAAAATACAAAAAGCGCCGCTAGCTTTACGCAGCGGCGCTTTTTTGATTCTGCGCACTATTAATGCGCCGCGGACATATCGCCCAGCACTTCCTTGGAAGCGACGGTGGAATCTGCGTTCAGCTTGTAGACCATGGGAACACCGGTCGCGAGGTTGAGCTTGAGGATTTCTTCCTTGCTCAACTTGTCCAGCACCATGACCAGCGAGCGCAGCGAATTGCCGTGCGCAGCAACCAGTACCTTTTCGCCCCGCAGAACGCGCGGCAGGATTTCCGTCAGGTAATAGGGCCAGACGCGGGCGCCGGTGTCGCGCAGGCTTTCACCGCCTGGAGGTGGAATATCGTAGGAACGGCGCCAGATATGCACCTGTTCTTCACCCCATTTTTCGCGGGCATCATCCTTGTTGAGACCGGAGAGATCGCCATAGTCGCGCTCGTTCAGCGCCTCATCCCGGATGGTCTCAAGGTCAGGCTGGCCGACATTGTCGAGCACCATCTGGCAGGTTTTCTGGGCGCGGATCAGCGATGAGGTGTAAGCGATATCGAATTTGATGCCATAATCGGCCAGAGCCTTGCCACCTGCATTGGCTTCCTGCACGCCGAGTTCGGTGAGGTCAGGGTCACGCCAGCCCGTGAAGAGGTTCTTGAGGTTCCAGTCACTTTGGCCGTGACGAACGAGGACGAGGGTTCCGCTCATATCAATTGCTCTCCGAGTTGATTATTGGTCTTTCGCCAGACCGAGAACGTCCAGCATGGAATAAAGGCCGGGTTTCTGCCCATGCGCCCAGACGGCAGCAGCGATGGCGCCACGCCCGAAAATCGTGCGGTCTGCCGCATGGTGGGACAGCGTGACCTGCTCACCCTCTGCAGCAAAAATAACCGAATGGTCGCCGACGACGGAGCCGCCGCGCAATGTGGCAAAACCAATCGTGCCACCTTCACGAGGGCCGGTATGGCCATCGCGCACGCGCACGGATTTGGATGTAAGGTCGATACCCCGGCCCTTGGCCGCAGCCTCACCGAGAAGCAGGGCGGTGCCCGAGGGCGCATCGACCTTGTGCTTGTGGTGCATTTCGAGAATTTCGATATCCCAGCCGCTGCCATCCAGTGCCTTTGCCGCCTGCCGCGTGAGAACGCTGAGCAGATTGACGCCAAGGCTCATATTGCCGGATTTCACGACACGGGCATGGCGAGCCGCAGCCTCGAATTTTTCCTCATCCGCCACCGAGCAACCCGTTGTGCCGATGACATGGACGATGCGGGCTTGTGCGGCAAGACCGGCAAAGGCGACGCTGCCAGCGGGTGAGGTGAAATCGATGACACCTTCGGCATGGACGAAAGCTTCGAGCGCATCGCTGGTGATTGCTACGCCGTTGGGACCAAGGCCGGAAATCTCGCCAGCATCACGACCGATAAAGGGGGAGCCTTCACGCTCCACGGCGGCATGCAGTTGGACACCCGGTGTTTCGTGGATCAGGCGGATCAGCGTTTGCCCCATCCGCCCAGCTGCACCGACCACCACCAGTTTCATGCCATTGCCGCTCATGCTGCCCCACTCAATGCTTTCGTTTAAAGACCGCGAACGCCCGTCGCCTGAAGATTGTTGAGGCGAGCGTAAAGACCATCTTCCTGACGCGCAAGCGTCTCGTGGACGCCTTCTTCCACGACGAGGCCTTCATTCATCACCACGATCTTGTCTGCCTTGACCACGGTCGAAAGACGGTGGGCGATAACGATGACGGTGCGCCCTGTCATGGCGGTGTCGAGCGCCATCTGCACGACGGCTTCCGATTCTGTATCGAGCGCGGAGGTCGCTTCGTCCAGCAGCAGGATCGGTGCATTGCGTACCAGCGCGCGGGCAATCGACAGGCGCTGGCGCTGACCACCGGAAAGCGTCATGCCGTTCTCGCCGACCGGCGTCTCATAGCCCTGCGGCTGAGCGAGGATGAAGTCATGCGCAAAAGCAAGCCGTGCTGCTTCTTCGATTTCGGCATCCGTCGCTTCCGGGCGACCGTAACGAATATTGTCGCGGATGGTGCCTTCGAAGAGATAAGGCTGCTGCGACACATAAGCGAGGTTCTGGCGAACGGACATGGTCGTGACATCGGCGATGTTTTGACCATCGATCAGGATCGCTCCGCCGCTTGGATCGTAAAAGCGCGGTATGAGGTTGATGATGGTCGATTTGCCCGCACCGGAGGGGCCGACCAAAGCGGTGGTCTTGCCACCTTCGGCAACGAAGCTCACGCCCTTCAGAATTGCACCGCCATCCTTGTAGGAAAATACCACGTCACGCAGTTCAACCGTCGCGTTGGACACGGCCAACGGCTTCGCATCCGGCTTCTGGCGCTGGACGGGCTCCATGTCGAGAATGTCATAGATCATCTGTGCGTTGACGACGGCGCGCTCCAGCGAAATCTGAACGCGAGCGAGACGCCGTGCAGGATCATAGGCCAGAAGAAGTGCAGTCACGAAGGCAAAGAACGCGCCCGGCGGAACATTGTTGTAAATGGCGCGATAGGCGGCGTAGGCCAGAACGCCAGAGACGGCGAGGCCTGCAATGGTTTCGGTCAGGGGCGCGCTTTTCTCGGTCAGTCGTGCAATACGATTGGCACGCCATTCAGCGGAATCGATGACCGCATCAACTCTGGTCTCTAGCTGCTTTTCCATCGTGAAGGCTTTGACGATGGCAATACCCTGCAATGTTTCCTGCATGGCGCCCAGCACGCGGCTGTTGAGAATGACCGCGTCGCGCGTGGCGCTGCGCAGCCGCTTGGCAATGTAGCGCAGGCCAAGGACCAAAGGCGGCACGATGAAAACGATAACGATGGAAAGAACCGGATCCTTGAAGATCATCACCGCAACCAGCGCAATGAAGGTCAGGAGATCGCGAGCAACAGTAGTGACAGTAAGGTTCATGACATCGCGGATGCCGCCGATGTTCTGGCTGACCTGTGCTGCGAGATGGGCTGAGCGGGATTCGCTGAGATACCCGACCGACAGTGTCATCAGATGCGAATACAAACGCTTCTGATAGCGCGCGACGATGTTGTTACCGATTTTCGACAGCGCCACCGACTGGCCGTAAGTTGCAATTCCGCGGATGAAAAAGGCTGCGAAAATGGAGAAGCAGATGATCCAGACGAGATCGGCCCGTCTGTTGACGAAGGCTTCGTTGATGATGGAGTCCATGATCCAGGCCGTGAAAGCCGTGGTCCCGGCAACGGTCAGCAGGCAGAAAATCGCAAATGCGTAGCCGGAAATATGATCACGGGCGTTTTCTGCAAAAATGCGTTTCAGGACAGATGTAATTGTGTCGGTATCCATTGGATGCCGTGTCTTGGCGGTCTTCAAGCTTTATCCACCTTGTGCGGTTCTGGCGGGCAAGCCGCCTTCTTTACGGGCGTCTATAGCCATTCGGGCAGGTTTTGACCAGTGCCGAGTGCGCTCTAAGCCTGCCAGCGCCGACCGTCCAGCGCCAAGCCGAAGTCTTCGGGTCTGCGGGCATAGGTCGATAGCCCTGCTAGAGCGGCTTGCGGATGGGTGACGACATGGGTCGGAATGCTGCGCATCAAGGCGCTGTGCGGAGCCTTGTCTTCGAAGGCCGCGCGGAACTCCGGCAGTTTCAAAGCGGGGATGATTTTCTGAGAAATCCCGCCAGCGAGATAGACCCCGCCTCGCGCCATGAAGATCAGTGCCAGATCGCCTGCGATGCGACCGAGATAGGTGCTAAACAGAGACAGGGTTTCTTTCGCCTCGCGGTTTTCGCCGCTGAGGCCCGTCGCGGTGATCTCGGCTGGGTCCGAGAAGGAAGGCGTCACGCCATCCGTCTTGCAAATGGCCCGGTAAAGATTGACGAGGCCGCGTCCGCAGAGAATTTGCTCACCGGCAATGCGGCCTTCGATGGTTTCGAGATGCGGGAAGACCTGATAGTCGCGTGCACTGCGTGGACCGATATCGATATGGCCGCCTTCGCCGGGCACTGGAAACCACATGTGGCGGGCATAGACCAGCCCGGCGACACCCAGACCCGTGCCTGGCCCAAGCACCACGCGTGACGCCATCATGTCGGGGCGCTGCGGGCCAATCGTGTCCCTGTTGTCGTCGCCGAGAGTGGCAATGGCGAGTGCCTGTGCTTCGAAATCATTGATGACGATGACGTCTTTCAAGCCGAGATTGACGAGCATCTCTTTCGGCTTGACCACCCAATGGCAGTTTGTCAGCGGAATCTCATCCGTCTCAATGGGGCCGGCAACGGCAAGAATGGTCGAAACCGGCTGCAACGATGTCTTGTCGAGGATGGCGATCCTGATCGCATCATCGATGGTCTTGAAATCCGCCGTCTTGACGCTGGTCAGTTGCACCGGCTCGGCATCGGCATCCTGCAAAATACAGAAACGGGCATTGGTGCCACCGATATCTCCAATGAGAATGGGAAAGGAAAGAGTATCGTTC
This sequence comes from Agrobacterium sp. 20P9.1.2, assembly GCF_057799395.1. Lineage (NCBI taxonomy): Bacteria > Pseudomonadati > Pseudomonadota > Alphaproteobacteria > Hyphomicrobiales > Rhizobiaceae > Agrobacterium > Agrobacterium sp. 20P9.1.2. Next base: position 164,522 of record NZ_JBYOKI010000001.1, read on the forward strand.
TGCTTGGGCATTGCTGCTCCTGGATCGCCGGATATCAATGTTTCAATTAAAGTCTGTCAGCATTTCCGCTGTGGCGCGGTTCAGCGCCATGGGAATGTCGTAAACCGTTGCAAGTCGCGTCAAGGCCTTCACGTCAACATCATGCGGTAAGGCTGTGAGGGGATCGACAAAAAAGATCAGCATATCCACTTCGCCCGTCGCGATCATCGCGCCGATCTGCTGGTCACCGCCAAGCGGGCCGCTTTTCAGGCGGATGACATTCAGGCCCGGGCAGGCATCCTGCACGCGCCCGCCGGTGGTGCCAGTGGCAACAAGGCGAAATTGCGATAGCGCCGCCTGATGCTCGCGGGCGAAATCCGCCATATCGTCTTTTTTCAGGTCATGTGCGATCAGTGCGATACAGCGTTGCCCGGTCATCTCATGTCCTGCGCCAGCGTTATTTGCGTTGCGATGTTTAAATCGATTTGAAGCCTTCTATAGCAACTCGACACCGTTTGAAAAGCGGTGTTGGGTCACATCAGTTCAGCGATGGGCGCGATGAGGGGCGTGGAACGTCTGCGGGTGGCATGGGAACGCCGGAGCCGCCGGACTGCGACCGTGCCGGGGCAGGCGCCTGCGGTGCTGCTGCCGCTGGCACGTAGGTTTCCCGAACAGCCATGCTGGCTCCGTTTGCAGCGGGCGCAGCCGCAACGGCGGCGCAGGCCTTTGGCAGATCGGACACCATCATCGGGCGCGGCGGCTTTGGCGGCTTGGCGTTGGGGTCTTTTTTCGGTGTGGCCCAAGGCTCCTTGGTGAACCACCATGCCAAAGACTTGTCGCAGCCATCGCCTGCTGCAACGGGTGCCTGCGGCTTGCAATTGGTCGCGCCCGGCGGGCATTCCAGACGAACGTGGAAATGCTCGTCATGCCCATAGATCGGCCTGATCTTGCCCATGAAGGTGCGGTCGCCGGTCCATGACTGGCATAGCTTCTGCTTGATGGCCGGATTGACGAAGATACGCTCCACCTGCGGATAGCTCGCCGCCATCATCACCAGTTTCGCATTGAGCGGCGACCATTTGCGATCATCCACCGTCAGGAATTTGCTCTTATCGAGCATGGAAATGAAGGGTGTGCTTTCCCGCTGTTCGGCGCTCATCACCTGATTAGGCATCTGTCGCCACCAGATATCGACGTCGAGGCCGATCTGGTGCGAGGCATGGCCGGTTAGCATCGGCCCGCCACGCGGCTGCGAGATATCGCCGATCAACAGGCCCGGCCAGCCGATCTTTTGGGCATCCTGCGCAAAGCGTTCGATAAAGGAAATCAGTTGCGGCTGGCCCCAACGACGGTTGCGCGACAGCCGCATGGCCTGAAAGCCCTGACCTTCTGTGGGCAGCGCCACCGCGCCCGACTGGCAACCCTTGGCATAGGATCCGTAGGAAATCGAAGGACCGGCAGATGGAAGGGCAATATTGCCGAATACCTGTTTGGCCGGGCCGTCCTGCGCGAAGGCGGTCCCGATATCCACAGACATCATTGATATGACCGAGAGGGCCAGAAGGGATGCCTTGCGCAGGCCCGTTGCCTGTTTTTCCATATCGTCCGCCGCCTGCAATGCTTGAGCTGATTCTCTTTTGAATATTACGCTGGAACGGGAATTTGGTGAAAGCATGTTTGCGGGCTCTCGAAGGATTGAGGCAGGCCCCCTATTTTTTGCCCATGTTTGTCTTATGCTGCGCGGCAATGAAAACCAAAAAGGACTGTCGCCCCATGGCATTGGCAATGTTGAAATCCGGCTTGTTCACTCTGGCCACCCTGTCTCTTGCGGTCGCTCCCATGGGAGCATCGGCTGCGGATGGTGATGTCTGGCGCAGTGGGATTTCGACAATCGGTGAGCTGAAGCACCCAAACGGTTTCGAGCGCTTCGATTATGTCAACCCGGATGCGCCGAAGGGTGGCGCGCTACGCATGTCGACCGCTGGCACTTTCGATACGGTCAATCCGCTTCTGGCCAAGGGCGAGCTTGCGACAGGACTGAGCCTCGTTTTCGATACGCTGATGAAATCTTCGGAGGAGGAGCTGTCTTCGTCCTACGGTCTTCTTGCAGAGGCGGTCAGCTATCCCGACGATATCGCCAAGGCCAGTTTTCGCCTGCGAAAAGAAGCGAAATGGGCCGATGGCCAGCCGGTGACGCCGGAAGACGTGGTTTTCAGTTTCGATAAAGCGAAGGATTTAAGCCCGCAACTGGCCACCTATTACACCCACGTTACAAAGGCCGAAAAGACCGGCGAGCGTGAGATCACCTTCACCTTCGATGAGAAAAACAACAAGGAACTGCCGCAGATCGTCGGCCAGCTTCTCGTCGTGCCCAAACACTGGTGGGAGGCCAATGGCGCTGACGGCAAACCGCGCGACATTTCCCGTGGCACACTGGAACCCGTCATGGGGTCCGGCCCGTACAAGATCGCGTCCATCGCACCGGGCTCCACCATTACCTATGAGCGGCGCGACGATTATTGGGGCAAGGACGTCAACGTCAATGTCGGGCTGAACAACTTCAAGACAATCACTTACACATTCTATACCGACCGCGATGTCGAGTTTCAGGCTTTCAAGGCCGGGAATACGGATTTCTGGCAGGAGAATTCGGCAGGGCGCTGGGCAACCGGTTATGATTTTCCGGCCGTGAAAGACGGTCGTATCAAGAAAGAAGAGCTGCCCAATATCTACCGCTCTGTCGGTATCATGCAGGCGCTGGTTCCGAATGGGCGGCGGGACAAGTTCAAAGACCCGAAGGTCCGTCTGGCTTTGAACTATGCGTTCGATTTCGAAGACATGAACCGCACGCTGTTTTATAATCAGTACCAACGGATCAACAGCTTCTTCATGGGCAGCGATCTGGCGTCATCCGGTCTGCCGCAAGGCAAAGAACTGGAAATTCTCAACGAGATCAAAGATCAGATCCCACCTGAAGTCTTCACTAAGGAATATCGCAACCCGGTCGGTGGCGATCCGGCCAAGCAGCGCGACAATCTCCGCGAGGCCGTCAAACTCATGAAGGACGCCGGATATGAACTGCGCGGCAACCGCATGGTCAATGCGTCCACCGGTCAGCCATTCGATTTCGAAATTCTCGTTGATTCCGCTGCGATGGAGCGCGTCGTCGTTTCCTACACGCAAAATCTGAAGAAGATCGGCATCAACGCGACGGTGCGGCTTGTCGATACGTCGCAATACACGAACCGCACCCGCTCCTTCGATTTCGATATGATCGTCAATCTCTGGGCTCAGAGTGCCAACCCTGGCAACGAACAGTCCGATTACTGGGGATCCAAGGCCGTGGACCGTCAGGGCTCGAAGAACTTCGCAGGTATCAACAATCCTGCTGTGGACACGCTTATTCGCAAAATCATTTTTGCAGCAAACCGGGACGATCAGGTTGCTGCCGTAAAAGCTTTGGACCGCGTGCTTCTGGCCGGAAACTACGTCATTCCGCAGTTCTATCGCGGCGAGATGACGCTTGCCTACTGGAAGACGCTGGTGCAGCCGCAAAACCTTCCCCGATACGGCATCGGCTTTCCCGACGCATGGTGGTCCGCAAACGCCGGGAAATGATGCGGGACTTGCTTTATAAGCCAAGCCTTGATTCACATGGACCATTACGAATCACGACGCCTGAGGCATTGTCCGCAGGCCCGAAAGGAAACGGTTTGACGAAACCGATGATGACCGAACCTCTTGCCATGCAGGGACGCGCCTGATGGGAGCTTATATTCTGCGGCGTTTGGCCCTGATGATACCGACCATTATCGGTATCATGGGTATTTCCTTCCTCGTCATTCAGTTCGCTCCGGGCGGGCCTGTGGAGCAGGTCATCGCCCAGCTTTCCGGCTCCGGTGACAGCGCTTCCGACCGACTTTCCGGCGGTGGCGACCTCATGGGGCAGGGCGGTCTAGATGAGAGCGGTTCGAAATATCGCGGCGCGCAGGGGCTCGACCCGGATTTGATCGCGAAGCTGGAAAAGCAGTTCGGTTTCGACAAGCCGCCGTTGACCCGCTTTCTGGACATGATGTGGAACTACATCCGCTTCGATTTCGGCGACAGCTTCTTCCGCAATTCCTCAGTCATCGATCTCATCATAGATAAGCTGCCGGTGTCGATTTCGCTCGGCTTCTGGATATTGATCATTTCCTACGCCATCTCCATTCCGCTCGGCATCAAGAAAGCGGTTTCGGACGGATCGCGCTTCGACGTCTGGACATCGGGCATCATCATCGTCGGTTATGCGGTGCCGAGCTTCCTGTTTGGCATTCTGCTGATCGTGGTTTTTGCGGGTGGATCCTTCTTCGACTGGTTCCCGCTGCGCGGGCTGACCTCGGACAATTTCGCGGAACTGACATGGTGGCAGAAGATCATCGACTATTTCTGGCACTTAGCGCTGCCGCTTACAGCACTTGTTCTTTCAGCCTTTGCGACGACGACGCTTTTGACCAAGAATTCCTTTATCGATGAGATCAAGAAGCAATATGTGGTCACGGCCCGCGCCAAGGGGCTTTCGGAGCGCAAAGTGCTGTATGGCCATGTGTTCCGCAATGCCATGCTGATTGTCATTGCCGGTTTCCCCGGCGCCTTCATTTCGGCTTTCTTCACCGGTTCGCTGTTGATCGAAAACATCTTCTCGCTGGATGGCCTCGGGCGGCTGGGTTATCTCTCGGTCGTCAACCGCGATTACCCCATCGTGTTCGGCACGCTGTTCATCTTCTCGCTGATGGGCCTTGTCGTCAGCCTCATATCCGACCTCATCTATACATGGATCGATCCGCGCATCGATTTCGAGCGGAGGGATGTGTAATGACGCTTGTTTCACCCGCCGCCACCGATGCAGCGCCACCGCAAAAGCGCCCCTACTTTTCGCCCACAAGCGTGCGGCGCTGGCAGAACTTCAAGGCCAACCGCCGCGGTTACTGGTCGTTCTGGCTTTTCCTGCTTCTGTTCGGGCTCAGCCTATGTGCGGAATTCATCGCCAACGATAAGCCTATTCTCGCCTCCTACAAGGGTGAGATTCTGGTGCCTGTGATGGTGGATTACCCGGAAGAGAAGTTTGGCGGCTTTCTGGCCCAGACGGATTACAAATCCTCTTTCATTCAGGATGAGATCAACGCCAATGGCTGGATGATCTGGCCACCGATCCGCTATTCCTACCAGACGGTCAATTCGAACATTCCACATTCCGCCCCCACGGCACCCTTCTTGCTGATGGATGCGCAGGAGCGTTGCTCGGGCTATCCTCAAGGTGCGGCAGATCCCGGCTGTACGATTGGCAATCTCAACTGGCTGGGAACCGACAATCAGGCGCGCGATGTCGCCGCCCGCGTCATCTATGGTTTCCGTATTTCGGTTCTATTCGGTCTGGCGCTCACCATTGCATCGGCCATTGTCGGCGTAACCGCCGGTGCGGTGCAGGGTTATTTCGGCGGCTGGACCGACCTTCTGATGCAGCGTTTCATCGAAATATGGTCGTCCATGCCGGTGCTCTACATCCTGCTCATCATAGCGGCCATTCTGCCGCCCGGCTTTTTCGTGCTGCTGGGCATCATGCTGCTGTTTTCATGGGTGGGCTTCGTCGGTGTCGTGCGCGCGGAATTCCTGCGGGCGAGAAACTTCGAATATGTGAATGCCGCCCGCGCGTTAGGTGTCGGGAACGGCACCATCATGTTCCGGCATCTGTTGCCCAATGCCATGGTGGCAACGCTGACTTTCCTACCCTTTATCCTCTCGGGCTCTATCACCACGCTCACCTCGCTCGATTTCCTCGGCTTCGGCATGCCACCGGGTTCGCCTTCGCTGGGTGAACTGATTGCGCAGGGTAAGAACAACCTTCAGGCACCCTGGCTGGGGCTGACGGCCTTCTTCACTATGTCGATCATGCTTTCGTTGCTGATTTTCGTCGGTGAAGCAGTGCGCGATGCCTTCGACCCGAGAAAGACCTTCCGATGATCGACTGTCGCGTTTTGTTGGGTTTTGTGGCACTCTATTCGCGGAATGCTTTTGGAGAGTTTCATGAACAAGATTGTGCGTGACCACTACCCTGTAGAGAAGCTGCCTGCTGACCTTCGGCAAGGGCTGAGCGATCGTTCCACCGTGCGTGTTGTGATCGAGGTGGAAGAGACGCCGAAAAACCAGGGCGGTGAGCATCTTCGCGGCTTCGCTGGTCTGGAACAGAGACAATCAAAGCCGCTGACTGCTATCGACACCGTGAATATTATCGCCCGATATAGAGAAGAAAATCAGCAGCGCGTTACGGCAGACGAAGCGGTTGAACGTATCCGTCGTCTCCGCGATGAGTGGGATGATTGATGAAAGGTATTGAAAGAGTTTATCTCGATACGAATATTTTTATTATGGCAATTGAAGGCGATGACGAAGAAATCAGCAATAAACTGAATGATTTATTCCTTGTTGACAATGAAAATTCTCCAGTATTGGTGACAAGCCAACTGTCGTTATCTGAACTTGTCGTAAAGCCATACAGGGAACTAAACGATTCACTAATCGACAAATATGAGAATATGATATCGACCAGCGACTGGCTTGAAGTTGCGCCCGTTGAGATGCCGATATTGAGATATGCTGCCGTACTACGTGCGCAGCACAAAGGGCTAAAATTACCAGATGCCATTCATCTTTCGACTGCCATTGGAATGAGCTGTTCCCATTTTCTCACAAACGATCTCGGAATTCGCGGGCAATATCAACTTGTTCACGAGCGATATGGATTCGCGAAAAAAGCTCCTCCGATTAATGTTGTTCGCCCTGACGAGGCCAGTCTGACATCCATTACTGAAAGCCTCTCTGTATGACCGCTCCGCTTCTTTCCGTCCGCGATCTCTCCGTTGCCTTCCATCAGGGTGGCAAGGAGAGTGTGGCTGTCGATCATGTGTCGTTCGACATCATGCCGGGTGAGGTCGTGGCGCTGGTGGGTGAGTCGGGTTCCGGCAAGTCGGTGACCGCGAATTCCATTTTGAAGCTCTTGCCCTATCCGGCGGCGAGCCATCCCTCGGGGCAAATCCTGTTCGAGGGTAAGGATTTGCTGAATGCGTCGCTGCGCGATCTTCGCAATGTGCGCGGCAACGATATCACCATGATCTTTCAGGAGCCGATGACGTCGCTCAACCCGCTGCACAGTATCGAGCGGCAAATTGGCGAAATATTGGAGCTTCATCAGGCCATCACCGGTATCGAGGCACGAAAGCGGACGCTGGAACTGCTTTTGCAGGTCGGCATTCGCGAGCCTGAGAAGCGGTTGAAGGCCTATCCGCATGAACTCTCCGGTGGCCAGCGGCAGCGTGTGATGATTGCCATGGCGCTCGCCAACCGGCCGAAGCTGTTGATCGCGGACGAGCCGACGACGGCGCTGGATGTGACGGTGCAGGCGCAAATTCTGGAGCTTCTGGGCGATTTGAAGAACCAGCATGATATGTCCATGCTGTTCATCACCCATGATCTCGGCATCGTGCGTAAATTCGCAGACCGCGTGTGCGTGATGACCAAGGGCAAGATCGTTGAGACCGGCACGGTCGAGCAGGTCTTCAACAACCCGCAGCACGCCTATACCCGCCATCTTCTGGCTGCCGAGCCTAAGGGCGAGCCGCCGCTGTCTGATAGCAGCAAGCCGGTGGTGATGCAGGGAGACGAGATCAAGGTCTGGTTCCCGATCAAGGCCGGGCTGATGCGCAAGGTGGTAGATCACGTCAAGGCGGTGGATGGCATCGATATTACCCTGCGCGCCGGGCAGACGGTCGGTGTCGTGGGTGAATCCGGTTCCGGCAAGACGACGCTGGGCCTTGCGCTTTCGAGGCTGATATCCTCCAAGGGGCGCATCAGCTTTATCGGCCAGTCCATCGATGGCTATTCCTATTCCATGATGAAGCCGCTCAGAAACCGGCTTCAGGTGGTGTTTCAGGACCCTTACGGATCGCTGAGCCCCCGCATGTCGGTGGGGGAGATCATTGCCGAAGGTCTGCGGGTGCATGAGAAATCCCTGTCTGCCGATGAGCGGGACCGGAGGGTAGCGCAAGCGCTGGATGAGGTGGGGCTCGACCCCGCCACGCGCTGGCGTTATCCGCATGAATTCTCCGGCGGCCAGAGACAGCGCATTGCCATTGCCCGCGCCATGGTGCTGAAACCCCGCTTCGTCATGCTGGACGAGCCGACATCGGCGCTGGATATGAGCGTGCAGGCGCAGGTGGTCAATCTGTTGCGGGATTTGCAGGCCAAGCATGATCTCGCCTATCTCTTCATCAGCCACGACCTCAAGGTTGTGAAAGCGCTTGCCAATGATGTCATCGTCATGCGTCACGGCAAGGTGGTGGAAAGCGGACCGGCAAAGTCCATCTTCGAGGCGCCGAAGGAAGACTACACACGCGCGCTTATGGCGGCTGCCTTCAACATCGAGGCAGTCAAGACGGCGGCGGTGAGCGAGTAGGCGCGCTCAAGCGCCTGCTTTCGCTGAAAAACACGCTGGCCTTATGCGTCTTGCCCACGTAACATAAGTGGGGACATTGGGAACTGCGGGGCATGATGTCATCATGACAGCGCGATATCTGATCTATCAGCAGCAGGATGCTTTTCGTTAGCAGCACTTGTGCCGCACCCAAAAACGAAACAACCTTCTGGTGAATGATGGCCGATATTGAATACGCAAAGACCTTTTTCGAACAAAACCCCGATATTGAAATTCTTGAAGCCTTTGTCATCGATGTGAATGGCGTGCCGCGCGGCAAATGGATACCGCGTGAACGGGCCATCGACGTGCTGGAAAAAGGCATGGCCCTGCCACGCTCCGTCTATGCGCTGGACATCTGGGGTCGCGACGTCAATGCCGCTGGCCTTGCAGAAGGCACGGGTGATCCGGATGGCCTGTGTTTTCCTGTGCCGGGCACGCTCTCGCGCGTCACATGGCTGGGGCGCCCCACGGCGCAGGTGTTGCTGGCCATGCAGGACCCGGATGGCAGCGGTTTTTATGGCGATCCGCGCAATGTGCTGGCGCGGGTCATGAATGGCTTTACCAAGCGCGGTCTGACACCCGTGGTGGCCACGGAGCTGGAATTCTATCTCATCGACCCTGTGCGCTCGGCGCTCGACCCGGTGCGACCGCCGCGCAGCCGAGAAGGCCGCTGGCACACTGGCCAGACGCAGGTTCTGTCGATTTCCGAATTGCAGGATTTCGAAGAAGTCTTCCACGATATCGCCACCGCCTGCCGCGCGCAGGATGTGGGGGCTGATACGACCCTTCGCGAAAACGGCCCCGGTCAATACGAAATCAATCTCAACCATGTGCCGGATGCGCTCAAAGCTGCGGATTTCGCGGTGTTTCTGAAGCGCATCGTCAAGGGCGTGGCGCGCAAGCATGATCTTGATGCCACCTTCATGGCCAAGCCTTATGGCATGCAGGCGGGCAATGGCATGCATGTCCATTTTTCCATGCTGGATAGGGACGGCAACAATATCTATGCCGGCGAAAACGGCGCATCCGAAGCGCTGATGCATTCCGTCGGCGGTCTGTTGGAAAACATGGGAGAGAGCATGGCGGTGTTTGCGCCCCACGCGAATTCCTACCGCCGCCTGCGCCCCAGCGAACACGCCCCGACCTACGCCTCCTGGGGCATCGATAACCGGTCGGCTGCCGTGCGCGTCATCACCGCCAGCAAGCCCGCAACCCGCATCGAACACCGCGTGGCGGGTGCCGATACCAACCCTTATCTGGTGCTGGCCATGATCCTCAGCGCGGCCCTTGCCGGCATGAAGGAAAAGCGCCAGCCGGGTGGGGCCATCTCGGGCGATAGCCACGCCATCAATCACGAGCCGCTTCCGACCAACTGGGACTATGCGCTGCAGCGTTTCACGCGCTCCAGCTTTGCCTATGCGACCTTCGGGCAAAAATATCGTACGCTGTATTCCGCCTGCAAACAGCAGGAGCTTTCCGAGTTTTCGCTTCGCGTGACCGACGTAGAGTATGACGCATATATCAGGACGGTGTGAGATGGCTAAAGTAACCGCTAACCCCAATCCCGGCCACACGACCTCATGGTACGCGGCATCTGCGAACAACAAGACGGTGCGCACCACGCTGCAAGGCGATCAGGATGCGGATATCTGCATTATCGGTGCTGGTTTCACCGGCCTTTCGGCGGCGCTGGAACTGGCAGAAAAAGGCTTTTCCGTCATCGTTCTGGAAGGCGAGCGGATCGGCTTTGGCGCATCCGGGCGCAATGGCGGCCAGATCGTCAATGGTTATAGCCGCGACCTCGAAACCATCGCCGGGCGTTATGGCCGGGAGAAGGCAGCGCAGCTGGGTGCGATGTCGCTGGAAGGCGGGCAGATCATTCGCGACCGGGTCGCGAAATACACTATAGATTGCGATCTGGTGGATGGCGGTTTCTTTGCAGCCTTCACGCCCAAGCAGATCAAGGAAATGGCTGAGAACAAGGCCAATTGGGAAAAGCACGGCCATACCGGGCTGGAGATGGTCTCCAAGGCTGAGGTCGGCAAATATGTGAAGTCGGACCGCTATGCGGGCGGCATGATCGATCGTTTCGGCGGTCATATCCATCCGTTGAATTATGTTCTGGGCGAAGCGGCAGCGATTGAGAGCCTCGGTGGACGTATCTTCGAAAACTCGCGCGTCATCGCCGTGGAGCAAGGCTCAAACCCCGTTGTGCGGACGGCGCAGGGCAAGGTCGCCGCCAAATATGTGCTGGTCTGCGGCAATGCCTATCTCGGCGGACTGCTGCCGGAAATCGGCGAGCGGATGATGCCGGTGTCCAGCCAGGTCATGGCGACGGAGGTGCTGGATGCGGCGCTGATCGAAGAGCTTCTGCCTGCCAATTATTGCGTCGAAGATGCCAATTATATCCTGGATTACTACCGCCGCACCTCCGACAACCGCCTGCTCTATGGCGGCGGCATCGGTTATGGCGGCAGCGATCCCGCGGACCTGACCAGCGTTATCCGTCCCAATATGCTGAACACCTTTCCGCAATTGCAGAACACCAAGATCGATTTTGCCTGGAGCGGCAATTTCGCGCTGACGCTAACCCGCATCCCGCATATCGGACGTCTGTCACCCAACGTCTACTTCTCGCACGGCGATAGCGGCCATGGCGTGACGACGACGCAGCTTCTGGGCAAGATATTGGGAGAGGCGGTCGCAGGACATGCGGAACGCTTCGATGTCTGGTCGTCGCTGCCGAACTATCCATTCCCGGGTGGAAAGACGTTCCGTGTGCCGCTTACCATGCTCGGTGCGTGGTGGTATGGCCTGCGCGACAGGCTGGGGATTTAGAGCAATTCCAGCAAAAGTGTGAAGCGGTTTTGCGTCCGGAATTGCGTGAAAACCTATAGCGCCGACAGACCCTTCAAGGCGTTCTCGGTGATTTCGTCCGGCGTGGCGTCGATGCTGACCGTGACGACGCCGGGTTCGCCGGTTGGGACTTCCAGAGTGGCGAGCTGTGTCTTCAACAGCGAGAGCGGCATGAAGTGGCCGGTGCGTGCACCCATGCGCTGGGTCAGCAGCGCTTCGCTGCCTTCCAGATAGACAAAGGCCAATGGGCCACCGCAGGCTTTGCGCAGTCGCTCGCGATAGGTCTTCTTCAGCGCGGAGCAGGAAATGACGATGCCGCCCGCCTCATAGCCTTTGCGCAGTTCCGCGCCGACGAGATCGAGCCATGGCCAGCGGTCGTCATCGTTGAGCGGTGTGCCCGCAGCCATTTTCTCCACATTGGAAGCCGGGTGCAGCTTGTCGCCTTCCATGAAGGGAATGCTGAGCTTTTCGGCCAGTTCTTCGCCCACGGTGGATTTGCCGCAGCCGCTGACGCCCATGACGATGATTGCCTGTTTCACGAAAACCTCTGCATCTTCTCATTCGATCTTCATCCGCCTACAGCATGACGCTAACTGGCGGACATCTTTTCTGCGTGCAATTCAGTAGCCCGCACGCTGGGCAGCCTTTGCTTCCAGCATGGATAGCCCGCTATGGATCAACACGGCAAGGGCTGCAACGATGAGACCGCCCTGAAGAATGAAAGCAAGATTGTTGGATTGCAGCCCGGCAATGATGACTTCACCCAGCGTGCGCGCTGCCACCGTCGAGCCGATGGTGGCGGTGGAAAGGCTGATGACGGCGGACAGCCGGATACCCGCAAGAATGGCGGGCAGCGCAAGCGGCAGTTCGATGCGCCACAGACGCTGGAAGCCAGTCATGCCAGCACCGCGGGCTGCTTCGACAATAGCGGGCGGAAGGGTGGTAAGGCCAGTGATGGTATTTTCAAAGATCGGCAGCAGCGCATAGAGAAACAGCGCCATCAGCGTCGGTTTCTCGCCAAAACCCATGATCGGCACGGCAAGCGCCAGCACCGCAACAGGCGGAAAGGTCTGGCCGATATTGACGATGCTGCGCGAAAGCGGCAGGAATTCCCGCCCGAAACGCCGGGTAACGAGAATGGCCAGCGTACCGGCAATCACGATAGCGGCGCCCGTGGCAATCGCGACCGTCGCCAGATGAGACAGTGTCAGCGACAGAAGATTGGCCTGTATGTAGATGGCCGGGGCATTGGTCTGAACGAGAGGCTTGAACACGGGTTCGAACAGCTCTGGCTCCACGAGGAAGGTGATGAGCAGGAGGCTGAGTGCGGCCAGCAGAAAAGGACCGAGCCGCTTCGTCATGCAGACCCCGCCGCATTGTGCAGCAAGACCTCACGGCGAATGCGTCCTGCCGCCTGTCCATCCGGCCCGGTCACGGGCAATGTGTCACGCCCGGTCCAGAGCATAGCGGAGAGAGCATCGCGCTGGCTGGTCGCTGCGGGCAAAGGTTCGCCCTCGGCCTCTCCCGGCTCCACGATCTCGCCGACGGTTGCAACGGACAGCAGCCGCAGCGGTCTTTCCCGCTCACCGATCATGGTACGCACGAAATCCGTTGCCGGTTCGCGCACCAGCTCGGCGGGTTTGCCATATTGAACGATTTTGCCCTTGTCCATGACGGCGATACGGTGTGCCAGATGAAAGGCCTCATCCATGTCGTGGGTGACGAGAACGATGGTGACGCCCAGTTTTTTCTGGATCGCCAGCAAATCTTCCTGAGCCTTGGCACGAATGATTGGGTCCAGCGCACCGAAGGGTTCGTCCATCAGGAGAATATTCGGCTCCGCTGCCAGCGCGCGGGCCACGCCCACACGCTGTTGCTGGCCGCCCGAGAGTTCGTTGGGAAAACGGTTTGCATAAAGGGTGGGGTCGAGCTGAAAAAGCTCCAGAAGTTCGGTCACCTTGGCGTCGATTCGGGAGCGGTCCCAGCCGATCAGTTCGGGAACGGTTGCAATGTTTTGCGCCACGGTGCGGTGCGGAAAAAGTCCATGGCCCTGAATGGCATAGCCGATACTGCGACGAAGCTGGTAGCCGGGCATATCCAGAATATTCTGTCCGTCGATGCGGATGATGCCGGATGTCGGTTCGACCAGACGGTTAATCATACGCAGAAGCGTCGTCTTGCCGGAGCCCGACGTGCCGACGATAACGGTGATGCTGCGGGCTTCCATCGTCAGCGATACATTGTCGACGACGGTCGCGCCGTCATAGTCCTTGGTCAGATTTTCGACCTCGATCATGCGTTGCTCCCGCGCTTGAAAAAATTGCTGTCGATCAGCGCATCCAAAAGAATGGCAGCTGTAAATCCGAGAATGACGGTCGGGATCGTGCCCAGCAGAACGAGATCCATTGCCGTCTGGCCGATACCCTGAAACACGAAGACACCAAACCCGCCGCCGCCGATGAGGGCCGCGATGGTGGCAAGGCCAATATTCTGGACGAGAACGATGCGAATGCCTGTGAGTATGATGGGCAGCGCCAGAGGGAAATCCACTTTGATCAACCGCTGCCAACCCGTCATGCCGAGACCGCGTGCCGCCTCCCGCACAGAATTCGAAACGCCGTCCAGCCCGACAACCGTGTTGGAAACGACTGGCAGCAGCGAATAGAGAAACAGGGCGACGAAGGCCGGGGCCATGCCAATGCCGCGAATGCCGAGGTCGGATGCACCGGGGACATTGGCGGCAATCCATCCCAGCGGGGCAATCAGCAGGCCAAACAGCGCGATGGAGGGAATGGTCTGAACGATGTTGAGACTGTTCAGTACACCGGCACGCAGCTTCTGCACCTTGTAGCAGAGAACGCCGAGCGGAATGCCAACCAGAACGGCTGAAAACAGCGATCCGATGGCGAGCTGCACGTGCCGAAAGGCTTCCGTCCAGAAAATATCGGCGCGACTTTGATACTCTTTCAACAGGGAGAGATCGTCCCATTGCCCGGAGGCAAGCATGGTGCCGACAAGGGCGAGCGCCACAACAAGCAGCAGCACACGAATGGCGGGTTTGGGATCGAGCCGCGCAATCGCATCCGTCGCCATCACGATCAGACCCGCCATCAACAGCCAGAAGCCGCTGGCCGGGGAAACGCGGGCATAGGTGTTTTCAGCGGGGGTGAGATGGGAGGCCGAAAGGCCAATCATAAAGGCAAGAACGGCAAGGCCGATCAGTGCCGAAACAAGCCGGACCTTCGTTTCGCTGCGAAAAAACGCCACCGCCGCTGCGGCGATGACGATTGCGATGAGGCCATATCCGGCAAGAGGCGGCAGGGCGTCGAGGATGCCGCGCGTCTCGCCCTGGATGATGCGGTTGGCGCGAAATGCCGCAAAGGGCAGAGCCACCAGGGCATAGACCAGCAAGGCGGCGATCAGCGCGCCCACCTTGTCAGGCTTAAACGTCAGACGCTCAGGGGCAGAGAGGGCGCGCTGCAAAGTCGCCTCTTATTGTATGAGGCCGTTCTTCGTCAGAAAGTCCAACGCCACGTTTTTCGCCTGTTCGCCACCCACCTGTACGCGACCGTTCAGCTCCTGAAGGGTCTTGAGATCGAGTTTTTCAAAGACAGGCTTCAGCAGCTGCTCGATATTGGGATGTTCCTTCAGAACGGCTTCGCGAATGATCGGTGCAGGTTGGTAGACCGGCTGAACATTCTTGTCGTCTTCAAGCACCACGAGACCGGACGGGGCAATGCCGCCATCTGTGCCATAGACCATGGCCGCATTGGCATTATTGGTCTGGTTGGCAGCGGCAGCGATTGTTGCTGCCGTATCACCGCCGGAGAGGGTAATGAGCTGATCGGACTTCAGGGTGAAGCCATAGGTTTTCTGGAAGGCGGGCAGGGCGGCTGCGGAATTGACGAATTCCGACGATGCGGCAAGAACCATCTGGCCACCACCGGAGACGTATTTGCCGAGATCGCTGAGCGTCTTCAGATTGTTCTTGTCGGCAATATCCTTGCGGATAGCGATGCCCCAGGTGTTGTTGGCAGGCGAAGGTGTAAGCCAGACAATCTTGTTGGCATCGTAATCCAGCGTCTTGGCTTCTTCATAGGCTTTGGACGCATCCTTCCAGAGCGGATCGTCGGCCTTTTCGAAGAAGAAGGCGGCATTGCCGGTATATTCGGGATAGATATCGATCTCACCCGCTGTGATCGCCTTGCGTACGACCGGCGTCGCGCCCAGCTGGATGCGGTCGGTCGTCTCGATATTGTTCTTGTTGAGAACGGTCAGAATGATGTTGCCGAGGACGCTGCCTTCGGTGTCGATCTTGGACGACACAACCACCTGCGCCTGCGCAATCGACGCGTAAAGAGCGAGCGCCAATCCTGCGCCGGTCAGCTTCATCAAACGCTTCATCAACAATCTCCATGGGAACGGGTGCGGGCCAGAGGGAACGCGTCATGTCGATGAAATCGATGGTTCCCCGATTCAGTAGGCGGTAACGAAACCGAGAGCCAAATGGTTGCATCCGAATTTGAATTTATACGCAGCGACTAAAATGAACTCAGTCGGTTTTCCGGCGCGCATCCTTGCCCATGACCAGCGGCATCAGCGCGGAGAGGAAAAGCAGGCGCAGCACATGGTGGGAACCGACATAGGCGGTGTCTGCGTGCATCATCACGGCCATGGCCGCCATGGTTTCCAGACCGCCCGGTGAAAACGCGATCATGACGGCGTTGAGCGGCACGCCTGTTAGTCTCGATACGAACACGGCAATGACGGAGGCGAGCAGCATGACGACGACCGTCACCACACCGCCGGCAAGGAAGGCCTTTCGCATGTCCCGCAACGATGCGCGGGAAAAGCGGGTGCCGATAAGGCTGCCGAGAACGATATAGGTGGGTTGGCTGAGCCAGCTCGGCACGCCGCCACTGGTAAGGCCGGTAATGTGAATGCCGATGGAAACGGCCACGCCACCCAGCAGAAGCGCTGCCGGAAAGCGCCAGCGCATGAACAGCCAGCCGACCGCCAGTGACGCCAGAATGGTTAGGCCGAGTACGACAGGATGCATGGGCAGAGGTAGGATCGGCGGCTCGATACTGATCAGGTCGAGATATTCGACAATGAAAGGCACGGCGAGCGTCAGAGCCAGCACGCGCACGCTCTGGATGACGCTGACGGTTGCCAGATCGCTCTTCGTTTCCGCCGTCAGGCTGATGATGTAACTGAGATGGCCGGGCGAGGCGCCCAGCATCGCCGTGGTGCGGTCATAACCGAAGCCACGCAAAATCCAGTAGGCGACATAAAGAAGAATGACGACGGTGACGAGAACGGCAAGGAAGCTCAGCGGCCATGTCTTCGCAGCGCCAATCACCTCCGGCGTCACGCTCGTTCCCATGGAAATGCCGACGATGACGAATGTGGCGTTGCGCAGCAGATTGGGAACCGAGAGCCGAAGACCGGCGAGCCCGGCAAGCGTGACGGCAAGGGCCGGGCCGCAGAGAAAGGGTGCCGGGAAGTCGAGCATAAACGCAACCAGAGCGCCGATGCTACCAATGATGGCAGTGAGAATGAAACTCTGGAGGTCTGGCTTGATGATCATTGCGAATACTAAGGGGAATCGAAGAGGCGGATTTCGGTTTCCAGTTGCGCCCTTTCAGGCGCGCCCGTCAACCTTGAAGCCTTTAAAAAACAAAACCCGCGAACGAGGTCCGCGGGTTGCAAATCGTCATGCCGTCATACTCAGGCGGCAGGTGCGGCCACGGCTGCAACAGGGCGGCGCTTTGCCATCGTGTCTTCCAGACCCAGCAGGAAGCTGATCTGCGGGCGTGCCTTGACGAGGTCGTCGATGGAATATTGCGTCAGCACGTCGAAGAACGCGTTGAGCGCCTTGCGAAGGGCGGAGTTGAGGCCGCAGCTATCGACCAGTGGACACTCCACAGCACCGTCTTCGAAACATTCCGCCATGGCGAAGCTATCTTCGGTCACCTTGACCACGTCGAACAGGCTGATCTTGTCCGCAGGCTTGCCGAGCTTCACGCCGCCATTGCGACCGCGCACGGTTTCAACCAGGCCAGCCTTGTTCAGCGGCTGGAGAATTTTGAACAGGAACAGTTCGGAAACGCCATAGGCTTTCGCGATTTCTGGAATTCGGCTGAGGTGGCCGTCGTTGGCAGCGCAATACATCAACATGCGGACGGCATAGTTGGTCTGTTTGGTCAAACGCATGCTGATCTCCTAACTCCGGTAATTGTGGAGTTATATAGTTGCTTTTTCAGTTTAGAACAATTCCAGAAATGAAAAATTCTTTAACGGATTTTTCCATCTCACATTTGCCCTGTTGACCGCTCATTCGATTCATGAACAAACAACTCAAGAATCCAACTTATCGGAGGCATTTCCCATGGCAAGCATGAAATCCGTGATTTGTGCGATTGCGGCTGCGACATCGGTTGCCAGTGGCGGAATGTCCACAGCTTTTGCGGGTGGTGAGGTCAATGTCTACTCCTACCGCCAGCCGGAACTGATCCAGCCATTGCTGGACGCCTTCACCAAGGAGACCGGCATCGAAACCAATGTGCTGTTTCTGGACAAGGGTCTGGTGGAGCGTATTCAGGCCGAAGGCGTCAATTCCCCAGCCGATATTCTGCTGACCGTTGATATTGCCCGGCTGGTCGAAGCCAAGGAAGGCAAGGTCACCCAGCCGGTCCTGAACGATCCGGTGATCGAAAAGGACATCCCGGCCAATTTGCGTGACCCTGAAGGCGAGTGGTTTGGTCTGACGACGCGCGGGCGCGTGGTCTATGCGTCCAAGGATCGTGTCAGCCAGAAAGACATCACCTATGAGGAGCTTGCCGACCCGAAATGGAAGGGCAAAATCTGCATTCGTGATGGCCAGCACTCCTATAATATCGCGCTGTTCGCCTCGATGATTGCCCATCATGGCGTGGATTATACCCGCACATGGCTGACCGCGCTGAAGAACAATCTGGCGCGCAAGCCCGATGGCACCGACCGCAGTCAGGCCAAATCCATCTATTCTGGGGAATGCGATATCGCGCTGGGCAACACCTATTACGTCGGCCTGATGCTGACCAATGAGCAGGAGCCGGAAGAGAAGGTCTGGGGCAGTTCCGTGCGGGTCATCTTCCCCAATGCCAATGACCGTGGCACACACGTCAATATTTCCGGCGTTGCGATGACGAAATATGCGCCCAATAAGGACAACGCCCTCAAGCTGATGGAATTCCTGGCGTCCGGCGAGGCGCAGGAAATCTATGCCAAGCAGGTTTTCGAATATCCGGTTCTTCCCGGCGCGCAGACATCTGACGTGGTCAAGAATTTCGGGCCGATCAAGCCGGACACGCTGTCGTTGACAGAGATTGCGGCCCACCGCAGGCAGGCCTCCGAACTGGTGGACGAGGTCGGCTTCAACGACGGTCCGTCGAACTGATATCGGCTAAGCTTGAAGGATAATATGAGTGCCGTCTTCGAAGCGGCACTCGGCGCGGGATCAGCCGCGCTTGCGGCGCAGGCGGATGACCACGTCCACATGGGCAATTTCCATGCCCTCGGGTGGTTCCGGCAGGTTGTCGATCTGCAGATTGTTGACCGGAATATCCAGAACCTCGTTCTCACCTTCGACAAAAAAGTGATGGTGATCCGACACATTGGTGTCGAAATAGGTCTTGGCACCTTCGACAGCCAGAACGCGGATCAGCCCGGCTTCGGTGAACTGGTGCAGCGTGTTGTAAACGGTTGCCAGCGAAATCGGCACGCCAGCGCTCACGGCTTCGTCATGCAGCTCTTCAACCGTCAGATGGCGGTCACCCTTGGCGAACAGAAGATCGCCCAGTGCCACGCGCTGACGTGTTGGCCGCAGGCCAAAGCGGCGCAGCCGTGTTCCGATATCCAGTGTGGCGTCAAATGCCATGCTCATTCGGCCCCAAAAACCGGTAAAATAAACCCAATTTAGAAAGCATATAACTTTTACGCGCAGTGCTTTCAATAGTTTCCGCTGGCCAAGCGCGGCAATTGGCTGCAAAGCGGCGGTTTTTGCAAATTTCCTCTGGTTCCGGCCTTTCGCTTCCTGTATGCGGGCGCCATGTTTAGACGAGGCCTCTGAAAAGAGCGAGACGTGGCCGGATATGCAAGCTGCCCTTGTGGCGCTTCATTTTGAACCTAACTTGCTCTACAGAAGTCGTTCAACAACTGGTCAACGGGGAAACGGAAGCAATATGGCAACGAGGCAATCGAGCTACAATTACGAGGAAATTCTGGCATGTGGACGTGGCGAACTCTTCGGCCCCGGCAATGCGCAGCTTCCTCTGCCTCCTATGCTCATGGTTCACCGCATCACTGAAATTTCCGAAACCGGCGGCGCCCACGACAAGGGTTTCATCCGCGCGGAATATGATGTGTCTCCGGACGACTGGTATTTCCCATGCCATTTTCAAGGCAACCCCATCATGCCCGGCTGCCTCGGTCTCGACGGTATGTGGCAGCTGACCGGCTTTTTCCTCGGCTGGCTGGGTGAGCCCGGTCGCGGCATGGCGCTCTCTACGGGCGAAGTCAAATTCAAGGGCATGGTTCGCCCGGAAACAAAGCTTCTTCAATACGGCATCGATTTCAAGCGCGTCATGCGCGGTCGCCTCGTTCTCGGCACCGCCGACGGCTGGCTGAAGGCCGATGGCGAAACCATTTATCAAGCGTCGGACCTGCGTGTCGGCCTGTCGAAAGAAAAGACCGCCTGACCCCTGACGTTTGTGCGTGGCGGTTTCCGCCCAGAACAGACACGTCAGTCGGCAAACAAAGAAAAGGTCAACTTTATGAGAAGAGTTGTAGTCACCGGCCTCGGTATTGTTTCATCGATCGGCAGCGATGCCGCAGAGGTTACGGCGTCCCTAAGAGATGCGAAGTCGGGAATCTCGTTCTCACCGGATTTTGCCGAACATGGCTTCAAGTGCCAGGTCTGGGGCAAGCCATCGCTCGACCCGACCGATCTGGTCGACCGTCGCGCCATGCGGTTCCTGTCTCAGGGCGGCGCATGGAACCACGTTGCCATGAAGCAGGCGATTGCCGATTCCGGTCTGGAAGAAAGCGTCATCAGCGGCAATGAGCGCACCGGCATCATCATGGGTTCGGGTGGTCCGTCCACCCGCACCATCGTTGAGGCATCGGATATCACGCTGAAGAACAACAGCCCCAAGCGCATCGGCCCGTTCGCCGTGCCGAAGGCCATGTCTTCGACCGCGTCCGCCACGCTTGCCACATGGTTCAAGATTCACGGCGTCAACTACTCCATCTCGTCGGCCTGCTCGACCTCTGCGCATTGCATCGGCAACGCGGCGGAAATGATCCAGTGGGGCAAGCAGGATGTGATGTTTGCGGGTGGCCATGAGGACCTCGACTGGTCCATGTCGAACCTGTTCGACGCCATGGGTGCGATGTCTTCCAAATATAACGAGACGCCATCCGTCGCCTCTCGCGCCTATGACGCCAACCGCGACGGCTTCGTCATCGCTGGTGGTGCTGGCGTTCTGGTTCTGGAAGAGCTGGAACATGCAAAGGCACGCGGCGCAAAGATTTACGCGGAAATCGTCGGTTACGGCGCAACATCAGATGGTTACGACATGGTCGCGCCATCGGGTGAGGGCGCGATCCGCTGCATGCGTCAGGCCTTAGCGACCGTGAAGGGTGACGTCGATTACATCAACACCCACGGCACCTCCACACCTGTTGGCGACAGCAAGGAAATCGGCGCGATCCGTGAAGTGTTCGGCGCCAACATTCCGCATGTCCAGTCCACCAAGTCGCTGACGGGTCACTCGCTCGGCGCTGCCGGTGTGCAGGAATCCATCTATGGCCTTTTGATGATGCAGGAACGTTTCATCGGCGAGAGCGCGCATATCGAAACGCTCGATCCTGAATTCGAAGGCGTGAACATCGTTCGCAAGCGCATCGACAATGCCAAGATCGATACGGTTCTGTCCAACTCCTTCGGCTTCGGCGGCACCAACGCTACGCTCGTCTTCCAGCGCTACAACGGATAATTGCCCATGAATGGCATCATGCAGGGAAAACGCGGCCTCATCATGGGTGTCGCAAACAACCACTCCATCGCCTGGGGCATTTCCAAGGCGCTGGCCGCCCAGGGCGCGGAGCTTGCCTTTACCTATCAGGGTGAGGCTCTGGGCAAGCGTGTGAAGCCGCTGGCCGCAGAACTCGGCTCCGACTTCATCGTTCCCTGCGACGTCGAGGATATCGCCTCGGTGGATGCCCTGTTTGATGCCGTGCGTGAGCGCTGGGGTTCGCTGGATTTCGTCGTCCACGCCATCGGCTTTTCCGACAAGAACGAGCTGAAGGGTCTTTACGCGGATACGACGCGGGCAAACTTCAGCCGCACCATGGTCATTTCCTGCTTCTCCTTTACGGAAATCGCCAAGCGGGCTGCCGAACTGATGACCAATGGTGGCTCCATGCTGACGCTGACCTATAATGGCTCCCAGCGCGTCATTCCCAACTATAACGTGATGGGCGTGGCCAAGGCGGCTCTCGAAGCCTCCGTGCG
The DNA here is from genome assembly GCF_057799395.1 of Agrobacterium sp. 20P9.1.2. Lineage (NCBI taxonomy): Bacteria > Pseudomonadati > Pseudomonadota > Alphaproteobacteria > Hyphomicrobiales > Rhizobiaceae > Agrobacterium > Agrobacterium sp. 20P9.1.2. The sequence goes on from NZ_JBYOKI010000001.1 coordinate 186,424, forward strand.
CTACCTCGCTGCCGATTACGGTCCGAAGGGCATTCGCGTCAACGCCATTTCCGCCGGTCCGGTTCGCACGCTGGCGGGCGCTGGAATCTCGGATGCGCGCGCGATTTTCTCCTGGAACCAGAAGAATGCACCTATGCGCCGCACGCCTGACATCGAGGATATCGGTGGCTCCGCGCTGTACCTGCTGTCCAACCTGTCGCGTGGCGTGACCGGTGAATGTCACTATGTCGATGGCGGCTTCAACATCACTTCGATCCCGACGCTGGAAGTGCTTTACAACGCCGACAGCGAGTAAGGCGAAGCCCTGACACAATGAAAAAAGCCCGGTCATGCCGGGCTTTTTGTTATCTGCTTTCCACTCAGACCGGGTCGAAACCGAAGAGTTCTTCCGGGTTCGTCACCAACGCCTTGTGGCGGGCTTCCTCCGATGGCAGCCATGACAGGACCGTGTCCAGCAGGTCGGCATCGTCAGGATATTCCGCGGTGATCTTGGCATTGTTGTGTGGCCAGTTGGTGCCCCAGATGATGCGGTCCGGGGCGTATTCGGCAATCACGCGGGCGATGGCGGCGATGTCTTCGAAATCGGGTCCGCCGGAACGGCTGGATTCGTAGCAGCCTGCAAATTTGAACCAGCAATTGCCCTTGTCGATGAGCCGCTTTAACGCTGCGATCTGTGGGCTATCCGGCGTCACGCCTGCGAAGAACTTGCCGTGATGGTCGAAAATCCAGCGGCTCTTGATGGCCGACAGGCGTTCCTCGTGATCGAGAATGTGGGAGCCGTCGAACTGGACGGCAATGCACCAGCCGAGTTCCTGGGCAATGCTGTCGACCTCTTCCAGATGGGTTAGATCGACTGCGCCGCCCGGCAGGTCCATAATGCGCACGCCGACGACGCCGACCTCGATCAGTTCCTGCAATTCATCCAGCGGTGTCTCGCGGGTGACGACTGCGACACCCTTGGCGACACTGCCCATGGCACGCAGGCAGGCGATCAGATTGCCATTGTCGCGCTGGTGGGCATTGCCCTGGGTGATGACGACGCGGTCGATGCCGATCCAAGTCATCAGGCGACGATATTCATCCGGTCGCGGCGTGCCCTCGGGCACGGGTGGGCCACCGGCCAGCCCCGGAAATTCGGGCAGATACATGTGCATTTGCGTGTCGATGGCGCCCTTGGGCATAGCGATGCGCGGCTGTCTGCCCTCGAATGTTCGTGTCAGTGTCATGAGGTTCCTCCGGGCATCATGGCCCTGCTTGATACGGAAAGCGCCATGCGTCCTCCTGCGACGCATAGACGTGCTTTCGCGGGTATAAGGCCTTAGCGTTCCACCTGACGCAGCATGGCGCGGTAACGCTGCTGGCTTCCCTTCAGATGCTGGCGCATGGCTTCGCGAGCAGCAGCGGCATCGCCGTCTGAAATGGCGTGGGCGATGGCGTCATGCTCTTTTTGAAGCTGCTGCAGATAAGACGCTGCGGCTTTTTCGGATTGCGACGAGCGAAGGGCTGCGCGCGGAATGACATTCTGGCCCATCACTTCCAGAAACTCGCGGAAACGCGGATTATTGGTCGCATCGGCAATGGCAAGGTGAAGCTTGAAATCGGCTTCGGCGGTCGGCTTGCCGTTCTCGATGCAGTCCTGAACGGCGGAGAGGCAACGGATGATCGCCTCTTCCTGTGCCGGCGACCTGCGCACGGCGGCAAGTTCCGCCGCTTCGGTTTCCACGGCGGCACGCAATTCCAGAAGTTCGATGATGGAGGAAATGCGGTCGTGGTCGACATCCTGAAATGGCTGTGGCTGTTGCGTGGGTAGCGTCAGCACGAAAATACCGGCACCATGGCGCGCTTCGACCAGCTTGTCGGCACGCAAGGCAGCGACCGCCTCACGGACAACAGTACGGCTGACCTTGTAAAGCTCCGTCAGGCCCGCTTCGCTGGGCAGCTTGTCGCCAGGCTTGTAGACGCCGGATAGGATGGCCTGACGCAGGGCATCTGCCGTCTGGCTGACAAGCGAGCCGCCAGCGCGACCGATAGAGGAATTTTCTTTCGCGCCGCCTTCGACGGTTTCATTGAAGCTGGCCAATATTCACTCCAGGCAATTTGAGACATCGCTATGCGGGCTGTCTTCGTTATCGTTTATATTCTGCAAATATCCAGTAATTCAGCAAAATAGGCAATATTTATATTATTTCCGGCATTCACTGATATGATCTCCGGTATCCTGGCCGGGAATGCAAGGAATCGTTCCAATACAGGAAATGCGATATTTTCACGAAAGAAAATGTAAACGAAGCCGCCATATAATTGTATCGCATAAAAGCTTTCGGGCAGACATGCTTTCCCGTCATGAAGATTGAAAAAGCTCGATGCGATCACTGGTTTCCAAATTCCCACTGGCCCGGCGGTTTGCGCGCTCGCGTGATGGCACGGCAGCCATAGAATTCGCCATTCTGGCCATTCCCTACTTCGTCGTCGTTTTCGCCATCATCGAAACCTTTCTGGCAATGATGGCCGAGCAGCTGGTGACGAATGCGACAGACACCATGGCGCGCAAGCTGCGCACGGGGCAAATCGCCAGCACGATCACGCAGGAAGAGTTCAGAAAGCAGTTCTGTGCCGAGGTCTCTATCCTGATCACCTGCTCGGCAGAAGAGATCAAGACGCCCAAACAGCTCTATATCGATCTTCGGCAATTCGGCACCTTCGCTGCCATTCCCAAAACCATACCGCTGGTGCCGAACGGGGAATATTACGATCTGGATTCCTCGGCCTTCGGATTTTCACCGGGCGGTCCCATCTCCATCAATATGCTGCGGGTCTATTATCGCTGGCCGGTCATCACCGATCTGGTCCGTCCATACCTCACCAAAATCCGCCCAAGGGATGGTTCCATGCCCTCCCATTTTCTGATCGTTGCGACGGACGCCTTCCGCAATGAGGCCTATCAGTGAGCGTGCCGATGATGACACAGTCAAAACGCGCCCTGCGCGCATTGGGGCAGACCTTCAAACGGCTGAAGCAGGACAAGCAGGGCGTTGGCGCTGTCGAGTTCGCTATTATCTTTCCGTTGCTGCTGGCGCTTTACATCACCGCTTTCGAGCTGACGATCGGTTTTAGCGTCTATAAGCGCGCGACCCGTGCAGCGGGCGCCATCGCCGATCTGGCCTCGCAGCCGCAGACCGTCAACAAGGCCTTTCTCAACACGATGGAAGATGTCGCCGCGGGGATTTTCGTGCCCTATGCCACCACCGGCCTGACATTGAAGATCAGTGGCATTCAGGTAGATGCCAACAAGATCGCGAAGATCAGCTGGTCTTGGGATCAGGACGACAAGCGGCCTTATGCGGTCAATTCCATCGTCAACATTCCCGATAATCTGCGTCAGCCCAACGCGTTTCTGGTGCATGCGGAGTTGACGATACCGCACACGCTGTTGATGTTCATGTCATCGGTCTCAACATCGATCAGGCCGATCACCATCGGTCGCGACTATTACTTCGCCAAGCGTGAAGCCGACCCGATCACCTGCGGCGATTGCTGAGCCGCAACAGACATCCAGACATGAAAACGCCGCGGGATCGATCTGATTCCGCGGCGTTTTTGGTTTCGACGTGTCTTATTCGGACGGCATATCCAGCGTCCGGCTGAAATACAGTGCAACGATGGTGCAGAGCGCGCCGGAGAGAAGATAAATCCCCACCGCAAACAGGCCGAATTTCGACGAGAAGCCGAGCGCGACCAGCGGCGCAAAACCCGCACCGATCAGCCATGAGATATCCGACGTCAAAGACGCACCGGTATAGCGATATTCGCGGCTGAAGCGGGACGCGAGCGCCCCACCGGACTGGCCGAAGGAAAGGCCGAGCAGAGCGAAGCCGATCAGGACGAAAAGGTAGCGACCAATATCGCCCGATGCCAGAAGGATAGGGGCAATGAAGCTGAAGATCGCGATCAGTGCGGCGGCAATGCCGATCAGCTTGCGACGACCGATCTTGTCCGACAAGACACCCGAAACGACGATCATGCCGCCTGCGATGATGGCGCTGACGAACTGCACGAACAGGAAGTCGGACACTCGCTGATTGGTATTGAGCGATACCCAGCTGAGCGGAAACACGGTGACGAGGTGGAAGAGCGCAAAGCTCGCCAGCGGCACGAAAGCACCGGTCACAACGACGCGGGACTGGTTGCGCAGCATCTGGAACATCGGCTTGGGTTCCAGCTCATGCTGTTGCAGCATGGTCTGAAATTCGGGCGTCACGATCATGCGCAGGCGGGCAAACAGCGCCAGAACATTGAGCGCCAGGGCCACGAAGAACGGGAAGCGCCAGCCCCAGGCCAGGAATTCCGGGTTGGACAGCTGCGTGGTGAAGATGATGAAGAAGGCGCTGGCCAGACCAAAGCCCATGGCGGCACCCAGCTGCGGCATCATCGCATACCAGCCGCGCTGTCTTTCCGGCGCATTCATGGCCAGAAGCGAAACGAGACCATCCCATGCACCGCCAAGGCCAACGCCCTGTCCAATACGGAAGACGGCGAGCAGGATCGGCGCGAGCATTCCTGCGTCGTCATAGGACGGCAGGAAGCTGATCGCCATGGTCGATCCACAGAGGGTGAACAGCGCTGCGGTCAATTTGACGGCGCGTCCGAACTTGCGGTCGATCTGCAAAAACAGGAGTGAGCCAATCGGACGGGCGATGAAGGCGAGCGAGAAAACGGCGAAGGAATAGAGCGTTGCCGTGAGAGGATCGACAAACGAGAAGAAGACGTGAGGGAAGACCAGCGCCGATGCGATGGCATAAACGAAGAAGTCGAAAAATTCCGTCATTCTGGCCAGGATGACCGCGATCGTGATGCGATCGGGATCGACAGCGACAGGCGTTGTCGGCTGGCCGTTCGTTCCGTTATGGTCTTTATAAGAGGCCGTATCCGTGTAGCTCATAAAATTCCCTCCTGCGTATGGGCAAGCCATGTGTGTAACGCTCACGGCTCCTCATCCGTTCACATCACATGCGGCGGATTGTCACACAGGGGTTCAAGGCCGTCAAATGAAGATTGCTTGTAAGGGGTTGCCCATGCGGCATCCTATGAGATAATGCGTCACTTTCTACATTCAGATGTCTTTTCATGCGCCGCAATGATTGCGGTCTGAAAGTTATGTTGCACCGCGACAAACTACCTCATGTCATTTATGACGTTTGATAAGTATACGCCACAATACCCAAAACAGTACGAGTCCCAAAACGTGCGCACGCTTATGAAAATACCCTCCGCCCTCCTGGCCATTTCGTCGCTGCTGCTTTTGAGCGGCTGTGACCTCGTCGTGATGAATCCTTCGGGTGATATCGCCGTCCAGCAGCGCGATCTCATCATCACCTCCACGGTCTTGATGCTCCTCATCATCGTTCCGGTTCTGGCTCTCACGCTGTTCTTTGCGTGGAAGTACAGAGAATCCGCCAAGGCGGAGGATTACGATCCTGAATGGCACCATTCCACGCGCCTCGAAATGGTCATCTGGTCCGCGCCTGTTGCCATCATCCTGATGCTCGGCACTGTGACCTGGATTTCGACGCACCGTCTGGACCCATACCGTCCAATCGAGCGCATCGATGAAGAGCGTCAGGTCACTGCCGACATGAAGCCGATCACCGTTGAAGTGGTGGCCATGGACTGGAAGTGGCTGTTCTTCTACCCGGAGCTGGGCATTGGCAGCGTCAATGAATTCGCAGCACCGGTCGATGTGCCGATCAACTTCAAGATCACCGGTACCACGGCCATGAACTCGTTCTTCGTGCCTGCGCTGGCCGGCCAGATCTACGCCATGGGCGGCATGCAGACCAAGCTGCACGCGGTCATCAACAAGGAAGGCGTCTATGACGGCTTCTCGGCCAACTTCTCCGGCCCCGGCTTCTCGCATATGCGCTTCAAGTTCCATGGTATGAGCCAGCAAGGCTTCGACCAGTGGGTTGCCAAGGCCAAGGATGGTGGCAAAGGCTTCGGCCGCATGGAATATCTCGAATTCGCAAAGCCGAGCGAACGCGAGCCCGTGCAGTATTTCGCCAATGTCGATCCGGAGCTTTACGACGCGATCCTCAACCGTTGTGTGGAGCCCAACAAGCTTTGCATGCGTGACATGATGCACATCGACGCCAATGGCGGCGGCGGCAAGGAAGGCATCGATATCGCCAAGGCTCTGAACTCCGTGGTCTGCACGCCGCTTTCGCCTTACGGCGTAGCGTCCGGCCCGCAGTCTGTGCCAGCGGCCATCGAAGGCCAGACATTCGAGCCGGCAGCTCTGCCAGATACGAAGGCTGCCGTGTCGTCCGCTGGCAAGAGCGCTGGCTGAAGAAATGAATTGCATGTGGGCCGCGCGAGGTTCGCGCCGCTCTGAGCGTGCCGGTCCGTCCGGTCCGTAGATTCAATTACGTGGGGTGTTTCTGTTCGTCCAAATGGACGAACGGCGCTCCAAAAATCGCAAGAGGCTAAAATGGTCGTCAATACCGATCAAACGTCGTTTCTTTTCGGGAAGCTGACGTGGGAATCCATCCCCATTCATGAGCCAATTCTGATCGTGACCTTCGCGGTTGTGGCCCTTGGTGGCGCAGCCGTGCTCGGTGCGCTCACCTATTTCCGGCTCTGGGGTTATCTCTGGAAGGAATGGTTTACGTCTATCGATCACAAGAAGATCGGTATCATGTATATCATTCTGGCCCTCGTCATGCTGCTGCGCGGCTTTGCCGACGCCATCATGATGCGCCTCCAGCAGGCCATTTCCTCAGGCGGTTCTGAAGGTTATCTCAACCCGCATCACTACGACCAGATTTTCACCGCCCACGGCGTGATCATGATCTTCTTCATGGCAATGCCGATGATCACCGGTCTGATGAACTACATCATTCCGCTGCAGATCGGCGCGCGTGACGTGTCCTTCCCGTTCCTCAACAACTTCTCCTTCTGGATGACCACGGCTGGTGCCGTCATCACCATGATCTCGCTGTTCATCGGTGAATATGCCCAGACCGGCTGGCTGGCCTATCCGCCGCTGTCAGGCATTCAGGGAAGTCCGAGTGTCGGCGTCGACTATTATATCTGGGGTTTGCAGATCGCCGGTGTGGGAACGACGCTGTCGGGTATCAACCTGATCGTCACCATCATCAAGATGCGCGCTCCTGGCATGACAATGATGCGCCTGCCGATCTTCGTCTGGACATCGCTGTGTTCCAACATCCTGATCGTGGCTTCCTTCCCGATCCTGACCGGCACACTCGCGCTTCTGACGCTTGACCGTTACGTTGGTACGAACTTCTTCACCAACGATCTCGGCGGCAACCCGATGATGTATGTCAACCTCATCTGGATCTGGGGTCACCCGGAAGTCTACATTCTCGTGCTGCCTGCTTTCGGTATCTTCTCCGAAATCGTATCGACCTTCTCCAACAAGCGTCTCTTCGGTTATGCTTCGATGGTCTATGCGACGGTGGTCATCACCATTCTCGCTTACGTCGTATGGCTGCACCACTTCTTCACCATGGGCTCTGGTGCCAGCGTCAATGCCTTCTTCGGCATCACGACCATGATCATCTCGATTCCGACGGGTGCGAAGATCTTCAACTGGCTCTTCACCATGTATAAGGGCCGCATCAAGTTCGACGTCCCCATGTTGTGGGCCATCGGCTTCATGATCACCTTCGTCATCGGTGGTATGACGGGCGTTCTGCTCGCCGTTCCTCCGGCTGACTTCGTGCTGCACAACTCGCTGTTCCTGATCGCCCACTTCCACAACACGATCATCGGCGGCGTGGTCTTTGGTGTTCTGGCCGGTATCGCCTACTGGTTCCCGAAAGCCTTCGGCTACCGTCTCGATCCGTTCTGGGGCAAGCTGTCCTTCTGGTTCTGGTTCATCGGCTTCTACTTCGCATTCATGCCGCTCTATATTCTCGGCCTGATGGGTGTAACCCGCCGTCTCAGCCAGTTCGAAGACACCTCGCTGCAAATCTGGTTCATTGTTGCGGCCTTCGGTGCATTCCTCATCGCACTCGGCATTGCCTCCTTCATCATCCAGCTCGTCGTCAGCTTCCTGCGACGCGAAGAGCTGCGCGATGTCACCGGCGATCCCTATGGCGGTCGTACACTGGAATGGTCGACGTCTTCGCCGCCGCCTGCCTACAACTTCGCTTTCACGCCGGTCGTGCATGAAATCGATGCCTGGGCGCATATGAAGAAGCACAATGCAGAACGTCCGGTCGATGGTTTCATCCCCATCCACATGCCGAAGAATACTGGCACGGGCGTCGTCATCAGTGCGATCAGCGTCGTCCTCGGCTTTGCACTGGTGTGGCACATCTGGTGGCTGGCAATCGTTTCGATGGTTGCGATCATCGCGGTCTCCATCGCCCACACCTTCAACTACAATCGCGACTATTACATCCCGGTTTCGGATGTGACGGAAGTCGAAGCAGAACGTACGAAGCTGCTGGCAAATCAGGCGTAAAAGAATGTCTCAAGCACCTGCCCAGAGCGCCAACGGCGCAGAAAAGCCGGTCTTCTACCTGAAGGAAGACCACCACCCGGAAAACGGTACATCCATCGGTTTCTGGCTGTATCTGATGAGCGACTGCCTTATCTTCGCAACGCTCTTTGCAACCTATGCCGTCGTCGGCCGCAGCTATGCGGCCGGTCCTTCCGGCGCGGATCTGTTCGATCTGAAGCTGGTGGCGATCAACACCGCCTTCCTGCTGCTCTCCTCCATCACCTATGGCTTTGCCATGCTGGAGGCCGGCAAGAAGAACGTGAACACGACGCTGGTCTGGCTCGCCATCACCGGCCTGTTCGGCCTCGCCTTTCTCGGGCTGGAACTCTACGAATTCCATCACCTGATCGAAGAAGGCGCGACACCGCAGCGTTCGGCCTTCCTTTCGGCCTTCTTTGCGCTGGTCGGCACCCACGGTCTTCACGTCACCTTCGGCGTGATCTGGCTGGTGACGCTCATGGTGCAGGTCAAGAAGTTCGGCCTGCACGCTGAAAACATGCGCCGCCTGACGTGCCTCTCCATGTTCTGGCACTTCCTCGACGTGATCTGGATCGGCGTCTTTTCCTTTGTCTATCTGGTTGGAGTTCTGTGATGAGTGCAAACACACACGACCATAGCCACGATCACGCTCATGCACATGACCATGGTCACGATCACCACCACGATAGCGGCGAAGATCACGGCTCCTTCAAGAGCTACATGATCGGCTTCATCCTCTCGGTCATCCTGACGGCTATTCCGTTCTGGCTGGTCATGGGTGATGTCATCGACAACCGCACCACCACCGTCATCGTCATCATGATCTTCGGTGTGATCCAGGTTTTCGTGCACATGATCTACTTCCTGCACATGAACACCAAGTCGCAGGGCGGCTGGACCTTCATGTCGCTGCTGTTCACGCTCGTCGTGGTCATGATCACGCTCGTTGGCTCGCTCTGGGTCATGTACAACATGAACAAGAACATGATGCCGACCATGACCATGGAGCAGATGCGCAACATGCCGTAAGCGGCACCGTTGCAACGACCTAGTGGCCCGCGCAAAAAAAGCGGGCCGCTCTTCTCCGAGAGACACAAAACCCCATGAATCGGAGAGCGGATTCATGGGGTTTTCTGTTGAGCGGGAAAGCTCCGATGACCATTCAAAATGAAACCAAGCCACGCAAGGGCATCCGCCCTGCGGCCATCGTCGTCATCTTCATGACTGTTGTGCTGACCGGCTGCCTGCTGGCGCTGGGCACATGGCAGGTGAACCGTCTGGCGTGGAAGCGTGAACTGATTGCCAACGCCGAGGAACGCGCCCACGCCGCCCCCGTGGAAGCGCCTGTGGCCAGCGAGTGGCCGTCACTAACCGAGCCATCGCAATACGAATATCGCCGCGTCCACCTGTCCGGCACCTTCCACCATCAGGATGAGGTTCAGGTCTATACCGTCTCTGACCTCGGACCCGGATACTGGGTGCTAACGCCGCTGCAGCGCGACGATGGCTCCTCCGTCATCGTCAACCGCGGTTTCGTCCCCACCGACAAGCGCGAACCTTCCGCACGTCCCCAAGGTGAGGTCGAAGGGCGTATCGATGTTGTCGGCTTGATGCGTGCTCCGGAGACGGGTGGGCTCTTTCTGCGCACCAACGATCCGCAGAACAATCGCTGGTATTCCCGCAATATTGCCCAGATCGCCGAGACCAAGCAGATCGCAAATGCCGCGCCGTTCTACGTGGATGCAGACGCAACGCCCAATCCGGGCGGCCTCCCCATCGGTGGCAAGACCATGTTGACTTTCCCCAACAACCACCTGTCCTATGCCATCACATGGTACATTCTGGCGGGCATGGTGGTGGTTGCGGGCTGGTACGTCACGCGAAACCTCAATGCGCCGAAGATAGCCAGCAAGAACGAGGCCACAGGCGTTCAAGAGAGTACTTAAAGAAAGCGTTTCACCTTTTCTCTCGCGGTGATTATATCACTCGTTTGTTATCGCGGCCTCTGCGCCGCGCTTTTTGGGTGACGCATGGCACGGGCCTTTCTTCTCGTTCTGGATTCCTTCGGTGTCGGTGGCGCGCCGGATGCCGAGCAATATGGCGATCTCGGCTCCAACACGCTTGGCCATATTGCCGAATTCTGCGCTGCCGGTGCTGCTGATCGCGCAGGCCTGCGCTCCGGCCCGCTGAAACTGCCGAACATGTCGGCGCTTGGGCTTTTGAACATCGCCCATCTCTCGAGCGGCGAAACACCGGCTGGCATGGAGCCGCCCGAACGCATCTATGGCATCCATGGCTGCGCCAATGAGGTGTCGAAGGGCAAGGATACGCCGTCAGGCCATTGGGAAATCGCAGGTACGCCGGTGCGGTTCGATTGGGGTTATTTCCCGACCGAGGGCGATGCTTTCTCTCCTGAACTGGTCGAAGCCATTTGCGAGCAGGGCGAGGTGCCCGGCATTCTCGGCAATTGCCACGCATCCGGCACCGAGATCATTGCGCGTTTCGGGGCGGAGCACATCCGCACCGGCAAACCCATCTGCTACACGTCCTCGGATTCGGTGTTCCAGATCGCAGCGCATGAGACGCATTTCGGGCTGGAGCGTCTGATCGCTTTTTGCCAGACGGTACGCAAGCTGGTCGATCCCCTGAATATTGGCCGCGTCATTGCTCGTCCCTTCACCGGCGAAACCGTGACCACATTCGAGAGAACCGGCAACCGCCGCGATTTTTCCGTTTTGCCGCCAGAGCCAACTTTGCTTGATCGTCTGGTGGAGATGAACCGTAAGGTGCTGGCCATCGGCAAGATCGGCGATATCTATGCACATCAGGGCATTTCCCGCGTGATCAAGGCCAATGGCAATGACGCGCTGATGGATGCAACATTGCAGGCGATGGAAGAGGCCGAAAACGGCGATCTCGTCTTCACCAATTTCGTCGATTTCGACATGATCTACGGCCATCGCCGCGATGTCGCCGGCTATGCCGCAGCACTTGAAGCCTTCGACGCCCGCCTGCCGGAAATTCACCGCAAGATGCAGCCGGGTGATATCGCCATTCTCACCGCAGACCATGGCTGCGACCCGACATGGCGCGGCACGGACCACACCCGCGAGCGCGTGCCGATCATGGCCTTCGGACCCGGCATTCGTGAACGCAATATCGGCATCCGCTCATCCTTTGCCGATATCGGCGAGAGCATCGCCTCCCATCTCAGCATACCAACCGGCCGCCACGGCAGGAGTTTCATGTGACGTCACATTTGTTGAAAGCAGAAATCCACTGCCATCTGGAAGGTGCAGCCCCGCCTGCATTGGTGGCACAGCAGGCACAGAAATACGGCGTAGACAGCAGCAGCTTCCTGCGCGATGGCGCTTATATCTGGACGGATTTTGCCGAATTCATTCGCTGCTATGACGCCGTGGCCCAGGTCTTCAAGACCGAAGAAGACTACGCGCTTCTCACTGAGACCTACCTGACTGAACTGGCTGGCGAAAACACCATCTACAGCGAACTCATCATTTCGCCCGATCACGGCGACCGCATTGGTCTGGGTGCGGATGCCTATCTCTCCGGTATCGCTGCAGGCATTGCGGCGGCCAAGGAAAAGACCGGCATCGAAGCGCGCATCATCGTCACCGGCGAGCGTCATTTTGGCCCGGAAAGCGTGATTGCCGCCGCGGAATATGCAGCACGGGTCAAGCACCCGCTGATCACCGGCTTCAACATGGCAGGTGAAGAGCGCATGGGCCGGGTGGCCGATTATGCCCGCGCTTTCGACATTGCCCGCGACGCCGGGCTGGGACTGACCATTCATGCGGGTGAAGTCTGCGGTGCTTTCAGCGTTGCGGACGCGCTCGATCTTGTGAAACCGCAGCGGATCGGCCATGGCGTGCGATCCATCGAAGACGATGCAGTGGTCGCGCGGCTGGTCGAACTCGGTACCGTGCTGGAGGTCTGCCCCGGCTCCAACATTGCGCTCAACGTCTACCCGGATTTCGAAAGCCACCCCCTGAAACGTCTTCGTGATGCGGGCGTGCGCGTCTGCATCAGCTCGGACGATCCACCGTTCTTCCACACCTCGCTGGCGCAGGAATATGAGATCGCCCATCATGCCTTCGGGTTTAGCGATGCGGAGATCAATGCCATGACCCGTACATCGCTGGAGGCTGCTTTCGTGGATGAGGACACACGCGCGACGCTGCTTGCCAGGCTGAATGCGCAGCCTGAAGCGGCATAAATCGAGCGGGAACGGAGGTGCAAAATGCGTTTCCGGTCTTGCGAAAGCCGCTCATTCGGTGAAATACAGAGACATCATAGATAAAAGAAAAGGCCAGCTTCATGGACGGCGTCACCGTTATCGCTCATCCCCTCGTGCAGCACAAACTCACCATCATGCGCAAGAAGGAAACTTCCACAGCCGGTTTCCGCCGCCTGCTGCGCGAAATTTCCACGCTGCTGTGCTATGAGGTCACGCGCGATCTGGAAATGACGATGGAAACCATCGAAACGCCGATGCAGACCATCGAAGCGCCGGTTCTTGAAGGCAAGAAGCTGGTGTTCGCCTCCATCCTGCGTGCTGGCAACGGCCTGCTGGAAGGCATGCTGGAGCTCGTGCCGTCTGCCCGCGTCTCGCATATCGGTGTGTACCGCGATCACGACACGCTGGAAGCCGTCGAATATTTCTTCAAGGCACCGGACAATCTCGATGCGCGCCTGATCATCGTGGTCGATCCGATGTTGGCAACCGGCAACTCGTCCATCGCAGCCGTCGACAAGTTGAAGGAACGGGGCGCGAAGAACATGCGCTTCCTATGCCTGCTGGCCGCCCCCGAAGGCATCAAGAATTTCCGCGAAGCACACCCGGATGTGCCGATTTTCACGGCATCAATTGACAGCCACCTGAACGAACAGGGCTACATCATGCCCGGTCTCGGTGACGCGGGCGACCGCATGTACGGAACGAAATAAACAATAAAAAAGCGCCCTCAACGAGTTGAGGGCGCTTGGTATCTTAGTCGGCGTTACTTCATCGTTGGCATGACGAATTCCGCACCGCTTTTGATGCCGGATGGCCAGCGGGCCGTGACCGTCTTGGTCTTCGTCCAGAACTTGATCGAATCCGTCCCGTGCTGGTTGAGATCCCCGAAGCTCGAAGCCTTCCAGCCGCCGAAGGAGTGATAGGCCAGGGGAACCGGGATCGGAACGTTGATACCGATCATGCCGATATTGATGCGGCTGGCGAAGTCGCGGGCAGCATCACCATCGCGGGTGAAGATCGCAACGCCGTTGCCATATTCATGCTTCATCGGCAGTTCCAGCGCATCCTCGTAGTTCTTGGCGCGCACGACGGACAGAACAGGTCCGAAGATTTCCTGCTTGTAGATGTCCATATCGGTGGTCACGTTGTCGAACAGGCAGCCGCCCACGAAGTAACCATCCTCATAGCCCTGAAGCTTGAAATTGCGACCGTCAACGACAAGCTTTGCACCTTGCTCAACGCCACTGTCGATCAGGCCACTCACGCGTGTCTGCGCTTCCTTGGTGATCAACGGACCCATATCGGCCTTGTCATCGGTGTAAGGGCCGATCTTCAGCGCTTCGATCTGCGGAATGAGCTTTTCGATCAGGCGATTGGCCGTCTCTTCACCCACGGGAACGGCGACCGAAACGGCCATACAACGCTCGCCAGCCGAACCGTAACCGGCACCCATCAAGGCGCTGACGGCCTGATCGAGATCGGCATCTGGCATGATGATCATGTGGTTCTTGGCACCGCCGAAGCACTGCGCGCGCTTGCCGTTTGCGGCAGCCGTGGCGTAAACATAGCGTGCGATGGGCGTGGAGCCGACAAACGAGATCGCGCCGATATCCGGGTTGGTCAGAATGCCGTCAACCGCGCTCTTGTCACCATTGATGACGTTCAAAATACCCGCAGGCAGACCAGCTTCGATCATCAATTCGGCCAGACGGATCGGTAGCGATGGATCGCGCTCGGATGGCTTGAGGATGAAGGCGTTGCCGCAGGCAATCGCGGGAGCAAACATCCACATCGGGATCATGCCGGGGAAGTTGAAAGGCGTGATACCAGCGCCGATGCCGACCGGCTGGCGGATGGAGTACATGTCGATGGCAGGACCGGCGCCTTCGGTAAACTCACCCTTGGCCAGATGCGGAATGCCGCAGACGAATTCACAGACTTCCAGCCCGCGAATGATATCGCCCTTGGAATCCTCGACCGTCTTGCCGTGCTCGCTGGAGAGAAGAACCGCCAGCTCATCCATATTCTGGTTCAGTAAATCAACGAATTTGAAGAAAACGCGGGCGCGGCGCTGCGGGTTGGTCGCGGCCCACTTCGGCTGTGCGGCCTTGGCGCTTTCAACAGCGGCCAGAATTTCTGCATCGCTGGCCAGGGAAAGCGTTGCCTGCACTTCGCCGGTTGCCGGATTGTAGACATTGGATGTGCGACCGCTAGTGCCTGCCACATGCTTGCCGTCGATGAAATGACCGATCTGCTTCATGGATGTTCCTCCTGATTTTTTGATGCTCCCACCTTTGCGCTTTGAATTGCACAAATCAATGACTAGGAATAATCATCCGTTGTGCAAAAATCGGCATAACGAGGTCGCCATGAACTGGGATGATGTGCGTTTTTTCTTGAGCGTCGCGAGAAGTGGCCAGTTTCTGGCAGCCGCTAAAAAGCTCGGCGTCAACCACGCCACGCTCAGCCGCCGCGTCTCGTCGCTGGAAAGCGCACTCGAATGCCAGCTTTTTCTGCGCAACACGACCGGCTGCGAGTTGACGGAGGAGGGGAGCCGGTTCCTGATTTCGGCGGAGCGTATGGAAACGGAAATGCTCGCCGCGCAGGCAAGCCTCGGTCGGGGTGATGCCGCCATCAGCGGCACGGTGCGGATCGGTGCGCCGGATGGGTTTGGCGTTTCGTTTCTGGCCCCGCGCCTTGGCGCCCTGACGGCGCTGCACCCTGATCTGAAAATCGAACTGGTGCCGGTACCACGCTCTTTTTCGCTGTCGCAGCGTGAAGCAGATATTGCCATAACGATCGAAAGGCCGGAGCAGGGCAGGCTGGTGTTCTCCAAACTCACCGATTATTCGCTCGGCCTTTACGCCTCAAAATCCTACCTAAAAGAAAGCGGCTTGCCCGAGACGGTCGAGGCGCTGAAAAGCCACCGCCGGATCGGTTATGTCGAAGACCTGATCTTCTCGCCATCGCTGAACTACACCGGCGAAATCCTGCGTGATTGGGATGCGAGTTTCGAAATATCCAGCGCCATCGGCCAGACGGAGGCCGTGCGCTCGGGGGCAGGCATCGGCATTTTGCATGATTACATTGCTCGCAGTCATTACGAACTGGTGCGGCTATTGCCAGAGGTTTCGATCCGCCGATCCTACTGGACTGCCTTTCACGAAAACGCTCGGCAGTTGGCGCGCGTCAGAACCGTGGCGCAGTTTCTTCAGGATATCGTGTCCAGCGAACGGCAGATCTTTCTATAACGCTGTAACTGGACAGCTTACGATCTTTCATTTTTTCTGACGGAATTTTTGCAGGTTAGGCATCGCGCATATACAGATCGAGGCGTCCTTGGGCTTGACTTGGAAATGGACCTCGCGGAGTCATGGGCTTCTAGGGAGTTCAAAAACAAAATGCCCAATTTCATTCGCCAGCTTTCACCCACGGGTCTCGGGGTGGCTGTCATGCTGCTCGGCATGCTTCTCTTTGCGCTGAACGACGCCATGGGCAAATGGCTGGTGTCGACCTACAGCCTTGGGCAAGTGGTTCTGGTGCGCAGCGTTGCGGCCATTATCGTGCTGACGCCCATTCTATGGAGGGCTGGCTTGAGCAACGTCGTGCGTGTCGAGCGCCCGGGCTTGCAGGCCGCGCGCATGTTTTTCTCTACGGCTGAACTCTTCTGTTTCTATTTCGCGGTCAAGGCGCTGCCCTTGGCGGATGTCATGACCTACTGGCTGGCGGCCCCCATCTATGTTGCGGCACTATCGCCGTTTCTCTTGGGCGAAAAGGTCGGCTGGCGGCGCTGGACGGCGATTGCGATTGGTTTCGTCGGCGTCTTGATCGCGCTGAAACCCAGCTCGGCATCCCTGACGTCAGCGGCTCTGTTTTCCATTCTTGGCAGTGCGGCTTTTGCCTTCATGATGCTCTCCGGGCGTCAGCTGCGGAATACGCCCGATACGGTTCTGGCCTTCTGGCAGATCGTCGGGGCAGCGCTTGCCGGTATCGTCGCCATCGCCGTTACTCCTGCGGGCTGGGTGCCGCTGCAATCCGGCTTCGATCTGTCCCTGCTGGCGTTGCTGGGCATTGTCGCCATGACGGCGCATGTGCTGGTCAACCGCGCGCTGAAGCTGGCCGATGCCGCAACGGTAGCGCCGTTGCAATATACGCTGCTGCTCTGGGCCGTGGTATTCGGATGGCTGATCTTCGGCGATGTGCCGCAGTCCAGCATCGTCATCGGTGCTGGTCTCATCGTGCTGGCGGGCCTCTATATCTTCTTCCGGGAAAATACGCTCAAGCGCAGGCAGGCGAAATCCGCCAATCCGCCGCTGGATGACCTCGTCTAAGCTTTCGGATCAACGGGCCAGCCAACCGCCATCGACCGGCAGAACCGTGCCGTGAATATAATCGGCAGCGCTGGAGGCCAGAAACACCGCTGCTCCGCCAAGCTCTTCCGGCTTGCCCCAATGGCCTGCGGGAATGCGCGCCAGGATCGCCGCGTTTCGGTCCGGGTCGTTGCGCAGGGCTTCCGTGTTGTTGGTGTCGAAATAGCCCGGCCCGATGGCGTTGACGTTGATGCCCTTGGCAGCCCATTCACAGGCCAGAAGCCGGGTCAGACCGGCGAGGCCGCTCTTGGATGCCGTGTAGGAAGGAATGCGGATCCCGCCCTGAAACGACAGAAGCGAAGCAATATTGATGATCTTGCCCGGCTTGTTTTCCGCAACGAGATGACGGGCAAAGGCCTGGCTGAGAAAGAAGACCGTCTTCAGGTTCACATCCATCACCGCATCCCAATCGGCTTCGGTGAAATCCAGCGAATCGGCGCGCTTGATGATGCCTGCATTGTTGACGAGAATATCGGCGCCGCCAGCAAGGCGCACTGTCTCGCTGATGACCTCTGCCACGGGCGCAATTGAGGAAAGATCGGCCTTGATGCTGTGGCTCTTGCCGCCAATGGCCGTAATCGCCTCCTCCGTCTCTGTCATGGAAGACCGACCGACCAGCGCAACCGTTGCACCCGCACCCGCCAGCGCTGTGGCGATGCCCTGTCCAAGGCCGGTATTGGCACCCGTGACAATCGCTGTCTTGCCGGTCAGGTCGAAGGAAATCGTCATCGCGCTTCTCCATGCGTCGGAAACTGTTATGCGTCCGTCTTTACCGCAAGCGGATTACAGGGGCAAGAAACAAATAGTATCTCTTTTTAAAATGATATGACAACATGATTCGACGCAACTTTTGTTTGCAAATCGAACGGGAAAGGCGATGAAACGTCGTGATTGTGCCTAAAAAACAACTTTGATCTTGACGAAATCACAAAGTTGCGAGACTACAAAGGCATTCCAGCCCCTGACATCGGGCTTGGAGATTGAACTTTGGTGCCGGGCCCCTCTGGCGAGAGTTTTACGGCGCTCTCGCGATGTCGGTACCGCCTGCTTATGACGCCGGCGGATTTAAACCCATGAAAAATCTGACCATGCATTCCATGCGTGCACTTTGCGCCATGCCTGCTCCACGTTTTCCCGTTCGCCCAACCCGCGCGGGAGCCCTGTGATGACACCGACAACAAAATCCTCACTCACCTATTTCAAATGGGCCTTCATCGTCACCGTCGTCGGCCTTCTGCTGGGCGGCTGGCTCGGCTGGGAAATGACGGGCACCATCAGCGGCACCGCGACGATCTTCTTCATCTGCGCGGTTCTCGCGGTTCTGGAAATCTCGCTGTCCTTCGATAACGCCATCGTCAATGCCAACAAGCTGAAAGACATGACGCCGGAATGGCAGCATCGCTTTTTGACCTGGGGCATTCTCATCGCCGTCTTCGGCATGCGTATCGTTTTCCCGCTGCTCATCGTCGTCATCGCGGCCAATGTCGGCCCCTGGACGGCCATGGTCATGGCCGCGACGGAACCAGAGCGTTATGCGCAGATCATGAAGGACGCGCATCTGCCGATCGCGGCCTTTGGTGGCACCTTCCTGATGATGGTCGGCCTTAGCTTCTTCTTCGATCATGAGAAGGACGTGCACTGGGTTCGCTGGTTCGAAGAGAAGATCGCGACCTATTCGTCGATCAAGGGCATCGAGATCGCTTTCGTGCTGATCGTCATGCTGGTCTTTTCGCGCATCATCGCCAATAGCGCTGATCCGGCGCTGGGTCCTGAAGCAGCCACTCTCTTCTTCAGTTCGGCGATCTGGGGTCTGTTGACCTTCCTTCTCGTGGAAGTTCTGGGCGGTATTCTGGACCGCAGCCAGCAGGTGCTGGAAGGTGCGGCAAAGGGCGGCTTCGGCGCGTTCCTTTACCTCGAAGTACTGGATGCCAGCTTCTCCTTCGATGGCGTCATCGGCGCTTTTGCACTGACGTCCAACCTCTTCATCATCGCCATCGGTCTTGGCATCGGCGCCATGTATGTGCGCTCGATGACCATCATGCTGGTCGAAAAGGGAACGCTGGCGGAATACCGCTATCTCGAGCATGGCGCGTTTTATGCCATCCTCATCCTTTCGGTCATCATGTATGTCCAGAGCCTTGTCCACATTCCGGAAGTCATCACCGGTCTGGGCGGCGCAACGCTTATCGGTATCTCGCTGTGGTCCTCCATTCGCTACAACAGGCAGGAGAAGGCACGGGAAGTCGAAGGCGCGCAGGGCGCCGAGATTTAAAGCTTTTCAGGCTGTTCATCTCTAAGTGAACGGCGCGGAATTGTGCGATGCTACCAAATCGCTTAAAATATAAGCTCCGGCGACATCCTCGCCGGAGCTTTTTGTTTGCCAGAGCCTGAGTTGCGGGCTTTTTCGCTGAAATTCGCAACTGGCACGCTTGATGCATGTCTCTCTTCAAGTCCAGAGGGGACGCAAAGCTCGAAAACGAGCGCAAGAACCGCCGCCACATCGATGCGCACCAAGGTGCAGACATCATGGGCGGCGGTTTTGTTTTGTTCATTGATTTGCGCCAAAATCATTCGGATGACCTTTGTGGATTGCAAACGAACGGAGCCGGGAACGTGTCTGTCGAACTGTCGCCAAGCCAGGCGCTGAACCTCTGGCACCGCGTGGTGCTGGCGCAGGTCGAGGAAGATGCGCCGGATCTGACGGCCCGGCAGATGGCAATTCTGCTCCACATCTATCTCGTGCCACCACCGCATACCGTTAGAGGACTAGCCTCCGTGCTGGGCGTCACCAAACCCGTCATCACACGGGCGCTTGATAGCATGGGCACGCTGGGGCTGGTGGACCGGGAGCGCGATGAGCGTGACCGCCGCAATGTCATCATCAAACGCACGGTGGCCGGTGCGCTTTATCTGGAAAAATTCGGCGATCTGATCATCGAGCACGCCCGCAGGGCTTAGCCTCCCGCCTCAAAAAGGTGTATGCCGGTCATCGAATAAAGAAATGAAGGCGAGCAGGACGCAGCGACATGACAATTACGGACACCACACTCGACCGCCGCCTCAACATCTTCCGCGCCGATCTCGCTGATGAGACACTCAAGGGCAAGGTCGAAGCCGAACGTTTCGTCAAGGGAACACCGGCACAGGTCACGGTGCCGGTCATCGGGCTGCGTCCAAAGCCGGATTTGACCGCCGGTATCGATACGGAATTGCTGCTGGGCGAAACGATCAGGGTGTTCGAAAAAGCCAGCGGCTGGGCCTGGGTGCAGGCGGATGCGGATGGTTATGCCGGGTATCTGCCGGAGACGGCATTCGGTGAGACCGTAGCACCCACTCATCGCATCATTGCGCCCCGCACATTCCTCTATCCCGCCGCCGAACTGAGAAAACCGCCGGTTGCGGCGCTGTCCATGGGCAGCCAGATGCGTTTTGTCGGTGAAGCCGAAACGCGCGGCACACAATATCTGATGACCGAAAACGGCGAGGGCGTTATCGCAGCCCATTGCCTCAGCGTGGAGCAGAAGTCTGCAGAAGACTATGTTTCCATTGCCCTTTGCTTTCTGGAAACGCCCTATCTCTGGGGCGGGCGATCGGGCTTTGGCATCGATTGCTCCGGTCTGGTCCAGCTTTCCATGGCCATGGCGGGCACGTCGGTTCTGCGTGATACGGATATGCAGGTCCGCTCCCTCGGCACCGAGATCACCCGCGCAGAATTGCGCCGTGGCGATCTGGTGTTCTGGAAGGGCCATGTCGGCCTCATGGAGGACGAAGAAACGCTTCTGCATGCCAATGGCCACACGATGAATGTCTCGCGGGAAAATCTCGATGAGGCAATCAAGCGCATCGGCTGGCTTTACGAGATGCCAACCGCCTACCGCCGCCCTTGAAGTTTTCACGAAAACGTTTGCATCGATCCGGTGTTTTGGTGCGATTGTCGTTCTATATAACAGGGATAGAACATTCGGCAGGACCACCCCAATGGCACGACCAGCAATCAGCATCGCGGCTTTCCTTTTCGCCAGTCTCTCCTGTGCTGCGACCGGTCAGGCACAGACCGTTTATGAAAACGGCTACCTGCCTGCCCCCGATGCCTATGCCAATCTGCCGGGTGTGAAAGACCCCAAAACATTGCAGCCAAAAGAACGTTACACCTGCCATTCGGCCCCGGTGATTTCGAGCTATTCGGATGGCCCCTACCGCGACGTTTTTGGCAGTCGCGGGCTGGCCGTGCAGGGTTATCGCTGCACGGGGTCTGCCGGTGTGACGACGACCGGCACGCGCGTGCCGACATCGAAGGACTGGTATCCCGGCATCAACCCACCTGCGGTGGATTTCTAACGGCCAGCCAGAACCGTCTTTGCTGAAACCGGTCTGGACTTGCCGCTGTTTTATCAGATAAGTCTTTGTCTCCGGAGCAGATCAGGCTCCTGAAGGCTCAACGCCTTTCGAAATGCGCGGCGACACCGGTTTTGTCCGGTGCGGGGGATAGCAGCAGCAATGACGAAGACAGACATAGCGACCCGTGTTCACAACCACACCTGGAAGCTCGACCCCATCGTCCGCAGCCTTATCGATACGGACTTCTATAAGCTCTTGATGTTGCAGATGATCTGGAAGCTGTATCCAGAGGTGAATGCGACCTTCTCGCTGATCAACCGCACCAAGACCGTCAAGCTTGCCGATGAAATCGACGAGATGGAGCTGCGTGAACAACTGGATCACGCCCGCAGCCTGCGACTTTCCAAAAAGGAGAGCATCTGGCTGGCGGGTAATACCTTCTACGGCCGTTCGCAGATTTTCGAGCCGGAATTTCTGTCTTGGCTGGATAGCTATCAGCTGCCGGAATATGAGCTGTTCAAACGTGACGGGCAGTATGAGCTGAATTTCCACGGTCGCTGGATGGATACCACGCTATGGGAAATCCCGGCCCTCGCCATCATCAATGAGCTTCGTTCGCGCAGTGCCATGCGATCGCTCGGTTACTTCACGCTGGATGTTCTCTATGCCCGCGCAAAGGCCAAGATGTGGGAAAAGGTGGAGCGCCTGCGCGAATTGCCGGGTCTGCGCATTTCCGATTTTGGCACCCGCCGCCGCCACAGTTTCCTCTGGCAGCGCTGGTGCGTGGAAGCGCTGAAAGAAGGCATCGGCCCGGCCTTTACCGGCACCAGCAATGTATTGCTGGCTATGGATTCCGATCTGGAAGCCGTCGGCACCAATGCGCATGAGTTGCCGATGGTTGTTGCCGCACTCGCCCAGAACGACGAGGAGCTGGCTGCAGCACCCTATCAGGTGATGAAGGATTGGAACCGGCTCTATGGCGGCAATCTGCTGATCGTTCTGCCGGACGCTTTCGGCACTGCCGCTTTTCTGCGTAACGCGCCCGAATGGGTGGCGGACTGGACCGGCTTCCGTCCCGACAGCGCCCCGCCCATCGAAGGCGGCGAAAAGATCATCGACTGGTGGCAGAAGATGAACCGCGACCCGAAGAAGAAGCTGCTGATCTTCTCCGACGGTCTGGATGTGGATGCCATCATCGACACCTACAAACACTTCGAAGGCCGCGTGCGCATGAGCTTCGGCTGGGGCACGAACCTGACGAACGACTTCGCTGGCTGCGCACCCAAGACTATCGAAAGCCTCAAGCCCATTTCGGTGGTGTGCAAGGTCATCGATGCCAACGGCCGCCCGGCCGTCAAGCTTTCCGACAATCCGCAAAAGGCCACCGGCGAGCCGGAAGAAGTGCAACGATACCTGAAATTCTTCGGTCAAGAAGACCGCAAGGAACAGGACGTCGTCGTTTAAAGATGCGACGTGCGTTTCACACGGACGCCGCCTCAGCCTGCTGTGATCTGAATTTCAGGCTCAGCACCAGCGGTATGCTGATGGCGTAAATGGTGACGACCGACAGCCAGATCGCACCCGGCCATTGCTCCCTGACCACGAAATAGAAGCTGGAAAAGAACAGCGGTGCCACGATGGAAGCCAGACTGACGATGGATGCCAGTACGCCCTGGAACTGACCCTGCTGGCTGGCGTCCACCTGACGGGTGGCGAGAGACTGCAATGCCGGCACGCCGATGCCAGCAAGCGCAAATATGGGCATGATCGCAAAAATGACCCATCCCTGCGTGGCAAAGGCCATGACGATCAATGAAACGCAGGCGCAGGTTATACCGGTCAGAATGGCATTGCGCTCACCCAGCAGTTTGACGGCAGGGCCGGGAAGAAACGCCTGCGAAAGCGCCTGGCAGACCCCGAACGTACCAAGCGACAGGCCGATGGAAAGGCCGTTCCACTGAAAGGTGTCGGCACCCCAGAGCGCCCATGATGTGCCATAGGCTTCACCGGCGGCGCTGAAGATAAAAAACACGAAGACGATGGGCAGAACGCGTCTCAGCGAAAACACCCAGCGCAATGGACGAAGCGGATTGAGTGCGGCAAGGTCGATCGCCTCACGGCTTGGTTTGCGCGATTCCGGCAGCACGAAGAATGCCAGCAGCAGATTGAACCCGTTCAGCACCGCGGCGGCGATGAAGGGTAGTCGCACCCAGTAATCACCCAACGCGCCGCCCAGTATGGGACCGATGATGAAGCCAATGCCGAACATGGCGTTGAGAAGGCCGAACCGGCTAGCGCGTGTCTCTTCAGGCGAGATATCGGTGATGTAGGCACTCGCCACAGACACATTGGCGCTGGTCAGCCCGGCGATGGCGCGACCGAGCAGCAGCATCCACAGACTTGGGGCAAAGGCGAGGAAAAGATAGTTGATGGCGGCACCCGCCAGCGAGATCAGAAGGACCGGACGACGACCCAGCCGGTCGCTCAGCGAGCCGAGCACAGGGGCGAAAACGAACTGCATGGCCGCATAGAGTGCCGCCATCACGCCGATATAGGCAGCCACGTTTTCGGCATGGGTCACGCTTTGCAAGAGTGTTGGAAGAATTGGGAAGATGAGACCGATGCCAACGGCATCGAGAACGATGGCAGCGAAGATGACAATAAGGGATTTGCTCATGACGAGTTCCAGTCAACGCAAGCACGCGTAGGCGCTCGGCCTGATGGCTTGCGATTGGGTTGATATGCTGTGTTTGGAACCGCTGGCCGACAGTGGCCCTGAAAGACCAGAGTGGCGTGTGCTTGACCGCCTGGACGACAATTCGTCC
The DNA here is from genome assembly GCF_057799395.1 of Agrobacterium sp. 20P9.1.2. NCBI lineage: Bacteria > Pseudomonadati > Pseudomonadota > Alphaproteobacteria > Hyphomicrobiales > Rhizobiaceae > Agrobacterium > Agrobacterium sp. 20P9.1.2. Next base: position 210,721 of record NZ_JBYOKI010000001.1, read on the forward strand.
ACCTGTTTACTCCGCTACCGAGCGGATCAAGGGAAGCAGCCGCTTTTCGCGACGGCTGCAAAATAAGACGAAATGCCGTGTGTGGCAAGCATGTTTGATGGACATAGAAAATGACAGGATTTGCAGATGCCCAGAGGCTTGTCTGGGCATCTCGAAAGCACCTGTCAGGCTTGCAGTAACCGCCCTGTTACTTCTTGGCGAAGCTGCGCGAGATGTAATGGAACAGCGCGCGGATTGCCTGTGCCTCGCCGCCGACGGATGAGTGTGAGCGGTCGCTCAGAGACCAGCCGTAAATATCGAAATGCACCCATTTCTTCGTGCTTGTTACAAAACGCTTGAGGAAGAGGGCCGCTGTAATCGATCCGGCCATGCCGCCTGCGGGCGCATTGGTAATGTCGGCTGCGCGCGAGCGGATGTCCTTGTCGTAGCCCATGTAAAGCGGCAGGCGCCACAAGGGATCATCCACATCCATGCTGGCATCGGCAATGCTGTGGGCCAGGTCTTCGTCATCTGTGAAGAAGGGCGGTACGTCAGGGCCGAGTGCGACGCGGGCCGCACCCGTCAATGTCGCCATATCAATCATCAGATCAGGCGCATCCTCATCGGCATAAGCGAGCGCATCGGCCAGAATGAGGCGGCCTTCAGCATCGGTATTGTCGATCTGGACCGTCAGCCCCTTGCGGCTCTGGTAGATATCGCCCGGGCGGAAAGCGTTTGCAGAGATGGAGTTTTCCACCGCAGGCACGATGACGCGCAGATCGACGGGCAGGCGGGCATCCATGATCATCAGGGCCAGGCCCAGCACATTGGCCGCGCCGCCCATGTCCTTCTTCATCAGGGCCATGGAGGAGGAGGGCTTGATGTCGAGGCCGCCGGTATCGAAGCACACGCCCTTGCCAACCAGCGTCAGGCGCGGATTGCCCTTCTTGCCCCATGTCATTTCCAGAAGGCGCGGCGCGCTTTCACTGGCGCGACCGACCGCATGAACGAGCGGGAAGTTTTCCTTCAGCAGATCATCCCCGGCAACCACCGAAACCTGCGCCTTGTAATGGGCGGCAAGGCTGCGGAAGGCGATTTCCAGCTGATCCGGCCCCATATCGTTTGCAGGCACGTTGATGAGGTCGCGGGCCAGATAGACGCCAGCCAGAATGCGCTTGATTTCCGCATCTTCCGCATCGCGCGGGATCAAAAGCTTCGCGCCATTGCTCTTCACTGTGCGGTATTTGTCGAAGTGGTAGGCGCCGAGACCAAAGCCCAGCATCAGGCGATTGACCGTCAGCGGTGCCGTTTCGATGTGCCAGTCGCCCTCCGGCAATTCTCTCGCCAGTTTACCGCTGATGAAAGGCAGTTCGGATGGGTTGGTGCCGAGACCCATAAGCGCGCCACCAAGCGCACCTTCTGCAGACGGGATCAAAAGAATTGCACCCGCATCCGCCTTGAAACCTGCCTTGCGTGCCCAATCCAGCGCAATCGGATCAATCGCACCCTGTTCGATATGGGCGGGCGTCACGGCAAAAACCGGCAGCGTCTTGCCTGCTTTGGAACTGAAAGGCGTGGTGCGTTCGATAAATTGATAGGGAGGCATTAGGCTGCTTTCGTAAAGGTCTGGAATCGGCAAATTAACACTCTGTTAGGGTTAACAGATTATTGCTGGAGCGAGGGTTGCGTCGCATTTCATTATGCCATGCCGCCCATTGCGATCCAAACCGAAAGCCGGGGCAATGTCATGATTGCTGTTTCTAACATTTCAGCCCGCCACAAAACGCTGCTTCGCGGTGTCTGCGCGGCCGTGCTTGCCCTTTCGCTTGCAGGATGTTCCACCAACAAGCCGGACCGCATGTCGACGGGATCGATTGCTCCTGTCTCCCATTCCTATGATCAGATGAACATGGAGCAGTTGCGACAGGCAGAGGCCACCACCGGCAAAGCCTATGAGCGCAACCCTAAGGATCGCAACACCGGGCTCAACTACGCCAATCTTTTGATGATGACCGGCAAGAACACGCAGGCTCTCGCCGTGATGCAGCAGGTCGCCATCGCCTATCCATCCGACCGCGAGGTTCTCGCCTCCTATGGCAAGGCGCAGGCCGCTGCCGGACAGCTGGAGCAGGCACTCGGCACCATCGGCCGTGCACAGACGCCCGATCGCCCCGATTGGCGTCTTTATTCCGCCGAAGGTGCGGTGCTGGACCAGCTTGGCCGCTCCAACGAGGCACGGGCCAAGTATCGCCAAGCCTTGGATCTGAAGCCCAACGATCCGAGCATTTTGTCCAATCTCGGCATGTCCTACGTGCTTCAGAGTGATCCGCGCACCGCAGAAACCTATATGCGCTCTGCCGCCTCCCAGCCGGGAGCTGACAGCCGCATCAGGCAGAATTTGGCACTCGTCGTCGGCTTGCAGGGCCGGTTCGAAGAAGCCGAGCGCATCGCCATGCAGGAGCTTTCCGCCCAGCAGGCGCAGGCCAATCTCACCTATCTTCGCGGCATGCTGTCTCAACAGAACGCTTGGTCGCAACTGTCGGATAAGAACAAGAAGACGGCGACCAACTGATAATCCTGTGATCCATCGCTAAAAAAGGCGACCTTGACGGTCGCTTTTTTCGTTTGTCCGTCGTCGTCAGAACGTGTCGGAAATCCGAATGCCCGCAGGGCCGAGAATGACCGCCACCAGAACCGGCAGGAAGAACAGGATCATCGGCACAGTGAGCTTTGGGGGCAGGGCGGAGGCCTTCTTTTCCGCTTCGTTCATCCGCTCGTCACGGCCTTCCTGGGCGAGAACGCGCAGCGCCTGCGCCAAGGGCGTACCGTAGCGTTCAGCCTGGATCAGCGCCTGCACCACGCTTTTTACGCCATCCAGCTGGGTGCGAATACCGAGGTTCTCAAGCGCTGTTCGCCGGTCCTGAAGGAAAGAAAGCTCCGCCGTCGTCAGCACCATTTCCTCGGCGAGTTCTGGCGACTGGTCGGCCATTTCCTCGGCCACGCGGCGCATGGCCGCTTCCATCGATACGCCTGACTCCACGCAGATCAGCATCAAATCGAGCGCATCCGGCCAAGCGCGCTTGATGGATTTCTGGCGCTTGGACATCTGGTTGGAGATGAAAATATTGGGTGCATAGAAGCCGAGATAGCCGAAACCCAGCACGGCCATCAGGCGCAGGCCAAACGGCCTCGTGATCAAGTTTCCGGCGACGAAGACCCATAGGAAAGCAAGGATCAGAAAGACGAAGGGCAGAATGAAACGGGCGGCCAGAAAGGTATTGAGTGCGTTCTGGGATCGGTAACCGGCAGCGCGCAGCTTGTTGACCGTATTGGCATCCACCAGCGCTTCACGCAGGTTGAAGCGCTCGACGATGCGCCGCGCCGACTTGTTGTTGTTGGCGCGCAGCGACGCCTTGCCACCCTTTGCGGCTTCGCTCATACGGTCGCGTTCGCGGCTTCTGATCTGGTCGCGCTCGGTGGAGACGGCCTTCATGCGCTTGTTGAGGTCGCCCTTTTCGAAATAGGGGATGGCCAGCGTATAGAAGGTGGCAAACACCGCAACGGACACCAGAATGGCAATGATGAGGTGCGGGTTGGTCAGGCTGGCTGCAAGTTGTTCTGACATGGTGCTACCGCCTCAAATATCGAAGTTGATCATCTGGCGCATGATGACGATGCCGATGGACATCCAGATCGCCGATGCGCCCAGAATGAGATGCCCGCGTGGATCGGTAAACAGCACCATGATGTAGTCTGGCGAGGTGAGGTAGACGAGCGTCGCCACGATGAAGGGCAGAGCGCCGATGATGACGGCAGACGCCTTGGCTTCCATGGAAAGTGCCGCGACCTTGGCCTTCATTTTGCGCCGCTCACGCAGCACCTTGGAAAGATTGGCGAGCGCTTCGGAAAGATTGCCACCCGCCTGCGCCTGAATGGTGATGACGGTGCCGAAGAAGTTCACTTCCGGGAGCGGCATGGTCAGCATCATGCGGTTGATGCCTTCGGGAATGCTCATGCCCACCTGCTGCGCTTCCACGACGCGCTGGAACTCGGTCTTGACCGGCTCCTGCCCATCGGACGCGATCAGTCGAACGGAATCGTTCAACGGCAGACCGGATTTGATGGAGCGGTACATGACGTCGAGCGCGTTTGGAAACTCTTCCAGAAACTTGGTCTGCCGCCGCTTGACCAGAAAGCGCAACACCCAGCGCGGCAGGCCGAGCGCGCCGACAATGCCCCCGCCCAGCGCCAGAAGCAGTGGCGCCGCATAGAGCAAGGCGACGAGAAAGACGGAGAGTCCAAGCCCCGCGCTCATGAAATAGAATTTCTGGATGGAGATCGAAAGACCGGCCTGAGCGAGCCTGCCGCGCAGGCTCGTGTCCTTTCGGTCCTTGGACTTCTCGTTCTGCTTCTTCTCCAAGTCCTTCAGCGTATCCTGAACGGATTTGCGCCGCTTGCTCATTTCCTGAACGCGGTCGCGGGCAGCCTTGATCTTGGTGTGGTCGGTTTCCGCAGATTTGACGCGGTTTACGCGGCTTGCGGTCTTCTTCTCGACTTCGATTTGCGGGAACAGAAAGACATAGGCCATCGCGCCTGCCGAAACGGCGACGAGGATCACAAGCAGCATCACCGTCATGTTCATTTACTGTCCGCCTTGGCCTTGGGCCTGCCGCGCGTCCCCTGACGCTGGCACGCTTTATTTTATTGAGACTTGCTTTCCATTTCATCGAGAGCCGCCGCAAGGCGCTTTTCCTCGTTGAAATAGCGTGCGCGATCCCAGAAATGCGGCTTGCTGATGCCGGTGGAAACATGGCGGCCCAGCAACTTGCCGCCCGCATCTTCGCCGTCGATTTCGTAGCGCATCAGATCCTGGGTGATGATGACATCCCCTTCCATGCCCAGCACCTCGGTGATCTGGGTGATGCGGCGCGAACCATCGCGAAGACGGGCAGCCTGAATGACGATATCGACCGAGCCGGAAATGATCTCGCGCACGGTCTTGGCGGGAAGGCTGAAGCCTCCCATGGCGATCATCGATTCCATACGGCTGAGGCACTCACGCGGGGTGTTGGCGTGGATCGTGCCCATGGAGCCATCGTGACCGGTGTTCATGGCCTGCAACAGGTCGAACACTTCGGGGCCACGCACTTCGCCGACGATAATGCGTTCAGGGCGCATACGCAGGCAGTTCTTGACCAGATCGCGCATGGTGATCTCGCCTTCGCCTTCAATGTTTGGCGGGCGGGTTTCCAGACGCACCACATGCGGCTGCTGAAGCTGCAGTTCGGCGGTGTCTTCGCAGGTGATGACGCGTTCGGTCTTGTCGATATAGCTCGTCAGGCAGTTCAGAAGCGTCGTCTTGCCCGAACCGGTACCGCCTGAAATGACGACATTGCAGCGAACGCGCCCAATGATTTGCAGCAGAACCGCACCTTCCGGCGTGATCGCACCGAAGCGCACCAGCTGATCGAGCGTCAGCTTGTCCTTCTTGAACTTACGGATCGTCAGCGCCGGACCATCGATGGCAAGCGGCGGGGCAATGACGTTGACACGCGAACCATCCGGCAGACGAGCGTCGCAGATCGGGCTCGATTCATCCACACGGCGGCCAACTTGGCTGACGATGCGCTGGCAGATGGACAGAAGCTGGGCATTGTCGCGAAACCGGATATCGGATTCGATGGTCTTGCCGCCGACTTCGATGAAGGTCTGGCCGGAGCCATTGACCATGATATCGGCAATGTCGTCACGGGCCAGAAGCGGCTCCAGCGGACCATAGCCCAGAACGTCATTGCAGATGTCTTCCAGCAGTTCTTCCTGCTCGGAAATCGACATCGCGAAGTTCTTGATGGTAATGATATCATTGACGATATCGCGGATTTCTTCGCGCGCGCTCTCGGTATCGAGCTTGGCCAGCTGCGACAGATCGATGGTGTCGATCAGCGCGGAAAAGACCTGCGCTTTCGTCTGATAATAGTCGTCGGTGCGGACTCGCTTTCGCGCCTGCGCAGGGGCTGCATGCGTCGGCGGCGCAGGTGGCGCAAGCACCATGGTCTCGGCGGGCTCGGCCCGTGGCGTAGCGACGACGGGAGACGGGGCAGGGGCGGAGGCCGCCTGCCCTGTGGGTGTGGCTCTGGAGAAGCCTTCGTTGCCACGTTTTCCGAACATATGTTTCTTCCGGCATGTCGCTGCACAGGCAGCAATGCATTATTTGCGTTTTATGAGGTCCATGATTTTGCCAATGCCTGCGCGCTTTGCCTTGCGTGCGGAGGATCGGCCCGTCACGACATGGGAAATCTGCGAGAAGGTTTCGGCAATCGGGGATTTTGCATCGATTTCGCTGATCATGCGCCCGCTATTGGCGGCATTGCCAAACAGCTGCACATCGAAGGGAATGATCGCGATCGGTTCGATTTCCAGCGGTTCGAAGAAATCGGCAGGCGCGATTTCCGGGCGTTTGACCATGCCGACCTGGTTGAGCACGAGATGCGGAACCTTGTCGTTCGGTCGCAGCTTTTTCAGCGCATCCAGGAGGTTCTTGGTGTTGCGAAGGTTGGCGAGATCAGGCACTGCGGTGATCACCACCTCGTCGGCCTCCGCCAGTACCGTCTGTGTCCATTCCGACCAGATATGCGGAACGTCCAGAACGGCTATGGGGGTGCTGCGCTGAAGAAGTTCCAGCAAGGGCTGAAAGGTCAGCCGCTCGAAATCGTAAGACCTGTCCAAAAGCGAAGGGGCTGCGAGTAGGGACAGATGTTCGGAGCATTTGGTCAGCAAGCGATCAAGGAAAACCTCGTCCAGCCGTTCAGGCGCATAGACCGCTTCGGCAATTCCCTGAGCTGGGTCCTGGTCGAAGTCGATATTGGCCGTGCCGAAGGGCAGGTCGAGATCGGCAAGAATGGTTTCGGTCGAGAACAGGCTCGAAATACCGAAGGCGCAGTTGTGAGCAATGGTGGATGAACCGACACCACCCTTCGCGCCGATGAAAGCGATGTTGCGGCCCAGCGGCTCAGCCTCGGGGTCCACGAAAATGGCCGAGATGGAGGCCAGCAAATCCGGCATCTTGATGGGCGCGACGAGGTATTCGGAAATTCCGTTGCGGATGAGGTCGCGATAGAGCGAAATGTCATTGTAACGCCCAACGATGATGACGCGGGTCGTGGGGTCGCAGACTTCGGCCAGCGGTGCCAGATCGTTCAGCAGGTTAGAGGGCTCTCGCGCCGTTTCGAGAATGATGAGGTTCGGCGTCGGGCTGGATGAAAACATCGTCGCTGCCGCTTCGATCTCTCCATTCGTCACACGCAGGCTGACCTTGGTCATGCGCCTGTCGTTGGAAAGGCGTTCCATCAGCCGCTGCATGGCCTCGCTTTCGCAAAAGGCATGGATGGAGATACGGGGCAAAGGCCGCAAGCCGTCCATATCGCCTGCGCGCAATGGCTCGTCGGCGCTTGGCTCTTCGGGATGTCCGCGCTGAATATCGTAATCTACCGAGCTCATTGTTTTTCCCGTTGCCGCATGCGTTCTCTGTCGGACATCATTCCGTTGTCGCCGTCGTCTTGCCTGCACGATAATTGCCGATGACGACGGAGCGGCGCTCCGCATCGATCGGGCTCATGCCGCGCGGGCCGACAAGGTCCATCGGGTTGGCCACCTGGGCCGCCAGATTGTTCTGGGAAGCGCAGCCGAAATTGTACCAGTTCTTGTTGGAATAGGTGTTGTTGGACAGGTCTTCCGGCCACTGTCCGCACTGCCCGGTCATGGCCGTCATGGCAATGAAGCTCAGGCGAATGGGAGCGGCGTCGCCCGTTGGAGCAGCGCCATAATGCGTCTCCACGATCTTGCCAGCGGGGATGCCTGAAGAGTTCAGCACCGAGCGGATCTGGCGCTTGAGGATCGAGGCGGCTGCCGAATTCGCGGAGCCCGTCGGCACCTGGATTTGCACGACACCGGAGGACGTCGCCGTATAGCTCTGCGCAAAGCCCTTGATATTGTCGGCCATGCCCACCGTCAGGCGGTTGTCGCCGGACGAGACCGGAATATCCAGCGAGTGCTGCGCTTCCGAAAGCGTAATCGGGTGACGGGTGCGGTAATCGTCTGGAATGGCGCCTGTTGACATCGGGTCGCGCGCGCAGCCCTGCGCCAGCGCAGCTGTCGTCAGCAGTGCCAGAACGAGGCCGGCCCGGCGGGTGGTGTGGCGGTGTGCGAAAGGCTTCATCTGAAATATCTTTGTCATTTGTAGATAAACCCTACCGAGCCCTGATAGGGCTGTGTGTGAGCCTGCTGCCTGTTGCCGTAAACCTTGTTCACCCGGTTCATGAAATACATGGCCGCATCGTTTTCCGGGTTGAAGTTGTCGTCAGGCCGGGCGATCTCGTTACGCGATACCGGCCGCACCAGATAAGGCGTGGCGATGATGACGAGTTCGGTTTCGTTACGAATGAAGTCCTTGCTGCGGAACAGCGTGCCCAGAACCGGCACCTTGGAAACGCCGGGAATGCCGGACATTGCTTGGCGCACATTATCCTGAACGAGACCTGCGATGACGATAGAGCCGCCGGAGGGAAGTTCCACGCTGGTCGAGGCCTCACGCTTGCGGATCGACAGATATGTGCTGCCGGGAACCCTTGTGCTGCTGCCGTTGCCAGTCGTGACGCTGCCTTCATAGGTCGGCTCGGAAACGTTGGTCTCGATTTTCAGGCTTATGCGTCCGGGCGACAAGACAACGGGTCGGAAGTTCAACTCGATACCGTAATTCACCGTATCCGTTGAGCGCGTGACGGTCGGCTGACCTGTGGTGCTGTCGAAAGCCACTTCCTGTTCGGCAGCCAGACGAAATTCTCCGCCGACATAGAATTTTGCCTGCTCTCCAGAAATCGCTGTCAGGCTAGGCTCGGCCAGCGTCCGCATGACACCTGCCTGTTCCATGGCATTGAAATAGCTGCCAAGGGTCAACTTGCCGATTGTCCCGGTAATGTTGCCAGTGCCTGCGAGACCGATGGCGTTTCCGAGGTTGGATGGATTGGAGAACGAGACCTGACCATTTGAACCGCTGATCGAACCATTGAAACCAAGTTGCTTCAGAACCTGACGGCTGACTTCCGCAACCGTTACCTTCAGCGTTACCTGATCTTCACCCTCGATCGTCAGCATATTGACGATGGAGGATTGCTGGCGGTCTTCGGCAAAGATGGCGACGGCGCCATCACCATTGCTCTGGCTTGTTTCGGTAATGTTACGCGTGGTCGCCTCGCCACCCTTCAGGAAAGCGGAGGCGAGCTGGACGGCGCGGGCGGAATCCTGCGGCGTGCGCACACTTCCCGAAAGCACGATATTGTCTGAGACGATCTCGACGCGAATATCCGATTCCGGAATGAAGCGACGCAGATTGGCCTGAAGCCCGGAAATATCCCGCTCGACTTCCAGATCGAGGCTGACGATTTCCTGACCCTGATCTCCGAAGATGAAGATATTCGTCTGACCGACAGCCTTGCCGAACAGATAGATGCGCCGCGAACTGCGGGTCACGGCATCCGCCATGCTGGGATCAGCCACGAGAATATCGTGCGCATCCTGCGGCAGATCAATGACGAGTGCCTTGTTCAGGCCCAGCTTCAAGCGCTTGCGAACGCCTTGGCCGCTCTCACTGATGCGCACGATGCTGGCGCTTTGGGCAAGCGCTTCATGCGTAGAAAGCCCGAACGGCGCATTCATGCCGGGGAAACCCGAAAACGCGATACAAAACGCCAGTCCGCCCGTGACGGAAGAGCGCATGGCCTGTTTCAGACGCAAAAACCCATGAGATGCGATCATTGTGACGACCCTCCCTGTCCTTCCCGGACGATCGAGCCGGATTTGATCACTTGAATTGCCGGTTGTCCCGAGCCACCGCTCAAGAGATAGTCGGCGGCTTTCGTATCGCTGTCCTGAGCGTCGGCAATCGAGCGCAGGGATAGCGTCAAACGATCCGCCATCTGTTGCGCGACGGTCATGATTTTCGCCTGCTCAGGCGTCAGTTCCAGGGTCGCGGTTGCACCGACAACCGCAGTCGTGCCGCCTTCGCCTTCCTTGATCTGCTGGTCGATGGCCAGAACGCGGACATTGTTGAGGACGTTTTCGGTGATGAATGTGCCTGCATCACCCTTGCGCACCATGATGACGTCGACACGGTCATTCGGCAGCACGAAACCGCCCGCACCTGTCGCGACCGAGATTTCCGTGGCGACGGCACGTTTGCCGGCAGGCAGCAGCGAGGACATGATGCTGGTGCTGGAATCCACCAGCTTTTCAGAACGCAACGGCTCGCCTTCAAACAGCGGCAGCCGCACGATGGAGCCGGTCAGTTCGGTGATGGCGTCCGGTCTTTTGGTCTCTGTAACGAGGCTGTCATTGATGCTTCCCTGTGGCCAAGGCGCCCAGCGCACGGAATCCGGGCTTAACCGGCTGCCGACGGGAAGATTGACGGACGAAACCAGAACATTGACCGTCGGTTCTTTCTGGATAATCGCTTCCGCTTTTTCAACCACCTGCTGAGGGGTCGCAAGCTGCATGGCCAGCAACCCGGCAAGACCGGCGGCAACGACAGCGACAGAAAGAATGATGACACGCGACGGCTTCATGCTGGGACCTTGAAAGAGTCAGAATCTCTGCCCTCACCATGGCCCGCCATTGGTGTAATTATAGTTAATAAAATCTGTCGGCTTGTGGTTAATGAAAAATAAACGCAGCTATTATCGCCGGATTAGCTTTACAGCATGTGCTGCATTGCAAGCTGTACGATTGGCGCTTCGGGGTAGGTCAGCAGACCAGCGATGGCGATAGCGATGCCATAAGGGACTTTTTTCGCGACAAGAAGTGAGTCGGGAATAGGCAAGCCTGTGACCATGATTTCTTGAGAGCGGGAGCGCAGCAAGAGAATTGCTATTGTCAGAATACCGCCAATGAGCGCCACGCAAATCATGAACGTGACGAGCGATATATTAAATCCGAACCAAACCGCGGAAGCGGTCAAAAGCTTTGCATCGCCGCCGCCCATGACGTTGAGTGCGAAGAGCGCGAAGCAAACGCAAAAAACGATAAGTCCGGCAACAAGGCTCATGCCTACAGTATTCAAGTCCACGCCGAGTGCAAAAGCGATCACGAAAAAAGAAATTAGAAGCGTGATGGATACACGATTAGGAATTGTCATCGTGAACAGATCGGTAACTGCTGCAAAGCTCAGGCAGAAAGGTAAAAGCAAAAAAGCCGCAATACTAACCACAGTTCAACTCCCCAGCTTCACCTCTGTTTTTTGATCATAGGCTATCAAAAAGGTGTCATCAGCATAAACCCAAACGCCGCCCCATGGGGAGCGGCGAGGCATGTATTGGAGTGAAGCGTTTTTTACTGACCGGATTTTGTAGCAGCGGTCGTCATCTTCGTACCAAGATTGGTAAAGAGCGTACCGATCTGAGTGCCAACAGTCGTAGCACCAGTGATAATAGCAACGGAAATCAGTGCTGCGATCAGGCCGTATTCAATGGCGGTCGCGCCGGACTCGTCTTTCAGGAAGCGAGCGAAAATCTGTGTCATGCGGGTTCTCCTAAACTCTGTTTGTTGTTCAGCACGCCGACAACTGTTTTCCGTTGTTCGGTTGTCCCTAAATTACAGAAGCCCGATTTCCAACCGCTTAAGAAATCTCGTTAAAAAACGGTAAATACGAGGTTGAATTCAGCATAGTAAACAATGATGTAAAGGTGAATTTCAAATTTTACAGAAGGCTAGATGCGCCTGTTTCCAAGGGTTTCGGCGTGTTTTTTTTGAAAGCCTGCCTCAAAACGCGACGTATGCGTTGTGCAATTATGGGTCATTGGAGAGGTGTTGCCGACACAACCGGAAATTTGTGATCGATGCATATCATTATGGGATTCGTACTTAACGCTTCATTCACCAATCCCGCGCATGGTGTTCTTGATCACATTGCGCAATCAAGGCTGCCCCTATCCATGTCATCTGCTTTTATGGCTCGAATCGCTGTTTCCCTGACGGTGCTTGTCGCAACGCCAGCAATGGTGATGTCTGCCGATGACGATATGCTGCGTGTTTCCATGAATCACGCCCGCGTCCTGAAGCTTGATCGTCCCGTCAGCAAGGTCATTATCGGCAATTCCAAGGTCGCGGATGCCACTGTCGCAGACGCCACCACGATCGTTCTGACAGGCCGCAGCTTCGGTACCACCAATCTCGTGCTGCTGGATGCCGAAGGCAATGCCATCGTCGACGAGCGCGTGCTTGTTTCTATCGATGAAGGCAACACGGTGCGCGTGTTCCGCCAGACCGCCCGCACGGTTCTGTCCTGCACGCCGAACTGCGAAGAGCATTCGCCCAACGAAGGCGCAGCCGCTGGCGGCCAGTAAGCCATAATCACATTTTTAGGGTGTTTTTGTCAGCCACGACGCGAATCCGTTTTGGTCGTTGAAAAATGCGTTTTCGCTTGGCTGTTTCCCGAACAAACAACACTCATCACCTCGCCCCGAGGGCGATTTTTCTCAGTGTCATTTTCGGTAAGTGATTGATCTGGCTAAGATCAAAAATGGAATGGTGCCCAGAAGAGGTGCGAGGGCACCAAATCGAACCAACTGGGTTTTTGCACATTCCTCAATTATTTCAGAACCTTACTAGATGCCTTATCAGTCGGTGCTTTCCGTCGTTGTGGACATTAAGCGGCACGATTGTGGACCGCAAATCACTACTACTTCGGCCCGATCATGTTGCCAAGTACTCGCGATTAAAATGATGCGGCTGCATATCGTGCCGGTTGCAATAACGGCTTAACTCTGATGGAGATACCAAACTCATTTAGCAGTAGGTAATCTATGAAAAACGACCGGCGTACCTTCTTTCTCTATAATATTGAGATTGCTTCGAAGAAGGAGGGTGCCACTCTTCCTACGATGCAGGAACTAATGGGTGTTTGGAATAAAATGAAGCTGAGTGGCAGGACCTATCCGATTAACGGCGGCGAGGGAACCATGCTTCTCGGTGACGTTCGGTTTCACGCTGCTGACCAATATATGATTCTCTTACTTCGCTTATCCGACAAGAAAGCACCGAACAGTGTGTATTCGGACCCTACGAGTGGAGAATTCACTGAGCATCCGAAAACCGGCAACACTGGGTCAGACTTCGCGTGTCATGTTTTGATTTCGACCGCACCAGAGGCGGGAGTGCCAAACGTGCATACCTGCGCGATCGAACGAGTGACCAATATCCACGCCGGATTAGTTCAGAGAATTCTAAGTAAGCTGCTGAACTATGAATACCATGATAATTTGGAGTTCTTCTCATATCCGGCTCCAGGCGGCGGCCTGAACAAAGACGGACTTCCAAGAATGGAGCGCTGTTGCCCCCATGTGGACCTGAATGGACGCCCCTCGGCTGCTTTGATAACCGATATCAACACGGGTCACTTATCTGGCATCAGTTTGATCAGGGACGAACCCGTTCTGCCAATCGCGGGCGCTCCTTATCTAAAGAAGTCAAAGACCGAATTGAAGTTGACGATTGACAGGGGTAACCTTCCCAATCAGCTTTGGAACTCATTGGAACTCATTGGAACTCATTGGAACATGCGATGCACGCGAATTCGGGAGCGTATGGAAAGGCCAAGGTTTCATATAAGCGGCCCGGCTCAAGTCGGATCGTAACCGTCGAGCTTAACGCCGCAACCGGGCAACCGCTGAACGATATGTATATCGAAAGTTTCGAAGTGGGCCCAATTTTCCCACCGTTAGCGCAATCAACAAATACGACTGTTCCACGCCTGTATAACCCTGCGGTCACTCAATTCCTGACCTATAGGTCGATTTAGATGATCCGGGAGCTCATTTACGAACTGACGCGAGGTCTTGCCTACCGAAGTATTCAGCACCCTGAAATGACGAAATATACGGTATGGCTACCTCTGCTTGGATACGCGATAGCGATTGGTGTCTACTGTGGGCTTGGTTTGGATTTCGTGTGGTTGGGTGAGAAAGGGGTTTTCGCTGCATTTCTCACGATCTTATCGACCTTGCCCGGCTTTTATTTCGCTGGCTTGGCTGCGGTCGCGACATTCGGAGGAACGGGGATGGATACTCCGCTCGCCAACCCTGCGCCGACAATTTCCATCCGTGTCAAAGGTGTCTATCGTGATCACCCTTTGAACCGTCGCCAGTTTCTTTCCTATTTGTTCTCGTATCTAGTCATAATATCCTTCACGCTATGCTTGGCGCTAGTCTGTCTTAATGCGCTCGCTCCCGCTTTGCCCAGCATCGCGGCTCGGTTTTTGAATTACCCGTACGGTGAGTTCTTCTGGCTCGCTGTTAAATTCGGAGTGGGCTCGACGCTACTACTCGTCTTTTGTTCAATGCTCGTCACCACCCTACATGGAATTTTCTTCCTGACAGAGCGGATGCACCAGCCTTAGCTTCCGCACACTTTGGGTAGCCACAATAAAGTAGATTGTAACCACTATTGGATAGGAACACCTGATCGAATGCCTGAGGCGGAGGTTTCGATCCGTCTTGCGGACCATCTTTTCCGAACTCCCGACATTCGGCGGGACGGTTGATGTCGCTATCGAAGGTGCTTCGGTTCGTGTTCATCGGCTTCGAAACCGAAACGTCAGTCGTTCAGTATAATTTCGGCCATATCGTCGAGGGATCGCTTGACGGTTTCCCATTGGGGCATCGCACGGCTGAGAAGTCGAAAGAACTCTGGACTATGATTGTGTTCCCGCAGATGACAGAGTTCATGGGTAATGACATAATCAATGCATTCGCGGTTCGCGCGGACAAGGAAAGGATTTAGCGTAATTGTGCCCCCGGCTGCACAAGTGCCCCAGCGGGTTCTCATGTCCTTCAACTGGAATTTCGGAACTTCCTGCGGCCATGGTAGCCCTTTGGCAATGACGCTAAGACGATAGGCGAAGTAGTCCCGCGCCTTCAGCTTGTACCAAGCCCGGACCCGCGCTCTCACCGCATCGGTTGACAACTGATCATGCGCGACCTCAAGCAGAGCGCCTTTGAGCTTGATCGTCCGCTCTGTGCGGGGAACATGGCGAACCTTCAGACTGTATCGCCGTCCGAGATAAAGGATTTGTTCGCCGCTAACGTATTCACGCGGCAGGACATGCTCGAACCGTCGCCTCGCGTCAAGCACATGGTCATGAACCCACCGGGCTCGCTTCTGCACGGCCTTGCCGATATCTTCCGCAGTGGCTTCTTCAGGGGCTTCGACTTCGACCGTGCCGTTATGATGCACGTGGATGCGGACTCGTTCACGGCGTCCCGTGGCAATTCTTACGGTGTAAGGAATGGCCTCGCCGCCATAGTGCAGCACCCGTTCAAAGCGTCCCACGGCTCACCCCCAGTCGCACAACCTCGACAACGCGGTCGATGAGAGCGGTTGCTTGGTCGAGTCCGCCCAGTTCCTTGAAGTATCGGGGCAGGAGTTCGCGGCGGATTTCCGCCTCCACATTCACGGGATTGATCGAGTGTTTGGCGACGGCATCGTTGACGACGCTGTCGATGTGCATTGCTTCCGAGACAAGCCACTCCTCTCCCCGTTGCTGGGACACCGGGTCCCCGAGAACGAGGGGAAACAGCCCATAGTAAGCCTGTGCGTGACGATTGTCGCCAAAGCGATCAGGCACATTGGGGTTGGCTCTGGCTTTGGCTTGTTGCTCAAGGTCTTTGAAAAGCACGAACTGTTTGTGCGGGTGGTCGAACAGGGCTTCGGCCTCGCGGATTGCGTTGCGCAGCAGTTCGGAGAACACGGCCTGAGCGTATGGATCATCGGCAAGGTCCTGCTCGATGGTCTTGGTTAGGCGTGTCTTGATGACATCAGTTTCGGCTCGGGTCTTATCGTCGCCCCACGACTGCGGATCGTCGAGCGAATAAGCGGCTTGGTTTCGTGCAGTCGATAGCCAAAGCAGAAGCTGTTTAGGTAGCACTCCCCCGGATCTTCAAGCAAGACGCTCGACATCCCAACTTCATCAGGAGTTTCCGACGATGTGGTGAAGAATATGTCCCCTTTCTTTACCCGATGCTGTGCTTCCTTTGGGCCGATGTTGACAAAATCCACTTTGCTCATGTCAATAGCGGAGTTCCCAAATACCATCATGTAGGTAATGTACGGCGCTCCGCTGCCGAAGTCCTCTTTGGATTTTCCGGTAAGCCCCCCGTAAGTTTCCCCAAGCTCCCCAACCGATATTGTATCCCACTCCCCTTCGTACCCTTTCAGTCGCCGCTTGCCGGTCAACATTTGTTGCATGAGCGCCCGCTTCTGCGCCTCTGCATTAGCGAGCAGCTTCTCGGTGGTCTCTATGGCTTTGTCCCATGAGTATAGGATTTCCGAGATTTTCTTTTGCTCGATAAGGGGAGGGATGTCCCACGGTATTCGCTTGAAATCGTTGAAATACAGGCGGAGTCTGTCATCGGTGAGCCCATAGGAGTACGCCCAGAATCGGTGGATCATTTCTGGCAGCTTGAACAGGTGCGCAGCAAAAAAGGGATCAATACTCTTCCTAGGGGTGAGGACTACATATGCCGGACTGACTAGTGCATCTATTTCAGCAAGGCCGGAGGCACCCTGCCACATACGCATCATATTATACGCGATGTCACCTTGACGAACGCGTAAGTGCTCCTCCGGTGAGAGACTGGTCTCTGTACGGCGCTCAAGTGAGTCGCGCGGCACAAGGCCTCGATTAAGCGTCACCGACAGAGTCGGAAGCCCCGCGCTTCCCCGTTCGCGGCGGCTCGTGAAATGGGCCCCTAGTCTTGGTACTTGAGCATTCATTTGTAGCCAAGCTCCTTGAGGTAGCTTTCCATCTTGGCTTCAAGCTCATCCATGTTGGCCCTCAGTGCCTCTCGCTCTGCGTGAACCGCCATAAGATCGATCTCCACCTCCTCCTCAAATGTATCGACGTAACGGGGAATGTTGAGATTAAAATCGTTTGCCACGATCTGCTCTTGGCTAGCGAGATAGGCAATCCCGGTCCCGGAGGTTGGGGCGCTATAGTCTGCTTCTGGAACGGCGACACCCTGACAGAGAGGGTCGAACTTTCAGACGGTGCCCACGACACGACAAACAATAAAATGGAGTTGTCGGCAGCGTTGTCGGCACTCGTCTACATTCGTGAGCGTGGTGATTTCGACCAGTCTGTACCGATCACCGTTGTAAGCGACAGTAAGTATGTCTTGGATGGTTTCACAGACTGGCTTCCGAATTGGGTTCGCAACGGTTGGCGGACATCGGGCAAGAAGCCCGTTAAAAATCAGGACCTTTGGAAAGGCTTTGAATTTGTCGCAAACGGCCTGTCACTGACATTCCAGTGGGTGGAGGGTCATGCTGGCAACGTAGAGAACGAGGCTGCTGACGCGCTCGCTAATGCCGCCACGGACCGCTTTCGCGTAGCCGCCTAACCCCTCAAGAGACCCTATCGCCAACCTAATCAGCCTCCTCCGCATCCCGCGCAGGGGGCTTTTCTATATCCACCATAATTCAGGAAAATATCACATGGCCAATGGCTTATTCGGAATCAACATCGCTGCACCGCAGCTTGAACAAACCCGCCTAACACCCGCAGGTGTTCCCGGCAGCACCTTTATCCGCCCCGCTCAGCAGCAGACAGGGGGCAACCTCAAAGCCCTCGCTGACAGCCTACAGGGCCTCAACGGTGCCCTCCAGAACTACGGCAATGCCACCGCTCGACAGGAGCAGGACCCGCAGTCTCGGGCAAACCAAGAGTGGATCGCAAAGCGTCAGCTAATGACCACCGACCAGCTTCGTGAGGAGGCCCGTATTGGGTCCCCTGACGGCGTTCGTATTCGTGAAGACGCCTTGAACTCGCTGCTTGGTGAGAAGGCCAATGACGACTTCCGCGCCCGCTGGACCACCTTCTATAACACCGAGTTCGACCAGACCTCCGGCAATGCCGCCGCTGAATACGAACGGATGAGACAGGAAACGGCTGAGGCCCTTCCCAATGATCTATCCAAGGCCAGCTTCTACCGGATGACCAAGGATCACTTCTCATCGTGGATGCAGAAGGACACCGAGCGCAAGGTCGAGAACACGATGGGTGAGATCGACACGGCGATTGTCGGGTCTTTCAGAGCCACCATTGATGACGGCCTTGGCATCCACAAGCTGACCCCTCAACAGGCGGCTGATGCGGTGTTCAAGAAGTCGTCTTCCAACCGGGAGTTCCTCGGTCTGGACGGCAAGCGCCAGAATGACACCATCTTCAAGATCGCGGAAGAATACGCCCTCCAAGGCAACGAGGAACTGGCACGGGCATTGCTCGAAGGCCAGCGCACCGGAGCCGATGGGAACAAGCTTCCAGCGCTCAAGAGCATCCCCGCCTACACCGACAAGGTGATCAAGCTGCTGGACCAATCGGGGAATATCCGGGACCAGAACGCCAAGGATGGCAGCTTCAAGGTTCAGGTCGAAGACAATGATCTAATCCAGCGTGGAGCCTTCACCAAGGCTGAGGCTGACAAGCGCAGGGCAGCATCCCCCGGTATTTATTCCGACACACAGCTTGCAAATATGGTCGATCAGTCCAGCCGGACTCGCATCGCCATCGAACAGAAAGCCGAAGAGGAGCGGCAACGGCGTGAGCGGAAGCAAATGTCGGAAAGGGAGGAGGGCAGCGTGATTGCCCAGGCATTCTCAGCCATGACCAACATGAACGGTGCTGACCGCATCAAGGACGTGGAGATTGTCAGCCCGACAGGCGAAGGCACGAGGACACTCACTCGCCAGACGATCATCAACCAAGTGGTCAATCGCTTCGAAAGTCACATGGCCGACCGGACAGAAACCCTAATGCAGGGCGGCATGTCGCAAGAGCAAGCGGTCCTCCAGACTAACCGGGAGAAGATGACGTGGTATGCCGCAAACAAGATCGAGAACGATGAATGGAGCAGTGTTCTCAACGGGATTGCTGGCCGTGCCACAGTAGAGAACCTTTCCGAGCGCGGAAACGTCTCCAAGAAGCTGCTGGAACAGGCGGAACTCTATCGGACCTTGAGGGCCACAAACTCTCCGTATCTTTCCACGTTGTTGACGGACAAGAAGTCCACGGAGTTCCTTGAGGCTTACGATAACGCCGTCACCTTCCGCAGAATGTCCCCCGAAGATGCAGCTTTTACAGCAGCCTCATACGCGGCTCAGGACGAGAAGACGAAGGCGAGTGTCATGATTAATCAGCGTGATGCTGCCAAGCTCGCTGAGGACGCCCTAAGGGATATTGGGGCGGATGCCCGTGGGCAGAACAATGCTTATGTGATGGCGCGGATTGCCGCCATGTCACTCTCAGGTTTTACCGACAAGGAAATTAAGCAAAATCTCCAGAAGGAGCTTGAGGACAACTATGTGCCGATCAACGGCGTCATGGTCGCTGACAACCGCGATCTTCCTGACCATTTTCCCGAGTTAGTCGAGCAAGAGCTTGCCGACAGGATGGAAGTCTATGGCAAGCGCCTCGGTTTGGCCGAAGGTGATCTTTACGTGACCGCCGAAAGTGGCCAGTCGAAATGGCTGGTTATGAGCAAGTCCTTGGGCGGCGCTATCGGCTCCAGCGTGATTACTCCGGCGTCCCTCGAAGCTCGTCGCAACCGTCGCCGGATGGATCAAGAGGCGATAACCATGGGGATGATTGAGGCCAGCGACGGCAAGCGGGCAGAATACCAGCAGCGTTACAACGATGATATCCAGCGACAAAAAGCCAACATCGGACGCTTCTCTAAGCGATCAGGCTTCCTGTCTCAGACCATAGCGAAGAGACTGCAAGGCAACCTCGACAGTCAGCTTAATGGCGACCGGGAGAAGTTTGAGGGTCAGCTTCGTCTTGCCATTGAGGATTATAGGAAGAAGCGAGACGATGCTTCCAAGCGCCGTATGGACTTTTTCCGGTCGCTGGTTCCCTCGGTGACAATCGGCGGCAAGACCATCATCGACTAAACACAGTGGCCCCGCTTCGGCGGGGTCAACTATTTCAGGGGAACAGCCGAATTGCCAAGCGATTGCGGCTACGTGGATAAAGCCAAAGCTGCCTTCACCGCTGTAAGTGCGACCTCAAGCCTTGCGTCGGGGCCACCATATCGCTCACCCATGCTACCCTTTGAGTGCCCAAGCACAAGGTTGCGGTCGAATTCATCAACACGCGCCCGAAGCATTCGATCTTCCATCGTGTGGCGAAGCGAGTGAACCACGATCTTTGGGTCCTTTGTCACGGTGCGCACATGCTTCATAAGGCTGGCAGACGCTCCATCCGCACCGCGAACACGCCCATAGCGTGGAAACAGAAATTGCCCCTTTCCAGCGGCATTGAGTGCTTCACGAGCAGCGTCTAGTGCTGTTC
The DNA here is from genome assembly GCF_057799395.1 of Agrobacterium sp. 20P9.1.2. Classification (NCBI taxonomy): domain Bacteria; kingdom Pseudomonadati; phylum Pseudomonadota; class Alphaproteobacteria; order Hyphomicrobiales; family Rhizobiaceae; genus Agrobacterium; species Agrobacterium sp. 20P9.1.2. Next base: position 231,092 of record NZ_JBYOKI010000001.1, read on the forward strand.
CGACCAAAGGCACACGCCGTACCGAACCCGCAGTCTTGAGCCGTCTGTGAGGGTGATTGACGAGATCGATATATGGGATCGGCGCATCGATTTTTACGTCCGACACTAGCAGACCGGATATCTCACCAAGTCGGCATCCTGTTCCCTCAATCATTCGCCATATCTGCCATAGATCATGCCCCGCATGGGCCGCCATACGATTTCCTATAGCTTTCAGCATTTTATCCGAGATTGGTGATCGTTCATCACGCGCAACAGTATCAACCTTTATCGAAAGCTTGAGAAAAGGATTGAGTCCGTCTTTGACCCCAAGTTCGACGAGGCCGGTTGCTACGAGCGCCCGTACATCGTTCATATACCGTTTCACAGTTGCCGGCTTCATGCTGAGATCATGTAGCATATGATCGCGGACCTCTCGTGCGTCTTCGCGGGTGAGTTGGGCCAAGGGGCGGGTATCTTCTATCACGTGAGACAGATAGCCCATGACACGCTCGATGCGGCTTTTCTTGGCAGTCTCGTTGATGTCGCCTTTAATTTTCTCAGCAACATAGAGCCGCTTCGCGTCGGCAAGTGTTGGGACCGGACGCGCTACGCGCCCGCCGCTCGACAAAATGCCGAAGGCGCGATTTGCCACGGCGTCACCGCCGACATGTTCACCTGTATCGGGATCGATAGGAATTCCAGCTAGGTAGCTTTCGTGAAGAATATCGGCGGCGTCTGGATGGCTCGCATCAAGTTCGCGCCCGCCAACAAAGACTTTGCCGTTAGCCATACGAAGGGCAAGGCGCTGTGCTTCTTGATGAATCTCTAAAGCCGTTGAAGGTTGGTCGGCTTCGGCTGCATTACGTTTGGCATGGGCAACGAGTCGCTCAAACTCCAAATCGACTTTGGGATAAGCCTTCATGGCTTCCGGGCGAGTGGCACCGAGAAACCTTTTGAATTCGCCTTGATCTAGAAGATTTCTAACCGCCGTGGGAATGCGACGACGATATTGCCAAGTGCTCGCCTTGGTAAGTCTGGCATATTTCAAAACTAGCCCCATGTGGACCTCCGGTGGACCGGAAAGTGTACCGAAGGGACCTATTAAGTCTTGAAACTATTGAGAAATATGGCTTTCTCATAATGGAATGGTGCCCAGAAGAGGACTCGAACCTCCACACCCTTTCGAGTACCAGCACCTGAAGCTGGCGCGTCTACCAATTCCGCCATCTGGGCGACGAGGAGCCATGTACGGGGGCAGCCGTCTGGTGTCAACAGAGATTTTGAAGTTTTGTGACGATCATTGATTTTTCAACGAAAAAACTTGAGGAACCTTCGTGGATGCCTGTTGGCGACACATTGAGATGCCCACGACAGGCCTCCGTGAACCTGCCGTGAAAGGAATCAGCTATCCAGCCCTTCGTTCTTGGACCGGTCGAGGTGGCCGAGGTCGCGGTCGGGGTCGATGACATCGCGGACCCGTTGCTTGAGTTCCTTTGGTCCGGGGAAACCGCCATCGCGCTTGCGTTCCCATAGGACGTTTCCATCCAGCAGGATTTCGAAGCGTCCGCCGGTTGCGGGCACAAGGGAGACTTCTGCAAGGCTGTCGGAGAATGTATGCAGCAATTCCTGCGCCATCCATGCCGAGCGCAGGAGCCAGTTGCACTGGGTGCAATAGATAATGGAAATGCGTGGCTTGGCCGCTGTGTCTGGCATTTGGGCCCTCATCGGTGGTCCGGTTTCGAAACTATGAGGCCATGTTCTGCGGCCAAGCAGATGTTTGCAAGCGTCGATGTGGCGAAAATCTAGCCGATGTCTTTGTAGAACCACGTCGTATCGCAGTAACGACCATCGGGATGCATGGCGTAATTGGGGATGACGCCAACGCGCTGCCAACCATAGCGAGGGTATATCGCTTCGGCCTTGCTGCCGGAGGCCGTATCCAGAACCAGAAGTGTACGGCCACGGCTGACGGCTTCGGCTTCGACCCGCTCCATGAGCAGGCGCGACAGCCCAAGCCCGCGGGCGGAGCGATGCACCAGAAGTTTCATCAGGTCACCACGGTGAGGCTGGTTGGGTTTGGAGGACAGTCCCACCTGCACGGTGCCGAGGATTTTGCCGTCCACCTCTGCCACCACATGGATCGTGTCGCCATTTTCCACTGACTTTGCCACGTTCTGCCAGAAGGCAGTCGCATCTGCGGGCGCAAAGGGCAGCATGAAGCCGACGGAGGCGCCGCCATTGACGCAATCGGATAGGACTTCGCAAAGATCCGGGAGTACGGCCAGGGTTTCCTCGCCGTTCAGTATGCGGATAGTCGTCATTTAAAACTCCTGAAATGTCAGCGTTTTCGCTGGTCCAGCACCACGGCATAGCGGGCAGGATGGTCGGACGGATTGTGAAATATGTGCCCTTCGCCGACGGGCATGAACAGGCAGTCGCCAGGCTCCATCAGGTAGACCTCGGCACCTGTCGCCATTTCGAGGCTTCCCTCCAGCAGCCAGACATATTGCGTCATGCCGCGGCTTGCGGTGTGTGGAGGAAAACTGACCTTTGCATGGGGCGGAAAATCGACCTCGACGATATCGATATCGGAATCGACCCGCGGCGGAGAGATGACGCGGCGTACGTAACCGCTTTCCGGGTCCTTCCAGGTGGATTGATCCCGTTTGCGCATCAGCGGGGAAACGATCTCGTTATCCTGCGCAAAAAAGCCGGAGAGCGAAAGGCCCAATGCCGCGCAAATCCGCGCCAGTAGCGCTGCCGTTGGGCTGGCTTCTCCGCGCTCGATCCGCGAGATCATGGCGCGACTGACGCCGGAGGCGCTGGCGAGCTGCTCGAGTGTGAGGCTGCCCTGCGTTCGCAGATACTTGATGCGATCCGCTATCGAGCGTTCGAAGGTGTCGGTTTCATTTTCCATTATGAGAGAATATAAATCTCAGATGATGGAGTCAATATCCATGATGATGGAATTGTTGATCACTAAGTGAGAAATCCGGCATGCAGCTGTGCCATGCAGCATCTCAACTCGCCATATCGCTTGTCACATTTCTGCTAACGCTCGCCTGCCTGCTGAAAAAGCCCAACTTAAAAGGCTTTTAACCAAATTCCCGCTTTTCCAGCGCAAAGGCCCCTGCTATAGCGCGGAGCATGAGCACAAATTCGACCCGCACTCCGCTTGACCATATCCGCAACTTCTCCATCGTTGCCCATATCGACCATGGCAAATCGACCCTGGCAGACCGGTTGATCCAGTCTACTGGCGGCCTTGCCGAGCGCGATATGTCCGAGCAGGTGCTCGACAATATGGATATCGAGCGCGAACGCGGCATCACCATCAAGGCACAGACCGTGCGCCTGCATTACAAGGCCAATAACGGCGAAATCTATGTGCTGAACCTCATCGACACACCCGGCCACGTCGACTTTGCTTACGAAGTCTCGCGCTCGCTTTCGGCGTGCGAAGGCTCGCTTCTGGTGGTGGATGCGTCCCAGGGCGTGGAAGCGCAGACGCTGGCCAATGTCTATCAGGCCATCGACAACAATCATGAACTGGTGACGGTTCTGAACAAGATCGATTTGCCTGCTGCCGAGCCGGAGCGCATCAAGGAACAGATCGAAGAAGTCATCGGCATCGATGCATCTCAGGCCGTGCTGATTTCGGCCAAGACCGGTCTCGGCATTCCCGATGTTCTGGAAGCCATCGTTCACCAGTTGCCGCCGCCAAAGAGCGAGCTTGGCGAAAAGGGTCCGTTGAAGGCTCTGCTGGTCGATAGCTGGTATGATACCTATCTCGGCGTCATGGTTCTGGTGCGCGTGCTTGATGGCGTGCTGACCAAGGGCCAGACCATCCGCATGATGGGCACGGACGCGAAATATCAGGTGGAACGCGTCGGCGTTCTCACGCCCAAGATGGTGGCTGTCGACAGCCTCGGTCCGGGCGAAATCGGCTTCATTACCGGTTCGATCAAGGAAGTGGCCGATACCCGTGTCGGCGATACCATCACCGAAGACAAGCGCCCAACCGCGCAGGCTCTGCCGGGCTTCAAGCCTGCCCAGCCCGTGGTGTTCTGCGGCCTGTTCCCGGTCGATGCCGCCGACTTTGAAGATCTGCGCGCCGCCATGGGCAAGCTTCGCCTCAACGACGCGTCCTTCTCCTTCGAAATGGAATCGTCCGCTGCGCTCGGCTTCGGTTTCCGCTGCGGCTTCCTCGGCCTGCTGCATCTGGAAATCATTCAGGAACGCCTCGAACGCGAATTCGATCTCGACCTCATCGCGACTGCCCCTTCGGTGGTCTATCAGCTGACGATGACTGATGGCTCGGAGCGTGAGCTGCACAACCCGGCTGACATGCCTGACGTCGTGAAGATTTCCGAGATCCGCGAGCCGTGGATCAAGGCGACCATCCTGACACCAGATGATTATCTGGGTGGCATTCTGAAGCTTTGTCAGGATCGTCGTGGTGTTCAGACCGAGTTGACCTATGTCGGCAAGCGCGCCATGATCACCTATGAGCTGCCGCTCAACGAAGTCGTTTTCGACTTCTACGACCGCCTGAAGTCCATCTCCAAGGGTTATGCTTCCTTCGATTACCATCTCGATGGTTACCGCGAAGGCAATCTCGTGAAGATGTCGATCATGGTCAATGGCGAGCCGGTGGATGCGCTCTCCATGCTGGTGCACCGCATGGCTGCCGAAAAGCGCGGCCGCGACATGTGCGAAAAGCTGAAAGACCTCATCCCGCGCCACATGTTCAAAATCCCGATCCAGGCCGCCATCGGCAGCAACGTGATCGCGCGTGAAACCATCTCGGCCATGCGCAAGGACGTGACCGCCAAGTGCTACGGTGGCGATGCCACCCGTAAGCGCAAACTTCTGGACAAGCAGAAGGAAGGCAAGAAGCGCATGCGCCAGTTCGGTAAGGTGGACATTCCGCAGGAAGCCTTCATCGCAGCGCTGAAGATGAAAGACGATTGATCTTGCCTTCAAGCTTGATGCGTATAAACTATGCGCATCAAGTCGGAGGTCACTATGCCGTCTACAGCCAGAAAAGCAGTAAATCTTTCCCTGGATAGCGTGCTCGTCGAGCAGGCGCGTGAGTTGAAGATCAATATTTCGCGCGCGGCCGAAGAAGGCATAAGTCAGGCCATCAAGGCGGAACGTGAACGCGTGTGGCGGCTGGAAAATGCCGAGGCCATTCGGCAATCTAATGAGTATGTCGAAAAGCACGGTTTGCCGCTGGCACAATATCGTAAGTTCTGATGGCGCGTTTCGATATCTATCGCCTGAAGTCTGGCGCGCTGGTCATTGAGCTTCAGGCAACGATCATTGACAATCTCGACACACGCGTCGTGGCACCGTTGCTGTCTTTCGAAGAGTTTCCCAAGCCGATCCTGCGCCTCAATCCCAAATTAGAAGTGGCTGGAAAGACTGTGATAATGGTCACTCATATGTTGGGCGTCATATCCGTGCGGGATATTCACGAAACCATCGGTCGCTTTTCTGACGATGATCATGCGATCATGGCCGCAACGGATTTTCTGTTTCAAGGCTTTTGATATTTTCAGCCCCGATAGACGAGCGCAAAAAAACCGCCTGCCCGGTGGGGCAAGCGGCTCTTCACTTAACTAACAACCTCAGTTGTTAAGGCTGTGTCTGCGTGCCACCAGTGTTTGGCGAAGCAGGGGTCGTGTTGTTGGCTGGCGGAGCGGCCGGGGTCATTGGCGCTGGTGCTGGAGCCTGGTCGCTGACAGCCGGAGGTGTCGTTGACGACGTTGTGGTTGGGTCAGTTGTCGATGGTGCGCTCATCTGCATCCAGATGAAACCGCCGACGAGAAGGACGGCGATGACGGCTACCCAAGGTGCCCAGCCAGCCGACTTGCGAGCGGCTTCTGGCGTGGTACGCAGCTCCGGACGGTCCGGACGAAGATTAGGGTCGCGTGGCAGATTTGGATCGAAAGTCATGGTGTTTTCTCCTCTTCTATGGGGAGAAAATGCAAATCTGCGTGATTGGTTCCAGAAATGTGAGAATGATGAAATATACCGCTAGAGCGTTTCCTTGTTAAATGGAAACGGTTCTGTTGGTTCAAACGGGATCGACTGATTGTTCGGACGGCGCGTGCCGTAGCCTTAGCATACAGCCAAGCCGTCCGGGCAAGCAGACGGCCCGTTTCAACCAACCCGAAGGGCCGGGCATATTTCCGCCAGGGCTAAGGCGATCGGCTCGACCGTACCTTTGGGTATGCCCTTCGCCGATCGCCTTAGCCCTGACGAAAATCTGCTCCGGCAGAACGTTTCCATTTAACAAGGAAACGCTCTAGGCGCGCGATCTCATGGAAGCCATCGCCTGTTGCACTATGTCGATCATGCCTGGCCCATCGCATTGTGAGACATTGAACCGCATGAAGGCGGACGTGGTCTCTGCCTGACCGAAGATATTGCCCGGCGCGAGCACCATGTTTTTCGCCAGTGCGTGTCGGGCAAGTTCTGCGGCATCTACCCCGTCGGGCAGCTTGCACCACAGAAAGACCCCTGCCTGCGGCTCGATCCACGGCGTGATGCCAATTCCTTTCAGTCGCGTGGCGACATCCAGTCTTGCCTTGGCAAGCCGCGCCTTCACGGCCTCCATATGGCGGCGGTAATGGACGTCCTTGAGGGCGGTAAATACCAGCAGCTCACTCAGTTGGCTGCCGGAGAAACTGGCGGCGATCTTCATGTCCGCCAAAGGCTCGATCCAGTCTTTGGGTGCTGCAATGTAACCGCAACGGGCCGAAGCCGAGAGGGTTTTGGAAAAGCTGCCAATCTGCACGACGCGGTTGAGCCCATCGAAAGCGGCAAGACGCGGTGCCTTCTGCTCTTCGAAATCCGCAAAGATATCGTCCTCGATAATGGTCATCCCGGCCCGTTCGGCCAGCATCAGTACCCGATGCGCGGTGACCGGTGACAGCACGGCTCCGGTCGGATTGTGGATGGCGGAATTGGTGATGTAGAGCCGGGGCTGATGTTCGCTCAACGCCTGCTCGAACAGCGCCACATCCGGCCCATGGGGCGTGTAGGGTACGCCAACGACCTTGACACGGTGGGCGCGCAGCAGGGCGTGAAAGTTGAAATAGCACGGGTCGTCCACCAGCACGGTCTGGCCGGGCTCCAGCAGAAAGCGGCAGAGAAGATCGATGGCCTGCGTGCCGGAATCGACCAGCATGATTTGCTCCGAACCCGCCTGCACGCCCTGTTCTGCCAGCCGGCGGGAGAGAAGCTGCCGCAAGGGCACAAGCCCGAGCGGGGTGCTGTAGTCCGTCAAGTGCTGCACATCCCCGCGTGAAAGCGTGCGCATGGCACGGCGCAGGATGCCTTCAGGCATCCATGAGGCTGGCATCCAGCCGCAACCGGGTTTAGCCATATCGTCGCTGCCATCAAGCGCCAGCCGCGAGACCCAGAAAGGATCGATCGCGCGGTCGAGTTTTGGGCCGATATCGGCTAGAGAGAGCGGTGCAAGAGTGCTCGACACATAAAAGCCGGAGCCGGGGCGAGACCGGATGGCGCCTTCCGCCACCAGCCGTTCATAGGCCTCCACAACGGTCGAAGCGGAAACCTGCATGGCCTTGGCAAAGCCACGCACGGATGGCAACTTTGCGCCCGGCGTCAGCGTACGGGCAGAAATACGGCGTCGAATCTCCGCCATGACAGCCTCTATGCGGGGCGCTGAACTATCCACTTTCAAGGCGGCTATATTCATCCGTACTGCTCCAGAAACCATAACAGTTTGTGTAAACTGTATCGCACTGTTTCTGTCATTACCAGCCGTGACGGCGCATAGCTTTAGCCGAAATGGAGTTATGACATGGACAGAACATCGAGCGGCTGGTGGAGCGGATTTTTAGGCGTGGTCATCTTCAGCGGCTCTTTGCCTGCGACGCGTATGGCGGTGACGGGCTTTGATCCGGCGTTTCTGACGCTTGCCCGTGCCAGCATTGCCGGGCTGCTTGCTCTGGCGCTGCTTGTCACGTTTCAGCAAAAGCGACCGGCGCGCAGCGATCTTCTGTCTTTGGCCATCGTTTCGCTGGGCGTAGTCGTCGGCTTTCCGCTGCTCACCGCCCTAGCGCTGAAACATATTACCTCTGCCCACTCCATTGTCTTCATCGGCCTTCTGCCGCTCGCCACCGCCGTTTTCGCTGTCTTGCGTGGTGGGGAAAGGCCACGCCCGGCATTCTGGGTCTTCTCCTGCCTCGGCAGTGCCTTGGTCGCCGGTTTTGCGCTGACGCAGGATGGTGCCGCGTCGCTGAGCGGCGATCTCTTGATGCTGGGTGCCATTGCCGTTTGCGGGTTGGGTTATGCGGAAGGCGCTGCCCTGTCGCGGCGACTGGGCGGCTGGCAGGTCATTTCATGGGCGCTGGTTTTGTCGCTGCCCGTCATGCTGCCGCTCGCCATTTTCACTATGCCCGCATCCTGGGGCAACATAACCGGCATGGCCTGGGGCGGCCTCTTTTACGTGTCGCTGTTCAGCATGCTGATTGGCTTCATCTTCTGGTATCGCGGCCTGGCGCTTGGCGGCATAGCGGCTGTCGGGCAGCTGCAATTGCTCCAGCCCTTCTTCGGCCTCACGCTGGCCGCGACCTTGCTGGGTGAGCCGGTGAGTGTGGCGATGATGGTCGTCACACTGGGTGTCGTGGCCTGCGTGGCGGGTGCCAAGAAGTTTTCGACATAGGCGCCCGCCCGGTGATCAGCCGTTGCTGCGTGTCCAGCGATGCCAGGACTCTTCGCTGCCGCTGAAGACGTTGAGGTCGATCTTGCCTTCCACCCCGTGTGACAGGCCGGAGCCGGAATATTGCCAGAACAGCCATTTGCGGTCTGGATAGACCTTGGATGGATGCTGGGCCACGGCGCGCAGCCAGAAGGGATAGTTCAGGAATTCGCCCGACAGGTGGTCCTTATAGAAATCCGGTGCGGTGTAGATGATCGGGCGCTGGCCGTAATGGCGCTCCAGCATGTCCATGAAGACCTGCATCTTTTCCAGTACCTTGGCGCGTGGCAGGCGCATCTTGCAGCTGGATTCACCGTTATATTCCACGTCGATGACGGGTGGCAGGGCATCCGGGTCACGCGGAACGTTGCGAATGAACCATTCCGCCTGATGGCTTGCCGGGCGGCACCAGTAGAAGAAGTGATAGGCACCTCGTTTGACACCAGCCGCCTTGGCGCGGTTCCAGTTGGTCTTGAACATCGGGTCCAGATGGTCGCCGCCATCGGTTGCCTTGATGAAGGCGAAGTTCGCACCGCGTGATCTCAACCGTTCCCAGTCGATGTTGCCCTGCCAGCGAGAAACATCGACACCGTGAACCGGGAAATGCCGTGGCGTGACCTTGCCGAAATTGATTGGCTTGGCATCGCTGAAATTGGATTTGAAAATGCGCGAGCGCACCGCTGGACCGGCATTGATGGCAGGTGCTGCGGCCATGGCCATCTGCACCGGCTTTTCATTGGGCAGAACCACACCCGCCTGCGGGGCCATCGGTCTCTCGATCTCTGGCACCACGCGCGGCGCCGTCGTCTGATGATCAACGGCAGCAAAAGCGGGTGAGCCTGATGGCATCGGACCGCCCCAGGCCAGCACTTTTTGCGCGGGTTCGGCACGAAGCGGGGCGCCGACACTGGCTTGCGGCACGGGAGCCGAAGGCGTCACCGAACTCGTGGTTTCCTTGGAAGGTATGCCCGCCATCAGGCCTTCCGGCCCGGAGCTGGACGTACAGCCGGTAATGGATAGGCAGGCTAGGACGAAGGCTGGCACTGTCAATCGATGCATGAGAACCCGTACGCAAAACAAGCGGGCAAGCACAACGCGCACCACCCTGAGACCCGAGAAAAAATATGACTAACGACAAATTATCAAAAAAGGCTGAATCCAATCTTTACGGATACCAATGAGCCAAAGCGGGAGGAATTTTTTAAGGTCAAGATTTCGCTATCTAGATGTGAACGCCAGAAAGCAAAACGCGCGGACAAGATGCCCGCGCGTCAGTTAGATCATCAGTCGATGGAGCTTATGCCGCGAAACGATGGTTCCGCTGTCTGTCATGCGATTCCAGACGGAACTGCTCCAGCAGACTCAGCAGCTGATCGGTTTCTTCGTTCAGCTGTTCGCTGGCCGCACTTGTTTCTTCCACCATCGCCGCATTCTGCTGCGTCAGCAGATCCACCTCGCCGACGGAGCTGTTGATCTGCTGCATGGCAACGGACTGGTCCTGTGTCGCCTGGGTGATCTGCTGGACCTGATCGCTGACATGCGAAATCTGCGTGCCGATCTGGGCCAGTGCTTCACCCGTCTTGGTCACAAGGCTCGATCCGGCTGCGACTTCGGTGGAGGAGATTGCAATCAGCTCACGGATTTCCTTGGCGGCTGCGGCTGATCTCTGGGCAAGCTCGCGGACCTCATGGGCAACCACGGCAAAACCCTTGCCGGCTTCACCCGCACGCGCCGCTTCCACGCCCGCGTTCAAGGCCAGCAGGTTTGTCTGGAACGAGATAGAGTCGATGACCTCGGTGATATTGCCGATTGTCTGGGACGCATTCTCGATGCGCTGCATGGCTGAGACCGCATTGCGGACGATGACCAGCGATTCCTCGGTGTTGCGACGGGTCTTGTCGACAATGCCGTTGGCTTCGCGGGCGCGGTCCACAGCATTGCGCATATTGGAGTTGACCTCGTCCACCGCTGCTGCCGTTTCTTCCAGCGATGCCGCTTGGCGTTCGGTACGGCGGGCCAGATCGACGGCGGATTCCGACATCTGCTGGGCATTGCCTCTGATGGCACCGACATTCTCGCGAATGCCGCCAATCGTCTCGCGCAGCCGCAGCATGGACTGGTTGAAGTCTACACGCAATTGCTCCAGACGGTCGTTGAAGGGCGTGTCGATGGTGGTGGAGATGTCACCGGCAGACAGCCGCTCCAGACCGCCAGCCAAGGCGCTGACGGCAAACTGGATCTGGCGATCCAGCTCCTTGCGCTCGGCATCATTGGACTGCCGCTGTGCTTCGGCAGAAGCGCGCTGCTCTTCGGTTGCCACTTCCAGGCGGGTGCGCTCCTCGGCATTTTCCTTGAACACCTCAAGCGCACGCGCCATGTCGCCGATTTCGTCGTAACGGTTCTTTCCATCCAGCGGAATGTCGATATCGCCCTTGGCCAGACGCTTCATTGCATTGACGATGCCGAGGATCGGACCCTTGAAGGTCATGACCAGACCAATACCGGCAAAGATTGCGACGAACACACCGATGACCATGGCGGAGAGCGAGATGCTGTCGGCCTTGCTGCGTTCGGTATCGGCAGCGGTGCGCTGCTTTTCGGCGAAATCCGTCAGATTGACCCAGACACGGCGGATTTGCTCTTCCGCCATGCTGAAGGCAACCTTGCGCTGCTGCGAGAGGGCCAGCAGGTCGGCTGCGGCGCGGTCAAGTTTGGTTGCGGTTTCGTCGATGATCTTGGCACTCTTGCGGGTGATATCGGACATGGCCGTATCGCTCGACATCCCACCTGCCGAAACATTCAGACGGAAAGCTGCATCGCTGAACTTTTCCTGCGCTGCTTTGGTTGGGGCGGCGACATAGCCCGCCATTTCAAGCTCAAGGTTCTTGGCATCGTCACCGATCTGGCGCGCGGTTGCCAGAAATGTGCTGGCCTGTTCGATGGGCTGGTCAAGCTGGCCGAAAACTTCCGTCGCCTGCCGGGATTTGACGGTCGCAAAACCCTGGAGACGAATGGTTGCCGGGCGCATGAGGTTGACCACGCGCTCAATGGTGCCGACGGTGGCATCGTTGACGACACCAATGTCCAGCTGTGCACGGATTTGCGTCACGCCGTCGGCAAGCTGATCGATGATCATCTTCTGGTCAGCGGAGGCAATGGCGACGAGGTCCTTGACGGTTGGCTCCAGCGTGCCGATGGCAGCCTTCACCACGGCGGTCTTTTCTTCCGGCAAGGTAACCTTGTTGAAGTCTGTCACAACAGTGGCAATGAGATTGGCGCCACGGTTCAGCTTGTCGGCCTCACGCAAAAGCAGCTTGGCCTTGGTCTCGTCGGTCTGAAGCGTGTTTCTGATGTTGGTGGCGTTGGCCAGAAGACCGTTCAGCTCTTTCAGCACGGTGGAGAGGTCGGCACCCATGCCAGCACGAAGCGCCTGCTCCTTCTGGTGGCTCGACCACAATTCATCGACCTGCGCATCGATGGTTTTTGTCCGTTCGATTGCATCTTTTATTTCGGTGGAGCTTCCATCTTCGTTCGCGCGCAGGAAATTGGCTTGCTCGGCAAGCTGGCGGTGCAGCGCTGTCCGCGTCTCATCATTGGTGTTGTTCAGAAAAGATGTCATGCCGCCATAGACTTCCTTAAATCCCGTCAAGGATTGAAGGATGGTGTTGGAAACATCCATACGACTTTGCAAAAGGTTTGAGGCATAGAGGCCGGAAAGCCCTACTGCCAGAATACTTGCGACGAATGGCGCGATAAAAACAATGACTTTTGTCTGTATTTTGAAGCGCGCTAATAAGTTGTCGATAAGCATTATATTCCCCAAGGCCAGTTTTTGATTTTGACTTTCTTCGCCGCTGAAAAGACCAGCGCCCTACCACTTCTGCAACCGAGGTTTGAAAATAATGTTAATATTCAGTGAGTTCCGTATTGTATGATTTCGCATGGCAAAGCCGGCGGAAAGAACCACCGGCTTCAATCCCTATCCCAAAGATCAGTTACTGGCTTTAAGCGTCGTCTGAAACGCATCCACGATCAGCTTCACCAGTTGCGCGTGAATGTCCCTGCGGTCGCGCGGACCTGCTGGTTCGCAGATCGGGTCGATCTCCCCGACCGATTTCAGAAATTCGGAGGCTCCCGGCTTGCAGACGGGCAGGAAGCTGAAGTGATCGGCATCATCAACCTGCGCATAGGTCGCATGCGGCACATCCCTGGCAAGCTGGTCCGACAGCACGGAAACAGGTATCTTACCGACGCTGCCCAGATTGATGAAGGATAGCGGAATGTCGATGGCCTTCAGGCTGTCCTTGGTGAAGGCAACCTCCAGACCGGGATCGACAAGAACCGCCGTGCGGATGCGGGCATCGTGGTTGGACTGTTCGAACCGGGCCTTGTCGACACTGCGCAGATCGAACTTCGGCACAGTGATCTGCTCTTCATTCTTGTAACCGCGCCCACCGGCAAACCACTGGCAATCCATTGAGGTCGCATAATCAACGCAATATTGAACATAAGCGTCGAGATTGGCACGAGCACCGGCCAGTTCCAGCGCCGTACTACCACCCAAGGAAAAGCCGAGAACGCCGATACGACTGGGATCGACGGATTTCGACCATTCCGCATCGGCTGTCAGCGAGGTGATGATGGTGGAGATGTCATCCGTCCGCTCCCAGATTTTCGGTGTGTCTTCCGGGGTGGAATCGCCGCTTGTCGTGCCGGGGTGGTCGGGTGCGACGACGAGGAAACCAGCTTCCGCCAACGCCGTTGCAACCCACGCCATGCCGATACCGCGTGAGCCGGAGCCGTGCGACAGGATAACAAGCGGCAAATGTTCGGGTTGAATGGCGGCATTCTTGAGAGCAGAGGCACCCTCGAAAATCCTGTTTTCGCCGACCCTGACCGTTTCGCCTCTGCCATCAGACGGATACCAGACGGTGACGGCCAAATCCTTGGCGCGGGCAGGGGAATGGATGGTGATATCACGGGTGCCGACACTCTCACCCGCCAGAGCGGATTGCAGGGTGAATGCCGACAGAAGAATGGTTGCGGAGATGATGGAGCGCATGGAAAAGCCTCATGGTTTGAAACAACGAGGCTGGTGTCGACCTATCGCAGTTTTTTCACGCCCTGAAACATGTTTGAGGTCGTCCGCAAACGCGATCTGGTCCATGTAGGAGGCATTCTTCTTTTTGTTTCAGGTCGCCTGCCGTGGTTTTCATTCCCCTGCCTATCGTCGTCGCACTCTTGCTGTGTCTGATGCTGGTATCGATCCTTCGCGGCAATGGCGAAGGCAGAGCCAATCGACCGTTTCTGGCCTTGATTGCACTCAGCGCCGTGCAATCAACCCTTGTCGGTTTGCGCTGGGGATATCAGATCGACGCGCTGAAATTCGCCTTGCCGATCATGGCGTCATTCTTGCCGCCGCTCGCCTATGCCAGTTTTCGCAGTCTGATGAAGGACTGGAACGTCAGAAGTGCCGCAAACATTACCAGCATCGCCTTGCCGCCTGTGGTTATCGCCGTCACGCTGGTCGTGTTTCCCATTGCCATCGATTTCATGCTGATAACGCTCTTCGTCGGCTATGCGATTGCCATTGTGCTGCTTGGGCGCCGGGGTCCGGATGGGCTGGAGGAGGCGCAATTTGCTAGTGTCACATCGGTCCACCGCGCGCTCTATATTGCTGCCGCCGCTCTTTGCCTGTCGGCGGCTTTCGATGTTCTCGTCCTGCTCGATTTCCACTGGGCGCGCGGCGAAAATGCAGGCGTGATCGTCAGCAATGGCAATCTGCTCGGCCTCCTCCTGATCGGCCTTACCGCATGGGTTGCCGGAGACAGCAAACCGGAGACAGTGCCAAGCGCCATTGAGGCGGAGACGGAGGCAGCCAGCCCGACTGCCGAAGATCAAGAGATCATGTCACGGCTGGATGATCTGATGGCGCGGCAAAAATTCTATCGCGACGAGAACCTCAATCTGACCCGCTTGGCCCGCAGGCTATCGCTGCCCAGCCGCCAGATTTCCCACGCGATCAACCGCGCAACGGGCGGCAATGTCTCGCAATATATCAATGCGCTGAGGGTGCGGGATGCCTGCCGCCTGCTGGAGGAAACGGATCAATCCGTGACCGCGATCATGCTCGAAAGCGGCTTCCAGACCAAATCCAACTTCAATCGCGAATTCCGCCGCATCACCGGCATGAGCCCGCTGGCATGGCGGGAGCGCGAAGTCTGGAAGCTCGTCTCTGCCACCAATAAAAATGGCCACCCGGCATAGTCGGGCGGCCATTCGGTACGATCAAAATCAGATGATTACAGATTGCCGTTACGCTGCTGGATCATCATGTAGGTGTCGTAGGTGTATTCCGCGATCTGCGCCCAGAGATAGGCGTCTTTCTTGAAGGCCTGCTGGCTTTCGTAGATCTTCTTGAAGTTCTCGTTGACGGCGGAAATCTCCGCATAGGTCTCTAGTGCTGCCTTGTGGCAAACGTCGAGGATCTCCTGGCTGAAAGGCCGCAGGATCGCGCCCTGTGCCACCAGTTCCTTCAAGGCCTTGGGATTGTGGGCATCGTAGCGCTCCAGCATGGAGGCGCTGCCCACCGCGCAGGCGTCTTTCAGCATGCGCTTGTAGTTTTCCGGCAGGCTGTTGAACTTCTCGAGATTGACGAAGGCGTGGCAGGCCGGGCCACCTTCCCACCATGCGGGATAGTAGTAATATTTCGCGACCTTGTAGAAGCCGAGCTTCTGGTCGTCATAGGGACCGACGAATTCGGTGGCGTCGATGGTGCCCTTTTCCAGCGCGGCATAAACGTCACCGCCTGCGATCTGCTGCGGTGTGATGCCGACCTTCTGCATGACCTGGCCGGTGAGGCCGGCGATGCGCATCTTCAGACCCTTCAGGTCATCGATGGTGTTAATTTCCTTGCGGAACCAGCCGCCCATCTGCGCGCCAGTGTTGCCAAGCAGAATGGAATAGATGTTGTGCTTGGCCAGAAACTCGTTGAGCAGCTCGTTGCCGCCCGCCTGATTAAACCATGCGTTGGTCTGGCGTGCGTTGAGGCCGAAGGGAACAGACGTGCCGAGCGCAAAGGTCGGGTCTTTACCGACATAATAGTAGGAGCAGGTATGGGCCATTTCGACCGTGCCTGACGTCACGGCATCCGCAGCCTGAAGCGCGGGCACGATTTCGCCACCGGCAAAATGCTGAATGGTGAAGTTACCGCCGGATGCTTCCTTCACATGGTCGGCCACGATCTGTCCTGCGCCGAACAGGATGTCGAGACCCTTGGTGAAGGAAGAGGTCATGCGCCAGGTAATCTTGGGATTTTCCTGCGCGATGGCCGGTGCGGCAAGCGCGGTTGCTGTAACGCCAGCGCCGACGGCACCTGCATTGCGGATGAATGATCTGCGATCCATGTCGATTTTGCCTTGAATATAGAATTTAAGGCGAACCGCCTGGTACGCCTCCCGCGAACTACTAACCATGTCCGATTGCAGCCTTCAAGAGAATCTTGGTGATATTGCGTCAAGCATTTCCGTTTTTCTAATGGACGCAAGCTCTTGCTTTATCGCTTCATTGCGGGATCATCGAATGCCGGATTGTAGAACAGTGAAAGCGTCAGGCTGCGGGCGATGCGCTCGGCTGTGGCCATGAACCAGTCCCGCGCCTCCCGGCTGGGCGAAATCTCTTCCAGCGTCTGCGCAAAAAGCGCCAGCCATTGCGTAAACAACCCCTCGTTCAGCCCATCCATGCCATGATGCGCCTGCACCGGCTTGCCGCCATAGGCCCCGGTCTTGAAGGCGATGGCAGACCAGAAGCCTTTCATCTTATCCATATGCTCCGGCCAGCGACCATTCAGGCGATTGTCGAAGACCGAGCCGAGCGTCTCATGCTCGCGAATACGGGCGTAGAAGGTCTCTACCAGCCTTTCGATGAAGGCCGCATCGACGCCGATCTTCGCCATTGCTGCCTCCGCACGGCTTTGTATCTCTGCATTGTGCGCGGCCCGTGCCTGGATGCTTTCGGTCATCGATATCTTCTCCGTCATGGGCGCATTATGGACGCCCGATCCGCCGCTCACAATGCGACGTTTTGGACGTTGAAAAACGAATTAGAATGGTTCTAATTTCGCTTGCGGAAAATATCGCGGAGGATTATTTAGAATTATTCTAAGTAGGATGATCCCATGTTCCGCAGCCTCTTCTCCTTGTCAAAGCGCCCTTTCACATCTCTGGGTGAGCAGGAAATCCTCGCTCTCGCCATTTCGTCGGAGGAGGATGATGCGCGCATCTACCGGTCCTATGCCGCGCATCTGAAGGCGCAATATCCGCAGTCCGCGAAACTGTTCGAGGACATGGCCGAAGTCGAGCAGACCCATCGCAACATGCTGATCGAGCAGCATCGGGATCGTTTCGGCGAAATCATTCCGCTCATCCGCCGTGAACATGTGCGCGGGTTTTATGAGCGCAAGCCGGACTGGCTGGTGAAGAACCTGCCCCTTGAAACCATCCGCGAAGAGGCCGAGCGCATGGAGGCGCAGGCCATCCGCTTTTATGATGAGGCGATGAAGCACGTTACGGACGCTTCCACCCGCAAGCTGCTGGGCGATCTGGCCGAGGCTGAGCGCGGGCATGAAGACATTGCTGGCATGTTGAGCGGCAAGCATCTGCCGGAAGATGTGAAATCCGAGGAAGAGGAAACCGCAAAGCGTCAGTTCCTGCTGACCTATGTTCAGCCCGGTCTCGCCGGACTGATGGATGGCTCTGTCTCGACGCTCGCCCCCATCTTCGCTGCCGCCTTTGCCACCCAGGATACATGGCAGACCTTCCTGATCGGTCTGTCAGCATCCGTTGGCGCAGGTATTTCCATGGGCTTTACCGAAGCCGCCCATGATGACGGCAAACTGTCAGGGCGGGGATCGCCTTTGAAGCGCGGCCTTGCATCCGGCATCATGACCGCCATCGGCGGTCTGGGGCATACGCTGCCCTATCTCATTTCGCATTTCTGGACGGCAACCGCTGTGGCCGCCGTCATCGTCTTCGTGGAACTCTGGGCCATCGCCTTCATCCAGAACCGCTATATGGAAACGCCGTTCCTGCGGGCGGTGTTTCAGGTGGTGCTGGGCGGTTCGCTGGTGCTGGCGGCGGGCATTCTCATCGGTAATGGCTGATAGCGCTCGATACCGACAGCGTCCAGAAATGCCTGATCGTGGCTGACCACCAGAAGCGCGCCGTCATAGGCGCGCAAGCCCGCCTCGACAGCTTCTATGGCGTCGATATCCAGATGGTTCGTCGGCTCATCCAGAATGAGAAATGACGGTGGGGCGGCACCTCCCAGGGTACAGGCCAGACCCGCCCGCAAAAGCTGTCCGCCGCTCAATGCTCCGACCGTCTGCAAGGCCGCATCGGCGCGAAACATGAAGCGGGCCAGCGCCGCGCGGCATGCATTGTCGTCGGACTGCGGGTTCAAGCGGCGGAAATTGTCGAGAATGGATGTGGTGGCATCCAGAATGCTGACCTGCTGATCCAGCATGGCCCAGTCCGTGAAAAGCCTGATCTCACCGCGCCACGGTTTTAACGCGCCTGTTATAAGCGACAGCAGCGTGGATTTGCCCGAGCCATTCGCGCCGGTCACGGCAATCCGTTCCGGCCCGGTGATGGAAAAGGAGACATTACGCAGGACCGTTTGGCCCGGCAGATATCCCGCTGTGATCCCGTCCATCTGCAACACCATCTTCGTTGCAGGCAGGCCGGTTGAGGCAAGAGAGACCGATAGTGGCTGAAGCACTTCTATCTTGCGACGCGCCGTTTCGAGTGCCTGCGTAGCGTCGGCCTCTCGGCTTTCCGCCAACCTTGAATGGCTGCCGCTGGTGCCCTCGCTTCGGTTTTTCATGGCTCCGAGGAGGATGCGGGGCTGGTCGCCCTTGGCCGCCTTGCGCCGCCCGTTACCGTCTTTGCGCGCTTTGGCCTCGGCCCGCTCCTGCGTTTTGCGGGCGACCTCGTTCAGCTGTTTCTCAGCCTCGGACATGTCGCGCTCGACCGCAGCTAGCTCCAGCGCTTTCAGGCTGCGATAATGGCTCCAGTTGCCGCCATAGCGTTTTGCACCAAGCGAGGTGAGGTCCACGATGGCATCCATTGTTTCCAGCAATTCGCGATCATGGCTAACGACCACCGCCCCGCCGCGCCATGTCGAGAGGAAATCGATGACGGCTGTGCGGCCTTCGCGGTCCAGATTGTTGGTCGGCTCATCCAGCAGCATGAAATCCGGCTTTTGGAATACCAGCGCCGCAAGCCCTGCGCGTGTGCGTTGCCCACCGGAGAGGGATGACAGAGATGTTTCGGCACTGGCATCGAGACCGAGAAGACCAAGGGCCGACCACATGCGGTCTTCCAGCGTCCAGTCGGCAATCTCCAGTTCCGCAAGCGTGGCCTGACCGCTTTCGGCACGCCGAAGAATGGCGAGCGCTTGAGACACACCGAAAAGATCGGCAATGGTCTCATGCGCATCCACCTGCACGATCTGCTGCATCGTGCCGATGCTGCCCGTGATGGAGACGCTTCCGGCATGCGGGAGAACGTCGCCAGCGATCAGTCTCAACAATGTGGATTTTCCAACGCCGTTGCGACCCACAAGGCCGGTCCGCTCACTGTCGAAGCTGAGTGTCAGGTTTGAAAAGAGGGCGCGCCCGTCAGGCGTGGACCAACTGAGATTGGAGAGGGTTATGGAGGCAGGCATGAGCAGGGACTTTCCCGAAAACAACAAAAAGGGTGACTGTTGTTGTGGGGGAGAAATCCATGTCGAACACATCCTGCAAGAGTTGGCTGGAACCCTATAATAGGATCGGCTCAATATGTGTTCAAGCTAAAATGAGACTTTGGAAGGCGCTGTGACACGCCGTTCCCGAATTGCGGCAGGCGCGAACCCGCCGCATCGCGTCATCAACGCAGCGCGCCCACCAGAACGTCGCGACCATCTTCGATGGAGACCCAGCGGCCTGTGTTGAAGGATGCCTGGCGCTTGAGATAGGTGTAGTTGGTGTCCGTCCAGAGCTTCACATCGTCAGACAGATTGTCGAGAATGAAGTCACCCTCATTGGTGCGCACGGTCAGCACGGCGTGGCCTTCTCCATCTGGCTTGCGCACGACGGTGATGAGAAGGTCGGAAACGGCAAAGCCGCGTTCCATCAGCTTGCGGCGCTTCAGAAGCACGAAGTCCTCGCAATCGCCAGCGGTCTTGGGATATTCCCAGACCTCGTCCTTGCCGTAGACTTCCAGATCCGTCATGGCGACGATGGTGGAATTGACTTCCTTGTTGATGTCGCGAATGACCTTCCAACCATATTCCGTCACGCGTGGTGGCGGGGTCAGCTTGCTGCGGATATCGCATTCGGACATGTACTTCTGGCAGAACTCATAATGGCCGATTGGCTGGGACGTGATGCCGCCGGTGACCATGGACGGGCTACCCTTGTTATCTGCCTGCGCCGAGGCCGCAGAAAGTATTCCGGCCGCAACTGCTACAAGCAGAGCAAGCGCCCGCGGTGCATTCATCATGAAACCCGTCCCTTAAAATCTTAACGAAAAGTTAAAAAGGTTAGGGGCGGGAGTCAATCGGAACTCATGGTCCATGAATGCAAGATGAATAATATGGTTAAGATCGTTGCGCTTTTGCCGCCAAAACAAGGCTTTTGGCCGCTGCCAGCATCCGCTCGATATCCTGCGGACGCGACAATCGGTGGTCTCCATCACGGATGAGGCTTAGCACCACATCATCGGCGGGCAGGTGGTTGAGCAGCTTGAGGGCATGCTGATAGGGCACGTCATCATCCTTCATGCCCTGCAAGATATGCACCGGGCATCCCGTTTCGATGATGCCCTTGAGAACGAGATTGTTGCGCCCATCGTCTATCAGATTGCGGGTGAAGATGTTCGGCTCCGGGCTGTATTCCGATGGCTCCTCGAAATAGCCGCGCTCCGCCAGAGATGCTTTTTCGGCATCCGACAGATTAGGCTCTATCAATTCAGCGGTGAAATCCGGCGCGGGCGCAATCAGCAGCAATCCGGTGACCTGCGGTCCAGCCGCGTCTTTGCGCAGTTCCTCGATCAGCCGCAGCGCAATCCAGCCACCCATGGATGAGCCGATGGCAATGATGCGGTTGGGGGCCTTGTGGCGCAAAACGGCGATGGTTTCTGCCAGCCAGCGCGAGATCGTGCCCTTGTTGAAGTCGCCATTCGAGGCGCCGTGGCCGGAATAATCGAGGCGTATGCAGGCAAGACCGTTTTCAGATGCAAACCGGTCCAGCTCCACCGCCTTGGTACCCGTCATATCCGAACGATAACCGCCCAGCCACACCAGGGTCGCTGAATCCTCACCCGCCTGGGCTTCGCGCGCAAGGATCGCAATGTCTCTGGCGTCATCGGCGTTGCCAACGGTAATGTATTCAATCGCTTGTTCGCTCATGGGGGCATAAATCTCCTGCTTTTTACGCACCTTGTAGAGCAGATTCTTAAAAAGCACGACAGGAGGTGATTTTTTTGCGCGGACGTGCTATTGACTTCGCGGCGGCATTCACGACATTTCCGCCATTTGCACCGACAAGCTGGTTTTTGCCGACGCGATCCCGAAACAGATCAGGAGAATACGACCATTCGCAGACCGTTCAAAGCCGATGCCCCCGTCAAAGAGGGCCCGCGCTCCAACAGGGAAATTCGAATTCCCAAGATTCAGCTCATTGATGAAGAAGGCCAGAACCTTGGCGTGATGCCGACGGATCAGGCGTTGAAGATGGCAGAAGATGCCGGTCTTGATCTGGTTGAGATTTCGCCGAACGCGGAACCGCCGGTCTGCAAAATTCTTGATCTTGGCAAGCTGAAATATTCGACCCAGAAAAAAGCGGCCGAAGCGCGCAAGAAGCAAAAGATCGTTGAAGTCAAAGAAATCAAGATGCGTCCCAACATCGACACCCATGACTACGAGGTGAAGATGAAGGCGATGAACCGTTTCTTCGACGAAGGCGACAAGGTAAAGGTAACGCTGAAGTTCCGTGGCCGCGAAATGGCCCACCAGGAACTCGGCATGAAGCTTCTTCTTCAGGTCAAGGAAGACACCCTGGCGATTGCCAAGGTTGAAGCAGAACCGAAGTTGGAAGGCCGTCAGATGATGATGGTTCTGGCGCCAAAATAAGTCTGAAACGTCTGAATCCCAGGCGTTTACGTCCCGTCGCAGGGGAATTTATCATTCCCCGTTGCTCTTTTTCATAACTGCGGTTATAGGAGCGCGTCCGAACGGTCCGGCAGGGCATGCCGTGGCCGTTCCAGAATAGCTTGAAAGCAGGCTTCGTCTGCCTGTTTTCGATACAAAATAATGGAGTAGCAAAATGCCCAAGATGAAGACGAAGTCCGCCGCGAAAAAGCGGTTCAAGATCACTGGCACTGGCAAGGTTCTCGCAGCCGCTGCCGGTAAGCGCCACGGCATGATCAAGCGTTCCAACAAGTTCATTCGCGACGCGCGCGGAACCATGGTTCTGGCCGACGCTGACGGCAAAAAAGTCGTCAAGAACTACCTGCCGAACGGTCTCTAAGACTTTTCCGCACATTTGGACATTTTAAGGAGATCATGACATGGCACGCGTAAAACGTGGCGTAACTTCCCGCGCCAAGCACACCAAGACACTCAAGGCAGCCAAGGGCTTCTACGGCCGTCGCAAGAACACCATCCGCGCAGCCAAGGCTGCTGTGGACCGTTCCAAGCAGTACGCTTACCGCGACCGTAAGGTCAACAAGCGCAACTTCCGCGCTCTGTGGATTCAGCGTATCAACGCTGCTGTTCGCGAATTCGGCCTGACCTATGGCCGCTTCATCGACGGTCTGAACAAGGCTGGCATCGAAGTAGACCGTAAGGTTCTGTCCGACATGGCTATCCATGAGCCTGCTGCTTTCGGCGCTCTCGTAGACGCTGCGAAGAAGGCTCTTGAGTACCTCAAGGACGCTGGCACGACCAACGAATTTGAAACCGCTGTAAAGTAATTACGGCGCGGACAAACTGTTGTTCATTTTGAAACCCGCGCCGGGCCACCGGTGCGGGTTTTTCCATTTTTACCGCGGTCCGTCCCGACTGCGAAACGGGCATATGCCCACGAGTTTTGAATGTTAGAAGCCGCGGCCCCAGATGAGAAAGCAAGAGGTTTCCACGTCCATCTCGAGGATGCGGATATCGCTGCTCTCATGCAGGTTCTGCTGACGAGCGATCGGCGCATCCAGCAACTCAATCTTTCCGTCGGCTCCGTCTGGATCAAGCGGCAGGGCACGGAGCAGGCGCCGTGGTGGGTCAAGCTCCAATCGCTTCTGGGATCGGCGCTGCCTTATAAGTTTCTCAAGCCATCGCCCATTCTAACGCCCGCCGCCATGATGGCGCGCGAAAAGCGCAGAATGATCGAATTCGGCGAAAAGGGCTTTCCGGTGCCTGATATCATCTATGCATCCGAAACCGCCATCGTGCTGGGTGATGTGGGACCAACCGTGCAACGCATCCTCAAAAGCAAAATCCGTGCGGGCGATGTCGATCACGATGCGCTGCTTGTCGATTGCGCGGCAGCCATTGGCAATCTGCACGCAGCCGGTCTCTGCCACGGTCGCCCGCATGTGCGCGATTTCTTTCTGCGCGATGGCCGCATCGGTTTCATGGATTTCGAGGAAGAGCCACAGGCCGTCATGCCCATCGAGACTGCACAGGCGCGCGACATCTGGCTTCTCTTTTTACCACTCACAAACCTTGCCCAGCATGGTCGGCAAACGCTGGATGCTGCCTACCGCGCCTGGGCATCGCGGGCGCCGAAAGCGGCAATTGCCGAATTGCACCGGCTGGTGCGTGTTCTCGGCCGTTTTTTGCCGCTCGCCCGGTTGATTGGGCGCGTGCAGATGGGTAGTGATCTGCAACGCTTTATCGAGGCGACCGACTATCTGAAGAACGCTGTTGAAACCGAAGCCGCAGGCTAAAGCCCGGCGAGGCAGGAAAATATGACTGAACTGGATACTTTGAAATCGCAATTGATGTCGGACATCGCCGCCACCGGGGATGAAGCGTCTATCGAAGCCGTGCGCGTGTCTGCGCTGGGCAAAAAGGGTTCGGTCTCCGAGCTTTTGAAAACGCTGGGTTCGATGACGCCGGAAGAGCGCCAGACGCGCGGTGCCGCCATCAACCAGCTCAAGAATGAGGTTACGGATCTCATCACCGCCCGCAAGGCCGAACTCAAGGACGCCGCTATCACCGCGCGCCTGAAGGCGGAAACGCTGGATATCAGCCTGCCGGTTCGCCAGTCGCCTGCGGAACGCGGTCGCATCCATCCGATCAGCCAGATCGTCGATGAGATCACCGCCATCTTCGCCGATATGGGTTTTTCCATTGCCGAAGGTCCGGATATCGAAACCGACTATTACAACTTCACGGCCCTGAACTTCCCCGAGGGACATCCAGCTCGTGAGATGCACGACACGTTTTTCTTCCAGCCGGACGAGAATGGTGACCGCAAGGTGCTGCGAACGCACACCTCGCCCGTGCAGGTCCGCACCATGGAAACCCAGAAGCCACCGATTCGCATCGTCATTCCGGGCAAGACCTATCGTCAGGATAGCGACGCCACGCATTCGCCGATGTTCCATCAGGTCGAAGGCCTCGTCATCGACAAGACGTCGAATGTCGGCAATCTGCGCTGGGTTCTGGAAGAGTTCTGCAAGACCTTCTTCGAAGTCGACAGCGTCGTCATGCGCTTCCGCCCCTCCTTCTTCCCCTTCACGGAACCGTCTTTCGAGGTGGATATCCAGTGCGACCGCTCCGGCCCCATCGTCAAGTTCGGCGAAGGCAAAGACTGGATGGAAATCCTCGGCTGCGGCATGGTGCATCCCAACGTGCTACGTGCCGGTGGTCTCGATCCGGATGAATATCAGGGCTTTGCCTGGGGCATGGGGCTGGACCGCATCGCCATGCTGAAATACGGCATGCCCGACCTGCGCGACTTCTTCAACGCCGACGTCCGCTGGATGACCCACTACGGCTTCCGCCCGCTTGACATGCCGACCTTGTTCGGTGGTTTGAGCGCTTAAGGAGATAAACAATGAAATTCACACTCTCCTGGCTGAAAGAGCATCTGGAAACCGATGCGTCTCTCGAACAGATTTGCGAACGCCTGACCGCCATCGGTCTCGAAGTCGAGGACGTGGATGACAAGGCGGCTTATAAGCCTTTCGTCATTGCCAAGATTTTGACGGCTGAAAAGCACCCGGAGGCCGACCGTCTCAAGGTGTTGAGCGTCGATGCGGGTGATGGCAAGCCTGTGCAGATCGTCTGCGGAGCGCCCAATGCGCGCGCCGGTCTCGTCGGTGCGCTGGCGCGTCCGGGTGACTATGTTCCGGGCATCGATGTGACGCTGGCAGTTGGCAAGATTCGTGGTGTGGAAAGCCACGGCATGATGTGCTCCGAAAAGGAGCTCAACATGTCCGATAGCCATGATGGCATTATCGATCTGCCCGACGATGCGCCGGTCGGCACGTCCTTTGCGACCTATGCCGGTCTCGACGATCCCATGATCGAAATCAACCTCACGCCCAACCGCCCGGATTGCACCTCGATCTACGGCATCGCGCGCGATCTGGCGGCCTCTGGTCTCGGCACGCTGAAGACAAAGCCAGCACCGACCTTCAAGGTCGAAGGCGTGACCTCGGTCGACGTGAGCCTCGATCTGGACGATGCCGCACTCTGCCCCGGTTTCGGCTTGCGCCTCGTGCGCGGCGTGAAGAACGGCCCCAGCCCCAAATGGATGCAGCAGCGCCTGATCGCCATCGGCCTGCGCCCTATCAATGCGCTGGTGGATATCACCAACTACATGACCTTCGATCAGGGTCGCCCCATGCATGTCTTCGACGCGGCAAAGGTCAAGGGCAACCTCGTCGTTCGTCGCGCCAAGGACGGCGAAACCATCCTCGCGCTCGATCAGCGCGAATACAAGCTCGGCCCGACCAATGTCGTCATTGCCGATGATAACGGCATCGAATCCATCGGCGGCGTCATGGGTGGCGAGCATTCCGGCTGCGATGAAAACACGACGGATGTGCTGATCGAATCCGCGCTCTGGGACCCGATCAACATCGCCAAAACAGGTCGTTCGCTCGGCATCATCACCGATGCCCGTTACCGATTCGAGCGTGGCGTCGATCCCGGCTATATGGTGCCTGGTCTGGAGCGCACGACCGAGCTGGTGCTGGATCTCTGCGGCGGCACGGCAGCCGAAGCGAAGGTCGTCGGCTACAAGGGCTTTGAGCCCAAGTGGATCGATTTCCCGCTGTCGGAAGTTAAGCGCCTGACGGGTCTGGATGTTTCGGCTGAGGAAACGCTCGATATCCTCAAGGGTCTCGGTTTCGGCATCGAAGGTTCGGGCGAGCGCGTCAGCGTCTCGGCGCCCTCGTGGCGTCCGGATGTGGATGGCAAGGCCGACCTGGTGGAAGAGGTCATGCGCATCCATGGCGTCGATAACATCAAGCCGGAGCCGCTTGAAAGCCTTGGTGCCGTCAATGGCCGTATCCTGACGACGCTGCAAATCCGCACCCGCACGGCCAAGCGTTCGCTTGCCAGCCGTGGCATGCTGGAAGCAGTGACATGGTCGTTCATCCCGGAAGCGCAGGCCAGGCTCTTCGGTGGTGGTTCGCCCGCGCTGAAGCTTGCCAACCCCATCGCTGCCGATATGTCGGACATGCGCCCGTCTCTGCTGCCCGGCCTGTTAACGGCGGCCCAGCGCAATGCCGACAAGGGTCACGGCGATGTGGCGATTTTCGAAGTCTCCGGCACCTATGAAGGTGATACGCCGGAGGCACAACGTCGCGTGGCCGGTGGTGTGCGCCGTGGCACCGCATCGCTGGCTGGTTCCGGTCGCATGTGGTCCAACACGACCAAAGGCGGCGGCAAGCCGGTGGATGTCTATGATGCCAAGGCCGATGCGCTCGCCGTCATCGAAGCCTGCGGCCTGCCCATGGGCAATGTGCAGATCGAGGCAGGCGCTCCTAACTGGTATCATCCGGGCCGTTCCGGCACGATCAAGATGGGCCCGACGGTCATCTTGGGTTACTTCGGCGAATTCCACCCGAAGACGCTCTCCGAACTGGATGTCTCCGGCGCCTATGCGGGCTTCGAAATCTATCTCGATGCCATGCCCGAGCCGAAGAAGAAGGCGACCCGCACCAAGCCTGCGCTGGAGCTGTCACCGTTCCAGACCGTCAAGCGCGACTTCGCCTTCGTGGTGGACCGCTCCGTCGAAGCCGGCTCCATCATCAAGGCCGCAACCAGCGCCGACCGCAAACTCGTGACCGGCGTCAATGTCTTCGACGTCTTCGAAGGCGCATCCGTCGGCGAAAACAAGAAGTCCATCGCCATCGAAGTCCAGATTCAACCGTTCGACAAGACCCTGACGGATGAAGACTTCGAAGCGCTGACGGCCAAGATCGTCGGCAATGTCGAGAAATCGACGGGCGGCGTTCTGCGGGCATAATAAAACGGATGAGCCTCATGTTTAGGCTCATCCAAATTTTCAATTAAATTATTGATTTTTTTGGATTTTACACGCAAAATGCGGAAATTCCGTTTTTGGGTGTAAAAATGTTTGAAATCAATGCGTTGAGCGGGGATGATGTTCGGGCGTTTGTTGACGTGAGGCAACGCTATGAGGCCTTGCTGCAACTTCAGCATCAGCATTGGCACAGCTTCCGTGGTACGATGCGGTACGGTGAGCGCTCAGGCAAACAATATCTTCTTCGCCGCATCGATAAGTCAGATCGTTCCCTGGGATCGAGAACTGAGCAGACTGATAACGTCCTCGAAAGATTTCAGACAGAAAAAACAGCTATAGAGACGCGTATCGCTGGCTTGAAGGCAGAGATAGAGGCCCGTGCCCCATTAATGGTAGCGCGAGGTGTTGGCCGGATTCCCGCTGTCCCGGCGCGGATACTTCGCCGGCTGGACACTGCTCGTTGGCTGGGCGAGGGTGTAGTGGTGGTCGGAACGAATGCATTGTTTGCCTATGAGGCGCTGGCGGGCGTACGTATTGTTTCAGATGTCATTGCAACAGAAGATATCGATCTTTTAAGGGATGCCCGCCGCCGCATAAGCCTGAGCGCTCATGGCGTAAGCGAGCGCGGTTTGGTTGGGTTGCTTCAAGATGTCGATCCTAGTTTCGCCGCTGTGCGTCAAGGCAGCTTCCGGGCTGTGAACCGGAGTGGCTTCATGGTGGATCTGATCGAGCCTCTCTCGAAGTCTCCTCTACATCAGCCAGAAAGCGGCCTTTCCAATCATCAGGATGATCTTGTCAGCGTACCGATTGAGGGATTGGCTTGGCTGGTGAGTGCGCCGAAAAGTGAGGCCGTCATTCTTGACGAAACTGGCTTGCCGTTAAGAATGGTGACGATAGATCCAAGGGTTTTTGCGCTTCACAAACTGTGGCTGTCCGAAAAGGCAGATCGTGATCCGCTTAAAAAGCGCCGAGACAGACAGCAGAGCAATGTCGCTGCACAAATCGCCCAATACCATTTAGGGCTAAGCTTTGACGCTCAAGAGTTGAGCGCACTTCCGGCAGCGTTGCGACAGATGAAAGATCGTCTGGAGATGTCACCACCATCAAAGGCTCAGTGGTGACATCTCGCAACGTTTATTAACGGTTCGCCATCGCCGCCATTTTCTCGGGATACCGTCCACCCGCGACCTTCGCCGGAGACAGCAGCTCGCCCAGCTTCGCAGCCTCCTCCGCGCTAAGCACAACATCAGCCGCGGCCACGTTCTTTTCCAGATTGGCGATCTTCGTTGTGCCTGGAATGGGGACGATGAAATCGCCCTGGGCTAGTACCCATGCCAGTGCCAGTTGTCCGGCCTCCACGCCTTTTTCTGCGGCCATCTCTTCCAGAAGGGTGATCAGCGCCAGATTGGCGTCGAAGTTCTCGGCCTGGAAACGGGGCAGGGAGCGGCGGAAGTCGGTTTCGGAGAGGCCGTCGAGTTTCTTCAGAGCGCCGGTCAGCACACCGCGACCGAGTGGGCTGAAGGGTACGAACCCGATACCGAGTTCGCGGCAGGTGTCGAGCACGCCGTTTGTTTCGACATCGCGGGTCCACAGCGAATACTCGCTCTGAAGTGCCGTGATGGGGTGGGTGGCGTGCGCTTTGCGGACCGTCTCCGCATTGGCTTCGGAAAGGCCGAGATGGCGGATTTTGCCGGCCTGTACCAGTTCGGCCATGGCACCAACCGTCTCTTCAATCGGCACGTTGGGATCGACGCGGTGCTGATAAAATAGATCGATGACATCCACGCCCAGCCGTTTGAGGGAGGCATCGGCCACGGCATGAACATTTTCCGGTCGGCTGTCGGTGCCCACCATCATCTGTCCGGCTGGCTTGCTGGCATCGATTTTGAAACCGAATTTGGTGGCGATGGTGACCTTGTCGCGATGAGGCTTCAGACCTTTGCCGACGAGGACTTCATTGGTGAAGGGACCGTAGACTTCTGCCGTGTCGAAGAAGGTTACGCCGAGCTCGACTGCACGGTGCAGGGTCGCAATGGATGCGCTTTCGTCTGCGGACGGGCTATAGGCGTGGCTCATGCCCATGCAGCCGAGGCCGAGCGCTGAAACGGAGAGATTGTTTCCAAGAATTCTGTTTTGCATCTGTCTGCCTTCCATAAAGGAACCGCCCGTCACTACGGGCATGGGGTCAAGATAGCGCAGCAAGTGGGCAAAAATAATCGCTGTTATTCGCGCCGGGTTGTTCTATCATTTGGAACAATGAACCGTATTCAACTCTCCCAACTGGCCGTTCTGGCTGCCGTTGCCGAAGGGCGCAGCTTTCGCAAGGCTGCGGCTGAACTGGGTATTGCGCCGTCTGCCGTCAGCCACGCCGTGTCTTCGCTGGAGCTCAGCCTCGGCCTGCGCCTGCTTCACCGCACCACGCGCAGCGTCTCGCCAACGGAAGAGGGCAGGCGGCTGCTGGAAACGCTGGCACCGGCGCTGGCGGATATCGATGCCGTGATCGGTGCGCTGGCCGAACAGGGCGGTCGCCCCGCCGGGCCGCTGCGGATCACCATGCCGCGCCTTGCCGCGGAAGACATCGTCGTGCCACGACTGGGCGAGTTTCTTGCGCGTTACCCGGATATTTCACTCGAGATTTCCACCGATGACCGCTTCGAGGATATCGTCGCCAAGGGGTTCGATGCCGGTTTGCGGCTGGGCGAAAATCTGGAAGCGGATATGATTGCAGTCCGCGCCAGCGCCGCATGGCGCGGTGCCATCGTCGGTTCACCTGAATATTTCCAGAAGCACCCGGTACCGCAGCATCCGCGCGATCTCATGCAGCATCGCTGCATTCGCCGTCGGTTTTCAAGCGGGCTGATCTACCGCTGGGAACTGGAGAAGGATGGAAAGCCGCTGGTGGTCGATGTGCAGGGGCCGCTGATCCTTTCCGATCAAAGCCTCATTCGTGCTGCGGCAATCGATGGCGCGGGTCTGGCTTTTGTTTTCGAGCAGCGCATAGAGAGCGATGTGAGAGCGGGACGGCTGGTGAAGGTGCTGGAAGACTGGTGCGCGCCCTTCGATGGCTTTTACATCTATTATCCCTCGCGCCGGCAGATGCGTCCGGCGCTGAGGGCTTTCGTGGATTTCTTCCGCGTCAGAACTTGATCCGGTAGCGGATATGGCCGTCGCTTTGGACATAGCTGTCATAGAGCTTGCGGGCCTGAGCATTGTCTTCATCAGTGTGCCAATAAAGGCGTGACCAGCCCTTGTCCTTGCAGATGGAAATCAGGTCATCGATCAGCGCCCGACCTATGCCTTTGCCACGAATGTTGGCATCGATGAACAGGTCTTCCAGATAACAATCCGGCGTCTTGACCCATGTGCTGTCATGGCAGTGGTGGATGGCAAAGCCAACCACCTGTCCATCCAGAACCGCAAGGCGTGCAGAGACGCGCGATGCGGGGTCGATGATGCGTTCCCATGTATGGGCGGTCACGTCGTCGGGCAGATTGACCTTATAAAATGCGAGATAGTCATTCCACAGACCAAGCCACTCCGCCTGATCCTGACTGCTGGTATCACGAATGCTGAGATCCATTTATGCGCCAGCCTTGTCCAAAAGAGCCACCATCTCGTCCGTCAGCTTCAACTCCGTTGCGCGCTTGAAGCTTTCCAGCTGGGAAAGGCTGGTTGCGCTGGCGATGGGTGCAGTCACGGCCTTTTTGCGCAGAAGCCAGGCCAGCGCGATATCGGCGAGTTTCGCGCCGGTTTCGGCAGCAATCGTGTCCATGGCACCCAGAATAGCCAGACCGCGCGTGTTGACGTAATCACCAACGCGGTAGGAGCGCGCAACGCCTTCCGTATCCGCCTTGCTGCGATATTTGCCGGTCAGGAAGCCTGCGGCAAGGCTGTAATAGTTGATGACGCCGATGTCTTCTTTTGCCGTCAACTCGGCAAGCGGGCCTTCGAACCGCTCGCGTGTGTAGAGATTATATTCCGGCTGCACGACATCGAAGCGGGCTAGCCCCGTTTTCGCGGACACATCCAGCGCTTCTTGCAGGTCCGGAGCATCATAATTGGAGCAGCCGATGGCGCGCACCTTGCCCTGTTCCTTCAGCTTGGTGAAGGCACCCAGCGTTTCCTCGATGGGTGTACCGGCATCCGGCTTATGGGCGAGATAAAGGTCGATATAGTCGGTCTGCAGACGGCGCAGCGATGCCTCGACTGCTTCCGCGATGCGCTCGGCCTTGAGGCCTTTGTCATAGCCAACCTTGGAAACGATGATCGCCTTTTCACGGGGCACGCTGCCGCGTTTCAGCCATTTGCCGATGATGGTTTCGGACTCGCCACCCTGATGGCCATCCACCCATGCGGAATAGACATCTGCCGTATCGATGGTGTTGAAGCCTGCGTCGAAGAAGGCATCCAGCAGCTGGAAAGAGGTGTTCTCATCCGCAGTCCAGCCGAAGACGTTTCCGCCAAAGACGATCGGGGCGATTGAAAGGCCGGTTCGGCCAAGCGCGCGTTTCTCCACGGATGATACTCCCTTTGTTTTTTCTGATGTGTCGCAACAGTAGCAAGCGGATGGAGCCATAACCATTGAATTTCCTTGATGGCTGGCCCCCGGCTTGCGTGATGCAAACGACGTTCAGGAGGAAAGGGTTCGGTAAAAACTTGGCGGTTCTTTATGGTGTTGCTGCCACACGCGGCGAAGATGGCGGGCAGAGGCAAAGCCGGAGCGCTCGGCCACCGCTTCCATATCCAGTCGGGAATGCGCCAGAATATCGCGGGCGAGATTGACGCGCATCAGGTTGATGTAATCCACCACGCTGACGCCCGTATGCTCCCGAAACAGCCGGGAAAGGTGCCGCTCGCTTAAAGCCGCCGTGCCCGCCAGCCTTGCCAGCGACCATTCGGCGGCAGGATCGGCGACAATGGCGTCCTGTGCCTTGTGGACGGAAGGGTGAATGTGGTTGCGGCCTGAAAGCCAGGGCGAAATCTGCGGGTCGTTCGCCGTGCGCCTGATATAGATGACCATGATCTGGGCAATACGCGCCGCAATCACCGGACTGGTGAGTGTGGAGACGATATGCAGCAGAAGATCGATGCCGGTGGAAATGCCAGCGCTGGAAAAGCACCTGCCATCTTCCACGAACAACCGGTTCTCAAGGACTTTGGCCAAGGGCGCAAGCCGCCGCAATTCACCCACGCAATCGGCATGGGTGGTGCAGTGGTGACCATCGAAGACACCGGCCTCGGCGGCAATCAGCGCGCCGGAGCAGATGGAGACGATTGTGCTATCGTCCCGCACCGTTTTGCGCAGCCAATCCGCAAGAGTACGCCGTTCGGATAGGCTTTGCTTTGTTTCCACCAGAGAGCCGCCAGAAATCACCACCATGGCGTTGTCGGGCAGGGCATCTGGCAAGGCGTCTAGTCCGGCCAGTGAAAGGCCGATGGTCGTCGTCTGTGTGTCGCTCGCTGCAATATATATGCAATCGAAGCGGATGTTGTCCTGTTGCTGGTTGGCGTAGCGCAGAACCTCCAGCGGCCCCGCGACATCCAGCAACAGCGTTTGCGGCGGCAGCACCACGAAAACCGGAATGATCTTGGTTGGTGCGCCGCCAGTCGTCATCATGCGGCCTCTTTGCGTGCCTGCAACGCTTCGTCTACCGTCACGATGCGCGCAAAGCGACCGGAGAGCACCAGTTCCGTGCGTGTCGCGATATCCTCTGCCGAAAAAACTTGGCCTGATGCATGCGTCATGGGAAAGGTCAGCGTCGCCTCGGTCACGAAATCAATCGCGTAGCCTAGATCGGAGCCCTGCCGCGTGGTGGTTTCACAGCATTGCTCAGTGCGAATGCCGGAGATGATCAGCCGGTTGATGCCGTGCTGGGTCAGCCACACATCGAGACCCGTTCCGATAAAGGCCGAATGCCGGTTCTTGCGAAAAGTGACTGCTGGCTCAATGCGAATGCCTTCCAATGCGTGGATGAAACCGCTCTCCTCGGCAAAGGCCCGGTCGCCATCGGCATGGAAAATCTGGATGACGGGAATTCCCACTGCGTCTGCGCCATCAATCAGCTTTTGCTGGGCGGCGAGATAGGCAGGCAGGCCGCTCTCATCGAAATAGGGCGCGTGCCGGAAGGATTCCTGCACATCAATTACCAGAAGCGCTGTGTTTGAATGGGACATTTTCTGTATCTCCAATTTCTGATGATTACAGTTTCTCCCATTTGATGGAAAGACAAAAGTACGCAGAGCGCCGAAGAGAGGACATTTTCAGCCATAGATTTAGGTGGGGCGACTAGACTTTTCGGACGGTTGCTTGTCAATCGCAGCATGGTAAGGTGCGGCCCACCACAGTGGAGGCAAGCATGTTGCGTTTTGGAATTCTATCGACGGCGAAAATCGGCCGGGAACTCGTCATCCCCGCCATTCAGGATGCGGAAAATGCCGTCGTCACCGCCATTGCCAGCCGCGATATGAGCAAGGCGCGGCAACTGGCCGACCGTTTCTCCGTACCGCATGCCTTTGGCTCCTACGAAGAGATGCTGGCCTCCGACCTCATCGATGCCGTCTATATTCCTCTGCCAACAGCCCAGCATGTGGAATGGTCCATCAAGGCCGCCGATGCGGGCAAGCATGTGCTCTGCGAAAAGCCGATTGCGCTCAAGGCCGACGAGATCGACAGCCTGATTGCCGCACGGGATCGCAACAAGGTGCTGATCTCGGAAGCCTATATGGTGACCTATGCGCCGGTCTGGCTGAAGGTGCGCGAGTTGCTCGCCTCGGGTGCCATCGGCACACTCAAGCACGTCCAGGGCTCCTTCACCTATTTCAACCGCGATCCCGGCAACATGCGCAACATTCCCGAACTCGGTGGCGGTGCGCTTCCGGATATCGGCGTCTACCCCACCATCACAACCCGCTTTGCCACCGGCAAGGAGCCGAAGCGCGTTCAGGCTGTGGTCGAGCGTGACCCGGAATTCGGCACAGATATCTATGCCAGCGTGAAGGCGGATTTTGGTGATTTCGAACTGAGCTTCTATATCTCCACCCAGCTTGCGGGCCGGCAATTGATGGTCCTGCACGGCACAGAGGGTTACATCGAAGTCAAGTCACCCTTCAATGCCGACCGCTGGGGTGTCGAGGAAGTGGAACTGACCAATCAGAACCACGGACAGTCGCAAATCTTCCGCTTTCAGGATAGCCGCCAGTATCGTCGCGAGATCGAAGCTTTCTCCAAGGCCGCGATCGGTGAGGAGGCTGACGTCGTTTCGCTGGAAAGCTCGAAGAACAGCCAGCGTTTTATCGATGCGATCTATCGTGCTGCTGAAAAGGATGGCTGGGAAACGGTTTAATCCCGGGACTTCAGCGCCCGCGCATAACCGAAAACACCCAGTGCCAGCGCGGCAATTGATGTTGCCGCGAAAACCACTGGCCATTGCAGTTGCGGATTTCGCATCATCATTAGCGCGAAAAGTGCATAGCTGACGATGGATATGGTTGCGCTGATAATGATGGGTAGGGTGCTATTGAGGCGGCTGGAGTTAAGCCATCGACGAATGGCGTAGATCGCCACTACAAAGGCCGCGGCTGCACCAATTAACCTGGCAATGAGGAGGTCAATGTGTGCAGTGGTAAACAAAGCCCACGTAACAGCGAAATCGATCATCGCACAGATGGAATGCAGAAGAATGAAGAACACAAGCGTCACTGGTTAGTCCCGTTCCACGTCAGGGAAACGGCACTATAGCGCAAACACTACGTTCGCCCAGAGGTCAGGCCGTGCCTAACCGGCGCATTGCCATCATCCCAACAAAACCGCCTGTCAATCCAGCATTGTAACCAGCGACAGCAATCACCAGCGGCAAGAACTGAATGCCATCAGCGGAAAAGAGAGCTGCGCCCAGAAACGCGGTTACGATCAGAATGCCAACGCCTGCCATCGCAATGGCGGATCGCAGCATGAGAGCGGTAAAACCAAGTGAGATTCCGAGAATAAATACCATGATGCCGCTCCTCCTCCAGTGGGCCTGAGGAAAGGCATCGTCATCCTCAAAAACCCTTATTCTCCTCCAGGCATGCACTTTCAACGACGGACCTTAGCAGATTGTTGCAATTTTGTGAAATT
This sequence comes from Agrobacterium sp. 20P9.1.2, assembly GCF_057799395.1. Lineage (NCBI taxonomy): Bacteria > Pseudomonadati > Pseudomonadota > Alphaproteobacteria > Hyphomicrobiales > Rhizobiaceae > Agrobacterium > Agrobacterium sp. 20P9.1.2. The sequence continues at coordinate 266,468 of NZ_JBYOKI010000001.1, forward strand.
TATTCGTCCGAAGATTGTCAAGGGCGTGTCATCAAGCGGATTTGCGAATCGCGGGCCATGGGTTAGAAACAGGCATGAGCGATATTTTCAGCCAGCCACTCACCAACCTCGCCGAATTTTCGGTTTCGGAGCTTTCCGGCTCCATCAAGCGCACGGTCGAAACCGCTTTCGACCAGGTGCGGGTGCGCGGTGAGATATCGGGTTATCGTGGTCAGCACACGTCCGGCCACGCTTATTTTTCGCTGAAGGACGACCGCGCCCGCATCGATGCCGTCATCTGGAAAGGCAGCTTCTCGAAGCTGAAATTCCGCCCGGAAGAGGGCATGGAGGTCATCGCCACCGGCAAGATAACCACCTTCCCCGGCTCGTCCAAATATCAGATCGTCATCGAAAGCCTGGAGCCCGCCGGTGCCGGTGCGCTGATGGCGTTGCTCGAAGAGCGTCGCCGCAAGCTCGCCGCCGAAGGTCTGTTCGATCAGGCGCGCAAGCGCCGACTGCCCTATATGCCAAGGGTCATCGGCGTCGTCACCTCGCCAACCGGTGCCGTCATCCGCGATATTCTGCACCGCATTTTAGATCGTTTCCCAGTGCATGTGCTTGTCTGGCCGGTCAAAGTGCAGGGTGAAGGCTCCGGCGAAGAGGTGGCCAACGCTATCAGAGGATTCAATGCGCTTGAGGTCGGCGGCGCCATTCCGCGTCCCGACGTGCTGATCGTCGCGCGCGGCGGCGGCAGTCTGGAAGACCTGTGGAGCTTCAACGACGAAATCGTCGTGCGCGCCGCTGCCGAAAGCCAGATACCGCTGATCTCAGCCGTCGGCCACGAAACTGATACGACGCTGATCGACCACGCTGCCGATGTGCGCGCGCCGACACCGACGGGTGCAGCCGAAATGGCCGTGCCTGTCAGGGCTGATCTGGAAGCGCAGCTTGCTGGCCTCTCCGCCCGTCTCTCCGGCTCCATGTCCCGCCAGATGGACAATCGTCGTCAGGGTGTGCGCGCGCTCGTGCGCGCCCTTCCGTCGCTAGATCAGCTGCTGGCCCTGCCACGCCGCCGTTTCGATGAGGCAGCCAGCGGCCTCGGTCGCGGGCTGGAATTGAACACGCTCAACAAGCGCCGCAGCTTCGAGCGCACCGCCTCTGGCCTTCGCCCAGATGTGCTGGCCCATGGCCTCAAACAGCAACGCCAGCGCATTCAGGAGCGCATGCAGCGCGCCGAAAGCCTAGTTGAGCGCCGCCTGTTGCAAGCGCAATCGCGCGTCTCATCGTCGGACTCGTCGCTGCGCTCTCTCCCCGCACGGCTCCTCGGACAGTTGGAGCGTCAGAAGGAGAGGGTGGCCAGCGCCACGCGCCGCACCGATACGGCCGTCCTGCACCGCATGTCGCAAAACCGCTCCGGCCTCGCTTCGCATGACCGCATCCTGCAATCGCTCTCCTACAAGAACGTGCTGAACCGCGGCTACGCCGTCATCCGCGACGAAGACAACCGCCCGTTGACCCGCGCCGCCGCCGTTGCCTCAGGAGCCGTGGTATCGATGGAGTTTGCGGATGGCCGCGTCTCTGCCGTGGCTGGCGGTGCGGATGTTCAGTCGATCGAGCCGACGCCCTCGGCACCCAAGAAGAAGCCGGTGAAATCGACCACGTCCGGCCCGGTTGATCAGGGCAGTTTGTTTTAAAAACATCTCTCGCCCGTCATTCCGGCCTTGAGCCGGAATCCAGTTGCCTGCGTGGCAAGAAGGTCTTTGCCTCGTATCAAATGCTGGGTGACTAAGGAGCCATCACTCCAGGCCCGCCAGAAACACCTTCAGCAACCGGTTGAACTCCCGCCTGTCATCCTCGCTCACCGCTGCCATCAGCCGATGCTGGTTCGCCACATGCGCCGTTACCGCCTCATCCACGACAGCAAAACCCTTGTCCGTCAGCGCAATCAACACGCTGCGCCGGTCCTCCGGGTTATTGATGCGCTCAACAAGACCCGCCTTCTCCAGCTGGTCGATGCGGTTGGTCATGGTGCCGGAGCTGACCATGGTCATGGCCAGCAGTTCGCCGGGAGAAAGTCGGTAGGGCTTGCCCGCCCGGCGCAGGGTTGCCAGCACATCGAAGGCGGAGGATGACAGGCCGTGTTGCATAAGAACCGCCTCCACCTCGCGCCCGAGATGGGTGGACAGCCGGTGCAGGCGGCCCATGATGCCCATCGGCTCGACATCGAGGTCCGGGCGCTCTTTTGCCCATTGCGCCAGAATTCTATCGACGTGATCATCTGCGGTTTTTTCACTCATCGGAAAGATGATATCATCGAGTATCTTGACGTCAAGATAAAAGCGCGTATCCTGTATTTATCTTGATATAGAGATTCTTGAAATGAAGAAAAATTCGAGTTACATCGCCGATGTCGTCATGACGGGCATTGCTCCCGCCATCTGGGGCAGCACTTACATCGTCACCACATCGTTTCTGCCGCAGGGTTACCCCATGCATGTCGCCATGCTGCGGGCACTGCCTGCAGGTCTATTGCTGCTGCTTCTGGTGCGCAAACTGCCCTTCGGCATATGGTGGGGCCGTGCCTTCATCTTGGGCGCGCTGAACTTCGCCTTCTTCTGGGCCATGCTTTTTGTTTCGGCCTATCGCTTGCCCGGCGGTGTGGCCGCCACAGTGGGCGCGGTGCAACCGCTGATCGTCATTGCCCTATCGCGGCTATTTCTGGGAAGAGATATCCGCGCACTCACCATCGTCGCGGGCTTGATCGGCATGGCGGGCGTGGCGTTTCTGGTGCTGACACCGCATGCCGCGCTTGATCCCATCGGCATTGCCGCCGCCTTCGCGGGCGCGGTGTCCATGGCGTTCGGAACGGTGCTGACACGCCGCTGGCAGCCGCCGGTTTCCAACCTCACCTTCACGGCGTGGCAACTGACGGCGGGTGGGCTTCTGCTGGTGCCGGTGGCGCTGTTTCTCGAGCCTGCCTTGCCCGCTCTCACGAGCCAGAATGTGCTGGGCATGGCCTATCTCGGGCTGATCGGTGCGGCCTTCACCTATGTCCTGTGGTTCCGCGGACTGGCCCGCATCGAACCCTCCGTGGCGGCTTCGCTCGGGTTTCTCAGCCCCGTTACCGCCACGCTTCTGGGCTGGCTGGCGCTCGGTCAAAACCTTGCGCCAGCGCAGATTGCCGGTTTCATCATGGTGCTGTTCAGTGTCTGGCTCAGCCAGAAAAGTCAGGCACCCCGATAGCGCCTATCAAGCCCACTCACCCTTGCGCATCACAGGCACCTTCGAGCCATCGGCTCTGACACCGTCGATATCCACCTTGTCGGAGCCAATCATCCAGTCGATGTGGATAAGGCTGGAATTTCCGCCCTGCGCCTTGATCTGATCTTGGCTCAGCGAAGCACCATCGAGGAAGCACTTGGAATAGCACTGACCAAGCGCGATGTGGCAGGACGCGTTTTCATCGAACAGCGTGTTGTAAAACAGAATGCCGCTGGCCGAGATGGGCGAGGAGTGCGGCACCAGTGCCACTTCCCCCAGACGCCGCGCGCCCTCATCCGTATCCAGCACCTTGTTCAGCACAGCCTCGCCCTTGGAAGCCTTGGCGTCCACAATGCGACCCGCCTCGAACTTGACCTGGATGTTGTCGATCAGCGTGCCCTGATGCGACAGCGGCTTGGTGCTGGAGACGTAGCCATCCACCCGCAGCGCATGCGGCGTGGTAAAGACCTCTTCGGTTGGAATGTTCGGGTTGCAGGTCACGCCGTTCTTGGCCATCGATGCACCGCCATGCCATTCATGGCTGTCTGCTAAGCCGATGGTCACATCCGTGCCGGGGCCGGTGAAATGCAGCGCGGCGAAACGCTCGCCATTCAGCCATTTGGAACGCTTGGCAAGGTTGGCATTGTGCTCGGCCCATGCCGCCACCGGATCGGCCAGATCGACGCGGGATGCGGCAAAAATCGCATCCGCCAGTTTCTTCACGGCCTCGTCTTCGGGAATGCCGGGGAACACCTGTTTGGCCCAGGAGGGGTTGGGGTAGGAGATGATGTTCCAGTTGATGTCGAAGTTGGAAATCTTCTCCAGCGCCGGCTTATAGGCCATGGAATTGGCCTTGTTGGCGCGCGCCACCTTGGCGGGATCGGCGTCCGCCAGCAGCATGGGGTTGTCGCCGGAAATGGCCAGACGTGCCGCGCCATTGGCGTAGGCCTTCGCCATGCCCTCATAAAGCCAGCCGGAGGCCTTATCGAAATTGCCATCGCTGGCGTGGGCGTATCGCGCAAGCGTCGTCTCTTCGTCGGAATAGAAGGTCGTCACCAAACCGCTGCCCGCCATATAGGCATGCTTGGTCAGAAACCGCACCAGCGGCAGGGCTGCCAGCGGCGCGGTGATGACCAGATCCTGATCCTTCTGCAATTGCAGCCCGACCTTGACGGCAACTTCGGCCAGTTTTTCGAGTTTGACGGGATCGATGGGAGAAACTGTCATGATGCGCCTTCATATGCTTCAATAGGAGGCGCAAAACATAGCCCATTCGCTGCGAAAGCCAACCGGCTTTCTGCTATTCGCTCACCAGCGGTGCCGCGATGGCTTTCAAAACCGACTGTGCATCCCTAGGCGAAAGACGCACCTGCAACCCACGCTGCCCGCCGTTCATATAGACGAGATCATGACCCATGGACTGGACCTCGATGGCCGTCGGCACCTGCTTTTTTTGGCCAAAGGGGCTGATGCCGCCGACATGGTAGCCGGTTGCCCGCTCCGCATTGTCAGGCTTCATCATCTGCGCGGATTTGCCGCCAAAGGCCGCCGCCAGCTTCTTCATGCTGACCTCATGGTCTGATGGCACGACAACGCAGACCGCCTTGCCATCCACCTCGGCCATCAAGGTCTTCAGCACCAGATGCGACTCAGCCCCGATGGCCTCCGCCGCCTGAAGACCGATGCGCTCGGCATTCGGGTCATAATCGTAAGTCACCGTGGTGAAGGAAATACCGGCCTTGGTCAGCACCTGCGTGGCACGCGTCGTTTTCGACATGGGGCTCGCCTAACCGAAAAGCGCCGCATAAATTTCAGGCTTGAACCCCACCGTGATCTTACCCTTGACCTCCAGAACTGGCCGCTTGATCATGGAAGGCTGCGCCTGCATCAGCGCAATCGCCTTTTCGAAGTTGAGGTCTGTCTTTTCGGCGTCATCCAGCTTCTTGAAGGTGGTGCCTGCGCGGTTCAGCACCGTTTCCCAACCGGCGGCATCGCACCATGTGTTGAGATGGGTCGCATCAATCCCGGCGCTTTTATAATCATGAAACGCGTAATCGATGCCCTCAGCGTCCAGCCAGTTGCGGGCCTTCTTCATCGTGTCGCAGTTCTTGATGCCGTAAATCGTAACCGTCATATCGTCAGCCTTTTCATGCTCTTCCCAATGAATAGCAAAATACCAGCCGCATTCAATCGCCATTAAGCCATGCAAATTTGCATGGGCTGGCATCCAAAAGAGTTCCAGCTAAGCTGCATGGCTTGCCTGCTATATCATGAGTTGTGCAAAAGCCTTCGAATGCTCATATTCTGGGCAACACGAAGGAGAAACCCACATGCGTAACGTTGCTAAGACATCCCGTAAATTCTTTGGCGAAACCTTTGCCGTTTTCGGCGCAGCTCTCGCAGTTTCCGCCGCCGTCCGTTCCCACCGCAAGCCAGCTGGTTCTGATCTCGACGCACTCGGCATCGACCGCAAGGCTTTCGACAAGGTTCAGCTCTAAGCTTGACTTGACGCTGGCGAGGCATGATGGCCTCGCCTTGGCATGAGGCGGTGTGCGCCTGTGCTGTGCAAGCGACGCGTTAAGCCTCGCTGACTTGGTTAAAACCAGCAGCTTGAGCAGCCTTGACGAACTTGCGATCAAAGGTAATGAACCCGCTGCATTGCGCGGTTCTTGCCAGATGCAAAGCATCACCAAAATCCATAGATTTTTCCATCAGATTCAGTGCATCTGAAACGCAGTCAGCGTCCTCGACGTTGACCGTTGGTAATCCGAAAAACGCGCGAAGTGCGTGGACGGATTGTATGCGGCTATACCCATAGGCGCTGCGCAAGACCCATTCGCTTTCCAGTGCCACCGTAACGGCGATAAACACGGGTTGCCCATCAATTATGGAACGGGCGCGAGCAGACTGCTCAGGGTGGTCGCCTGCAAGGTAACGAACGACGATATTTGTATCAATCGCGATCATGGATTCTGCGCGCTTCGGCTAATACAGCCTCATCCATCTCTTCCAACGTCTTTGGTTTGCCACTGAATGGCAGCATTCCAAACACGTCTTCGGGTCTTGTGGGTGCAAAGGCGGGAGCTCGTTTTAGCAGAACGCCTTCCGGAGTTTCCTCAACAGTCAAACGTGTTCCAGCTCCCCAGTCGCGATGCTGGCGTATGGTTTTGGGAAGAATGACCTGCCCTTTTGTGGAAACAGTTGTGGTGAGTTTTTCCGGCTGCGGCATGGTATCTACCTCAAAGTAAGACAGAAGTAAGATAGCCTATTCTAAAGTTTTATCAACGCCCAAACAAAAGCCGGGCTCCGTCTTTAGACAGAACCCGGCCAAATCACGCCGTCAAACTGGCCTTATTCCCACTCGATCGTGCCCGGTGGCTTGCTCGTCACGTCATAGACCACGCGGTTGATGCCCTTGACTTCGTTGATGATGCGGGTTGCCGCACGGCCCAGGAAGTTCATGTCGTAGGGGTAGAAATCTGCTGTCATGCCGTCCACGGAGGTCACGGCGCGCAGCGCGCAGACGAAGTCGTAGGTGCGGTAGTCGCCCATGACGCCGACTGTCTGCACTGGCAGCAGCACGGCGAAGGCCTGCCAGATGGTGTCGTAGAGACCGGCCTTGCGGATTTCGTCCAGATAGACGGCATCGGCCTTGCGCAGAATGTCGAGCTTTTCGCGCGTGACGACGCCGGGGCATCGGATCGCGAGACCCGGGCCCGGGAAGGGGTGGCGGCCGATGAAGCTCTCGGGTAGGCCGAGTTCGCGGCCCAGCGCCCGGACTTCGTCCTTGAACAACTCACGCAGCGGCTCCACCAGCTTCATGTTCATGCGCTCTGGAAGACCGCCGACATTGTGGTGGCTTTTGATGGTAACCGAAGGACCGCCGGAGAAGGACACGCTTTCGATGACGTCAGGGTAGAGCGTACCCTGTGCGAGGAATGCGGGTGCACCCTTGCCGTCGGAGGCGATCTTGGCAGCTTCAGCTTCGAAGGTCTCGATAAACAGGCGACCAATGGTCTTGCGCTTGGTTTCGGGGTCGGAAACGCCAGCTAGTTCTGTCAGGAACAGATCGGACGCATCCACATGCACCAGCGGAATGTTGTAGTGGTCGCGGAACATGGTCACGACCTGCTGGCTCTCGGCCAGACGCATCATGCCGTGGTCGACATAAACGCAGGTCAGCTGATCGCCGATTGCTTCGTGGATCAGAATAGCCGCAACGGAGGAATCGACGCCGCCGGAGAGCGCGCAGAGCACGCGGCCATCGCCAACCTGCTCGCGGATCTTGCGGATCATTTCGGCGCGGTAGGCAGCCATGGTCCAGTCGGATTTCAGGCCGACGATCTTGTGCACGAAGTTGGACAGAAGTTTTGCACCGTCAGGCGTGTGCATCACTTCGGGGTGGAACATCGTGGTATAATAGCGGCGCTCTTCATTGACGGCGATGGCAAAGGGCGCGTTCTCAGACGTCGCGGCCACTTCGAAGCCTGCGGGCAACTGCGTGACGCGGTCGCCATGGCTCATCCAAACCGGGTAACGTCCGCCCAGTTCCCAGAAACCGTCAAATAGCGGGCTTGCCTTTTTGATCTCGATATCGGCGCGACCGAATTCCGCCGCGTGACCACCTTCAACGACACCACCCAGCTGCGTGCACAGCGTCTGCTGGCCATAGCAAATGCCGAGGATCGGAATGCCTGCATCGAACACCGCCTGCGGTGCGCGCGGGCTTCCCTCTGCCGTGACAGATGCCGGGCCGCCGGAGAAGATCACACCCTTGGGCGCCAGCTTCTCGAATGCCTCTGCGGCGTTCTGGAAAGGATGGATTTCGCAATAGACTCCGGCTTCGCGAACACGGCGCGCAATAAGCTGCGTCACCTGGCTGCCGAAATCGATGATGAGGATGCTGTCGGGATGGGCTATCTGGGTCATGGCGAGCCTTTAAAGAAATCCGGGGCTTTAGGCAACCCGTGACATGGCCTGAAAAGCCAGAAAATAAGCGGCTGCGCAAGAGTTTTAGAGCGAAATGCTGCCATCTTCTATTGCGCTGCACAGCCTGTCCACAGCGTCGGCCAGCTTCTCATCGATCACATGCAGATACTCTGTCCAGTCATCGATATGATGAACATCCGCCTTGCCATCGGAGATTCCACGCAGACCGATCAACGCAACGTCGAACCGCTGGCAGACGCGTAGGATTGCGAATGTTTCCATCTCCACCATGTCAGCATCCACCCCGTCATAGGCAGCGCCGGAAACAACATTGGCACCGGTAGAAAGGCGCGCTTGCGCTACGCCGGGAATGCGCAACGGCATTGGAATGTGTGCGGGCAGATCGAGAAACGGCGTGCAGCCCTTTTGAAAACCGAAGGCGGACGCATCCATATCGCGGTAGGAGACGGACGTGGCCTGATAGACCTCCGCCTGCTCCAGCACACGAGACCCGGCAGAACCAAGCGAGACGACGAGATGGGGCAAGTGACTGGCGGCATGAAGCTCGCTCAGAACGGCCGTCAGCGAAATCGCCGCTTCTACCGGGCCGACACCTGTCATCAGCGGCTTGAAACGAGCCTTCAGGTGCGGGCCATATTCTGCATCCGCTGCCATAACGAACAGCAGGCGCTTACCCGCTACATCCACGATCTCATAGCTCATTCGTCGAAACCTTCGCGGCCCTTCATCACCATCATCGTTCCCGTCATCGAGGCAATCAGCTTGGCTGGTCCATCGGACAGCGCATAGGCACGGCCATCGGCGACGATGATATTGCTGCCCGGCTTGGTGATTTCACCGCGAAACAGAAACCGTTCGCCGCGCCCCGGCGACATCAGATTGACCTTGAACTCGATGGTCAGCAGTGAGGCTTCCGGCTCTATGATCGTGTAAGCGGCATAGGTGCAGGCGGTGTCGAGTGCTGCGGCAATCACGCCCGCATGCAGGATGCCGTGCTGCTGTGTCAGCTTTGGGTGAAACGGCAACTCGATTTCCACCAGCCGATGTTCGATGCGCGAAATCTCGGCCTTAATGGCCTGGACGACGCCTTGGCGTGCGAAGCTCTTTTCTATCCGCTGGCGAAAATCGCCGGGATCGGTGAAATCCATTCCCCTGCCTTTCCTGTTCTTTGACAAGACATGGCGCGTTGATCACGACATGGCAAGGGGAGGGCGTGTGCTAATTCAGATAAACAATGCTGGCATTCAGCAGTGTGGCGAAGGCCACCCACGCCGCATAGGGCACGAAAAGCCACATGGAAATCCGGTCGCGCGTCGATGTCATGATGATGAAGGCGATGACGCAGATCAGCATCGGCACGATGAGAATGAGCGCGCCGACAGGGCTTTCCATGGTGAAAAATATTGGCGACCACATGAAGTTCAGCAGCATCTGGCTGCCCCACAGCTGCATGCGCCCGCCCATGCGGCTTTGCAGCCATGTGCGCGCACCGGCAATCGCGATCATGATGTAAAGCGCGGTCCAGACCGGGCCGAAAATCCAGTTGGGCGGGTTGAAGAACGGCTTATTGAGAGATTGGTACCATTCGCCCGGCACATTGTTCATGCCGATCAGCGCCCCGATGGTGACGACGGCGAAGACGAAAATGAGATAGACCAGCGCTTTTTTCATGTCACATGAAAGGCGCAGACTATGCTTTGGTTCCAGCGCTATTTCAATAATTTAGCCAGCAAGTCTGACAATGTGCTGGTCCCATGCCACAGCACTGGTTTTCGCGCCAAACTGGCCGTCATAGGAGGAGGTGACGATGCCATTTGCAGCGGCGGCAACACCTGCCGCTTCGCGAAGAACGGTTTCACCAACAACTCGGCCAGTTTTCTCGTCCAGCATAACGGACGCATTGCCATTGGGCGATGTCAGGCCCACCACGCCATCCCGGCGGTTGACGACAATCGCCCCGACATAATTGGCCAGCCGCGTGGTGGTCTCCTCCGGTAGATCGATGAAACGCAGATCGTCGCCCTTGGAAAAATGCCCCACCAGCGGCGGCAGATCGTTGCGCGGTCCCTCATACTGGCAGGCAAACCAGATGCGCCCGTCGCGGCCCAGATCGACGTGGCGGGTGGAAAGCTGGCGCAGGTCTTTTGCAAGCCCGTGCCGCTGGATCAGCCGTCCCGTCGCCGCATCCAGCAGTACCAGCGATGGCTCCATCGTGTCGATATTCAGCTTCGTGCGCCCGAAATCTGGGTGGGTCTCGATGCCGCCATTGGCGATGATGATCATCCGCCCGTCATCGCTCACCGTCATGTCGTGGGTGCCGATGCCCCGCGCATCATATTCGCCGATGCGCCTGAAGCCATCGCGGGCATCGTAGAGGCCGATCACACCGCGATTGCGGTCGAAGTCATTTTCGCTGGCGTAGAGGATTGATCCATCGGGCGAAAACTGTCCGTGGCCGTAAAAATGGCGGTTCTCCGGCGTGTGCATGACGATGGGTTCACTACGTTTCGCCGGGTCGAACGCCATGAAGAAGGTGCCGGGTCTGCGCGCAAAAGCGACAGTTACCCCGGTGGCGCGGCTGGTCGCCATGCCATGGGCGCGGGCAGGCAGAACCAGCCGGTCGATAATCTCTCCGGCCTCGCTCACCGTCGCCACGCCATATGCGCCATCACGGTCGCGGAAGGCCGAGGCGAAAACGGCATCGGTGCGCTCCAGTGCATAGAGCGAACGCGGCGTAAGCGATGCCAGAAACGGCAGGCCCGCCGCCTTGATAAAGGCGCGCCGGTCGATCAGCAGCCGTTTGTCGCGCGTCACCACTCAATCCCCATCAGAAAAGGAAAAGCCGGAGCTGAGGCCAATGGCCCCGCCATATTGGTCGTTGATGCGGTAGATCAGGTCCTTGCCGTTCAGCAGCAGGTAATCCACCTTGGCCCGCTCCTTGTCGTCATCAAGCGCCTTTTCGACATCGGGCTCGATGGTACCTGATACGCGGACCATGGATTTGGTGATGAAATCGATGGAGCCGATGATGGAGCGCTGGTCGGGGGGCAGAAGATCGCTCATGCCAGCCTTGTGCAGCAAGCCCTGCACGGCAGCCACATTGTCGCCAATGCTTTTCCATGTCAGGCCGGAGCGCCAGTAGATCGCGATGCGCGGAAATTTGGCATTGTCCGGCCCCTTGTAGAAGGTCTCGATGCGCTGATCGCGAATGGCTTCGGAGCCGTGCACCAAGATGCCCAGCAGTGCCACCAGCGCCTCGCGCTCATCACGAAACACCGGATTATCAGGCCCCGGTTCCTTCCAGTTCTTTGCCGTCCCATCAGGCGCGTCCCAAAGGTCGGACAGTTCTTGGCCGATATTGGCGACATTGCCCGCAATGGCCGCGCCATAGCGGCAGCGGAAGCCGTTCTTGTCGGTCAGAATCTCATCCGCACCGGTGCCGTACAGCACATATTCCAACGCGCCGAAGCCCTGCGCGGCGACGCTTTTTGCCCGCAGTCCCTTCGGTGTCGTCACGCTCTCGTCTTTTTCCGAGAGGTAACGCTGCACCTGCTTGAGACCGAGACCCTTTTTGTCGGGATAATACAGCACCCGCTCGAATCGGTTCTGCTCGATGACGGGACCGACGCGGACGATCTCGATACCTGACCATGCGTGGGTCGCATCCGCAAAGCCCGCTTTCGCCGCCGCCATCGTGTCAGCGGAAGGGGAGGTGCACAGCGCCTGCATCTTGCGCTCAAGCGCCTTGGCGCTATCGCGAAAACCGTCATAACCGGGGCGGATGAAGCCATCCACGGCCTTTGCCATCACGCTGCGCACCTTCACCGGGTCGAGTGGCGGCGGCGGCATCAGCTCCACATCCTGCGCCAGTGCCGTGCCGAAGCTCATCAGAAAGGCGAGCGGCAGAAGGGCATGAAATTTTCGCATCGCGTTTTCCATCAAAGAGACTCCAGAAATGTCAGCAAAGCCTGCCGGTCGGACTTTTGCAAGGCGGCAAAAGCATCGCGCGCCTTTTGCGCCTCGCCGCCATGCCATAGGATTGCTTCTGTCAGGCTGCGCGCCCGCCCGTCATGCAGATAAAAATCATTGCCGTTGACGGCCTGCGTCAGCCCGATACCCCAGAGCGGCTGGGTGCGCCAGTCACGCCCACCAGCCTCGCCCACCTGCTGGCCATCCGCCAGACCTTCGCCCATGTCATGCAGCAGAAAATCGGAATAGGGCCAGATCAGCTGAAAGGAATGCAGCGGGTCGCTGGCATCGCGCTTCGTCACGAATTTCGGCATGTGACAGGATGCGCATCCCGCCTCGTAGAACTGCTGCTTGCCGCGCAGAACTTGGAGATCATCGACATTACGACGCGCCGGCACGGCCAGATTTTCGGTGTAGAAGGTCATGAGATCCAGCACGGGAGACGGGGCTTCCACATCACCCAATCGCGTCTGCACACCGGTGGGCATGGAAAGACAGTCTGCTTCCTTGTCCGTGCAGTCGCCATAGGCATTGGGCGCATCTGGTGAAGAAATGCCGATATCGTGGGACAGGGCGCTCGCCGCCTGATCCCGCACGCTGGCATTCTGCGCTTTCCAGCCGAACCGGCCGAGCTTCAACGCTCCGCTGCGGTGGTCGCGCACCCATGCCGGTCTGCCGCCATCAGGTCTGGCATTGGCCAGAATATCCTCATCCGCAATGGCCTCGATCAGGCCCAGACCCAGCGTCGGCTGAGCAATGCGGGCAGAAAGGGTCGTGTCACGTTCAAGCGGCCCATAATTCAGATCGTCGATGCGATAGCTTGGCTTGCGGAGCGATACGGTCTCGCCATCACCAAGCGTCACCGTCTGCTCCTCATAGGAAACGGCAAGCCTGCCTTCGGCTTTGAGACCGGGAACAGCAAGGTTCTGAAGCTGCCTGCCATAGGTCGCATCGGGGAAGTTCAAGACATCATGGTCAGCGATAGCCTTGAGCTCTTCCGGCGTGCGGGCAGGCCGGGCAAGACGCAGGAACATCGACACCGCATCCTCATTCCCCACTGGCGGTCGCCCGCGCCCATCCTTGATGTGGCAGGTCTGGCACGACCGCGCATTGTAAAGCGGCCCCAGCCCGTCGGACGCCTGCGTCGATGACGGCGAGGACACCCACAATTTCTGAAACAGCGCATTGCCCAGCTTGAAATCCTGGCCGCGCTCGAAGCTCATATTGGCGGATGGTTGCGAGAACGGATCGCGTCTGGCCGTCGTGGTTGCCGCCCCAGCGGACATGGCCTCGAAGGGCTCCGGTTTCGAGAAATCCACTGTGGGGCGCGTGATCCGGGTTACGCGCGCAAGGTCTGCGGTGGAAAGATCGTTGCGGGTGGTGGTTTCGGCTTCGGTGCCGCCCAATACACCATGGTTCGCTTGGCTTACCCCCCTCTGTCCTGCCGGACATCTCCCCCACAGGTGGGGAGATTGGCAAGTGGCAACCTCTCGCACATCTTCAACGTCGCGGATGAAGCGGAGAGCGTGAGACTGGCCGATCTCCCTCCTTGTGGGGGAGATGTCCGGCAGGACAGAGGGGGGTAAGCCAAGCGCACTGTCGTGGGTTATGGCAATACTGCTAGCTGCCAAGATAAACAGAAGACAGAAAAGGCGTAGCTGCCGCAAATGTCTCATGAAACCTTACACATCGGGTTTAAGGGAGCGCTCGCGCCATTGCCATGCAAGTTCGCGGCGTGATGGAGAGTGAACCTTGTTTTCCGCAAAATGTCTTGCAGCAATAGACAGGCCGCATGTCACCCACGCGGCCTGCAAAATCGTCTTACTTGAACACAGCGTTCGGGCTGTCTAGGCTGTCGGAACCTTCCAGCTGAATCTTACCCAGATCAAGCGCCGCAATCACGCGTTCAATCGTCTTGGTCTGGTCCAGCAGCCCGTCGATCGCCGTCTGCACCACGGCATTGCCGTCCTTGTTGCCTTCGGCAATCATCTGGTCGTAAGCCTCGACGGTCTGGCCGCGTTTTTCCATGGCATGCATGGCGCCCAGCGTCTTGTTCAGCTTGGCCTTCATTTCCGCGTCCAGCGTCTTGTCACTGGCGGCAACGAGTGAGGAAAGCGAAGGACCGGTCAGCTTCTTGCCGTCTACCGTTGTGTATTCACCGCTATAGGCAGCGGCGATGCCGATGGCGTCGTTGAGGTGCGAGTTGTAGGTGTTGTCGGAGAAGCAATCATGCTCTTCTTCTGGATCATGCAGCAGAAGGCCGAGCTTCATGCGCTCGCCTGCCAATTCGCCGTAGGACAGAGAGCCCATGCCGGTCAGAATGGCGGTCAGGCCCTTCTTCGGGTCGGCTTCCACCGTCTTTGCCGCTTCGCCATCCGGTGCCCAGTTGGCCACCATTTCCTTCAGGTCCGAAACCAGCAGCGTGGAGGCGGCCTTGAGGTAATCGGCGCGGCGGTCGCAATTGCCGCCGCTGCAATTCTTGGTGTCGTAGTCGGTGTAAGGACGATTGCCCGCACCTGGTCCGGTGCCGTTCAGGTCCTGGCCCCACAGCAGAAACTCGATGGCATGGTAACCGGTGGTGACGTTGGCTTCCACCTCGCCCGCTTCCGCAAGGCTCTGGATCAGCTCCGGCGTGATCTTGGAGGCATCCACCTCTTCGCCACCAACCTTAATCTTTTTGTTGGCGATGATATTGGCCGTATAAAGCTCGTTCTCGTCGCTTTCGGTGCCATAGGAGCCATCGACATAGTCGATCAGGCCTTCATCCAGCGGCCATGCGTTGACCTTGCCTTCCCACTCATCGACGATGGGGTTGCCGAAGCGGTAGACTTCCGTCTGCTGGTAGGGAACGCGGGCCTTGATCCAGGCTTCGCGCGCTGCCTTCAGAGTGGCGTCGCTCGGTGTTGCGATCAGCGCGTCGATGGCCTTATCCAGTGTTTCCGCTGTCGTCAGCGCATCCTGATATTTCGCATGGCCCAGTTCCGCATAATGCTTGACCACGGCCGCCGGGTCGGTCGCGGCGCGGACGGGAAGTGCGGTGAGGGTCACGGATGTGGCCAGAAGCGCAAGACTTGCGCCTAAAACGGTTTTGCGGAACATGATCTCTCCTTGGGCTCTCTCGTAACGAGGCCGTGAAGGCGAGTTCTGAACCAATCACAAACTTGTGTCAAATATTCTAGTTTAGAAGCTTTCCAAGCGAGCTGCCGGATTTTGATCGTTGTCAAATCCGGCGTTTCACAGTGGTTGCAGCATTCTTTAGAATATTGGAATTTGGCAGCGGTTTAAGCGTTCCGCTTCATGGCGCAGAAGAAGAAACCGTCCGTATCTGTCGTGGCGGGCGTCAGCGTTATGGTCTCGCCATCGGCGGAATGCGGCTTGACGGTTTCTGCCCCGAAGATGCCTGTCCAGCGCTCCAGCGCCGGACGGATGGAAAATTCCGGGTTCTCGGCGCAGAAACGGCGCACCTGACGCTCGTTTTCTTCCGGCAGAACCGAACAGGTCACATAGAGCAACTCGCCGCCGGGGCGAACGAAGGTCTTGGCTTGATCCAGCGCCTGACCCTGCTGCTCGACGCGCTCTTCCAGATTGCGCTGCGTCAGCCGCCATTTGGTGTCGGGACGGCGGCGCCATGTGCCGGTGCCGGTGCAGGGGGCATCGACCAGCACGCGGTCGAATTTACCGGCATAACGCTCCAGTCCTTCGGCGCGGTCATGAACCTGCACATTGCGTGTGCCAGCGCGCTTCAGCCGCTCGATGATCGGTGCCAGCCGCTTGCGGTCGGCATCGAAGGCATGAACCTGGCCTTTGTTGTTCATGGTCGCAGCCATGGCCAGCGTCTTGCCGCCGCCGCCTGCGCAATAATCGAGAATTTGTTCGCCTTCCTGCGCCCCGGCCAGATCGGCAACGATTTGCGATCCCTCGTCCTGCACCTCGAACCAGCCCTTCTGGAAGGACAGTTCGGCAGTGACATTGGGCAGGCGTGACGGGCCTTCGCCAGCCGCGATCCGCACGCCCTGGCGGGCAATGCGCGTGGTTTCGGCCTTGGCATCTTCCAACGCCTTGATGACCTTGGTGCGGGAAGCTTTCAGTGTATTGGCACGGAGGTCCAGCGTCGGGCGCTCATTCAGCGCCTTGGCCTGAAGCAGCCAGTCGTCGCCGAATGTGGCCTCAAAGGAGGCCTGCACCCAGTCGGGAATGTCGCCCTGTATATGAGAAGGTGCGTCTGAAAGCGCACGCGAGGCAAAGGCTGATAGAGCCGCCTCGGACAAGGGTTCCGGCGCGAACTTGTCGCCATCGAATTCGGCGCTCAGCTGTTCGGCGGATTTGCCCCATTGGCGCAGCATCACGGCATAACCCAGCGCGGTCGCGCTTTCGTCGTCCATCAGCCATGCGTGGGAAAGTTTCATGCGCAGGGCATCGTAAACGATGTTGCCGATGGCGGCCCTGTCGCCGGAACCAGCGAAACGATGCGCCAGTCCCCAGTCCTTCAGTGCGTCGGCGACGGGACGTCTGCGCGCCTCGATATCCGCCAACACTTCGATAGCCCCGGCCAAACGCCCGCCCAAACGCATTTTCTACCTCATTCACAATGTGTCCGGGTTGGTAGACGCGAATGGTGGCGAGGGCAAGCCTTCACCAAGAATTCCCTAAAAAACGCTTGGAGCCTGTTAGTTGGATGCAAGCACTTCGTAGCAGACCTTGGCCGTGCCGGAGCTGACCATGCCAATGTTCTTGGCGGCTGCCTTGGAAAGATCGAGAACGCGTCCCTTGATGAACGGGCCACGGTCGTTGATGCGAACCACGACGGCCTTGCCGTTGCGTGCATTGGTGACCTTCACCTTGGTGCCAAAGCGCAAGGAGCGATGGGCGGCGGTGAGGTTGGAAGGATTCATGCGCTCGCCCGAAGCAGTCTTGGAGTTCAGTGCATACCAGGATGCGCCTCCGCAGCCGGTGCCGGCATTCGCCTGAAGTGGAGCGATGATGGAACAGACGGCTATAGTTGCAGCCGCAAAAGTCATGCGTCGGATATTCGTCAAACTGTGCTTCCCTGATACTCGGCCCCGCGCCGATGAACTTAGGCGAATTGAACTGAGGTGAGTGTAGGGCGAGGGAAAAATGGCAAAAAATGGCCGAGCGCTAATCACGAAGTATTACAGTCTGTAACATTCGTGATGATGAGTCGTGAAGCGGTAATTAGATAGCCTTCGATGCTTTCAGGAAAAATTTATTTAGAATCAACAATAAGGAAGAAATTCATTGCAACTTCACGCCGTCGTGAATCAGATCACGAATTCATGGTGAAATATTTTTCCAAAGCATGAAAATTTTAGCCAAATTTGCGCATTAACAAAACCTTAAAAGGCCAAAATGCGATTAAAACCTTCCTCAAAACTGCCTTTGGAAGGATTTTTCATCGCAACGAAGATGAACATTCATTCATCTCGCCAGACTTCGTCCTGCCACAGCTGGCGCAGCGACTGGCGGTAATCGGGATAGGCAAAGCGGAAACCAAGCTCGGTCAGCTTGCGGTTGGAGACGCGTTTGTTCTCACCATAGAAAGAGCGCGCCATGTTGCTCAGCTCAGCAGTCTCGAAGGATTGCTCCTCCGGCGGCTCCACACCCATAAGGTCTGCTGCAAATGTCACCACATCCTGTGGCGGTGCGGGCTCGTCATCGGTGACGTTGAAAATGCCAGATGTATTTTTCTCGATCAGAAAGGCTGTCGCAGCCCCGATGTCTTCGACGCGGATGCGGTTGAACACCTGATCCTTCTTGACCAGCCGCCGCGCCGTGCCCTTGTCCAGATTGAGGAGGCCATTGCGCCCCGGCCCGTAAATGCCGGAAAGGCGCAGCACGCAGAGCGCCACACCTGTCTGGGCCGCCGCCGTCTCCCAGGCCTCTTCCGCTGCAACGCGCTCTTTGGAGCGCACGGAAACCGGACGGCAAGGCGTGTCTTCATCCACCCAGTCGCCATCATGGTTGCCATAAACGCCGACAGTGGAAAGATAGGCGGCCCATTGCAGTTGCGGCATCAGACTTTTGAGATCGCCATCACACAGCCGCAGCAGGGGATCGCCGGATGCACCGGGCGCGATAGACTGCACGAGATGGGTTACGCCGCGCAGCTCGCTGCGCAAATCCTCATTCAATGTCTCGCCATCAAAGATGAAGGGTGCAATCGCCAGACATTGCAGCGTGGAGATATTGTCTTCACCGCGCGTGGTTCCGGAAATTCGGTCCATCTTGCCCTGAAGCGCTCTGGCGATGGCCTTGCCGGAATATCCGGCACCGAAAATCATCAGATGCGACATCTACTCTCCTGCCATGCGCCACTCGTCCTGCACGTCCGAATCGTCTTCGGTCTTGCGGGTGGCAGCGTAGGCATGGAAGCTCTGCCTGTCCATCAGTCTTGAAAGCGCCCACACCGCCATGCCGCGCACGTCAGGCGATCCATCCTGCGCAAGTAGCTGACATTGCTGAATGAATTTCGCGTCACCGGAGTTTCCCGCCGCAATCAGAACATTGCGCACGAAGCGGTTTCGACCGATCCGCTTGACAGGCGATCCGCTGAAAAAGGCACGAAAACCCGCATCATCCAGGGTCAGCAGAAAGGCGATTTCCGGCTCTTTCAGTTCCTCGCGCGCCTGCAATTTCATCTCCGACGCACTGGCCGCAAACTTGTTCCACGGGCAGACGGCAAGGCAATCGTCACAGCCGTAGATGCGGTTGCCGATCATCGGGCGGAATTCGGACGGGATTGGCCCCTTATGCTCGATGGTCAGATAGGAAATGCAGCGGCGTGCATCCAGCTTGTAGGGCGCAGGGAAGGCGGCTGTCGGGCAGGCGTCCAGACAGGCGCGGCAGGAACCGCAATGGTCGCGCTCCGCCTCATCCAGACAGAGCTCGGCGGTGGTGAACATGCTGCCAAGGAACAGCCAGGAGCCATGGCTGCGGCTGACCAGATTGGTGTGCTTGCCCTGCCAGCCAAGACCGGCAGCCTCCGCCAGCGGTTTTTCCATCACCGGCGCGGTATCGACAAAGACCTTCACGTCTTCACCCGCGCGCGCCGCAAAGCGGGTGGCGATCTCCTTCAGTCGTCCTTTAATGACGTCATGATAATCGCGATTGCGTGCATAGACGGAGATTGCGGCCTTGTCGGGCTTGGAAAGAATGCCGCGCGGATCTTCATCCGGCCCGTAGTTCAGGCCGAACATCACCACGGAGCGCACGTCGCCCCACAGCGTCTTCGGGCTGGCCCGACGCTCTTGTGTCTCCTCCATCCATCCCATGGTGCCATGATAGCCGTGGCTCAGAAAATCCCGCAGCCTTTCGGGCGCCAGCGGAATACTATCGGGGGAGGTGATACGACAGAGATCGAAGCCAAGCGAAGCCGCTTCCGCGCGAACGAAATCCGTCAGCTTGGCGGCGCGAGCCTGTTGCTTCTGCAATGCCGTATCGATGGCGTGTCTCCTGATGCGAACGGCAGAAAGCCTGCCATTAGCATCACTATATATAAAGCCAGTGTCTCAGGCTTAAAAATCCAGATCCGCGTAGTGGGAAGAGGGCGCAAGGCGCGGCACGCGCTCAGCCAGAAGCGGGCGGAAGGAGGGGCGGGATTTGACGCGCTGATACCATTCCTTGGCAATCGGCGCTTCCAGCCATTTAATTTCGCCGAGATAGTCCAGAATTGAAACGGAAGCAGCCGCGGCAAGGTCGGCATAGCTGAGGCGGTCGCCCGCAAGCCATGTGCGCGAACCGGCCAGCCATTCCAGGTATTTCATGTGCTGGTGAACATTGGAGCGCGCGGTGCGCAGCAGCTTGCTGTCTGGCGGGCCGCCACCCTGCGCGGTGGACATTTGCAGCTTATAGGCGCGTTCGCGCACCAGCGGACGGGTCACGTCGGTTTCCATCTTTTGCAGGAACCATTCCGTCAGGCGGCGGATCTCCGCGCGCTGGAACGGGTCTTCGGCCAGAAGACGCCTGTCGCGTTTCAGCACACCATGGGTCTCGTCCAGAAATTCGGCCAGAACATAGGGACCACAGAGCGAACGCATATTGTCGTCGAGATAAACCGGCAGCGTGCCAGCGGGATTGAGTGCCAGAAATTCACGTCGTTTCTCCCAGGGCTGCTCTTCGACCAGATCCGCCTGAAAGCCGTATTCGGCCAGAATCAGCCGGACGAATCGGGAAGCCGTCGACATGGGAGAATGAAACAGAGTTGGCATCGGCACTCGAATTTTGAATTAGGAGAAGGATGTATGATGATCGCCAGAAGGCAGAAAGCTGCGGCTGTGCAGAAACTATAAGTTCAGCTTTTTTAAGACAGGCTTAAAATTTGACAGGTTGTTAAGCCGTTTTATTGCTGAGCGAGCCCCTTCGCCCATGAAAAAAGCGCCGTCGATCGACCGATGGCGCTTTTTAAGAGATACTGCATCAAGCGCATGGCTCGATGTGATCAGTTTGCCGAGATGGAACTCGTAGCGCATGGATCGACGCCGTATGCGGGCGAGCAGCCGGTCTTGCCAGCCGCGACCGTGCCCGGTGCCATGAACGAACCTGCCAGAACAACCAAAGCCGCACACGCAAAAAAGAGTGCGATAGACCTGCCCATTTTATACTTGCCTTTCAGACGATTAACGAAACGGTCCAAGCCGCTGCGCTATGATTGTTAGGTTCCGGATGTGTGTTGGATGTGGCGTTTATCAATAAAGCAGCTTGCTGAACACCGGGTTAATGCGAACTCTTGTCCACAGTTGCGCTTGTGCCACGCTTGCGATGTTGAAGTGCTGTTTGCATGATGTGCCCCCACATAATGAAAAGGGCAGCGAACACATTCGCCGCCCGTCGGGAGCATAACTCACCACTTTGAATTTGGTTGCATGCTTATTTTAAAAGCATTTCGAGAAAAGCGCTACGCCGCTTTTCCCTCCGCAAATGCGATAAAATTTAAGCCGCCTTGCCCGCATTGCTGAACTGGCCATTGGTGCGGTAGCTGACCATATAGGACGGCAGAACCGAAGCAACGCGCACGGGCGTGATGCCGATGCCGTCGAGCGTCAACCCGGCCTTTTCGGCCTCAGGCGAAACCACATTGTCGGTTCTCAGCATGGTGACCTGATCGGCGGTGAGCGGTGGTGTGATCAGCGGCACCAGTGAGGCGATCTTGCCCATCAGCGATGCGATGCCGAAAGGCACGCTGACCAGCGGGCGCTGGCGATAGGTGGCGGCGAGAACCGCCTCGAGACAGTCGCGGAACGTCATCACATCCTGACCGCCCAGCTCGTAAGTCGCGCCGCTCTTCAATGCGCCATCGACGCTGCGGGCAACAACTTCGGCCACATCTTCCACATAGACGGGCTGGAACTTGGTGTGACCACCGCCAATCAGCGGCAGGAAAGGCAGGCGCTGTGCCATGCCGGCAAATTTGTTGAAGAAATCGTCTTCCGGTCCAAAAACGATCGAAGGGCGCAGGATGACGGCATCCGGCAGAACCGAGTGGATGGCGGCTTCGGCGCGACCCTTGGTGCGGGCATAGCCAACAGAAGAATTGGCATCGGCACCAATGGCGGAGATATGCGTCAAAGTCGCACCGGCATTCTTGGCGGCTTCAGCCACAACGCGCGCGCCGAATTCCTGCACGGCGTCGAAGGTGTTGCGGCCGCTTTCGAACAGAATGCCGACGCAGTTCACCACATGGTCGGCATCCGCCACGGCCTTGTTTACGGAATCCTTGTAGCGCAGGTTGGCCTGGGCAAAGGAAATCTGCCCGACATTGCCCAGAGGCTGCAAAAAGCCGGCCAGATCAGGGCGACGAACGGCAACGCGAATGCGATAACCGCGCTTCGCGAGCGTCCGCACCACATGCCGTCCGACGAAGCCCGAACCGCCAAAAACGGTGACGAGAGGGGGAAGGTTGGCCAATGGCATGGGAGGCTCCTGCGAAGCGTTGATATAGCGTTTCCGTCTCTTAGCTTAAAGCCGGGACAACGGGAAGAGAGAACAGTATCCGCCAAACACCAGAATGAACGGATGCTTGACGATAATCAAAGGCCGTCCATGATCATCAGTTCGGAGTCGGCTACTTCCTTGCGGATTTTCAGCGCCTGCTGGTATTCCTCGGAATTGTAGCAGTCGAGTGCATGCTGCATCGATGGAAATTCGATGACGACATTGCGCGCCCGGCCCTTGCCCTCAAGCTGCGTTACGGAACCGCCACGGGCGAGAAAATTGGCGCCGTACCGTTCAAACGCCGGTGTCGCCGTGGAGATATAGTCCTTGTAACGCTCTGCGTCGCGCACATCGACCTGTGCAATCCAGTAACCCTTGGCCATGATGTTTTCCTCTCAGATTGCTTTTGACATTTCATCCAGAATGGCGCGCGCAGCAGCCTTCGGATCGGCAGCCTTGACGATGGGACGACCGACAACCAGATGGCTGGACCCGGCCTTAATGGCATCGAATGGCGTTACCACCCGCTTCTGGTCGCCCGCCTCGCCGCCGATGGGGCGAATGCCGGGGGTCACGACTGCCATGTCCGCTCCGACGATCTCACGCACCGCCGCAGATTCCTCCGCCGAGCAGACGATGCCGCCCATGCCTGCATCCCGCGCCTGAGCGGCTCGCTTCAGCACCAGCGAGCGTGCGTCGCCCTGATATCCGGCTTCCACCAGATCGGCGTCATCCATGGAGGTCAGAACAGTCACGCCTAGCAGGCAAAGCCCAGAACCTTCGGCCGCCTTGACCGCCGCCCGCATCGCTTTGGGGTAGGCGTGCAACGTCAGCATCGACATGCCCATCTTGGCGATGTTTTCCACGCCCGATGCCACGGTGTTGTCGATATCGAGAAGCTTCATGTCGAGGAAGATTTTCTTGCCGCTGGCGGCCAGTTCCTTGGCAAATTCCAGCCCACCGGCAAAGGCCAGCTGGTGGCCGATCTTGTAAAACAGAACATCGTCGCCCAATGCGTTGACGATGCTCTCGGCCTGCGCCACGGTTGGAAGGTCCAGCCCGACAATCAAGCGCTCGCGTGCGGTCATAGTGTCATCCCCTGCCATGTTTCAATCGGCGTCCAGTCGCATGTGATGCGCCTGTCTGCAAGGGAAAAACAGTAGAGATTGCCACCGCCGGGCGGCTGGTCTTCCCGTCGCGTGATGAGGTTGTGGGCCAAGTGGCATTTCAGCAATGTGCCGACGGCACCATGGCCGATAAAGGCAATCGGTTTCGCCGGATCGTGGCTGGCAAGGATCGCCTCGATGGCGGCAACGATACGCGTCTGCGCATCCGCCGCCGTCTCCCAACCCTTGTAGCTGGCATGGGGGTGGGCAAAGAACCAGTCGGCGGCGCGTTCGAACTGTTCCGGCGGCAGAAAGCCTGTCGCGCTGCGGTCATTCTCATGCATGTCCGCTGCGGTTTCCGGTGTTATGCCGCTGGCGCGGGCAAAAATCCGCGCCGTTTCGATGGCCTTGTTTTCTTTGCTGGAAACAATACGCCGCAGGCTTTTGGCCCATGGCAGCAGGCTCGCCTTGCGGGCCCGCTCTATGCCGATATCTGACAATCCCCAGTCGGGAACCGCCACCGTCGCATCGATCCGCACCTGCGGATGGGTGATGTAAAGCGCATACATGTGCGCAAGACTAACTCAGGCGCGGGTATAGGTCCACAGCTGCGCTGGCGGAATGTTGCGCACCACGAAGTCGAAATGGCGGATGTGGTAGAGATGCGGCTGGGCCACGATGGGCGATACCGGACCGTAGGAAATCTGTACCACCGGACGCCCATGCGGCACGCGCTTCAACAGCTCATCCAGCAGCTTGATGCGCGCTGCCATCGGGAAATTCAGCATCGGTACGGCTGAAATCACGCAGTCGAACATCTGGTCCTTCTGCTCGCCCAGTGTCGTATCCAGATCGAAAGCATCGCCATTGATGAAGTTGACGCCGGGATAGCTGCGCAGAAGCTGTTGATAGAAGTCGGTGGAATATTCGATAGCCGTGATCTGCTCCGGCTTCAGGCCACGACCCAGAATAGCCTTGGTGATACAGCCTGTGCCCGGCCCCAGTTCCAGAACGGGCAGGCCGGATTGGGGAGTGATGACACTGGCCATGCGCCGCGCGGTGATGCCGGATGTCGGAACGATGGCCCCCACCTTCTTGGGCTGGTTGACCATGCCCTTGAAGAAACGGATTTCCTCTTCGAATTTTCTGCCGAAGCGTTCTTTCAGGCTCAGTCCCATCCGCGTCCCCTCTGTTCACGTCGAAACAACATTTGTTGAAACTATGGCGATATGTTGTCTCGTCCTGTCGTAAAGGCAATGAAAAATGTCGCAACTGGAAAATCTTAACAAACTGTAAAAAATCCGCAAACAAAAATGCCGGTGAGGGCGTCACCGGCATTTTGCATAGTTCCCAGACGGGAGTGGCCTAAACGCGCATCGGCATCAGCACGTAAAGCGCATCATCGCCCGCGGTGTCACGCACAAGCGTCGGAGATCCGGCATCGGCCAGAAGGAAGATCGCGTCCTCGCCGGAAAGCTGGGCGGTAATATCAAGCAAATACTTGGCGTTGAAGCCGATTTCCATGCCGTCATGCTCGTAGCCGACAGCCACTTCTTCCGTCGCACTGCCCGAATCCGGGTTGTTCACCGTCAGCGTCAATTGACCTTCGGTAATGGCAAGCTTCACGGCGCGGCCACGCTCGGAAGAGATCGTCGAAACGCGGTCAACCGCCTTCGCGAAGGACTGGCAATCGACGCGCATTTCCTTGTCGTTGCCGGTCGGGATCACGCGCTGGTAATCCGGGAAGGTGCCGTCGATCAGCTTGGAGGTCATGACGATATCGCCGATGGTCATGCGAATCTTTGCGTCAGATACTTCGACCGTCACTTCCACCTCGGGATTGTCCACCAGCTTCTGCAATTCGCCAACCGTCTTGCGCGGAATGATGATACCAGGCATGCCTTCGGAACCCGAGGGCGCCTTCACATCGGCGCGGGCCAGGCGGTGGCCGTCGGTTGCCACCGCGCGCAGCTTCAGATCGTTGTCGCTCTCGATCGTGTGGAAGAAAATGCCGTTCAAATAATAACGTGTCTCCTCGGTCGAAATCGCAAACTGTGTGCGGTCGATCAGCATCTTCAGATCAGCCGCCTTCAGCTTGAAGCTGTGGCTGAACGTACCCGCCGTCAGATCTGGGAAGTCGGTTTCAGGCAGGCATTGCAACGAGAACTTCGAGCGACCGGAGGCTACCGTCATGCTCGACCCATCCGGGTTCGTCGCCAGCAGCACTTCCGAACCGTCCGGCAGTTTGCGCACGATTTCATAGAGCAGATGCGCAGGCACCGTCGTTGAACCGGCCTGTTCCACCATGGCCGGTGTGGCCTCGGTGATCTCAAGATCGAGGTCGGTCGCCTTCATGTCCAGCTTCGCGTCGGAAGCGCGCAGCAGCACGTTGGACAAAATGGGGATCGTGTTGCGCCGTTCCACCACGCGATGAACGTGGTTCAGCGATTTCAGAAGGTTCGACCGCTCGAGAGTAATACGCATGGACACTACCGCTTTCAACCGTTGCGATCCCAAAGCTCGGATCGCCAAGATAGTCTTCTCCAGCTTGGGTGCCGGATAATGTGGACGGGCAAAATGGCAGAGTTATTGAGGAAAATGCAAGAGGCTACTCGGCGCCATCTGTTTCATTTTCCACCTATACACAGTGTTCACAGGGCTTTGGTCAACAAGCGCCCTTGTTCCCGGCCCTCGTCTTGACCATAAAGGCAGGGAAACATGACATGATGGGAATGACGCGGTGACAGACGACATATCGACCGAAGAGGGTAACGACGCACTGGAATTAAATGGCCGCGGTTTCAAGGTCGGTGGTTTCACCGTTCCCGCCAGACCCATCGATGCGGCGCTTTATCTTGTCGCCACCCCCATCGGCAATCTGGGCGACATCACCGTGCGGGCGCTGGAAACGCTGGCCTCTGCCGATGTTCTGGCCTGCGAAGACACCCGCGTCACCCGCATTCTGCTCGACCGTTACGGCATTCGCAACCGGCCCTATTCCTATCATGAGCACAATGCCGAAGAGGCAGGGCCCAAGCTCATCGCTGCGCTGGATGCCGGAAAATCCGTGGCTCTGGTGTCGGATGCCGGAACGCCTCTGGTCTCCGATCCCGGCTATCGGCTGGGCCAGATGGCGCTTGAGGCAGGCCATCGTGTCGTGCCTATTCCGGGTCCATCGGCACCGCTTGCGGCACTCGTCGGCTCCGGCATGCCAAGCGATGCCTTCCTGTTCGCCGGCTTTCTGCCGGTCAAGGACAAGGGCAAGCGCGACCGCTTTTCAGAGCTGGCCAAAATCCCGGCGACCCTGATCTTCTTCGAATCCCCACACCGCATCAGCGCCACGGTAAAGGTGGCGTCTGAAGTGCTGGGCGTAAACCGCCGCGCGGTCGTCTGTCGCGAACTGACGAAAACCTTCGAGGAATTCCGCCGAGGGACGCTGGGTGAACTCACGGAGTTCTACAATGATGACCGCATCGTCAAAGGCGAGATCGTGCTTCTCATCGAGCCTCCGTCCTATGACGAAATTCCCGATATGGAAGATGTAGAAAAGCTGCTGAAGGACCTCGTCTCCTCCATGCCCGCCGCCAAGGCCGCGGCAGAGGCGGCAAAGCTCACGGGCCTGCCGCGCAAGGAACTTTATCAACGCATCCTCGACATGAAGGACAGCGATGGCGCCTGAGCCGAAGACGAAGCCGCCCATAAAACACCGGCGCCGCGCTGAAAAGCGCGGCCAGCGGGCGGAATATTGGGCCGCCCTTTATCTCATGCTCAAAGGCTATCGCATCCTCGCCCTGCGCCACCGCACGCCGCTGGGAGAAATCGATCTCATCGCCCGCAATAAGCATGTCATCGCTTTCGTTGAGGTCAAAGCCCGGAGCACCAAAACCAGCGCCGTCGATGCCGTCAGCTACGCCTCGCAAAACCGTATCCGTGCTGCCGCAGACCTCTGGCTGTCGCGCCGCCGCGATGCCGCTTTGCTGTCATCCCGCTTCGATATCATCGCAGTTTTACCGCGCCGCCTGCCAAAACATTTCATAGATGCCTTTTGAGGGTTGCACGCTGGCGGTGTGATTCGATGTGCTACCTCATTTATTAGGTTGTGCTGTAATAAATCTGCCATAAATTTGTAAAAAGCCCGTCATCGAAGGGGCCTATTCGCATCCTCACCCAACAAGGGCGGTAGAGGATCGAAACTATGATCAAGAAGTTTTCCATGGCTGCAATGGCCATCACGTTTTCGGCGACGTCTTCCATGGCGGCAACCAACATCACCTGGTGGCACGGCATGGGCGGCCGCAACGGTGAAGTCATCAATGAAGTCTCCCAGAAGTTCAACGCTGCCCAGAGCGAGTGCGCGATAACACCGGTTTCCAAGGGTTCTTACGAAGAAGCCCTGGCCAGCGGCATCGCTGCTTTCCGCTCCGGCGAACAGCCAAACATCCTTCAGGTCTTCGATGCCGGTGCTGCCACCATCATCAATGCCAAGGGCGCTGTCATTCCTGCTGAAGACATCATCACCAAGGCCGGTTACAAGTTCGACCGCGAAGCCTTCATTCCCGGTGTGCGCAGCTTCTTTGCTGCTGCTGATGGCAAGTTCGTCGGCATGCCGTTCAACTCGTCCGCGCCTATCATGTATCTCAACACCGAAGCCCTGAAAAAGGCTGGTGTCGAAGCGCCAAAGACCTGGGAAGAATTCGAAGCCATCGCACCGAAGCTGAAGGAAGCCGGTTTCATTCCGCTCGTTCAGACCCAGCTGACATGGGAATTCACCGAGAACTTCTTCTCGCGCAACAACCTTCAGTTCGCCACCAACAACAATGGCTACGACAGCGTTGTCGATACCAAGCTGAAGGTCACCGACCCGAACCTCATCATGATGTTCGAAAAGCTGAAATCCTGGAAGGATCAGGGCTACTTCGCCTATTACGGCGCAGGCTGGAACGATAACCAGAAGCCATTCGAAGAAAACAAGGTCGCGCTCTGGATCGGTTCTTCCGGCTCCTTCGGTGGCCTGCAGAAGACGGCACAGATGCCGTTCTCGGCAACCTTCCTGCCATACTGGGGCTCCATCAAGGGTGCAGGCACCAACTCCTTCATCGGCGGCGCTGCCCTGTTTGCCATGTCCGGCAAGCCTGAAGCAGAAAACAAGTGCGTTGCCAGCTTCTTCCAGTTCCTGACATCGCCTGAAATCCAGAAGTTCTACCACCAGGCAACCGGTTACGTTGCTATCACGCAGGCCGCTTACGAGCTGACCAAGAAGGAAGGCTATTACGAGAAGCAGCCTGTTGCCGAAGTCGGCATCAAGCAGCTGTCGCTTCCAGGCGGTGAATGGTCGAAGGGCTACCGCCTCGGCTTCTACCCACAGATCCGCGCCATCATGGAACGTGAATACGGCCGCATCTTCTCCGGCGAAGTCTCCGTCAAGGATGCCTTCAACATCATCGAAAAGGAAGGCAACGATCTTCTGGCCCGCTTCGCCAAGACCGCTGGCTGATTAAACGACCTCTGAAAGTAGACGGACCTTCCTTCATCACGAGGGAAGGTCCGTTGGTTATCTGCAAGGCTTGTCCAAATCCCCGCCGTCATCCTCGGGCTTGTCCCGAGGATCTAACGAACCACAACATTGAACGTGGTTAGATCCTCGGGACAAGCCCGAGGATGACGGCGAGTAAGAATGCGAAGCCTCCCATAGTCCCGGCCTCCCTTCAGCCTTGAAGAGAAGCCACAACCCACAAAGGTTTGCGCGCGTGGCTTATACGTCTTCACAACCGCGTCCCCTCCGGTTTCTGCCGGGCTTCATCGCCAAGGCCAGAAAGCCTGCGGTGACCGCTGAATCGGCTGCCAAAAGGGTGCAGTTCTCGTCGTCTGCGCTGCCTTACCTCTTCATCGCGCCGCAGCTGCTCGTCATTTTCGTGTTCTTCTATTGGCCGTCGGTGCAGGCCGTTCAGTCGTCTTTCTATATCGAAGACCCCTTCGGCTTCGGCTCCACCTTTGTCGGCCTTGCCAATTACTCCGATGCGCTGTTCAGCGCCGAATATCTCAGCATTGCCAAGTTCACGGTCATCTTCACCGTTCTCGTTACCATTTTCTCGCTGGCCATCGGCCTGCTTCTGGCGGTCAAGGCAGATGCGATCATTCGCGGCGCTTCCGCTTACAAGACGATGCTGATTTCGGTCTACGCCATCGCCCCGCCGGTCGCGGGCCTCATCGGCATGATGTTTTTCGATCAGCACATCGGCCCCTTCGTCAAGATCGCCGCCTATCTCGGCTGGCACATGCAGGTCGGCGTCAATTATTTCGACACCGCCTTCGCCATGATCTCCGTTTCGGTCTGGAAGCAAATCCCTTATAATTTCATCTTCTTCCTGTCGGGCCTGCAAAGCGTGCCGGTGTCCGTGCGCGAAGCCGCCTTTATCGATTGCCGCTCCGGTTTTCGCCGGTTCTGGACGGTCATCATGCCGCTGCTGGCACCAACCGCTTTCTTCCTTCTCATCATCAACATCACCTATGCGCTGTTTGATACCTTCGCAGTCATCGATGTGATGGTAAAGGACAAGGCCGCCAACAACCCCATTACCCTTGTCTACAAGGTGTTTCTGGATGGCTTCCGTGGCAACGATATCGGCGGTTCCTCTGCGCAGTCGGTCATTCTCATGGTCGTGGTTTTCGTGCTGACGGTCCTGCAATTCCGCTTCCTCGAAAAACGCATCCATTACGGTTGAGGATATAAGCCATGTACAAGTCCAAACCCCTCGACCATCTCATCCTCATCATCGGCTCGCTGTTTTTGATGCTGCCGGTCCTCGTCTCCTTCATGACATCGACCCACACGGCTGCCGAAATCCACATGAACGGTCTAGCCATCCTGCCGGGGAACAACTTTATCGCCACCTATGAAAAGGTGCTGACGCAAAAGGGCGGCTTTACGGGCCAGGTCACCGGCCTGAACATGGTCATCAATTCGCTGATCCTCGGCATCGGCTTTGCCGTCGGCAAGATCGCCCTATCGATGCTGGCGGCTTACGCCATCGTCTATTTCCGCTTCCGCTTTGCCACGCTTGCCTTCTGGATCATCTTCACCACGCTGCTTCTGCCGCTCGAAGTGCGCATCATGCCGTCCTATGAAGTCATGAGCAAACTGGGGCTTTTGAACTCCTATACCGGCCTCATCGTGCCGCTTCTGGCTTCAGCCACCGGGACGTTCTACTTCCGGCAGTTCTTCAAATCCGTGCCGGATGAAATACTGGAGGCCGCCCGCATCGATGGTGCAGGGCCGGTCAAGTTCTTCATCGATATTCTTCTGCCTCTGTCGCGCACCATGATGGCCGCCATCTTCATCATCATGTTCGTCTATGGCTGGAACCAGTATCTCTGGCCCATGCTGATGACCAATGATGAGAGCTTCTTCACCATCATGCGCGGCATCAAATCGATCCTGCAGGTCTGGGTCGGTTCGCAAATCCCCGATTACAACGAAGCTTTCGCGCTTGCCGTTCTGGCCATGCTGCCGCCTGTGTTGATCGTCGTCATCTTCCAGAGCTGGTTCATCAAGGGCCTCACCGAAAGCGATAAATAAGGAAAACGACAATGGCCGAGATCGAAATCAGTCAGGTCTGCAAGGATTATTCCAACGGCATGCGCGCCGTGCATGATGTGGACATCTCCATCAAGGATGGAGAGTTCATCGTGCTCGTCGGCCCCTCGGGCTGCGGCAAGTCCACACTCCTGCGCATGGTCGCGGGTCTGGAAGAAATTTCCGATGGTACCGTGTCTATCGGCAACCGCGTCGTCAATGACGTGGAACCCGCCGACCGCGACATCGCCATGGTGTTCCAGAACTACGCGCTCTACCCGCATATGTCGGTGCGTCAGAATCTGGAATATGGCCTTAAGAACCGCAAGACGCCAAAGGCTGAGATCGATGCGCGCGTGGCGGAAGCTGCCCGCATGCTGGAGCTTCAGCCTTACTTGGATCGTAAGCCCCGGGCTCTCTCCGGCGGCCAGCGTCAGCGCGTGGCCATGGGCCGTGCCATCGTGCGCAAGCCTGCCGCCTTCCTCTTCGATGAGCCGCTCTCCAACCTCGATGCCAAGCTGCGCGTTTCCATGCGCGGTGAGATCAAGCGCCTGCAACGCCGCCTCGGCACCACCTCCATCTATGTCACGCACGACCAGTTGGAAGCCATGACGCTGGCGGATCGTCTGGTGGTGCTGAATGCCGGTCGCATCGAACAGATCGGCGCGCCGCTGGAGGTCTATCACAAGCCCGCCTCCACCTTCGTCGCCAGCTTCATCGGCTCGCCTGCCATGAACCTTCTGGCAGGCGAACTGCACGGAGATCGCCTTGCCATCGGCCCCGCCATCCTGTCGCTTAACGGCTACGCACCCGCCTCCGGCAAGGTCACCGTCGGCATGCGTGCGGAAGATTTGCGGCTTGCCGGTGCGGGTGAAGAGGGCATGCCCTTCCGCGTCGATTACATCGAAGAACTCGGCTCACAGCGCCTCGTTCACGGCACGCTGGGCGACCAGACGCTGACACTGGCATGCTCGGCGGAAACCGAAATGCCGCAGGACCTGTCGCTATCGATTGCGCCTGAAAAGCTGCATTTCTTCGATGTCGAAAGCGGAAAACGCATCGAGGGTGCAGCGGCAAGTGCGCAGCAACCGGCGCAACAGCTCGCTGCCGCGCATTGAGAGACGCCAAAATGCTCTTCCATTAAAATTGGTGGTATTTTTGGAAGAGCATGCATACTCCATTTGTGTTATAAGCCTCACGTTGCAAGTTGGGGACGCAATATGGTTTTACATGTCATGATCGCAAGTGTGGCTGCGTTGGCGGGGCGCTCCGTGCCGTCGATACCGCTGTCGAAACGCCGGGAGAAGGCTGAGCCCGTGGTTTCTGCCGCCTCTCAGACCATGGACATGAAACCGTCGCCCATCAATCCAGACTGGATCATCGCTGGCGCCCCGCAGGCCCGCATGGCGGATCATTCCCGCAGCGGCGACCGCGCCGCCTACACCGCCCTTTGGGACTGCACCTCCGGCACCTTCCGCTGGTTCTTCGGCTGGGATGAAACCGTTCATATTATCGAAGGCGAGGTGCATGTGACGGCGGAAGACGGTTCCGTGCACGAGCTTCGCGCGGGCGATGTCGCCTATTTCAAGGCTGGCACATGGGCCACATGGCGGGTGGACACTTACGTCCGCAAAGTCGCCTTCCTGCGCCGCCCATTCCCTTGGCCGATAGCCTTTGCTTACCGTGTTAAGAACAAGCTCATGCCCGCCAAAGCACAGTCGCTTGCGACCTGATATTCTTCAATAAAACTCATAGGTAGGCCACCGCGTAACAGTTGCCTTTGAAGCTTCGCTAGCCTACATCTTGCGGGCTTTTAACAGGAAATTGCGCATGGCTAAAATCAAGAACGTCGCGATCCAGATGGATCATGTCTCCGGCATCAACATTGCGGGCGATAGCACCTTCGCGATCAGCCTCGAGGCGCAGGCCCGTGGCTACCGCCTGTTCCATTACACGCCGGATCGCCTATCCATGCGCGATGGCAAGATTTACGCCAGCGTCGAGCAGATGGAGCTGCGCGATATCAAGGGCGACCATTTTTCCCTTTCAGAGCCGGAACGCGTCGACCTCGCCACCATGGATGTCATCCATCTGCGCCAGGACCCGCCCTTCGACATGGCCTACATCACTTCTACCCATTTGCTAGAGCGCATTCACCCCAAGACGCTTGTGGTGAACGACCCGGCCTGGGTGCGCAATTCGCCGGAAAAGATTTTCGTTACCGAATTCGCCGACCTCATGCCCACCACGCTGATCACCAAGGACGTGGCTGAGATTTCCCGCTTCCGCGAAGAGATGGGCGATATCATCCTCAAGCCGCTTTACGGCAATGGCGGCGCTGGCGTCTTCCACTCCACCCGCGATGACCGCAACTTCTCCTCGTTGCTGGAAATGTTCGGCCAGATGTTCCGCGAGCCCTATATCGCCCAGCAATATCTGCCCGACGTCCGCAAGGGCGATAAGCGTATCCTGCTTGTGGACGGAGAACCTGTCGGCGCCATCAACCGCGTGCCTGCGGAAAACGACGCCCGCTCCAACATGCACGCCGGCGGTCGCCCTGAACCAACGGAACTGACAAACCGCGAAAAAGAAATCTGCGAACGCATCGGCCCGGCCCTTCGCGAACGCGGCTTCCTCTTCGTCGGCATCGATGTCATCGGCGACTACATGACGGAGATCAACGTCACCTCGCCAACGGGTATCCGTGAAGTAAAGAAATTCGGCGGTGCCGATGTTGCGAGCCTGCTGTGGGACGCGATAGAGCGCAAACGCGACGCTCAGGGCTGAGTTGCAAAGCAACAATGTGTGAAAAGGTTCGGCAGCGGGTGTGGCTCACCCCCTCTGCCCTGCCGGGCATCTCCCCCACATGTGGGGAGATCGAATCGCGGAGACCTTTCGCCCATCTCAAAGGCTGCGGATAGAACGATGAGCAAGCGTCTTGCCGATCTCCCTCCTTGTGGGGGAGATGCCCGGCAGGGCAGAGGGGGGTAGGCCCCACCCACTGCCACCTAAGACCACCTCATGTAAACATCACGCCGCCTTCGCGACATGATACTCCTTGATCGCAGCCATCTTGATAGCCGGATACCGTTCGGCCTCATAGCGCAGCGAAAACGCATCCTGCGCCAGAAATACCGGATCGCCATCCAGATCGCGCGCGATATCACCACGCTTGACGGTCAGGAACTTCTCCATATCCGCGGCCTGATCAGACGAAATCCAGCGGCAGATCGAGAAACGCGACATTTCGAACGAAACCGGCAGGCCATACTCGCCCATCAGTCGTTCCTTCAGCACATCAAGCTGCAACGCGCCCACCACGCCGACGATGGCGGGAGAGCCGTCTTCCGGGGAGAACAGCTGTACGACGCCTTCTTCGGCCATCTGGTGCAGCGCTTCCTTCAGCTTCTTGGCCTTCATCGCATCTTCCAGCCGCACGCGGCGCAGAATTTCCGGCGAGAAGTTCGGTACGCCCTGGAACACCAGGTTTTCACCCTCGGTCAGCGTGTCACCGATGCGCAATGTGCCGTGGTTGGGAATGCCCACCACGTCGCCTGCAAAGGCAGTATCTGCAATGTGGCGCTGCGAGGCGAAGAAGAATTGCGGTGCCGTCAGGCCCATCTGCTTGCCGGTGCGTGCCAGCCGCGCCTTCATGCCACGCTCCAACTTGCCAGAGCAGATGCGCGCAAAGGCAATGCGGTCGCGGTGGTTCGGGTCCATATTGGCCTGAATCTTGAACACGAAGGCCGTCATCTTGTCTTCATCGGCATGCACGGTGCGCGTATCAGCCACCTGGTTGCGCGGTGGCGGCGCAATGTCGCCCAGCGCGTTGATCAGATCTCGCACACCAAAATTACGCAAAGCCGAACCGAAGAACACCGGCGTCAGATGCCCTTCCAGAAATGCCGTGCGATCGAACGGGCGGCAGGCTTCGAGCGCCAGTTCGGTCTCCTCGATAAAGGCATCGCGCTCGTTCTCCGGCAAGCGGCTCGCCACCGCCTGCGGCCCGTTGACCTGCGTCGCCTCGACCTCATTGTCGGACCCACGCACCCGGTTGCTGGCCAGATGGTAGGAGCCGCAGAAACTCTTGGAACGACCGATCGGCCAGGTGATCGGTGCCGTGTCCAGCGCCAGCTTCTCCTCGACCTCGTCGAGAATCTCGAAAATATCCCGGCTTTCGCGGTCCATCTTGTTGACGAAGGTGATGATCGGAATGTCGCGCATGCGGCACACTTCAAACAGCTTCAGCGTCCGCGGCTCGATACCCTTGGCGGCGTCGATGACCATGATGGCGGCATCCACCGCCGTCAGCGTGCGGTAGGTATCGTCGGCAAAGTCTTCGTGGCCGGGGGTATCGAGAATATTGAAGACCTTGTCGTCATATTCAAACGTCATCACCGAGGTCACGACCGAAATACCGCGCTCGCGCTCGATCTTCATCCAGTCGGACCGCGTCTGGATACGGTCCTTCTTCGCCTTCACCTCACCGGCCAGCTGAATGGCACCGCCGAATAGCAGCAGCTTTTCGGTCAGCGTCGTCTTACCGGCATCCGGGTGCGCGATAATGGCGAAGGTGCGGCGGCGGGAAACCGCCTCTGCGAGTGTTTCGGTCATTAGACAAATCCTGTGGAATTGCGGGTTATCTAACGTTTCGGGGCCGCTTTTGCAATTGACCTTGGCACCGCGAGAGAAAACTAATGCGCGATGACCCATGAAAACCAAAATTGCCCCGCCCTTAATCTCCTTCGTCTGGACCACGCCGACGGCATAGACCTTCCGTCCTATGAGACCAGCGGTGCCGCCGGCATGGATTTGCGCGCTGCCGTTCCTGCCGACGAACCGCTCACTCTGAAGCCCGGCGCCCGCGCGCTGGTGCCCACCGGCTTTGTCTTCGAAGTGCCACAGGGTTTCGAGGCGCAGATCCGCCCACGCTCCGGCCTTGCCATCAAGAACGGCATCACCTGCCTCAACACGCCAGGCACTGTCGATAGCGATTATCGCGGCGAGGTCAAAGTCATCCTCGCCAATCTGGGCCAGGAGGATTTCGTGATCGAGCGCGGCATGCGCATCGCCCAGATGGTCATCGCCCCCGTCACGCAGGTCGCGGTCTTCGAGGTCACGGAAACCTCCGAAACCACCCGTGGCACCGGCGGCTTCGGCTCCACCGGCGTGTGATGCATCACAACCGCTTCGAGTTTTTCTACGCGGTATAAGTGAAATTGTTCACTTCTTGTTCTTGTTTTCCGGTTTGCGTTGTGCAAGGTTGCATGGGCGGATGGTTACACGCTTGATTGCGTGTTTTCTAAAATCCGCCTGTTGGGGGCTTGTATGGTTGCGCGTGTCAATACGGTGGCATTTCAGGGCATAGAGGGCGTGCCCGTCGAGGTTCAGGTCATGGTCGCGCCCGGCAAGGTCGGCATTCAGATCGTCGGCCTGCCGGATAAGGCCGTGGCGGAAAGCCGGGAGCGCGTACAGGCCGCTCTCCACGCCTCCGGCCTGGCGCTTCCAGCCAAAAAGGTCACCGTCAATCTGGCTCCAGCTGATTTGCCCAAGGAGGGCTCGCATTTCGATTTGCCCATCGCCCTTGGCCTCATGGCCGCATTGGGTGCCATTCCGGCAGAAGCGCTAAATGCCTATATAGTTTTGGGTGAGCTTAATCTTGATGGCACCATCGGCGCGGTATCTGGTGCGCTTCCAGCTGCCATCGGTGCCAATGCGCAGAGCAAGGGTCTCATCTGCCCAGCAGACAGCGGCGGGGAGGCGGCTTGGGCGGGCAGCGATATCGATGTTCTCGCCCCGCGCAGCCTCATCGCACTCGTCAATCATTTTCGCGGTACCCAGCGCCTGTCGCGCCCGGTCGCCGCCATCCGCGCCAATCCCGCCAACCTGCCGGACCTCGCCGATATCAAAGGCCAGGAAAGCGCCAAGCGCGCACTGGAGGTCGCCGCCGCCGGTGGGCATAATCTCCTGATGGTCGGCCCGCCCGGCTCGGGAAAATCCATGCTAGCGTCTCGGCTTCCCTCCATCCTGCCGCCGCTCTCTGCTGCGGAATTGCTGGAGGTATCCATGGTGCACTCCATCGCGGGTCAACTCTCCGGCGGCAAGCTGTCGGATCGCCGCCCCTTCCGTACCCCGCATCATTCCGCCACCATGGCAGCGCTTGTCGGTGGCGGTCTGCGCGCAAAGCCGGGCGAAGCATCGCTTGCCCATCACGGCGTGCTCTTTCTCGATGAATTCCCGGAATTTTCACCACAGGCCCTTGATGCCCTGCGCCAGCCGTTGGAAACCGGCGAATGCATCATCGCTCGCGCTAACCATCGCGTCAGCTATCCGGCGGAAATCCAGCTGGTCGCGGCCATGAACCCATGCAAATGCGGCATGGCCGGAGAGCCCGGCTTCACCTGCGCCCGCGGCCCGCGTTGCGTTACAGACTACCAGCAGCGCATTTCCGGCCCGCTGATGGACCGCATCGATATCCGCATCGAAGTCCCCGCCGTTTCCGCCGCCGATCTGATCCGCCCCATGGCCGCCGAAGCCAGCGCCGATGTCGCCAGACGGGTGGCCCGCGCCCGTGATATGCAGGAAGAACGTTACGCCCATGCCGGCTTCAGCGGCATCCGCACCAACGCCCGCTGCTCCACCGCCCTTATCGAAAAATTCGGTGAGCCCGATGCGCCGGGCCTACAACTGCTCCGCGATGCCGCCGAAAAACTGAAATTCTCCGCCCGAGGCTATCACCGCATCCTCAAAGTCGCGCGCACGCTCGCCGACCTCGACGACAAGGCAACGGTCACCCGCATTCATCTGGCAGAAGCGATTTCATACCGGATAGCTGGGGAGCGGCTGACTGCTGCGGCGTGAATGGGTTTGCGGGTGCGGTCGCAGGCTGGGTGGTTGCGCAATGGCCGAGGTTGGCCACGATACAACAATCTCTTTTTTGTAATATGGGGGCTGGGTGCAGGGCAAAACAGAGCAACCCTCATCCTGAGGTGCCCCGCAGGGGCCGCGAAGGACGGGGGTTGCGGGCTTTGGGCAAAGTGTGTGGCCGGATGCTTCAAGGGCGGTGCGCGCCACCTCTTCTTCGACAGGCTCAGGATGACGCATGAGGGAAGTGAATGTGGTTGCCCTACCCATTGAGAGGGTGGAGTAAGAGGCTGGAGATGGGGCGCAACTCAGCAACCCTCACCCTGAGGTGCGAAGGCGCAGCCGGAGCCTCGAAGGACGGGGTTGCGGGTTTGGGGCAGAATGTGCGGCGGATGCTTAGAGGCTTTGCCCTTCGGCCAAAGCGCCTCAGCATGAGGGCGGCGGGTGCGGTAGCCCGATCCAATCGATAGGTCAGCTTACGCCGCTTAGCCCCTCTGCCCGGCAGGGCAGGGGGCGCGAACTTGCTCCAGCACCAATTTAGTATCGCAGCAACGACTGCGCGAGGCTAACTTACAACCCCAACCCCTCAAACAACGCCGTCGACAAATACCGTTCCGCAAAGGATGGAATGATCACGACGATGGTCTTGCCCGCATTCTCCTCGCGTGCGCCGATCTTGATGGCGGCGGCGAGGGCTGCGCCGGAGGAGATGCCGACGGGGACGCCTTCGAGGCGGGCGACAAGGCGGGCGGTTTCGAAGGCGTCGTCATTGGTGACGGTGACGATTTCGTCGTAAATCTTGGTGTCGAGAACCGCGGGCGCGAAGCCTGCGCCGATGCCCTGGATCTTGTGTGGGCCGGGATTGCCGCCTGAGAGCACCGGGCTATCGGCAGGTTCGACGGCGACGACCTTGATGTCCGGTTTGCGTGCCTTCAGCACCTGTCCAACGCCGGTAATCGTGCCGCCGGTGCCGATGCCGGAGACGAAGATATCGACGTCGCCATTGGTGTCGTTCCAGATTTCCTCGGCCGTCGTCTTGCGGTGGATTTCAGGGTTGGCCGGGTTTTCGAACTGCTGGGGAATGATCGCATCGGGGAGCGTTTCGGCCAGCTCATGCGCCTTGGAAATGGCGCCCTTCATGCCCTTTGGACCTTCGGTCAGCACCAGTTCGGCACCCAGCAGCGCAAGCATCTTGCGGCGCTCGATTGACATGGTCTCGGGCATGGTCAGAATCAGCTTGTAACCCTTGGCGGCGGCGGCAAAGGCGAGCGCAATGCCGGTATTGCCGGAGGTTGGTTCCACCAGCGTTGTCTTACCGGGCGTGATCTTGCCCTGTGCTTCCAGCGACTCGATCATGGCAACGCCGATGCGGTCCTTGACCGAGGCGATGGGGTTGAAGAATTCGAGCTTGGCAAGGATCGTTGCCTTGACGCCCTTTTCTTTAGCCAGCTTGTCGAGGCGCACCAGCGGCGTGTCGCCGATCGTCTCGGTGATCGAGGAATAGATCCGCCCGCGTCCGGGTTTTCTGGCTTCAGACATGACACGCTCCCATTGTGCAAATGCAAAAAATTTCGCGCAGAATAGGAGGAATGATCTGGCGACGCCAGAGAACCAAAGTGCGTATGTAGCGCACTTCGTGGCATATCGTTCTCACGATTGGAGCATTGTCAGAAGAATGATCTCAGGTCGCGCGTGTGGCGATCATCGCAGCAGTCGCGGCCAGAATGCCGGCAGCGGTGCGGTTGAGGATGGTCAGCGCGCTCGGCCGCTTCAGCAGGGTGCGAGCCTTGGACGCCAGCAGAATATAGGGCAGCAGCACCGCCATCAGCACGGTAAAAGTTACGGCCAGAAGGATCATATATTCGCTGCTGCCGATGATGCGGATGTCGATCAGCGTTGGCACCAGCGCCACGTAAAACAGCATGGTTTTGGGATTGCCGAGCGTGATCAGCAGGCCTGAGAGGAACGACATGGCGATGCTGGTACTCTTTTTCGCCTGCAGATCCTGCGGCAGAAGTCCTGCGGTCCATAGCTTCCAGGCGATATAGAGCAGATAGGCAGCACCGGCGATTTTCAGGATCATGAAGGCTTCCTGAAAGGTCTGCGCCACGAAGGCGAGGCCCAAAATGACGGCGGTCAGATAGACCATATCGCCCAGCACCAGCCCAAGACCCATGAAGAAGGTTTCGCGAAAGCCGGAGCCCAGCGCCCGCGCCACGATGGCCGTCATGCCGGGGCCGGGGATGGCGGCGGCGATGAAGAGAGCGGTGGCATAGGCAAGGAGAGTGGCGATGCTCACGATCATGTCCTTCTGAAATCGGTACGCATCGATATAGCATGAAGAGTAGGCTTGAAAAGCGGAAACGTCGGAATGGACAAAGCCCGCCATGGGCGGGCTTTGCTGGTTTGATCGTGTTGATATGAATTACAGGAACGGACGGTCCGGCATGTCGTCGATGCTGATGACGCCGTCATTGTTCTTGTCGAGGCGGGCGAACATCTTTTCACCGGCTGCAGTAAATTCGGCCTTGCTGATCTGGCCGTTGCCGTCTGTGTCGATCATGGCAAACATCGCGTTCATGCGACCGCCGTGGCCACCTTTGCCGCCCATGCCACCGTGATGACCCTCATGCTTGCGGCCTTCGTGGCCCTTGCGGTCTGCCTGGTCTGGGCCGCCTTTTTTGCCATCCGGGCCATCAGCATTGGCGCGCTCAGGGCGTGGATTGGCTTCGCGGAAGGCTTCCATCTTGGCCCTGCGATAGTCCCGCATTTCCTTCGGTGTAATCGAGCCATCCTTGTTGGCATCGATTTCAGTGAAAAGCGCGTCCTGGCGGGCGGCGAACTCTTCCTTGGTGATCTTGCCGTCCTTGTTGGCGTCGGCTGTCTTCAGCAGATAGACGTAGGCCAGTTCCGGACGCATGGGCGGGCCGTGTCTGTCTGGGCCACCCCGTGGTGCCGCCATGGCGATTGGAGCAGCCGCGCTCAACATAAGGGCTGCGCCAAGTGCGGTGAGAGTCAATTTTCTCGTAATCATGGTTGGTTACCTTTTCCTTTGGTGTCCCTGGGGAAAAACTAGTCCGCACATCTCACTGCCGCCACTTAAACATCAGTAATGTGCATGACAAATCGGTAACATGCCTTAGCCTGCCGGTGCGGTCAGGCCCTTGAGGAAGCCGGTCAGATCGTCGGTGATAAAGTCGATATGCTCATCGGTGACGTCTGGAATCTCCCAGCGCTCCATGACGATGCCTTCGAGATTGCGCGGCACGAGAAGCACCGTCTTCATGCCCAAAGCTTTCGGCGCGGTGAGATTGCGCGGCAGGTCCTCGAACATCGCGGCTTTCGTCGTATCGAGCTTGGCCAACGCTGCGAATTTCTCGTAGGTCGCGCTGGCGGGCTTGGGCAGATAGTCGGCGGCGACGATATCGAAGATGTCCTCGAAATGGTCGAGAATGCCCAGCGCGCCAGCGGCGGCCTGCGCATGCGGCACGCTGCCATTTGTCAGAATGAACTTGCGGCCCGGCAGCGCCTTGATCGCCTCGCCCAGTTCCGGGTTGGGCAGAAGTGCTGAATAATCGATGGCATGCGCCCGCTCCAGAAAGGCATTGGGGTCGATGCCGTAATGGATCATCAGGCCCTGAAGCGTGGTGCCATGTTCATGGTAATAACGCTTCTGCAAAGCCCGCGCCTCGTCCGGCTCCAGCTTGAGCAGTTCGGCGACATAGGCCGTCATGTTTTTATCGATCTGTGAAAACAGGTTTACCTCGTGCGGATAAAGCGTGTTGTCGAGATCGAACACCCATTCGGTCACATGGGAGAATTCGGCAGCATTCGGTTCATTTTTCGGTTTCGTGCTCATGGCCCTCTTATGCCCTGTCATCGGCACAAATAAAATCGAAAAGGCGACGCTTGGAGCACTTTGCCGCCTTGGGGCGGAAAGCTGCGGCGTGATAATTTACGCGGCATGGAACTCTGGATACCCATCACCATCGCCGCTGCCTTCATGCAGAACCTGCGCTCGGCCTTGCAAAAGCATTTGCAGGGCTCGCTTGGCACGCGTGGCGCCAGTTTCGTACGGTTTGGTTATGGCTTCCCCATTGCCATCCTCTACGTGCTGTTTCTGCATTTTGTGGCAAAGCAGATTTTCCCGACGTTCAGCATGGCCTTTTTCATCTGGGCGGTGGTCGGCGGTCTGGCGCAGATTTACGCCACCATGCTGCTGGTCCACCTGTTTTCGCTACGCAATTTCGCTGTCGGCACGGCCTATTCGAAGACGGAGCCGGTGCAGGCCGCTCTGTTCGGTTTCGTCATATTGGGTGAGAAGCTGACGCCAGGCGCAATCATGGCCATCATCGTCGGTGTCATCGGTGTTATGACGATATCCATGGCGCGGTTACCTCTATCGTGGAGAAATACCGTCACGGCCATGACCAGCCGCACCGCGCTGATCGGCATAGCATCCGGCGGCGTCTTCGGCATATCGGCGGTGGCTTACCGAAGCGCGTCGTTGTCCCTGCAAGGTGCGGGGCCAATCATGTCGGCGGCAGTGACGCTCGCCTGCGTCACGACGTTCCAGACGGCCTTCATGCTGGTTTGGATGGCGTGGAAGGACAAGCGCGAGATCGTGCAGGTTCTCGTCACCTGGCGCTCGTCGGCTCTGGTCGGCATTGCCGGCGTGCTGGGTTCGGCGGGCTGGTTCACGGCCATGACGTTGCAACAGGTGGCCTATGTGCGGGCGCTCGGCCAAATCGAGCTCGTCTTCACCTTCATGGCGTCGTGGTTCCTGTTTCGCGAACGGGTCAACGCCATGGAACTGGCAGGATGCCTGCTGATCGTAAGCGGCATCCTGGGATTGCTGTTCTGGTAAAAGCGCGTCCAGGAAAAGTGTGAGCGGTTTTCCGTCCGGACGGGCGCAAAAAAATATCACGGAACGATGAGCGTGCCTGCACCTTCGGTGAAGATCTCCAACAGAACCGAGTGGGCCGTCTTGCCATTGAGAATGACGACGCCCTGCACGCCCGCCTTGATAGCCTCGATGCAGGTTTCGACCTTGGGGATCATGCCACCGGAAATCGTGCCGTCCTTGATCAGCGCCCGCGCTTGAGAAACCGTCAGTTCCTTGATCAG
This sequence comes from Agrobacterium sp. 20P9.1.2, assembly GCF_057799395.1. Classification (NCBI taxonomy): domain Bacteria; kingdom Pseudomonadati; phylum Pseudomonadota; class Alphaproteobacteria; order Hyphomicrobiales; family Rhizobiaceae; genus Agrobacterium; species Agrobacterium sp. 20P9.1.2. Next base: position 309,245 of record NZ_JBYOKI010000001.1, read on the forward strand.
TTCCTTGTTCTTGTCGAGAACACCCTCGACATCGGTCAGGAACAGCAGGCGGCTGGCGTGCAGCGCACCGGCGATGGCGCCGGCAAAGGTGTCGGCATTGATGTTGTAGGTCGCGCCGTCACGGCCGGGAGCCACTGGCGCGATGACCGGGATCATCTCGGATTTGGCCAGAAGGTCCAGCAGCGTGCGGTCCACTTCCACCACTTCACCGACGAAGCCGAGGTCGAGAACGCGCTCGATATTGCTGTCGGGATCGATGACAGTCTTCTTGGCCTTTTCGGCAAAGACCATGTTGCCATCCTTGCCGCACAGGCCGATGGCCCATTCGCCGGTCTGGTTGATGAGGGCGACGATTTCCTTGTTGATCGAGCCGGCCAGAACCATTTCGACGATCTCGACCGTCTTGGCATCGGTCACGCGCAGGCCGCCTTCGAATTTCGATTCGATGCCCATCTTGCTCAGCATTGCGCCGATCTGCGGGCCGCCGCCATGGACGACGATGGGGTTGATGCCGGATTGCTTGAGAAGAGCGATGTCTTCGGCGAATGCCTTGCCCAGACCGCTATCGCCCATGGCATGGCCGCCATATTTCACGACGATGGTTTTATTCTCGTATTTCTGCATGAAGGGCAGGGCCTGTGCCAGAAGCCGGGCCTGCATTTCGCTTTCGGAACTCGCCATGGAAATAAACCTCGTCGTTGATTGCCGCGCTTTTAACCCAAGTTTTTGACGGATGAAACAACGGACACGGCATCGGATGCAGAAAATTCAAACGTGATCGCACCGTTATCGCCAATCCGATTGACATATGGGCGCAATCGGACCAGCTTTGTGCGTGGGGGAGTATGCGCATGTCGGCCATGGGTGGGCTGGCGGGTCGCTTAAGATGGCGGTGGCGCTCTAAGCCTGGAGTTCGATGACGGATGACCTTGCCGGATCGGGAAAAGCGTAGCGGTTTGAAAGACGAGGTGCTTGCGGGCGAATATGTGCTCGGAGCCCTGACCGCTGATGCGAGCGCCGAACTTGCCAAACGGGTGAAGACGGATCGCCAGTTCGCCGCGATGGTGCGTCGCTGGCAGGACAACCTCGCCGACACCCAGAGAAGCGATCACCGCACATTCTCATCCTATATCGATGCGTCGATGGATCATGCCGTGCGCAGGTCGGACGACAAGCTTCACCGCAGTATTTATGGGCGTTTCGCGATTATCACGGCATTGTGGAATTCGGTGCGCTTCTGGCGACTGACCACGTCGGCGGCCCTGCTCTGGGCGGCTGTTCTGCTGTTTTCTGTTGCTTGACATGGAGCGCTCTTTTTCATTCCTGCGTTTGTCGCGGGAATGAAAAAGGGGGCACATTGTGCCCCCATCAATTCAGCTGATACCGACCGTCTTGCAGATCTCGGCCCTTACAAGATCGAGGCCTGCGGATTTTTCTGACGAAGTTGCCAGAACTTCCGGGTAGGCCGCCGGGCGCTTGCGGATTTTTTCCAGCGTCTCGTTGGTAAGACGCGGAACGCCCGCTTCTTTGATCTTGTCCGTCTTCGTCAGAATGATCTGATAGGAGACGGCTGCCTTGTCGAGGAGGGATAGAACGTCCTCGTCATTTTTCTTGATGCCGTGACGGGAGTCGATCAGCACATAGACGCGCTTCAGGGTCGCGCGGCCACGCAGATAATCGAACACCAGCTTCGTCCAGGCATCGACATGGTCCTTGGGTGCCTGCGCATAGCCGTATCCCGGCATATCCACAAGCGCCATCGGTGGCAGGTCGCCCGCTTCACCGGAATAGCCCTCGGGAACGAAGTAGTTCAGTTCCTGCGTGCGGCCCGGCGTGTTGGACGTGCGCGCCAGCCCGCGATGGCCGACGAGCGCGTTGATGAGAGAAGACTTGCCGACATTGGAGCGTCCGGCAAAAGCAATCTCGGGCGGACCTTCGGGCGGCAGGAACTTCATGGCGGGCACACCGCGGATGAAAATCCAGGGCCTTCCGAAGAGCGGCTTTTCCGTTGCCGGCTGCCCGCCTGTGATATCGCTTGTCATTTCGATTGCACCGGCTTTCGCTTGAACAATCCTTTTATGTTGTCGAACAGCTCGATCTTGGCACCGTGGCGCTTCATGATGAGAGCCTGCTGGGTGATCGACAGCGTGTTGTTCCATGCCCAGTAGATGACGAGACCTGCGGGGAAGGAAGCCAGCATGAAGGTGAAGACCAGCGGCATCCAGGTGAAGATCAGCGCTTGTGTCGGATCGGGAGGCGTCGGGTTCATACGCATCTGCATGAACATGGTGATGCCCATGATGATTGGCCAGACACCGATCATCAGCGCGTGTGGCGGCATGAAGGGCAGAAGGCCGAACAGGTTGAACAGCGAGGTTGGATCCGGCGCGGACAAGTCGTGAATCCAGCCAAAGAACGGCGCGTGGCGCATTTCGATTGTGACGTAGATGACCTTGTAGAGCGCGAAGAACACCGGAATCTGCAACAGCATCGGCCAGCAACCGGCCACCGGATTGATCTTTTCTTCCTTATAGAGCGCCATCATTGCCTGCTGCATGGCCATGCGGTCATCGCCATGTTTGGCTTTGAGCTCCTCCATCTTGGGCTGAACACGCTTCATGTTGGCCATGGAGGCGTATTGCTTGCTGGCAAGCGGGAAGAACAACAGCTTCACGACGATGGTGGTGAGCAGGATGGCCACGCCGAAGTTGCCAAAATAACGGAAGAAGAAATCCATCAGTTTGAACATCGGCTTGGTGATGAAGTAGAACCAGCCCCAGTCGATCAGAAGATCGAACTTCGGAATGCTGTATTCATGCTCGTAGCGGTCGACCAGCGGAACTTCCTTGGCGCCTGCAAAGATGAGGTTTTTCAGTTCGATGGACTGTCCCGGCGCAACGGTGACGGCATCGCCACGGTAATCGGCCTGGTAACGCGGCTGACCATCTGTGAAGTGCGAATAGCGTGCTTCGACAGGCATGGTCTGCGGCGGCACAATGGCGGCTGCCCAGTATTTATCGGTGATACCGAGCCAGCCGCCGGTCGCCTTTGGCGTCGAGAACGGCTTTTCCTCGATATTCTTGTAGGACTCTTCCGTCAGGCTGCCATCGGTACCGGCAACGCCCAGAAAGCCTTCGTGAATGACGAAAACGGCAGGCGTGGCAGGCTTGTTGTTGCGGGTGATGCGGCCATAGGTCGAGAACGAAATCGGTTCCTGACCGGGGTTCTCGATCTTGTCGGTGATCGAGATCATGTAATGCTGATCGATCGTGAGTGTGCGGGTGAAGACCACGCCCTTCTCATTGGTGAAAGACAGCGTTACCGGTGTCGTTTCGGTCAGCTTGGAGCCTTCGGCGGCTGTCCAGACGGTGGAGGGGCCGGGAACGGTGCCCACAGCATCACCGGCGATATAGCCAAGCTCGGTAAAGTAGCCATCCTTGGTGTCGGACGGAGAAAACAGCGTGATGATCGGGCTCGAGTCATCGACCGTCTCATGGTAGTCCTTGAGACGGATGTCATCCAGACGTGCACCATTGAGGTTGATGGAACCTGCAACGGCGTTGGTTTCGATCTGCACGCGCTGCGACTTGGCAAGCGCTTCATCACGCGAAACGGTGGCTGCCTGCTGGCTGGTCGTGCCGGGCAGGGTGCCTGCTGGCGGCGTGGTGCCAGGCGCGGCATCGGTCGTCGTCTGCTGGGTTTGCTGCGTCGCCTGCTGCGCCTGACGAGCCTCGTCAGTGCGGCGCTGCTGTTCGATGCGCGGGTTCATATACAGGAACTGCCAGGCTAGCACGATGACAACCGAAAGGCCTATCGCGATAAAGTAGTTGCGGTTTTTTTCCATCATTCTTTCCTGGAGCGGGTCTCCCGGGAGCGTCCGGATTTCGCGCGTCCCTCGATCCGCTCTATGAGCAAGTGTTCCAGTACGGCAAATTCGGTTTTCAGTGCGTCCCTTCGGGCGACAATCACATAGTCATGTCCGGGTTTCATTGCAAACCCGGCTGAAAGCCTGACGGCTTCCCTCAAGCGGCGGCGCATTCGATTGCGTTCGACCGAATTTCCTTGGCGTTTGGTCACCGTAAAACCGACGCGAGGTGCGGTTTCAGGGGCCTGGCGATCCAGAACCTCCAGAAGAAAGGTACTGCCTCGCCTTTTTTCTCCTGCCTGAACAGCAAGAAACTCCGGTCGGTTTTTCAACCGACCGGGTATTTGTCTCTCATGCGTCATGTGCCACGACTTTCATCGGGCTTAAGGCCAATTAGGCCGAAAGACGGGCGCGGCCGCGTGTGCGGCGAGCAGCCAGAACCTTACGACCGCCGGCAGTTGCCATGCGAGCGCGGAAACCATGACGACGCTTGCGAACAAGCTTGGATGGCTGGAAAGTACGCTTAGACATTTATTTAATACCGCGGGGTGCGGCCCTTCTTGACTTTGTCCCTTATGGGACAAGAGCGTTTCGTTGATGCCAAGGCCAACCGCGCAAACGGTAAAATGCCCAGACGTGCGGGCTTATAAGGGCTTAGGGCCCGCAAAGTCAATCGCTGCCGGACAATCCTGTGCCGGCGGTTGGGCGGCGCAAGTAGAAATTTGTCTGCACTTGGCCACCTGAACTTGCGCCAAGGTCTTCTTTTAAAGAGCAAAGTGCCAGATCGCTAAAATCCGAAATTCTTTATTAAGAGAGCATAGATAAAGGTTATCATGACCAAATGTTATTTGGATTTCGATCTCACATGTGTGTGAGAGGGGCGTTTTTGAGGGGACTACGCAGTGAGGATACGGGGTAAGATCAATCTTCTGGTGGGGCTTTTGGGCCTTGTCGCATGCACCATTGGTGGTTTGTCGATCTACGCAGTCAGGGAGTACCAGACGCAGACAGTTGCGCTTGATGCGATTGCAGATCGCGCGCGTCGTGGTGAGACACTGAACCGGCTCGTTACTGCCGTCGTCATGGAAGCCCGCGGCATCTACGCTGCAAAGGACAAGGATGCTGCCGCCAAATTTGCTGACGGCATTACCAAGAACCTCAACGATATGGACAGCCTGCTGAAAGAGTGGAAACCACAGGTTCCCGCCAGCCAGGCCGCTCAATTCGCCAATCTCGAAAAACGCTTCGAGGATTTCCGGACTTTCCGGAGGGAGACAGCGCGTCTGGGCCGCGAGGTCAGCCCGCAGGATGCCAATACGCAGGGCAACAACGAAGCCAACCGCGAAAACCGCAAGGCCTATCAGGCCGATATCGATGCCGTCGTGAAGTCGGATATTCAGGAACTCACTGCCGTCAAGCTCCGCATCGAAAGCTTTGGCGAGATGATCTTCCTCGTCGTGGCATTCGTCACCGTGGGTGGCGTCCTTGCCGGTTCGGCCATGGGTCTCTACATCGGCTCCAAGGAACTAAGCGGACCTATTCTCAAAGTATCCGACGCGATGAATGCTGTTGCCGAAGGCAATCTCGAAACCGATGTTCCCTGTCTCGACCGCAAGGATGAAATCGGCGAGATGGCCGCAGCCGTCGAAGTCTTCAAGCGCAACGGTCTGGAAGTGCGCCGCATGAACGCGCAGGAAGCCGCCATGCGGGCCAAGAGCGACGATTTGCAGTCGGGTATGGCGCAGGTCGTCAGTGCCGCTGCCGCTGGTGATTTCACCAGCCGTATCACCAAGGATTATGGTGATGACAATCTCAACCGCTTCGCCAACAACATCAATTCGTTGCTGGTCAGTGTGGACAGCGGTGTCACGGAAACCGGTCGCGTGATCGAAAGTCTGGCCCATGGCGATCTGACGCAAACCATGAATGGCAACTTCCACGGTGTGTTTGCCGAGCTTCAGTCGAATGTGAACGAGACTTTCGTCAAGCTGAAGGGCACCATTTCCGAGGTTCGCGGCAGCACGGAAAGCATCAACGGCAATGCCAACGAGCTTCGCTCTGCCGCTGATGATCTTTCCAAGCGCACCGAACAGCAGGCCGCGGCTCTGGAAGAAACCTCTGCCGCGCTTGATGAGATCACCGCCGTTGTCCGCAATTCGACGGACCGCGCGCAGGAAGCCAGCACCATGGTTTCCGAAACCAAGGAAAAGACGGCCCATTCCGCCAAGGTCGTGCGGGATGCCGTATCCGCCATGGGTCGCATCGAGCAGGCATCGCGTGAAATCAGCCAGATCATCAATGTCATCGATGAGATTGCCTTCCAGACCAATCTGCTGGCGCTGAATGCTGGTGTCGAGGCTGCGCGCGCCGGTGAGGCAGGCAAGGGCTTTGCCGTGGTCGCGCAGGAGGTGCGTGAACTGGCGCAGCGTTCCGCCAATGCCGCAAAGGACATCAAGGCGCTGATCACGAAATCCGGTGAAGAGGTCGGCAACGGCGTGAAGCTGGTGCAGCGCACCGGTGAGGCGCTGGACGAGATCGAAACCCGCGTTCTCGGCATCAACGACCACATTCACTCCATCGCGACCGCCGCGAAGGAACAGTCCACCGGCTTGCAGGAAGTCAATACGGCCATCAACCAGATGGACCAGGTGACCCAGCGCAATGCCGCCATGGTGGAAGAGACCTCCGCCGCAACCCATAAGCTGAGCGGCGAAGCGCAGAACCTCGTCGCGCTGGTCGGTCGCTTCCGGCTGGGTAACGAGCAGGGCTCCGCATCCTACGCGTCGGCCTCCAGAGTGGCCTCCGCCTCGTCGCGGTCTGCCCCGGTCGCTTCACCAGCCCGCAAGATGATGGGCAATGTCGCCCGCGCCTTCAATGGTTCGGCAGCGGTTGCCCAGGCCAAGGACGACTGGCAGGAGTTCTGAGACCCCGAATTTTCAAGCATCAGCAAACGCCGCCAGCAATGGCGGCGTTTTCGTTTGGGCACGTCCGTTTCGGTGCCATTCGCCATGCATTTGAAAATCGGATGAAAAACCTTATTATGGCTTGGAATTCAGCCCTTGCGCCGATATGAAACCAGAGGCCCACGCATCAACAGGAACAGGCCTGGTGTTTTCGACAGTCATAAACAGGACCAGCCGTCAGGATACGGACCCGCAGAGCGAGGTGCCTGCCTTGACGAAGGGCTTGTCCGGTCGCCTGCTGTTGCTGACGGTGATCTTCGTGATGATTGCCGAAGTGCTGATCTTCGTGCCCTCCGTTGCCAATATGCGCCTCTCATGGCTGCGCGACAGGCTCAACACGGCCGCCGCCGCAGGCGTGGTGATCGACGGCCTGCAGACCGAACTCCCCCGGAGTGTCCAGAACGACACGCTGCTGGCCACGGGTGCCAAGCTCATCGCACTGAAGAAGGACGGTACCTCCACCCTGCTGGCCGCCACCGAAGTACCTCCGAGTGTCGATGATCAATACGACCTCTCCGACGTCTCACAGTTGGCGGCGGTGCGTGATGCCTTCTCCGTGCTGCTTTTCGGCGGCAACCGCGTCATCCGCGTTTTCGACGTGATTGGCGACAGCAACATGATCATCGAGATCGTGATTGGCGAGCACAAGCTGCGGGCCGCGATGATTGCCTATGCGGGCAACGTCCTGATGATCTCGGTGGCGCTGTCGCTCATTACGGCCAGCCTGATTTTCGTCTCCATCAACCGCATTCTCATCCGGCCCATCCGGCGCCTCACACTCGGCATGCAGGGTTTTTCCGAGCAGCCCGACGACCCGGCGCGGGTGTTCAAGCCGGATGACGGCAGCGACGAGCTGGCAGTGGCCGGTCGCCATCTGGCCGATATGCAGACGCAGCTGCAAAAGACGCTGCGGCAACAGAAGAACCTTGCGGATCTCGGCCTTGCCGTTTCCAAGATCAACCACGACATGCGCAACATCCTGTCTTCCGCCCAGCTGATGTCGGACCGTCTGGTGGATGTGGAAGACCCCATGGTGCGCAGCTTCGCGCCGAAGCTTCTGCGCACCATAGACCGGGCCGTGGGTTATACCAGCGAAGTGCTGGCCTATGGGCAGGCAACCGAAGGCGCGCCAAAGAGACGGTTGATCGATCTCGACGAGCTGGTGCAGGATGTGAAAGACATCCTCGCCATCGATCCCGCGAGCGGCATTGAATTCGTTGATAACGTTCCACCCGGCCTGCGCATTGATGCCGACAGCGAACAACTGTTCCGCGTTCTCTACAATCTCTGTCGCAACGCCGTTCAGGCGCTCCAGCAGGCCAGCGGCGAGACCTATCCCGACAAGCGGCTCACGATTGCCGCACAGCGCAATGCAGACGTGGTCAGCATCGTCATAGACGACAACGGCCCGGGCATGCCGCAAAAGGCCAGAGAGAACCTGTTCTCGGCCTTCCGTGGCTCCGCCCGCTCCGGCGGCACCGGACTTGGCCTCGTCATTGCCCGCGAATTGGTGCTGTCTCACAAGGGCACGATTGCGCTGGTGGAAAAATCCGACCATGGCACCCAGTTCCGCATCGAAATCGCCGACCGCAGCGAAGCCGACCGCCGCACGGCCAATGGCGGCTGAGCGTTACACGCCCGTCAGCGCTTCGCAAAACACGCTCCGATTTTTTGCGAAATTTTTATCCCGTTTTGACAGCGCTATTTTCTGCGCATCAAAAGACAAGCAATTTCAATGATTTGAAAAATTCATTGCAGGAAAATGACAAATTCTCAGCAAAATCGCTTGCATTCAACATGAGGACGTTTTAGAGGATCGCCACGCCAACGGAACATGTTTCTGCGGCACGCACCCGTAGCTCAGCTGGATAGAGCACCAGACTACGAATCTGGGGGTCAGGAGTTCGAATCTCTTCGGGTGCGCCACTTTTTCTCTTCTCTTTATAATGAATATTAAGCAACCTTGCCGAACGCCTTCGAGCAAGGTGATCGTCGTTATTGATCGCTCACGGTCCTCTTTCCGATCCTTATGAAACGTGTCCCGCGCCAACGCAGAGCGTCCGCATTTTGCTGTGCGCTGATGATGACCAAGCCGTTCGCCACTGCAAATTACCTATCTCGTTCAAGATAAGGTTCAGGTTCGGCCAAGTCGATCTTCGCCCGTAAGCCTCGTGCAAGGCCTCAAATCTACAACTGCCATCATTCTCTATAACAAAGCCATTGATTGTCGAAAAACTGATTTCCGAAAATGGAAGATGTGGCTGGTTTTGAGCGGGAATTGACTATCAGGACTGGCGCAAGCCAACATCATGCGGGATTGATACCATGTTGAACATTGTCGTGCCAATGGCGGGCCACGGAAGCCGTTTCGCCAAGGCTGGATATACACTTCCCAAGCCGCTTTTGCCGATCCACGATGTTCCTATGATGCAGCTGGTCATAGACAATCTTCGTCCCGATATCGAGCATCGGTTCATTTTCATTTGTCAGGCGGGGCATGTCCGCGATTTTGCTCTGGACGAAAAGCTGCGGGCATGGGCGCCGGGCTGCGAGGTTTTTCTGGTCGAGGAAGTAACCCAGGGCGCTGCCTGCACCGTGTTGCTGGCGCGGAACGCCATAGACAATGACAACCCGCTGATGATCGCCAACTGCGACCAGTATGTTGATGTCAACATCAACGAATATTTGGCCACCGCAGATCAGCAGGATGGCCTGATCATGACGATGCAGGCGGATGATCCAAAGTGGAGCTTCGTGTCTTTCGGAGAGGACGGCTATGTCGATAATGTCGTCGAAAAGCAGGTGATCTCCAACCATGCCACCGTCGGGATTTATAATTTCGGTCGCGGGTCGGATTTTGTGAAATATGCGGACCGCATGATCGAACGTGATTTCCGCGTCAATGGCGAATTCTACGTCGCGCCGGTCTACACCTTCATGATCGAGGACGCCCTCAAGATTGGCGCCTATTCCATCGGTTCGGTTGAAGACGGCATGTATGGTCTCGGTATTCCAGAAGATCTGACTTACTTCACCGGCTTGCCGTTGTCTGAAGACGTGACCCGACATTTGAAGGTGCAGGCATGATCGAAGTTCTCAGCCACAGAGGTTATTGGAAGACGCCCGCGGAAAAGAACACGGTCGAGGCGTTCAACCGTTCGTTCTCTCTGGGCTTCGGCACCGAAACAGATCTGCGCGACAGCCTTGTCGATGGCGTTGAGACGATTGTCGTTTCGCACGACATTCCAAAAGGCGGCGAAATAACGTTTAGTGAGCTTTTGCAGATTGCCAAGGCGCACGGTTCGCCATTGCTTGCGCTCAACATCAAGGCCGATGGGCTGCATGATCTTCTGACCGAGACGTTGCTTAGCGAAGGCTACAGCAACTATTTCCTCTTCGATAGCTCCGTTCCAGACCTTATTCAGGGCGTGAAGCGCAAGCTCATCTCCTATACCCGGCTCAGCGAATATGAGCCGGTTCCTTCGCTTTACGATGATCCCGGCGTCACGGGGGTCTGGGTGGATAATTTCCGTCCCGGTCGCTGGTATGATGCGCAGCGTATTGAAACGCTTTTGGCGGACGGAAAATCTGTGGCTCTCGTCGCTCCCGATCTGCACCATCGCCATGACGAATATGATGCGTTTCTCGACTGGCTGGTCTCCACCGGACTGCGTGACAGGGACCGCCTCGCCATCTGCACGGATAAGCCGGAATACGCACGCGACAAACTTCTCAATCAGGAACATTAAGATGACTGCAATCAAGTCGATTGTATTCGACATGGACGGCGTGCTGATCGACGCCCGCGAATGGCATTATGAGGCGCTTAATCGGGCGCTGGAGCTTTTTGGATACACGATACAGCGGCACGAACATCTGACAATTTTCGATGGTCTGCCGACGCGCAAGAAGCTTGAAATCCTGACCGCGATCCGCGGCTTGCCGGTGGCGCTGCATGGTTTCATCAATGAGATGAAGCAGCTCTACACCACCGAGATCATCCACACGAAGTGCAAGCCGGTCTTCAAGCAGGAATATGCGCTGGCGCAGCTACGCAAGGATGGCTACCGCCTTGCGGTCGCATCCAATTCCATCCGAAGCACCGTGGGTCTGATGATGAACAAGGCGGCGCTTGAGGACTATCTCGATTTCCAGCTCAGCAATGAGGATGTGAAGCAGGCAAAGCCTCATCCAGAAATCTACAGCCGCGCCATCGAGATGATGGGCATCTCGCCGCATGAATGCTTGATCGTCGAAGACAATGAAAATGGGATCAAGGCTGCCAAGGCTTCCGGCGCGCATGTGATGGTGGTTCACGATGTGTCCGAGGTTAGTTATCCCGCCGTCGTTGAAACCATCAGACAAATCCAAGGGTGAGTGTTGCGATGAATATTCTGTTCCTGTCCGCTGGCGAACCGAAGATCGACGCCACCGATTCCTACCCCACCGCGCTCGTGGAAATCAACGGCGTTCCGCTCATCCAGCGTCAGCTGGAGCAATGTGCGCAAATCCAGGATCACCAGCTCATCTTGGTAATTAAGGAAAAGGAATTACGCCGTTATCATCTCGACAAGGTCGTTCAACTGATCGACCCGGATGCCAAGGTCGTTCCCGTGCAGTCCGGCACCAAGGGTGCAGCTTGCACGGCGCTTCTGGCCGCTCATCTCATCGACAATGACACGCCCTTGCTCATTCTCAACGGTGACGAATTCCTCAATGTGCCGTTTGAAGACGTGCTCGCAGGCTTTGCGGATCGGCAGCTGGATGGTGGTACGCTGACCTTCAAATCCGTCCATCCGCGCTACTCCTTTGTGCGGCTGGACGATCAGGGGCTGGTCGTTGAGGCCGTAGAGAAAAACCCGATCAGCGACAATGCCACGGCAGGCTTCTATTACTTCCGCAAAGGCCGGGATTTCGTTGAGGCTGCAAAAAATGCCATCCGCAAGGATGCGCGCCATGACGGCATGTTCTACATCTGCCCTGTTTTCAATGAGTTTATTCTGGCCGGAAAATCGATCGGCATATCACCCATCGGCATCAAGGATTTCCACCCGATCAAATCTGCTCGCCAGTTGAACGAGTTCTCGGTCTTTGCGAGTGAAAATGCCTGAGAAAGATTCAACACTCGACCAGATGATCGGTGGATGGTTCATCGGTAATTTCGAACCGTCCATCATCAAGACGGATGCTTTCGAAGTGGGTGTCAAATCCTATCGCGAAGGCGACCGCGACCCTGCCCATTACCACAAGATCGCGCGCGAGATCACACTCGTGATCTCTGGCAAGGTCCGCATGCTGGACCGGGAATGGGATGCGGGAAGCATCATCGATATCCCGCCCGGCACGGTCAATGCCTTCGAGGCTTTGAGCGATGCCACTTTGGCGGTGGTTAAAGTGCCTAGCGCCCGGGACGACAAATATCTGGCTTGAGGTTGCTCTCGCGCTTTGGCAGGACCGGCAGGTCTTTAAAAATCTAAGGAAGTTCAGGGCACCGTTTCGGTGCCCTTTCTGTCTTTAAGCGCGAATCTCATCCATGAATTCGGTGTTGCCGCTACCCATCTGGAGAACACGCGGCCTGTTATGGATCTTGTAAAGCGGGTTATCGCATTCGGGATTGGCAAAGATCGTATTGGAATCCCAATAGCCGTCTTCCATGAACCTCAAGTCGCGGTGCATCGTCCGCAGGTAATAGTAGAGAAGATGCAGGTGCCTGCGGCCAGACAACTGGCTCATGATGATCGCATCATGGAACAAGGTAAGACTGTTTTTGCCAATGACATGGACGGCATCGCCGACACGGAAATGATCGCGCCAATGGTTGCGATATTCACGCCAGGGGAAATAGATCCCGTTGTGGTCGAGCTGAACATTCCAGCTGTCGAAGCTTTTCTTGAATTCGAGGTCGAAGCGCGACACGATGAGGCTGTCGAAATTTCCGGTCTCGAAAACTTTCCTGATCCCGGCTTTATAGGTTTCCGGCTGGGTGCTGCCTGCCTGATCGATCAGAACCGTTTCGCAATTGCCGATCTTTGCCTGAATTTCCTCAAGTGCCGGACTGTCATAGGTCGCCAGAAAGATTTGTGCTTCGGGGTCTTTTTCACGAACGGGGTTGATTAGTTTCTCGATAAGGGAATCGATGTTCGCCCGGCCGTCCATGGATAGTCCGAAGCGATCCGCTTCAAGAAAATTATTGCCCCTCAAAAGTACAGATAGTCTCATTCAATTTCTCTCCGAAGCTTTAAAGCGGCCTCTGCATAAAGTTTTGATATTTTCAGTGGTGAGGTGCTCTAGATCAGCGATGTATAGTTGGCGTAGCCGTCGCCAAGCTTGCCACTGATATACCACGCGTTCTGCGTCTTCCCCGGTTGAGGCGCTTGCGACACACCGGCGGGAAAAGAAGCTGGCAGAGATCGCTTCGTGGCTGGCTTCACATAACCCCTTCTGCAATAAACAGATCGGTTGATAGCCGGGGCTCTTCATTCGGCATTTGTCGCCAAGAGCCTTTGCAGGGAGTATCGGAATGGCCGCAAGGCTTGTCGCGTTCATAACATTGCTTGCCTTTCTTGCAGCCTGCGGCGGGCGGCCTGTCGGTGTCATGACGCCGACGGGGCAAATGGTGCAGGGCACTTCGCCGGTCAATCTTCTTGTGGCAACCACGCGTGCGCCGTCCGATGACAAGGCCATTCTGTTCGGCGGGGAACGCGGAACCGGGTTGAAGGTGGATGCGATCACCGTGTCCATTCCGCCTGCTGCCAACCGCACCGTTGGCCAGGTGCAGTGGCCAAAGAAGCTGCCGGCTGATCCGCTCAAGAATTTCACCACCGTCTCCGTGGAGCCGATTGCCGATGAGGCGCAAAGCCGTAGCTGGATCAAGACCCATAGCTTAAAGAACAAGCGCGTGCTGGTCTTCGTGCATGGCTTCAACAATCGTTACGAGGAATCGGTCTATCGCTTTGCGCAGATCGTCCATGATTCCGGCTCCGATGTGATGCCGGTCGTCTTCACATGGCCATCGCGTGCCAGCGTGTTCGATTATAATTATGACAAGGAAAGCACCAATTATTCCCGCGATGCGCTGGAAGAGATGCTGACGCGGCTGGCCAAGGACGGCTCTGTCAATGATGTGACCATCATGGCGCATTCCATGGGTACCTGGCTTGCGGTGGAGGCTTTGCGCCAGATGGCAATCCGCCATGGCCGCGTTTATCCCAAGATCAACAATGTCATTCTGGCCGCACCCGATCTCGATGTGGATGTGTTTGCCCGTCAATATGCCAGCCTTGGCAAAGAGAAGCCGAAATTCACGCTGTTCGTTTCGCAGGATGACAGGGCGCTAAGCCTCTCGCGCCGTATTTCCGGCAATGTCGACCGCCTCGGCCAGATCGATCCGGGTGCGGAGCCCTACCGCAGCCAGTTGGAGAAGGCCGGCATTACCGTGCTTGACCTGACCAAGCTGAAATCCGGCGATAATCTCAACCACGGCAAGTTCGCCGAAAGCCCGGAAGTCGTGCGCCTCATCGGCGACCGGCTGATTGCCGGGCAGACGGTGACGGATTCGGATGTGGGTCTGGGCGAAGCCATCGGTGCCGTAGGCATTGGTGCCGCGCAGACGGTTGGTACGGCAGCGAGTGTCGTGGTCAGCGCGCCGATTGCCGTGTTCGATCCACGCACGCGGGAAAATTACGGGCGACAGGTCGAGCGCCTTGGCCGCTCTGTTGGGAACACGGTCGGTTCGGTGGGAGACACGGCAACCAGCGTTGTCGATCCGCAGGCGCTGAACGGAAGCACACAGCGGTCGAACGATTGCAGCCTGTCCGTCAATCGTGGAAACTCCGAATGCCGGTATCGCTAACACCGTAATATACAAACAGTATTTAATCGGATATGACCGGCTGACAATAACCCATTTTCGGAGTGGCCCCCATGCGCTTCAGACGCACAATTCAGCTTCTCGATGTTCATTGCGAAGGTGAAATCGGGCGTGTGGCGACCGGTGGCGTGCCGAAAATTCCCGGCAACACGGTGGCCGAGCAGTTGCATTGGCTCAATACCGATCCGAAGGGCGAAGAGCTTCGCCGCTTCCTGACGCTGGAGCCACGCGGCGCACCCATCGGTTCCGTCAACCTGCTGCTGCCGCCCAAGCACCCGGATGCGGATGCCGCCTTCGTCATTCTCCAGCCGGATCAGGCGCATGCCAGTTCCGGCTCCAACTCCATTTGCGCCACGACGGCGCTGCTGGAAAGCGGCATGGTAGAGATGAAGGAGCCGGAAACCATCGTCATGCTGGAAACGGCAGCCGGTCTGGTCAAGGCCACGGCCACCTGTCGAGATGGCCGCTGCGACAAGGTGAAGCTCACCATGGTGCCATCCTTCGTTCACGAGCTGGATGTCGAAATCGACACGCCCGACTGGGGCCGCATCCGCATGGATATCGCCTATGGCGGCATTTTTTATGCGCTGGTGGATGTCGCACAAATCGGGCTGACCATCGACAAGGCCAATGCGGCAAAGCTGGTGGCAGCGGGTATGGTGCTAAAGGATATCGTCAACCGCGAGATACCCGTCATGCATCCCGAAATCCCGGCTATCTCGGGCGTGGCCTACGTCATGTTCCGCGATACCGAAGCCGATGGCACCATCCGCACCTGCACCACCATGTGGCCGGGCCGGGCGGATCGCTCGCCCTGTGGCACCGGCAATTCCGCCAACCTGGCCACGCTGCATGCGCGCGGCAAGGTGAGTGTGGGCGATGTCTACACATCTCGCTCCATCATCGGCACGCAGTTTGAGGTGGGCTTATCGGCTGTCACCGAAGTTGCGTGCAAAACGGCGGTCATTCCCACCATCACCGGGCGTGGTTTCACCTTCGGCCTGCATCAGGTCTGGCTCGACCCGAACGATCCGCTGGCCGATGGTTTTGCCATGACCGATGTCTGGGGGCCGCAGGCAGGCGCGATTTAACGCCAGCTTTTGCGCTGAAAAAGTGGTTTTTGCCGCTGTCTTCTCACGCAGAATGGTGTTAAACGGGCGCAATTCCAGCAAGCTGTCGGTCTTGTTTTACGCATGTCGTTATCGCAAAACCGCGGCACTTTTGCGCGACATGCTTTGGAGGCCCCACGATGAAGTCGATCACCCTTCGCCGCCCTGATGACTGGCACCTGCATTTGCGCGATGGTGCGATGCTGGAAGGCGTGATCGGTGATAGCAGCCGCCATTTCGCGCGCGCCATCATCATGCCCAACCTCGTGCCGCCTGTCGTGACGACTGCAGATGCGATTGCCTATAAGGACCGCATCGTAAAAGCCATTCCAGCGGGTGATCGTTTCGAACCGCTGATGACGCTGTACCTGACAGAACACACCAGCCCTGACGATGTGGAAGAAGGTAAGACAAGCGGCCTCATCACCGCCGTCAAGCTCTACCCCGCCGGTGCCACCACCAATTCCCATGGCGGTGTGCGGGATATGGATAAGGCCATGCCGGTGCTGGAGCGCATGGCGAAGATCGGCCTGCCGCTTTGCGTGCACGGCGAAGTAACGACGCCGGAAGTGGATATTTTCGACCGCGAAAAGGTTTTCATCGATACGGTTCTGGACCCGTTGCGCCAGCGCCTGCCGGAACTGAAAGTCACGATGGAGCATGTGACGACGCGCGATGGCGTGGATTATATCAAAGCGTCCAAGGCCAATCTGGCCGGATCGATCACCACCCACCACCTCATCATCAACCGCAACGCCATTCTGGTCGGCGGCATCAAGCCGCATTATTACTGCCTGCCGGTGGCCAAGCGCGAAGAGCATCGTCTGGCGCTGCGCGCTGCCGCGACCTCCGGCGATATCAGGTTCTTCCTCGGCACGGATTCCGCCCCGCATGTGGACCCGTTGAAGGAATGCGCCTGCGGTTGCGCCGGTGTCTACACTTCCATCAACACCATGAGCTGCCTTGCCCATGTGTTCGAACAGGATGATGCGCTGGACAAGCTTGAAGCCTTTGCTTCGCTGAACGGCCCGGCTTGGTATGGTCTGGCGCCGAATGACGAGACGATCACGATGGTCAAGCGCGATGAGCCGGTGAGCTTCCCCGCCAAGATCGACACCGGCGCAGGCCCGGTCACGGTGTTCGACCCGATGTTCCCGCTGCACTGGGATGTGACCTGATTTTTTCAATCGCTGCCGGTTTATCCGGCAGTTCTTTTATGCACTCGATGATCAAAAGAGGAAAATGTCGATGTCCCAGTTTACATTCACGGATCGCGCCCTTGTGGCTGAACTTGTTGCGAAGATGTTGTGGGAAATCAAGGCGGTGCATTTCAATTCGGAAAACCCCTACACCTTCGCATCCGGCATGAAGAGCCCGGTCTATATCGACATGCGCAAGCTGATTTCCTATCCCCGCATCCGCTCCGCCGTCATGGATTTCGCAGCGGCCAAGATCGTTGCCGATGCGGGCTTCGAGAAATTCGATTGCGTGGCCGGTGGTGAAACGGCTGGCATTCCCTTCGCGGCCTTCTTGGCGGAGCGTCTGGGCCTGCCGATGATCTATTGCCGCAAGAAACCCAAGGGCCATGGTCGCAATGCGCAGATTGAAGGCCATATGCCGGAGGGCGCGTGCGTGCTTGTGATCGAAGACCTCACGACCGCTGGCGGCTCCATGTTTACCTTCATCGATGCTATCAGGGCTGCCGGTGGCATTGTCGATCACGGCATTGCGCTGTTCTATTACGGCATCTTCCCGGAGGCCGAGGCACGTTTTGGCAACGGAAACGTGAAGCTGCATTACCTCAGCACATGGCGCAATGTTCTGGCGGTTGCTCGCGCGGAAAAGCTCTTCGATGACAAGACGTTGTCGGAAGTCGAGGCCTTCCTCGACAACCCGCTGCCATGGTCAGCTGCGCGCGGCGGGGTCAGCGAATTGCCGCAATCCTGATCTTGTTTGGGTGAGAATTTTCGGTTGGCAGACATCTGGCCATTTCGGGCGAAGTTGTTTAAATCGATTTAGTTTTTGATACGGAGGAGGACCGGATGATCCTGTGTTGTGGTGAAGCCCTAATCGACATGCTGCCGCGTGAAACCACGAAAGGCGAGCCGGGTTTTGCGCCCTATGCGGGCGGGGCGGTCTTCAACACGGCTATCGCGCTGGGGCGTCTCGGCGTTCCCTCCGCCTTCTTCTCCGGCATCGCCGATGACATGATGGGTGAAATCCTGAAGGACACGCTGAAGGCCAGCAATGTCGATTATAGCCTCTGCGCCTTCTCGCACCGCCCCTCCACAATCGCTTTCGTGAAACTGGTGGATGGCCACGCGACCTATGCTTTCTACGATGAAGGCACGGCGCTGCGCATGCTCTCCGAGGCCGATCTTCCCAACATCGGTGCCGACTGCGAAGCCATGCATTTCGGGGCGATCAGCCTCATTCCCGAACCCTGCGGCGGGACCTATGAGGCGCTGTTGATGCGCGAGCACGAAAAACGCGTCATCTCGCTCGACCCCAACATCCGCCCCGGCTTCATCAAAGACAAGCAGAAGCATCTGGAACGCATCAACCGCATGGCGGCCAAGTCGGATATCGTCAAATTCTCGGATGAGGATCTGGCCTGGTTCGGTCTGGAAGGTGACGAAGACACACTCGCCCGTCACTGGCTGCACCACGGCGCCAAACTCGTCGTCGTCACCCGCGGTGCCGAAGGTGCAGTTGGCTATACCTCCAGCCTGCGCGTGGAAGTGCCAAGCGAACGCGTAGAGGTGGTCGACACAGTCGGTGCCGGTGACACCTTCGACGCCGGCATCCTCGCCTCGCTGAAGCTTCAGGGCCTGCTAACCAAGCCACAGGTTGCGGCGCTAACGGAAGACCAAATCGCCAAGGCACTGGCACTAGGCGCGAAGGCTGCGGCGGTGACGGTGTCGCGCGCGGGGGCTAATCCGCCTTGGGCGAAAGAGATTGGGTTGTAAGTTTAGGGTAGGTTAGGGGTTGCTGCCAGCCATCTGTGTCCCACTTGTTTCAAAGCCGGGGCGGTTTCAGTTCCTCATTTCCTCGCTCTGCCTTTCTTCGGCCAAAACGCTCGCTCTATAAGCTCACATGGAAACCCTTGAGACCTATATGCCTGAAGATATCGGTTCGATTCTGATGATGGCCGTTTTTGCGGTCATCGGAATCTGGCTGGTGATGTTTGTGGTGCGCAAGCTGATCGGGATTGCGCTGGTGGCCGCTGTGATCATTGGCGGACTTATGGTCTGGCAAAATCCTGCAATGCTGCTGCACGCGCAAGATACCGCCACGCGCTATTACGAAGAGTGGCACGATGGTGGTGTTTCCAACGGAAACCAGCAACGCTGGTAAAGTCTGCGGCGCATATTTCCGCTTGTTCGAAAGAACAACCGAGGCACGCCTAGAAATTGCCCGTCAAAGCCGCGATGTCGCCGCTGTTGAGTGCTTCAAGTTCCCCTTCAATCTTGTCGAGAGGCCAGTCCCACCAAGCGAGACGCAGCAACTGCTCGATGACGTCTTCAGAATAGCGCATACGGATAAGCCTTGCGGGGTTTCCTCCGACAACCGCGTAAGGCGGTACATTGCGCGTTACGACCGATGCTGCCGCAACGATGGCACCGCTGCCGATATGGACACCCGGCATGATGGCCGCGTTCTGACCGATCCACACATCGTGATCCACAATCGTGTCTTTGACAGGCAGATCCTTGTAGCCGAATGTCTCCGGCTTGAAGATGCGGAACGGATAGGTGGTGAAACCCGTCATTGGGTGGTTGGCTGAGCTTGTGATAAAATAGCTGCCTCTTGCTATCTGCACGAATTTGCCGATGACCAACCTTTCGCGGACTTCGTGACCAAGGAAGGGCGCCAGAATGGCTGCCGTGTCCTCCAGCTTCCCAAAATGCGTGTAATAGCTGAAATCACCGACATCCATGCGGGGATGATCGATGACATTCTTCAGATAGACGGTTTCCTCATAGACCCGCCCATCGGGCAGGGTAATGGGGTGAATGGCGGTCGCATCGAGAAGCGGCATTTGGCAAAAGCCCCGATAAAGAGGAGAGTTTGCCAAGGCTATGCGCTTCTATCCGCCTTTTCCATCTGCCGAGATGGATTGGTCTCATGAATTGTTTTGATCCGTGAGAAGCCGGTCCGTGCTGCTGCAGCTGATAAACAAAATTTCTAGTGAATCACGCGGGCGAGAAATTTCGTTCGTTGATATTGTGGACAAGAGGCAGAGAATAGAACCATCTCTTCATTTTCACGTTAGACGGTAGCGATCGTCTTTTCGTTTTTCACGGATACAAAATGTCTGCTTCATCCACCACACGGGCACATAAGCCCTTCTACGCGTCGTTCGGCTTCCAGGTCTTCGCCGCCATGGTTGTCGGTCTTGTGCTGGGCTATATCGCCCGACAGATGGGAGCGTCCGAGACGGGGCCGAATTGGCTGGTTCAGACGCTGTCGACCATCGGCTCGATTTTTGTTCAGTTGTTGCGCGCACTTGTGCCGCTGCTGATTTTCACCGCCATCGTGGCTTCCATCGCCAATCTGCGGGAGCTGAACAATGCGGCGCGGTTGGTGTGGCAGACGCTGTTGTGGTTTGCCATCACGGCTCTGATTGCCGTTCTCATCGGCATTACGCTGGGTCTGCTGATCCAGCCGGGCATCAATTCGGGCGTAGCAGTGACGGCTGCGGCTGCACCCTCCAGCACCGGCTCGTGGCTTGACTTTCTCAAAGGCCTCATCCCCGCCAACTTGCTCGGTCTTCAGGCATCGACCAAGGTCACCCCGGGTGGTGCGACGACCGCGCTCAACTTCAACGTCTTGCAGATATTGGTGATTTCGATTGCTGTTGGCATTGCCGCTTTGCAGGTGGGTGAAAAAGCAGAGCCTTTTCTGGCCTTCAACCGCTCGCTGCTGGCCATTACGCGCAAGATTTTGTGGTGGGTCATTCGCCTGACGCCCATCGGCACGATCGGTCTTCTCGGCAATGCCGTTGCCGTGTACGGTTGGGAAGCGCTGGCATCGCTCGGCTGGTATTCGGCGGCAATCTATATCGGCCTCGCCATTGTCCTTTTCGTCGTCTACCCTATCGTTCTTGCGGCAAACGGGCTGAACCCGATCCGCTTTTTCTCCGGCGCATGGCCAGCCATCCAGTTGGCCTTCGTTTCCCGCTCCTCCATCGGCACGCTGCCGGTGACAGAACAGGTCACGGAGCGCAATCTCGGTGTGCCGCGTGAATATGCCGCCTTCGCCGTGCCGCTTGGCGCAACCACCAAGATGGACGGCTGCGCGGCCATCTATCCGGCGATCTCCGCCATCTTCGTTGCACAGTTCTACGGCCTGCCGCTTGGCATTCAGGAGTATGTGCTGATCGCCTTCGTCTCGGTTCTCGGCTCTGCCGCAACGGCGGGTCTGACGGGTGCGACCGTGATGCTGACGTTGACATTGTCCACGCTCGGTCTGCCGCTGCAAGGCGTGGGGCTGTTGCTGGCGGTTGATCCCATCCTCGATATGGGCCGCACGGCGGTCAACGTGGCGGGTCAGGCACTGATCCCGACCATCGTCGCCAAGCGTCAAGGCATTCTCGATCAGGCCGCCTATGACCGTCAGGAAGGCATAGACGCGCTGGACCCTGCGGTGGCACCTGCCGAGTAAGGCGCGCGACCATCGCTGAAAACAACAAAACCCGCCGGTCGCCCGGCGGGTTTTCGTTATGGGAGACGATTGGACGTGCTTACTTCGCCAGCCCAGACAGCGCCTTGACCAGACCCTGCGTAGAGCTGTCATGTCCTTCGGCACTTTCCTTGCCTTCCACCACAGGCAGAAGGCCGGTTGCCAGTTCCTTGCCAAGCTCCACGCCCCACTGGTCGAAGGAGTTGATGCGGAACAGCACGCCTTCCACGAAGACGCGGTGTTCGTAGAGCGCGATGAGGCGGCCTAGCGCAAACGGCGTCAGCTTGTCGTAGACGAAGGTGATCGACGGGCGGTTACCGGTGAAGACACGGTGCGGCGCGATGAAATCGGCTTTCTTGTCGTCCATGCCCTTGGAGGTCAGTTGTTCCTTCGCTTCGGCTAACGTGCGGCCCTTCATCAGCGCTTCCGATTGCGCAAGGCAATTGGCGATGAGCAGCTGATGCTGGTGGCGCAGCTTCGGCTCGAAGCCATTGGCGGCGATCATGAATTCGGTTGGAATGACGCTCGTGCCCTGGTGGATCAGCTGGTAGAAAGCGTGCTGGCCATTCGTGCCGGGCTCGCCCCATACGACAGGACCGGACTGACCTTCGACAGGCGTGCCGTCGATGGTCACACCCTTGCCGTTCGATTCCATATCCAGCTGTTGCAGATAGGCCGGGAAGCGCGACAGGCGCTGGTCGTAGGGCAGAATGGCGCGGGTCGGGTAATCCAGCACGTTGCGGTGATAAAAGCCGATGAGACCGAGCAGCATGGGCAGGTTCTGGAGCACCGGCGCTTCGCGGAAATGGGTGTCCATGGCATGGGCGCCATCCAGGAACTTGCCAAAATTGTCAGGGCCGATGGCGATCATCAGCGGTAGGCCGATGGCCGACCAGATGGAGTAGCGACCGCCGACCCAATCCCAGAAACCGAAGACCCGGTCACTATCGATGCCGAATTTCGCGACCTTGTCGAGCGCGGTGGAAACGGCGCAGAAGTGGTGGCCGACGGCCTCTTCGCCCAGTTTGTCGGCGATGAAAGCGCGGGCCGTGGCCGCATTCGTCATGGTCTCGATGGTGGTGAAGGTTTTCGACGCAATGATGAAGAGCGATGTTTCCGGGTCGATCAGCTTCAGCGTATCGGCAATATGCGCGCCGTCGATGTTGGAAACGAAATGCGCGCGTGGACCGTCATGGAAGGGCGCCAATGCCAGCGTGGCCATGACAGGACCAAGATCGGAGCCGCCGATGCCGATATTGACGATGTCGGTGATCTTTTTGCCGGTTGCACCCTTCAGCGTGCCGGAGCGGATGGCATCGGCAAATTTGCCCATGGCGGCAAGCACGCCGTTCACGTCCGGCATCACATCCTTGCCTTCGACGAGAACCGGCGTGTTGGAGCGGTTGCGCAGCGCCGTGTGCAGCACGGCGCGGCCTTCGGTGAAGTTGATCTCCGCGCCGGAGAACATTTCGTCACGCTTTTTCTCGACGCCGCCTTCGATGGCCAGCTTTTCGAGAAGCGCCAGCACCTCGTCATTCACGGCGCATTTGGAATAATCCATCAACAGATCGTCGAAGCGCACGCTGAATTGCTCGAAACGATTGGCGTTTGCGGCAAAAGCGGCGCGAAGATCGGTGGCGGCAGTCTTCGCGGCAGTGGATTTCAGGTTTTCAACGATGGCCTGCATGGAATGCTCCTCATGCTCCGTGGAAGGATGAGGAAACTATTCTTTTTCATCGGGCTAAATCAAGGCGAGATAGCTAAATCGATTGAAATATTGTGAAGCACACCAATCAGTTAGCCAGCTTTCGAAGTTCACGCCGCAGGATCTTGCCAACATTGGTCTTGGGCAGTTCCGGCAGAAACTCGATATGCTTGGGCCGCTTGTAGTTGGTCAGGCTTTTGGCGCAGAAGGCCTTAAGCTCTTCCACCGTCAACGCCTGGTCTTTTTTCACCACGTAAAGCTTCACGGCCTCGCCGGAATGCTCATCCACAACGCCCACTGCGGCGCATTCCTGCACGCCGGGATGGGCCGCTGCCACCTCTTCGATTTCGTTTGGATAAACGTTGAAGCCCGAGACCAGGATCATGTCCTTCTTGCGGTCCACGATCTTGGTGTAACCCGCCTCATCCATGAAACCCATGTCGCCTGAGCGGAAGAAACCGTCCGGCGTCATCACCTTTGCGGTTTCATCCGGGCGCTGCCAGTAACCCGGCATGACCTGCGGGCCGCGGATGCAAATCTCACCCACTTCGCCAAGGGCCAAGCTGTTGCCGTCATCGTCGCGAATATCCACATCTGTGGATGGCATGGGAAGGCCGATGGTGCCGCTGAAATCGGAGCGGCCCAGCGGGTTGACGGTCGCAACCGGGGAGGTTTCCGAAAGGCCGTAACCTTCGCAAATATGGGTGCCGGTGATAGACGCCCAACGTTCCGCCACCGGGCGCTGAACGGACATGCCGCCACCCATGACGAGAACCAGCGAGGAAAGGTCCAGTTTGCGGAAATCCTCATTGTTCAAAAGCGCGTTGAACAGCGTGTTGATGGCCGGGAAAACATGCGGCGTGTAACCGGACAGCTCCTTGACGAAGCCCGGAATATCACGCGGGTTGGCAATCAGCAGATTGTGGCCGCCAAGGGCGACACCCATCAGCGAATTCACCGTCAAAGCGAAGATGTGGTAGAGCGGCAGCGCGCAAACGAAGTTCAGCACGTCCGGTCGCTTCTTGTGAACGAAGACCGCATCCATCCAAAGCGATATCTGGGCCTTGTTTGCCAGAAGATTGGCGTTGGTCAGAACCGCGCCCTTGGAAACACCCGTCGTGCCGCCGGTATATTGCAGGAAGGCAACGTCTTGGAGGCCGATATTCGCGGGCTTCAACTCCATTTGTCTGGATTGCGCCAGCACTTGCTTGAAGGTCACAGCCTGCGGCAGTGCATAGGCCGGAACCATCTTCTTGACCTTACGCACCACGAAATTGACGAGATGACCTTTCAGGCCAAGCAGATCGCCCATCGCGGCAACGATTACATGTTTCACATCGGTCTTGGGCAGCGCCTGTTGAACGACATGGGCAAAATTTTCCAGCACGAAAATGGCTTTCGCGCCGGAATCCTTCAGCTGATGTTCCAGTTCGCGGGGGGTATAGAGCGGGTTGACGTTCACCACTGTCAGTCCGGCACGCAGAATGGCGTAGGTCGCGACGGGGTTCTGCAGAATATTCGGCATCATCACAGCAACGCGGTCGCCCTTTTGCAGGCCCAGTTGCTGCAGCCACGCGCCGATGTGGCGGGTCTGTTCTTCCAACTGGCGGTAGGTCAACGATTTGCCCATGCTGGAAAAGGCCTTGCGATCCGCATAGCGAGCACAGCTTTTTTCCAGAAGTTCTGCCAGAGAGGCATAGCCAAGGTCGGGAAGTTCCGCAGGCACACCCTGCGGATAAGATGCTAGCCAAGGCCGCTGCACGATGCGCGTTTCCTCACGGCTCAAATTCCTGTCGCTCATAGTTTCCTCCCCATGCCGGCACTTGCAATCGCCTACGATGCACGCTTGTACCAGCCTGCTCCTCAGCCCGACAGGTGCGCCAGCGAATATTGCAATCGTAGATGAAGCCTCCAAAACCATCCACTCACATCAGCGTATTTAACTCTAACGTAAACGTCAACTATTGCCGCTCCAAATCGCAGGCGCTTATGAGGGGGTCGGAAACCGATTGGCTTTTGACTTTAATCCTGATTTGCGCGATCAACAAAACCACCAGAAATGCACGGAAACCGCCCATGTTAGATATCGCCGCTCTCACACTCAACACCATCGGAAAGCGTTTCGGCGATGTGAATGTGCTTGAGAATATCGACCTGACGGTCATGCGCGGTGAGATCATTTGCCTTGTCGGGCGTTCCGGCTGCGGCAAATCCACCCTGTTGCGCATCATTGCCGGTGTGGAAACGCCGGATGCCGGTTCGGTGATGATGAATGGACTTGAGATTGCCGGGCCAACGACCTTCATGGAGCCGGAAAAGCGTCGCATCGGCTTTGTGTTTCAGGATTACGCGCTGTTTCCGCATCTGACGGTGGAGCAGAATGTTCTCTTCGGCCTGAAGGGCCAGCCGAAAGCGCAAGCCAGGGCCCGGGCTGCTGATATGATCGAGCATGTGCGGCTGGCAGATCTGGCCAAGCGCTATCCGCATACGCTCTCAGGCGGAGAGCAGCAGCGTGTGGCGCTGGCGCGGGCTCTGGCGCCGAAGCCGGACATCCTCTTGATGGACGAGCCCTTTTCCAATCTCGACCGCGGCCTTCGCGATAGCGTGCGTGAAGAGACGCTCGGTCTGCTGCGCGATCTCAAAACCACGGCCATCATGGTCACGCATGATCCGGAAGAGGCATTGTCGGCGGGTGACCGGGTGGTTTTGATGCAGCAGGGCCGCATCGTCCAAAGCGGCACGGGTTACGAGGTGCATGATAACCCAGTCAGCCGGTACGCCGCCGATTTCTTCTGCGCCTTCAACAAGGTGGAAGGCACGGTCAGAAACGGCCATCTGGAAACACCCATCGGCAATTTTCCGCATAAGGGTGATTTGCGCGAAGGCGCGAAGGCTTTTGCCTATATCCGGCCCAGCGCCATCACCCTTTCCACCGTGGATGCGGGGGCGGATATCTCCGGCCACATCACTAGCCGGGTCTTCATGGGTGAGATCGAACAGGTGTCGGTCAGCGTCAGCGGCCTGCCGCAGGATTTGCGGGTCCGCAGCATGAAAAGAAGCCCTGCGGACATGCGCAATGTCGGCCTATCGGTTGCCAAGGACAGCGTCCTTATGTTCACTTCCGATTGAATTCCGAGATTTCGTCCTCAAAAAAAGCGTCATATTCAACTCAAAGTGACGAAATCCCCCTAAAAATATACAGGGCATAACTTGATTTAATTGATCAGGTATGGTGCATGCATCTCCGACATCATTTTCAAGTCTCAAGGGGGATAGACATGACATCTTCGACCGTCGCCAGAGTAGCACTTCTTGCCAGCACCGTTGCTTTCGCAGCAAGTGCTGCCAACACTGCTGAACTGAACATTTACACGACACGCGAACCGGCCCTGATCCAGCCGTTGCTCGAAGCCTTCACCAAGGAAAGCGGCGTCAAGGTCAACACCGTGTTCCTGAAGGACGGTCTGGCCGAGCGCGTCTTGAGCGAAGGTGCGAGCTCTCCTGCGGACGTTTTGATGACTGTAGATGCCGGTAATCTGGTTGATCTGGTCGAAAAGGGCGTGACACAGCCGGTCGAATCCGACGTGCTGACGAAGGCTATTCCCGCTGAACTTCGCGATGCCAAGGGGAACTGGTTTGCGCTTTCCATGCGTGCCCGCGTTCTTTACGCCGCCAAGGATGTCGATCTGTCTTCCTTCAATTACGAGGACCTCGCTGACGCCAAGTGGAAGGGCAAGGTTTGCATTCGCTCCGGCCAGCATCCTTACAACACGGCACTCTTTGCAGATTACATCGCCCACCACGGCGCTGAAGCAACCGAAAAGTGGCTGGCTGGCGTAAAGGACAATTTGGCCCGCAAGGCTGGCGGTGGCGATCGTGATGTGGCCAAGGACATTCTCGGCGGCATTTGCGATATCGGTATCGCCAATTCCTACTATGTCGGCCTGATGCGCTCCGGCAAGGGCGGCGAAGAGCAGGTCAAGTGGGGCGAGGCCATCAAGGTCATCCTTCCGACCTTCAAGGATGGCGGCACACAGGTCAACGTATCCGGTGCAGCGGTTGCCAAGAACGCACCGAACAAGGCCGAAGCCGTCAAGCTTCTTGAATATCTGGCTTCCGATGAAGCCCAGAAGATTTACGCCGAAGCCAACTACGAATATCCCGTCAACAAGGGCGCTGCCGTCGACAAGATCGTCGCCTCCTTCGGTGAACTGAAGATCGACAACAAGCCACTGACGGAAATCGTCTCGCACCGCAAGGAAGCCAGCCAGCTGGTGGATAAGGTCGGCTTCGATAATTAAGGGCGTTCGCTCTTTGGGACTGCGGCTCTTCAGACTCCGTCACCCCGTACTCGATACGGGGTCCAGCCAGCCCAAGTCATTGGGCTGAAAGACTCTTTAGCTGCGCAGACGCGCAGTCTGGATACTGGCTCAAGGCCGGTATGACGGAAGGGGAGATCTCTACGCCCATTTGTTTTCAGGCGCCCGTTTCACGCGGGCGCCTTGCCTGTTTCAAGCAACCTCGTATTCCGCGCGGCAAAACCTTAAGATCAGCATGCACGCCACCACCAGCACGGCCATTCCTTCCAAACCCAGACTGCGGATCAATTCCGCATTCTGGTGGCTGCTGGCATCCTGCATCATTGCCGCGCTCGCCATGCTGCCGGTGCTGGCGCTATTCTCGGAAGCGATCAAAGGATCGTCGGGGCTTTGGCAGCATCTGCGCGATACCGTGCTGGCAACGGCACTTCCGGAAACGCTGATACTTCTGCTCGGCGTCGGCCTGCTTGCCGGGGTCGTCGGTACAGCCAGCGCATGGCTCGTCAGCGCCTATGATTTTCGCGGGCGAAAGCTGCTGGAATGGGCGCTGCTGCTGCCGCTTGCCATCCCAACTTATATCGTCGCCTATGCCTATCTCGATATTCTGCATCCGCTCGGCCCGGTGCAGGGCGTGGTGCGCTGGGTGCTGGGATATTCCAGCCCGCGCGAATTTCGCCTGCCCGATATCCGCTCGATGACCGGCTGCATCATTCTGCTCGGCTTCGTACTCTATCCTTACGTCTATATCCCTGTCAGGGCGATGTTTCTGACGCAGGCCGGAAATCTGCTGGATGCCGCGCGCATGCTTGGAACCTCGCGACATGCGCTGTTCTTGCGAGTAGCGGTTCCGCTTGCCCGTCCGGCCATTGCGGTGGGTGTCAGCCTGGCACTGATGGAAGCGTTGAACGATATCGGTGCATCGGAATTTCTGGGCGTGCGCACGCTCACCGTCTCGATTTACACCACTTGGGTCACCAAGTCGGACCTGCCCGGAGCGGCGCAGATTGCGCTCTGCATGCTGCTGCTGGTCGTGGCATTGGTTGCCATGGAGCGATGGGCGCGGCGCAGGCAGCGTTACTCAACCTCCGCGCAGAAAAGCACGGTTCTCACCCCAGCACGCCTTCAAGGCCCGCGCGGCATTCTGGCCTTCGGCATCGGCAGCCTGCCGATCCTGATCGGCTTTGTGGCCCCGGCCATCTATCTCGTTGTGGAAGCATGGAAGCGTTTCCAGTTCAGCGGCCTTTCCTCGCGCTTTGCGGCGGAAGCCTTGAATACCGTCCTGTTTGCCGGAACGGCGACGCTGGTCACGGTCGGAGCAGGGCTGATCGTCGCCTATGCGATGCGGCTTGCTCCGGGCAAAACTTCGATCTGGTCCTTCCGCCTCGCAACCGTCGGCTATGCCGCGCCGGGAACCGTTATCGCCATTGGCGTGCTAATCGCGCTTGGTGGCTTCGACCGGTTTCTGGATGCGACGATGCAGCAATGGTTCGGCATCTCGACCGGCCTCTTGCTGATCGGAAGCGGATCGGCCCTGATCTTTGCCTATGCGGCACGCTTCCTCACGATTGCAGGCGGCGGCATCGATGCGGGGCTGAGCCGCATTCCGCTTTCTTTCGATCAGGCATCGCGAACCCTGGGTCGCAGTTCGACCGCTACCTTCCGCAGTATTCATCTGCCCTTGTCGAGGGCGGCCATGGCTGCAGCCGCCTTGCTGGTGTTTGTGGATTGCGTCAAGGAACTGCCAGCCACGCTGCTGTTGCGCCCCCTGAACTTCGAAACCTTCGCCACCCATCTCTACGGTGAAGCGGCGCGCGGCACCTATGAGGAGGCTTCGATTGCAGCACTGGCCATCGTGGTGATCGGCATTCTGCCGGTGATGCTGCTTGCTCGTGTTGGCCGGGTGAGGGCTTAGAAACAGCCCCATATGTTACCGTCTTTTCATTTGCCAAATTCCGTCAGCAGCAATAATCATGAGTTAATAATTCATGTTTATGCGAAAGGAAAAGACATGTTGGCAGCAAACGCGGAACTGGCCACCACAAGCGGCAGCAAATATCTCGTCCAGCTCTTCAAGCATTTTGCGCACAAGATAGAGGTCAACTACTCCGAAACCCACGGTGAATGCACCTTCGATTTCGGCACTGCCAGCCTCGATGCAGATGAGGAACGCCTGAAAATCGCGGTGACGGCACCCGACGAGG
This sequence comes from Agrobacterium sp. 20P9.1.2, assembly GCF_057799395.1. Classification (NCBI taxonomy): domain Bacteria; kingdom Pseudomonadati; phylum Pseudomonadota; class Alphaproteobacteria; order Hyphomicrobiales; family Rhizobiaceae; genus Agrobacterium; species Agrobacterium sp. 20P9.1.2. The sequence continues at coordinate 338,962 of NZ_JBYOKI010000001.1, forward strand.
AAAAGCTTTCGCGCGCCAAATCCGTGGTCGAAAGTCACCTGTTGCGCTTTGCCTTTCGTGAAGAGATCGACAAGCTCGACTGGCACTGAAGGCAATTGTAAGGGAACGATTTCGCCGCCGGAGGATTTACAAACCATAACGAATACAAAACCTAAGGAGGAAACGTTATGGTACATCACGCACCGCAGGCCGGTCAGGACCCCTACGTCAAGGATACGCCAAGCTTCATTGCGAGCGATAAGGTCGAAGGCACGAGCGTCTATGGCGCCGACAGCAAGAAGATCGGTTCCATCCAGCGCATCATCCTTGAAAAGCGCGGCGGCCGTGTCGCTTACGCTGTCCTTAGTTTCGGTGGCTTCCTCGGCATCGGCGACGACTATTACCCGCTGCCATGGGAAAAGCTGCACTACGATGAAGAGCTCGATGGCTACCGTATTGATCTCACCAAAGAGCAGATTGAAAACGGCCCGAAATTCGCCAGTCGCGATGACGATAGCTATTTCGGAAACGATGATCGCAAGGTCTACGACTATTATGGCGTCCCGCCATACTGGATGTAATCTCCAGACAGACATGGCCCCGAAAGGGGCCATTTTCGTATGCGCTTTAGGCAGACCGTAAACAAAGAAAAAGCCGACCCGTAGTCGCCTTCATCAGACTGCGAATACGGTTCAGCTCTGACTTTTCAAGCCTTCATGATGGCAGCAAATGCCAGCCGTCGCTATATGCCCATCAATGCGACCGGTGGCCCCTGGCCTCGGACACCGCATCTTCGAAGCACCTGCGTGCTTCCTCCGGCGTCTTGCGTCCATCCAGTGCTGCGCGGCATGCGCTGCGAGCCCTGACGAAGGTCAATCCGCGTGTATGCGGCCAATTTTCAGTGAGCAATGCCAGTGCATCGAACGGCCCGGCAATGATGTTTCTGGTACTCGTGTCGAAATTCACTTCGACAGGCTCTGTCCATATAGTTTGTTTCATCGGACACCTCCCTAACAGCCCATGTCAACGACTGAAAAGTTGACATGGTTCCCGTCAGAAAGAATATTTGCAATGTCGCACTTTTACAACTGTAAAGTTGTTATTAGCGGAAGCCGAAAAAAGACAGAATTGCCAGAACGATAACGACCAGGCCGACGATGTAAATGATCTGATTCATGAATATTCTCCACGTTTTTATATCGAACAGAACCGATAGCCGGTTCCCAGACGTTCGATGCTGAACAAAAGGCACTCACCGTAACGTGAGTGCCTGCGTGAAGTTCCATGAATATGAGAATTTCATTGTGCACGAGCAGATTGCGCTCGTGCCATCTGCTTGGTCGGCCCGGCTTGAAGCGGGCCGCAAATACGGTCATGCGCCCCGCAGCTTGAACTGAACCACATCAATGGTGCCAGCCCGGAAACCGGCTGCGCAATAGTGCAGATAATACTGCCACATGCGGCGGAAACGCTCATCGAAGCCCAAGGGTTCGATGCGATGCCAGTTGGCGAGGAAGGCGCGGTCCCACAGCATCAGGGTACGGTCGTAATCCTTGCCGAAGCGCAGCGTATCGGGAACTGCAAAGCCTTCGGTCGCGGCAGCGTCACGAAAGGCTGTGACCGATGGCAGCATTCCGCCGGGGAAAATGTAGGTCTGGATGAAGTCGGCATTGCGACGATAGTCATCGAAGCGGCTCTCATCAATGGTGATGACCTGCACCATGGCTTCGCCACCCTTAGCCAGAAGCTCGCGTAGACGGCGGAAATAGGTCGGCCAGTTTTCCTCGCCCACAGCCTCGAACATTTCGATGGAGACGATTTTCGAATATTTGCCTTGGCAATCGCGATAATCCTCAAGCCGGATGTCGGCTCGGTCGGCAAGTCCTGCGGTGGCAAGACGGGCTCTCGCAAAATCGGCCTGTTCACGGGAGAGAGTCAAGCCGGTCACACGGCATCCGGTTTTGGCGATGGCATATTCGGCAAAGCCGCCCCAGCCGCAACCAACCTCCAGCACATGGTCTTCGGGGCCGATCTGCAATTGCTCGACAATGCGGTCGTATTTGGCATTCTGCGCCTCGGCCAGACTTTGTCCCGGTTTTTCGAACAGCGCTGAGGAATAGGTCATCGTCTCGTCCAGCCATGCCGAATAGAAACGGTTGCCGAGATCGTAGTGAAACGCGATGTTGCGGCGGCTTCCCGATTTGGAATTGCGACGCAACCGGTGGCGCAAAAAGGCGAAAGCAGAGACGAGGCGGGACGGTTCGGAAACGGACAGCCAGTTCTTCTCGTTGGCAATGGCCACTTCCAAGAGGGTCGCGATATCAGGCGTATCCCAATCGCCGTCCATATAGGATTGCGCAAAGCCGAGGCTGCCACCCATCAGCAGGCGGCGTACCACGCGGCCTCGGTTCAGCGAGACCACACCGTGAGGGCCTGGCTCCTGCCCATTGACCACAAATTCGTATCCGCCCGGAAACAGCACGGTCAGGCGCCCATGCGTCATGTTCGTCAGCCGGCGGCAGAGCATCCTCTGCCAAAGCGGTGCATGTTCCATCAGAAAGGGAATGGTTTCTTGCTCAGCGTGGCTCATGTTTCATTCCTCCCATTGGTGCGCCCGGCACGGTCACGTCGCTGACGATGACCGAACTGGCGATGCGATTGCTCGCGGTCTCATGTCGATAAATCGGATTGCCCTTTGCCCAGAGCAGCAGTGCTTCCCAGTGAATTGCGCCCATGATCTTCACCGTCATTAGCGGATAGGTGATCAGCGCTTTCAGGAGTGCATTGCCGCTCAGTGCACGGCGTTTGCCGGCAAAGGACGCGAACAGCAGTTCGCCCTGGCTATCGCGTTCGTTGATGGCCACCAGAACCTTGTCGTCCGGCGGCTGAATGCGAAAATCATAGGTGCATTCCATCGGTACGAAGGGCGAGACATACATTTCCTTGGCGCAGGAATGCTGCACCGTGCCGGTCTGACCGACCACGGCCGGAATGATATAGGTGTGCCGCTCGTGGAATGTGTTGCAGACCTCGTAGAGAATGGCGACGAGGCGATAGTCGTCTTGCGCGTCATGGCAGAAATAGACGGTCAGCGGATTGAAGACATAACCGAAGATCCGCGGGTAACACAGCATATCGACCCGCAAACCAGCATCCGAAACGTTAATGCCCGCATCGGCCAGATGGCTTGCGACCCAGCGCTTCAGCCCGCCTTTTTCGCCCATGCCATGGTCGCTATCATGAAAGCTGAAAACGGCGCGGCGGTTATAGCCAAATAGGCGCAAGCCCTTGTCCAGAAGCGGCAGCTCATCCAGATCCAGCAGCAGCGAAAACACGCGGTAGCGCATTTTGTGAGCGTGCGGGCGGTGGCGCGCATGCACGACATGTCCGGCATAGATGGCGGAGCGGAAGGTCATGGTGCCAGCGCCTTTTCCGGGGAAAGGAAGATGCGCCCGGACTCGTTTTCCACGTTCCATGGGCGCTTCACGCCGCCCACGGCTTCCGCGACGGCCAGACCCGATTGCAGGCCGTCCTCATGGAAACCGCTACCGAAATGCGCACCACAGAACCATGTGTTCCGGCGTCCTTGCAGGCTCCACAACAGCTTCTGGGCTTCCAGCGCCTTGGTGTCGAACAGCGGATGGGTGTAGTCGAAGGTGCGGATTATTTTCGTGGGATTGACCGGACGCGATGGATTGAGCGTCACGAACAGCGGCGTCGCCTCATCGATGTTCTGAAGACGGTTCATCCAGTAAGTGACACAAAGCTGTTCTGCGCCGGTGGAATTGGGCTCGCTGAGATAATTCCAGCTAGACCAGACATTGCGGCGTTTCGGCATCAAGGTCTCGTCGGAATGCAGAACGGCGGTGTTACGCGTATAATCGAAAGCGCCCAGCACGGAGCGTTCGTTCGCGTCCGCATCGGCCAACAGCGACAGGGCCTGATCGGCATGGGTCGCGATCACCACATCGTCGAAAACGGACAGATGGCCGGACCGGTCCAGCACCTTCACGCCGTCGTCGCTGCGCCTTATGCCCGCAATCTTGCTATCCAGAACCACCATGCCTTTGAACTGCGACATGATGCGCGAGACATATTCGCGGCTTCCGCCCTTTACGGTGCGCCACTGCGGACGGCCCGAAAGCTGCACGAGACCGTGATTGACGAAGAAGCGAATGAAGGCATGCAGCGGATAGGCGCGCATGCCAGCGGCAGTGGTGGACCAAATCGCGGCCCCCATGGGCAGCAAATGGTCATCGATAAAGGTCAGAGAATAGCCATTGCTATCAAGATATTCCCCAAGGCTCACACCTTGCAGAGACGCGTCGTCCAACAAGGCCGGGGCCTGCTTATAGAAGCGCATCACATCACGCACCATGTGCCAGAAGCGAGGGCGCAGCAGATTGGACCTCTGCCCGAAAAGTCCGTTGATGCTTGTGCCGGAATATTCCAATCGACCACCGCGCAGGGACGCTGCGAAGGACATATCGGAAGCTTCGGTTTGGACGCCCAGATGATCGAACAGGGCGACGAGGTTGGGATAATTGCGTTCGTTGTAAACGATAAAGCCGGTATCGACGGCAATATCGGCCTTTCCGGGCCGGTCGACAGTCACCGTATTGGCATGGCCGCCCAGCCTACTATCGGCTTCGAACAGCGTCACATCGGCGGATTTGTCCAGCAGCCAGGCCGCAGAAAGACCGGTTACGCCGGAGCCTATGACGGCAATCTTGCGTCGGGCGGGTCGGTTGCTGTTGGCTGTCGTGAAGTCCATCATATCAGGTTCCGCATTCGATCTGTCACACAATACGCATGAGGTCGGCGAATGGATTGCTGGCAGTGCATTTTTTTGTTGGCGGTGATCCGGTCGCGGGCGTCTGGCGTAATCGGATTCATGACAATAAACGTTTCCATAGACGGCCTTGCGTGCCAATATATTCCGCGTCACCGGACCAATCCGGTCGCAGGCAAGCTGTATGGAAGCGGAGTGAAGCCGATCCGCATGAATGATACCGTCAGGAACACAATCGAGAGCGAATGCCCGGGTCTTATCAAGGCCGTGGCTGCCGAGCGCAGCGTCGAGGCCTTCGAAGTGCTGTTTCGTTATTACGGCCCGCGTGTGCGGATTTATATGTTACGGCAGGTGCGCGATGCGCAGGCCGCTGAGGAACTGATGCAGGAAACCATGATGACGGTCTGGAACAAGGCCGCGCTTTTCGATCCGGCGCGGGGCAATGTTTCCGCCTGGATTTTCAGAATTGCCAGAAATTTGAGAATCGATGCGCACCGCAAGGACAAGCGCCCGGAATTCGATATCAACGACCCCGCCTTAGTGCAGGACGATGCCCCCGCTGCCGATACGCAGATGGAAGAGGTGCAGGATGCCGAGCGCCTGCACCGCGCACTGGCGCAGCTGCCGCAGGAACAGCTGGATCTGTTGAAGCGCTCCTTTTTCGATGAAGTTTCCCACAGCGCCATCGCCGAGCAATTGGGCTTGCCGATTGGCACCGTCAAATCGCGCATCCGGCTTGCCTTCGCCAAGCTGCGCGCGGCTCTGGAGTCACGCACATGAGTGTACGGCACCACGTCAGTGATGAATTACTGCTGGATTACGCATCCGGAAGCCTCGGCGAAAGCTGGAGCCTTGCCGTATCGACGCATCTGGCCCTATGTCCCGAAAGCCGTCAGCGGCTGGAAGCGCTGGAAATGACCGGCGGCGCGCTGCTCAGCGATATCGCGCCCGCAGATGAGGTGTCCGACGACCAGTGGCAGAAGATACGCAAGCTGCTGAAAGCGGAGGCAACGCCTGTATCCGCGAAACCGGTACCCCAGACAAATGACAATGCCGTTCTGCCGGAGCCCCTGCGCTCCTATGCGGGCGGTGATGTCGATGCGCTGAAATGGAAACAACTCGGCCCCGGTGCCTACCACTTCCCCATCCGCACACGGGATGGCGAAGCCAATGTGCGGCTGCTGCGCATCCCCGCAGGAAAGCCGGTGCCGGAACATACCCATGGCGGACGTGAACTGACCGTCGTTCTGTCCGGTTACTTCCACGATGGTGCGGATGTCTTCCGTCGGGGCGACTTCGAAGAAGCCGACGAGGATTTGACGCACCAGCCGATTGCCGGTGAAGGCGAAGACTGCATCTGCCTTGCCGTCACCGACGCGCCGCTGAAATTCAAGAGCTGGCTGGTTCGGCTGGTACAGCCGGTTCTCGGCATTTAAGGAGAATGGACGATGGACTATCTAGTCGCCTACATCGGCACAGCCATCGTCTTTTTCGGTCTGGATTTCATCTGGCTGTCTAAAGCCTCCGCCTTTTACAAGCGTGAAATCGGCCCGCTCTTGCTGCCGAAACCCAATTTCGTCGCTGCCGGCATCTTTTATCTCTTCTACATCGCAGGCATCGTCTATTTCGCCGTTGTCCCGGCCATGAATGGCGGCGGCTGGAGCAAGGCTCTCATCGCGGGTGGAATTCTAGGCGGCTTCGCCTATGGCACCTATGACATGACCAATCTTTCCACCTTGAAGGGCTGGTCATGGCGCATCTGTGTGGCCGACATCCTTTGGGGAACCTTCCTGACAGGCCTCGCTGCCACCGGCGGTTTCTGGCTAGTTCAGGCCATCGCGTAATCCGCTTCCACGATCTTTCGCCATCTATCGTAATAGTCCGAGAGACCATGCAGCGCCTGCACTGCGTGATAGGATTGGCGGGGCGCATGGCGGATGGCCAGCAGCGCTGCACCCAGCGCCGTGCCTGACGGGCTGTTGCTATCGGTCACGAGCACATCCGATCCTGAAATTGCCGCCAGCGCCTGTGTGTAAATGCCATTGTTGCCGAACGGACCTTCAACGATGGTCGTCTTGGCATTGCCGACTAGGGCAAGGCAGGCCGCCGTCATCATCGCCGCATAGAGACTTGCCGCAACATAGCGCTCCGCGTCGCTACGTGGCTCGTTCAGCCAGTGGCCTTTGCGGCCGGGGTAGGGGCCGGAACCATCAACGGCATTGGGAAGATAGAGAATCTCATCAGCCAGCACAGCGTCCAGCGCCACTACGAGCTCAGCCTCGCTCGGTGGCTTTATACCCGCCGTCAACATCTCGAATTCCCGCCCACCCATGAAACGGGCCGAGGGAACGGGCTTTCCGAAGGCATCGACATTGACCAGCGTATCGCGCGCCGGGTCCAGCTTCTCCAGCGATGCGCCGACACCGAAGCAGATGACCCATGTCCCCGTGGAAACCACCGAGAACGGACGTTCACGTACCATCAGATGCGGCAGCAGCGACGCGTTGGAATCGTGCAGTCCGCAATAGACCGGCATATCGTTTTCAATACCTGTCTTCACCACCATCTCAGGCAAAACCGTTCCGAGCGGGTCGAATGCCGAGCGCACCGGTGCCAAGAGATCGGTGATACCAAGCGTCTCCGGTAGGCTCGAAAACGTTGACTTGCCCGGTTGCCAGAGATCCGTGTGGCAGCCCAGCGATGTCGCCTCATTGGCCTTCACGCCGGTCAGGCGATAGGCCCAATATTGCGGATAGGTCAGGATGTCCGTGACATCAGCGAATGCGTCGGGAAAGACGGTCTTCTGGTAATGCAGTTGCGCCCCGACATTCAGACCCATGGGTAAAGCGGGTGAAAAAGTCTCTTTAAAGCTCGGGCGCAGAGCGGCGTAGGCTTTTTGAATGTCGTCGGGATAGCTGTGTTCGTAATCCAGAACCGGCAGCGCCAGATTGCCCTTGCTATTCAGCAGGGCGGCACTCGCGCCATGTGTCGTGATCGAAATAGCCTGATATCCCGGCTCCACTCGAAACGCCGCCAGCCCTTCGATGATGAAACTCCACAGCGTCTCGATATCGTAATGCGGATAGGGCGGGGCGTTCATAACCCTGTTGGCGATCTTGCGAGAGGCGATTTCCTCGCCGCTCTCGCCATCGACCACGATCAGCTTGGCGTGCGTCTTGCCGATATCGATGATGGCGATGTGGCGGATCGGCTCGCTCATGGCAGGTGAAAGAGGGTTATGAGGTCGGTTGCAACAGGGGAGTTATCCTGATGGCTCTCCATGATGTCTGCCATATGCGCCCACCAACGTTTCATCACCGGATGGTCGGGCAGTGCGGCCATGCCATGGTTCTTCGGGCGGGTCAGAACACCGAAGAGAATGTTTGTTTCTGGATCGAGGTGGATCGAATAATCGCTCATACCCGCCTCGTGCAGCAGCGTCACCAGCTCCGGCCATATCTCATCATGGCGCTTCCTGTACTCGACCTCCATGCCGGGAAAGAGCTTCATCTTGAAGGCGTGTTTTTCGAATTCTGGCATGGTCTACCTCATAGCCCGCAGACGGCGCACGACGATGGGAATGGCGATGGTGATGATCAGCAGCAGTCCGACGAAAATCGACATGACGATGCCGGGAACGTTCAAAAGGCCAAGCCCAAAGGTGACGAGGCCCATGACGAAAGCCGCAATCACCACACCGCCAATGGTGCCGGACCCGCCCAGGATGGACACGCCACCCAGCACGACCATCGTTACCACTTCCAGCTCCCAACCTTGAGCAATGGAGGGGCGGGTGGAGCCGAGGCGAGATGTCAGGCAGACGGCGGCGATGCCGCTCATCAGGCCGGTCAGCAGGAAAAGGATGAACTTCACCCGCTCCACCGGAATGCCGGAAAAGCGTGCAGCAAAGGGGTTGGTGCCGATGACGAAGACCTGTCGCCCGAAATTCGTGGCGTGCAGCAGAATGGCGAAGATGACGGCCATGACCACGAACAGCACGAATTCAAACGAGATGACCCAGAACACATAGCCCTGTCCGAAATAGGCAAAGCTTTCAGGATATTTGCCAAAGGCCTGATCGCCCAGCACCAGATAGGAGATGCCGCGAAACAGGCTCATGGTGCCGATAGTGACGACGATGGAGGGCAGCTTCAGCCCCGCCACCAGAAAGCCGTTGAAGGCCCCGCAGACAAGGCCGGTGCCGATGCCGATGGCCACCAGCCCCGGCGTGCCGACACCCATCTGCACAGCGTAACCCATGGCGGTGGAAGCCAGCGCGATGATGGCGGCGACCGACAGATCAATTTCACCGGCGATGATGAGCAGCGCCATGGCAAACGCGATCAGCGCCTTTTCGGTAAAGTTGAAGGTGGCGTCCGAGAGATTATAGGCATCGAGGAAATAGGGCGACGCGAAGGAATTGACGATGAAGATCAGGATCGCCACGCCTAGAAGCAGCACTTCCCAGCTTGCCATGATGCGCTTGAACGGCGTGCCGAGCTTGTCTGGAATGACGCGCGGCGTAGAGGTTTCGGGTGCAGTCGCGCTCATGCCGATGCCTCCTTGATGATTTCGGTCTTGGCTCTGTCACGCAGGATGATGCGACCCTTCTTGGCTTCGGCGCGGGCGTTGAAGACCACGGCCAGCACGATCACGACGCCAGATATCGCCATCTGTGCGAAGGGCGAAATGCCAATGACCGGCAGTGCATTCTTGATGACGCCGAGAAATAGCGCACCCAACACAGCCCCAGCCACCGATCCGATGCCGCCAGCAATCGAAATGCCACCGATCACATTGGCCGCAACGCTGTCCAGCTCGAAACCCGAGGCGATATCGACATAGGCCACGGCATAGCGCGACACCCAGAGGTAACTCGCAAGCCCCGCAAGCGCACCTGATAGCACGAAGGCCAGAAAGCGCGTGCGGCCGACATCAATGCCCGCATAGATAGCGGCGCCCGGATTGCCGCCGGACGCATAGGCAGAACGTCCGAAGGAGGTACGCGTCAAGACCAGCCATGCACCAGCAACGATCAGGATCGCGACCCAGGAAAGAACCGGCATTCCCATAACCGGAGTGCGCGGCACGTTGAGAAAGGTGGGTGACATCTGGTGCGCATTCACCCATGCTCCACCTGAGAGAACAAAGGCCATGCCACGATAAATCGTCAGCGTTCCCAAGGTCACGACGATGGAGGGCAGGCCGAGCCACCAGACGAGAATGCCGTTGATCGAGCCCAGGAACGCGCCGATGACCACTGCCATGGCAATGAGGATGGGCAGGGGTATCGAGGGAAAGGCCGCATTGGTCATGGCCACCGCCATGCCGGTAAAGGCGAGATTGGCAGCGACCGAGAGATCGATGGATTTCGTCAGGATTACGCCCATCTGGCCAAGCGCCAGAATGATCAGGATCGACGTGTCATTGAAGATGTTGACGAGATTGGCCGGGCGCTCGAAGCCGGGGGAGCGCAGCGAGAAGCCTGCGATCAACAGGATGATGATGCCTGCCAGCAGCCATTCGCGATTTTTGAGCAGTCTTTTCATGGTGTGGCTCCTCTCACGCATTGCCAAATCACGCGTTTCCTGTGGCGGCACGCACCAGCTTTTCGGCTGAAAAATCGGCTCGTTCGAACATGCCCGCCATCAAGCCTTCGCGCATAACGATGGCGCGGTCGGACATGCCGAGAATTTCCGGCAGTTCGGATGAAATCATGATGATCGACAGTCCCTCGGCGGCAAGCTCGCTGATGAAACCGTGCACGGCAGCCTTGGAGCCGATATCGATGCCCTTGGTCGGCTCATCCAGAATGATGACCTTGGGCTGCGTCGCCAGCCATTTGCCGATGACCACCTTCTGCTGGTTGCCGCCGGATAGCGTGCCGACCGGAACGGAAAGTGCTGCCGCGCGCAAATCCAGCCGTGAGGCATATTTGCGCGCCAGCGCAAATTCATTGGCCGCCGCCAGAAAGCCCTTGCGCGATGTGCGAGCAAGGGACGGCAGCGACATGTTCTGATAAATCGGCAAATCCAGCGCCAGCCCGTGCCGTCCGCGCTCTTCCGGCACATAGACGATGCCAGCCCGGATCGCATCTTCCGGTGAACGTATGCTGAGCGGCTCACCATTCAGAGTGAGTGAGCCGTAGGCCGGGCGGGTGATGCCGAAGAGCGATTGGCAAAGCTCCGAGCGTCCCGCGCCGATCAACCCGTAAAGGCCGAGAATTTCGCCCTTGCGCAGATCGAAGGAGATGTCGCGAAACTCGGTGTCGTGGCAGTAGCGCTGCACCGAAAGCGTTGTCGCGCCGATATTGACCGCCTGCTTCGGGAAGGCGTCCTTCACATCGCGGCCCACCATCAGACGCACGATTTCGTCCTGCGGCGTCTGCGCCAGATCGCCGGAACCGACCATCTTGCCATCACGGAAAACCGCGTAGCTTTCGGCGATTTCATAGACCTCATCGAATTTGTGGCTGATGAACAGGATGGCCTTTCCCTGCCGCTTCAGGTTTTCCACGATGCGGAAGAGGTCATCGATTTCCTTGCGCGACAGAGCTGCCGTCGGTTCGTCCATGATGACGATGCGGGCTTCGACGGACAGTGCGCGCGCAATCGCCACCAGATGCCGCTGCGCAATCGACAGGTCTTTCAGACGTATCGTCGGATCGATCTTGCTCTCCAGCTGCTCTAGCAGCGCGCGTGATCGCTCGTTGATGGTCTTCCAGTCGATCAGCCCGAAACGGGCCTTCGGCGCATGGCCGAGGAATATGTTTTCACCAACCGATAGCTCATCGAACAGCACGGTTTCCTGATGAATGGCAGTCACGCCCGCATCGATGGCATCCTGCGCGCTGTGGAAGGTGACGGGCTGGCCATCCAGCAGGATTTCGCCTTCGTTGGGGCGGTAGATGCCGGTCAGAATTTTGACGAGGGTGGATTTGCCTGCACCGTTTTCACCGATGAGGGCTGTGACCTTGCCGGGGTAGAGCGCAATATTGACGCCATCCAGCGCTTTGACGCCGGGGAATATCTGGCTGATGCCGCGCATTTCGAGAATGGGCGAGGTGTTTGAGGCCTCGGGCGCTTCTGCAATTTTTGTTTCAACACGCATCATCTAATTTCTTTGATTTGTGGGTGGGGCGACCCCCCTCTGTCCTGCCGGACATCTCCCCCACAAGGGGGGAGATCGACCTGCGGCAGCCTCTCGGCCATCTCGAACGCTTGCGAAAAAAGTATTGGGTGAGCGCCCAGCCGATCTCCCTCCTTGTGGGGGAGATGCCCGGCAGGGCAGAGGGGGTAAGCCCCACCCTCAGTTCGATCACATCAGAAAATCTTCGAGAACTGATCGATATTCTTCGCGTCGTACACAAACGGATCGGCCATGGCGGCTTCGCTGTTCTCACCGACCTTGATCTTGCCCATGCGACCGGCTTCGATCTCGCTGCCCGGCTTGCCATCCGCATCACCCTTCACAAGGTGATAGGCGATCTGGGTAGCGGAATAGCCGAGGTCGATGGGGTTCCAGATGGCGAATTCCTTGGTGGCACCGGACTTGATGGCACCGGCCATTTCGGAGGGAAGGCCGAGGCCGGTCACGAAGACCTGACCGATCTTGCCCGCATCCTTCACCGCCTGCGATGCCGCCAACACGCCGACCGTGGTCGGTGCCACGATGACCTTCACATTCGGCTGCGAGGTGAGCAGGCCCTGCGCTTCGCGGTAGCTCTTGTCGGCCAGGTCATCACCATAAACGGTGGTCACGAGGTTGAGGCCGGGGAAGTCTTTCAGCTGCTTCTTCATCTCGTCGATCCAGATGTTCTGGTTCGTGGAGGTGGTGGTGGCAGATAGGATGGCGAAATCGCCCTTGCCGCCTTCCAAATGGTCGGCTGCCAGCTGCAGGCACATCTTGCCGATCAGCGCGTTGGAGGATGGGTTGAGCTGCAGAATGCGCCCTGCCGGTGCAACGCCGCTATCCCACGAAATGACCTTGATGCCGCGCTGTGCCGCCTTCTTCAGCGCTGGCACCACCGCATCCGGGTCGTTGGCGGAAATGGCGATGGCATCCACGCCCTGTGCAATCAGCGAGTTGATGACCTCGATCTGGCCTTCGGCTGTCGTCGTCGTCGGACCGGTATAGATGATCTCGACGCCGCCGAGGTCCTTGGCGGCTTCCTGCGCACCCTTGTTGGCCGCTTCAAAGAAGCCGTTGCCGAGCGATTTCACCACCAGCGCGATCTTGATGTCTTTGGCCTGCGCCATGCCGCCAAATCCGGCAACGCCGATGGCGACGCTGAGCGCCAGTGTCTGGCTGAGTTTTCTGCGTGTCAGTTTCATGTTGGTTCTCCTCCCGATTAAACCTCATTTCCGCAGCGGTGCTCCTCAAGCAACCGAAGCGGAATCCTCTTCGTCCGGTGGTCGCGGCACTTGCGCACCCGCAACAGCTCCGGCCACGATCAACGTCACGCCCGCCGCCTCCACCATCCGTGCCGCCTCGTCGGAAATGCCTTCATCGGTGATGATGGTGGAGACATTTTCCAGCGGGCAGAGAATGAGGCTTGAACGTTTGCGGAACTTGGAGGAGTCGATCATCACAATCAGCTCTTCCGCCTGCCGCATCAATTTCTGTTCGCTCTGAATGACGAGCGCATCCGACTCCATGATGCCGAGCGCGCCGACACCCTGCGCGCCGATGAAGATGCGCCGCGCATAAAAATTGCGGATCGCGTCATTCTCGAACGGCGACAAAATCAGGCTCTGGTCGCGATAAATCGCGCCGCCGGGAACGCTGACATTGCACTTGGAATGCTTGACCAGATGTTCGGCAATCGCAAAAGAATTGGTCATGACCTGCAATCGGCGGGCCGAGAGATAATGCACCATCTGGAACGTCGTGGTGCCGCCATTGATGATGATAGCATCGCCCTCTTCGCAGAGATCGACGGCCTTGCGTGCGATTGCGCGTTTCTTATCGATATTGACCGATTCAGACACACGAAACGGCCTCGCTGCAAGATTTCCGAGCTGCGGCGGATGTACCGCTTCTGCTCCACCACGCACGCGCCGCAGCTTCCCCTGCACATGCAAAGACGCGATATCCCGCCGGATCGTCGCTTCGGAAGCGTCCGTCAACTCGGCAATATCCTGCACCGTCACCACAGGCTTTTCCTGTATGGCGCTTAGGATAATGCGATGTCGTTCGCTCTCGTGCATGGGGTCCTCCTGAACATCAGTTATTCGTAAAGTTTTCGCATTGTCAATCAAGTTCGATCAAAATAAACAATGCTGCATCGCACAATGAAAATATATGATCGTTTATGATTGACATTGCGCTTTTGATTGCGCGATATCTCCCGTCAATGGGAGGCGGGCTGGTTCGATGAGTCCGCGAATAATCGATATGGGAGGATATTGCGATGGGACAGACCCGTCTTCTCGACAACCGCTGGGATGATGCCTACGCCGCGACACTCGATGAGCCGGCCAAGCTGCTCTATCGCTCCAACCTGTTGGGCGCAGACAAGCGCATCACCAATTACGGCGGCGGCAATACCTCGGCCAAGGTTCTGGAAACCGATCCGCTGACGGGCGAAAAAGTCCGCGTCATGTGGGTCAAGGGCTCCGGCGGCGATGTCGGCACCATCAAGCTGGATGGCTTTGCAACGCTCTATCTTGAAAAGCTGGAAGCGCTGAAGGGCATCTACAAGGGCGTCGAAGACGAAGACCGCATGGTCGGGTTTCTGCCTCACTGCACCTACAATCTCAACCCGCGCGCAGCCTCCATCGATACACCTCTGCACGGCTTCGTGCCGTTCGACCACGTCGACCACATGCACCCGGATGCGATCATCGCCATTGCCGCCTCGAAGAATTCAAAAGAACTCACGCAACAGATTTTCGGCGATGACATCGGCTGGCTGCCATGGCGTCGCCCCGGCTTCCAGCTGGGTCTCGATCTCGAAGCTTTCGTCAAGGCCAACCCCCGTGCCAAGGGCGTGGTGCTGGAAAGCCATGGCCTGTTTACCTGGGACAATGATGCCAAGCGGTGCTACGAACTGACGCTTGAGATCATCAACAAGGCGATCGAATGGTTTGCTGGGGAAACCGAGGGCAAGACAATCTTTGGTGGCGCAGTGGCCAAGAGCCTGTCACCGGAGCAGCGCCGCGACATCGCAGCCCGCCTGATGCCGGAAATTCGTGGCCGCATTGGTCGCGAGGAGCGTAAGCTCGGCCATTTCGATGATCAAGATGCTGTCTTGGAATTCGTCAACTCCAGGGATTTGAAGCCGCTAGGCGCGCTTGGCACATCTTGCCCGGACCATTTCCTGCGCACCAAAATCCGTCCGCTGATCCTCGATCTTGATACGGCAAAGCCGGATGTGGACGCGCTTCTGGCGGGGCTCGATCAGGCGCTGGAAGATTACCGCGCGGATTACGTCAGATATTACGAAAGCTGCAAACACTACAATTCACCTGGAATGCGCGACCCGAACCCGGTGATCTTCCTCATTCCCGGCGTCGGTCTGCTGTCCTTCGCCAAGGACAAGGCGACGGCCCGCATTGCCGGTGAGTTCTACGTCAACGCCATCAATGTCATGCGCGGCGCGTCCACCGTATCTGAATATCAGGGCCTGCCGGAACAGGAAGCTTTCGACATCGAATACTGGCTGCTGGAAGAGGCGAAGCTTCAGCGCATGCCGAAACCGAAGAGCTTGGCTGGCCGCGTAGCCTTCATCACAGGCGGCGCAGGTGGCATTGGCCGCGCGACGGCGGAGCGCCTTGCAAATGAAGGTGCCTGCGTCGTGCTGGCGGATATCGATGAAGGCGCTTTGGAAGCCACCAAGGGCGATTTCGAAAAGCGTTTTAGCACGGATGCGGTGCGCATTGTGAAGCTGGATGTGACGAAGGAAGACGCCGTGCTCGCCGCCTTCACCCAGGCCAGCGTTGAATTCGGCGGCGTCGATATTCTCGTATCTAATGCGGGCATCGCATCCTCGGCTCCGGTCGAAGAGACGACGCTTGCCATGTGGAACAAGAATATCGATATTCTTGCCACGGGTTATTTCCTTGTTTCGCGGGAAGCCTTCCGCCTGTTCCGTCGCCAGAATCTCGGCGGCAACATCGTCTTCGTCGCCTCCAAGAACGGCTTGGCTTCGTCGCCCAATGCATCGGCCTATTGCACGGCTAAGGCTGCGGAAATCCATCTGGCCCGCTGCCTTGCACTGGAAGGGGCTGATGCTGGTATCCGAGTCAATACAGTCAACCCGGATGCGGTTCTGCGTGGTTCGAAAATCTGGAATGGAGAGTGGCGCGAACAACGCGCAGCATCGTCCAAGATCGAAGTCACTGATCTGGAAGAGCATTATCGCAAGCGCTCGATGCTGAAACTGAATGTTTTTCCCGAGGACATTGCCGAAGCGATTTACTTTCTCGCTTCGGATGCCTCGGCAAAATCCACCGGCAACATCATCAATGTCGATGCTGGCAATGCTCAGAGTTTCACCCGCTAGTCGCGGGTGAAATACCTCTTATCGGCGCAGAATAACCCAGATGGCATGAATGATGCCGGGGATATATCCGCAAAGCGTCAAGAGGATGTTGAGCCAGAACTGCAGGCCAAGGCCGACCTGAAGAAAAACGCCGACTGGCGGCAGGAAAATGGCAAGTAGAATGCGAATAACGTCCACGATTGAATATCCCGTCTGATTGTTTCCAAGCACATAACGTGGGGAGCGAGGATTTGGTTCAATCGCGGGAGGCGAGGAACGGGAGGACAGCATGACCGAATTGAAAATAACGGCAGATATCGTTGATCGCGAAAATGAAAAGCGCGCGAGCGCCCATCGGGCGGATTATGAAGCGTTGGGCGCGCATCTGGCGCGCCGCAATATCGATATCGAGGCGATCACCGCGAAGGTGTCTGAATTCTTCGTTGCCGTTCCCTCCTGGGGCGTCGGCACCGGCGGTACGCGCTTTGCTCGCTTTCCCGGCAAGGGAGAGCCGCGCGGCATTTTCGACAAGCTGGACGATTGCGCCGTCATAAACCAGTTGACGGCGGCTACGCCCGATGTCTCGCTGCATATTCCCTGGGACAAGCAGGACCCGAAGACGCTGAAAGCCCACGCCGATGCACTCGGCCTCGGCTTCGATGCCATGAACTCCAATACGTTTTCGGACGCGGAGGGGCAGCAGCACTCTTACAAATACGGCTCGCTGAGCCATGCCAATGCGGCAACGCGCCAACAGGCGGTCGATCACAACATCGAATGTATCGAGATCGGTAACGCTCTCGGCTCAAAAGCGCTGACGGTGTGGGTGGGAGATGGCTCCAACTTCCCCGGCCAGAGCAATTTCACCAAGAGCTTTGAGCGCTATCTCTCAGGCATGGCGGAAATTTATAAGGCGCTGCCGGATGACTGGCGCATCTTTTCCGAACACAAGATGTATGAGCCCGCCTTCTATTCGACGGTGGTGCAGGATTGGGGCACGAACTACCTCATCGCCAACACGCTGGGTGAAAAGGCCTTCTGCCTCGTCGATCTCGGCCACCATGCGCCCAACACCAATATAGAAATGATCGTCGCTCGCCTCATCCAGTTCGGCAAACTCGGCGGCTTCCATTTCAACGACAGCAAATATGGCGATGACGATCTGGATGCGGGTTCCATCGATCCTTACCGCCTGTTCCTCGTCTTCAACGAATTGGTGGATGCCGACCACCGCGGCGTCAAAGGTTTCCACCCGGCCCATATGATCGACCAGTCGCACAATGTCACCGATCCCATAGAAAGCCTCATTTCCAGCGCCAACGAAATCCGCCGCGCCTATGCGCAGGCGCTTTTGGTAGACCGCGCGGCACTCGATGGCTTCCAGCAGGACAATGATGCTCTGATGGCATCCGACACGCTGAAGCGTGCCTACCGCACCGACGTCGAACCCATTCTGGCTGAAGCGCGCAGGCGATCAAACGCGTCAATCGACCCCATCGCCACCTACCGCGCCAGCGGCTACCGCGCGAAGGTCGCAGCCGAACGCCCGGAATCCAAAAGCGGCAGCGGCGGCATCATCTGAAGCCATCTGCGAGCGCGTAAAACCTTAACAAACGAAGGCACGCAAAGGCGTGCCTTCACGCTTTCATAACCAAATATGTCCGCCGTTAAAGAAATGTGTTTTTCGCCCCATGATCTTCACATTCAAGCTTATGTTAGCGAGGCATGAAGAAGCCAATAGACAGATCAGGCCTGATTTTCGTCGCGCTGCTATGCGTGCTCGTGGGCATCGTTGTCAGCATCGCGTTCCTGAACGGCGACAGGCAGCTTTCGCCACAAAGCCAGGATGGCACGCTAATACCGAGGACGACGGTTCAGCCGCAGCAGTAGTGCTTGCAGCTTTTTGTCATGCGTATTTCCGTTCGGAGAGGTGGTAGGGCTCCACAAGGCAATCGGCTGGAATGCCCCATTCTTTATGCAGCTTGTAGATCATATCCACGGTAAGAGCGCGTTTCCTGTTCAGGACTTCTGAGGCCCGCGAGCGTGAACCGAAAAGTGCGGCAAGATCACCCTGCGTCCGCCCTGTTATCTCCATATGTGTTTTGATCAACTCCACCGGCTCAGGCGCATTGATGTGGTGATGCTTGTCCTCAAAGGCTTCAATGAGGGTGGCAAGCACATCGAACCTGTCGGCATCATGCGTTCCAAGATCAGGTGGATTGTCGAAATAAGGGCTGATCTCCGCAATGGCCCATGCAAGATCAGCATCGTTTTTGATGGCACGAATATTGTCCATTACACTGTCTCCGGGTCGATCTGGTCATAATCCTTATGAGTACCGATAAACTTGATCAAAACGCGTTTGTAAGCATATGCGACATGGACAATCAGGCGATATTTATTGCCCGAAATATCGAAAATGACGCGGTTATCCGAAACGAAATCTACCGTCGCACCAAACGCAGTTTTTACGTCTGAAGGACCGTTCCACTCTGCTTTGCTGACAATCGCATACCAAGTCTTCAAAGGCGTTTCGGCTTGCGCATGACGCTCCCAAAACAACTTTAATGTAGACTTGGCGATGATCTGCATAGTGGCGACTATAGAGCATTCCCAAAAGGGGAACAATAGACGATTCCCAAATCGGGAACTTGAGTTGAAGATCGTTCTATCCGCAGGCACGCTGGCAAGCGTATTAGTGCAAAAAGCGATGATGAATTGAAGTGCGGTGGATAAAATGGTGCCGCTTGCAGGACTCGAACCTGCGACCCCATCATTACGAATGATGTGCTCTACCACCTGAGCTAAAGCGGCTTGCCGGGCGCCGAATATGTGTCGGCGCGGCGTATTGCGGGCTGATACAGGCATTGGGGATGGATTTCAAGTCTTGAATGCCGGTTCGATAAAAAATCCGTCATCTCATCCCCACACGCTGTATCAAGCCAGAATGCGGGCCTTGGCTGCTGCATATTCTGAGGCGAGGCGATCCACCAATGCGGAGACGGGCTCTACGGCCTTGACCGCACCCACGCCTTGGCCAGCCCCCCAGATGTCCTTCCAGGCTTTTGCGCCGCTCGTTGCTGCGCCGAAATCCATTTTCGAAGGATCAGCAACGGGCAGGTGGTCGGGGTCCATGCCGGCTGCAATGATCGAGGCTTTCATGTAGTTGCCGTGAATGCCGGTGAAGTAATTGGAATAGACGATGTCGCCAGCCTGCGCTTCCACGATGGCCTGCTTGTAGGCGTCAGACGCTCTTGCCTCGGTGGTAGCAATGAAGGGGGAGCCAATATAGGCCATGTCTGCGCCCATGGCCTGTGCCGCGAGGATCGCGCCGCCATTGGCGATGGCGCCTGCCAGCAACAGCGGTCCGTCGAACCATTCGCGGATTTCCTGCACCAGCGCGAAGGGAGAAAGCGTGCCTGCATGCCCACCCGCACCGGTCGCCACCGCAATCAGCCCGTCTGCGCCTTTACGAATGGCGGAATTGGCGTGGCGGTTGTTGATGATATCATGCAGCACGATGCCGCCATAGGAATGGATTGCGGCGTTGACTTCCGGAACCGCACCCAGGGAGGAAATGACGATCGGTACCTTGTATTTTACGCACAGGCCAAGATCATGCTCCAGCCGCTTGTTGGAGGTGTGGACGATCTGGTTCACCGCAAAGGGCGCTGCTGGTTTTTCAGGGTTGGCGGCATTATAATTGGCCAAGTCTTCGGTCATCATCGCCAGCCACTCGTCCAGTTGGCTTTCCGGGCGCGCATTGAGCGCCGGAAATGCGCCGACGAAACCGGCCTTGCATTGCGCCAGCGTCAATTCTGGATGGGAAATGATGAAGAGCGGTGAGGCAACCACCGGCAGTCGAAGATTGTCCCTGAGTACGGACGGCAGCATGTTTCCTCCCATGAATGACGTTTACGCGCACGTAAGATGTAGCGAAGCCGGAAACGGATGAAAAGCGAAAAAGCATCGAGTGCTGTTGTGGGGCAGCGGTCTGCCGCCGCGCTTCATTGTGTAAAGCGTTGAAATCTAGGTGGAGCGAGTGCGCTCATAAGGGTAGGCCGCGCGAGGAGACCATTCGATGAGCCGATCCTGCCAAGGCGATGTTTTCCCCAAGCCATTCCAATATTTAACGGTTGTCTCTCTTGCGGTTGGGCATGCGAGAGGTTACCGAATCGTAAACGAGCATCGCGCAACGTCGCCGGAATGCCGTTGCGTGCCTTCGGGTGCATAAATGATGCTCTGAATGACGTATCTGCGCATCGCGCTTTCCGAAAATAGACGTAATTTTCGGGCCAATGCGCTGAGCCTGTCGGATGGCAAAGAAAAGGACCGGTAGTGAGCGGACTGGAAACGGCAATCAGAAATGCCCTTGATAAATCGGACAGATCGAGCGCCGAGGTTCGGGCACGCATCTACCAGTCTTCCCGGCAGGCGCTGGAAGCGGGTCTGCGCAAGCAGGGTATAGACGACCCTACCGTTGTGGCGCAGCAGCGCCAGCGGCTGGAAGTGCTGATCCACGCCATCGAGAGCGAAGAGCGAAACCGCCTGTTGAGCGTGGTGGAAGATCACGTTCGGCGTGAAGCGGCAAGAACTCCCGCACCGCCGCCGCCACCTCAGGTCCGGCCTTCTGTCACTTCTCCCGCCCATCCAATGGACGATGAGGATGATGTTTTGCCCGTCGAGGCAGAGGTCCGTGGTGACCTGCCGGATGCAAAGCCAGCTGCCGCTGACATGGGTGACTTTCGTGCCGAGCGCGGCGTGGTCGCGCCGGATGCCCGGTCTGTTCCTGCCGATGCGGCGTCGCTTGCCTTTACGCCGGAGCGTGCCGCCAAAGCGCGGCGCAAGAAGGGCCTCGTCGCTCGCCTGTTCATCTATTTCACTCTGCTGGCCTTTATCGGCTTCGGCGCCTGGTGGGTCTACACTTCCGGTATTCTGCTGAGCCCCGCCGACCGTGATACCAGCGTTCCCAACCCGCCGCCGGAAGTGCAATCGGAAGATTTCACCGGCACCGAGGCGGCACCCCAGCCGAGCGTCGAGGCCGGTCGCGGCTTTTCTGAAGACTGGCAGGAAGTTTTCAATGCCGAGCGCGGCAATAACGGCATCCAGCCCGGATCGCTTGCCGCGGTCGAGCCCATCTCCACAGCTGCCGGGAAAGCCGTGCGCCTCACATCGCGTGTGGCGGAAGCGGATGGTAACGTCAGCATCACTGTTCCCGCAGATGTGTTGCGGGAAATGGCGGGCAAATCCTCAACCATTTCCGTCACACTGCAATCCTCCAGCGACCGGCAGACGCAGCTTTCCATCAGCTGTGATTTCGGCAGCCTCGGCGATTGCGCCCGTCACCGCTTCACGGCGACACCCGAGCGGGCGGATATGCTGATCAACGTCAATTTCGACCGGACGCTCGCCCCCAACGCACCGGGGCGCATCATCATCAACAGTGATATCGATGGCAATGGACGCCCGGTCAATCTCTACTCGGCGCGGATTTTGCCGGGGGAGTGATGCTCCGCTAAAGCCTTTCCCTCATTGCTTTGATAAGCACAAGAATGAGGGATCAGGTTGGCCTATTTCACGAAATCCGGCCCGAATCCTAGAATCTTGTCATCGATCTCGCCGATCACCTTTTTGTCCTTGCCGTCATAATCCAGCGATTTCAAAATGTGCTTGATGAGGTTGATGCGTGCGCGACGTTTGTCGTTGGCGCGCACCACGGTCCAGGGGGCGTCGTCGATGTGGGTCTTCTCCAGCATTTGGTCGCGCATGGCGGTGTAATCGTCCCACTTGGTCAGCGCGGCAATGTCCATGTCGGAAAGCTTCCACGCTTTCAGCGCGCTGTGCCGCCGATCATGGAACCGGTCGATCTGGGTTTCGCGACCCGTATCCAGCCAGAATTTGAACAGATGCGTGCCTTCATGCACCACCATTTTCTCCAGCCGCGGCGTTTCCTTCAGGAAACGCTTGTGTTCCTCGGGCGTACAGAAGCCCATGACCGGCTCCACGCCTGCACGGTTATACCAGGAGCGGTCGAACATGACGAATTCGCCAGCCGTTGGAAAATGAGAGATGTAACGCTGGAAATACCATTGCCCGCGCTCGGTTTCGGTCGGCTTGGACAGGGCGACGACACGGGCGGAGCGGGGGTTGAGATATTCCTTGATGACCGAGATGGCGCCGCCTTTTCCGGCGGCATCGCGGCCCTCGAAAACGGACAGGACGCGCTTGCCGGAAGCCTGAAGCCAGTATTGCACCTTCACCAGTTCGATCTGCAGCGCTTCCAGCGTCTCGTCATATTCCTCGCGGTTCATCTTCTTGTCATAGGGAAAGCCACCGGCGGAAAGCTTGTGGTCTTCCACCCAGTCCGGCAAAACCGGATCGTCGATGTTGAAGATGCGGGTTTTTCCGTCAATCTTGAGTTCGACCGAACGGTCCTTGGCGTTTTCGCTCATCATGGCTCCCTGGGTACTGCCGTTTGAGTTCGGCGTTGGTGCAATCAGCGCATATCCACCACGGAATATCAAGAAGACCCGCCTGTGCGGCTTTTTGGCAACCGTAAAAGATCAAGCTGTGGGAAAAGACATAGTGATGAATCTCTGTCATGAAAGAGCGATAAAAGGGACGATACGCTGATTTTCGGCGTCAGAGCCCGTCTGGATATGCGGCGGGCAGACCCGTCCGATATTTTCAGGCGGACTCGCAAAAGGAAAGCAGATGGCAATGGCAGTCACGGAAAGCGGCAGCACGTTTGGGCGGTACTGGCACGGGCTTCGCCGTAGCTGGCTGCCCATTCTGGTCGTCACTCTGCTGGCCATCGTCACGCTGACGGAACTGCGAACGCCCTATGTGCCGCTGGCTCTGTGGCTGGGCGCCGTGCTGGCCATTCTCGCCATCAGTTCCGGTGCCACGGTCAAGCCGCCCAAGCGCGTGGCCGTGCCTGAGATCGATGAGGAGCAGGCCGTCAGCGAAAGCTTGATTTCCGGCGTGCGCTCCGGGCTTGCCGTTCTCGACACGCCGGTTTTTATTCTGGATCGCAATGCCAGCGTTCTGTTTGAAAACAGTGCGGCAGAACGGGCTTTTGGCGCGCTGCCGGTCGGTTCGCATATTTCCGGCCGCCTGCGCTCGCCCGGCCTGCTGGATGTGATCAGGGAAACCATCGCCACCGGCCAGCCTAATCAGGTCGAACATTCCGAGCGCCTGCCATCCGAACGCGTCTTCATCGTCCGCATCGCACCGGCGGCAGCGCAGGAACACGCGGGGCCACCACTTTATATCCTGTCCTTCCGCGATGTGTCCGAACTGCGCCGCATAGACCGCATGCGCAGCGATTTCGTGGCCAATGCCAGCCACGAGCTGCGCACACCTCTGGCCTCGCTACGCGGCTTCATTGAAACCATGCAAGGCCCGGCGCGTGATGATCCGAAGGCGCGGGAGCGCTTTCTGGGTATCATGCTGGATCAGGCAACGCGCATGAGCCGCCTCGTGGACGACCTGATGTCGCTGTCGCGGCTGGAGCTGCGCGCCAATATCGCGCCGGACCAGAAGGTGGATCTCGTACCGCTTCTTGGCCATGTCAGGGACTCGCTGCTGCCGCTGGCCGAAGAACTCGACATTGCCATCAACCTTCACGTTCCCGAGGGAAAGGTTGAGGTGACGGGCGACCGTGACGAGCTGGTGCAGGTGTTCCAGAACCTCGTCGAAAACGCCTGCAAATACGGCCAGGATGGCAAGGTGGTGGATGTTTTCCTGCGCACGGAAGCGGGGAAACCCGTCGAAGTCGGCGTCGTGGACAAGGGGCCGGGCATTCCCGCAGAGCATGTTCCGCGCCTCACGGAGCGCTTTTATCGGGTCAGCGTAGCGGACAGTCGCTCCAAGAAAGGCACCGGTCTGGGGCTTGCCATCGTCAAACATATTCTGACGAGACACCGCGCCCGCCTGATTATCCGCTCGGAGCTGGATGTCGGAACGGACTTTACCGTGCGTTTTTGACATACAAGTCTCGCTATGCGTGCCGACGAAATAAATAAGTATTTAAAATCAGATATTTGAGTTGTCACAAATACTTCATTGAAGTGACATAAAAGGGTGGGGCAAGACTGGTTAAGAAGAGGCCGCCGGGGCAGCCCAGTTTTGGGCAAGCGGGTAAAAGCGACTGCCGGCAGCGTTCACAAAAGCCCACCATGGGCCCCATACGGGAGAGTAAAATGAATATCGTTAAATTGTCCGCAGCAGCCCTGGTGGCTTCCGTTGCCTTCGCAGGCGCCGCCGCTGCTCGCGACCAGATCCAGGTTGCAGGTTCCTCGACGGTTCTGCCATACGCAAAGATCGTTGCTGAAACTTTTGCTGAAACCTTTCCTGACTTCAAGGCTCCAGTTGTTGAGTCCGGCGGCACGGGCGGTGGTCTGAAGGCATTCTGCTCCGGCGTTGGTGAAGGCACCATCGACATTGCAAACGCTTCGCGTCCAATCAAGGCTGACGAACTTGCAGCTTGCAAGTCTGCTGGCGTTACCGACGTTCAGGAAGTCAAGATCGGCTACGACGGCATCGTTTTCGCGATGGACAAGTCCAACAAGGACGTCAAGCTCGAGCCTAAGGACCTGTATCTCGGTCTGGCCGCTGAAATCGTCAAGGACGGCAAGCTCGTTGCCAACCCTTACAAGAAGTGGTCCGAAATCAACAAGGAACTGCCTGATGTAGCAATTGCTGCCTACATCCCTGGTTCCAAGCACGGCACGCGCGAAGTCTTCGAAGAGAAGATTATGGCTGACGGCTGCAAGGAAGCTAAGGCAACCGACGCTATCAAGGGCCTCGTTGCAGACGCCAAGCAGGCTGCTGCAAAGTGCATCGCAGTTCGTAAGGACGGCGCTGCTGTCGACATCGACGGCGACTACACTGAAACGCTTGCTCGTATCGATGCCAACAAGACCGGCCTCGGCGTATTCGGCCTCGCATTCTACGAAAACAACAAGGACAAGCTGAAGGTTGCAACCGTCAGCGGCGTTGTTCCAACAACTGAATCCGTTGCAAGCGGCAAGTACCCTGTTTCCCGCCCGCTGTTCTTCTACGTCAAGAAGGCACATGTCGGCGTTATCCCGGGCCTCAAGGAATATGTCGAGTTCTTCACCTCTGACGAGATGATCGGCCCTGACTCCCCGCTGGCCAACTACGGCCTGGTTGCTGCCCCTGAAGCCGAGCGTAAGGAAATCCGCGCTCAGTTCGAAACTGGCAAGATCATGTAATCATTCTGGAAGGCGCGGCGACATCGTCGCGCCTTCCGTCCATCTTTCTGTTAGCAAGGCGCTGTGTGGGTTGACAGTTCCTATTTATCGTATGACCAAGCGGCCGATAAATAGGATGTATCAACCCGGAATGCCTGAGCCAAAATTAGGGAAGACGGCACCTGTCGCAAAACCATCGAACTGCAAAAGGTTCGACGCGGTTTTCGATGATCCGATGTGCAACAAAGCTGCCTGATACCGCATCTCTTTCTGGTGCGCCGAGGAAAGTCTCCATGAACACACCCATTATTTTGCTGATATTGGCGCTGATCGGCATAGCCAGCTATGTGCTGGGTTCACGCCGTGCTGTCGCTTTGGCGGGCGGTCGTCCGTCCTCCATGCATTCACGTGCAGGCTATCATGGCTCCTATGTTCTCATATGGGCTGTTCTGCCTGCTGCATTCATTTTGGCACTCTGGCTCATCATCAGCCCCATGATTGTCACTGCGACTGTCCGGGGTGAGTTTCCCGATGACATCAAGGCGCAGTCCGAGGCCCAGCAGAGCCTCAGCTACGGCATGGTCGGCTCGATTGCGCGCGGTCTTCAACGGCTGACGTCGGAAGAGCTTGCGCAGGCCAAGGCTGATCCGACAACTCTTCGTCCGCTGCTCGGCTCCAAGGGTGTCGCCATTGCCGGTGATCCGCAGCCCTACATGGTCGAAGCGGCTGAAACGCTCAACACCATGACGACGGCCAGCCGCCTTGGCATGATCATCATCGTCCTGGGTTCGGCAATTGGTTGCGCGATCTACGCGATGCGCGGCATTGCGCCTCGCTTCCGTGCCCGCAACAATGTCGAAAAGGTCATTCTGGCGGCACTGCTGCTGGCATCCTCCATCGCCATTCTCACCACCATCGGTATCGTTTTGTCGATGCTGACCGAAGCCATTCAGTTCTTCAACATGGTGCCGGCCTACCAGTTCTTTTTCGGAACAGTATGGGACCCGCGCTTTGCCGCTGCCGGTTCCACCGAAAGCGCCGGTCAGTTCGGTCTCATTCCGCTTCTGGCAGGTACGCTCTATATCGGCTTCGTGGCCATGCTGGTTGCCGTGCCGGTCGGCCTGTTCTCGGCCATCTACATGGCGGAATATGCCAGCCCACGCTTCCGCTCCGTGGCAAAGCCGCTGCTGGAGGTTCTGGCGGGCATCCCGACCATCGTCTACGGCTTCTTCGCCCTGACGACCGTCGGTCCGTTCCTTCGCGATATTTCCTCGCAGATCAACGGCCTGACAACGGGCGACTACACCAACTTCATCCAGGCGCAGAGCGTTATCACCGCTGGCTTCGTCATGGGCATCATGTTGATCCCATACGTGTCTTCGCTGTCGGACGATATCATCACCGCCGTTCCCCGCACGCTGCGTGACGGCTCGCTGGGCCTTGGTGCAACGCGCTCGGAAACGGTCAAGAAGGTCATTCTGCCAGCGGCCCTTCCAGGCATCGTCGGCGCCATTTTGATGACTGCCTCGCGCGCCATCGGCGAAACCATGATCGTTGTTCTGGCCGCCGGTGTTGCCGCCCGCCTTCAGCTCGATCCGTTCGAGCCGATGACAACGGTGACGGTCAAGATCGTCAGCCAGCTGACGGGCGACCTTGAATTCACCTCGCCACAGACACTGGTTGCCTTTGCGCTTGGCATCACCCTCTTTGCCATCACGCTTTGCCTCAATATCTACGCGCTCTATATTGTGCGCAAATACCGGGAGCAGTACGAATGACCGACGTCGTTACTCCGGGCTTTACCGCCCCAGCCGCAACGAAGAAGGTCCGTCGCGATATCGGCATCAAGCGCCGTTACGCCGCCGAGCGCCGCTTCCGGACTTACGGCCTTGCCGCCATCTCCTTCGGCCTTCTGTTCCTTTTCCTGCTTCTCTGGTCCGTCGTCGGCAAAGGCTATACGGCGTTCCAGCAGACCATGATCACCGTGCCGGTCGAGTTCTCGCAGCAGATCATCGATCCCGACAACGTCCGTGCCCAGAACCCTGCCAAGCTGATGACCGCGAACTACCCCGTGATTGCCCGCAATGCGGTGGCAAAGGCACTCGGCGTGTCCCTGGATGACCGCGATGGCCTTCGTGCCGTCAATGCGATGATCTCCGACAGCATTCGTGGACAGTTGCGCGATCTGGTGGTGGCCGATCCTAGCATCGTCGGCACGACGCGCACCGTGGCCCTCTTGGCTTCAGGCGATCTTGATAGCGTGGTCAAGGGTCAGGTCGATGTGTCCGTCAATGAGCAGAACCGTCGCATCTCCGACCAGCAACTCGTCTGGGTCAAGAAACTGACCGAAGCGGGCCAACTGGCCAAGGAGTTCAACACCGGCATCTTCTTTAACGGCGCATCCAGCCGTCCGGAAGCCGCAGGTGTCGGCGTGGCGTTGATCGGCTCCTTCTACATGATGCTGATCGTGCTGGTTCTGTCGCTGCCCATCGGCGTCGCCGCTTCCATCTATCTGGAAGAATTCGCACCGAAGAACCGCCTGACGGACCTGATCGAAGTCAATATCAACAACCTCGCCGCCGTTCCGTCCATCGTTTACGGTCTGCTCGGCCTGTCGGTCTTCATCAACTTCATGGGCTTCCCACGCTCGGCCTCGTTGGTCGGTGGCTTCGTCCTGACGCTGATGACGCTGCCCACCATCATCATCGCTACTCGTGCGGCGCTGAAGGCGGTGCCGCCATCCATCCGCGCCGCTGCCCTTGGCCTTGGCGCTTCGAAAATGCAGACCATCTTCCACCATGTGCTGCCACTGGCCATGCCCGGAATTCTCACCGGCACCATCATCGGCCTGGCACATGCCCTTGGCGAAACCGCACCGCTGCTGCTCATCGGCATGGTCGCCTTCGTCGCGAATTATCCGACAACGCCAATGGATCCGTCCACGGCCCTGCCGGTGCAGATTTACATGTGGGCGAACGAAGCAGAACGTGCCTTTGTCGAGAGAACATCAGGCGCTATCATCATCCTGCTTATGTTCCTCATCGTCATGAATGTGGGAGCAATCCTGTTGCGTCGCCGCTTCGAGCGTCGTTGGTAAACCTTACTTAGGGAAAATCGGGTCACCGGTTTTCCAGCCAGCATGCGATGTAACAAACACCGGGAGCTTGAGGCTATGAATATGTTGTCGGAAGCAGCAGTTGAAAAGGCGCTGGACAAGAAAATGAATGAAGTAACATACAAGATGATCGGCAAGGACGTTTCCGTTTATTATAGCGAGAAGCGTGCCCTTTACGATGTGAACCTCAATGTGCGTGAAAACACCGTGACGGCGCTCATCGGACCGTCTGGCTGTGGCAAGTCCACTTTCCTGCGCACGCTGAACCGCATGAACGACACCATCGACAGTTGCCGCGTTACCGGCAAGATCACGCTCGATGAAGACGATATATACGATCAGACGATCGACGTGGTGGAACTGCGCGCCCGCGTCGGCATGGTGTTCCAGAAGCCGAACCCTTTCCCGAAGACGATCTACGAAAACATCGCCTACGGTCCCCGCATCCATGGTCTGGCCCGCAACAAGGCGGATATGGATCAGATCGTCGAGTCCAGCCTTCAGAAGGCCGGTCTGTGGAACGAAGCCAAGGATCGTCTGCACGAATCCGGCACCGGCCTGTCCGGCGGTCAGCAGCAGCGTCTGTGCATCGCCCGCGCCATTGCGGTTTCTCCAGAAGTCATCCTCATGGATGAGCCCTGCTCGGCGCTGGACCCGATTGCAACCGCCAAAGTCGAAGAACTGATCCACGAGCTGCGCGCCAATTACACCATCGTCATCGTTACCCACTCCATGCAGCAGGCAGCCCGCGTGTCGCAGCGAACCGCCATGTTCCATCTGGGCCATCTGGTGGAAGAAAACGACACCGATAAGATGTTCACCAACCCGGATGACCAGCGCACGCAGGACTATATCATGGGTCGCTTCGGCTGATCTGACGCTGGTTCAAACCCTTCGCATGGCACCGCTTGAGCCCAACTGGGCTTGCGGGCCAGTGCATCGAAACTGGAGACTTCGAACATGTCGACACATTCCCATATTATGTCCGCCTATGATGATGAACTGAAGTTCCTCACCCGCCGCATCGCCGAAATGGGTGGTCTGGCTGAACAGATGTGCGCTGATGCGGTGCGGGCGCTGGTCAATTCCGATGCAGCGCTGGCCCAGAAGGTCATCTCTGATGATACGATCCTCGATCACGCCGAGCGCGAGATCGGCGACAAGGCCATCGTCACCATCGCCAAGCGTCAGCCTATGGCGGCCGACCTTCGCGAAATCATCGGTTCGCTGCGCATTGCCGCCGATCTGGAGCGCGTAGGCGACCTTGGCAAGAACACCGCCAAGCGCGTCATTGCCGTTGCTGGCACGGGCGTTCCGCGCAAGCTGGCCCGTGGTCTCGAGCATCTGTCGGAACTGGCACTGGTGCAGCTGAAGGAAGTGCTGGACGTCTATTCCACACGTTCCGTAGAAAAGGCGCAGGCCATCCGCGAGCGCGACGAAGAGATCGACGCCATGTACACCTCGCTGTTCCGCGAGCTGTTGACCTACATGATGGAAGATCCGCGTAACATCACCACCTGCACGCATCTGCTGTTCTGCGCAAAGAACATCGAGCGCGTTGGCGACCATGCGACCAATATCGCAGAAACCATCTACTACATGGCCACCGGCAGCCAGCCGGAAGGCGAGCGTCCGAAGGACGATAGTTCCAACACGCTCGGTGCAGTAACCGAGTAAGTTTTACAGCATCGGCACTTTGGATCGGAAACGATCTTCGGAATGCCGATGTGTAGATCAACAGGCCAGAGCGTCCGTGATGCGTCCAAATGAACGCATGGCGCTCTGGTAAGACTGGCGGAGTCCCAAGCCTATGGTGCCGAAAATCGCAGTTGTCGAAGATGAAGAGGCTTTGAGTGTTCTTCTTCGTTACAATCTGGAATCCGAAGGTTACGATGTCGACACCATTCCCCGTGGCGACGAGGCGGAAATCCGCCTGCAGGAGCGGACGCCGGATCTGCTGATCCTGGACTGGATGCTGCCGGGCGTTTCCGGCATCGAATTGTGCCGTCGCCTGAGAATGCGCCCCGAGACCGAACGCCTGCCGATCATCATGTTGACGGCACGCGGTGAGGAAAGCGAGCGCGTGCGCGGACTGGCCACGGGCGCAGACGACTATGTGGTCAAGCCCTTCTCCACGCCGGAACTGATGGCGCGCGTCAAAGCCATGCTGCGTCGCGCCCGCCCGGAAGTTCTGTCGTCTGTCCTGAAATGCGGTGACATCGAGCTGGATCGCGAAACGCATCGTGTTCACCGCAAGACCCGCGAAGTGCGCCTCGGACCAACCGAATTCCGCCTGCTGGAGTTCCTGATGGTCTCTCCCGGCCGCGTCTTCTCCCGCTCGCAACTTCTCGACGGCGTCTGGGGTCACGATATCTATGTGGACGAACGCACGGTCGATGTTCATGTCGGTCGTCTGCGCAAGGCTCTGAACTTCTCCAACATGCAGGATGTGATCCGCACCGTTCGCGGCGCTGGCTATTCTATGGAAGCCTGACGGGCGGCTCCATCACTGATCTTTCGCACAATGCGCGCTGTTGCCTCACCGGGTCAACGGCGCGCGTTTTGTATTTTTGCGCAGCTTAGGCAGGAATGTGTACGAGAAGGGGAGCCATCTCCAGCCGGTCACGAAGATATATTTTTGACCCCTTTGAACTGGTTTGCGCCAGAAGTTGCGGATGGAAAGGGGAGGCGGGGATATCCGCTTGCCGCGCAGTTTTCCTGAGTAAAAACAAAGGGCAGGTAAATTTTCAAAATTGAAAATCCAGCACGGATTATTATATTTCTGAAGAGGCTGCTGCGTTGCAAGATAAACGCTCATTTCAATGATCTGAAATTTAAAGTTTGACTATCCGGTCATAACCCTCTATCACTGGTTTATCGATATTTTGCTTGCTGAGCTTTGGTTGCCGCGCGATTAGCACCGCGTTTTGAACTAACCCTTTCCTTCAAAAAAATCGCTATACTCGCACACAGGGCGTCAGTTCTGTGATCTATAACTTATGCTTTGAAAGGGTTCATTATGACCACAGGCACAGTAAAATGGTTTAACTCCACCAAGGGCTTCGGCTTCATTCAGCCAGACAACGGCGGCACAGACGCATTCGTACACATCTCCGCTGTAGAGCGTGCAGGTATGCGCGAAATCGTTGAAGGCCAGAAGCTGAGCTACGACCTTGAGCGCGACAACAAGTCGGGCAAAATGTCGGCCTGCAATCTCCAGGCTGCTTAATACGGACTCCGCTTTCCTTTGACCACGGATGTACTGGCACTGTCGAAAGCATGAGACCAAGCGAGGTCAGGCACGTTGCCTGGCCTTTTTTTGTGCCGCCCGGCGGTACAGGCTTCGGACAAGGCGCCCATGGGCGCAAACGCTCCGGGCCACTCTATCCACCCCGCAGCGGCGTTTTTGGAAATCGATCCCGATTTCGGCTGATGCGACAGGAAGGAAATTCCATGTCTGAAACACACAGCAAATCTCGCCAGCAGGCGGAAATCGCATTCGGTGAAACGCAGTCGCAGTTCTTTGCACGCGGCCATGCGGTTGACGAACTCAATTCGATTGCCCAGGCGCGTGATGAAAAGACGCAGCGCCTGCGTGAAGCGCGCCTTGCCAAGGAACTGCAAGACAGCCTGGCACCTGCCAAGACACCCGCAAAGCGTGCTAAGAAATCCTGACCCTGATGGGTACGGCACCTCAACTGGAATAGAGACTTGAGAAACAACAAAAACGTTAAAAACAGTGAACTGACTGACCGCCGCAGCGCCGCTGCTGAGGCCAAGGCTGCCCTTCTGCAGGCCTATAAGGCCGCCAAGGAAGCCGCCGAACCCAACCGGGAAGCCAAGCAGGCAGAACGCATCGCCGTGGCGGAAGCCCGCGAAGCGCGTCGTGCCGAGCGCGAGCAGCAGAAGCGCGAAGAGCAGAGCCGCCTCGAAGCGGAACGGCTGGCGCATGAAGCCGAGCTTGAAGCCGCTGCGACTGCCGAAGAAGACGCCCGCAAGCTGGCCGATAAAAACCGCGTCGCCCGCGTCATCGAAGATGAGGCCGCCCGCAAGGCCGAGCGCGACCGTCGCTACGCCAACCGCAAGGCCCGCCAGGGTTAAAGCTATCTGCCATGATCCAGCAGCCATTCGAATGAAGGGCTGCGGTCTGGCGGGATGGACCTGTTGTCATTCGTGCTTGCGGAAACATTGGCGGTTACGCCGCCAATCAGAGGTGCCCGGCATCTCTGCGCATCCAGTGCGCCCGCGGAGCCGTCCTGAACGTTCTGCAGAACTGCTTTTCCCACATAGGTGAAATCCGGTCACAAGACTTCCGTTTCATGGAAGTCTTGTGTCATTGCAAGCAGGCATAGCTCAGCAGTTTGTAAGAGCATATGGCGCTATAAGGCTATAAAAGCCACGCCCAATATCCCGAGAAAGATAGAGCAAGCTTCATCGCTTTTGGCCGCGTGCGCAACTGGCGTGAAATTTCGGCCTATCAAAGCGATGGGCAGGTGTCGGCGCCTTAGTTGACGTTTGTCGATCCCATCGATCGTTGGCTCTGACTTCCTCTTTTGATCGTAGGCATGAAAAAAGCGGGCCAATGGACCCGCTTTTTTATCTCTTGCAATATGTCTGCTGCCCTTAAGCGCGACGGCGTTCGCTTACTGGCTGGTAAGCCATCTTCGCGTGGAACTTGCAGTAAGGCGAGGACTCGGAAGCTTCGCAGCCGCAGAAATGGAAGTCGTCCTTCAGCGGGTCACCGACTGGCCACTTGCAGGTGCGCTCGGTCAGTTCCGTCAGCGTCAGGCGCAGAGATGTTGGCAACGAGGCATTGTTGACGGGAACATATTCCAGAACCTGTGCCGTATCGATGTCCAGATCGTCCTTCAGCGCGGTGGCGCCAACCGTGCGGGGCGCCGGGCGTGCTGTTGCCGGGCGGGCTGGAAAGTTGGTTGCGCGGGGTGCCGTAGGGGCTGCAGGGCGCTTGGCGGCGGGGCGTGAGGTTGCAACCGTGCCACCGGCCTTTGCACGGCCTGGCAGGTTCAAACGGTGGACCTTGCCGATGACGGCGTTACGGCTGACGCCGCCGAGCTGGGCTGCGATCTGGCTGGCGCTCAGCCCTTCGGACCACAGTCTTTTGAGTTTCTCGACTCGTTCATCCGTCCAGTTCATACTGCTTCTCCGCTGGTCGCGCAGGCAGAATCCTTCTACGATGCCGTGGAGCGAACCACGCGCAGAATATCCGCCAGATTGTAGGTGACTAGGTCCGCCGCTTGCAGTCTAGTAATTGAGAGTTAACCTAATCGTAGGCCGACTCCGTGACAAGAGTCGGGAGAATCATCTGGAATCGATTTTCCGGTTTTCCCCAACTTGCTGCGTTCGTGAGTCAGAAAAGCAACACTTTGTAGGTCAGTAAAACCGCTCTACCAAGGCTTGAGAATGCCTGACAATGCGGACATTTGTTGACATCCCAGAATGAAGTGACAATAGTGCGCTCGCACGACAGGAAATACCCGAAGCCGCCGCGAGGCGGCATTTTTGATTTTCAGGCACGGAGCAACCGGTAAGCCCTATTGACAGCGCCTTTGCGCAGGGAGTGATGCAGCCATGGCCGACGCCGCGCCCCAAAGCGGATCATTGTTCGATACGTTTTCCAGAGCCCCGTTGCGCTTCGAGCGAGGAGAGGGCGTTTGGCTCGTCACCGAGAGCGGCGAGCGATATCTGGATTTCGGTGCGGGCGTGGCCGTCACTTCGGTCGGCCACAGCCATCCGCACATGGTGGATGCTCTTAAGTCGCAGGCAGAAAAGGTCTGGCACCTATCTAACCTCTATGAGGTTCCGGGACAGGAAACGCTGGCCACACGTCTGACGGATGCAACTTTTGCGGGTAAGGTCTTCTTCACCAATTCGGGTGCGGAAGCGCTGGAATGCGCCATCAAGACCGCGCGCCGGTACCATTATACGCATGGCAATCCGGAAAAATTCCGCATCATCACCTTTGAAGGTGCGTTCCACGGTCGTACCCTGGCAACCATCGCCGCGGGCGGCCAGCCGAAATATATTGAAGGCTTCGGCCCCAAGGTCGAAGGTTTCGATCAAGTGCCGTTTGGCGATCTTGAAGCGCTGAAGGCGGCCATTGTGCCGGAAACCGCAGCGCTGCTGATCGAGCCCATTCAGGGCGAAGGCGGTATTCGCGTTGTCGATCCGGATTTCCTGCGCACGCTGCGCGCGCTGTGCGAAGAGCATGGCCTGCTGCTGATTTTCGATGAGGTCCAGACTGGCGTTGGCCGTACTGGCAAGTTCTTTGCCTATGAATGGTCGGGCGTTGCTCCGGATATCATGGCCGTGGCCAAGGGTATCGGTGGCGGCTTCCCTTTCGGCGCATGCCTTGCAACGGCAGAAGCAGCATCCGGCATGACGGCTGGCGTTCACGGCACGACCTATGGCGGCAACCCGCTGGCTATGGCTTGCGGCAATGCGGTGCTGGACATAGTTCTGGCCGATGGCTTCCTCCAGCATGTGCGTGATGTCGCGCTGGTGTTCCGTCAGGGGCTGGCGTCGCTGAAGGATCGTTTCCCCGACGTGATCGATGAAATTCGTGGAGAGGGCCTGTTGCTGGGCGTCAAGGCCAAGGTGCCGTCTGCCGACCTGCTGCATGCCATTCGCGCCGAGCATCTTCTCGGCGTTCCCGCTGGCGATAACGTCATTCGTCTGCTGCCGCCACTGGTGGTGACGGCAGAGGAAGCGCGCGAAGGCCTGGCACGTCTGGAAAAGGCGGCGGAAGCACTCACCACGAAATTGGCGAAGAGCGCCTGAGGGGCGCATGTTCAGGCCAGCGTCGATAACGACGCGGCCTGCATCGATGGGACAGCATAAAATGGCATCAGCAAAACATTTTCTAGACCTTTCGGCCGTCGGTTCGGAAGACCTACGGGTCATCATGGACGACGCACGCGCCCGCAAGATCGCCACCAAGAATGGCACGGCGGAAAAGCCGCTGGCCGGCAAGATGCTGGCGATGATCTTCGAAAAGCCCTCCACCCGTACCCGCGTTTCCTTCGATGTCGGCATGCGCCAGCTCGGCGGCGAAACGCTGTTTCTGTCAGGCACTGAAATGCAGCTAGGCCGCGCTGAGACCATTGGCGATACGGCCAAGGTTCTGTCGCGTTATGTGGATGCGATCATGATCCGCACCACGGATCATTCCCGCCTGCTGGAGCTTGCCGAACACGCAACGGTCCCGGTTATCAATGGCCTGACGGATGACACGCACCCCTGCCAGATTATGGCCGATATCCTGACTTTCGAAGAGCATCGCGGTCCGGTCAAGGGCAAGACGATTGCCTGGACAGGTGATGGCAACAACGTGCTGCATTCGCTGGTCGAAGGGTCCGCCCGCTTCGGTTACAAGATGAACATGGCTGTTCCTATGGGCTCGGAGCCGCATGACCGCTTCCTCAACTGGGCGCGCAACAATGGCGGCGAGATCATGCTGTGCCATGATGCGGAACGCGCGGTCGATGGCGCCGATTGCATCGTCACCGATACCTGGGTCTCCATGAACCAGGAACACAAGGCACGCGGCCACAACATCTTCCAGCCCTATCAGGTCAATGCGGCCCTGATGGGCAAGGCCAATAAGGACGCGCTCTTCATGCACTGCCTGCCCGCCCACCGCGGCGAAGAGGTTACGGACGAGGTCATCGATGGGCCGCAGTCGGTCGTCTTCGATGAGGCGGAAAACCGC
The DNA here is from genome assembly GCF_057799395.1 of Agrobacterium sp. 20P9.1.2. Taxonomy (NCBI): domain Bacteria; kingdom Pseudomonadati; phylum Pseudomonadota; class Alphaproteobacteria; order Hyphomicrobiales; family Rhizobiaceae; genus Agrobacterium; species Agrobacterium sp. 20P9.1.2. The sequence goes on from NZ_JBYOKI010000001.1 coordinate 375,280, forward strand.
CTGCATGCGCAAAAGGCCATCATCGCCTGGTGCATGGGCGTCATCTGACGGGACCGCGCCTGAGCGCTTGAATTTCAGGCGTGGCTTCCTATTTCTAGCCCAGTTCAATGCCGCCGTTTGCTGAAAACGGCGGCTTTTCATCAATTGTTCGCCGCATGATGGCCCAGCACTGCTTTGCTTTCTGAAAGAAAGCGGGGCAGGAAGCACAAAGCTGTTTTCGGACAATCTGCCGTTTTAACGAAAGTTAAGGCGGCGGAGTGGTTCCGTTTTCATCGTCCCCGGTCTATCTGTGCAGTACGAACATAATGCCTGCCGGTCGGTACCTTCTCGGTCTCGATCACCCCGCGTGTAGCGCGGGCAAGGCGTCAAGGAGTTAGGATATGGCAGACGCAACGGTACAGCTGGACGAACTCACATTTGCTGGCGATGACAAGGTCGTTCCCTTTCAGGTGGACGGGCTGGATGTGCGCGGTCGCGCCGTGCAGGTCGGCCCGCTGCTGAACACCATTCTGGAACGGCATGAGTACCCACCGGTCGTCGCCTGTCTTCTGGCAGAGGCCGTGGTGCTGACAGCGCTTATCGGCACGTCGCTGAAATTCTCCGGCAAGCTGACACTCCAGACCAAGGGCGATGGCCCTGTGGATTTGCTGGTCGCGGATTTTTCCGCGCCGGAAAACATGCGCGCCTATGCCCGCTTCGATGAGGAGCGGCTGGCGGAAGCCATGGCTGCGGGTGAGACCTCGCCCGAGCAACTGCTCGGCAACGGCATCCTCGCCTTCACCATCGATCAGGGCGTGGGCATGCAGCCCTATCAGGGCATCGTGCCGCTGGATGGTTCTTCGCTGGAAGACATTGCGGGCGTTTATTTCCGCCAGTCAGAGCAGTTGCCCACCCGCGTGCGCCTCGGCGTTGCCGAACTCTTCGACCGTGATGCCGATGGCAAGCCACGCCACAACTGGCGCGCGGGCGGCATCATCGCCCAGTTCCTGCCGCAAGCGCCGGAACGCCTACGCCAGCGTGATTTGCACGGCGGCGATGGCGACGAAGGTGCGGCGGAGTATTCGGAAGACGATGCATGGACGGAAGCGGTTGCCCTGATCGACACCGTCGATATGGACGAGCTGACGGACCCGCAGGTGCCCTCTGAAAAGCTGCTTTTCCGCCTGTTTCACGAACAGGGCGTCCGCGTCTATGAACCGCAACTGATCGTGGATCGCTGCAATTGCTCTCGAGAGAAGATCAAGGGCGTACTGTCAGGCTTTTCCGCAGAGGAAATTCACGACAGCCAGGAAGACGGCGTCATCTCCGTGACCTGCGAATTCTGCTCGACGACCTATCATTACCCCGTCGAGGAATTGTCTACGGTCAATTAATGAAAAAGGCGTGATCAGCTGCCGCCTTTTTTAATTCAAAACCCGCGTCAAACCAGGGCTGTCCAGAGAAAATGCCGGTATCGCGACGATGAAGACTTCGCCGGTATCCGCCTGCATCTCGTAATGGCCGAACATCATGCCGGATGGCGTGTCCAGCGGGCAGCCGGAGGAATACTCATAGGTGTCACCGGGCTTGAGGTGTGGCTGCTCGCCAATCACGCCGGGTCCGGAGACTTCGTCCACCTGCCCGTTTTCATCGGTAATGTGCCAGTAGCGATTGACCAGCGTCACCGCCAGATCCGAATTGTTGGAAATCACGACTGTGTAGCCCCAGACATAGCGATTGTCGTCCGGGTCGGACTGCTCTTCAAGATAATAGGGGTCGACTGTGACCTCGATATCTCTTGTCAGTGCACGATACATTCACAGGGCCCTAAGTAATTGCTGTTCAATCATTCTAGACTACAGGCGCATGCCATCGTCAAGAAAGTGTAAAGCCATATTAGCTGTACTTCACAGAACAGTCGCGCATTTCGTCGATCAGGGATAAGATTAATGGTAAATGCTGGTGATTACAGCGTGTTAGCGCCGTTGCCACCCGTCTCTTGGATATAGGTCTATCGCAGATCAATTAAACATTTCTCTGCAAAATGCGTTTCACGATCCCGCAGTTGTGACTGACAGGGAAGGGGCGGCCCGGTAAATCTCCGGACCGCTTTTTCATATCAGGCGGAAACCTTGGCGAGGGCTGCTGCGAAGTCTTCCAGCAGGTCGTCGGTATCTTCGATGCCGCAGGAGAGACGCAACGTGCCGCCGGAAATGCCGAGCTCCGCACGGGCTTCATCCGTCAGGTTTTTGTGCGTGGTCGTGCCGGGATGCGTAATCAGGCTCTTGGCATCGCCGAGATTGTTGGAAATCTTGACGACATCAAGCGCGTTCTGCAACTGGAACGCCGCTTCCTTGCCGCCCTTCAGTTCGAAGCAGACCAGCGTCGAGCCGCCGGTCATCTGCTTGGCAATGATATCGGCCTGCGGATGGTCGGCGCGTCCGGGGTAGATCACCTTGGCAATCTTACCCTGATCCGCAAGGAAATCAGCAATCTTAACTGCATTGGCCGTCTGCTGACGCACGCGAAGCGGCAGGGTCTCGATGCCCTTCAGCAGGGTCCAGGCGTTGAAGGGAGACATGGCCGGGCCGGTATGGCGGAAATAATCCTGAAGCTCTTCCTCAATCCACTTCTTGTCGGAAAGCACGACGCCGCCAAGGCAGCGGCCCTGACCATCGATGTGTTTGGTGGCCGAGTAGACGACGATATGAGCGCCCAGTTCCAGAGGCTTCTGGAAAAGTGGCGTGGCGAACACGTTGTCGACAACCACTTTCGCGCCGATCTGGTTGGCCAGTTTTGCAACGCCTGCGATATCAACCACTTCCAAGGTCGGGTTGGTGGGGCTTTCCAGGAAGAAGAGCTTGGTGTTCGGCTGGATCGCCTTTTCCCAATTGGCCAGATCACGACCGTCGATCAGCGTGCATTCGATGCCGTATTTCGGTGCCAGCGTCTCGACAACCCAGCGGCAGGAACCGAACAGCGCGCGCGCAGCAACGATGTGATCGCCAGCCTTGAGCTGGCACAGAATGGCGGCGCTGACGGCAGCCATGCCGGATGCCGTGGCGCGGGCGTCTTCGGCGCCTTCCAGCAGGCACATGCGCTTTTCGAACATGTCGTTGGTGGGGCTTGCGTAACGGGCATAGATGAAGCCATCCGTCTCGCCCTTGAAGCGGGCCTCTGCGGCCTCCGAACTGTCATAGACGAAGCCCTGTGTCAGGTAGATCGCCTCGGATGTCTCGCCATATGGAGAACGCAGTGTGCCGCCGTGTACCAGCTGTGTTGCCGGGCGCCATTTCTTGCTCATGTCATCACCTTACAAACAAAAAAACCGGCCGCAAAAGCAGACCGGTTACAAGCACCCGGTCTTTTTAGCCACTTATTTAACGTGGCTGCAAGCCGACCGGCCAAATCACCACGGGATAAGATTGCCTTAACTCCGTTAACGACTTGCGTCAATGCTTTCCTTTTGGTTTTGTCGCCGTGAAAAGGGATGATGAAACCATGACGAGAACGACGGGCATATTGGCGGATGGCGCGATCCGGGAACTGTTCGGCTCTGGCCAGCTGAAGAGCGAACGGGCGCTGGATGCCGACCAGGTTCAGCCTGCCAGCCTCGATCTGCGTCTGGGTGCGAAAGCCTATCGCGTCCGCGCCAGCTTCATGCCCGGTCCCTCCACCAAGGTCATCGAAAAGCTGACCCGCCTCAGCCTGCACGAGATCGATCTCAGCGAAGGCGCGGTGCTGGAAACCGGCTGCGTCTACATCGTGCCCCTGATGGAGAGCCTCGCGCTCCCAGCAGCTATGTCGGCCTCTGCCAACCCGAAAAGCTCCACGGGCCGTCTGGATATCTTCACCCGCGTCATCACCGATTACGCGCAGGAATTCGACAAGATCCCGGCTGGTTATAACGGCCCGCTCTATCTCGAAATCAGCCCGCGCACCTTCCCCATCGTCGTGCGTCAGGGCTCACGCCTGTCGCAAATCCGTTTCCGCATCGGCCATTCCGTGCTCAATGAGGCGGAATTGTTGAGCCTGCATGAAGCCGACACGCTGGTCGCCAGCGATACTCCTAACGTTTCCGGCGGCGGCATCGCCCTTTCCATCGATCTGCAGGGCTTCGGTGAACATGGCCTGATCGGTTATCGCGGCAAACATCACACCGCCGTTGTTGATGTGGACCAGAAAGCAGCCCACGACGTGCTGGATTTCTGGGAGCCGATCCACGCTCGCGGTCGCGCAGAACTCATCCTCGATCCTGATGAATTCTATATCCTCGTATCGCAGGAAGCCGTCCACGTTCCTCCGCTTTACGCAGCCGAAATGACCCCCTTCGACCCGCTGGTCGGCGAATTCCGTGTCCACTACGCCGGCTTCTTCGACCCCGGCTTCGGCCACGCCAGCGCCGGCGGCACCGGCAGCCGCGCCGTCCTCGAAGTTCGAAGCCACGAAGTTCCCTTCATCCTGGAACACGGCCAAATCGTTGGCCGTTTGGTCTACGAACATATGCTGACCAAACCCGAAGGCCTCTACGGCGCGGGCCTAGGCTCCAACTATCAGGCCCAGGGCCTCAAACTCTCCAAACACTTTCGCGCCGAGTAACCCGGCCGAGTCTTGACAGCCCACTGGAACTATCAGACCTTGGGATCTGCGCGGGTGTAGCTCAATGGTAGAGCAGCAGCTTCCCAAGCTGAATACGAGGGTTCGATTCCCTTCACTCGCTCCATCAACCTTTTCAATCACTTACAGCCGGTTCGGTTTGCGGATTTTGGGCCGGTTTCACAGCAAGTTTTACACCGGCATTGATTTGCCGGATGATCGCCCGCGTTGCTGTATCCCTGCCGACTTACCTCCGAATGATGTTTAGTACCTCATCCTCGGACCATCCCTTGATCTCAGCAATGACCCGTTCGGGTAGTCCGACAGTGTAGAACTTCGTGGCTGCGGTTCCACGGAAGTCATGGAAATGCAGATTGCGCTCGCTTAGTCCCGCCAGCTTCTTGGCTGTATGGAATGATGAGGCTAGACCTTCCTGTGTCCATGACTCACCGCGACTGTTCATAACGATGGTTTTGCCGCGCTTGGGTATCCTCGCGTTACGTAGGTATCGAACAAAGATTGGCTTAATCGTCGCCGACATCAGTTTCGGCTAGACACGGGCTTTAATTTCTTCCAAGTAAAATTTACCGAAGCTATCAGCAATCAGTTCGGGTAAATTACCATCGCCGCTTGAGGGTGACCATAAAACGACTGCAAATTCTCCGTCGACTGATCTGTTTGACGCATCTAGCCAAAATAGAGAGCAGTAACCACTACTCATGATTGGTATAAGATGCTGAGGCAGGCCCGTAGTTTTTCGCTCGTCTAACGTTCGCCAAGTTACACTGGGTACGGACATTCCAGGCACCTTATTTGCGATTATGCCGTAAATTTCAGCATCGCCAAAGGCGCCCACTCCGAGTCTTTTGAGGAAGGCTTCATAACTCGGAGGGAAAGTTAAGCCAATCAACTCGGACGATTTGACTACGTCGACTTCGCTTGTGGGGCCTAAAAATCAGCTCGCGACGAATTTGCACTTAATAATCTGAGGGCGTTTTCAAAGCTCGTAATTCCACTCACTACCAAACCATTCATAGCGGATTAAATCAGTTTTTCATTTTGTAAAAATGCGAGATATTTCGTGTCTGACGCGCTAAATATTTGCTCACCCTCCAACATATATGAGCGCAATAGATGTTCTTTGGCCTCGTTTGTATTTCCCAACTCATATAAGGAAACTCCGATTCCTAACTGAACAAACGCATTTGAGAAGCCATCAGCGCTCGCTTCGGCTTCCCTGAAGTACGACAGCGAGCTATCGAAGTTTTCTAACTGAAGAAATGCGTCTCCAATTGACGCGTTTAGCCATACTGAAGCATCCCATACTCGTTTCGGATTTGGTAAAAGATAAAGCGCACATTGCCACGCGCTTATCGCTTTCGTTGGAGAGTCAAGTTCGATATGCTCGTCACCAATTGCTGAGAGACGAACGACTTCTTGGTAAATTTCATCTGGGATTTCGTTTTGAGTATTACTCACTGCTTCCCTTTTCTTTTAAATAAAAATCTAAATACTGTTTCTGCTCTCCAGCAAAGCCCTGCTTGCCGTAAATTTCATATATCCTCGAAAACACGTAAAAGGCTCTCTTTTTATCTCCAAGTTTATACATGGCTTCGCCTTCTGTCATCAAGACAAGGTGATCTTCATGATTTAGATCATCATACATTTTGGCCATGATATCGATCCATTTCGAAGCATTGTCCTTATCTCCCAGATCGACATAGTCTTGCACAAAACCTGCAGACAAGCTTTGAGGATAATAATCCCACTTTTCTTTGGGTTGCGGTATCAATTCCCAAGCTTGCAACCCTACTTCAACCGACCCCTCGAGATCACCCGCTTTGAATTTCTCAGCTGACAACTCCAACAGCTGATCAATCTGAGCTTTTACATCTTTTTCTATCTCAGGCTTTCTATCCATTGTTTCCTCAATTTGCAGGCGGGAGGTATCGAGAGGGCGTTTGCCCTCCCCGGCTCGAATTTGATGGACCCCATTCAAACCTATAGTTATCAGAGCTTAACATCCAATCTCGCACTTCTTGTGACCGCGCACCTTGGAATCGTCCCGTACTGTTCCAATAATCAACGGCGTCAACAGGGTAATGCCCCATATGTGTTTGAGGTGAATCGACCGGTCTCCAGACGTTGTTTTCTTGGTCAAAAAACTCGTCCTGCCCTCTACGGTTCGTACGTACCAATCCCTCCTCGCGCATTCTTTCACGGACTTCTTTGCCGGTACGCGATGTTTTGGACGGCGTATTTCCGAGATACTGTCTTCGAAGGCTAACGCGTCGAGTACTTCTAGCGCCTTGCACGCCAGTTTCGACCGCTCCAGCAGTTCTTCCTGCAACTCGCATACCTGCTGCAGCGGCTCCGGTGCCTCCTGCGACACCCTGAATCATTCCTACGGTATTTTCGACTTGCTGCGCAGTTTGTTCCGATGCTCCTGCAAATCTTGCTAGGTCGCCGGACCCGCCTGCGATTATTGTCGGTGTCGACTCCCCAGTCCAAGCCTGACGTAGTCCCGCTTGGAAGTTATCGTACCCATTCGCTACGAGCAAGCCGCCACCGATCATCGCAGGTACGCCGGGAGCCGCACCCACTCCTGTGCCTGTCGCAGCACCACCCACGCCAGCAAGAGCCGCTCCAGCTACAGCCTCAGCTGCCCCCCCGACTGCTTGTAGGCCACCGACAGTTCGGGTGACGACCATTCCATTGTTTTGGTCGAATTCGTTGATCGCCTGTCCAGCCTCAGACAGTTTATCTTCGGTCCAGTCCCACGCCTTTTCGTACCAAGCTTTATCTTCTTCATCAGTCGCGTCGGGGGCTGGCGCTGTATCGGTTGATTTCACATTGACGTATTCGCCGGGACAATTGCCGTTATTTAGGGTGCAACGATCTGTGTGCCTTTGAACTGGAATGCCGTTGGCTCGTACAATCGTTGATGATGTGACTGGATCAACAACTTCACCAACTGTACCTGACTTTACACCCAACCCCACTCCAGGCTCGTCGCCATAGGAACAATGAAACTGAGAGTTCCCGCGCTTTATGACCAGTCCGTTTGAACGAACGTTCGGTGAATAATTATTTTTATCATCGCCTTTGCCCCAACACATATAGGGGATCGGCTTCTCAGGAGATCGACACACGTCGGGCGACAGGCACACTGCCAATGCAGATGCGTCATCCGGTACGAATTCTGGCGGATTTGGATTTGCCGCAGTTGGCGGCGGATGATATTCGTCACCCTTCTTACGTTCATCGAAGTAGGCTTTTTTGTCGTCGCCGTCAGGATAATCCTTATACTCGACGTAGCCTTCCTCCAGATTCGGCTTATAGAACAGAGTGCTGTTTGGCAGATTTAGTTTTTGAGCCAATGCAGCGTTCGTGGTTGGGTCGTAACTGTATACGTTGATGGGTTCGAGAACAGTGGAGCCGTCGCTCATGCCCGAATCTCCGTATCATTTTTTGCAAATGAGAGTATTGGTAGGCCAAGCCTATCAGGCCAAGGAAACCCAATCCGCCACGTCAAAAAAACGCGTCCAACGCCCGGGCGCATATCGAAATGGACACCGTCCAGAACCAACGGTGCAGACTGTAAACCTCTGCCTTGATCGAGTTCTACACGGAGACCGAGGCGAGGTAGTGTTCCGGTGAGAGCCTCAAACTGGGGCAAGAGTCTTTGGAGTTCGAATGGCTCGTCGCCAGCCAACGATGGGTCAACGATCTGATCTCTTGGAGCAGCCTGCCAGAAGGAATAATCAAAATCTGATGGTAAAAGGGGATGGCGGTTCTGTAGCCATTCATCATCGTAAGTTCCAGCGAAGTCAGCCCGATCTTTCCAAAACGGAGAAATCGGAGCAAGGCCTGCCGGTTTCGGTCTGTCAGTAACGGCACCGATTAGATCGGCTTCATACTCGATTTGCGGTGCAGGCCACTCAGGTTGCTCCCTGAAACGGGCCTCGTCCACTAGGCCAATACCGACAGGATTTGCCTCTATGGCTTCATCCCCCAAACGACCGCCAAACGCCAGCCGCCAGTCTAGCGGCACATAAGACACTGGTTCGCCTACGGTCAGCTCCCAACCGTCTAAAGCATCTTCTTGTTGGCGATCTATCAGCCCCCGCCAAGTTTTACGTATTTTTGCACGCCAAAGGCGGGGACCGTGAACGCGTAGACGTTTTTCGACAGGGCCAACCCGCAGGCCGCAGGTCCATGATGGTGAGGGCTCGCCGTTCGGGGGAAAAGTAGCACCTATGAAGGTGACGTCTGTGCCGGGTTTGAATGGCGCTAGATCTGTGCAGGCCATCTGCGGCGTCTGGTGCGGATCGCCATCGTAAACATCGGACATGACAAGAGGTTGTTGCTTGTCTGCAAGTTGCAGAGGGCCGCCGTTGGTGAGTTTGAATGTGCCCCTCGCGACGACGACACCCATGAGGTCGCCGACCATATTGTATTGCCGGAACGCAAGTGCAGGGAACGGTGTACGATTGTCCACTGACATGGCATGTCAACCCTTCGCCGCTGAATCCGCTGACGTAGGACCGGCCTTGGAGAAACCGCCGCCCGGCTTGTTCAGATCAACCACGACGCCATTGATCTGCGTGGGACCTGAAGCAGTGAAGTTGAAATTCGTCCCAAGGATGATGACCGTGCCATCTTTGCGCATGATAAATTTCGATGCACCGCATTCGATGACGAACTCTTCTCCAACTATCGTTTTTTTGAATTTTCCAATGTTCTCAAGCGATGTTTGTCCAACATTAGAAACCTTGCTCACGCCGATCTGCTCAGTTTGTGCGACCCCGACAGACGTCGATTGGAACGACCCGATGATCGTGTTCATGATGCCGGAAAGTGGAAAGAGGCCGGAAGCGTCGGTTCCAACACCCGTGCCTGATCCCGCAAGCGCGGTCCCTGCATCCGCCCTTGGGCTGGGGCCTGATACGACACCCTCGCGCGACGACATGCCGCCAGCACCGAGAAAGCCAAGTGCCGATGAGGCGAGCGTGGTTGCGAAGGCTGCGACACCGGGACCACCACCGCCCGCAATCTGGGCGGCTTGGCTGAGCAGTCCTGCCGTCTGACCCGAGAGTGCTTGCACCCCCGCCATGGCCATCATCGCCATTGGACCGGTGCCGCCAACAACGGTGTTCACCGATCCGCCGATCTCATGCTTCTGATTGCCAGACACTTCCACCGCGCGGTTGCCACCAACGGACGCGACCTCATGGCGGTCGATACGCTTGGTGCGGTCATTAAGAACGCGCGTCGTCTGGTCCTTCTGGGCGTGGAAGAACTGGTTTTCCTTGCCTGCCTCGTCCTCGAAGGTGATTTCATTGAAGCCTTGGCCTTTGTGCGTGTTGGAGCGCAACACCATACGCGTCTTGTTGGCGGGCAGGTCGTAGGGAACGGAGTTGGACGGATTGTTGACGACCCCGATGACGAGCGGCTTGTCGGGATCGCCATCGACGAACGCAACCATCACCTCCATGCCGATACGCGGAATGACTTGTGCACCCCATGTACCTCCACCCCATGCCTGACTCACTCGCACCCAGCAGGTATCTGTGCCATCTTTCTTCGCCTTGCGGTCCCACGGGAACCACAGCTTGATGCGGCCATATTGATCCGGGTGGATTTCTTCACCTTCGGGGCCTGCAACAATCGCAACCTGCGTGCCCTCGATCTTCGGGCGCTTGGTCGTGCGGTGCGGGGTGAGCGGTACGCGGGCGGGGATTGCCTCGAAGGCGTTGCGGTATTCTGGCTCGTTGCTGTTGGTCTCGTAGGAACGGTCCACGATTGTGTGGCTGGCTCTGATGATCACATGCTCTTCGTATTCATGTTCGGGATGCGCGACCTCGTAAGGCGTAAAGCGGCGACCGGCTTCCAGAATGCGAGAGGTGGAGGCACCGAAGACGCGGTCGTGGTCGGCCTCGGTGGATTGCGTGCGTAACTTTTGCGCGCGCTCTGCCTCTTCCACCGTTTTGATGCGGGCCGGGTATTCGTAGAGCTCACGCTTGGTCGCATCCGGCATCTGCACCAGCGATGGTGTCATCGTGCCCGGTACCATGCCGGGGGTCTCAAAATTCCAATCGGCACCGGCGCGCTGGCCCGGTACATAGGAAAAGCGCCTCGCCCAGTCGTCGATGTGGTTGCGGTCCGATGAGCCCTGCGCCAGTCGCACCTTGCCTTCGCCCTGTGCTGATGGCGATGGTCCGAGCCAGCCATTGGCGCTATCGGCCACATGTAGCTTGTGAGAACCGTCTTCGTGGCTAAACCAGTAGAAAAGACCGTCCTCCTCGAAACGGCGCAGGAGATAGTCCAAATCTCGTTCGTTGAACTGAACGCTGTAGTGCTGCGGTGGTGGCGGAGAGATGATGCCGGATGTATCCGGTGCTGGAATGCCGTGTTCGGAAAACAGTGTTTCGGCAATCTCAACGCTCGTCTTGTCCATCCAGATGCGGCAATCGGAACGGCGGGACAGCAGCCACAGCTGCGGACGGATGGTCATCGAGTATGAGCGCAGGCCACGGGTGATGGGTGGGCCTTCATGCAGTTCCGTCACCAGACCGTTGAACGGACGACGCACGCCGCCATCTTCGCCTTCGCCCTGACTGACTTCAATCGAGACATCGACCAACCTGCCAATCAGCTCTTCCGGCTTCACCGCTTCCTTTTTGGCGCGGACATTCAGCTGGATTTCGAAGAGCTGCGACACGCCCTCATTGATGACCATGCGTTCGGGCAGCAACTGGTCTTCGCCGAGTGGCGACTTGACCTTCAAAACACGGCTGGCCTGGATGAAATCGGCGGACGATGGCTGCTCGGTCATGGGGAACCCCGGTGATCGGATAGAGTAAAATATCAATCAGCTGTCAAAATCTGAACGGAATGCAATCAATCATTGTGGCAAAAGCAAGGATTCACAAAAGTTTCACAACTTAACACAGGCCGGTGAGGCGCTCACAGCGACGCAACGTCGTTACCTAATCGCTAGTTTCGACAGCGTTTTGGAGGGAATCTAACAGCAATGAGATACGCTAAAAGCACAAAATTGCGACCAAGTCGCAGTCGAAGCATGATTCCGATAATCACGGCCTGGATACGAGGACGCCAATGAAAGCTATAGTGATTGGTCGATTAAACCTCTGGCAGTGTGACCGCTGGTTATATCCATCATATTGCATCCACGAACGAGCCGGCATTACGGTAGTCGTTACACCTCTTACTTCAAAATTACACATTACGGTTGAGTTCACGCGCAACGCGTGCTTCCATTCGTTAGATAGCCGATTACCTTCCGTCGATGCCAAGTCGCAACTCGAGAGGCCCATGTCTATTTTAGATAGGATATTTCGTCCGTTCGAGACGTTGATACGGCCGCTGGACATTCCCTTTCGCGCGTTGCCATCCAAAGGCCCGGTCGCAGTTCTGCTGCACTTTATTTCGATGTTTCGCGGTGTCCTGATTGCTTTGGCTTTGTCGTCCATGGCCATGGAAGCCATTAATTTGTCGATCATCTGGGGATTGTCCGCCATTGTCGATGGCGTGACGGCGCAGGGCGCGGCTGCTTTTCTGCAAAACGAATGGGCTTTGCTCGTTGTTCTTGGCTTGTTGATCTTTCCGGCCATGCCGATTGCATCATTTCTTCTCAATACATTGAATTCTCACACGCTCGGTATCGCGATGCCCGCGGCCATTCAGTGGCAGGGGCATAAGGCGGTCGAGCGGCAGGATCTTGCGTTTTTTCACGAGCTCTATGCCGGGCAGGTCGCGTCTCGCCTTTCGCAGGTATCATCTGCGGTGCAGCAGCAGATCATCAACGCATTTCAGGTCGGACCGCGTTTTGTGCTGCAGATGGTCGGGTCACTCGTCTTGCTTGGGGCACTGTCCTGGCAATTGGCATTGCCCGTCTTTATCTGGATCGTGCTGAATGTCGCCCTTGCCATTAAAATGGCACCTGTCTTTACGGAACGGTCGAGGCAGTCCGCTAAGCAGAAAAGCCTTGTGTCCGGTGCGATTACCGATCTTTACAGCAACATGCAGATGATCAAGCAATTTGCTGCCGAGGATAGCGAGGCGGGAGCGGTACGTCGTATCCTGAGTAAGGCTGTGCATATACAGCACCAAGAACAACGTGTGTTCCGCCTGTCCGAACTGGTGGTTGTCGTGCTGAACATGGCGTTGTGGCTGGCAATACTGTCTTTGGGCTTTTCCGGTTTGATCAGGGGTGACATCTCCGTCGGCGAGTTCGTCGCTGCGGTCTACATTCTGCAACGTCTATCGGGTCATACCTTCACCTTCCTGCAAATGGGCCAGCAGATATTTCAGGCAATCGGCACGATAAAGGATGCCATGCCTGTTATGACGACACCGCCGACGATTACCGATAAGGCGGATGCGAGCGAATTGCAGGTGTCGAAAGGGGAAATCAGCTTTGATGGTGTTCGTTTTGCCTACAAGTCTGGCAGGCCGGTGGTCGATGATCTGTCACTGACAGTTTCCGCTGGCGAGAAAGTTGGACTTGTCGGCTTATCGGGAGCGGGAAAGACGACGCTGGTGAACCTGCTTTTGCGTTTTTACGACATTCAGGACGGAGTTATTCGTATCGATGGTCAGGATATTCGCGATGTCACGCAGGTCAGCCTTCGCCGCAACATCGGGGTGATTGCGCAGGATGTCGCTCTGCTCCATCGTTCGGTCGGCGACAACATCCGTTACGGACGTCCGGATGCAACGCAGGAAGAGATAGAACACGTTGCGACTGTGGCCAAGGCCGATGCGTTCATCACGGACCTGACGGATAATGAAGGACGGAAGGCATATCAGGCATTTGTCGGGGATCGCGGCATCAAGCTGTCTGGTGGCCAACGCCAGCGGATCGCCATTGCCCGTGTGCTGTTGAAAGATGCTCCTATTCTCGTTTTAGACGAGGCAACATCGGCTTTGGACAGCGAGTCCGAGGCCGCCATTCAAGACAAGCTTAATCTTGTCATGGAGGGGAAGACGGTGATTGCCATCGCTCACCGTCTGTCCACCATTGCCAAAATGGACCGGATCGTGGTGTTGGATCGGGGCAAGATAATAGAAGAAGGACGGCCGGAGGCGCTGGTGGAGCAGGGCGGATTGTTCGCACAACTCTGGAACCGCCAGATGGGTGGTTTTATTCCGGAAGACTAGACTGCTTGCGCCGAGAGTCGTGCCTTCCCATCGACGAGGGCTGTAGTTTTCTCCAGTTAGCCCATCAAGCAGCAAATTTGCACACCGCATTAGCATGTTACGCTGTTCCGCTGACCATTCGCATGAGCAGGCCGTCAGCAGCATTGTTTGCTTATCTTTCTGGCTCTGGAACAAAAGCCGCTCAAGTTACGTTGGTTTTCCGAATAAAGAAAAGGAATTACCAATGTCTAAGATGGTAAAAATCATTTCTGCCTTTGCTATCTGTGCTGGTTTCTCGGCAATTACTGTCATTCCAGCGCATGCCTTGAGCGTCATAGCTCCGGCATTTGAGGGGCAGGCGCAGACGGAAAATACCTATAGTAACCCACCGGTTGCCTTTACCGGCAGCAAGGGTGAAGCTGCGAGTGGCGCTGGTTTTTCGCTGTCAGAGCAGGAAATCATGCATGTTCGCTGGTGTGCGCAGAAATATACGTCTTATCACGCGACAGATAATACCATCGAAGCAGCACATGGCGCGCGCACGGCTTGCAAGTCTCCTTACTGAGTTGAGGCCGTTTGCGTCGTAATCGATTGTGCAAAATATAACTTAAATTGTACTTGAATTCATTTTAGTTTTTCTTTGCCGCAGGTTTATGTGGCGTTTTGTTCCAGACAAAGGGCTTATATCTGAGCTCATAGACGGCACGCCAAGCCGCCACCGATAGCATGAGCCAGTAAAAAGGAGTCGCCAGCCATTTTTTGCCGATGAGGCCGCGTTCATGCTCGATCATGGCGCGGGTGCCCATCAACAAGAAGATGGTGTAGCTCGCTGCAATATTCAGCGTGTCCACGGCAAACAGCGCCAGTTGCGAGGCGGGGATTGAGCCTATGCCTTCTATCAACATCGTTCGGCTCATTATGAGTAAATAGAGAATGAACAGCGGATGCGTCAGCGATGATAGCAGCATGCCTCCGATCAGCAGATGGAAAACCAAATAGGCTTTCCATCCCATCTCCCGCGCAACGCGCACCGGAGAGCGCATCATCACCAGCCAGCTTTGTAGCCAGCCCTTGAACCAACGGGTACGCTGGTTCAGCCAGACCGGAATATCGGTGGGGGCGTCCTCTAGCGTCTGGTAGCTGATGACGTCGGAATAATAGCCGAGCCGATAGAGACGCATACCGAGATCGGCATCCTCCGTGACATTGTAGGGATCCCACGCCCCGACGCTGCGCAGGATCGATGTGCGGAAGTGGTTGGATGTTCCGCCCAGCGGCAGCGGCATCTTCATCCGCGCCAGCATGGGCAGCATGCGCCTGAAAAGGGCGGAATATTCAAGCGAGAAGGATGAGGTAATCCAGGAGACATGGGCATTGCTGATGATAAGCGGTGCTTGCAAGCAAGCCAGCTTGTCAGAACCATCGCGGAAGCGGGCATAGGCCTCGCGCAACTGTCGCGGATGCGGCCTGTCTTCGGCATCATATACGGCTATGAACTCTCCACGCGCACCGGCGAGCGCATAGGTCAAAGCCTTTGGCTTCGTGCGCGGCAAGGACGGCGGCACATGGACGATTTCAATATGGGGACCGGGGTCAAGCTGTTCGATCGCCGCTATGGTGGAACCATCGTCCGCTTCGCACACCAGCTTGATGTCCAGCCTGGATTTCGGCCAATCCAGCCGGTCCAGCGCCGTTACAAGCTGCTCCACAACCGTCTCTTCCCGGTAAAGCGCGACCAGAATCGTATAGACCGGCAGCTGCTCTTGGCTCGATTGCTCGACCAGTTTCAGGGTCCGCCAGTCCGGTTTGGTGCGCAGCGGCACAAGCCGAAACAGGACGGCGGCCATATAAAGTGCTGCGGTGAAAATATGCAGAAGCTGGAATGTCAAAGAGGGTGAGAGGATGAATGAACCACAGAGACATGTCACACCGACGCCCAGCAGAAATCCCTGTTTTCCGTGCAGTGTGATGCGCGCTGAATGAAGCGGTGTCGCATCGAACAGTGAGTTTACCGTCTGTCGTGTTCGTCTTTCCGCGCCTGCCTGCCACACGGCAGCGCGAAGTGCCGATGGCGTGGTGACAACGAGATCGGCAGCAATACCGGGAGTGACACCCAGAGCATGTTTCAGCCGCTCGATGCTGCCAATATCAGGAACGATGGCAATATAGGGTTTGGTGTCTTTTGGAGACAGGCGAACCATCCGCGTTTCCAGCAATTGAACATCGAGCGACGGTGTATCGACAACGATGCCTCCATCCAGCTCGGAAACGAATGGCAGCCGCAAGAAGCGGGCGAAAGCGCCAAAATAGGCGGTTTCCGTTATTATCTTGCTCGCCAGAAGCTCTGCTTCGAATGTCGACCCGTTTCGCAGTGCGCGGGCCGTAAACTCCTCGATATAGGGTTTCCCCAGTCCAAGGGTCTTGAGAAAGGCAGCTTCGTCGGTCTCTGCCACCGCGCTATCGAGAAACGAAAACGGATCGTCCTCAAGCGGGTCAAACACAATTTCGCCCTGCACAAGGATCGCATTTCGCGATTCTTGTGTATACTCGTCATAACGCGACATACACGTACCCATCCACCTAAGCGGTGGTGCCCCAACAATTCCCCGCGGCGGATCATATACATGCGCTTCCAGGTTGCACCCTTTAAATTAACGGGTATTTTCACCTCTTTCTTGTGCGCGAGCATTTTTTTTACGCCACACCCCCTACGTGCTGAGGAGCTGGCCAGCGGCGGACGCTTACCTGTGCTGTTCGATGCGCAGGAACGCTTGCCCAGTGCCGACTTATCGACCGTGCCGCGCGTGCGCTTTCTGATGTCGGTGGATTTTCCGCCTTTCAATTTTACCGATCAGGATGGGCGGCTGGTGGGTTTCCATGTCGATCTTGCCCGCGAGATTTGCGCGCAGCTGAAGATCGAGAGCAAATGCCAAGTACAGGCACTCCCCTTCGATGAGCTGGAAGCTGCCGTCGAAATGGGGGAAGGGGAGGCTGTCATGTCGGGCATCGCCTCCAGTGGGGATTTGCGAAAAAGCTTTAGCTTTACGAGGCCTTATATCCTTCTGCCAGCACGCTTCGCAGTCAATAAATCTGCAAAGCTAGAGGGCCAGTCGGCCACAGCACTCGCGGGAAAAAAAGTCGGCGTTGTCACCAATTCGCGCCACGAGGCGATGCTGAAGGCATTTTTCCCGACGGTGCTGGTCAATGGCTTCGACGGTTATGAGCCAATGTATGAAGCGCTCAAGACAGGCAAGATCGATGCGATCTTTGCCGATGGGCTGCGGCTACCCTTCTGGGTTTCGGGCACCGCATCGGATGGCTGCTGCAGCCTGTTTGATGGCCCCTATATGTCGGATCGTTTTCTCGGAGAAGGCCTGTCCATCATGACTGTCGATCCGGAAAACAAGCTCGTTCCTGCTTTCGATCAAGCGCTGGCAGCGCTATCGCGCAATGGGCGGCTGGAAGAAATCTACCGCCGCTATTTCCCTTATGGGTTGTTTTGAGCTGCTACTGGCTCGCCCAGATGATACGGGCCACCCACTCCACATCGGCCAGATCGAAACTGCGATTGGGGTGTTCAGGGTTAAGCGAAAATAGCTCGATGGTCTTTGCCGTCTGACGGGCCAGAACCTTGGCCATCACCTCGCCATCGCGGCTTTTCACCACTACGCGGTCTCCGCGCCGAACCTGCGCACCGGGCTCCACAATCAGCACATCGCCATCACGGTAAAGCGGCATCATGCTGTCGCCTTGCACTTCCAGTGCGTAGGCACCTGCCTTGTTGGCGGGGGAGGCGGGAAAGTCCACCACGTCCCAGCCCTGACCTGCCGGAAAACCACCATCATCGAAAAATCCGCCGGAACCGGCCTGGGCAAAACCGATCAGGGGAATGGCGCCCGTCTGGGGTGGAAAATTGCCGTCGGGCAAGGCGTTTTTGTTCGCATGTCCCATGGCAAAGCCGAAGAACTGGTCGATCGTCGCGCCGGTTGCTTCGAGAACTTTTGATATGGATTCTGTCGATGGCCAGCGCTGGCGCCCATCCGGTCCAACCCGCTTGGATTTGTTGAACGATGTCGGGTCCAGCCCCGCCTTGCGCGCCAGTCCAGAGGGCGTCAGCTGGTTCCGGTCGGCAAGCGTATCGATCGCACTCCAGATATTATCGTGTGACAGCATGGTTAACGGCCCGGGTGGAGCGGCGTCGTCACGCGGCTCTTTTGTATCATCAGAAATTTAGCCAAACCGGAACCAAGAGTAAAGTAAAAAAGGAATAAAATCCTTAAGCGACAAGCGTCGGCATATTGATCTTGGAAAGTTGAATGACCGCCTGGGTGCGGCTATCGACTTTCAGTTTCAGCAATATGGCAGACACATGCGCCTTGATCGTGGCTTCGGAAACGCTGAGCTCATAGGCGATCTGCTTGTTCAGCAGACCTTCGCCCAGCATGCCCAGCACCCGGCTTTGCTGCGGGGTCAGGGTCCGCAGCCGGTTGATGAGATCGGCCATGTCAGGATCATGCTCCTGCCCGGACTGACAGGATGCGGGTATCCAGACATCTCCCTCCAGCACGGCACGAATGCCAGCACGCATATCTTCGATGCCGGAGGATTTGGAAATAAAGCCGGAGGCCCCGAGTTCAATGGCGCGACGCATGGTGCCCGGATCGTCGGTGGCGGAGACGATGACGATGGGCAGGCTGGAAAATTCCGCCCGCAAGGCCATCAGCCCGGAAAAACCGCTGACACCCGGCATGGCAAGGTCTAGCAGCATCAGGTCGGCATCCGGCTGGTTCTCTGCCGCAGCCTTCGCCGCCTCGAAATCCCCCGCTTCGATAATGCTGTTGTCGCCCTCAAGCCCTGTTACCGCCTGGCGCAATGCGCCACGGAACAGGGGATGGTCATCTGCAATAATGATGGTGAGTTGTGACATGCCGCGCCCCCTCCCAAGAGCATTTCATGTTCGCCTCATTTTTGGCGGAGTTTGATCTCGCGTCAAGCACCGCCATGCCAAGGATTGCGTGAATATCGCGGCAATACAAGCTTTAGATTGCGATGGAGGCCTTCCGGGCGTCGTCAACGCGCAAAAATCTGCGTGAAGCGATGGACAAGCGCCGGCATTTGCGGCAAACCGCCCGCAGTGAAGGAGACGCCATATGAGTGAAACGCCCCCGATCATCAGCAATCCCGTTATTTACAAGATTGTGCCGACTGACCTTTGGCGAGACGCCAAAGAAGCGGGTGTTTTCAAAGGCGCGGCCATCGATCTCACGGATGGCTTTATCCATTTCTCTACCGCAGCCCAGGTCAAGGAAACCGCGCAGAAACATTTTGCCGGGCAGGACGATCTTCTGCTTGTGGCGGTGGATGGCGCTGCGCTGGGTGACAAGCTGGTGTTCGAAACCTCGCGCGGCGGTGATCAGTTCCCGCATCTCTATGCGCCCTTGCCTTTGGATGCGGTCCTGTGGGAAACGCCACTGACGCTTGATGATGATGGTGCCCACCAGTTTCCGGAGATTGCATGATGAGCGGAATTTTTTCCTCGATCGGTCGGCGCGGTCTGTTTCTGATGGACCCGGAAGTGGCCCACGGTATGTCGATCACCGCGTTACGCTCCGGCTTCATTCCCACCTGCATGGTGCCGCACGATCCGCGCCTGCAACAAACGGTCGCGGGCCTCGTCTTCCCCAATCCGCTCGGCATGGCGGCGGGTTATGACAAGAATGCGGAAGTGCCCGGTCCGCTGCTGAAGCTGGGCTTCGGTTTCACCGAAATCGGCACGGTCACGCCGCGCCCGCAATCGGGCAATCCCAAACCCCGCATTTTCCGCCTGGTGGAAAATGAAGCCGTCATCAACCGCCTCGGCTTCAACAATGAGGGCCATGCTGCGGCACTCGCACGCCTCATCGCCGCCGGTCTGCGCGGCCTCGTCGGCGTCAATATCGGTGCCAACAAGGATAGCGAAGATCGCATCGCCGATTACGTGAAAGGCATCGAAACCTTCGCCTCCGTCGCCTCCTATTTCACCGCCAACATATCCTCGCCCAACACGCCGGGCCTGCGGGATTTACAGGCGCGGGAAAGCCTGTCGGCGCTTCTTTCCGCCGTCCTGGCGCAGCGCGATATCGAGGCTGCAAAGCTCAACCGCGCCCTCCCGGTTTTCCTCAAAATCGCACCCGATCTTACCGAGGAGGGGCTGGACGATATCGCTGCGGAAGCCCTGTCCCACAAGCTGGACGGCTTCATCGTCTCCAACACGACCCTGTCTCGCGATGGCCTGCGTCCCGGTCAGAACAATGGCGAGGCCGGTGGTCTCTCCGGCAAACCACTTTTCGACCTCTCCACGACGGTGCTTGCCAAAATGCGCAAACGCGTCGGCCCGGACCTCCCCATCATCGGTGTCGGCGGTGTGTTCTCGGCGGAAACGGCGCTGGAAAAGATCAAGGCTGGTGCCGATCTCGTGCAACTCTATTCCTCGATGGTTTACGAAGGCCCCGGCCTTCCCGGCACCATCGTGCGCGGGCTCTCTACGTTGGTGGAGCGTGAACGTGTTGGGAATGTCAGGGAGTTGCGGGATAGCGCTGTGGAGAAGTGGGCGGAGCGGAAGATTTGAGGTTTTAACCTCTCCTACGTCATGCCGGGCTTGACCCGGCATCCAGCAGCCACGCGTCTGCGTGGCGGAAGAGTCTTTCGCGATCAAGGACTTGATCGCACTGGACCCCGCAGCAAGTGCGGGGTGACGGCGGATTGTAGGTTTCCGCTAAACTAAACCCTCATCACCGACACAGCACCATAGCCCAATACGGCCGGTTCTTCGCCGCCGCATCATAGGCCACCGCCACACCCAGCCCGCCATAATTCCCCAGCATATTCTCCAAATGGTGCGGAGAGCCAATCCACGCCTTTACCACGCGCTCGACCGTATCCTGCCCAGCCGCCACGTTTTCAGCCGCAGGCAGGGGAACGTTGCCATCCCTCATGCGAATGAGAAAGCTGTCGGTGAGGCCGATGAGATGCGCCATTTTCTGCGCCTTCACCATGCGGCTGGCCTGAAAAGCTGCCGCCTGTTGCGCGGCGCTGTTGGCGGAAAGCGCAGACAGCCCCTTGGAACGGCGAAGCTCGTTGACCATGGGCAGCGCCGAGGCCGTTTCGTCGCGGGTGCCAGCTGTGACGCCCTTGTTGGTGGGCATGGAAACGCAGGCCGATAGCAGCGTGCCGGTAGAGACCAGCACGAAGCCGCGCCGTGAAAATGTCATCAGGGAATGTTGGGTCATATCAGCGGCGGAAGCTCAAAAGGCGAAGAATGATGAAAACGGGGATGACGATGACAGCACCCGCCAGCAGATAATCGCCAATGCTGCCCAAGGCGCGAAAGCCGCTGTGCCAGAGGTCGAGGATGAAATCTCTGACGCCATAGATGATGTTCCACGGTGTCAGGCCGAAGACTGCCATGACGAAGCCGACGATCAAGGATACGACCAGCAACTTTATGATCGTGCGCGCTACACTGTCACCCAGCACCTTATCCACTTCACCCGCCATCTGCAAAATCTCCTGAATTCAGCCAAGACATAGAAAGCATGGTGCCTCTATGCAAGCTTTCACGCCTTTGCATGCGCGATATTTGCCGCTGCCATGAAATAGGACTTGAGTTTTTTTATGGCTTGATGAAAGACAGCCCACCTCTTTCAGGAAAAGCGCTGATGGCATCCAACCAGTTTTCTTCCGGCGATGTCATTGCAGACCGCCGCGCGGACTATGCCCGCATGCTGGCTGAAAACGGGGAACATGCCGCGGCCGCCGAACTGATGGAACAGGCGCTGGAGCTCACGCCTACATGGGCGGCAGGCTGGGTACAGTTGGGAGATTACTGCGAAAAGGCTGGGCAGAGGGAAAAGGCAATTACGGCCTATGAAACGGTCGATCGGCTGGACCCCGAGGGCATTTTCGCCGCGCCCCTGAAACTCGCGGTGTTGGGTGCAGCCGAAACACCGGAGCAACCGCCGAGCGCCTATATCGAAGGCCTTTTCGATGATTACGCAGACCGCTTCGAAACCTCGCTGGTGGAAAAGCTGGAATACAGCGTGCCACAGAAGCTGGCAGCGCTGATCGAAACGGCAAAACCGGCCAGCGGCCAATTCACCTGCACTGTCGATATCGGCTGCGGCACTGGCCTGCTCGGCGTCGAAATACAGGATTGGATGCAGCGCCTCGAAGGCTTCGACCTCTCCACCAACATGCTGGCCAAGGCCGTGGAAAAGGCCATCTACCACCATCTGGCTCAAGCCGATCTTTCGCTGGCGGCAGAAACATCCGGTCTCTTTGCAGATGACCTTCCCCATCACCGCGCTGATCTGGTCGCAGCCGCAGATGTGATGATGT
Organism: Agrobacterium sp. 20P9.1.2; assembly: GCF_057799395.1. Taxonomy (NCBI): domain Bacteria; kingdom Pseudomonadati; phylum Pseudomonadota; class Alphaproteobacteria; order Hyphomicrobiales; family Rhizobiaceae; genus Agrobacterium; species Agrobacterium sp. 20P9.1.2. The sequence goes on from NZ_JBYOKI010000001.1 coordinate 397,396, forward strand.
ATCTCGGCAGTCTGGAAACCGTCATGCCGCTGGTCTTGGCGTTGCTAGCACCGGGTGGCACCTTCGCCTTCTCGGTGGAAGATGCGGGCGATGAGGAGGGCTTTGTCCTTCAACCCTCCCTGCGCTATGCGCATTCGGAAGCCTATGTCCGCACGCTTTTGGAAGCGTCCGGCCTGCAAGTGCTGGAAACCCGCAAAACCACCATTCGCAAGGACGCCGGAAAACCCCTCTCCGGCATTCTGTTTCTTGCCAGAAAACCGGCCTGATCTTTTCGTTTCTTGCCTTTTTATCGATAGGTCAGCCTTGCTTACATATCGATATTGAAACTGCCCCTGTTGCAATGCAAAATAAGCCCTATCGAGCGATCCATCACGGCAGATGCGAAACGCGACGACACATATTCACCAGCATTGACAGTTCCATTTCGGGGTAGCGCGCATGGCATTCACGAGAAGCGTTTATGGCATGTGGAGTGCCGATCCGGCCAAGCATGCGCCGGTGGAAGACATTCAGGGCATCGTCACCGGCAGCATCGTTTCGGCGCTCGGTTTCTACCTTCTTGCCAAGGTCGGGCTGCTCACTGGCGGCACGGCGGGCGTCGCCTTTCTCCTGCACTACGCCTTCGGCATCAGCTTCGGCTTGTTGTTTTTCCTCGTCAATCTGCCCTTCTATTACCTGTCCTTCCGCCGTTTAGGCCTTGCCTTCTCGTTCAAAACCTTCATCGCCATTGGCCTCGTGTCGGTGTTGACCGAAGTAGAAAGCCGCTGGATGGTGATTGAAAGCATCAATCCTCTCTGGGCGGCATTGCTCGGCGGTCTTCTGTTGGGCTACGGCCTTTTGGCGCTTTACCGTCACCGCGCCAGCCTCGGCGGCATCGGCATTCTTGCCATCTATATTCAGGATCGTTTCGGCATCCGCGCCGGTCTCATCCAGCTCGCCTTCGACAGCTGCGTCATGATCGCCGCCTTTGCCGTCATCAATCCCGAAACGGTGCTGTACTCCATCGTCGGCGCCTTCGTGCTGAACCTCTTCCTCGCCATCAACCACCGCTCGGATCGCTATGTCGTCGTACGCTGATCTCTAAGGCCTTCTTTTTCGCCCGTGCTTCACTACTTTAGAGCAGTGAAACACACAGAGCCCCCCATCTCCGGCGTCGATGTCGGCAGCTTGCCTTTATCCTTCCAGAATTGGTTCGGCGAAAAGGGCTGGAGCCCGCGCGCCCATCAGCTGGAATTATCCGCTCGCGCCCGTGCTGGCGAAAACATGCTGCTGATTGCGCCAACCGGGGCGGGCAAGACGCTGGGCGGTTTCATGGCCTCGCTCACCGATCTGGCGGAACGGGGCAAAATACCACCCGGCTCGGCCTTCGTCGGAGTCCACACGCTCTACATTTCGCCGCTGAAAGCACTGGCCGTCGATATCGAGCGCAACCTGATGAAGCCGGTTTCGGAAATGGGCCTGCCCATATCGGTCGAAACCCGCACCGGCGATACGCCGCAGGCCAAGCGCCAGCGCCAGAAGCTGAAACCGCCGGATATTCTGCTGACGACGCCGGAACAGGTCTCGCTGCTACTCGCCAACAAGGAAGCCGAACGCTTCTTCAAAGACCTGAAATATGTGGTGCTGGACGAGCTCCATTCGCTCGTCACCTCCAAGCGCGGGCACCTCCTGTCGCTGGCCATTGCCCGCATCCGCAAACACGCGCCTGCCATGCGCACCATCGGCCTGTCTGCGACGGTGGCAGACCCGATGGATCTGCAACGCTATCTCAGCCCACAGACAGAAGGCGAACCCACTGCCGGTCTCATCACCGTGGATGGCGGTGCAAAACCTGATATCGCCATTCTCGGCACGGAAGAGCGCATCCCATGGTCCGGCCATTCGGCGCGTTATGCCATGCAGGATCTCTATCCGGCCTTGAAGGCGCACAAGACGACGCTGATCTTCGTCAACACCCGCTCGCAGGCAGAGCGTATCTTTCAGGAACTCTGGACTATCAACGACGACAATCTGCCGATTGCGCTACATCACGGCTCGCTGGATGCGGGCCAGCGCCGAAAGGTGGAAGCGGCGATGGCCGACAACAAGCTGCGCGCCGTCGTCGCCACCTCCACCTTGGACCTTGGCATTGACTGGGGTGATGTCGATCTCGTCGTGCATGTCGGTGCGCCGAAGGGGGCGAGCCGCCTTGCCCAGCGCATCGGTCGTGCCAATCATCGCATGGACGAGCCCTCCAAGGCCATCCTCGTGCCCGCCAACCGCTTCGAGGTCATGGAATGCCGCGCCGCGCTCGACGCCAACTACATCGGTGCGCAGGACACGCCGCCGATTGCCGAGGGCGCGCTGGATGTGCTGGCCCAGCATGTGCTGGGCATGGCCTGCGCCGAACCCTTCGATGCGGATGATCTCTACCGCGAAGTCACCACCGCCTCGCCATACGCAGACCTGCCGCGCGAAACCTTCGACCGCATCGTCGATTTCACCGCCACCGGCGGTTATGCCCTGCGCACCTATGAGCGGTACGCCCGCATCCGCCAGACGAAGGATGGCCTGTGGCGCGTCTCCAACCCCCAGGTCGCGATGCAATACCGGCTCAACCTCGGCACCATTGTCGAGGCGGCAGAACTCAATGTCCGCATGGTCAAGCGCAATGCCAAGGGCATCATCGGGCGCGGCGGCATGTCGCTCGGCAAGGTGGAAGAGCATTTTCTCGAACAGCTGGTGCAGGGCGATACCTTCCTGTTTGCGGGCAAGGTTCTGCGCTTCGAAGGCATTCGCGAAAGTGAATGCCTCGTCAGCCAGGCCTTTTCCATGGATCCGAAAATCCCGTCCTATGCGGGCGGCAAGTTTCCGCTCTCCACCTATCTGGCGGACCAAGTGCGGTCTATGCTGGCCGATCCCGCCCGCTGGCACGCCTTGCCGGATCAGGTGCGCGACTGGCTGGCGATCCAGAAGGAAAAGTCGATCATTCCCAAGCGGGATGAGCTACTGGTCGAGACCTTCCCCTTCCGCAAGCGCTTCTTCATGGTCATGTATCCTTTCGAGGGGCGCTTGGCGCACCAGACGCTCGGCATGCTGCTGACGCGACGTCTGGAGCGGGCAGGGGCCAAGCCCATGGGCTTTGTCGCTACGGATTATTCGCTGGCCATCTGGGCGCTGGAAGATATCGGCATGCGCCTGCAATCGGACCGCCTGTCGCTGCCGGATCTACTGGATGAGGATATGCTGGGCGATGATCTCGAAGCATGGCTCGACGAATCCTTCATGCTCAAGCGCACCTTCCGCAATTGCGCGATCATTTCCGGCCTCATCGAGCGCCGCCATCCCGGCAAGGAGAAGACCGGGCGGCAGGTCACGGTTTCTGCTGATCTTATTTATGACGTTCTTCGCAGCCATGAGCCGGACCACATCCTGCTGGAAGCCACGCGTCGCGATGCGGCAGCCGGACTTTTGGACATTGGCCGTCTTGGCGATATGCTAAGGCGAATCAAGGGCCACACCACCCATTGTGCTCTGGAGCATGTCTCGCCACTCGCCGTACCTGTCATGATGGAAATCGGGCGCGAGACGGTGCCGGGTCAGGCTCTGGACGATGTGCTGGCCGAAGCCGCCGATGAGCTGATTGCGGATGCGATGTCATGATTCATCCGCCTAGAGGATATGAAGGACAAAACCGAAACGTGCTGAGCCGACTTGCCCTGAGCGACAAATTTGCCACCGGCTTCGAATGCCTCGGCTCGGAAACCGCCATCAACGGCGTCGCCGGCTGGTGCGATCCGCTGGGCGGGCTCTATCTGCCCGACCTCTCGCTGCTGGTCGTCTCGGATTTGCACCTGGAAAAAGGTGCGGCGTTTGCCCGCCGTGGCCGCCTTCTGCCGCCCTATGACACCATCGCCACCCTCAAAATCCTGTCATCGCTGATCACCCGCTACGATCCCAAAATCGTCATCAGCCTTGGCGATAATTTCCATGATCGCATCGGCTCGCAGCATTTGCCTCTGCCCTTGCGCGATCTCATCAGGGAAATGGCGCGGGGTCGCGAATGGATCTGGATCAACGGCAACCACGATCCCGATGGCACGGTGGATTTGCCGGGTTCTTCCAGCGATGAAATGTTCTACGGCAACCTCGTCTTCCGTCACGAGCCGAAATTGGGCGCATCCGCGGGTGAAATCGCTGGCCACCTCCACCCCGCCGCCACCGTCCGCCGCCGCGACAAATCGGTGCGCCGCCCGTGTTTCGCCACGGATGGCACCCGTATGTTGATGCCTGCGTTTGGGGTGTTGAGCGGTGGGTTGGATTTACGGCACAAGGCGATGCGGGGTCTGTTCGATCATTCGGCGCTGGTTGCGCATTTGTTGGGGCGGGACCGTATTTATTCGGTTCGGTTTGTGAACTTGCTGGGGTGAGATTTTTTGGGATGCTTGGATGCGAGGCCGATGCGAGCCCAACGCAGCTACCCTCATCCTGAGGTGCCCCGCAGGGGCCTCGAAGGACGAGGGTTGCGGGATGAGACCACAGAGTGTGCGGTCGGATGCTTCGAGGGCGCTGCGCGTCACCTCAGCATGAGGGCGGAGGGTGTGGTTGCCCGCACCCATGAGAGGGCGGAATATGCCGCTCACCCCCCTCTGCCCTGCCGGGCATCTCCCCCACAGGTGGGGAGATTGGCAAGAGGCACGCTCATCCCTCTACCCAGCGGCGTCAGAGGAATGACAAACCAAGCAAACTTGCTCTCACCCATCAACAACGCTCAAGATGGCCAGGACCTCACCCCCGGCCTGATCTCCCCACCTGTGGGGGAGATGCCGGCAGGCAGAGGGGGCGAGCTTGCTCCGGCGTCGGCGAATGTCGAAGGGCATACCCAAATGTACGGTCGAGACAACCCAACCCGGGAAGGTCTTAATCCCGCCTGAACAAAATACTAGCACCCCAACCCGTCACCACCGCCAGCAGCACGCACAGCATGCCATACACCACCGGTGTCTGATGCGCCGCATCCGTGATCGCCTGCTCCATGCCCGTCTTCACCACGCGCAGTCGCAATTCCTTTTGCGCCACCGGCATGCCGCTTTTGAACAGATAGGCCCGCGCCGTGTGGACGCCGTTGGGGACGTTGGCGGGCAGGCGTAGGGTGGCCCAGAAGAGGCCGGTGCGTTCCAGCCGCACGCCGGTCGTGTCGTTGCGATAGATGCCGCTGGACAGTTTCAGGCGACGATAGGCGTCTTGGAAGTCGAAGACATTGTCTGGCACGCCGGAAAACACCGCACTGCGCAGCGGCAGATGTTCCACGCCAAGGCCCATGGCCTTTAGCGTGCCTGCTGTTGCGATATTGTCGATGTTGCGGGTGCTGGCCATGGAGTAGGATTCCGGCAGCGGCGCGAAGGTGATCGCGCTGGTGTTGATCCAGATACCCGCCACCCGGCTTTTTTTGCGGACGGTGGAATAGTCGTTCGGGCCTTCCAGCGTCACCACGATGTCATATTGACCGATTGCCAGCAGCAACTGGTCGGCATTGTTCAGCGCGCCGAACATGGTGAAATCAGCGCCGCGAAAATCCGACGCTATGGAGATTTCCGTGGTGGATGCGCCAATCTCGATGTTTTCCTGCAAGGTGCGGGGCTGGCCAGAAGCATTCGGCGAGATCGCGAGCGGCGGGGTCTGCGCGAAAGCCGTGGCCGAGACGGCACAAAAAGCAGCTGCGAAAAGGGCGGCGCGGATCAATAGCCCAGCCCTCCGACAGCCACGGAAAACAGGTCGTCCGGCTTGATCACCAGCGTGATGGCCAGTCGCACGCCGACGGCCAGAACCAGCAGCGCCAGCAGCGCACGCAGCTGCTCGCCGCGCAGTTTCTGGCCCACGCGCACGCCATATTGCGCGCCCACCACACCAGCCAGCATCAGAATGAAAGCCAGTACGATATCGACGGAATAGTTCGTCGCGGCCTGCACGATGGTCGTATAGGCGGTGACGAAAATGATCTGGAACAACGATGTGCCGACAACGACATTGGTGGGGATGCGCAGCAGGTAGATCATGGCAGGAACCATAATGAAGCCGCCGCCCACACCCATGATGGAGGTCAGAACGCCGATGCCGAAGCCGAGAACGATAATGGGGATGACACTGAGATAGAGCTTCGATTTTTTGAAACGCATTTTCAGCGGCAGGCGGTGCACCCAATTGTGGTGGCCGGGGCGGCGTAGCGTCACCGTTTCATTGCGCGCGGTGCGGCGAATGGCCGAAATACTCTCCTTCAGCATCAGAGCGCCAACGGTGGACAGCAGGATGACGTAAAGCAGGGAGATGATGAGATCGAGCTGGCCGATGCTGCGCAGAAGCGTAAACAGCCATACGCCAAGGGTGGCCCCGCACAAGCCGCCGATCAGCAAAATACCGCCCAGCTTTACATCCAGTGTGCCGCGCCGGAAATGGGTGATGGAGCCGGAAACGGATGAGGCGACAACCTGGTTGGCGCCGGTGGCGACGGCCACGACGGGCGGAATATTGTAGAAGATTAAGAGCGGCGTGATGAGAAATCCGCCACCCACGCCGAACATGCCAGACAGAAACCCCACAGCCGCGCCCATGCCGAGAATGATGAAGATATTCACCGAAAGTTCTGCAATGGGCAGATAGACAGTCACAATAGGACCTCGGACATGCGGACCTCGGACGTGGTTGCGTCCAAAACGGCAAAAACCGCCATCAGGCGGGCCTTGCCACGAAGGGGTGGTATCTGTCTGAAGGGTCAAGGCAAGCGGCCATGCGACCTTTCATCGGTCATGCCCTTGGCAGGCATGACTGTCAATTATTCAACGGCAAATACGTTGATAATTTGGAAAGATCGGCCAACAGGCAAATTACTTGTTGCGGGCCAGCAACGCAGTGACCAGCTCGTCGGTAATGCGGCCATCCGGCGTCTGGCCAACGGACTTCTGGAAGTTCTTGATGGCGGTGACCGTGTTGCGACCCAGCTTGCCATCAGGCTCACCGGCCTTGAAGCCATTGTTGTTGAGAATGGCCTGAATGTTGCGGATCGCCTTCTGCATGTCGACGGAGGAGGTCTTGATCTCCTCGCCGCCGGTCCATTCGGCAGGCGGGTTGACGGAATTTGCCTCTTCATTCAGCGGCGTTACCTGCCACGCATCGACCTTCGCCTTGGCGCTGGCCAGCTGTTCCGGACGCATGGCCTTGGCCACATCGTCACGCTTCTGGCCAGCATCGGCATCGCCATCACGGGCGGCAATGGCAAACCACTTGTAGGACTCTTCAAGGCTCTGCTGCACGCCACTGCCACGGGCATAGAGAATGGCAAGGTTGAACTGGCTGTCACGAACGCCGAGGTTGGATGCCTTGATGAACCAGTCGCCAGCGGCGGTGAAATCAGGCGCGCCAGCGGCGTCTGAGGCCAGCAGCACGGCGAGATTGTGCATCGCGCCCGCATTGCCCTGATCTGCGGCCATCTGGTAGTAGCGCTTGGCTTCGGAAAGATTGCGCTCTACGCCGTTGGCCTTCTCATACATGTTGCCCAAGCGATACTGCGCCGGTGCAAGACCACGATCAGCCGCCAGCTTGTACCACTTGGCTGCCTCGGTACGGTCGGCTGCAACGCCCTGACCATCCGTGTAGCGCACACCGATTTCAAACAGCGCTACCCGATCGCCCTTGGAGGCGGCATCCGCCAGAGACGGCGGGGCAATGCCTTCGGGAACGGTGATGGTCTCAACTGCCGGCTGGACAGCTTCCTTTTTGAACTCTGTCTGCTGCACGTCCGGGATCGAGGTTGCTGGCTGCAAGCGCTCTGCAACGCCGGTTCCGCGCGATGCGGTTGGAACGGAAATCGTCGGTGTTTCCTGCGGCAGGCGAACGCCGCCGATTGGCCGCGTGTCGATCAGATGGTCGCCCTTGTCGGCTTCCACCTGCATCCGTTCACCGGCGGCCTTCGCCTTTTCGTCGATTGTGTTATCGGATGGAACCGTCACAGGAGGCTCGGCGCTGACAGGCGTCGCCTCAACCGGTGCGGCGACAGGCGGAGCCGACATGGGCTCAACGCTCTTCGGTTCGGTCACGATGGCAGCAGGTGTCGTTTCGCCACCGACGAAGGATTTGATGGCGGGCATTGCCATCATGGCCAGCAGAATAGCGCCGATACCCAGAAGCAGCGGTCGGCGGTAGCGGGACAGGGCGGAGCCCTGCTTCTCGACGGCGGCCTTGCTGCGCTGCGGGCGCGAAGCGGCGCTTCTGTCCGGAACGCTTTCCTGTGCGGCGGCCTGAGCGGCGCGGCGAGCCGCGGCAATGAAGTCGGCGCGGTTATCGCTCTCGCCTGCACCGGCGCGGGCAGCAGCCGTCTGGCTGGCGCGAACACGCTCCAGAATCTTCTTGATATCAGGCGCACCGGAGCCTGGCTCCAGCAGTTCGGTTTCGATATCGGCCTGCAACACATCGACTGGGTCCAGCGATGGTGCAGGGTCGATCTGCGTGCGTGCGGAAACCTCGGCCTTAGGGGCTTCTTCGGTCTTGGCGGCGCTGGACTTGAAGCGACGCGTCAGGCCGGATAGCAGGCCGCGCTTTTCAGCAACAGGCTTTTCGGCTTCCGGCGGCACTAGCGTATCGGTGGCAAGGGCGCTGTCCAGCTGGCGGGCGGTCTCAGTGTCGAAGGCGCTTGCGCTGTCCTTGGCAATCAGACCGTCTTCGGGAAACGTGGCCGCAGGCATGCGCGCCCCGCCTTCATACTCGGCCCAATCCGTGTCGGAAAGGCTGACAGGTGCAGGTGCGGGCGTGCGTGGTGCCGGGCGATTGTCCAGATGGTCGAGACGACCGGCAATCTGCACCAGCGTTTCATGCAGCGCTTCAAAGGTGCGGTGCGTGCGCTCTTCGGTGTTGCGGCTCAGACCTTCCAGCTTGCGCAGATCATTAGCGAGTTCGGTCAGAATGACCATGTCGGCATTGCTGGCCGTCTGGGCCAGATTGTTGCGCGTATGCGCTTCCAGAACCGCTTCTGCCGCCTGCCGGGCCGCTTCGATGATATATTCGTCGCTGGAGGCCATATAGTCTTCAATATTGGCCATGCGACGGTCGAGTTCCGGCGACATGTCGTTGGCAACGACGCTGGCCGGGGCCTGTGTCTCATCCAGCTTCGCAGCAATGTCGCTTAGACGATCTTCCAAACGCTTGAAGGCGACGTCGTAGGACGGATTTTTCGCAGGCGCAGGCTTTGCCTCGATCTGTTCGATCCGGCGTGCGATTTTCTCCAGCCGTTCGGCCAACTGGTCGTTGACGGCGCCGCTGCCCAGTTCATCGATCTTGCGGGAAATGTCGGTCAGGAAGGATGTGAGTTCCGGCTGGCTGGACGGGCGCTGCGAACGCTCCAGCAGCAGGGACAGCTGATCCAGCCGCTCACCCAGCTGCGAAACGCTACGCTCGGCGGAAAGCTCTTCGATACGGGTGGTCAGGGCGTCGAGGCGCGCACCCAATGCGTCAGATGGCTTATCTTTCGCCTCGGTCGCGTCCTTCAGATTTTCGATCTGCGAAGACAGCGTATTCAGGCGGTTTTCCAGCCGCTCGGCCAGCGTTGCATCGAAGCTCGGGGCAGGGCGGTTTCCGGCAGCGGCAATCGCACGGCTGATTTCGTCCAGGCGCTCATCGAGGCCGGAGAAATGCTCGCCGAAAGCCTCGTCATTGGGTTGAATGTGTTTGCCCAGCTGCTCGACGGCACCGGCAATGGTCAGAAGCTTTTCTTCCAGCGCGCGCACGGCGGCTGTGCTGCCGCTCATCGTGCCGAGCTGGCCCTTGATGTCATCCAGACGGTAGGCAAGCGCGACGATCTCGTCCTGAAGCGGGGCATTGTCGAAACCACGCAGCGTATCGTCCACCGTATCGAAACGGCTTTCCATGCGGTGCATGCTGTCTTCACGGGCAACCTGATCCATCAGGCTGCGCAGCTCTTCGAACTCATTGCGCAGGGCTTCGGCGTCGGGCGAAGAGGTTTCACCCATGCGCTCGATGCTGGCTGCCAGCCGTGCGACATCCTCGCGGATATCCTCGGCAAAATCCTGATTTTCTGCAAAGGAGCGGATGTTGCGCAGTTCGGAACGCACGCCCTGCATTTCGCGGGCAACGCCTTCGGAAATTTCGTGCTTCAGTTCCTGACGCAGGCTGACAAGCGCCTCGGCCACTTCGCGCAGCGCTGCGTCGCCCTGTGCAGGGGCAGGCGGTGCGGTGCGCTCGAAACGGGCCGTGGGGCGTGGGCGTGCCGGGGGAATGGCGGTGGAAGCGCGGTATTCGCGCTCTGCATAACGGCGGTCCAGTTCACGCTCGGCGGCAAGATCCGTCGCGCGTGGCGCTTCCGCCTGCTGGCGTTCCCAACGTGCATCGAGCGCCTGTTGGCGCTGACGGATTTCGTTGACGGGATCGAAGCGCGGCTTCATCGCCGGCCTTACAGGGCCGTTTTGAAATCCTGCACGATCAGTCTCTGCGCGGGGCGTGTGGATATCATGAGCAGGGCGAGTGGATTTGGTGCCCAGCAGATCTTCGATCCGGGCTTCCAGACCTTCAATGGTGCGGTTGAGCGCGTCCAGAGACGATCTGTCGTTTTGACGATGGGAATTCGATCGCAATCCGTTCATCTTCCTGCTCGCTTCGTCGTTGCCCGGTTTAACTGTTCCGCTGGTAGTCCCGGTGCGGAACACGGAGTTCTTGCTTTTTTGCTCATGGAACGCCCCGGTTCGCGAAGCAGTCCTATGACTTTGAACATTTCGCCATATTTGGTAAATAAATGGTTAACGGGGCATTAGCTTATTTAACTTTTTCTTCATATATGCCGGAAAAGCGCCTCTTCGAACGATTTCCAGCTGCTTGCTGACACAATGAAAAAGCCCGCTCTCCATGTCTGGAAAGCGGGCGGTACAGCTGTCAAAAAATATCTGTCAGGGAGACAGTTCCTCCAGTGCTTGTCCCTTCGTCTCGACGGCGAAGAGAATGGTCACCAACGCGCCGACCAGCAGAATGGCGGCGAAGGTTGCAAAGACATACTGAATACCCATGGACGACATGACGAAGCCCACCAGAATCGGACCTGCCGAAGAGCCGAGCCGCAGCCAAGCGCTGCCCGTACCTGTTCCCAAAGCGCGCAGACGCGTGGGGTAGATTTCCGCCGAATAGAGGTAGAGCGAAAAAGTCACGGTCTGGACGATGGCATAGGCAAGACCGCCGAGGATCAACACCTGAATGGGAGAGGTGGCGCCGAGCCATGCAAGCACGAGAAGCGGAATGGGGGCCAGAAGCAGGGCACCGGCATACCAGCGCTTGCGGCCGACCTTGTCGATCAGGAGCGCGCAGATGACTGCGGCCACTACACCGCCAGCCGAGGTCATGAAGCCGTAGAGAATGCTGGTTTCAAGCGGTAGGTTGAAGGTCTGGCGATAGAGCGTCGGCAACCAGGTGATCGTGCCGTTGGCCACCATATAGGCGCAAAACCACATGGCCCAGATGGACAAGGTGCGCTTGAGATAGATGCCCTGGAAGAGTTCGCGCCAGTCGGATTTGCGCTGAATGGCGCGGACACTGATCTTCGGTTCGGGCAGCTCCTTGCCAGCCGCGCGGGCGCTTTCTTCCATCTTGGTGACAATGGCATTCGCTTCGTCATAGCGACCATTGGCGGCCAGCCAGCGTGGGGATTCCTTGAGGAACCAGCGCAGCGGTATCATCAACATGGCTGGGACGAGGCCGACGACGAACATGGCTTTCCAGCCATAGGTCGGCACCAGGAAGTAACCGATAAGACCGGCACCCACGAGCCCCAGAAGGAACATGACCTCATAAAGCAGGAAGAACCGTCCGCGCCCCTTGGAGCCGATGATTTCATTGATGTAGGCGCTGGCGACTGGCACTTCGCCACCAGTGCCGATGCCCTGAACGAAGCGGAACGCCATCATGGAGACGGCTCCGGCGGCAAACAGGCAGGCCACATCCATGCTGACGAAGAGCAGGATGGTGAAGAGAAGCACTTTCAGACGACCGACCTTTTCCGCTAGCCAGCCGAACAGGACCGCGCCGATCAACTGACCGAGATAGCCCATGGACAGGATCATGCCTGTCTGCGAGGGCGTCAGCCCCCATTCCTTGACCAGCACGGGCATGGCATAGGCGATGGCGATAACGGTATAGCCATCGAAGAAGGTTGCAGCGCCAACGATGTTACGTGCCCAGAAAACCTCGCGGGTAATCGGCAGACGTTCGAGACGCGCACTGATATCGGCCTGCGGATCGGCAACTCTCGCCGCCCCCTCGGGCACGGATTGCATAAAGTTCATGGCTCCTCCTTCGCGCATCCCGACACTCCATCTCCCGGTCGGTGGCGCTGATCCTGGTTGGCGCATGCGCTCGAAAATTCTAGACGATTTTCAAAAAAGCGCGATGCGAAGTTTAAAGCCGGAGCGTTCTGCGTGCTTTGAAAAAGCACGGCGCTCGCTGGGTCTGAAATGCGAATTTCGATCATTTGCAGCATTGGCCAGTCATCCCGCTGTGCCATGCCGATAAGGCTCGCCACCGCCCCGCAAAAGCGGGACGGGGAGGATTTCTGAGGAATACAGAAGTCTCGTTTCAGCGCCCGGACCATGCCGGGCGCAAAGCGCCAATCTTATTCGGCGGCCTGAAGCAGTTCGGCTCTGCCAATACCGGCAGCATCGAAAGCAGCAAAGATTTCCTGCTCTGCCTTGGTGCCGAGATTCTTCAGCGGCTCGCGAATGGTGGCATGGTCGAGTATGCCGCGATGAACGAGGCCGAGCTTGAGGGCAACCGTGCCTTCCATGTGCGAACCGCGGTGATAAACGGCGCGAGTGACCGGCAGCAGGCGCTCGAAAATCTTGCGGGCTTCCGGGTAGTTTTGTGCCTTGCCGGCATCAATGAGGTCAATAAGCAGTTCCGGCGCAATATTGCCGTAACCGACCAGAAGACCGTCCACATCGAACATGGTTGGCAGCAGCCATTCGTCATGGCAGCTGAGGATCTGCAGGTCCGGATTGGCCTTTTTCAGCTCCGGAATTTCCACATACCAGCGCTTCATGTTGCGCACGCCGTTCTTGGTGGCGACGACGCCTTCCTGGGCGGCGATATCCAGCTGGGTGTCCAGATCGTAGCTGGCCTTGGTGACGTCAGGATACTGGAACAGGATTTCTTGCAGGCCAGACTCTTCCCAGATTGCCTTGTAGCGATCCTGTGGAGCGCCCTTCTGGAAGCCGAAACGCAGCCATCCATGATTTGGATAGACGAGCGCGCCGGTAGCGCCTGCGGCCTTGCACTTCTTGGCTTCGGCGGCGGCGACCTTCGTGCCTTCACCGGTAATGCCGGCAATGATCGGAACAGCGCCATCGACCGCTTCGACATAGGTACGAATGAGGGCAAGGCGCTCTTCTTCCGTCAGGAACGTGCCTTCACCGGCATGGCCGAGAATCACGAGGCTTTTGACGCCTTTGAAAGAAACGAGCCATTTGGCGATCTTCGCATTGGCGACGTGATCGACTTCACCGTCTTTGGTGAAAGCTGTAACGGGTGCGGGGCTCAATCCGCGAAGGTCCATCGGTTGCATCTGAAAACTCCTCCTTGTCAGCTGCCGTCCGGTACGATCAGCAGGCTAGATCGTTAATGGGAACGTTCCCAAGATCGATCCATTTCGCGCTGGAGTCAACAGCTTTTTTGGTGCATGCTAAAAATCAAATGCACATCCCTGCGACTCGTTTGGAAAATGCCAATGAATTCAAAAGTGGACGACTATGCCCGTCAGTCACGCGTCACGCTTCACGGTGTGGCGGCAGCGGCGGGTGTCTCCAAATCGACGGTTTCCAGAATTCTGGATGAGCGCTTGCCGCGCTCGGATAGCGAGACCGCGCGAAGGGTGCGCAAGATCGCCGAAGAACTGGGATATGTGCGCGATGTCTCGGCCGCCAGCCTTCGGCGTGGTAACACCATGACGGTGGGCGTTATCGTGCCGAGGCTGACCGATACAGTTATGGCCATGCTCTACGAATGTCTTGCCAAGGCCTGCAGCAGGACAGGCCGCTTCGCCATCGTCGCCACCACGGATGACAAACCGAAAGCAGATCGCCTTGCGGCGGAATCGCTTTTGAAGAGGGGCGTAGACGGGCTCATTCTCTCAACCGCCCGCGAAGATGATGATTTTCCCGATGAGCTGGCCGAACGTGGCGTGCCCTATGTGCTGGCGCTCAGAACTGACGGGCACAGTCTATCCTCTGTCGGAGACGACAGGCTGGGCGGTTATCTGGCCACCCGCCATTTGCTCGACCTCGGGCACCGGAAAATCGGCGTGATTGCGGGCCCCCCCTATGCCTCTAGCGCCCGCGGGCGTGTCGATGGCTACCGGCAGGCATTGACGGAAGCGGGCATTGCGGTAGAGCCGGGCCGTATCGTTGCCTCCACCTTCGGTATCGAGGCCGGGGGTGAGGCCGTTGAGAAACTGATGGCGCTGGACGACAGGCCAACCGCGATCTTCGCAGTCAATGACAACACGGCCGTTGGCGCTTTGTCGCAGCTGTCGAAGATGGGTCTCTCCGTGCCGGGCGATATCTCGCTGGTGGGTTACAACGACATTCCCATCGTCAGCCACTTGCCAACGCCTTTGACGACGATGCGGGTACCGTTTACACAGATCGCATCGCATGCGCTGGAACTTTTGAACGATCCGCACGCTTTGGGAGACGATCGCATTCGCCTGTCGGCACCGACCCTGATTCCCAGAAAATCGACAGCTCCGCTTAGCTAGCGGCGCTAGTCCTGGCAGGGCGGACGGCGCAACTCGAAGGCCGATTTCTGGCCTTATTCACTGACGAAATTTTGTTTCCAAAGCTATTTGACGTTTACGCGCACGTCAAATATTGTGATCTCCATGTTGACGCCGGAGTGGTCCGGCAAACGATGCGGAGGATCATCGGTAATGCCTGTTTACAAGGCCCCTGTTCAAGACACACTTTTCATTCTCAATGACGTGCTCGGCATCGAGCGCTACAACAATCTGCCCGGTTTCGAAGACGCCACGCCCGACATGATCGAGGCGATCACCGGCGAGGCCGCGAAGCTTGCCGAAGAGCAGCTCTTCCCGCTCAACCTGTCGGGCGACCAGCAGGGTTGCAAGCGCGCCGAAGACGGCTCGGTGTCCGTGCCTGAAGGGTTCAAACAGGCCTATGATGCCTATTGCGAAGGCGGTTGGACCGGACTTGCGGTACCGCCGGAATATGGCGGGCAGGGGCTTCCCTACACGCTGCACGCCGCCATCGGTGAATATATGTCGTCGGCCAACCTGTCGCTGATGATGTATCCGGGCCTCACGCAGGGTGCTATTGCCGCCGTTCTGGCACATGGTTCTGACGAGCAGAAGCAGACCTATCTGCCGAAGATGGTCGAGGGCACATGGTCAGGCACCATGAACCTGACAGAGCCGCATTGCGGCACCGACCTTGGCCTGCTGCGCACCAAAGCCGTGCCGCAGGGCGATGGTTCTTACAAGATCACCGGCCAGAAGATTTTTATCTCGGCTGGCGAACATTCCATGACCAGCAACATCATCCATCTGGTTCTCGCCCGCATCGAAGGCGCGCCGGAGGGAACCAAGGGCATCTCGCTGTTCATCGTGCCGAAGTTCATCGTCAATGGCGATGGCTCGGTCGGTGCGCGCAACGGCGTGGTCTGCGGTGCGCTTGAGCACAAGATGGGCATTCACGGCAACGCCACCTGCGTCATGAATTACGATGATGCGACCGGCTATCTCATCGGCGCTGAGAACAAGGGCCTGTCGGCCATGTTCGTGATGATGAACGAAGCCCGCCTCGGCGTTGGCCTGCAAGGCTTGTCGGTTGGCGAAATCGCCTATCAGAACGCCGTCGAATATGCCCGCGAGCGCATTCAGGGCCGTTCTCTCTCGGGTGCAAAGGCACCTGAAAAGAAGGCCGATCCGATCATCGTGCATCCTGACATTCGCCGCACGCTGATGACCATCAAGGCCTATAATGAAGCTGGCCGCGCCTTCCTGCTCTGGACCGCGCTGCAATCCGACATCGCCCACCGCGCGACCGATGAGAAGGAACGTCAGGCCGCAGACGATATTCTCGGCCTCGTGACGCCAATCCTCAAGGGTGTGCTGACCGACAAGGGCTTCGACCACGCCGTCATGGCCCAGCAGGTCTTCGGCGGTCATGGTTACATCGAAGAACATGGCATGAGTCAGTATGTGCGTGATGCCCGCATCACCATGATCTATGAGGGTGCCAACGGCATTCAGGCGCTCGATCTTGTGGGCCGCAAGCTCGGTCTCAATGGCGGTCGCGCCGTCATGGCGCTGTTCAAAGAAATCGGCGACTACTGCGAGGAAAACCGCGCCGACGAGAGCCTCACGCTCTACACCAAGGGCCTCAAGAAGGGCCTGAACGACCTTCAGGCTTCCACCATGTGGTTCATGCAGCACGCCATGGCGAAGCCCGATAATGCTGGTGCCGGTTCGACCGACTACATGCACCTCTTCGGTCTCGTGGTGCTGGGTTACATGCAGGCACGCATGGCAAAGGCCGCACAGGCTGCATTGTCTTCGGGCTCTGCGTCGGATGAGCAGTACCTCAAGACCAAGCTCGTCACGGCCAAGTTCTTTATGGAACGCATTCTGCCGGAAACGGCGGTTCGCAAGATCCGCATCGAGGCAGGAAGCGATACGATGATGGAACTGGCTGCTGAGGCGTTTTGAGGGTGGGAGCAAGGGGCAAACCCCTCACCAACAAAATCTAAGACTTAGCTTTGCTAAGATCTTGATTTTGTGTCCTCTCCCACAAGGGGAGAGGTAGCCCGGAGTGGGCGCGGCGCGTTTATCTCTCCCCTTGTGGGAGAGAAAGCGATTTCAGCATCTTAGCTTTAGCTAAGTGCTAGAAATCGCAAGTGAGGGGTCCACTCACGGCCTCCAAGATTTCGAAGGCATGCAGATGCCGACAGGGAGATGAGAAATGACTGACGTTTATATCTACGACCACGTCCGCACCCCGCGCGGACGCGGCAAAAAGGACGGCTCGCTGCACGAAGTGCCGTCCGTTCGTCTGGCCGCCAAGACGCTGGAGGCCATCCGCGACCGCAATGGCCTCGACACATCCACCGTCGATGACATCATCATGGGCTGCGTCGATCCGGTGATGGATGCCGGTGCCGTCATCGCCAAGGGTGCGGCTTTCGAGGCTGGTTACTCCACCAAGGCACCGGGCATGCAGATTTCGCGCTTCTGCGCGTCGGGTCTCGATGCCATCAATTTCGCAGCCGGCAAGGTTGCGGCAGGCGCGGACGATATCGTCATCGCGGGCGGTGTGGAAAGCATGTCGCGTGTCGGCATGGGCATGTCCGGCGGTGCCTGGTACATGGACCCCTCGGTCAGCTTCCCGGCCTATTTCATGCCGCAGGGCGTATCCGCAGACCTCATCGCCACCAAATACGGTTTCAGCCGCGATGACGTGGACGCCTTTGCCGTGGAAAGCCAGAAGCGCGCCGCGCATGCCTGGGAAAACGGCTACTTCAAGAACTCCGTCATTCCGGTGAAAGACCAGAACGGCATCACCATTCTCGACCGTGACGAGCATATGCGCCCAGGCACGGACATGCAGGCGCTCGCCTCGCTCAACGCATCCTTCCAGATGCCGGGCGAAATGGGAGGCTTCGAGGCCGTGGGCATCATGGCCCACCCGGAAGTGGAACGTATCAACTACGTCCACCATGCGGGCAACTCGTCCGGCATCGTTGATGGTGCTGCTGCGGTTCTCGTCGGCTCCAAGGCCGGTGGCGAGAGCATGGGCCTGAAACCCCGCGCCCGCATCCGCTCCTTTGCCAATATCGGCTCCGACCCGGCGCTGATGCTGACCGGCCCTGTCGACGTCACCGAAAAGCTGCTGGCCAAAACCGGCATGTCGATTGCCGATATCGACCTCTTCGAACTCAACGAAGCCTTCGCCGCCGTCGTGCTGCGTTACCTCCAGGCCTTTGACATCAGCCACGACAAGATGAACGTCAACGGCGGCGCGATTGCCATGGGCCACCCACTGGGTGCCACCGGCGCGATGATCCTCGGCACGGTTCTGGACGAACTGGAACGCCGCGATCTCAATACCGCACTGGTCACGCTCTGCATCGGTGCAGGCATGGGCACGGCAACGGTTATCGAGCGGGTTTGATTGGGACGACGAGCATGGCGGGCTATCAGAACGAGACGAAGCGACACTTCCAGACGAGGCAACTCGACGAGGACATGGCCGAGGCTGCTGAAGCAGCCGGTCGCGTTACGCCTGCCGAAAGCCACGCTCGGATGAAAGCAGAGAGACGAGGACTGATCATCGTTCTTGCTCTGCTTGTCGTTCTGCTTTGCTACCTGCTCGGCGTCTTCGGTTAGCACAAGAAATTCAGGGAAGAGGAATCCCACTATGAGCACTTACACCAATTTCACCGTCGAAACAGACGCAGACGGCATCGCCCTCGTTACCTGGGATATGCCGGAAAAATCCATGAACGTCTTTACGGCGGAGGTCATGGAAGAGCTGAACGCGATCGTTGACGCAACCGTTGCAGATGCTGCGGTCAAGGGCGTGGTTTTCACGTCAGGCAAGAGCAGCTTTTCCGGCGGCGCTGACCTGTCGATGATCAAGTCCATGTTCTCCTTCTACAATGAAGAGAAGGCGAAGAACCCGGATGAGGCGTCCAGGAAACTGTTCGATCTCGTCGGTAAGATGAATGGTCTGTTCCGCAAGATCGAGACCAACGGCAAGCCCTGGGTTTCCGCCATCAACGGCACCTGCATGGGCGGCGCGCTGGAACTGTCGCTCGCCTGCCACGGTCGCGTTGCCTCCAACGCCAAGAGCGTCAAGCTGGCGCTGCCGGAAATCAAGGTCGGTATCTTCCCCGGTGCCGGTGGCACACAGCGCGTTTCGCGTCTCACCGATGCGCAGTCGGCCCTCCAGATGATGACGACCGGTCAGTCGCTGACGGCCAGCCGCGCCAAGTCAATGAACCTCGTGCATCAGGTGGTGGAGCCGGATCAGTTGATCCCCGCCGCCAAGCAGATGCTCAAGGACGGCCTGAAACCCGTTGCGCCATGGGACGAGAAGGGCTTCAAGGCCCCCGGCGGTGGCATCTGGACGCCCGCCGCAGCCCAGCTCTGGCCCGCCGCCCCGGCGATCCTGCGCCGCGAAAGCGCTGGCAATTATCCGGCAGCACTCGCCATTCTCAAATGCGTCTACGAAGGCCTGCAGTTGCCGTTCGACACGGCCTTGAAGGTCGAGCAGCGCTACTTCACGGAAATCCTTCGCTCGAAAGAAGCGTTTGCGATGATCCGCTCGCTGTTCATTTCCATGCAGGAACTGGGCAAGGGCGCGCGCCGTCCGGCTGGCCAGCCCAAGAGCGATCTGAAACATGTCGGCGTCGTCGGCGCAGGCTTCATGGGCGCGTCCATTGCCTACGTCACCGCCGTTGCCGGTCTCGATGTCACCCTCATCGACCGCGATGACGAAGCCGCCGCCAAGGGCAAGACCACCTGCGAAGGTCTGGTGAAAGACAGCGTCACAAAGGGCCGCATGACGCAGGAAGAGGGTGCCGCCATCCTCGCCCGCATCACGCCAAGCTCGGACTATGCCTCGCTCAAAACCGCAAATCTCGTCATCGAAGCCGTGTTCGAAGACCGCGACGTGAAGAAGGCCGTGATCGAAGCGGTGGAAGCCGTGCTGCCGGAAGGCGCGATCTTCGCCTCCAATACCTCCACTTTGCCCATCACCGGTCTCGCGCAAAACTCCAAGCGTCCGAGTGATTTCATCGGCATCCACTTCTTTTCGCCGGTCGAAAAGATGATGCTGACGGAAGTCATCCTCGGCAAGGAAACGGGCGATAAGGCACTGGCAGTGGCACTGGACTACGTCGCCAAGATCAAGAAGACGCCCATCGTCGTCAACGACACACGCGGCTTCTTCGTCAATCGCTGCGTGCTGCGCTACATGGCCGAAAGCTATGACATGCTGATCGAAGGCGTGCCTGCGGCCATGATCGAAAATGCCGCGAAGTTCGCGGGCATGCCTGTGGGACCACTGGCGCTGAACGATGAAGTTGCCATCGACCTCTCCTACAAGATCCTCAAGGCCACCGTCGCCGATCTCGGCGAAAAGGCTGTCGATCCGCGCCACATGGAGCTGGTCAAGAACATGGTGGAAGGCGAGGGCCGCTTTGGCCGCAAGAACGCCAAGGGCTTTTACGATTATCCGGCAAAGCCAGCCAAGAAGTCTCTCTGGCCCGACCTAAAAGGCCTCTACGCGCAGCAGAAGCCTGAAGATGTCGACATGGACGTGCTGAAACAGCGCTTCCTCGTCACCATCGCTCTGGAAGCTGCCCGCACGGTCGAAGAAGGCATCGTCACCGATCCGCGCGAAGCCGATGTAGGCTCCATCCTCGGCTTCGGCTTTGCGCCTTACACAGGCGGCGCGCTGTCCTATATCGATGGCATGGGCGTGGCGAACTTCGTGGCACTGGCCGAAAAGCTCAGCCAAACCTACGGACCGCACTTCAAGCCAACCCCGTTGCTACAGGATATGGCCGCCAAGGGCGATACCTTCTACGGCCGGTTCGATCCCTATGGCGCTGCCGCAAAATCCGCTTAAGATCAAAATTACTCAACCATCAGCAGGCCCTTCGGGGCCTGTTTCTGTATCTGGCCATGTCGGTAGCAATCTGGAATTGCTTCATCGATGTATAATATAAAGATTATAGAGACTTTTTACAGGAATGGTCGGCCTCTGGCCCGTTAACTTTGCTCTGAGCATTCTTCATTACTTGAGATTATTCTGATGACATAATAACGGCTTTCCCTTTATATCGAATTTGGCAACGGCTGGGGCACCATTGCCACCCAATCTTACGCGCCTCAATCCCAGAGGACTTTCCCATGAAAAAAACCATTTTGGCCGCCGCCTTTGTGCTGGCGCCGTTTTTTGCACAAGCAGAAACACTCAAGTTTCCCAGTGAAGCGCCCATAGCATCGGTCAAAATCCCTGATGATTGGGGCCCGAAGGAAACCGAAACCGGCATCGACGCCACTTCGCCTGATGCTGCGATCTACTTCTCCATCGATGTTGCCAGCGACAAGACCATGGACAAGGTCATAGACGATGCCATCAAGTTTTTGACGGATAATGGCGTGGAAATCGACGCAAGCACGAAGTCCGATTCCGGCGATGTCGATATCAACGGCATGAGATTCGGCAGCATCGAGTTCGATGGCAAGGATGAAGACGGCCCAGTCGATGTCTCCCTCGGCTTTGCCTCGCCAAGAGAAGGCAAGATGCTGGTCGTGACCTATTGGGGCACGAAAGCCACACAGGATGCACACCACAAAGAACTGGTCAGCATTCTACAATCGCTGAAGCCAGTGAAATAAGCCTTGCCGAAGGGCTCGATTTACATACCGTTCTGTCAAAGGCCCGCTGGCATGCAAGCGGGCCTTTTGATTTTGCCTCCCAGATTGAACGAAACGCTGCATCCTTTTCTCGCGTCCCGCGTTTGCAGACTATCCATCCAGGCCGTGGTGTTCGCGGCGTCATTACGCGTTTATGCGAGAGGAAAATTGAATGAGGGCGCCGGTACGTTCCCATGGTTTCGACAAACCATCCGATCTTGAAGACGAACTTTCTGAACTGGAAGACGATATGAGCACAACACCCAGAAAGCCCGCCGCCCGCGCCAAAGCTCCCGAAAAGAAGACCATTGACGCGTCGCTGCGCCAGGAAGTCGAAGAGCTTCGTGAGCAGATCGATGCTATCCGCAAGGACGTAGAAAAGCTTCAGGCCGCACAATCCTCCCGCAAGGCCCAGCCCCAACAACCCCGCCACAGCGCCGATATAGCGAACTGGCTCCCCGTCGTCCGATCGGTCGCCATCACCTCACTCGCAGGCCGCATCTTCGCCTCGTCCCCCATCATGGCGCTTCTGGTAGCAGCTGTGCCGTTTGCACTGGGACTTTCTGCCGGATCGAAGTGATACACATAACTTGGGAGCGCTAAGTATTTCACTGTGATGTGTTGACTGTCTTACATCGTGGGAAAGTCGCAATGTATCAGACCTCATCCTGAGGTGCTCGTAAGGGCCTCGAAGGAGATGAGGTTTTTTACTTGGCGGCATCCCGTACCGAGGAAGTTTAAGGCTCACATCGCACCATCTCGCCATGAGCGAAGACGCCCGCAACAACCATCCACAGGCCCTTCAAAAAAACTGTCAAAAAAGTTTCGTCAACCGCTTGCCATGGCCGAACAAGATGTTATAACCCCGCTCACTTCCGGGGCAGCAAGCTTCTCCGGCGCTTACCAAAGGCGATGGTTCGTCAGAACCTGAAGTGCCCGAATAGCTCAGTTGGTAGAGCAGCGGATTGAAAATCCGCGTGTCGGTGGTTCAAATCCGCCTTCGGGCACCATTTTTCTTCAGCGATGACAATGTGTGTTTTGGAGTGATATGCCCGTGATAGGACGCTGGCGTTGTCACAGGTGCCGGCCAATCTCCGGTATGTAACTCACCAAAAGACTTCTCCAGCTACCTCACACTATTTTCTACCGCTAACTCTACTCAATCGTCAGCAAAGTATCGCGCGAGAAATTCTTGTCCATCGTCAACGCAATGAACTGATCGAGCTTGCGATTGAAGTTGTGGGACGCGAATAGATTGGCGCGGGCGTGGCAGGCTTTCGGGGAAAACTCGTTACGGGCGCTTTCGAATTGATCCACGGCATCGACAATTGCTTTTGCGGTTTGTGTTGGGAACAGCACGCCGGTCGCATCGCGTTCCCCATGAGGCACGACGATGTCCTGTGCGCCGCCGCGCGTATACGCAATCACTGGAGTTCCGGCAGACAAAGCTTCCGCCATGACGATGCCGAAATCTTCGTAGGCCGGGAAGATGAACGCTCTTGCGTGGCTTATCGTCTTGATGAGTTCGGCGCGCGGCAGGTGACCGGTGAAGGTGACATTTGGTCCTGCGCGTTCTTTGAGCCGGTTTAATTCCGGACCGTCGCCGCAGACAATCAGTTTGCGGTTTGGCATGTCTTTGAATGCATCAACGACAAGATCGAAGCGCTTGTACGGAACGAGCCGCGAAGCGCAGACGTAATAATCATCCTTTTCCGTCTGAATCGGGAAACTATCCACATCGACGGGAGGGTGCAGGACGTAAGAACGACGCCCGTAAATTTGCTCTATGCGCCGTTGTACGACGGAAGAGTTGGCGAGCAGCACATCCGCTCCGTGCGCCGATCTGACGTCCCAAATGCGCAGCTTGTGGAGTGAATGGCGTAATATTGGGCCGAACGGTAGCTTGGACATGGATGTCCGCCGCATATACTCAAATGTCTGGTCCCACGCGTAGCGCACGGCGGTGTGCACGTAGGCTATGTGGCGTTGATGGGGGTGAACGATGACCCCTTTGGCAAAGGCTGCGCTGGACGACAGAACCAAATCATAGTCTGCCAGGTCAAAACTCTCTATTGCAGAGGGGCAGAAGGGAAATGTGTATCGATAATAATTCTCTCGGAGAGGGAGGCGATCAAGATAACTCGTGAAAATTTCCTTGGCGCCGATTTTCTTCAAGTCGTTATCGTTCAAAAAATTGAATAATGTATAGAGATCGCTCGGCCCGGTGCTTTGCATTATTGCCGACAATACTTGCTCCGCACCGCTGAAAACAGGGAGCCAGTCATGAACTACAGCGACTTTCATTATAACTCTCTTGATATCGACGGAAATGGACGCCCAAGGCGGACAAGCTATGAATTAACGCCCGTCAGTAGTCGATAAAAAAATAAGTATTTCGTAAATTTATTTCATAAGCGCTGGAGCATTGCCATCGCACACGACGTAGAGCGTCATCACCAGCCTTTAGCCAGCGTTCCCGATGACCTGCAGCGCAGGTTTAAAACGGCTTTTCGCACCGCGTCCCCGGTCTGGAGAAGGCGATGCGCAGACGGATATCACTCCGTGTACATCTCGCCCGAGGATGTCACGATCTGCCATTTGCCATCGACATTGCTCATCGAAAGAAGCTTGCTTTCGTCGGGCAGTGTGGAGCCGATCTGGACGAGGAACATGCCGGATTTGTCTTCGATCAGTGCGCGGCCATTCGAGACATGCAGCAGTTTAAAACGGGTGCCGCCGGGGAAGGGTTGGGACTTTCCATCGGAATTGGTGTTTTTTCCGATGCCGTCAGTCTGCACGGCTGCTGTCGTCAGGGCGTCGAGATCGAGAGTGGGTATATCTTTCCGGCCATTGGAGGTGAGGCCTTCGTCGAAATGGGGGATCACCGTATCGACCCCTCCACCCTGGCGTTGAGGCACGTTTTTCAGCGCTTCCCAGCCGGCACCGCTGATGCCGAATTTTTCGGGGTTGAAGAAGACATACCAGGGCAGGGCGGCAGCCGCGCCGGCCACAATGATGAGGCCGCCGGTCAGGAACCGGTCGAAGTCGCGGATCGAACGTCTTTGCCGGGCCTTGCGTTCAACAGTGTCACTGGTTTCTTTGGGCTGTCTTTGTCTCATGAATTTCATCATCATTACCCCCGCCGCTGCACGGGCGCTGGCTGGTTGTTGACCGGAGCGTTTCTGAGTGCGTTGGCAAGTTCCGCATAGGCATCGATGACTGTGGCATCGCCGGGGGATTGCTTGAGCACGTCGTAAACGAAAGGAACCTGCCTGACCGCCATATCGAGTTCGGCGTCCACGCCGGGTCGATAGCCGCCGATCAGGCGCAAATCCTTGGTTTCTTCAAAATTGTGGATCAGCGACTTCAGCCGCGAGACCAGCTTCTGCTGGTCGGGCGTCCATGCCTTGTGGGACAGTCGCGAAATCGACGCCAGCGGATTGATGGGCGGATATCGGCCCTCATCCGCAAGCGAGCGGTCCAGAACGATATGGCCATCGAGAATACCGCGGGTCGAATCGGCAATCGGGTCGTTGTGGTTGTCGCCATCCACCAGAATGGAGATGATGGCGGTGACCGTGCCCGTTCCTTCTTCGCCGGGGCCTGCGCGCTCCAGCAGGCGCGGCAGTTCGGTAAAGACCGATGCCGGATAGCCGCGCGCAATCGGCGGCTCTCCGGCGGCAATCGCCACTTCGCGAATGGCGTGGGCAAAGCGGGTGATGCTGTCTGCGATGAAGAGGACGTTTTCGCCCTTGTCGCGGAAATGTTCGGCAATCGTCATGGCAACCAGCGGTGCCATTTTGCGGAGCATAGGGCTTTCGTCGCTGGTTGCGACGATGGCGATGGATTTCTGCATGTTGTCACCGAGCGTATCCTCGATGAATTCGCGCACTTCGCGGCCTCGTTCGCCGACGAGTGCGATGACGACCTTGTCGAAGGCGTCGGCACGGGCAAGCATCGAAAGCAGCGTCGATTTACCGACACCCGAGCCCGCGAAAATGCCAAGGCGCTGGCCAAGGCAGAGCGGCGTGAAGATATCGATGGCTTTGACGCCGGTGCGAAAACCGGTGTCCACACGGCTGCGTGTCATGGATGGCGGCGGCAGCGTCATGACCGAGCGTTTCTTCGGCCCCTTTGTCAGCGGGCCCTTGTTGTCGATGGGCTTGCAGAGCGAATTGATGGTGCGCCCGCACCAGCTATCGTCTGGCTCGACGCGGAATTCGCCTTCGCGCAGCACGATATCGTTGACGCCGATGGGATCACCCGGCTCGATGGCGCAGACATAGATCAGGTCCGGCTCGACGCGAACCACTTCGCCCAGATGCAGGCCCGTGGCGCTTTTGTGGACCACGAATTCGCCAAGGCGGACATGTTCCGAAAGTCCGCTGACCGTGTAGTGGCCAGCAGCGATGGTCCTGACCCGTCCGCCGCGCGACATGGGCATGCCGGACGACATCTGCGCGTCCAGCATCTGTGCGAGGGCTTCGAGTTTCGGAAAGATGGTCGGCTGGATTTCGGTTTCCATTTACATCAAGCGCCGGTTACTGCCCGCCACCAAGGGTGCGGACGGCCTGTGAGAAGGAATCCTCTGTGGATTTCATCAGCGAGGAGATGCCTTCGAAAGCCCTGTTGACCTGAATGAGCTGCGTCATCTGGTTGATGGGATTGATGTTGGATTGTTCAACATAACCCTGAACGACGCCGACAGAGGAATCGTTGACCACGGGTTGCGGTGCCTGCGAGAAGATCACGCCACTGTTTTCATAGCGCATGAAACCCTTGGTCGCATCGGCGGTGAAAAGACCCAGCTGGGCAACGGTCGTGCCATTTTGCATGATGCGACCGTCGGATCCGACGGTCGGTTCACCGGCTGCCGGATTGAGCTGAATGGGTGCGCCACCGGCATCCACCACCGGATAGCCCTGTGTGGACACCAACTCGCCGGTGATTGCCATGGAGAAGCGACCGTCGCGGGTCATGACCTGACCGGCGGGAGTGTTGATGCCGAACCAGCCATCACCCTTGATGGCAAAGTCGAAGGAATTGCCCGTCTGGATCATTTCGCCGTTGCGGGTGGACAGATAGTCGCTGCCCTGTGTCACGAAGGAAATGTCTGCCTTGAGATCGTTGCGCGTCTGGCTCATCACCTGGTCGAATTTCACTTCCGTACCGCGAAAGCCGACCGTGTTCATGTTGGCGATGTTGTCCGCAATGGTCGTAAGGCGGCGTTCCAGTGCGATCTGGGAGGAAATGCCTACGTAAATACCAGACTGCATGTCGGTCTCCTGTGCGGAACTCTAAGAAAGGTGGGCGCGCAACGACATGGCACCCGCATAGTGTTCCCCAAACTAGGGACGCTTGCTTGTGCGAAGCTTTTGAGCAGCTGCTTGGTTAGAAGAGGGAAAGGTGGAGGGCTCCGAAAAAGGCGTGGCCCGAGACAAACTCTGCAACTCCGGCTTTCAAGCCAGCCTCGCACAAGGCATGTCCCATATCCCTGACATGCGAAATTGGCATCAGACGCGAGCTTCAGATGAACATTATTATCGGACTAGTCATTACCTTCGGCTGTATCATCGGCGGTTACATGGCCATGGGCGGCCATTTGGACGTGCTGTTCCAGCCGTTTGAGCTTGTCATCATCGGCGGTGCTGGCCTCGGCGGCTTTATCATGGCCAACCCGATGAAGGTGGTGAAGGACAGCGGTAAGGCCATTGGCGAGGCGTTCAAGTTCTCTGTACCGAAAGAACGCAATTACCTCGACGTCCTCGGTGTTCTCTACTCGCTGATGCGCGATCTGCGCACGAAATCGCGCAACGAAATCGAAGCTCACATCGATAACCCGGACGAGTCCTCCATCTTCCAGACCGCTCCGTCGGTTCTGAAGAACAAGGAACTCACATCCTTCATCTGTGACTATGTTCGCCTCATCATCATCGGCAATGCGCGTAGCCATGAAATCGAAGCGCTGATGGATGAGGAAATCGAGACTATTCTGCACGACAAGCTGAAGCCGTATCACGCCATCACCGCGATGGGTGACTCCTTCCCGGCCATCGGTATCGTTGCCGCCGTTCTCGGCGTTATCAAGGCGATGGGTAAGATCAACGAATCGCCTGCGGTTCTCGGCGGCCTCATTGGCGCGGCACTCGTCGGCACCATGCTTGGCATCATTCTGTCCTACTCGATCTGTAACCCGCTGACGTCGCAGATCAAGATCGTGCGCACCAAGCAGCACCGCCTCTACATCATCGTGAAGCAGACGCTGCTGGCCTATATGAACGGCTCGGTACCACAGGTCGCGCTCGAATATGGACGCAAGACGATTTCCGGTTACGAGCGTCCATCCATCGATGCCGTAGAGCAGGAAATGATGAACCCGGGCGGCGACCAGAAGGCGGCTTGATAATGGCAAATGCTGCACAAACGAATGTCACGGTAATGGACCCGGCGCTTCTCGCAAAGCTGACGGGTGGCCTGGGCGACGGCAAGAAGGTTGCCAAGATCGGTGCCGATATCGGCCAGATCTACAGCAACTTCCTGCCGGATATCTTCCACAGCGAGACGGGCATCGGCATCGAAGTCGATTATGTCGGCTGCGAATCCGGTCTGATGACCGATCTCATCCAGAGGCTCGGCAAGGATTTTGCCGTGGCCGACTGCTCGTTGCGCAACTGGTGCCCCAACTTCATGCTGGCCACCGGCACGGCCTTCATCATGGCCTTGATGGAGCGCATGCTGGGCGCGGCACCCGATACAATCATGGAGCCGGAAGTCCGCGCGCTGTCGCAGATCGAGCTCGACCTCGCCGCCCTCGTCATGGGGCGCGTGGGTGACGTGCTGCGTTCGGCGGTGAATGCGCCGGGTGGTTTCGAGCCGACCATCGACCCGCCGTTCAACGGCAATGGCAAGAGCGCCTTTGAAGAGGCCATCGCTGCGCAGTTCGGCATGCTGGTCCGTCTCAAGGTCGATATCGGCAAGGTCTCGTCCGAATTCGCCATGGTCATTCCGCAGCGCACGCTTTTGAAAACCACCATCGTCGCGCCGAAACCATCTCCGCAGGCGCTGAAGAAGCAGGAAGAGTGGATGGAGATGATCTCCGAACAGGTGAAGCGTTCGCAGGTGACACTGGAAGCCAAGATCAGGCTGCAGAGCCTGACGCTGAAAACGATCTCGCGGCTGGTGGAAGGCGATGTCATTCCCTTCCGCGATATCCGTCAGGACGATATCTGCGTCGAGGTCAGCGCCAATGGCGCCAATATGTACAACTGCGAGTTTGGTCGCGCAGGGGACAGATACACGGTCCGTGTGAAAAACAACGTCAGCACGGACGATGAAATTCTAAGACATTTGATGGGTTAAATCTTGAACATGCTTCCTTGGAGGCGTGGGCAGCTTGACGCAAGTTTCAAAGGGAATAATTAGCGCATGGCTACGAAAAAGACACCAAAGACCGACGATGATTTGCTGCCTTCGCTTGATGATACAGGCGATCTGGATCAGGCGATTGGCGATCTGCGCGGCGTGCTGAAGAGTGATTCGGAAGGATCGCTCGGGGATTTTGGCGATTTCGGTGACTTCGGTTCGGCAAGTGCCGAGCCGGCGGGCAACGATCTGGCGGCATTCGGTGGCGGAATAGACAGCTTCGGCATGTCGGATTTCGGCTCCTCATCCGCACCGCTGGCCTCATCGCCGTCGCCGCTGGGTAGCGGACTGTCCGACAACCTCGATCTGATCATGGATATTCCAATCGATGTCCAGATCGTGCTCGGCACCAGCCGCATGCTGGTTTCGGGATTGATGGGTTTGGAAGAGGGTGCAACGATCGCGCTTGAGCGCAAGATCGGTGAGCCAGTGGATATCATGGTGAATGGCCGTTGCATCGCACGCGGCGAAATCACCGTGCTGGAAGACGACGATACGCGTTTCGGTGTGAAGTTGATCGAAGTGATGAGTACGAAGAAAGCCTAATCCCTGTGGGGACGGAGAGGAAAGACCATGATGGACTTTGAAGATTTCGGTAACCCAATTGCTGGGAAGCCGTTGTCTCAGGCTGATAAAGCCGCCGCCGTACTGCTGGCGATGGGAAAAGGCGTGGCCGGAAAACTCCTCAAGTTTTTCACGCAGGCCGAGTTGCAGACCATCATCAATTCGGCCCAGACACTCCGCGTCATTCCGCCCGACGAGCTGGCGCAGATCGTGGCGGAATTTGAAGACCTGTTCACCGAAGGCACTGGCCTCATGGACAATGCCAAGGCCATCGAAAGCATTCTGGAAGAAGGTCTGACACCGGAAGAGGTTGACGGTCTTCTGGGTCGCCGTGCCGCATTCCAGGCGTTCGAAGCATCCATCTGGGATCAGCTTCAGGATGCGGACCCGCAGTTCATCGGCAAGTTCCTGAT
The DNA here is from genome assembly GCF_057799395.1 of Agrobacterium sp. 20P9.1.2. Lineage (NCBI taxonomy): Bacteria > Pseudomonadati > Pseudomonadota > Alphaproteobacteria > Hyphomicrobiales > Rhizobiaceae > Agrobacterium > Agrobacterium sp. 20P9.1.2. The sequence continues at coordinate 427,258 of NZ_JBYOKI010000001.1, forward strand.
GCGCGAGCACCCGCAGACCATCGCCTATATCCTCTCCATGCTGCCGTCTTCCTTCGGCGCCAAGGTGCTTCTGACCATTCCGGACGAGCAGCGCGCCGACATCATGAACCGTACGGTCAACATGAAGGAAGTCAGCCCTGCTGCTGCACAGATCATCGAAAAGCGCGTCATAACGCTGATCGCGGAACTCGAAGCAGAGCGCAATGCAGGCGGCTCCGCAAAGGTTGCAGACCTGATGAACGAACTCGACAAGCCGCAGGTCGATACCCTGCTCAGCTCGCTCGAAACGCTCAGCAAGGAATCTGCAAACAAGGTCAAGCCGAAGATCTTCCTCTTCGAAGATCTCATGTACATGCCGCAGCGCAGCCGCGTTTCGCTGCTCAACGATGTGTCGGCGGACATTCTCACCATGGCGCTTCGCGGCGCCACGGCAGAGATCAAGGAATGTTTGCTGTCCAGCATCAGCCCGCGTCAGCGCCGCATGATCGAATCCGATCTTGCCGTGCCGACAGCGTCGCTCAACACGCGCGAAGTGGCGATTGCCCGCCGCGCCGTTGCGCAGGAAGCCATCCGTCTGGCAAATTCCGGCCAGATATTGCTGAAGGAAGCGGCGCCCGCCGATCAGTCAGCCGCTGCCTAAAAGCCTCACGGGCCTATAAAACCTGTGTGGCCAGCCGAGGCGGCTTGCGGGGCGAAGCGCCCCTCTATACCCTGTCAATAACGGCCCGCCAGTTCCGGCGGGCTTTTTCCATTGAGGGGACGTGTCTTGTCGGACGAAGACAAAGACAGTAAAACAGAAGAACCAACAGAGAAAAAACTACGCGATGCGGAGGAGAAGGGTAATGTCCCCTCATCGCACGAAGCTTCGCTGTTTGCCTCGACGCTCGCCTTCTACGTCTACCTCGTTTTTTTCGTACCTGATGGAATCAAGAGACTGGGTGAGACGCTCGAGGATATTCTCGAACGTCCCGAGCAATGGCGGCTGAACACCGCAGCGGACATGGTGTCGCTCGGTCTGCATCTTTCCAAGGAAGTCGGCGTGATGCTTCTGCCCGCCGCGATCCTGTTCATCGTTTTCGGCCTTGGCCAATCCTTCGCACAGAATCTTCCGCAATTCGTGCTGGACCGGATTACTCCTCAGGCATCCAGAATATCGCCTATTGCGGGCTTTACCCGAATCTACAGCGTCGACGGTCTGGTCAATTTCGGCAAGTCGCTGTTCAAGGTGGTCGTCGTCGCGATCATTATGGTGATGACGCTGAAGGCTGATTATTACCGCCTTCTCGATGCCCTGATGACTGACCCGCACGCCATGATGTCCACCGGCTTCGAAGTTCTGAAGAAGATGGTGGTCGTCGTTCTCTTCTCGACCGGCATTCTGGCTGTGGCCGACTATTTCTGGGCCAATTATCGCTGGCATAGCCAGCAGAAAATGTCCAAGCAGGAAGTGAAGGACGAATACAAGCAATCGCAGGGTGACCCTGTGGTCAAGGCGCGCCAGCGTTCGATTGCCCGTGACCGCGCCCGCCGCAGAATGATGGACGGTGTGCCACGCGCCACCCTCGTCATTACCAACCCGACCCACTATGCTGTGGCGCTGCGCTATGTGAAGGAAGAAAGCGACGCGCCCATCGTGGTCGCCAAGGGTCAGGATTTGATTGCTCTGAGAATCAGAGAGATCGCGACCGAAAACGGAATACCGATTTTTGAAGACCCGCCACTCGCCCGCTCCATGTTTGCGCAAGTCTCGGTCGATAGTGTCATCCCGTCAGTATTTTATAAGGCCGTGGCGGAACTGATTCACAAGGTTTACGCCGCACGCCAAAACAAAAGACGGGTAAACTGATCAATATGAAAAAATGCTCATATTCGGCTGAAAGAGAAGAAATTTTGGCTCGTGCAATCGGCCCTGTGGCTGCCGAGCTCCGCTTGATCGATGCGGGAGACCTGATCTCCCTTCTGAAGTTCGAATATTATAGCAGCCTGTCGGATCTGGTTGATTCGGCAGCCGAGCTCTACTTCCATCCAGGCACGGTCTATTTTGGAATCGGCGGCGATTACAAGCTGGACTGGGACACCTATCCGTCCATCACGCTGGATCTGGAAATCAAGCCGAAAGGCGTGACCATCTATGCGCAGTTGATGCTGGAAAAAGACCATGCCGGCGTCAACATCAACTACATCAACTTCCAGAACCCTTCGAACGACCCGAACGAGAATACGGCGTTTCTGGAGGATAGTTTGCGCCACGCCTCGTTCTATCGCGACCGGGACAAGCCTGCGGCCAGCGCCACGCACTGATCTGGAGCGCAGCGCGTCCAGACGACTCCATCTTGATTGACGACAACGCCACCGACGATCTTGATCGATCATCGGTGGCGATATGTTTCTGTCAGATGTTTTTACCGAGAATATAGCTCGACAATCTATCGGCTGCGTCTTCGATCTGGACCGGATCGCGCAGGAAGCAGGCGCGCAGGAAACGCTCGCCGCCAGACCCGAAGGCTGTGCCAGGTGCCAGCCCGACGCCGACCTTGTCGACGATGTCGAAGGCGGCAGCACGGCTGTCCGTGATCCCATCGATTTTCAGGAAGGCGTAGAGTGCGCCGTCGGGCTTCAGCGTCTCGACGCGGTTGGTCGCAATCAACGCATCGCAGAGAATGTCGCGGGATTTGGCGGCGCGGGCGAAATTCTGCTTGATGAAATCATCGCCGTCGTCAAGCGCAGCAATGGCCCCACGCTGCATGAATTGCGCAACGCCCGACGTGGAATACTGGATGAGGTTTTCGATGACCTGACCAATTTCCGGCGGGGCGACCAGCCAGCCCACGCGCCAACCGGTCATAGACCAGTTCTTGGAGAAGGAATTGGCGAAGATGATGCGGTCACCCTCTTCCATGATATCGAGGAAGGATGGCGCACGCGCATCGGCATAGTGATACAGCGCATAGATCTCGTCGGCGATGATCCACAGACCGTGGCGGCGGGCAAGCGCCAGAAAATCGCGCAGATTGTCATGCGTCGCCGTCCAGCCCGTGGGGTTGGAGGGTGTGTTGATGAACAGCGCCTTGGTTTTGGGCGTAATCGCCTGTTCCAGCTTGGCGACGTCGATATCCCATTTGCCGTTTTCGAAATCGATGCCGACAGGCACGGCCTTGGCGCCCGCAACGCCGATGGCGGCCACGATGTTCGGCCATGTCGGCGTGAGGTAAACCAGTTCATCACCGGGGGAGGTGAGCGCCTGTACAGCAAGCACGATGGCCTGCATGCCCGAGCCCGTGACGTAGAAATGGTCAGGAGACAAATTGGCGGAGAAATGGCGCTGGTAATAGCGGCTCATCGCGTCGCGCAGTTCCGGAATGCCGCGCTGCCATGTGTAGAACGTCTCGCCGCCGGTCAGCGCATCGGCTGCCGCCTGCGCAATGAATGCCGGTGTGGGCAGGTCACCTTCCCCAACCCACAGCGGCAGCAGATTTTCGCGGGCATGGGCGTATTTCTTGACTTCGACGATACCGCTTTCCGGCGTTGCCAGAGAGCGAGCACTTAGACTTTGCAGAACCGACATGAAAAAAGGCACTCCGTTTGAGTGCCTTCTTAACGCATGAAAAGCCTGCTGTGCATGATTTTCCGTGAAGAGACCACGGATTTTACTGATGGATCAGACGCGATTGGTATCGGCGTTTTTCAGCAGATCGCGGATTTCCATGAGAAGCCGCACGTCTTCCGGTGGAGGTGCCGGTTCCTTCTTCTCTTCGACCTTCTGACGCTCGACCGACGAGCGCAGCGTGTTCACACCCTTGACCATCAGGAAAATGATCCAGGCGAGGATGAGGAAGTTGATGACGACGGTGATGAAATTACCATAGGCAAAAACCGCGCCCTGTGCGCGCGCAGCATCCAGCGACGTTGCCGTCACTGTCGAACTGAGCGGCAGGAAGTAGTTGGCAAAATCGAAACCACCGAACACGGCGCCGACGAGCGGCATGATCAGATCCTTGACCACCGAATCGACGATCTTGCTGAAGGCCGCGCCGATGATGACACCCACAGCCAGGTCCATGACATTGCCGCGGGCGATAAACGTTTTAAACTCGTTGAGCATTCCAGATGTCCCTCTTTGAAGCCCTCTCACAGCCGGGGCGCGCTGCCACGGCAAACACATAATAACATTCAATTTTCGAATGTGCAGATATACGAAGCAAAAAGCTGGTTGGTTCCACCGTCTTAAACTTTATGCCAAGTCCCGGCCAATTCTCATTTTCCCGGAACTATCCTATGCTTGGCCAAGAGGACGGTGGGAGAGAAAAGCCAAGTGCTTCCTGGGTGGATCATATTCGGATCGGCATTCGCCTATATTCTGCTGCTCTTTGCAGTGGCGAGTTATGGCGACCGCAAGAGCCGTCGTAAAACTCCATCCAATCGGGGCAGGCCGATTGTCTATGCGCTCAGCCTTGCCATCTACTGCACCTCCTGGACCTATTTCGGCGGGGTAGGGCTTGCATCCGAACGCGGGCTGGAATTCCTCGGCATCTATACCGGCCCTATTCTCGCCTTCACGCTGGGAATGCCGATCCTGCGACGGATCGTGGAACTGGCCAAGGCGGAAAAGCTGACATCGGTCGCCGATTTCATAGCCGCGCGTTACGGCAAGAACCCGACGGTCGCGACGCTGGTATCGATCATCGCCCTTGTCGGCGCTATCCCCTATATCGCGCTTCAGCTGAAAGCCGTGTCCAATTCCGTTGCCGCAATGGTGGACCCGAGCGATTACGGGATCGGCAGCGGCAATCTCTACTTTCTTGATCTGCCTCTGCTGGTGACGGTGGTCATGGCGGGCTTTGCGGTGATTTTCGGAACCCGCCACACGGACGCCACCGAGCATCAGGACGGGTTGATCCTTGCGATCTCGATGGAATCGGTGGTCAAACTGGTCGCCATCTGCACGGCGGGCGTCTATGTCGTGTTCTTCCTGTTCGATGGTCCTTCACAGCTCTGGAAGCTCGCCTCCGAGAACAGCCAGGTCATGCAGGCCATGTCCTACCAGACCCCGATCAGCCGCTGGATTGTGCTGACACTGCTCTCGGCCTTTGCGATCATCCTGCTGCCGCGCCAGTTTCATGTGACGGTCGTGGAGAACCGCACGCCAAATGAGCTGCGGATGGCGGGGCTGCTCTTTCCGCTCTATCTCATCGCCATCAACATCTTCGTGCTGCCCATTGCCATTGCCGGTCTGCTGACGCTGGGTGGCACCGGCGACGCGGACCTTTATGTGCTGCAATTGCCGCTGGTCAACGAGATGCCGGTGGTCTCGCTCATCACCTTTATCGGCGGCTTTTCGGCAGCGACGGCCATGGTCATCGTCGCCTCCGTCGCGCTGTCGATCATGGTGTCCAACGACATTCTGATGCCAATTTTCCTGCGGCAGAAACTGCTTAACCGCTCCTCGCATCGCGATGATTTCGCCAAGACGCTGCTCAACATCCGCCGCACGGCGATCTTCGCAGTTCTATTGTTGGGTTATGCCTATTACCGCGCGGCAGACAGTGCATCCGGTCTCGCATCCATCGGGTTGCTGGCCTTTGCCGCTATTGCGCAAATGGCACCATCGCTTTTGGGTGGGCTGATCTGGCGCCGCGCCAATGCACGCGGCGCCATAGCGGGCCTCAGTTCCGGCTTCGTCGTTTGGGGTTATTTGCTGTTCCTGCCAAGCCTTGGCGGGCCGGATAATTCCCATATCGCAGCGACGGTGCTGAGTTTCCTCTTGCCCGGCACAACGCTATTCAGCGGACCGGGAGCCGATCCGCTGGTCAATGCGGTAACGCTCAGCCTGTTGATCAATTGTGCGGCCTTCGTGCTGGGGTCGCTGTCGCGCAATCCGCGACCGGTTGAGCGCATCCAGTCCGGCATTTTCGTCAAGCGCCATTCCAAATCGCAATTCGCGACGCGCGGCTGGAAAACGCGTGTCAGCGTGGGCGATCTGAAAACGGCGGTGGCGCGCTATCTGGGCGAAGAGCGGATGCTGCGTTCGCTGGCGGCCTATGAAAAAACTGCGGGCCGTAAGCTGGAAGACGACCAGCCGGCGGATATGGCGCTGATCCATTTCTCCGAGCAATTGCTGGGCAGCGCCATCGGCTCGTCTTCGGCGCGGCTCGTTCTCTCGCTGATCCTGCAAAAAGCGGAGGACACGAGTGCAGATACGGTCTGGCTGCTGGATCAGGCAAGCGAGGCGCTGCAATATAATCAGGACATGCTGCAAACGGCGCTGGCGCAGATGGATCAGGGCATCGCCGTGTTTGACAGTTCCCAGCAATTGACCATCTGGAACCGACGCTTCCGCACACTGCTCGATTTGCCGGAGCAGTTCGGCAGGGTCGGCCTGCCGCTCAACGAGATCGTGGCTATGCTGGAGGAACGGGGCGATATTGATAGCGGTCAGCAACGCCAGACCATCGACCTGTTTTTGACGATGGACATGCCGTTTTCGCTGGTGCTGGCGGGCGGTGCGCGCATCATCGAAGTGCGCTCCAACGCCATGCCGGACAAGGGCATCGTTGCGACCTTCACCGATATCACCCAGCGCGTTGCCAGTGACCAGGCGCTGAAACAGGCCAATGAAACGCTAGAACAGCGTGTGGAAGAACGCACTGGCCAGCTGACCCGCGTCAACCACGAACTGGCGGAAGCGAGGGCAGCGGCAGATGAGGCCAACATTGGCAAGACGCGGTTCTTTGCCGCCGCGGGACACGATATTCTTCAGCCGCTGAATGCAGCACGGCTTTATTCGTCTGCCCTTGTCGAGCGCATGGGCACTTCGGACAATGGCGCATTGGTTCAGAACATTGATTCCGCATTGGAGTCGGTAGAAACCATTCTAGGCGCGGTGCTGGATATTTCCCGCCTCGATACAGGCTCCATGAAGCCACGCATGGCCTCCGTATCGCTCAACGATCTGTTCAAGCGTATCGAAACGGATTTTGCGCCGATGGCGCGGGAGAGGAACCTTGAACTCATCGTCATGCCGACATCGCTGACGGTGAAATCGGATATCAATCTGCTGCGCCGTCTTGTTCAAAACCTCGTTTCCAACGCCATCAAATATACCATTTCCGGCAAGGTTATCGTCGGCGCGCGACGGCGCGGTAAGGAGGCTGTGATTCAGGTCACTGATTCCGGCATCGGCATTCCGTCTTCCAAGTTCCGCACAATATTCAAGGAATTCGCGCGGCTGGACGAGGGGGCGAAGACGGCAGCGGGGCTGGGCTTGGGCCTGTCTATCGTGGACAGGCTGTCGCGCATTCTGCATCACCCCGTTCACCTGTCATCCATTCAGGGCAGGGGCACGACATTTCGCGTTCATCTGCCACGCGAGGTCGCGCATGGCCGCGCGGCCAAGGCGGTTGAGCGTAGCACGCCGCAGCCCATCGCAAATCAAATGCATGGCTTTCACATCCTTTGTGTTGATAACGAGCCGAGGATATTGGAAGGCATGGCGCTGCTAATGTCCGGCTGGGGCTGTGGGGTCAGTCAGGCGGCATCCCTTTCCGCCATCGATCACATGCTGGAAGCGCAAGTCCCCGCACCGGATATGATCGTTGTCGATTATCATCTTGATGATGGCGACGGCATCGATGCCGTGTTGCGCCTGAGGCGCTTTTACCAGCGAGACATTCCAGCACTTCTCATCACGGCGGATCGAACGCCGGAGGTTCGTGCACAGGCGGAAAAGGAAGGCATTGCCGTTCAGCACAAGCCAGTCCGGCCAGCGGCACTGAGGGCCTATATCAATCAGGTCTTCAGCGTGACGCGCGCGGCTGCGGAGTAGGGCTGAACGTATAAGGGCCGCTCGATATGGATCGAGCGGCCCTTATGTTTGGTTCGAGGCGGTAACCGGTCTTAAGCAGCGCGGCTGTAACGATCCTGCTGATGACCTTCCTGGCCAATGCGGAAGCGTTGCACGAGACCGAGCAGGGCTTCGACTTCTTCAGACAGCATCTGTGTTGCAGCGCTGGACTCTTCGGCCATAGCGGCGTTCTGCTGGGTCATCTGGTCCATCTGGTTGACGGAGCCGTTGACTTCCTGAAGCGCGGATGACTGGTCGGCAGTGGCGGTCGCGATGGTCTCGACATGCTTGCTGACGACGACGATCTGCTGGCTGATGTCGGACAGAACCTGTCCGGCTTCCTGCACCAGAAGCGCACCGGTGCCGACCTCATTGGTGGACTGGTTGATCAGCGTCTTGATTTCGCGGGCAGCATCGGCAGAGCGCTGAGCAAGCTCGCGAACTTCCTGTGCAACAACCGCAAAGCCCTTGCCCGCTTCACCGGCGCGAGCCGCTTCGATACCAGCATTGAGCGCCAGAAGGTTGGTCTGGAAGGCGATGTCATCGATGACTTCGATGATCTGTTCGATCTTCTTGGATGCGTCTTCGATACGGCCCATAGCGTCGATGGCGTTCTTGACGACCGAGCCGGAGCTGTCGGCGCTTTTTTGTGTGACGCGAACGGCCTGATTGGCTTCACGGGCACGTTCAGCGGAAGACTTCACGGTAACGGTGATTTCCTCGACGGCAGCAGCCGTTTCTTCCAGCGATGCAGCCTGCGATTCCGTGCGGCGAGACAGGTCGTTGGAGGACTCGCGCATTTCCATGCCGTTGTGCTGAATAACCAGCGTGCGCTCGCGGATTTGCGCCAGCACGTCCTTGAGGTTGGCCAAGGATGTGTTGAAGTCGGTACGAAGCTGCTCCAGACGGCCCGAGAATGGAGAGTCGATTGTCTGGGTCAGATCGCCCTGCGACAGACGCGCAAGGCCGCCAGCAAGCTGGGTGACGGCGAAGTCGATCTGGCGATCCGTTTCGCGCTTTTCGGCATCGTTGCGACCGCGTTCGGCTTCTGCCTCGGCGCGCTCTTCTGCGCTACGGCCTTCGATCAGCAGCTTTTCATGCGCGTTTTCACGGAAGACTTCCAATGCGCGGGCAATGTTGCCGAACTCGTTCTTGCGCTGGGTATAGGGGATATCCGTATCCAGCTTGCCTTCCGACAGCGACTTGACCGCGTTGGTCAGAAGACCGAGCGGGCGCAGGGCGCGGTTGATGACGAAATAGCCAAGCAGACCGAAGACCAGCATGACGCCGAAGCCGCACCACAGAACGATGTTGCGCAAACCATCAATATGGCCCTGATAAACCGTCATCGGCACGCCGACGAAGAGAATGCCGACTGCGGTTCCCGATTTGGACAGGACCGGCAGATAGGCGGTCATGTAGTCTGTGCCGAAGAGCTTGGCTTGACCGAAATAGGCCTCGCCCTTGGCCATCTTGGCATAGGCCGGGCTGTCGAGCGCCAGCTTTGTGCCGACGGCGCGTTCGCCCTTTTCGTTTTTGACGTTAGTGGAGATACGGAGGAAATCCGAGCCCTGTGCCTGAAACACGGTAGCGACGCCACCATTGGCAATGCCGGTGCGATCAACCAGATCGAAATCGAGCAGCGTACCGATGCTGGGGCGGCTAACGGATTTCAATTCGCCGTTTTCGATAGCGACCGTCGCGCCGCCAACCTTCATCTCATAAAGAATAGCCATGCTTCTGACCGCGCGCCGCGTATCCAGAAGTGCACTCTCCATGACGTCGTCTTTCAGACGAAAATAGGTCGTGGTACCCACGGCAACAATGCCAAGAAAAATAAGCGCGATGGTCAGACAGACCATCTGAACAACGATCGATCTCGAAAAGAAACTCGCCATACATATATCCCCGAGAATTACTGAATTTTGCCACAATGAACGAAAAACGTTAAAATTCAGGGAATATTGGGCCGGGGTAACTCCACGATAACATTGGGCTTTTCAGCCTATTTGACAGCAGTCAAATATAGGAAATGATTGCAATATTAGGTAAATAATCGCGCATCCGGTGTTTTGAAGCTGTTTTACAGCCTATCATCTTTCATCACTTTTGCTGTGGTGATGATGATCTTTACACGTAAACGCAAGACACTTGCTGTTGCGTCGCAATGTCTGCCCTTGCAGTAATCTTACAGGCTCTGGCGGCTGTTTGGATTCTGCTCGGCGCGGTCACGGTAGAGCGCGGCGCGGCCCAGAAGCATCAGCGAGACGGGCGTGGTTACCGTCATGAAAATGCCGATGAAGATTTCGTGGAAGACCGGGCGCTGGCCAGACACGGAAAAATATATGATCGACGCCATGACGATGCCGCCCGTGCCCCAGCTGGTGCCGAGTGTTGGGGCGTGCAGACGCTCATAGAAGCTTTGCAGCCGGGCAAAGCCGATGGTGCCGATCAGCGCCAGCGATGAACCCAGAAGTACGAAGAAGGCGACGAGGATCGAAGCCCAGAGGGGGAATTCTGCAACGTCGCTCATTCGATCACCTCTCCGCGCATCATGAATTTCGAAAGGGCCACCGTGGAAACGAAGCCGAGAATGGCGATCAACAGGGCGGCTGCGAAATAGACGTCGTTTCCGGTGCGAAGCCCGAAGGTCAGAACCAGCAGCATGGAGTTGACGTAAAGCGTATCCACACCCAGCACGCGGTCCTGCGCGCGCGGGCCGATGGCGATGCGATAGACGGATATGGCCATGGCAATGGCCAGGAACAATTGTGCGATCGAAAACGACCAGAAAAGGATAACCGAACTCATTCGAATATCTCCATCAGCATTTTTTCATATCGGCTCTTGATGAGGTGCTGCCAGTACGCATCGCTGACCTCGTCCAGAACGTGGATGAGAAGCGTGCCCTGCGACGAATTATATTCCAGCCATGCGCTGCCCGGCGTTGCCGTCAGCACCACGGCCAGAGCCGCAAGGCCCATTGGGTCTCGCAGGTCGAGCGGGATGGTCAGAAAGCCCGATTTGACCTTCCGGTCACGCTTGAACAGAATGATGAAGGCAACCGCGATGTTGGAGCGGATGATATCGTAAAGCACGATGACAATCAGCTTCACGACCAGATGCCAGTTGCGGATGCGCGGTTTGGGCGGGCGCAACGACGCCATGGCCCAGGAGGCGACCATCGCCACCACGGTTCCAAGCAGTAAATGGCCGGGCGAAAAGCTGTTGATCGTCATCCAGAAAATGATCAGCGAAAGCGTCAGCAGCGGGTAGGGGAGAACTCGGGATATCATGGTGCTGCTCCCTCTCCGCTGACAGCACGCGGTGCCGTCATCACGCCCTGGATATAGCTTTCAGGAAGATCAAGAATACGGGCCGTTTCCTGCATGTAGCGCATGATCGGACCAGCAGCGACCGTCATCGCCAGAGTCATGCCCAGAAGCAGCAGGATGGGTGCGATTTCGATGACGAGAACGCGAGGCACCGTGCCTTCCAGCGAACCCCAGAAGGTGCGGATTCCCGCACGCGTCATGGATATAAGCGCAGCGAGACCGGAGAAGACGATAAGGAAAACGATCCACCAGGAGAGGGTCGATACGCTGTCGTCCGCGCCAAGTCCGGAGGGATTGAGGATGGCGGATAGCATGGAGAATTTGGCGATGAAGCCCGACAGCGGCGGCAGACCGGCGAGAAGAATGCCGCAGGCGGCAAAGCAGGTGCCGAGAACCGCCATGGTGCCGGGCATGGTGACGCCGACTTCGTCTTCTTCTTCGTCCTCCTCGCCGTCACCATAGGCTTCCATGGTCACGGCCAGCACGTTGGCACCGGCATCCTGCCCGCGTTCCACAAGCTCGATCAGCAGGAAGAAAGCGCTGATGGTGAGCGTGGAGGAGACAAGGTAGTAGAGCGCGCCCGCAGCGACCGTGGGGTTACCGGTACCCATGGCGGCCAGCAGCGTGCCGGATGACACGAGAACCGAAAAGCCTGCCAGACGGCCCAGCGCCTGCGACGCGAGAACGCCGATAGTGCCGAAGACGATGGTGGCAATGCCACCCACCAGCAGCGCATCATGCCCGAACCCGGCAGATTCACCTGCCGTCTGGCCGAACAGCAGGAAGGACAGCCGTGCAATGACGTAAATGCCGACCTTGCTCATGATGGCGAAGATGGCGGCAACCGGTGCGGATGCGGCGGTATAGGCTGAAGGTAGCCAGAAGTTCAAAGGCCACATGCCCGCTTTGACGAGGAAGGCGATGCCCAGCACGGCGGCGCCCGTTTCCAGCAGCATTCGCTGGTCTGGATTGAGGCCTGCGATACGCTGGGCAAGATCGCCCATGTTGAGCGTGCCGGTGACGCCATAGATGAGGCTGACGCCGATCAGGAAGAACAGGGCGGCAACCAGATTGATGGCGATGTAATGCAGGCCAGCCTTGACGCGCAACTGCCCGGAACCGTGCAGAAGCAGACCGTAGGAGGCTGCCAGCATGACTTCGAAGAAGACGAAAAGGTTGAACAAATCGCCCGTCAGAAACGCGCCATTGACACCCATCAGCATCAGATGGAACAGCGAGTGATAATGTGCACCCGCCTTGTGCCACTTCGCCAGCGAATAGATGAGCGAGGGTATGGCCAACAGCGCCACGAGCAGCACCATGAGCCCGGACAGGCGGTCCGCCACCAGCACGATACCAAAAGGCGCTGGCCAGTTGCCGAGCAGGTAGACGCCCGTCGAGATGACAGCGGCGACCTCGGTGTTAACGGTGGAATTGACCTCCACGAACAGGGCGATGGCCACGGCAAGCAGCAGGAAGGTCGAGACAACGCTGACGACCGCCTTGGTGGTGCGCTTGCGTTCATCGATGAACAGCAGAATAGCACCTGTTATCAGCGGCACCAGAATGGGTGCGACGACGATGTGCGAAGGCAGGAAATTCACTTCGTTTCCCTCCCGTCGACATGGTCGGTGCCGGTCAGGCCGCGTGCGGCGAGTAGCACGACGAGAAAGAGCGCCGTCGTTGCAAAACCGATGACGATGGCCGTCAGCACCAGTGCTTGCGGCACGGGGTCCGTCAGCGTCGAGGTGATGACCCCGTCAAGCAGCAGGGGAGGCGCATTGGTCTTGATGCCGCCCACGCCGAAAATGAAGAGATTGACGGCATAGGACAGAAGCGAAAGGCCGATGATGACCTGATAGGTCCGTGGACGCAGGATGAGCCACACGCCCGAGCCGGTCATCACACCGATACCGATGGCTAGAATGAGTTCCATTACGCTTCCTCCGCTTTTGCGGCGTCGGGCGTACGTACCTTGTAGTTACGCAGCGATTGGTGCGCCAATGCTATCAAAATAAGAACGGTTGCGCCGACGACGAGGGCGAAGACGCCAAGGTCGAACAGCAATGCCGTGGCTGTCGGCATTTTGCCGATATAGGGCAGCTCCGTGTACTGGAAATAGGATGTCAGGAACGGGTAGCCGAGATACCACGAGCCCATGCCCGTCGATGCTGCCATCAACAGACCGAAGCCCATCCAGCGCAGCGGCAGAATGCGAATGCGGTCTTCCGCCCAGCGGGTGCCACCGGCAAGATATTGCAGCAGGAAGGCCACCGCCATGGTGATGCCTGCCGAGAAACCGCCACCAGGAAGATCATGTCCGCGCATGAACAGGAAGATTGAGAAGGTGACGATGACGGGGAACATCCACTGCATGATGACCGATGGCACCAGCAGATAATCGCGAACCGTATCGCCCTTGCTCCGTTCCGGGCTTTCCGCATCGAACGCGTTCTGGATCAGCTGCTGCTCCGGCAGGCCGATACTTTCATGTGCAGGACGGAAACGGCGCAGCAGGGAGAAGACGGTGAGGCCGACAATGGCCAGAACCGCGATTTCACCCAGCGTATCGAAGCCACGGAAATCCACCAGAATGACGTTTACGACATTGGTGCCGCCGCCTTCCGAATAGGCTTTTTCCAGGAAGTAATTGGCGATGGTGTTGGGAACCGGCAGCGTCATGACGGCAAAGGCGATGACGCTCATGCCGATGCCGCAGGCGACCGCAAGCAGGAAATCCCGACCGCGACGAAGCTGGGCCGGAAGTTCGGTGTTATTGTCCACCTTCTCCATGCGCTTCGGCAGCCAGCGCAGGCCGAGCAGGATGAGAACGAGGGTGACGATTTCGACCAGCAGCTGCGTGATCGCCAGATCCGGTGCCGACAGCCACACGAAGGTCAGGCAGGTGATGAGACCGGCGACACCCAGCATGACCAGAGCGGCGAGACGATGGTACTTCGCCTGCCACGCAGCGCCCATGGCCGCAATCATGCCGATGGCCCAGAGAATGGCGAAGATCGGATCGAAGGTCGTCACGCTGGGCAGTGTCAGCGAGAATTCCGAAGCTGCCAGCGGTGAGAAGCCGGCAATCAGCGCAACGAGAATCAGCATGCGCAGCTGCGGCTGCAAACGGCGGGTACCAAGCGTGCTTTCCAGCCAACGCGCCCATTTCCAGGACACGGTGACGATGATGCGCTCGAAAATACGCTGGCCGCGCAGATGGCGGAAGACCGGAGGGCCGTCTTCACAGCGGGCGAAATATCCGCCAAGCGCCGCATAGATCGCCACGCCACCGACGAGAGCAACAAGGCTCATCATCAGGGGAACGTTGAAGCCGTGCCAGATCGACAGGCTGTAAACCGGCGTCTGCGGACCAAGCACCGAAAGCACCGCCGAATGCAGGAAGGGACCGATGGACAGGCTCGGAACGATACCGACGATCAGGCAGGCAAGAACCAGAAACTCGATGGGAAAACGCATCCAGCGCGGCGGTTCATGCGGCTTCGGATTGGGAATATCGTGCGGGGGCGGGCCGAAGAAGACCGTGTGGATGAAGCGCAGCGAATAAGCGACCGCAAATGCACCCGAAAGGGTCGCGACATAGGGAAGCGCCTTGTCCAACAGAGAGTCCGCATGGGTTTCGACGGATTCGGCGAAGAACATTTCTTTCGACAGGAAGCCGTTGAACAGGGGAACACCGGCCATAGCCGCACTGGCCGCCATGGCAAGCGTCGCCGTTGCGGGTAAGAAGCGATAAAGCCCGCTCAAACGCCGCATGTCGCGCGTCCCGGTCTCGTGGTCGATGATACCGGCGGCCATGAAGAGCGATGCCTTGAAGGTGGCGTGGTTCATCATGTGGAAGATGGCCGCAACAGCTGCGAGCGGGCTTCCGAGGCTCAGAAGCGTGGTGATGAGGCCGAGATGGCTGATGGTGGAATAGGCCAGAAGTCCCTTCAAATCCTGCTGGAACATGGCGAAGTAGGCGCCAAGCAGCAGGGTAATGATGCCGCAGAAGCCGAGCAGCCAGAACCATTCCGGCGTTCCTGCCAGAACCGGCCAGAGGCGCACCAGCAGGAAGACGCCAGCCTTCACCATGGTCGCGGAGTGCAGGTAGGCCGACACGGGCGTCGGGGCTGCCATGGCATTGGGAAGCCAGAAATGGAAGGGAAACTGCGCGCTTTTCGTGAGTGCGCCGATCAGGATCAGGACCAGCGCCGGAACGTAGAGCGAATGCGCCCTGATATCCGCACCCTTGGCGATGATATCGTCCAGATCGTAACTGCCCGCCATATGGCCAAGGATCAATAAGCCTGCCAACAGGCAGAATCCGCCAATGCCCGTTACGGTCAAGGCCATGCGCGCGCCATCGCGGGCGGTTGCGTTGTGGTGCCAGTAGCCAATCAGAAGGAAAGAGAAGACGCTCGTCAGCTCCCAGAAAATCGACAGGAGAATGACGTTGCCGGACAGCACGATACCCAGCATCGAGCCCATGAAGGACAGGAGGAAGGCGAAGAAGCGCGGAATGGGATCGTCCGACGACATGTAATAGCGCGCATAAAGCACCACCAGCAGGCCGATGCCGGTGATGAGGATGATGAACATCCAGGCGAAGGCATCCAACCGAAGCGTGAAGTTGAGGCCGAGCTGGGGAAGCCACTCCACATCATATTTGATGACCGCGCCGCCCTTGACGCTGGTATAGAGAAACATGGTGGCGACGAGGCCGAAAAGAGCGATGCCACCGGCGACGGCTGCAGGTGCGCGGGCCGCGCCATCTCTCGGCATCATGGCGGTTATGACGCTGCCGATGAAGGGTAGGGCAATCAGAATCGGAAGAAGGACTTCAAGTCTCATACAGGCTGGCAATTTTCTCTGGCGTTAAGTTTTGGCGGTTCGTGTGCCCGTCAGCTTCGCCAGTTCCATCAGATGAGACGGAGAAATTGGCCGCGACGGCTATGAGCTTGTTCGGGGTGGACCGCGAGGCGAGACCGTTCCGGTGAGGCGAAAACCATGCGTCTGGAGGTGCATGTCTTCAAAGGCGATTTGGGCCTTCGTATAGTCCGTTACCAGTGCTGAAACCGATAAACTTGAATAAACAAAGTCGTGATGGGCCGACTGCTGGCAAAAATGCACCAGCGCTTCTCGGTCTTCGCATCCAAGTCCGGCCAGTGATGGCGACTGCTGGGTTTCTTCAGGTTGATGCGAACGTTCGAGACGATGTGGTTTCAGAGCCGGGGCCGCGTTGGCTGCGGCATGAATTCCCATGAAAACGAGCATGCCCGCGACGAAGACATTGATCAGCCTTGTGGAATGACACGGGGCCCATCGGCTTTTCCCCATCCATGGCAAAATCGTGTCTCCTTAGTCGTCGTCAGCGTTTCGTTGAAACATCACCATGGAAGCGAATATTGTGTCATTTTGTTTTAGGGGAACGGTGTTGCAATTGTCCAGCGCGGCACCCTTAAAAATAAGAAATCTTTTCTAAAAAGCTCGATTCCCGAATGGGTTGAGCGCGTGGTAGAGGTAATCAAAGGTTAAATTGCATAACAATTTTTAGCATTTCCAAGACTTGCAGTGGTTTCTTAACTTTCGAGCAAGGAATTAACCATAAAGATTGGACGTATTTCACGGCGGAATGGGGATAGTGAATCTCCTTCCAGGCATGACGCCGCCCTGCCGTACCGGGACTGATCCGGTATTTCTTTGATTGCAGAAGGCTCAGCAGCGTCGGTGCGCACCATCAGTGGTGCGCATATTCGTGAAATATCCCCCCGGATACTGGCATTCTCAATCGGTCATTGGCCGGTCTCATCCGGCGAAGTTGTTGGGGACGGCGCTTGGGGCAGGAATTGCCAACAGATCAAACGCGAAAGGCCACAGGCGGCAGCCTGGGTGGGCGTTTGCGTTTTGCTGGTCTTACCCAAGACCAGTGCGATCTGCTGCGCCGTTACCGCACCATGCTGGAGCCCCACGTCAAGGCGGGCCTGCGCGACCTGATGGTCCGTTTCCAGTCCATGCCCGACTGTTCTCCCTCCTTCGAAAGCGAAAACCAGCTCGACCGGCTGCATGATCTTCAAAGCGCCCATTGGGGTGTCTTGACGGATGCCCGCTTCGACGCGGTCTACGCCGAACGCATCAAGGTTCTGTCCGATACGGAAAGCCGCATGGGTCTCGACCCGCGCTGGCACGTTGCCGGGCATGCCGTCGTGCTGGAAAATCTTCTCGGCGGCCTGATTGCCGATCATGCGCCACGTTCGCTTCTGCCCGGCAACCGCAAGCGCCAGAAAGAACTGGCAGAGGCCGTCAAAGCCGTGGTGCGGCTTGTCATGGTCGATACCGAGATTGCGGTGTCGCTACGCTTCAACGAATTGCGTATTCGCCACAATCAGGAACTGGCAAAGCAGCGCGAAGACGATCAGGCGGGTGCCAAGCGCCTGTTGGGCGATGCGCTCAACGCCTTTGCCGCAGGCGACCTGACGGCACGCATTACTGGCGATATCCCTGAGGCCTACCGCGATCTGGCAGCTGCCTTCAATGGCGCGCTGGAAAAGATCGAGGCCTCCATGTCCGCTGCTCAAGCGGGCATTCATGATGCGCATGCCGCCACCGAACGACTGGCGGGTGAGGGCAGGGCCATGGCCTCCGCTTCCTCCCAGCAGGCGCAACGCTTCACCAGCGCTGCCGATTCACTCGGCTCCGTCATCGGCGAAGTCCGCACCAGCAGCGAGCGCATTTCCGCAGCCGAAAGCGCGGTCTTGCAGGCACGCAATGCGGCCACCGAAAGCGGCACGGCTGTCGGTGAGGCGATAAGCGCCATGGCCGGTATCGAACAATCCGCAGAACAGATTGGTCGTATCATCGGCTCCATCGACGAGATCGCCTTCCAGACCAATCTGCTAGCGCTCAATGCCGGTATCGAAGCGGCGCGTGCGGGCGAAAGCGGTCGCGGCTTTGCCGTCGTTGCCCAGGAAGTGCGCGCGCTGGCGCAGCGCTCTGCGGATGCGGCACGGGAAATCAAGAACCTCGTTAACGGCACCAAGACGCAAGTCGATGCGGGCGTGCGGATGGTCAACCGCACGCAGGAAGCCATTGGCGGCGTGGTTCGTCAGGTCTCCGGCGTCAGCGATATGATCGGCGATGTTGCCCGCCGCACCGACGAAAACGTCACCAGCCTCCAGACGGTCGCGGTCGAACTCGGCTCGATTGGCGCGGAGTCGGATCGCGCCGCCAGCCGCCTGACGACGACGGCGCAAGAGGCCGACGATCTGCACACGGTTATTCTCGAACTGGGCCGGACGGTGCGCGAATTTCGCATTGCCCGCCAGATGCACGCGGCGGCAGAGCCGGTTACGAGACAGTATCAGCATCAGCAAAACGTGGCACCCTTGCGCGAGGAACGCATGGATTACGGCTACGTGCAGCAACAATTCAGACGCCAAGGAGTGATTTGATGGCAGGCAGGAAAGCAGCGCAGTCGACATTGAAACTGTCACCGGTGCTGGACCTCAATCAGGCATCCGTCTTGCACGGAAAACTGATGGAAATGAGGGGTGCCCCGCTTGCGGTGGATGCCTCCGAGGTCGAGCGCGTGGGCGTACAGTGCGCCCAGGTCTTGATGGCTGGCATCAAGGCTTGGGAAGCCGATGGCAAACCATTCACTTTTTCCAAGGCATCGGATGCCTTTGACAAAACCCTTAAACTGATCGGCGTAGACATCGATCATATGCTCCCGAAGGAGGCATAGAAATGAAGAAGAAGGTTCTGACCGTCGACGATTCCAGAACGATCCGCAACATGTTGCTGGTCACGCTCAATAATGCGGGTTTCGAAACGATCCAGGCGGAAGATGGCGTCGAAGGACTTGAAGTTCTCGAGGGCTGCGATCCAGACGTCATCGTCACGGATATCAACATGCCGCGTCTCGATGGCTTCGGCTTTATCGAAGGCGTTCGCCGCAACGAAAAATACCGTGCGATCCCGATCCTCGTGCTGACCACCGAAAGCGATGCCGAGAAGAAAAATCGTGCCCGCCAGGCAGGCGCGACCGGCTGGATCGTCAAGCCGTTCGATCCTGTAAAGCTGATCGATGCCATTGAACGCGTAACTGCTTGATACGGGACCACTCACGATGGATATGAACGAAATCAAAGAAATCTTCTTCCAGGAGTGCGAGGAACAGCTCGCCGAACTGGAATCGGGTCTTCTGAAATTGAACGACGGCGACCGCGACCCGGAAACCGTGAATGCTGTGTTTCGTGCCGTTCATTCCATCAAGGGTGGAGCGGGTGCTTTCGGTCTCGAAGATCTCGTGGCTTTCGCCCACGTTTTTGAAACGACTCTGGATTGCGTGCGCTCGAACAAGCTCGAGCCCGATCAGGACGTTCTGAAGGTCATGCTGAAATCGGCCGACGTTCTGGCCGATCTGACCAATGCCGCCCGTGATGGTGGCAGCGTCGAGGAAGGCCGCACGCGCGGACTGGTCAAGGAACTGGAAGCGCTTGCCAATGGCGAAAAGGTTTCGCCCGGTGCAGCCTCGGAACCGGCAGCACCGAAAGCCGCAGCACCAGCACCGGTTGCCGCAGCACCGGCCCCAACCGACGACAGTGGCTTCCAGCCCGTCGCCTTCTCCTTCGGCGACTTTGAAGACGACACGGTTCCACTCATGGAAACGCCGTCCTTTAACGTCGTCTTCAAGCCGCAGACATCGCTCTACACCAAGGGCAATGAATCCGCGCTTCTGCTGCGCGACCTCTCGCGCATCGGCGAGATGAGCATCAACTGCGACATGACCGCATTGCCGCCGCTCGAAAACATCGAGCCGGAAGCTGCATATTTCCAGTGGAAGATCACGATCAAGACGGACAAGGGTGCCGCTGGCATCCGCACCGTTTTCGAGTTTGCGGAGTGGGATTGCGATCTGGAAATCACCGAGATCGTCGAGGAAACCCCGCCTGAAGAAGAACTGCCGATGATACCGGTGCCGTTCGATCTTTCGGTTCTGGATGAAGTCGCCGACGAACCCGCCGTCATGTCTGATGCCGCAGACGAGACGACTGCTGCAAAGACCGTTGCAACAGCCGTTGCCGCGACCGAAGTCACGCGCACCGTTTCTGCCGCTTCCGAGAAGAAGGAAGCACCGGCTGCCGCTGCAGCGGCTGCCAACGCCGCCAATGCAAGCGCCGGTCAGACCATCCGCGTCGACCTCGACCGCGTTGACCGCCTGATCAACCTCGTCGGCGAACTCGTCATCAACCAGGCGATGCTGTCGCAGAGCGTGATCGAAAACGACACGACCGGCACATCCGCCGTCAACATGGGTCTGGAAGAACTTCAGCAGCTGACGCGCGAAATTCAGGATAGCGTCATGGCCATCCGCGCGCAGCCGGTGAAGCCTGTCTTCCAGCGCATGTCGCGTATCGTCCGCGAAGTGGCCGACATGATCGGCAAGCAGATCCGCCTGATCACCGAGGGTGAAAACACCGAAGTGGACAAGACGGTCATCGACAAGCTGGCCGAACCGCTGACGCACATGATCCGTAATGCCGTCGACCACGGCATCGAAACGCCTGAAAAGCGCGAAGCCGCCGGCAAGAACCCGGAAGGCACCGTCAAGCTGACAGCAAAGCACCGCTCGGGCCGTATTCTCATCGAACTTCAGGACGATGGCGCGGGCATCAACCGCGAGCGCGTTCGCCAGAAGGCCATCGACAACGACCTGATCGCTGCCGATGCCAACCTGACGGATGAAGAAATCGACAACTTGATCTTCGCACCTGGCTTCTCCACCGCCGACAAGATTTCCGATATTTCGGGTCGCGGCGTCGGTATGGACGTGGTCAAGCGCTCGATTCAGGCACTCGGTGGCCGCATCAGCATCACCTCGCGTCCGGGCCTCGGCTCGACCTTCACCATGAGCCTGCCGCTGACGCTTGCCGTTCTCGACGGCATGGTGGTGACGGTTGCCGGTCAGACGCTCGTCGTTCCTTTGACGGCGATTGTCGAAACGCTGCAGCCGGAAGCCGTGAACATTCACTCCTTCGGTTCCAACCAGCGCCTCATCTCCATCCGCAACTCCTTCTGCCCGCTGGTGGATGTCGGCCGCATTCTCAACTTCCGCGCCACCCAGGCAAACCCAGTCGACGGTGTTGCCCTTCTGGTGGAATCGGAAGGTGGCGGCCAGCGCGCTCTGATGGTGGATGCCATCCAGGGTCAGCGTCAGGTCGTGATCAAGTCGCTGGAAGCCAACTACACCCACGTTCCGGGCATTGCTGCCGCAACCATCCTCGGTGATGGTCGTGTGGCTCTCATTCTGGATGTGGATGCGGTTGTCGGCGCGTCTCGTGGCCAGTCTCTCAAGCAAGAGATGTCTCTTGCGGCAGCCGGTTGAAAAGTGGTGATGAATGACAGCGCTCAAGTTTAACGATCAACGCCTATCACCGGACGAAGTGCTTGCCAGCGGAGAATATCCGCTGACACGCCGCGACCTGTCCGAAATCGCCGCGATGATCTATGCCGATGCTGGCATCTATCTGAACGACACAAAGGCGTCGCTCGTTTATTCGCGACTGTCAAAACACATCCGCAATCTTGGCCTGTCCGGGTTCCGGGAATATTGCACCCTGGTTTCCTCGCAGGAAGGCGCGCATGCGCGCCGGGAAATGCTGTCGCATCTGACGACGAATTTCACCCGCTTCTTCCGCGAAAACCACCATTTCGAACATCTGCGCGATGAAGTCCTGCCGGGCCTCATCAACCGGGCGAAGACGGGTGGTCGCGTTCGTATCTGGTCTGCTGCCTGCTCCGACGGTCAGGAGCCCTATTCGATTGCGCTGACGGTTCTGGCGATGTTTCCAAACGCCGCCGATTACGATTTCAGGATTCTGGCAACCGACATCGACCCCAAGATTCTCGCGCAGGCGAGAGCAGGGGTCTATGACGAGAACGCGCTCGAAACTGTTTCTCCGGCCATGCGTAAGCAATGGTTTCAGGACGTCGATGTCGGTGGTCGCCGCAAGCACCAGATCAGCGACAAGGTCAAGAAGCTGATCACTTTCAACGAGCTGAACCTCATGACGCAATGGCCCTTCAAGGGCGGTTTCGACGTGATTTTCTGCCGCAACGTGGTGATCTATTTCGATGAGCCGACACAGGTGAAAATCTGGTCGCGTTTTGCGGGTCTGTTGCCGGAAGGCGGACATCTTTACATCGGCCACTCCGAGCGTGTTTCGGGTGATCCAAAGGCCCTGTTCGACAATACCGGCATCACCACCTATCGCTTCATCGGCAAACCCGGCGGGAGGAAAGCATGACTTCACCGGCACGGGTTCTCGTTGTTGACGACTCACCCACCATGCGTGGGCTGATTTCGGCTGTCCTGAAGGCTGACCCCGATGTTGACGTGGTCGGTCAGGCAGGCAATGCCATGGAAGCGCGTGCGGCGATCAAGGAACTCAATCCGGATGTCGTGACGCTGGATATCGAGATGCCGGAAATGAACGGCCTCGAGTTTCTGGAAAAGATCATGCGGCTTCGGCCCATGCCGGTCATTATGGTCTCTACCCTGACGCATCGCGGTGCCGGCGCATCTCTGGCGGCGCTTGAAATCGGTGCCTTCGATTGCGTGGGCAAACCGGCACCCGGTGACAGCAGGCCGTTCGGCGATCTGGCGGAAAAGGTCAAGGCAGCGGCACGTTCGCAGCACCAAAGCTACCGCAACGTCGCCACCGAAAAGCCTGCTATCGCGGCGCCGATGGCTGTCAGCGATTACCGCGTCGGTCGCAAGATCGTGGCCATCGGTTCTTCGACCGGCGGTGTGGAGGCTCTGATTTCTGTTCTGCAGAAATTTCCGGCCAATTGCCCGCCCACGGTCATCACCCAGCACATGCCATCGACCTTCACGAAAAGCTTCGCCGAACGTCTCAACCGGCTCTGCGCACCTGTGGTGGAAGAGGCAACCGATGGGGCACGGCTCCAGACCGGTAAAATATACCTCGCACCCGGCGGTGAGCGGCATTTGCAGGTCGTTAATCATTCCGCACCAAGTTGCAGGCTTTTGGAAAAAGAACCTGTTAATGGCCATCGACCATCGGTGGACGTTCTGTTCGATTCCGTGGCTGAACTTGCCGGACGCAATGCGGTCGGCGTCATCCTGACCGGAATGGGTCGCGACGGTGCTGCCGGTTTGCTGAAAATGCGTCACGCCGGTGCGCGTACCGTCGGCCAGAACGAAAAAACCTGCGTCGTTTATGGAATGCCGAGGGTCGCCCATGAGCTTGGTGCGGTTGAACAACAGCTTCCGCTCAACGCCATCGGCGAAGAAATTCTGAAACTTACTGCTGCCCGAAAAGAAGGTTCCGACTAATGTCTCTTGCAGAAAAAATCAAAGTTCTGATCGTTGACGATCAGGTCACAAGCCGCCTCCTGCTCAGTGATGCACTGACGCAGCTCGGCTTCAAGCAGATCACCTCCGCTGGCGATGGCGAGCAGGGCATGAAGATCATGGAGCAGCAGCCCCATCATCTGGTCATCTCCGACTTCAACATGCCGAAGATGGACGGCCTCGGCTTCTTGCAGGCGGTTCGCACGAACCCGACCACCAAGAAGGCAGCCTTTATCATTCTGACTGCGCAGGGCGACCGCGCGCTGGTTCAGAAGGCCGCCCAGCTGGGTGCTAACAATGTTCTGGCCAAGCCATTCTCCATCGACAAGATGAAGGCGGCAATCGAAGCCGTATTTGGATCCTTGAAATGATCGAAACCGCAGCCAAGCGCGTGCACATTATCCAGGGCGAATATAAAATCGCCAACGATCCCGATGTGGTCTTAACGACCATTCTCGGCTCGTGCGTGGCTGCGTGTCTCAGAGACCCTGTTGCGGGCGTCGGCGGCATGAACCATTTTTTGCTGCCGGGTACGGGGGGTATGGGGGGTGGAGATGCGACCCGTTACGGGGTGCATCTCATGGAACTGCTGATCAACGGCCTGCTCAAGCAGGGGGCACGCCGTGATCGTCTCGAGGCAAAAATCTTCGGCGGGGCGAAGACGATTGCCAGCTTCTCGAATGTCGGCGAGCAGAATGCCGCATTCGCGGTGCAGTTTCTAAAGGACGAAGGCATTCGTCTTCTCGGGCAATCGACCGGCGGGGACTCAGGCCGCAAGGTGGAGTTCTGGCCGGTCTCCGGTCGCGCGCGTCAGCATCCGCTTAGCGGTGCCGAAGCGCAGTCGACGGTTGCACTGGAAAGACGCCCCGCACCGGCACCAAAGCCAGCGGCAAGCGACATCGAATTTTTCTAAACGGCGCGCAAAGCGATTGCTCTCGCCGTTCCATCATTTTGTTTCAGCATCGGGCCGGAATAGGTTTTTTCTTTTCGGTCCGGCATATTGGCCACGGAGTATTCATGCAGATCGCAGAGAACGCGGAATTTTCAGCATTCGAAGAGGCGCTTCCCGACGTTCTGATGCGGGTCGTTTCCGAATTGCACGACGTGGCTTACCTCATCGAGCGTATAGAGCCGCAACTGCTTGAAGCGACCAATGGTGCAGTCTCGACCGAAGGCATGCGGCTCCTGCAAGGCATCGATCTTGCGGTTCAGAAAACGCGCGGCCTTGCGGAATTCATCGACACGATCACCGGCTCTATTCCGCTGGAATGGGCGGTCGATGTTTCCACGGCACTCAGCCTCGTCAAGCTTGCAGAAATGCAAAAAGCTCTCGGTGCTGGACTGCGCCATGGCCATTCGCAGCCACTCGACAAGGCTTCCGGCGATTTCGACCTGTTTTAGTCTGGTCAGAATCGGCCAGTAAATCGATGCCAGATTTGAGAGAAAGGCACACTTGTGGTGCCCTTTTGCCTTTGTGTAACGAAAAATGTGTTGGATAAGGCGACAAAACGCACGGTTTTCGTGCAAGTAAAGCGCCGCACAAGCTTCAAAGTATTAATCTCGACACCGGTTCTAAACAGATAGCGGCTTGTTGCCATCGTGCACGCCAGCTCCGGGGTTATGATTGATGAATACTGTCGCACATGGGGAATTTTCCAATTCGCTTCTGCAAAATCTGCTGGAGCTGGCGAAAACGCAGCGTCTGGCTCTGATGGACGTGCTGAAATTCGCTGAAACCTTGAGCGCGGAAGGTCGTAACGCCGATGCCGTGATGCTTTACAAGACCTGGCTGGCATTCAATGATTCCCACCCCGGAATCCAGATGGTTTATTTCAACTACTCCGTCATCCTGCGCCAGCTTGATGATCTCCCGGGCTCGATCAACGCCATGCAGGCGGCACTGAAGGTCGATCCCCTGTTCGGGCCTGCTCACATCAATCTGGGCCGTGCTTATGAAGACAGTGGTCTGGCCCCGCAGGCCATCATGCAGTGGCAAAACTTTACCAGCAGCACGGCAGAGACTACGGCAGACCGTCTGTCCTACCGCGTCATGGCTCTGCAGCACATTGGCCGCGTCATGGAAAATGCGGGCCTGCTCGAGGAAGCAGAAACGGTCCTCTGGCAGGCCATGGAACTGCGCCCCGACAAGACGGAAACCGGGCAGCACTGGAGCGCCATTCGTCAGCGTCAGTGCAAGTGGCCGATCATCAGCCCGTCCAGCCACATCACCAAGCGGCAATTGATCGATTCCATGTCGCCTTTGACACTGGGATGTTATTCAGACGATCCGATGTTCCAGCTTGCCAAGGCCTGGGAATATAACAAGGGTTTCGTCGGTCGCCTCAACCTCAGCAATTTCCCGCGCAACAAGGTCAAGCAGAAGTCCGGAACGGGTGCGCGCTTGCGCGTCGGCTATGTGTCTTCGGACCTGCGTGACCATGCCGTCGGTTTTGCGCTTCGCGAAGTGCTGGAATTGCACGACAAGAAAAACGTTGAAATCTACGCCTATTATTGCGGTGACCCTGTTGCCAACGACCCAACACAAACACGTATGAAGGCTGTTGTGGATGTCTGGCGGGAGATTGGTGGGCTTTCCGATGAAGAAGCTGCACGTCAGATCGCCAAAGACGAAGTTGATGTTCTCATCGACGTCAATGGTTACACGAAACACGCCAGAACGAAGATTTTTGGCTATCGCCCGGCACCTGTCATCGTCAACTTCTGTGGTTACCCCGGCTCGATGGGCAGCCCGTTCCATCAATATATGATTGCCGATCCGCAGATCGTCCCGGTCGAAAGCGAAATCTATTACACGGAAAAGGTCCTGCGCATCGCTTGCAACCAGCCTATCGACCGCAAGCGTATCATCGCCGAAAAGCCAACGCGTGAACAGGCAGGACTGCCAAAGGACGCTTTCGTTTTTGCCTGCTTCAATGGCATGCAGAAAATCAACGCCAGCACCTTCGATCAATGGATGAAAATTCTGACGGCGACGCCCGGTAGCGTGCTTTGGCTGCTGAGCGGAAACCAGAAAGCCGACGAACGTCTGCGGGAGTTGGCTGAAGCGGCTGGTGTTGCACCGGAGCGCATCATTTTTGCGCCCAAGGCAGCTAATCCACAGCATCTGGCACGCATCGCGGTCGCGGACCTCTTCCTCGATACCTTCCCCTACGGCGCGCATTCGACGGCAGCGGATTCGTTGACGGTCGGACTTCCGGTTCTCACCTTCCCAGGCAAGAGCTTTGCCGCTCGCTTCTGCAGCAGCGTTGTGGCCGCAACCGGCGTGCCTGAACTGATCTGCGATGGTCCCGAGGACTATGTCGCCAAGGCAATCGCTTATGCCAAGGCGCCTGCAACGCTGAAAATCGTCAGAGACAAGATTCAGGCCAACCGCGACAAGAGCGTTCTGCGCGATATTCCGGGAGCGGCGCGCCGTCTGGAAGAGCTGTACTGGCAGATGCAGGGAGAGGCCGAGCGTGGAGAAACGCCGGTCCCGGATTTGAGCAATCTGGACATCTATTACGAAATCGGCGCTGAACTCGTTCTGGAAAATCTGGAATTCGTCGATGAGCAGAGCTATCGCGCACGATATCTCCAGAAACTGCGTGAATGGCACGAATTCTCCGCCATACCGTTCGACAAGCGGTTGTGGACCAGCGAGGCCTCCGCTACGGCTTAAGAGCCAAAATCGAAGCCGTTTTCATGCAGGCAACGGAATAATCAGGGCGTCGCAGCATTCAACGGGAATGCAGGGCGCTCTGACATATCATTACAAGGCAGGTCGAGAGTGTCTCAGTCCAAGAAGATTGCTATTGTCGGAGCCGGGCTTTCCGGTGCCGTTATTGGTCGCGAACTCGCGCAAGCGGGTCATCAGGTCGATATCTTCGACAGGCGCGATCACATCGCCGGCAATTGCCACACGGAACGGGATGCCGAGACGGGCGTGATGGTTCATGTCTATGGCCCGCATATCTTCCATACCGATGATGCCGAGGTGTGGGAATACGTCAACCGCCACCAGACGTTCATGCCCTACAAGAACCGCGTGAAAACGACGAGCAGGGGTCAGGTGTTTTCGCTCCCCGTAAACCTGCACACTATCAACCAGTTTTTCGACAAGACTTTCCGTCCGGATGAGGCGAAGGACTTTATTGAGACGCAGGCTGACAAGACCATCGAAGACCCTCAGACTTTTGAGGAGCAGGCGCTTCGCTTCGTCGGTCGCGATCTCTATGAGGCATTTTTCCAAGGCTATACCCAGAAACAATGGGGTTGCTCGCCAACGGATTTGCCCGCGTCGATCCTCAAGCGCCTGCCGGTTCGTTTCAATTACGACGATGACTATTTCTTCCATAAATTCCAGGGCATGCCGGAAACCGGCTACACGCCCATGGTCGAGCGTATTCTCGATCATCCCAATATTCGTGTGCACCTGAACAGCAATTTCACGCGGGATGATGTGAGCGGTTACGACCACACCTTCTATTCCGGCTCACTCGATGGCTATTTCGATTATACCAATGGCCGCCTGGGCTATCGCACGCTTGATTTTGAACGCTTCACCTATGAGGGCGATTATCAGGGCTGTGCGGTGATGAATTACGGAGAAGTCTCCGTTCCCTATACCCGCATCACGGAACACAAGCATTTCTCACCTTGGGAAAAGCACGAGAGTTCAGTCTGTTACCGTGAATTTTCCCGTGAATGCGGCCCGGATGATGTTCCCTACTACCCCATACGTCTGGTGAAGGAAAAAGAGCAGCTTGCTCAATATGTCTCGCTTGCCAATGACGAGAACGGCATAACATTCGTGGGGCGGCTCGGGACGTACCGGTATCTGGACATGGATGTGACGATCCGGGAAGCGCTGGATACATCGCGCCTCTTCCTTGCGCTTGCAGAAAAGCAAGAGGCAATGCCTTCGTTTCTCAACCCTCCGCTCTAACAATCGGTATCAAGTATCAGCCAATGTAAATGTTGGGGTCTCTGAGCCGCAGTGCTGGTCGCATTGCGGGAAACACAACTGCGCCCTGACCAAGGATACTCAGGGTTTTTATTTCGGAAAAACTGAAAGCTTCGCGCAAGCAACCAAACCTAGGATTGTCAACGGGGGATGCTGCCTTTGACCTTTGGCCAAGTGGTGTTCTGCGTGACAAGGGGTCGGGACGAACGCGCGTTTGTGTTCCGGCCTTCGTCTGAGGTCCTGCGGCCTCGACCGTTTGTTTTCGATATTTGAACTCGCGACCAAGGCCTGCACATGACATCGATCATACCTTCTTACTCCATCAGCCAAATCATGAAACTGTCCACGGCGACGGTTGCCAGCTGGTCTACGGAAGATATGGCGGCGCTGTCGACCGAGCAGGTCAAGGTCCTGTCTTCCAAACAGATCAGCGCGTTCTCAGCCGAACAGATCGGTGCTCTGGAAGTAGAAGACGTTCAGGCTATGAGCCCCAAGCAGCTCAGCGCCATTTCAACCAGCTCCATGGTCGGATTGACGCTGGACCAGATCACCGTTCTGAACAAACTTGCTCTTGAAGCTTTGAGTTCGGGGCAAGTGTCAGCGTTGACTCCCCAGCAGCTTGGGCAACTGACGCCGGACCAAGCTGAAGCGCTTACCCCTGCGCAAATTGGAGCGATGAGTTCAGATCAGATCGCGGCGCTTGACCCAGAAGATTTCCAGACATTCTCAACGGCAGATATGGCGGCGATCTCTAGCAAGGGTATCGCAGGCTTGACTACCTTGTCTGTTCTTTTGCTCTCGACGGAACAGACTAGCGCCTTCAGCGGAAGCGCCATTCCCGGCATGAGTGTCGAGGTCTTCACGTCCCTTACGGATGCACAGCTCGCATCGTTGAATACAAATGCTGTTTCCAGGCTGACGACCGAGCAGCTCGGTGCGTTAAGCTCCTACCAGGTCAATGTGCTGACATCTGGTCAGGTTGCCGCGTTGAAAGCCGCCCAGATCACGGCCCTCGGTCCTGATTATATGAGTAACCTCTCTTCATCTGGTATCGCCGGGTTAAGTACGGCAGTTATCGCCAGCCTCACGACATCACAGATTGCCGCCCTGTCGGCAGATCAGCTCTCCGGTTTGACGACGAAACAGGTCAGCGTCCTTAAATCGACACAGGTTGAAGTCCTGTCGGCCGAAAATCTCTCAGGGTTTTCCGCAACTCAAATCGCAGCCCTTGGAACGAGAGCCATTCCAGGCCTGACGACGGAGCAGCTTTCAAAGCTCTCGAACGAAAAGGTCGAGGCGCTGACGGCGACTCAGGTCAAGGCGCTGAACTCCACGCAGATTCAAAGCCTAAGCGATGAGCAGATCAAGACCTTTTCAACTGCGGACATGGCAGCGATCACCAGTGCCGCGGTAGCGGGTCTGAGCGCAGATACCGTTGCGGCTTTGACGGAGCAACAAGTAGCAGCGATCAGTGCCAATACTTTCTCCAAGCTCACGACTGATCAAATCAGGGCACTCAGCGCACTTCAACTCTCTGCTTTAACCTCTACGCAACTGGCGTCATTGACGTCCGCTCAGGCGTCGGTTTTTTCGAAAGACGATATCTCATCTTTCAACGCTTCGGCGCTTGCATCCTTGTCAGGAAAATCAATTTCCGGCTTCGATCCGGACGCCATCGCCAAGCTGACGACAGACCAGATCGCGGCGCTTTCCACCAGCGCGGTTGCCAAACTCACGACCGATCAATTGGCCGCACTGTCCGTGTCCGACGAAAAGATCGCAGCACTAACCGCAGTGCAAGTCAAAGTGCTGAGCTCCACCCAGATTGGAGCCATCAGCGCTAAGGGAATCAATAAATTCACGGCAGATGAAATTGCTGCGATTTCGACCAAGGCGATAGCGGGCCTCAGCACGGCTGCCGTGGCAGGTATCTCGGCGGATAAAATTTCCTCTCTCAGCACCGCGGCCATCGCCGTGTTTTCCTCCGAGCAATTCGCTGCCTTGACATCTGATCAGCTGGCCGAATTAACGAGCAGGCAGCTGGGCGCGATCAAAACCACGCAGATCAAGTCGCTGACGACGGACTATCTCAGCTCTCTCAAAGAAGACCGGATCACGTCTCTCAGCACATCGGCCATCGCTGGCCTTTCGACCGCGCAGGTTGCTGCGCTGACCGAAAAACAGCTCGAAGCGCTTTCCCCGGCACAGGTCAAGGCGCTCAGTTCCGCGCAACTGAGCGTTCTGGGAACAGACGATATCGCCAAATTTTCCACGGCTGATATTGCCGCAATCGGATCCAAAGCCATTCAGGGACTGAGCACCGCGGTCGTTGCCGCGCTCACATCCGACAAAATAGCAGCCATCAGCACAGCCGCCATAGCCGGGTTGACGGGAGACCAGCTCAACGCGCTTTCCGGCGAGATGCTTGGCAAGCTCTCGAACGCGCAAGCCGGTCAGCTGACCGCAACACAGCTTGCTGCTCTGGATGCGACTGACCTGAACGCTCTGACGACGTCTGCTGTTTCCGCTCTCACCAGCAGGGCAATCACAGGGCTTTCGGACTCTGTCGTGGCATCGCTGACAGCGGAAAACATCGCTGTATTGAATACAAGTGCGATATCAAAACTGACGAGTACGCAAATCGCAGCCTTGAGTTCAACGCAGGTTGCGGCATTGTCGACCAACCAGATAAAGGCGCTGAGCTCCACACAAGTGTCGGCCCTGACGTCAACCTCTATCGCTGCTTTGGATACCAAACAGATTTCGTCGATACTGGCGAGAACTCTGGGCGCCCTGAGTGCGGATCAGATGTCCGCACTGTCAAGCACCCAGATCGCGGCTCTGTCCTCATCCCAGGTCGCAGCTCTCAGCTCCGCGCAAATTGCCGGGTTGAAGGCTGAAAACATCAAGGGCATGTCCGCTGAAGCCATTGTCGGCATCAGCGCATCCGGTGCCGCTGGCCTGTCGAATGATGCTTTGGGAGCGCTATCGACCGCCCAGATCGCGGCTCTTAACGTCAAAGCAGTCGCGGGCCTCAAGTCCGATCAGATCGCAGCTCTCACAACACTTCAAGTCAATGCCTTGACCACGATTCAGATCGGCGCGTTGAAATCGAGCCAGACAGCGGGCCTGGGTGCGGATGATATTGCGACGTTTTCAACGGCAGATATCGCCGCGCTCAATTCCAGTGCGATATCGGGCCTGAGTGAGGCCGTCGTCAAAGCATTGACGGCAGACCAGATCAAGAAGTTGTCTACGACGTCGCTCAAGGGCATGACATCCGACCAGATCGACACCCTCAATACCGATCAATTGGCCGCCCTCAGCAAGGATCAGGTTTCGGCCATGAGCTCTGCTCAGATTGCCGCCATCGGTCCTGCCGAACTTGCATCGCTCACCACGACACAAATCTCGGGTATCAACACGACGGCGGTAAAAGGTTTGACGGACCGCCAGGTGGCGGCGCTGAAAACCGAGCAATTGGCGGTGCTTTCCAAAGAGCAGATCGGCCAGTTGGGCTCTGCTCAAATCTCAGCACTTGGTACCGGCAATATAACGGCTCTAAGCACACTACAGATTGCCGCTATATCGACAGCGGGAGTTTCCGGTCTCTCGAAACAGCAGATTGGCACACTTTCCAGCGAGAGCGTTGATGCGCTGACAAGCACGCAGATTGGCGCGCTGAGTGCCGACCAGCTGGAAGCCATCAAAGACATCAACATCAAGAACTTCACCAAAGACGAACTTGCAGCCATCAGTTCCAGCGCAATATCCGGCCTGTCCACGGCTGCATTGGTTGCCATGTCTACGGATATCGCTTCCTTGAACCCGGCCAGCATCTCCGGATTGACCACCAAGCAGGTTGTTGCCCTGACCGCTGAGCAAGTTCAGAAGTTGACGACCAAGCAGGTTTCTTCCCTCACGGCTGACCAGGTTTCTGTTCTTCGGTCTGACGATATCGGCAAGCTTTCGACAGGGCAGATCGCGGCATTCAGCACGGGGGGTATTTCTGGTCTGACGACCGCGCAGATCGCAACGTTGAACACGGGGCAGGCTGAAGCCCTGACCTTGGTTCAGGTTGGTGTGCTGACAACTGCCCAGATAACCGCTTTGGGAGCAGACAATATCAAGAAGTTTTCCAATGAAGAAATTGGAAAGCTCAACATCGGCATCATCGATTCACTTCCGACAAGCACCATTGCTGCGCTGACAGCCGGCCAGATCGCGTCCTTGAGCACGGATGCTGTGGCAAGCCTGACCACTAGCCAGATTTCCGCCTTGAGCACGGGTCAGATCGCGTCACTCTCGACCAAACAGATTGCAGCTCTGACTTCTCAGCAGCTCTCTGCATTCGGCGCGGACGATCTCGATTCTCTTTCCCCATCCGCCGTTGGAGCGATCAGTTCACAGGCGATTGCCGGATTGTCGTCCGATACGATTGCAACGCTGTCCACCTCAACATTGACGGCGCTGGGTACGGGCGGTATTAGCGGCCTATCGACCCGTCAGGTCGCAGCGCTGACGGACATCCAGATCAAGGCACTTCTGACCACCCAGGTTGCGGCCCTGTCGTCGCGGCACGTTGCAGCACTTGGAGCCGGTGTCGCCACACTGACAACGAGCCAGATTGCCGCTTTGAGTTCGGACGGCATCACCGGCCTTTCTACAGGTCAGATTGTGGCCTTGACGACCGAACAGGCAGAAGCGCTCACAACAGTGCAGGTCGCGGCGCTTACCTCCGCACAAGTAGCGGCTCTGAGTACGGATGATCTCGCTGTATTCTCGACAAAAGATATTGCGGCGCTTTCCAGCAATGGCGTTTCCGGTCTCTCAACCGAAACGCTGGCGAAACTGGACCCGTCCGTCATAGCAACCTTGTCACCGGCAAGTGTTCCTGGTCTGACAACAACGCAGCTTGCAGCCCTGACGACCGATCAGGTTAAAGCATTGACGACGGTGCAAGTGGCAGCTCTTGGTTCCAAGCAGGTCGCCGCGCTTGGAACGGTTGGTGTTGCCGCGCTTTTGACGGGTCAGATCGCTGCCTTGAGTTCCGCGGGCATCCCAGGTCTGACGGCAGAGCAGATTGGCGCATTGACGACCGTGCAGGTCGAAGCGTTCAATACGGCGCAGGTCGGACTTTTAACATCATCGCAGGTGAGCGCGCTGGGTTCGGACGATCTTGCCGTCTTCTCGACCGCCGAACTCGCAGCACTGACATCCAGCGCAATCCTTGGTCTTTCTTCAACCACGCTTGCCGGTCTGTCAGCAGACAGGCTCGCAGCTCTGGGGTCTGCCAGCATACCCGGCCTGTCGACCGGGCAGATCGGCTCGCTGACGTCCGCTCAGCTACAGGGATTGACGACGGCGCAGATCGCGTCTCTCGGTTCCAAACAGGTGGCGGCACTTGGCAGCGCCGGAGCGAGCGCTTTGTCCGCCACCCAAATCGCGGCCTTGAGCACGGCCGCCATTGGCGGGCTGACGACGGATCAGATCGCCGCGCTTTCGGTCGTTCAGATCGAGGCTTTCAACTCGGTGCAGGTTGCTGCGTTGACATCGACACAGCTAAGCGCCTTCGGTGCCGATGATTTCGCAGCGCTTTCAACAGATGAACTTGCGGCGTTGACGTCCACTGCGATCAGCGGCCTGTCCACGGACACGATTGCCGCTCTGCCCGTAGAACGTATTGCCATTCTTGGAACGGCAAGCATCGCGGGATTGACCACGACGCAGGTCGCAGCCTTGACCAGCAAGCAGTTGGAAGCGCTCACGACCGTTCAGATGGGCGCGCTTGGCTCCAAACAGATTGCTACACTTGGTACTGCAGGCATTGCAGCGCTGTCCTCGGCACAGATCATGGCGCTGAGTACGGCGGGCATTGCCGGTCTTTCGACAGGGCAGATCGACAAGCTCTCGACCGATCAGGTCGAGGCGCTGACACCAACGCAGATCGCTGCCTTGTCGTCCGCGCAGTTATCGGCCTTTGGCGCCGACGATATCGATCTCTTTTCCACCGATGATCTGGCCGCTTTGCCGTCCCATGTCATTCAAGGTCTGTCCACGGCAGCTCTGGCGGCCATGTCCACAAGCAGGATCGCCATTTTGAGTACGTCGGGCGTTTCCGGCCTGACGAGCAACCAGATTGCAGCTCTCAGCCCTGATCAGGTGGAAGCATTTACCAGCGATCAGGTCGCCGCACTTGGTTCCAGACAATTGGCGGCGCTGGGGTTAGCCCATCTCAAGACATTCTCGACTGCCGATCTGGCCGCGATCAGTTCTGCGGCAATCGTCGGCATTCCGACTGCAACACTGGCTGCGCTTTCCACCGAGATGGTCCACGCACTGAGTTCTGCGGGTATTTCAGGCCTGTCCACGGCGCAGGTCGCAGCGCTTACGGTCGATCAGATCACTGCGCTTTCTCCCACGCAGGTCGGGGCCTTCGGATCCCAGCAGGTCGCGGCTTTGAAGACGGCGGATATCGCCGCACTCTCCACCGGACAGATCGCGGCGCTCAGCACGGGCGGTATTGCAGGCCTGACGAGCGATCAGGTTGCGGCGCTCAGCCTCGAGCAGATCCACATCATGTCGACGGGGCAGATCAACGCGTTTACCTCCACCGCGATCTCCGGGCTGACGGCTGACGAGCTTGATACTTTGAGCCCGGCGCAGATCGGCGCGATCAGTTCTTCAGCCATTGGCGGGCTCTCCACCGATTTCATCGCCTCACTGTCCGTTACGGAACTGTCAGGCCTTGGAACCGCTGGCATTTCCGGCCTCACCAGCAAGCAGGTGGCGGCGCTGAGCAAGGATCAGCTCGATTCCTTCTCGACGGCGCAGATTGCGGCCTTGAGCGCCGATGGTTTGTCTGGCTTGACGACCGATGGCATGTCCACATTCTCGACGGCTGATCTTGCCGCTATCGCCTCCTCGGCGATCAGAGGGCTATCGACGGCGATCATTGCGGGGCTGACGACGGAATATATCAAGGTTCTGACGCCGGGTCAGGTTGGCTCTCTGGGCTATAATCAGGTGGTGACGATGAGCACGGCGCAGGTCGATGCCCTGACGACCACGCAGCTCAATGCGCTGACCGCCATTCAGGCCGCAGCCTTGGGTACCGAAGATATCGCCTTGTTCTCGACGGATGACATTATCGCCCTCAGCACAGGCGCAATATCGGGTCTGGCGACCAGCGCGATTGCGGTTCTAACCACCAGCCAGAGCGAGGCATTGACGCCCGAGCAGGTCGGCGCCTTGACCTCGAAACAGATTGCGGCCTTATCGAAGGAAAATATCGGCAAGTTCTCCACCTCCGATATTGCCGCCCTAAGCTCCTCCGGGGTCGCCGGTCTTTCGACCGATACGCTTCAAAGCTTGTCCAACCAGCAGATCGATACGCTGTTGAACACGCATATGGGCTCCCTGACCTCCGACCAGGTCGCATCGATCATCTCACGCTACATGGCCGCCTAACGATATGGCGCGAGCGGCCTTGCTGGAAAAGCCAGTCGGGAAACGCTCGCGCAAGCTTCACAGTCTAATTTGCTATCGGGACCAAAAGGTCTCGACTCTTTTTGAATGACGGTGCGGGACAGAATGAATCTGTTTAATCAATTCCCACAGGTTTTAAAAAATTTCGCGGCTCTGGGCCAGACGCGGCTTTTGGTGCTGGGTGGTGTGGGCGTTCTGTCCATGGCAATCATTCTCGCTGCCGCGCTCTATGTGAACAAGCCTGCTTACGAAACACTTTATGTTGGCCTCGAAACCATGGATCTGAACAAGATCAGCATCGCTCTTGCCGAGTCGAATGTTGACTTCCAGGTCGGTGCGGATGGGACCAGCCTTCAGGTACCCGTTGGTATGACAAGCAAGGCCCGGCTTCTGCTTGCAGAACGGGGCCTTCCAGACAGCACCAATGCTGGCTACGAGCTTTTCGACAATGTCGGTTCGCTCGGACTGACATCCTTCATGCAGGAAGTGACCCGCGTCCGTGCCCTGGAAGGGGAAATCGGGCGCTCTATCCAGCAGATCGACGGCGTTGCCGCTGCCCGCGTGCACATCGTCATGCCGGATGTCGGCAATTTTCGTCGTGGAGAGCAGAAGCCCACTGCCTCCGTCATGATCCGTGCTAGCACCTCTGCAGGCCGCAAGGCCGCTTCGTCCATTCGTCACCTCGTCGCCTCCGCCGTTCCCGGTCTCGAGGTCGATGACGTGACCCTGCTTGATTCGACCGGACAGCTTCTGGCCTCCGGCGATGATGTCGGTAACGGTGCACTGAACCGCTCGCTGACGCTATCGCAAAACGTTCAGCAGGAACTCGAAGGCAAGATCGACAAGGCGCTTGCGCCATTTCTTGGCATGGATAACTTTCGCTCCACCGTTACGGCAGAGCTGAACACTGACAGCCAGCAGATTCAGGAAACGGTTTTCGATCCCGAATCACGTGTCGAGCGCTCGGTGCGCACGACCAAGGAAGATCAGAAGTCTCAGGAAACGACGCCGGATACGGCTGCGACCGTGGAGCAGAATGTTCCGCAGGCTGCCCCACAGGGTGGTGGCGGCGGTCCGAAGTCTTCGGATGAGAGCGCCAAGAAGGAAGAGCAGACCAACTACGAAATCAACTCGAAGACGACTGCGACCGTGCGCAATGGTTACACCGTCGACAAGATTTCGATTGCCGTGGTTGTCAACAAGGGCCGTCTTGCAAAGATGATCGGCGAACCTGCCGATCAGGCCAAAACCGATGCCTATCTGGCAGAGATGCAGAAGATCGTGGCCTCCGCCGCCGGTATCTCCACCGCCCGTGGCGACGTGGTCACGATTACCGCGATGGACTTCCTCGAAACTCAGCTTCTCGATCAGGCTGTGGCCGGCCCGGGCGTGACGGAAGTGCTGAGCCGCAACTCGGCAGGCATCATCAACTCGCTCGCCTTCGTTGCCGTCGCCTTCCTCGTGGTCTGGCTGGGTGTGCGTCCGATCGTTCGCTCCATGTCCAACGGTTCTGCCGCGACTGCGGAGCTCGGTGCGGATGCTGCCGGTCTCGAATTGCCAGACTTCTCTCCTGCGCTGGGTGGCGCAGGCGGTGGTGGCGGTCTCATGGACGGGTTCGGTGCGGACTTCGGCTTCGACAGCACCGACGACCTTCTCTCCGGAGACAGTGGCGAGGGCGACTTCAATCGCCGGGTGCGCGAAGGACCGGAACGTCGTCTCTCCCGCATGGTGGAAATCAGCGAAGAGCGCGCTGCAAAAATCCTCCGCAAGTGGGCTATCGAAAAAGCAGCATAAGTCAAAAAGGCCGGTCTCAAACCGGCCTTTATCCGTTTTATCTCTTGCATCGCGCAGGCGCACATGTTCTGTTTTAAAACGTAATTTACGCTTTGTTCATCAAGTCGACAATTTACGTTGGAATAATGAAATCAACTCTGTGCGAGGCCGAGAACATCAATATGCTTTCGGTTGCATGACAAAGAGATGAAAATGCGGGATTGCCTTCGACTGCTTATGGCGTTTCCCGTATCGTCTCCTAAAATATAATGATTCGGTCACCAGGGGTGCGAAACGTGGGTACGTGTTTGTGTTTCTGAATGGAAATGATTTCCATCCCGGCTAAATGATCTCCGAAAGGAGAGTAAGAGGGCGTAGGCTATTGAAGGTGGATGTTGATGTTCGCAGGTTGTCGGCTGCGCCGTTTGATAGGTCGGTGAAGTCCTTGCCTCGCGATCAACTCATTCGAAATATCTCGGTTGCGGCTTCAGACGGCAACGTTACAGCCGCCGTGGAAATGCTTGCGTCCTTTGCAGGCGCATCGCATTATCTTCTCGCTCGCGAAGACCTTCTGCAGGAAGCGGGCCTCAACTTCATCATCACTTCCGATTGGCCTTTCGACCTCGTGCGACGCCTGGGCGCTGAGCTCACCAACAATCAGAACCGCGTTAGCGAAATGGAAAAGTGTCTCGCGCTCTTGAAGCCGCGCATGCTCTTCCTGCCTGACGATGCCGTCGTTGCCCATGGTCTGGATCGCAAATATTGCGCGTTGACCTTCTGTGTCGGTCGCGTCCGCTTTTCGCTGTTGCTTTTGTTTGCTGAAGACAGCGTGCCCGTGGAGGACCGCTTGCGGGAAGCGGCCATGCTGACGGGTTATTTCGCAAGCTCCGGCATCGTTGCGGAATCGCGCGTGGAGCGCGACATCGACCTGACAGAACGTGAGCTTGAATGCCTTTTCTGGATTGCGGAAGGCAAGACCAGTGACGAGATGGCGACCATCCTCGGTATCTCCCGCAACACGATCAACAACTACATCACCAGCGTCATGCGCAAGACGGCAACCAAGACCCGCTCAGAGGCCATTGCCTATGCGGTTCGTAATAATCTCGTTTGAAGGTGCGTCGGATGGGCTATTACAAGGATTCTGAGGCGACAAACCTGGGACAGAGCGCGCCTGTGCGTAGCGGCACCTCGACTAGCCGCTCCGATCTTTTTCCCAAGCTGGTGGCCATGCAGCGTATTCTTGGGGCCAAGAATTTTGTCGTCCTGCGGGCAGTGGCATCGGGCTTTCCCAACAAGCGCAAGCTGTTTTGCGAGCTCGAAAACTGGGGCATGAATGCCAGCGACCAAAGCGCGCATCTGGTTCAGGCCATGGGTGAACCCCTGCTGGATCATCTGGAACGTTCACTGCTGCCGGTGATCTGGAAGAGCGAGAGCGGCACAGGTTTTTCGGACATTCCCGATGTTCCCGCCCTCATGCTCAGGCTTGCCAATGACGACCTGTCTTATGCAGGACTGGCCCTGCCGGTTCGCCTTGGCACCATCGGTAACGGATATGTAGTCTTCTGCGGTGGCAGTCTGCTGCTGGATAATGAACTGGTTCTCGAACAGCATATCAAATGCACCGAAATCATGGTGGATCTGCTCGCGCTGGATGAGCGTCGCGTCACGCCCGCGGAGTCACTCAGCGAACGCGAAGTCGCCTGCCTGCAACTGGCCGGTGATGGCCGTATCAGCGAAGAAATTGCGGTAAAGCTCGGCCTGTCGGTTCATACTGTCAACGCCTATCTCGGTTCAGCCACCATCAAGCTCGATTCCGTCAACCGCATTCAGGCCATCGCGAAAGCGATCCGCATGGGCTACATCCATTAGAATGCAAAAAGCGCCGCTTTGTGAGCGGCGCTGCCTGATAATTTATACCGAGAATGGGCTGGGAACCGATGGTTTTCCAGCCCATAGTTTTTATCGGACTTCGAATGGCTCAGTGCGCGGCGGAAGAGCCGGTACGTCGATGTGATCGGGCGCTTCGCCTGCCTTCGCCTTGTCGATCATCGCGACATAGGCAGCTTCCAGGTGACGGCAGAAACGTTCCGCGTCGAAAAGCGGCATCGTGAACCGGTTGGCGTCGATACGGGCGCGGATTTCTTTCAGCGGTGCCGGATCAAGGGCGTAGGACACGGCCTGTTCGACATAGGCCGCTTCGTCCTCGGCAATAAGTTCCGGTGTGCCGATAGCATGAAGAAGGCTTTCACTCACGCGCGATGCGAAGTTCGTGCCCTTGACGGTCAACACCGGCAGGCCTGACCAAAGCTGTTCCGATGTCGTCGTGTGGCCATTGACCGGGAAGGTATCGAGCCCGAGATCGGCAACGGTAATACGGTTGAGGTGGAGGCTGAATTCCAGCTTGCCCATGAAGAACACACGCTTGGCAGGAATGCCCATGGCGATGAATTTCGCGAGAATGTGCGTCTTGCTGTCCTGACTGTTGTGCAGAATCCAGATCACGCTGTTGGGCGTGCGCTTCAGGATTTCGCACCACAGTTCTACAGTTCTCGGTGTGATCTTGCGGTTTGCGTTGAAGGACGCGAAAACAAAGGCATCTTCCGGCAGTCCCGCCTCTGCGCGGCTGATCTGCCTGGCCAAAGGACGGTTGACGGGATCGTTCGGCTGGTAGGTTTCCGGAAGGCGAGCGAACTTTTCGTAATAATGCGGCTTGGAACTGTCTGGCAGCACGTAATGGTCGCCAACAGCATAGTCCAGATCGACATTGACCGTGGAGCCTGGAAAGCCGATCCAAGCGACCTGCACGGGGGCTGCCCCCATATTGAGAATCTTTGTGCGGTTTCCGGCGGTATGGCCCTTCAGATCGACGAGAATGTCGATGCCGCGTGCCTTGATTTCGGCAAGGGCTTCTTCGTTCGTCATATCACGGATGGTAACGACATGGCCCCACAATTCGCGGTCGGCTTCGTTCGTCTGGATGAGGTCCGGGTCCGAGTGGCAAAACAGCGTGACATCGAAACGGTCGCGGTCGTGCAGTTCCAGCACCCGGCGGATCAGCTTCATGGTCGCGTGCTTGTCGAAGAAGTCGGAGGAGAGGTAACCGATCCGTATCTTCTGGCCCCATTCGTGCGGCATCTGCCGCCGCTTGACGCTCATTTCAGGCGAGAAGACCGGGGTGTTGCTGCGGGCAAGCTGGTTGATATGCTCGTCACCGGTCCAATGCAGGTTAAAGAAGGTGCCATCCAGTGAAAGGAAAGCCGTCTCTCCCGAGGCGATGGCGGCATCGATGATCGGCTGATGTTTTTCAATGGCATCGAACTTGCTGTGTTCGCGGCAGAAGACGAGATACATCAGGCGCACCGCTTGCTGGCGTGGCAATTTGGCCAGAAGCTGTCTTGCCGTCTCGATGTCCTTCGGATCGAACAAATCCCATGTGGTGATGGCGATACGTGCACCGAGCTTGACGTGATCGATGTTATCACTTTTCATCAGGATGCTTTTCAGCGCCCGGGCGATCCTCGGTTCTCCGCGCTCAAGCAATGTCGTGCCGACGATATAGGTGATCTCGGGATATTTATGGAACCTGTGGATCAGCTTGTTGGACAGCGCCAGAGCTTTGTCCTTCTGCCCGCTATTGAAATAAAGCTTGATGCTTTCAACGAGATAGCTTTCCGCATCCATTCCATCCTGCTGATAGGCAAGCTCGTAGGATGTGGCAGCCTGATCGACCATACCGACTTGCAGGCAGGTTTTTGCCAGCAGCGCATAGGTGCGTGCATCACGTTTGGTATCGAGCAGTTTGTTCAGCGTCGAGAGGGCTTCGGTGTAACGGCCCGTTTTGAAATGCTTCGATGCGACGGAATAGCTGATTTCGTTTAACATTTGTCCCGTTCTATCCTCTTGCCAGCTCGATCATCGACAGCGGCCCATAGGGGAATCGGATCTTTGGCTATTTAGAATTCGATCAGATGTTACGCTGCGAACCTTGCATGAAACAGGTCTAATCCACGCTCAGCTGTGCCAATTGGGTTAACGTCGGTTTGAACCGTTTGTGCAACATTAACCATTAAAATCGAAGGGTTTCGTGAGGTCTGCGAAATTAAGAACTTGGAAATGCTTGCCGCGCATTTTGGTCTCTGCGTGACGGGTTTGGTGTCCAAAAAAGAAAACCGGAACCGAGTGGCATGATGCCGAACCGTTCGCGCCGGTACTTGTAACCCGGCATGTCCCTCTCATGTACCGCGTTTTTTAAAGGGGCAACTTATGTCTAGCATCAACTTCAACTCCAGCGCCAACAACGCACTGCAGACACTGCGCAGCGTGAATTCGAACCTCAGCAACACCCAGGACCGCGTGTCCACAGGTTTGAAAATTGCTGACGCTTCCGATGGTGCAGCTTACTGGTCTATCGCTACGACGATGAAGTCCGACAACAAGGCACTCGGTGCAGCGACGGACGCACTCGGGATCGGCGCAGCCAAGGTCGATACGGCTTATGCCGCCATGGACAGCGCAATCGACGTCGTCAACGAAATTAAGGCTAAGCTGACCACTGCCAGCGAAACTTCCGTTGACAAGGACCAGGTTCAGCTTGAAATCACCAAGCTCCAGGAGCAGCTGACTGCAATCGGTCAGGCCGCTTCGTTCAACGGTGAAAACTGGGCTGTTCAGTCCGACGACTCCTCCACGACGACTGTTGTCGATGGCTTCATTCGCAATTCGGACGGTAGCGTCAAGGTTACGACAGCAACTTTCAACGCTGGTTCCTACGCAATGTTCTCCAGCATCGAAAGTGGCGTTGGCACCGGTGGCGTTCTGGCCGCGGTCATGACCATTTCTCTGAGCAGCGCATCCACGCAGGGAGCTATTGACGGCTTCTTGTCGACAGTTGAAACCGCTTTGGGCGAACTCACAAAGGGCGCAGCTGCTCTCGGTGCTCTCTCGACCCGTATCGATCTGCAGGACGAATACTCCAGCAAGCTGAGCGACGCGATGGATGCCGGTGTTAGCCGTCTGGTTGACGCTGACATGGAAGAAGAATCTGCGAAGCTTTCGGCGCTCCAGACCCAGCAGCAGCTCGCTGTCCAGTCGCTGTCGATCGCGAACTCCTCTTCGCAGAACATCCTTACGCTGTTCCGTTAATACGAATTTCATCATCGAAAAACTGGCCGGACCGCAAGGTCCGGCCTTTCGTATTTTATTTGTTAATAAAGTATTGCTAAATTTTTTTTAAAATTAACTGTTTGTTTATATAATATTTGGAAGTTCTTAACCTTAATGAGGTTAGATCGGTCTATCGAAACGGCGGCCGAAAAGTAACTATATTGCTCGGCAGGCATGAGGCTGATTGTCGTTTACCGGTAAAACCGGAATGTCCCTTCAATTGTACTTGCCAAAGGGGCAATCAATACTATGACCAGTATCCTCACGAACACATCTGCTATGTCTGCACTGCAGACTCTGCGCACAATCAATTCAAACCTTTCCACGACGCAGGACCGCGTTTCGTCCGGTGAAAAGGTCGGTAAAGCTGCTGATAACGTTGCCTACTGGTCGATTTCCACGACGATGAATTCCGACAACAAGGCGCTCAATGCGGCAACAGACGCTCTGGGTGTCGGTGCAGCTAAGGTTGATACGGCTTACGCCGCCATGGACAGCGCGATCGATGTCGTCAACGAAATCAAGGCGAAGCTGACCACTGCCAGCGAAACATCCGTTGACAAAGAGCAGGTTCAGCTTGAAATCACCAAGCTTCAGGAGCAGCTGACTGCAATCGGTCAGGCCGCTTCGTTCAACGGTGAAAACTGGGCCATTCAGGGTGACGTGGCTTCCTCGACGACTGTTGTCGATGGCTTCATCCGTAACTCGGACGGTACCGTCAAGGTTACGACTGCTACATTCAATGCTGGTTCTTACGCTCTGTTCAACTCCATCGCCGACGGCGTTGGCAGCGGCGGCATCCTTGCCGACGTTATGACCATCTCGTTGTCAAGCGCTGCCACACAGGGCGAAATCGACGCATTCATGACGACTGTCGAAACTGCTCTCGACACACTGACAATCGGTGCTGCTGCTCTGGGCGCATTGTCCACCCGTATCGACATGCAGGACGAATATTCCAGCAAGCTCAGTGACGCGATCGAAGCCGGCGTTAGCCGTCTGGTCGATGCCGACATGGAAGAAGAATCCGCAAAGCTTTCGGCGCTCCAGACCCAGCAGCAGCTGGCGGTCCAGTCGCTGTCGATCGCGAACTCTTCGTCCGAAAATATCATGACTCTCTTCCGCTAATCGACCTAGCTCTAATAGGAAAGCCGCGCTTTTTGCGCGGCTTTTTTTTTGGAAAAATTAAATTTTTAAAATTAGGAAATTATCTATTTTTAACAATATGTTATTCATCGTTAAGGATGCTGGCGCGGCTTAAGACTTCCTTCATTTAGGTAAAAACTTTCCTACCATTAAAGTTTTGTTAACCATAAAGCTGTTTTCTGTGGTCATCGAAACAGCGCACCGAACCATCAGGTCGGTAAGCATGAAGCTGCCTGCTGCGTTTCCCGGCATGACCGGAATGTCTCTTCTTAAAGAATTTGCCAAAGGGGCGACCTGAAGATGACTAGTATTTTGACCAACACCTCTGCAATGTCGGCCCTCCAGACGTTGCGTTCGATCAACACGGACCTCTCCAATACGCAGGACCGCGTTTCTTCCGGTTACCGCGTCGGTCAG
Organism: Agrobacterium sp. 20P9.1.2; assembly: GCF_057799395.1. Taxonomy (NCBI): domain Bacteria; kingdom Pseudomonadati; phylum Pseudomonadota; class Alphaproteobacteria; order Hyphomicrobiales; family Rhizobiaceae; genus Agrobacterium; species Agrobacterium sp. 20P9.1.2. The sequence goes on from NZ_JBYOKI010000001.1 coordinate 471,765, forward strand.
GCGAAGGATAACGTCGCCTACTGGTCCATCTCCACCACCATGAACTCCGACAATAAGGCGCTGAACGCTGCCTCGGACGCTCTGGGCGTGGGCGCTGCCAAGGTCGATACGGCCTATGCGGCGATGGAAAGCGCTATCAGCGCCGTCGACGAAATCAAGGCAAAGCTCGTCACTGCAAGTGAAGAATCTGCCGACAAGGATCAGATCCAGCTTGAAATCGGCAAGCTTCAGGAACAGCTTTCCGCCATCGCACAGGGCGCCTCGTTCTCCGGCGAAAACTGGATGGTCCTTGGCGACTCAACACAGGCGAGCGTTGTGGACGGCTTCATCCGTAACTCCAGCGGTGGCGTCAGCGTCACGACTGCAAAATTCAACATCGGCTCTTACGCCATGTTCTCCACGATCAACGTCGATGGCGTCGGTGAGGGCGGCATTCTCGGTAGCGTCATGAGCGTTGCGCTGAACAGCATGTCTACCCAAGGCGATATCGATGCATTCATGACGACGGTCGAAACTGCAATGAGCAGCCTGACGGACTCTGCTGCGGCTATCGGCGCGCTTCAGACCCGTATCGATCTGCAGGACGCTTATTCTGCAAAGCTTTCGGATGCGATGGAATCGGGTGTCAGCCGTCTGGTAGACGCCGACATGGAAGAGGAATCGGCCAAGCTCTCTGCACTCCAGACGCAGCAACAGCTGGCGATCCAGTCGCTGTCGATTGCGAACTCCAGCGCACAGAACATCATGTCGCTCTTCCAGCAGTAAGCTTCATCTGCTTCACATCAAAGCCGCGCCCTCTGAAAAGGAGGCGCGGTTTTTTTATGTCTTTGAACGGCTTCGATAAAATGGCTTCTGCGTCGGTCTCTAGACGCAATCACGCAAGTTTCGGCATAGCTTGGGGTGGTATATGACTTGTCACAGGATTTACATTTCGTTAACCCTGAGCCATGCGAAGGTCCTATCGCTTCGTATCCAAGCCTCTTCATGATGAGAGTGCGGCTTTCGCCAGATAATCTGGCATGTCCTCTTAATCCCCGACCGATGTAGGTATCATGACCAAGATTATTTCCTCCGGCTCCGTGCAGAGTGCGCTTCAGACGCTTTTGTTCAGCAACGATACGCTTCAGAAAACACAGGAACGCGTGACCTCAGGTTATAAGATTGGGTCGGCTGCGGATAATTCCGGCTATTGGTCAACAGCAACCAATCTGAAATCGGATGGAAGCGTCTTGTCCAGCGTGGGTGACGCGCTGGATCTGGGAGTATCCAAGGTCGATACGGCTTATGAAGCGGTGACCTCGCTCATCAATGTGGTCGATCAGATCATGACGCAGTTGACCACAGCATACGAACCGGGCGCCGATCGGGGACAGATCAACAGCGCCATCTCCGCTTTGAAAGAGAACCTCAAGTCGGTGTCACAGGCAGCGAGCTTCTCCGGCGACAACTGGCTTTATAATACGTCGGAGCAACTCGCAGACGTAAAATCGGTGCCCTACGCGTATCATAAGGGTGTGCAGGGGTCGGTCGAGCTACAATATCTGGATGTAAACACCGCAGAAACGACGCTCGTTGATACCAGTGATGCCAGCCGCGGTTTGTTGACCGCAGCTGTAGACGCCAGCGCCCGTGATGCGGACGCCGGTGGTGGCGCACGGGACTATTATCTTGTCGATGCGGGATCGACGACAGGCGCTTCCGGCACTGAGATTTCCGTTTCCAGTGCAACGACGCCGGACGAATTGGACGACATGGTTTATGTCGTCGGGCAGTTGTCGAACAAGCTGAATTCTCTGGGGTCCTCACTGGGAACCATGTCGAACCGCATCGATCAGCAATCGACCTTCGTCGCCTCTTTGCGGGATTCGCTTGATAAAAGCGTTAGCCGTTTGGTCGATGCCGATATGGAAGAAGAATCGACCAAGCTGAAGGCTTACGAAACCCAGCGTGATCTGGCGGTTCAGGTTGTCTCCATGGCCAACAACCATAAAAAGGCCCTCGCCAATCTCTTTGCGTGATCTGTGGTGGGGTTCATCCTCGCACAAGTTTGACTCTCTAATTTAAGAGGCTGAATTGCTGCCGAGTTTCCGCACTGTTGAAGAGTGCGTTGCTCTGTTGCTCGTATCTGAATGCCTTGCGGGTTATTTCATGACTTTCTTATCCAGAGAAAAGACAAGTGCGATGTCGGGCGAGGTGCGTCTGTGAGCGGAGCGCTGAGCAAATATCTCAAGGACTTCAGCCAGTTCGTGCCGCCTGAAGTGCCTGTCGTACCCGAGCTGGAGATGCCTGTTTCCAGCTTTGAGAACAATTGGCCCGCCGCGCCTGAAATCACCGTTGATCTCGATGAAGAGAAACGCAAGTCCTTTGCGGAAGGCGAAGAGGCTGGCACGCGAACAGCGCAAAAAGCCCATGAGAGCGAATTAGACGCCTTGCGTGCGCTGCATGACGAAGAAATGACCGCAATGCGGACGCGGTACGAAGACGAGATTGCAAGTCACCTCGCCACGTCGGTCATTTCGATGAAGCAGGCTATCGCCAGCAATGTTGAGGTCGCTTGTTTCCGTCTTTTCTCCAAGGTCATGGAACGTGACCTTGCCACAAACGCGTCCTCCGATCTTTCGGCCCAGATCATTCGCGAAATCGAAGGTGGATTTGCGGGCACGATTAAAATCACAGGACCTGATGCCCTGCTGGCGCGCATTCGCGAGGATCTGGGCTCGGTCGACAACCAGGTCGATTACGAAGTTTCAGCAGATATTGATATTAAAGTTCAATTGGATAACTCGGTTTTGATGACAAGACTTTCGGAGTTTTTCCAGAGCGTAAGAGGTCTGGCGGATGAGTGAAGGCGAAAATCACCATCACGGCAAAAACGAAATCATTGTCGTCAAGCGTCAGAAGGGTGGCCATGACGGAGCCCATGGTGGCGCCTGGAAAATTGCCTATGCGGACTTCATGACCGCCATGATGGCCTTCTTCCTCGTGATGTGGCTGGTCAATGCCTCAAACGAGGAAACGAAGGCATCCGTTGCCAGCTACTTCAATCCAATCAAACTGACGGATGAAAAGCCAGCTGACCGGGGCATGAAGCAGCCTGCCAAAACGGCGAAGGGCGAGCAGACGCAGCAGACCTCCGACACCAAATCCGAAAAGCCGCAGGACGCGGCAGCCGCGGCCAGCGGTGAAGACATGACGTCGTCAGCGGGCGACAAGACGGCCTATTCCGAAGCTGCATTCTTCGAAAACCCCTATGCGGTTCTTGCGGAAATTGCGCAGGAAGTGGGCCAGCAGGCCAATGTGAGTTCCAAGGGGGAGGGCGGCGCAAGCCAATCCGGCCCTTCGACTGGTGCATCTGGCGGTGAAGCGTACCGCGATCCCTTCGATCCGGATTTCTGGAGCAAGCAGATCGATGTACGCCCAGACCAGGGTGGCGTCGCCATTCAGGACACGGCTTTGCCTGAAAAGCCGCAGAAGAAGACAGATCCGAAAGCCAAAACCGTGGCGCAGGATACGGCAAGCGTCATCAGTGACAGCGAGCCGTCCACGCCGACCCAGATCGCCAATGCCAATTCGAAGAACCTTCCTTCCGGCTCTATCGATGAGATAGGCGATTTGCCGCCGAAGCAAAACCAGACGAAAACCGCCAAAGCGGATGCGTCTGCGAAGACGGCAGTGGACACGGCGCAGAAAGAAGACAAGACAACCGAGGAACTGCGGGAAGAGATTGCCCAACAGGTTTCCGGTGTAGCTGGCAAGCTCGCAGAAGGCATCGTCGTGACGCCAGCTGAAGGTGGCACGCTGATCACCATTTCGGAAAAATCCAATACGGCCATGTTCGACGTGGGCTCTGCGGTGCCGCAGAGAGACCTCGTGATGGCGATGGAAAAAATCGGTGAAGTTCTGAGCAAGCAAAAAGGCGCAGTCGTCATTCGTGGTCATACGGATGCACGGCCTTACAGCAGCGGCGGCAAAGACAACTGGACGCTGTCGATGGATCGCGCTCACGCCGCCTATTACATGCTGTCACGCGGTGGTCTCGATGAAACGCGCATCAAGCAGCTGTCAGGCTTTGCCGACCGCCGTTTGCAAAGCACGGATGACCCGCTGAACGGGGCAAACCGCCGTATCGAAATATTGCTAGAGGATAGTTGAGGCAGCGGATGATGAGATCGACTCGCATTGCTGTCTTGTTTCTGGGTATTCCGTGGCTGGCCAGCACCAGTTACGGATACGCCCAGAGCGATTTGCCGCCAGCCAAGATCCTGCGGTCCCTCCAGTTCGTCCAGGACTCGGTGGTCATGGGGGATCACTCCGCGCGGGAGATGCAGAAATATCTTCTAGAGACGATCGACTCGACCCTGCGAACAGCCGATGCAGCGATTTTCGAAGATTCGCGCAATGCCGATGCAGCACTCGCGTACATCATGAGCGGCGGTAACCCGCAAACGCTGGATTATCTCGTGGCGAGGGATGTGCAGGGCCATTTCGATACCCGCATCACCAACATCCTGCAAAAGTACTTGAACGGACGCGGCAGCCAGGTCGAAAAGATCCTGACCGATATTCTTCCGGAATATCGCAAGGGCGTGCTTGGTCCCTATCTTATGCTGATTGCGGGCAATATCACCGTCAACCGAGATCCGGTCGCATCACTGGCCTTTTTTGACGATGCACGCTTAACCGCCCCGGGCACCATCATAGAAGAGGCGGCGCTAAGGCGGTCGATCATCGCGATGATCCAGGCCAAGGATCATGACAAGGCGCTGAGTTATATCCGCAAATACGCAGTTCGCTTTCTGCATTCGCCCTATGCGTCTCAGTTTGCGGATCTGTTCGTGAATTTCGCAGTTGAAGGCTTCGCAACGGTTCCGAAGGAAAAGATCGAAGAGATCACCCAGTTGATGGACCCGGCGCGCGCTGAGGAAATCTATCTGCGCATTGCGCGACAAGCGTCCTTGCGCGGGCAGAGCGAGCTTGCGCGTTTTGCAACGGAGCAGGCGACCCTGCTGACATCGGAAACCGGCGATATATCGCGTGCCCCTCTGTCGAAACTCTATTCCGGGCTGGCCAGCGTTCCAAGCGAGGGCGTCCACACTGCCAGCGAGCTACTGGCAAGCATACCGAATGATGAACTGTCCGAACGTGATCTGGCTTTGCGCGACGCTGCAAAAGCAATTGCCGAACAGATCGTGAGAGTACCGACTGCCGAAAACCCTTCCGGGCGGCCGGGTGAAAACCCGACGGGCGAAAGTGCGGCTGTTGTGCAGGCGAGTAACGAAGACACGAAGATGCAGGAACAGACAGGCCAAGCCGTTGCCGGAGCGCCATTGAAGGAATTTTTCGACAAGAGCCGGGCTCGTTTGAACGAGATAGATTCTTTGTTGGAGCAGGAGGAGAAGTAGGATGAATGTCTTAGCAACGATTGTTCCGAGTAAAACCGAAGTCGCCAGCCAGGCGACGCGGCAGGATAGGGATAATGGATCGAAGCGTGGGGGATCGGGCTTTTCCGACACCATGAGTTCGCTCGACAAAGGCGGCTCCTCCAAACAGGGCTCCTCCACTAGCGCTTCCGCAAATTCTAGTGCTGATCAAAAAGCCGCACCCGCTGCGCAAAGCGGTACAGCAGCGCCGGTCGATCAGACACAAACCGTCGTCAGCAAGCCTGCCGCGCCCAACACGCTCTTTCTGGAGCCAGCCGCCACACCCGTCACACAGTCTCTGAGCGAAACAACGGTGACGCTCCCGGTGGATGGGACAAGCCCGGTCATGGACGTGAAGGTTCCGCAGGTGATGCCGACCAATCTTGGCAATCCTTTCGATGCGCTAGCTGAGAATGAGACGCTCCCTGAAGTCAGCGATCTGGCAAAGCTCGTGACGGCGTTGAGCAAGCTGGCTGGCTCTTCTGCGACGGATGAGACGACAGATGAGGGCGGTGACGAGGCGACCGACGTCGATGCTACACCGGTTGCTGCTGCCAATGAAAACATGGATTTGCTGTCCTTGCTTGCATCGACTGCAATGCCGGTTGCTCAACCTGTTGCGCAGAATGCGCCGCAGGCCAAGGGAACCGAGGGTTCGGCTCTGGAAGCAATATCGGGAGCAGCTCTTGGTGAAGACGCTCTCGCCGGAAGTGCTGATACAACAGCCACTGTCGTCAGATTGCAGAAGCAGGACGTGCCGTCCGTCGATCTTCACATCGCCACACAGGAAGATGGATCGAAGAAGCTTGATGTGACAACGGCCACCGGTGATGTTGCCGATGTTGTGCAGGTCGTGGAAAGCAGACGATTTGTCGGTCTTGCGGCACCTACCAATACGACGGCGATTACCAGCGCCATGGCTGCAGACCCGGATTGGGCCGCCACAATGGCTGGCCAGACCAGTAACTCTCCGATGATTGCCAGCACCGGGCAGGTCGTTCACGTTCTGAAGATACAGATGGCGCCGGTGGAGCTGGGGCACGTAACGGCGGCGCTTAAGCTGGTGGGGGATGACCTCAGTGTCCAGCTGACCGCGCACACGCTGAAGGGCTATAGCGAGCTGCAAAAAGACAGCAACGGCATTCTGGACGCCTTGAAAGCGCAGGGTTTCAGTGTCGATCAGGTTACCGTGACGCTGGCAAGCAACACTGAACGGCAGGATAGCAGCACCGGCAACCGTCAACCATCCGATCCTGGACAGCAGAGCACACAACAAGGCCAACGCGGCCATGAAGAAAAGCCCCAGGAACAGTTCAACAGACAGTCTGGAACGCGCGTTAGAGAGGAAGCCATCAGCCATGAAAGCACTTCACCGTCTGAAGCCCCTGCTCGCAATTCCAGCGCTCGTCCTGACCACCTTTACCTGTGAGGCTTCCCAGCCCGCAGCAACGGTTGACTGCGAGCGGCAGATACAGGCAGCAGCTGGCCGATATGGAATACCCGAAGGTATTCTCTATTCGGTCGGTCTGACGGAGACGGGCCGCAAGGGCTCTTTGAGCCCCTATGCAATCAACATCGAAGGCAAAGCCTATTTTCCGCAGAGCATGCCTGAGGCCTACAGGATGGTTGATGATGCCCGGCGTGGCGGCGCGAAGCTGATCGACATCGGTTGCATGCAGATCAACGTCTATTTTCACGGCGCCGAATTCGCTTCCGTTGCTGATATGTTCGACCCCGCGAAGAACGTCGCCTATGCCGCGCAGTTCCTCAAAAGGCTCCATGACCGGCACGACACATGGACGATGGCGGTAGCCAGATACCATGCCGGACCCAATAACGACCCCGCGCAACAACGATATGTGTGCCGGGTCATTAGTAACCTGATTGCCACGGGTTATGGGAAATGGACTGCCAATGCGCGAACCTTCTGTGCCGGCGCGGCAACTTAGAGTTTTATAAATCGCCTATCTGACGACCTTCAAACAAATGCGGCGAGATTCGGTCAAAAACGACTCTGCAACAACTAAGTGGCTTGACTCGCACTTTTCCCCCGAAAAAATATCCCTAAATTTGAAAAGTCATACTAGATATAGATCAAATCGGGACAATATGGTTAATCAATTATTAATTAATGCCTGTGTTATTTCGTAGTTGTGGGAGATTCCCGCGATTCGTACACCCATGCTTGTAGATTGGCTACACTGATTCGGAGGCGGACGAATGATCGTGGTAGTTGATGAGCGCAAGCTTGTTAAGGACGGGTACACAGCCCTTTTTGGGCGAGAGGGAATTCCCTCGACTGGATTTGATCCAGCAGAATTTGGCGAATGGGTCCACTCGGCGGCGGATTCCGATATTGCGGCAATCGAAGCGTTTTTGATTGGTCAGGCAGACACGACTCACGAGTTGCCACGCACCATCCGGGATCGCTCTCAGGCACCGGTGATCGCAGTTAGCGATCATCATTCCCTGGACGCTACCTTGGCCCTGTTTGACTGTGGCGTGGACGATGTCGTCCGCAAGCCAGTTCATCCAAGAGAGATACTGGCACGCGCAGCGGCAATTCGCCGTCGCCTGTCGGTTCTCACGAATTTTACAGATGCGGGCCCGATCCGCGTTTTCTCCGATGGACGCGATCCGGAAGTTAGTGGCGAGGTATTCCCATTGCCGCGCCGTGAGCGCCGTATCCTCGAATACTTAATCGCAAACCGCGGTCGGCGCGTGTCCAAGGCGCAGATATTCAACGCGATCTACGGCATCTTCGACGAAGAAGTCGAAGAAAACGTCGTCGAAAGCCACATCAGCAAGCTGCGCAAGAAGCTGCGCAAGAAGCTCGGTTTCGACCCAATCGATTCGAAGCGGTTTCTGGGTTACTGCATCGACTGGAGCTGAGCGAGTGTAGCTGAAAATCCAGAAGCGATTTTTGGCAAACAGAACGAAGCTTCATAAGATACGCGCCGTGGGTCCAAACAGCCCACGGCGTTTTTGTTTTATCGTGTAACTATCGATAGTTAGGCGTCACCATCGGTTGCGGATTAAATTCGCGAATCGATGAAAGGTTCCACCCAAGACTTTCTTTTTGACCGGTTTTTTCAATCGGAGAGAAAAGCAGACAGCCTCACGCAAGGCTTGCATCCTAACTTCGCTACAGATGAGAACAGAGGATTCGAAATGAGCCTTTTTGGAACGATGAAAACAGCCGTATCCGGCATGAATGCCCAGTCCAACAAGCTGGGCACTGTCGGCGACAACATCGCTAATGCCAGCACGACTGGTTACAAAAGCGCATCGACCGCGTTTTCTTCCCTTGTTCTAAATTCTGGCGGCGGCGGCGGCAACTACAACTCCGGTGGCGTCGATACCAAGGTCAAATATTCGATTTCTCAGGCTGGTGCGACTGTCGCAACGCAATCCCCGACGGACCTTGCCATCAATGGCGATGGCTTCTTCGTTGTTCAGGATGCATCGGGCAGTATTTTCCTGACGCGTGCCGGCTCTTTCACAGCAGATGACAATGGCAATCTTGTCAATGATGCAGGCTTCACGCTTCTTGGCTACCAGAACAATGGAACAACGCCGACAACTGTCGTCAACAGCTATGACGGTCTGGTGCCGGTTAATATTGGGGCAAACGGTCTAACGGCCACTGCTTCCACTTTGGGCTCATTGGAGGGTAACCTCAACAAATCTGCTGAGATCGCGGACGTTCTGCCAAGCGAGAATCCTTCCACCCTTGACCTTGAAAAAAGTGGCATTCTGAAAACCTCGATGACGGGCTACAATGCTTATGGCGAGACGGTGAAGTATGATTTCTACTTCGCCAAGACAGATGAGGACGCATGGGAAGTCACCGTCTATGACGCTTCAAAATCGACGAATGGCGGGTTCCCGTATTCCGAAGGCCCAGTCTCCGGTCCTGAGACAATGAACTATGATATCGGTACACTCACTGATCCCGAAACGATCACCATCGACGACCCGAATAACGACCTGAGTATTACCATTGACCTTAGCGCCATGACGCAGCTGTCAGGTAAATCAACAGGTGACGGCGGTAACATCAACGGAAATCCGGCGGAAGCAGTGCAGTCCGTTTCCGTGTCGGCCGATGGCACTGTTTATGCCAACTATGCGAAGTCCGCTGCTCGCGCGCTCTACCAGATTCCACTGGCTGATGTCGCAAGTCCCGACAATCTGACGGTACTCTCAGGCAATGTATTCCAGACCAGTGCGGAATCGGGTGTTGTTACTCTGGGCTTCGCGGGCACGTCCGGTTTTGGCACAATCAATTCAAAACAGCTCGAATCTTCCAACGTGGATACCGCGACCGAGCTGACCGAGATGATCCAGGCGCAGCGTAGCTACACCGCAAACTCAAAGGTCTTCCAGACCGGTTCCGATCTGATGGAAACTCTCATCAATCTGGTACGATAACGTTATAGAGGACGGGTGAATGTCGCTTGCTTCGGCGCTTAATACGACAAAAGCAACTCTGAGCAATAATGCTGTTCAGAGTGGCGTCGTTTCGAACAATATATCGAATGCCAGCTCTGCGGATTACAATCGCCGGACTGCGATCACCACCACGAATGCGTCCACCGGTGCGACCATTGTGAAGATCGAGCGGACAGAAGATGCCGCGCTTTTGAAGCAGACTCTGGCCGCCACGTCTGACGATGCTGGCAAGCAGAAGTTTCTCGACGGTATGAATTCTCTCAGTGTCGTTTTGGGCGGTGAGGAATATACGGCGGCACCTGCCACCTATCTCTCCACTTTGCAAAATGCTTTGCAGACCTATGCGGCTTCACCAAGCGACGTAACGCTTGCCTCAGCTGTCGTCAGTGCGTCGGCCGATGTTGCCAATGCGCTGAACACATCGACACAATCCGTTCAGGCACTGAGAGCAGATGCCGATACGGAAATTGCGACCACTGTTTCCAAGCTCAACCAGCTTCTGTCGGATTTTGAGACGGCAAACAACGCCGTCAAGCTGGCAACATCCTCAGGTGGCGACCCAAACAATGCGCTCGACCAGCGCGAAGGTCTTCTCAAGCAGATTTCCGAGATTGTCGGCGTATCGACCTCTGTCCGGTCGAACAACGATATGGTGCTCTACACCAGCGATGGTACGACACTGTTCGAGACGAGTGCCAGAACCGTGTCGTTCGACTCGATGGCTGCTTATGATGCCAATGCGACAGGCAGCAGCATTTACATCGATGGTGTCGCTGTAAAATCAGGCGAGGGCAGCAACACCAACGCGAAGGGCAGCCTGCCAGCACTTTTGCAGCTGCGCGACCAAGTCTACCCCAACTACCAGTCGCAACTGGATGAAATCGCCCGTGGCTTGATGGGTGCCTTTGCCGAGACGGATACTGGCGGCAACGCAATCGCCGGACTGTTCACGACGTCAGATGGTTCTGAAGTCGATTTTGAGACCCCGGAACTCGTTTCAGGTCTGGCAGGCCTGATCACGGTATCGGCTGACGCCAAGGCATCTCCGGTAAAGCTTCGTGATGGCAGCATTGCGGGTGACTCGCCGAACACCGATGGTTCGACCGGCTATTCCGATCTTCTCTACAAATACGCGGCAGCACTCAACACGCAGATCGAATTCGATCCCAATGCAGGGATTTCCACCAATGTGACATTGCTGAGCTTTGCCACGGACTCCGCCGGTTGGGCCGAAGAGTATCGCAGCAATGCGACGACGGCTGCGGAAAGCACATCTGCCATGCTGACCAAGGCGAAGGAAAGCTATTCCAATTCGACCGGCGTCAACCTGGACGAAGAACTGATCCAGATGCTGGATATCGAGCAATCCTACAAAGCAGCAGCAAAACTGATGTCGACCATCGACGAGCTGTTGAAGACGCTGATGGAGGCCGCGAACTGATATGAAGACCACAGCTATTTCATCTCTTTCCATCAGCACGGCCATGCAGTTGACCGTCTCGAATGCGCAGACGGAAATCACCAAGCTTCAGAAGGAAGCCGTGACGGGCACTTATTCCGACGTCGGTCTGGAGCTTGGCACGCGGACATCAACAAGCATGGATTACACGCGCGAAAGCGGTCGCCTGCAGTCGATTATCGACGCAAACGCCGTCGCCGAACAGCGCATGGATGCGTCACAGCTTGCCATGGAAAACATGTCGTCTTCCGCGCAGACACTTCTGAACTCTGTGATCGCGCTCAGCGGCAACACGGATACCAGCAGCCTTGCCGTCGCCCAGACGACAGCCAAGTCCACGCTGGAAAATTTCGTCAGCTACGCGAACACCTCGGTAAACGGCGAATTCCTCTTTTCCGGTATCAACACTGATGTCCAGACGCTGGGTGACGACTTCATTACTCAAGTGACCGACGACTTCAACGAGGCTTTCACGGCGGCCTTTCCAGACCCTTCTTCCGCCACTGCGGAAGACATGAAAACGTTCCTGTCCGATTATCAGGACAGCTTCGACTGGTCGCAGTGGACGGGTGCCTCTGAGACAACCATGAGCAGTCGCATTAGTACTTCGGAAACCGTATCTACATCCACGACTGCCAATTCGGATGGTTTCAAAAGCCTTGTCATGGCGAGTGTGATATCGTCGCAGATGGTAAACTCTGGATTGAGTTCGAGTGCCCTAGCCGTCGTCAATGACACGACCACCAGCCTTGCGGGATCTGCGATCTCCGGCATCGATACCGAGCGTGCAAAAATTGGCCTGTCCCAGGAACGCGTGGAAAAGGCGAATACCTATATGAGTTCTCAAAAGACGATCATCGACACACAGCTGACCAATCTGATTGGCGTCGATACCTATGAGGCCTCCACACGTCTGACCACGCTGCTCAACCAGGTCGAGACGTCCTACAGCATCACATCCAAGATACAGGGCCTGAGCCTGGTTAACTATCTCTAGGGAATACAGAAACGCCTATGACGGGTGGCAGTTAAGACCATGAAGGAAAGATGAATGTTCCAGTTTTCATATGCGGAGATAATGGAGGATGACCCCAATATCGCCCGCGATAGGGAAAGACAGGTTCTACAGAGATCGATTGAACTTCTCGCAGTGGCCAAGGACAACGACAGCTACGGCAAGGACGGCATCGAGGCAATTTTTTACACACGACGCGTTTGGACCAGACTCATTGACGATCTCAAGCAGCCCGAAAACGAGTTGCCTGTTGAACTAAAAGCCAACCTGATATCCATCGCTATCTGGATTCTTAGAGAGTGCGAGCAGATACGCAAACGTAAATCGAAGAATTATCAGGGCATTATCGACGTTACAACCATCATCAAGGATGGATTAAAATGAAAAGTACGCTGCGGATCTCTTTGAAGTCTGGAGAAAAAATCTTCATCAACGGCGCTGTGTTGCGCGTTGACAGGAAAGTATCTCTGGAATTTCTCAATGATGTGACATTCCTTCTTGAAAACCATGTGCTTCAGCTCGAAGACACGACCACACCTTTGAGACAGCTGTATTTCATCGTCCAGATGATGCTGATCAACCCGGAAGGCAAGGAACAGTCGCTTTCCCTGTTCCGCAAGTCGATCACCATGCTGCTGACCACGTTCAAGAACGAGGAAATTCGTTCCGAGCTGAAGCGGATCGACGCAACGGTATCGTCCGGTCGCCCATTCGATGCGCTGAAGACCATTCGCGGTCTCTATGCAAAGGAAGAGGCTATTCTCAACAGTCATGAAATCACCCCTGCGGTGGTGAACGAACTGAGACGGGAAATCGCACCATGGTAGACGCAGTTACAGGTACCACATCCACCGCAGCGACGACCTCCACGACGTCGACGTCCAAGACCGATGCGAACAAGGCCTCGCTGGATTACGATAACTTCCTGCAGCTGTTGATCGCGCAGATGAAGAACCAGGATCCGACCGACCCGATGGATGCCAGCGAACAGGTCGCGCAGTTGGCGACCTTCTCGCAGGTCGAACAGACGATCAAGACCAACACCAATCTTGAAAGCCTGATCTCGGCTTCCTCGCTCTCCAATGCGTCATCCTATATCGGTAAGACGATTACGAGTGCAGACGGAAAGACATCCGGCGTCATCACGTCCGTGGAAGTGACCTCCGAGGGGTTGACCGCGACTACCGCGGCAGGCGCGTCGATTGCCATCGGTCAGGGCATCAAAATCTCGCAGACCGCTGCATAAAGCCTGTTTGGAAACGTCGGACGGGTCGCATCAGCCGGCTCTCCGCACCGAGTTTCCAAACAGACTCTTAACGGTCGATCTCGAATCATATACCGTTCTTTGCAGACGGAAACGGCGTCACTGACTATTTGACTTCCTCAACTCGGCTTCGTGACGCCGGTTAGATCGAGCGGACTGAGATGAACGAGGCCGACGCTCTCGACATTATGCGAAGTGCCATCTGGACCGTGCTGATTTCAGCGGGTCCAGCGGTGTCTGCTGCCATGGCAGTCGGCATCATCATCGGCCTCATTCAGGCGCTCACGCAGGTTCAGGAAGCAACCCTGACATTCGTGCCCAAGATCATCGCCGTCATGGTCGCAGTCGGCCTGTCCGCACCTTTCGTCGGCTCCCAGATCGGGATGTTCACGAATATGGTATTTTCCCGCGTCCAATCCGGATTTTAAAGCAAGAATGATGTGAAGCGACGAGTGAGTCGCTGATTTTTGCTTGCGCGATTCTCAACGAAAGTATGGATGAACTTCGTGCGCTTGAAGCCTCAGCGTATCTAAAAGGCGCTATATGGTCTGTATTTCGGGGCTTTTACGAATGGTGCTGCGAAAGAGGATTGAACTCTCGACCTCTCCCTTACCAAGGGAGTGCTCTACCACTGAGCTACCGCAGCATCCGGTGCCGAAGCATCTGCTCGACATCAAGTGGGCGCCTATTGCCATAGGTTTTTGATGAGCGCAAGCCGCAAATTCAGACTTCTTGATTACACGGTGCAAAAATCGGCGGGGGCTGTTGAAAAGGCCGAAATTCGGCTATTGCTGCGCGCATGGACGATCATCACGATAATTTAGCGGATAAAGCGGCCTCTGCTTCCGGCCAGAACGGCCCGGGCGACAGGGCCAAACGGCAGGAGGCCGAGCGCAAGGCGCGGGCGGCCAAAAAGCTGCGCGAGAACCTTGCCCGTCGCAAGCAGCAGGCCCGTGCGCGACGTGCCGGTGAAGCTGACGAAACAATCGGTTTGCCTGCCGCAAAAACGGACGAATCGTGCTGACAAGAAACATTCAGCGGAAAATTGAAATAGCGCGGCGTTTCATCTACTGCATAATTTAACGGATTATGCGGCAAGATTGTTTTTTCGGCGATTTTGACGGTCATCACCGACCGTAAAAGCCGAACAGGCAGTGCTTCGCACGGCATCAGGAAAGGCGGGCGCAAAGCCCGTAGGGACGTATGGATCGCATCAGAATAACCGGCGGTAACGAACTCAACGGTATCATTCCCATTTCAGGCGCAAAGAACGCGGCTTTGCCGTTGATGATCGCGTCGCTGCTGACCAGCGATACGCTGACACTGGAAAACGTGCCGCATCTGGCAGACGTCGAACAGCTGATCCGCATTCTGGGCAACCATGGCGTCGATATCTCCGTCAATGGTCGCCGCGAAAGCCAGGGCGAAAGCTATTCCCGCACGGTGCATTTCACCTGCCGCACCATTGTCGATACGACGGCACCTTACGAACTCGTTTCCAAAATGCGCGCAAGCTTCTGGGTTATTGGCCCGCTTCTGGCCCGTAACGGCCAGGCTCGCGTTTCGCTGCCGGGCGGTTGCGCCATCGGCACGCGCCCGGTCGATCTCTTCATCGAGGGACTGGAAGCGCTTGGCGCCAACATGGAAATCGACGGCGGTTACATCAATGCGACAGCGCCATCCGGTGGCCTGATCGGCGCGACTTACACCTTCCCGAAAGTCTCGGTCGGTGCAACGCATGTCATGCTGATGGCAGCATCGCTGGCACGTGGCACGACGGTCATTCACAATGCAGCGCGTGAGCCTGAAGTGGTTGACCTTGCACAGTGCCTGACCGCAATGGGCGCCAAGATCGAAGGTGCTGGCACTTCCACCATCACCATCGAAGGCGTAACCTCTCTGTCTGGCGCACGCCATCGCGTTCTGCCTGACCGTATCGAAACCGGCACTTACGCCATGGCGGTTGCCATGACGGGTGGCGATGTGCTGCTGGAAGGCACGAACGCTTCGCTCCTGGACAACGCGCTGGAGACGCTGAAGCTTGCCGGTGCCACCATCACCGAAACCGAGACCGGCCTGCGCGTCGTGCGCAATGGCAACGGTATCCATCCCGTGGATGTCGTGACCGAACCATTCCCCGGCTTCCCGACCGACCTTCAGGCGCAGTTCATGGCACTGATGACAAGGGCACAGGGTGTGTCGCACATCACCGAAACGATCTTCGAAAACCGTTTCATGCACGTTCAGGAACTGGCGCGTCTTGGAGCCAAGATTTCGCTTTCCGGACAGATGGCCCGTATCGAAGGCGTGTCCCGCCTCAAGGGTGCGCCGGTCATGGCAACGGATCTGCGCGCCTCCGTGTCGCTGGTCATTGCCGGTCTTGTGGCGGAAGGTGAGACCATGGTTTCGCGCGTTTACCACCTCGATCGCGGCTTTGAGCGTCTGGAAGAAAAGCTAAACCGTTGCGGTGCGCAGGTCGAGCGCGTCAGCGACTAATACATATCGCTCATCTAGGAGTCCGTTTGGGAACTCGGCGGATCGACCCGTCCGAAGTTTTCATGCGGACTCTGAGCTCGCCGGTTGTAGAGCGGGCTTCGACTGCCTATCTCCAAGTCATCAATTGGAATAAGCGGCCTTGTCCGCGAAATGAGGACATAGACACGATGAGCGGCCTTAAATTGATGGCGCTTGACGGAGAAGACCTCTCTGTCATTTCAACCCATATGCAGGACAGCGTCTTCAAACTGAAAGACGCGTCCTTCGATCACAAGTCCGGCCAGTTCCTGCTGTCTGCCAACCGCTTCGTCTGGGAAAATGGCAGCAAGAAGGGCCAGTCACCCGAGAGATGCCGCAGCGTGTTTGCACTGAAGCGCGTCGGAAATGCCCGGTCGCATGGCTTTAGCCGCGATAACAAGGAGCAGGTTCTGTCCCTGCTTGCCGTTCGCTTCACGCAAAACGGCGAAGGCCCGGAGGGAACGGTGGAACTGGTCCTGTCCGGCGGCGGTGCCATTGCGCTTGATGTCGAATGTATCGAAGCGCAACTGACCGATGTCAGCGGCGGCTGGGAAACGGCATCCAAACCGCAGCACCCGGAAGACTGATCTTATAAAGACGGACGGGTGGACAGGGAATTGCCTTGCCCGCCTGTTTTAATTTATGCCACATACCCTTATAGCGCACGCCAAAACGTGCAGGCATAGCATTTCGCTCCGTCAACGGACGGGGCCTCAAGAGGGTAAGTGACGTGGCAATCTGGCTGGAGCAGGGGTCTGCTGATTTCGAACAGGCGTTTGCAGCATTCCTGACGACAAAGAGAGAAGTATCCGAAGACGTCAATATCGTCGTTCGCGACATCATCGATGATGTCCGCAAACGTGGCGATGAGGCGCTGGCTCATTATTCTCTGAAGTTCGATAAGCTGGATTTCTCCAAAACCTCCATGCGCGTAACTGCAGAAGAAATCGATGCGGCGATTGCGCAGGTCGATGCTGCCGTTCTGGATGCACTGAAGCTCGCAGCCAAACGTATTGAAAAACACCACGCCCGGCAGATGCCGAAGGACGACATCTACGAAGACGATATCGGCGTCGGTCTCGGCTCTCGCTGGACGGCCATCGAAGCGGTCGGTCTTTATGTTCCCGGCGGTACCGCAAGTTATCCTAGCTCGGTGCTGATGAATGCTGTTCCGGCCAAGGTGGCGGGTGTCGAGCGTATCGTCATGGTCGTTCCGGCCAATGGCGGCACCATCAACCCGGCGGTGCTTGCGGCAGCGCGGATTGCGGGCGTCGAGGAAATCTACCGCATCGGCGGTGCGCAGGCTGTGGCTGCACTGGCCTATGGCACGCAGATCATTGCGCCTGTTGCCAAGATCGTCGGCCCGGGCAATGCGTTTGTGGCGGCGGCCAAGCGCCATGTCTTCGGCACCGTCGGCATCGACATGATTGCTGGGCCATCGGAAGTGCTTGTTATTGCGGACAAGAACAACAATCCCGAATGGCTGGCCGCCGACCTTCTGGCGCAGGCCGAGCATGACGAGGGTGCCCAATCCATCCTGATCACCGATGATGCTGAACTCGGCAAAGCGGTGGAAGAGGCCGTGGAACGGCAGCTGAAGCTGCTGTCCCGCTCACAGACGGCAACAGCCAGCTGGCGCGACTTCGGCGCGATTATTTTGGTCGATGATCTCGCAGCATCCATCCCGCTTGCCAATCGCATCGCAGCCGAACATCTGGAACTGGCTGTCGATAATCCCGATGCGCTGATGGCAGGCGTTCGCAATGCGGGGGCGATTTTCGTCGGTCGCCATACGCCTGAAGTAATCGGTGATTATGTCGGCGGCTCCAACCACGTTCTGCCGACGGCGCGCTCGGCGCGTTTCTCGTCGGGTCTTTCCGTTCTGGATTTCGTCAAGCGCACCTCGATCCTGCGGCTCGGGCCGGAGCAATTGCGCCAGCTGGCGCCGGCTGCGATCACGCTTGCCCATTCCGAAGGGCTGGATGCGCATGCGCGTTCCGTCGCCATTCGTCTCAATCTGGAAGGGTGAGGGATGGGGCCAGACGTCTTCAGGCTTTGCGATGTGGTTCTGGACGCGAGCATCGGCCGGTCCACGCCTGACGTGGAGCATGAACGCGCCGTTGCCATTTTCGACCTTATCGAAGAAAACAGTTTTGAGCCGGTTGGCCATGCCGGTGGGCCTTACAAGCTCAATATCTCGCTGGTCGAGACCAAGCTGGTCTTCACGATCAAGACCGAGGGTGATGAGGCTGTGGCAACCCACATCCTGTCGCTCACGCCGTTTCGCCGCATCATCAAGGACTACTTCCTGATCTGCGAAAGCTATTACGAGGCGATCCGCTCTTCTACACCAAGCCAGATCGAAGCCATCGACATGGGCCGGCGCGGCATCCACAATGATGGTTCGCAAACGCTGATGGACCGGCTGTCCGGCAAGATAAAGGTGGATTTCGATACGGCGCGGCGGCTGTTTACCCTTGTCTGTGTGCTGTATTGGCGGGGTTAGACATGCAGGACCCGGCGGTTGTCGACTTGAAAGAAAAGGCACCGCGCGCCATATTGTTCATGTGTGGCATGAATTCCATCCGCTCACCCATGGCGGAAGTCATTGCCAAACAACTCGTTGCTCCCGGTATCTATATTCAGTCGGCAGGCGTGCGTGCGGGCGAGCGTGATCCTTTCGTGGATGCCGTGCTGGACGAGGCGGGGCTGACGCTTGGAAAACACAAGCCAAGAACGCTGGAAGAGATAGAAGACGACTTCTTCGATCTCATCATCACGCTCACACCCGAGGCGCATCATGCCGCGCTTGAGCTGACACGGTCCAATGCTCTCGATGTCGTCTACTGGCCGACCATGGATCCAACGGTGGCGACAGGCACGAGAGAGCATATTCTCGAAGCCTATCGTGAGGTGCGTGAACACCTGACGAAGCTGATTTCGGAGCGCCTGCCGCAACGCGCAAGGCCGTTTTCCGAGACACTTTAAAACGATTGACAATTTAGGTTCACAAATGTGCGGCGATTGTGTAGTTTCCGCGCAATTTTCCCGGACTGTTCAGTCCGGCATTATCAACAGGAAGAAAAACCCTATATGACAAAAGAAGAAGTCCTCGAGTTTCCGGGCGTCGTTACCGAACTTTTGCCGAACGCGACTTTCCGCGTGAAGCTGGAAAACGAACACGAAATCATCGCACACACTGCCGGCCGCATGCGCAAGAACCGTATCCGCGTTCTGGCGGGCGACAAGGTGCTTGTCGAAATGACGCCTTACGACCTGACCAAGGGTCGCATCACCTATCGTTTCAAGTAATCGCCCGGCAGATCGGACGACTGGCAGAGCATGACAGACGCAAAACAAAAGCTGATTCTGGCTTCCGGGTCGCCACGCCGTCTTGAACTGTTGAATCAGGTTGGCATCGAGCCCGCACGGCTTATGCCGATGGATATCGACGAGACGCCAGCCCGGCTGGAGCATCCTCGCACGCTGTGCCGCCGCCTGTCCTTGGCAAAGGCAGAGGCGGCCCATAAGGCTGTGAAGGGCGAGCTTGCCTGGAAGGGAGCCTATGTTCTGGGTTCCGATACGGTCGTGGCCGTTGGCCGCCGTATCGTCGGCAAGGCGGAATATATCGAAGAAGCGTCTGCCGCGTTGCACCTGCTCTCGGGCCGTAGCCACTGGGTCTATACGGGCATCTGTCTTGTTACACCCGGTGGGAAAGTGCGCCAGAAGGTCGTTGAAACCAAAGTTCGCTTCAAGCGCCTTTCGGAACATGAAATCGACAGCTACATCGCGTCCGGACAATGGCGCGGAAAAGCGGGGGCCTATGGCATTCAGGGCATTGCCGGTTGCTTCGTACAGAAGCTAACCGGTTCCTACACGAATGTCGTCGGTTTGCCGCTTTATGAAACGGTGTCACTTCTGGCCGGTGAAGGGTTCGAGGTGGCGTCCGCCTGGCAGGAAGGTTGATCCCAATGACAGATGCATCGAACAAATCCAGTGTCACTCCCTTGCGCAAGACCCAGCCTTGTCCAGAGTGCAAAAGACCATCCACGCGCGAAGACTATCCTTTCTGCTCGGATCGTTGCCGCTCCGCGGACCTCTCGCGCTGGCTGAAAGGCTCTTACGCCATCCCCGTTGCCGAGGATGAGAGCAATGCCGAAGAGGGTGACACAAGACGCCCCGGTGATGGCGATTACTGAACAGCGCTGAAATAATTCCAAACAAAAGGCCCGCAAATCGCTTCGATTTCGGGCCTTTTTCTATTGGCAGTTTGTCCGAACGCCTTATCCAGCCTTCAACTGTGCGACCGCCAAAAGCGTGTCGGCGCTGATGGAGGTCGAACCGCCGCTCAGGATCGACAAGCTTGAGGAGCTTGTGCTGTTTTGCGTATCGTACAGTGCCGTAAAACGCTTGATGAGCTTGCTGACGTAATCGGTGTCCTGGAGCTGTGTGACGTCGATGTATTTCGTAACCATCTCCGCCTGTTTTTCCACATCCATATTGGCGATGGAATCAGGCATGCTGTAGGCGGTCTTGAAGAACTTGAATATGGCGTCATCGCTCAAGATGCCGTAGGCGCTCGAGATAGTCGGGGCGACACGTTCGAAATACAAGGCAAGGCGGACGCCTTCGCTGGTATCGCCCTGCTGCTCTTCCAGGGTTTGGCGTACATACTGGTTGGTGGTTTCCAAAATGGAACCACGCTGCTGGCCACCCTGGACGGCATCTGCGGTCAGACTACCCTTGGCATCGAAGTTGAAGGACGCGACGATCTCGGTAAACCTGTTGTCCTCAAGCGTATTTACATAGCTCTTGGGGTCCGTAAGGTCGGACTCGAACATTTTCTTGAGGTCGCTGGAAGTGACGCTTTTCGGATCGATGCCATTGGCTTCGAGAATGTAATTGGTGACGCGACTATCGGACAGCAAATCCTTCACCGAAGTGACGGTCTTCATCTGCTCCTGATAATATGCCGTTTCCTTGTCAGCCTTCTCAACGGCGTCTTTCTTTTCCTTGCCGCTCAAGCCTCTGACTTTATTCTTCTCATATTCAGATGCGTATTTGTCGGACACGCTTTCCGACTGGGCCAGGAGCGGCGCCTCCACCTTCCCGTCAGTGGTAAAGTTGAAGGCCTTATTGAGCTCTACGAAACGGTCATCCTTAAGCGAATTGACATAGCTTTTCTTGTCGTTCGTATCGCTCGAAAGAATGCGTTTCAGTT
Organism: Agrobacterium sp. 20P9.1.2; assembly: GCF_057799395.1. NCBI lineage: Bacteria > Pseudomonadati > Pseudomonadota > Alphaproteobacteria > Hyphomicrobiales > Rhizobiaceae > Agrobacterium > Agrobacterium sp. 20P9.1.2. Next base: position 493,113 of record NZ_JBYOKI010000001.1, read on the forward strand.
CCGACTGGCTGATCTCATCCGGATCGATACCGAAAGCTCTTAGCGCAACGTCCCAGATTTCGGTGACGCTGTCATTCTTCTTGTCCTTGTCTTTTTTATTGGAGACGAGGAAATCATCCAGGCTTTCGACCCCGGCGATCCGTGTCTGGTAGTTGGTGACGGCCTCATCGACGGATGTCGCCTGGTTTTTCTGAAAGGCCTTCTCATAGAGCTTGGCCATATCTGTCGTTTGAGTGGCTGTCTGGGGCGTGTTGCCGTCCGCCAGCGTGCCATCATTCTCGAAATTGAAATAGTCCAGCAGCGCCGTGTTGCCGTAAGTCGTCGCAAATGTCTCGTTGGACATCAGGCTGGCAACGCTGCTGGCCATGATGCCCGTGCTCAGGCCGAATGCGGTTTTGACGTAATCCAGCATTCTCTTGTCAGCCACGACTTCCGTGGCGGTCGTGGCCTTGGCAACGTTCTTTTCGAAATAGCGATCATTGGCATCGGCCAACAGGTCGGACGGAAAGGTGGATTTGTTGAAGATATAGTCGAGCTTCAGATCTTCGGTCTGATCGGCGCTCTGCACCGAGCCATCGACGGTGCCATCGGCCTTGAAATTGAACGCTTCCGTGAGCTGTTTCCAGGCAGGGTTTTTCGCCTTGTTGGCAACACTGTCCGGGTCATCGAGATCGCTCGTCAGAACCTGCTTGAGGTAGCTCTTGGACGTATAGGTGGAATCGAGGCCGACCGCATCGAGCATATAGGTGCGAAGGCGGTCATTGTTGATGAGACTGTCAACACTGGTGACTTTGCCGATCTGCGCTGCGAAATAGGTGGATTCGTCCTTCAGCGATTTTTCTTCGGCGGTAAAGGACGCCTTGTAGGCATCGGTAAGCGTGCTCGCCTGCACAGAGTTCTGTGCAGTTTTCGCGTCTCCGGCAAAGTTGAAGGCTTCGGCGAATTGCAGGTAGCGCTTGTCGGTCAGCGAATTGGCGAAACTCGAGCTATCCGTCAGGTCGCTTTCCAGCACCTTGCGCATGAAGGCTTTGCCATAGGTCATGCCCTCAAGGCCGTAAGCCTTCATCGCATAGGAATAGAGACGGTAATCGCCGAGAAACTCATCGACGGTCGTGACCTGTCCGATCTTTTCCTTGTAATACTCCGTATCTCGCGCAACCGAGGACTGACTCGCCACCTTTGACAGGGAAGAGTTGATGTCGCGGTTGACGCCAAGGAAGCTCGTATAGGTGGAAATCGTCGCCATAAGGTAGCCTTGCAGAGTTTGACCTTGGTCATGGCCAGCATGCACGCCATCATCGCGCGAATAACCTCGCTAACATATTACAAAAATAGTCTGAACCAAAGCCTAAATATTACGGGGCAACAGCTGGCCGCCGCAATAACGAAGGTCGTCAATTCTTCCACTCTCGCGCAAGCTTGATCCAATAAAGCTCGGGCGTCGATCTCCGTCTTGGTGGTCGGCAAGGCTTTTTCATGATGGGAAAGTCGGGACGCTTCTACAGTTTCTCATGAAGAGATGGAGTTAGAATGGCTACGCCTCCGAGCATCTTGCCCCTTCCCAAAGTCGCGGCGCGTGGTCGCGATATCGGGTTTGCAGTGGGCATCGTGTGCATTCTCTGCATTCTCTTCCTGCCCATTCCGGTTTTCCTGATCGACATGGGCCTGGCATTTTCGATTGCGTTTTCCGTCCTTATTCTGATGGTATCGCTTTGGATTCAGCGCCCGCTGGATTTCTCATCCTTCCCGACCATCCTCCTGATTTCAACGATGATTCGTCTGGCATTGAACATTGCCACGACACGCGTCATCCTTTCGCACGGTAACCAGGGTCACGATGCGGCCGGTGGCGTGATCGCGGGCTTCTCAAGCCTCGTGATGTCGGGCGATTTTGTCATCGGTTTGATCGTCTTCCTCATCCTGATCGTGGTGAACTTCATCGTCATCACCAAGGGCGCGACGCGCATCGCGGAAGTCGGCGCCCGCTTCACCCTTGATGCTATTCCCGGCAAACAGATGTCGATTGATGCCGACCTCTCGGCTGGTATCATCAATGAAAAAGAAGCCCAGCTGAGGCGTCGTGAGCTGGAAGAAGAAAGCGCTTTTTACGGTGCCATGGACGGTGCGTCCAAGTTCGTGCGCGGTGATGCCGTTGCCGGCTTGTTGATCACCGCCATCAATATTTGCGGCGGCATCATCATCGGCGTTTTCCGTCACGGTATGCCGATTGGCGAAGCCGCGGACGTTTTCGTGAAACTGTCCGTCGGCGACGGTATCGTTTCTCAGGTGCCAGCGCTGATCGTCTCGCTGGCTGCAGGTCTGATCATTACCCGTGGTGGCGCGCAGGGTTCCACCGATAAGGCGGTCATTAACCAGCTCAGCGGATATCCCAAAGCGCTGGGAGTTGCGGCGGGACTCATGTTCGTTCTTGCGCTCATTCCAGGCTTACCCTTTCTCCCGTTTGTGTTTTTGGGTGGAATGCTCGCTTCTGGCGCATGGTTCATTCCACGCCAGCTCGCACGGGATCAGGCTGCGGAGCGTGTTGCCGAAGAACAGCAGACCACCAAAGCCAACGATGCCGAAAAGGATACCGTCAAGAACTCGCTGCGCACGACGGAAATCGAACTTGCTCTTGGCAAGCAGGTTTCTCCAAGGCTCTTGGGCGCGCATCAGGAACTCGGCTTCCGCGTCGGAAAAATGCGCAAGAAGTTCGCATCGCAATACGGTTTCGTCGTACCCGAGATCAAGGTCACGGACGACATCGCCATTCCCGACAAATCCTACCAGATCCGAATTCACGGCACGACGGTTGCGGCCAGCACGCTTCGCGTCGGCGAAGTTCTCGTCATCACCGGCAAGGGCCGCAGACCTTCGGTTCCGGGCGACGATGTTCGCGAACCAGCCTTCGGCATGCCAGCCGTGTCGGTTCTGGAAAACTTCGTGGACGACCTTAGACGCGAAGGCTTCCACCCGATCGATAACATCTCGGCGCTGCTGACCCATGTCAGCGAAGTCATCCGCAACAATCTGCCGATGCTGCTGTCCTACAAGGACGTCAAGGTTCTCATCGAGCGTCTGGACCCGGAATACAAAAAGCTGGCGGATGAGATTTGCTCGTCGCACATGTCCTATTCCGGCCTTCAGGCCATCCTGAAGTTGTTGCTGGCAGAACGCGTGTCCATTCGTAACCTGCACCTCATTCTCGAAGCCGTGGCGGAACTTGCCCCGCATCTTCGCAGAACGGAACAGATCGTCGAACACGTCCGCATCCGCATGGCGCAGCAGATTTGCGGCGACCTTTCCGACAATGGTGTGCTGCGCGTCTTGAGACTGGGTACGAAATGGGATGTCGTCTTCCAGCAGGCCATCAAGCGCGATCCTAAGGGCGAAGTGATCGAATTCGATATCGATCCGCGTCAGGTGGAAGAGTTCAGCAACGAGGCGAGCAAAGTAATCCGTGAATACATGGATGTCGGACTACCTTTCGTGCTTGTGACTTTGCCCGAAACCCGCTCATATGTGCGGATGATTACGGAACGACTCTTCAGCACGTTGCCGGTGCTCTCTCACGTCGAATTGGCCAAGGGCACAGAAATAAAGATACTCGGCTCGATCTCATGATCCCAGACCCGCAGGGAACGATAATGGCGCTCTTTCTGGCATTTTGTCGGATTGGCGCCTGTTTGATGGTGATGCCAGGATTTTCCTCGGCACGCCTTCCCATGCAGATTCGGTTGCTGACCGCCTTGGCCCTCTCGATGGCCATTTTGCCGTTATTGTGGGACACGATCTATCCTCTGGCGCAAACCGATACGATCACCTTTCTGAAATACATCTTCTTCGAATCGCTTATCGGTGCCACATTCGGAATGATTGCTCATCTTTACGTGCTGGGCATGCAATTTGCGGCAACCGCCATCGGCATGGCCATTTCGTTTAACGGCCCGCCCGGTCAGGACGTGCTGGAAGACACATCGGAAAGCCAGCTATCCAGCATGCTGTCCTACGGCGTCCTGCTGCTGTTGTTCATTCTCGATTTCCACCATGTGATCTTTCGCGCCATCGTGGATTCCTACGCATCCATTCCGCTTGGTGGGGCGATGAGCGTGCAGCGCATGCTGATATCGCTGACCGACACTCTTGTCGCGTCGATGAACATCGGGCTTCGCGTGGCCAGTCCCTTCATCCTGTTCGGATTTTTGTTCAACGTTGCGGTCGGCCTTATCAACAAGCTCGCGCCGCAGATTCCAGTCTACTTCATCTCGACACCCTATGCGCTGGGCGGAGGTCTGCTGCTGCTTTATTTCGGTATTGCGGCGCTGGTAAACCAGTTTGCAAACGGGTTCTTCCGCGTTTTTGCGAATATGTAAGGTAGACGATGGACCCGAACAAATCCAAGAAGCTCAGCAGGCTGGTGAAGGTCCAGGGACACATCCAGCAGATGGCCGAGAATGAGCTGGCAATCACGACGCGGGAGCGCAATGAGCTCTCGGAAAAGATCGAGACACTTAGCGGCTACCTCAATTCGCTTGATCCGCTACACCAGCAGATGCTCAAGCACTATGCCGTCAGGCATGACAGGCTGAAGAGCCGTGATGTGCGTCTGGAAGCCATCGAGAAGGCGCAGGAGCAGCAGGTTCTCAAAGAGACGAAGAAGGGCGAACGTCTTGAAGAAAAGCGCGATGCCGCCCGCCAAGACGAACAGCGTGAACGTGAAGACAACAGCATCTACGAGCTGATCGATCTGCACATGGCTCTGAAAGACACCAGCCTCCAGCAAGGTTAAGCCGCTATCGTCATCCGATAAAACCGGAAAGGATGACGACGTGGCCATTTCTCCTCCAAGCGATCTTGTGCTTGATGTTGTGAATGCAGCTGACCCGACACAGGTTACGGCAGCACGAGAAAAACTGCGCTCGATCAGCGCATCCCACCAGGCGTCGGTGCTGACAGCCAGCAATGCGGGCTTCGAATCGGCGATTAACAGCATCGATACGACGGCCAGCAAGGCCGGGCTTGGACGTATCCAGCCGCCGAAAGGCGATGAAAAGATTCCCGAAACCTATCGCAAGTTCGAAGCCAGCGTTCTGTCGACCATGCTCCAGAACATGATGCCGAAGGAAAGCGAAGAAATTTACGGCAAGGGTTCTGCCGGCGACTTCTGGAAAAGCATGATGGCCGAGCAGATGGCGGATGCCGTTTCCAAGCGCGGTGGCATCGGCATTGCCGAGCAGGTCTATTCGCAGGCGCTGCAAAAGGCACGTAACGCCGAAGCCCCCACAAAAATGAATGAAGACGACAAGAACCTTGCCATGAGCATGGTGACGGACTTCCAGCGGCGCACCTTTTCTGTAGCCGATACGAAGAAAACTGAAAGTTAAGCGGAGCGCTGAGAGACAATGGAAATTGTAAACAACGACTACAGAACACAGGCCATTCTCGGTCGCCTCGAAACGGTTATCGACAACGAAAACCAGCGGATCGGCAAAGACCCCGATTTCGATTTCAAGCTTTCGAACGCCCATAAGAGCCGTTGCCTGTATGAGCTCAGCATGTTGCTCCGCGACGTGGATGGTGTGCAGATCGCTACAAACCACAAGCGCCAGATTCTGGACATCAAGGCTAAGCTCGCCATCAACACGCGTCGTGTCGAAGCCAACCTGCATGCCGTCAAGGCTGTGGTCGATCTTCTGAAGACCGCTGCAAAGCGTGCCGAAGATGACGGCACCTATTCGCTGGAACAGTTCGCAAGCGGGGCGCAATGATCAAGCTGCTGGCGACAGGCATCTGGATTCTCGTCGTCACGCTCGGCGGCGTCTATGCCGCCGTGACGTTGGGAAATCACGGTGCAAATCAAGCGGCGGATGCGCCTCCGCCTCCGCATTTCGTTCAAAGTGAAACCGTGACCCTGCCTGTGGTGGCAGATGGCAAGGTCACCGGATATTTCCTCGTGCGCGCCAGCCTGCAAGTGGATGAGGACGCACTGAAAGAAGTGCATGTCCCGGTTCCGGCCTTCCTGACGGATGAGCTTTATACGCTGCTCGTCGGCGACAAGCTGGTCAACGTCAAGGATGCAGACAAATTCGACGTCGCGGCCTTCAAGGCGAAGATCAAGGACGGCCTGAATACGCGCCTTGAGAAGCCGCTGGTGAAAGAGGTTCTGGTCGAGCAGATGGATTTCATTTCCAAGGAAGACATCGAAGCGAAAGACCCCAATCGCAAGCCTCAGAAGATCGTCGTCAATACCGATCCACCGCCACCAAAACCGGCGGCCGCTGCAAGCTCCGGTCACTGAAGCGAAGACATTTTGAGAATACCAAAACCGCCTGAACTGCATTTGTACCAGTTCAGGCGGTTTTCTTTTGCGTCTGCGTCAGCGTCTGGGGTGAGAGCAGCCCGGTAGCGTGGAGCCACTTACGCTCGGGTCGAGAGGCTGGGGTGGCCTCCTCTATGCGAGCCGTAAGGGGTGGTATCGCATCACAGTTCGGCGTTAGCTTCTTGATGGCAATACGATCAGCCAGCAGTGGAATCGCCCCATTGGGTTACCGTTCCACCGCATAAGCCAGGAGCATCGGTCAGGATAGTTGGATCAGGAGAACGATCTGACGAGCGAGCCGACAAGCAGATTCCAGCCATCGATCAGCACGAAGAACAGAATCTTGAACGGCAGTGAAATCGAGGTGGGCGGTAGCATCATCATGCCCATCGCCATGGTGATGGTCGCGACAACCATGTCGATGACCAGAAACGGCAGGATGATGAGGAAGCCGATTTCAAAACCGCGACGGATTTCGGACAGCATGAAGGCGGGGATGAGGACGCGATATTGCGGCACATTGCCGTTCATCGTTTCCTGGCCCCGTTCATTCGCCAGATCCACGAAAAGCGCGAGATCCTTTGGGCGGGTATTGTTCGTCATGAAGGCGCGGAACGGCTCTGCGGCACGCTCCACGGCTTGGGCCTCGGTGATCTGGTTCTGCAGCATCGGCTGAATACCGTCCTGCCAGGAGCGCTCGAAGGTGGGTGCCATGACGTAGAAGGTCATGAACATCGCCATACTTGTGAGGATCATGGTGGAGGGCGTGGTGCCCAGACCCATGCCGGAGCGCAGAATGGAGAAAGCGATGATGAAACGAGGAAAGCTCGTTACCATGATCAGAATGCCGGGCGCGATGGACAGAACCGTCAGCAGCCCGAAGGTGCGAATGATCCACGCAGCCGCAGAACCGTCCAGCGGCAGATTGAGCAAATCTGCTGGCGACTGTTGGGCAAATGCAAGCCCTGGGGTGAGGGCTAGAACAAGCAGAAGGGCGATTTTTCGAATCATTCGATCACAAAGGTTCTGAAGAGAACCTTGGATACGCGCCCTTTTGATCTGAGGTCAACGATTTCTCTTAGGTCATCCCTAAGATATTGAAAGCCGCGTGGGCCCTGAAGCTGCTGGAGAGAGACGGTTCTGAGATAGGCAAGCATTTCCTGATGCAAGTCCTGAGCGAGTGCCGTGTCGCCGGGACCGGAAAATTGCAGGGCCAGTTCAAGCCTTATCCAGTTGTCGGTGGGGTAACCGAGGTTGGTAACGATAGGATCGAGCGTGATCAGGCTGGGGCCTGCCCCCGCGGCGCCATGCTCACCTGCTGCCGGTGCGGCACCATGTCCGCCTTCGGCCGCTGCCGTTGTGGGCGCGTGTTCCGCCGGGCTTGGCGGTGTGGCGGCTGCCGGTGCGGACGGCATAAGCAAGGTCTTGCCAACGAAAAATCCACCGCCGAGCCCCAGTAGCGAAAGCACGGCGATAACGCCCGCAGTCACGACAATCGACGGCTTTTTGGGTGCAGCGGGTTCGGTGGTCGTGAGGCTCATATTCGTTTCTAACGTCTGTCCCGGAGAGCAGCCCGTGCGGAATGCGGCGGGCCGAATGCCTGTTTATGCTACGCTAATGCGCCGTCAGATTGGGGAGAACAGGTCGACGACCTGCTGGCCTACTGGCGGCTGCTGGATTTCGGTGATGCGACCGCGACCGCCGTAAGAAATACGGGCTTCAGCAATCTTCTCGTAAGAAATCGTGTTCTCGGAATTGACATCCTGCGGACGCACGATACCGGCCACGTTGAGAATACGCACCTCGTGGTTGACGCGCACTTCCTGCGAACCGCTGATCAGTAGATTGCCATTTTCCAGAATGCCGGTCACGACGGCGGCGACCAGCAGCGTCAATTTTTCGGCACGGCTGATCGAGCCTTTGCCGTTGGATTCGCTGGTATTGTCGAAGCTCATGCTCGAATCCGCCTGCGGCTTCCAGCCAAGAATTTCGGCATTCGCCTTCCAGCCGGTGTCGCGATTGTTCTTTCTGGTGCGGTCCGTCTCGTTGTCGAAGGTTGCCTTGTCATTGATCTGGATGTTGACCGTCAGGATGTCACCGATGTTGAGCGCACGGGCGTCCTTGAAGAGCGCGGCCTTGCTGTCGCTCCACAGCGAGTACCCGCTGGCCGAGCGCAATGGCTGCTTGGGGTAGGACGCCAGCTGTGGTGCCTGGCTGAACTGCAATCCACTGCCGATCGGGCTCATCGCCGGGGCGTTACCGATTTCTTTCAGCGTCTGGTTCTGTGTGATGCTGGAGCAACCAGTCAGAACACTTGCGGCAGACAGGACAAGGATGAGCGCTTTGTTCATGACGGATCTCTTGATGTGGTTTTATCGGCAGCACTGGACATGATCGATGCGACCATGGCAGCCTTCTTGGCGTCCATTTCGGCAAGGATCAGGCCTGACTGGCGGGGAGGCAGCTTCATGATGATGGCGGCGGCAAGACCTGCATCGACCTGCTCCAGCTGTGGGGCGGCAGCATCTGCCTTCATCGTCTTGTAGACGTTGACAAGGTTGCCTTCGGCCTGCTGCATGAAATCATTTCGGCGCTTCAGCCAGTCCTCATATTCGGCTTTTCGTGCTTCCATGACGGCGATGCGGTTATCGACATCCTGTTGCAGATTTTCGAGTTCCTGCTTCTGCATGAGGTAGCGCTGGTCGCGCGCCTGATCGATGATGTTGGTGCAATATTGCTGGATTTCCTGGCCACTCGTGTCGCCGGATGTCACGCGCAACTGCTCTTGCGCCCTTGCGGAAGGCAGGGCGGCAACCATGACGAACACGGCAATCAGCGCGCGGCGGGGCGTGAAGAGGTCGGTAAGCTTAGCCATCATTGCAACACCAGTTCTGCTTGCAGCGCGCCGGCTGACTTTATGCCCTGAAGAATGGAGATGATGCCATCAGGCTTGACGCCGATATTGTTCAACCCGGCGACCAGTGAGCGCAGGTTCGGTCCTTCGAGTATGGCGACGGGCCCGCCCTTGTCGATAACGGAAATGTCCGTCTGCGGCTGGACGGCGGTCTGGCCACGGCTGAACGGTGCAGGCTGGATGACCTGCGGCGTTTCCGTGACCTGAACGGTCAGCGTACCGTAGCTAACGGCAACCTGTGAAATGCGCACATCAGCGCCGATGACGATGGTACCGGTGCGTTCGTTGATGACGACCTTGGCAGGCGTGTCGGTTTCGACGGCAAGATTTTCGATACTGGCCATCAGACGGGTGAGGTCCGCGGTTCTCGGCTTCTGGATGAACACGACCTGACTGTCGCGTGCTTCCGCAATCGGCTCACCAAACGAGGTGCGCGCGTAGTTGTTTATGGCATCGGCAATGCGTGTGGATGTCGAGAAGTCGGGGTTGCGTAGTTGCAAGACCAGATTGACGGAGTCCTTGAACTGCGATGGCAATTCGCGCTCGATGATCGCGCCGCTTGGAACGCGTCCGGCGGTGGTTACGCCCTGCGTCAACTGTGCGGCCTGACCTTCGGCATTGAAACCGGAAACGATGACCGAACCCTGTGCCACTGCATAAATCTGCCCGTCGGCACCGGACATCGAGGTCATGATCAGCGTGCCGCCGCGCAGCGACGAGGCATCGCCCAAAGAGCTGACATTGACGTCAAGGCGGCTGCCGGGGCTCGCGAATGGCGGAAGGTTGGCGGTGACCATGACGGCGGCGACATTCTTCGAGCCGCTCTGGTTACCCTGCATAGAAATGCCGAGGTTCTGCAACATCGCCTTCATAGACTGTTCGGTGAAGGGCGACGAACGCATGCCGTCGCCGGACCCTTGAAGGCCGACGACGAGACCGTATCCGATCAACTGGTTTTCACGCCCGGCCTGCAAGGAGGCAATGTCTTTGACGCGCGCATTGGCTTGGGAATAGGCTGCCGGTGTCGTCACGAAAAGCGTGGCGACAATCATGGTGGCAGCAATCAGGCCCTGACGAAAACTCATTTCTCAAAAACCTCCACGGTTCCGTCTTCCTTGGCGGTTCCACTGATTGTCACGCCGGTGTCGCGGTTGCGAACACGCACCACTTCGCCCGCCATGCCATCTTCAATGGCCGTGCCGGAGGCTGAAAGGTTCATGCCACCCGTGCTGTAGGTGATCCTGATGGTCGTGCCGCGCTGAACCGCAAAGGGATCGCGCAGATCGCTCGGCGTAATGGTACGGCCAGCAACCAGCGTGCGCTTGGAAACCTTGCCCAGCACGATTTGCAGATTATCGACATAGCCGGGGGCAAGGTTGGGGTTGGTGACGAGAACTTCCGTCACGCGGTCGCGGGTGATGATGTCGCCGGCGAAAATAGTGCCAGTTGGAACAACGGCGTGTTTTTGCTGCGAAAGAGCGGCCTGGGGTGCGAACACCACCAGGCTGACCATGACCGCAAGCGCCATTTTGCAGAGACTGCCAGGCACGTTTTTCGGGCGAAACTTCATGTTACCCTACCTTCGTTTACTTCAGATTCTGACTGACGATCGTCGCCATTTCGTCGGCTGTGGTGATGACCTTCGAGTTCATTTCATAAGCACGCTGCGCCGAAATCAGGTCGGTGATTTCCTTCACGGAATCGACGTTGGAACTTTCTAGATAGTATTGTTTGATGTACCCGAAGCCGACGGACTGAGGCGTGGCATCAACCGCGTTGCCGGACGCTTCCGTCTGCTGGAAGAGGTTGTCGCCCAGTGGCTTCAGACCGGCTTCGTTGGCAAAGTTGCTCATCTGCAACTGACCGAGTTCGGTCAGGGTGTTGGCAGTGCCGATGCGCACCGAAACGATACCGTCCTGGCTGATTGTGGTTTCCGTGGCGTCGGTAGGAACCGTAATGGCTGGCAGAACCGGCAGGCCGTCCACGGTTACCAGACGGCCAGTGGAATCAAGGTTCAAGGCACCCGCACGCGTGTAGAGCGTGTTGTTGTCCGGGCCCTGCACCTGCAGCCAGCCCTTGCCGACGATGGCGACATCGAGAGTGTTGCCCGTCTGGCTGATTTCGCCCTGAATGTGCAGCTTGCGCACGGCGGAGGTCTGCACGCCGAGACCGATGTTGGCGCCTTCCGGAACCACGGACTGATTGGCGCGGTTCATCACGCCCTGTGCACGCTCTGTCTGGTACAGAAGGTCGGTAAACTCGGCGCGGCCGCGCTTGAACGCCGTCGTGTTGATGTTCGCGATGTTGTTCGCGATGACCTCAAGGTTCGTCTGCTGGGCATCCATGCCCGTCGCTGCAATGGCTAGTGCTCTCATTTTTTATGTCCTTAAGCGTCAGATCTGCATTTTCACGATATCGAGATAGGCCGAGACGATCTTGTCGCGCAGAGCCACGGCGGTCTTGAGTGTCTGGTCGGCCTGCATGACGGCATCGACCACTTCACGCGTGTTAGCCTTGCCCTGAATACCGGCAAAGGACATAGCTTCACCCTGCTTCAGCGACTGCACCGCATCCGATGCTACGCCGCCCAGAACACTGGCAAAGCTTGGGCCGGTGACTGAGGTCGCTACGTTTGCTGCGGTGGAAATGGCGTTTCCTGCCAGCGAGGAAATGCCCGATGTGATCTCGCTCACACCGTCCGTGGCAGATTTGCTGGTCAGCGATTTCAGGCTGCTAATGGCGTCGATCATCACTGACCCTTCAATAAGTCGATGGTTGAGGTGATCAGGTCGCGCGTCTGCTTGATGACCTGCAAATTGGCTTCATAGCTGCGGTTGGCTTCGCGAAGGTCAGCCATTTCAATCAGCATGTTCACGTTGGGCAGCTTGACCATGCCTTTTTCGTCGGCGGCCGGGCTGTCGGGATCGTATTCCTGCGTGAAATCGGAACGGTCGACACCCAGCTTCTTCACCTCAACGAGGTTCGTCTGGCTGGCGCGATCAAGTTCCGTTGCGAAAGTAATGGTCTTGCGCCGGTATGGATCGGCACCGGGCGTATCGCCCGTGGTTCGGGAGTTGGCTATGTTTTCCGAGACGATGCGCAGGCGTGTTGCCTGAGCTTCCATCCCGCTGCCTGCAATCTTCAATGAAGACGATAGAGAGTCCATGTTACTTGCCCACCGCGGTCAACATCATGTTGTGGAAGGAGCGGACGAGTTGCGTGTTCAGTTCGTACTGACGCTTGATCTCGCCCGTTTTGGCCATTTCGGTTGAAAGAGAAACGGTATTGCCGGATTCCTGCATGCCGATTTCGTTTGCAAGCGGAGCAGTTTCCAGCCCGATCTTGCCGGCACCCGTCATTGCCAGCTCCATATGGGCCGCATTGGTGCGGGCCATCTGCATGCCAACAGATTGCAGTTCGGACTCGAAAGGAACGACGTCCTTTGCGGTGAACTTTGGTGTGTTGGCATTCGCGATGTTGCTGGCGACGACTTCTTGACGCACAGAAAGCCATTCGGCCTGCCGGGATGCCAGCGAAAAAAGCTGAATCGGCTGCATGACAATTCTCCGTGTTTAACTTGAAGCTTGTTTAGGTTCACAATCTTGCGCGGGACTTGCGGGCGGGGGCTTTCGGTGGCCAGCGTGGCGTCGTATCGGCAAATGACAGTTTTAACCGTTGTTAACCTTTTGTTTGCCTTATCGCTTTAGGGTTTGTTCATATTCTCGACGGTCGAGATCCCCTGTAACCCTATGGGTTTGCGATGGTTTTTAAGAGCGACAGACGTGTTATGCCGAATCAGGGTGCGCTTCGCGAAAGGCTTGGCGCAGCCTCCTGGCGGCGATATCTGCTCTCTGCCGGTATCGTTCTTTCATTGACCGCATCCGGCATCTTCCTGCCGGGCGTGCTGCTGGAGCCCGGCCTGAAGGGCTTTGCATCCTACGCCAGCGTCAAGGTATCGAACCCGCGCATGGGCACAGCGGGCATACAGCGCACGACCTTGCAGCTGCGCGAGAGCCTCCTGTCTCCCGTCGCGCTCAGCCTCATCGTCTCCGATCTCGACCTTCAGCCCAAGGATTTGATCGGCGCGGCGGATCAGGGCCATTTTTCCGTTCTCCTGGATTTGCTGGCTGGCGGCGGTAAAGATGCCGAAACCGTGGTCGGTGCTACCGAAGATGCGTTGAAGAATGCCGTGTCCATATCATCTGCACCATCAAGCCCGGAAATCGGCATCGATGTGACAGCAGCAACGCCGGAAGCATCGCAACGAATTGCCGAGTATTTCGCTGGCCGTATCGTCAGGGACATAGGCTCGGAGCAGCGTAATCCCGAGCTTCAGGCCGTCGAGGCAGCACGCGTGGCGCTCGACAGCGCCGAGGCGGCACTGACCGGTTTCCAGATGCGCCATGGCAATGACGCCGTTTCCCGTATTCAGGGTTTGCAGCAGAGAATTCGCGAAGACGATGCGACCACGGCTGCACTGACCGCGAAGAACGGAGAGCTGGCGGACGCCATTTCCTCCGCCTCATCTATGAAGGTGGAGGATGTTCTCAATAGAAACCTGCCGGCGATAGACACCTTTGCGCCGCTTGAAACCATCCGCCAGACTTACACCGCCGCGAAGCTGGCGCTGGCGGAGGTCAGTGTCGACCATGGGCCGAAGCACCCCCGCACCATTGCCGCTCAGACGACGGTTGACGCCGCCCGCGCAACCGCCATGCCTGCCCTGCGCCGCGTGCTGGAAGCCTTGAAGCAGGAGCAGGCAACTATCACGGCTGCGCTGGAAACCCACGCAGGCACGCGTGCCAAACTGGACGAAGACTTGCGGGCTCTGGGCGATGCGCCCGCAGATCTGGACCGGCTGGAAAAGGCGCTTGAAAAGGCGCGTAGCGACTACATCATTTCCAGCGATGCGGCTGGCACCTTCTCCAGCGCCCCGCGTGTCAGCGCCGCTCTTGCGACGCCAGCGGAGCCGGGTGTCGCCAATTATGACAGCTTCACCGCCAATGCCATGGCCCTTGCCGGTGGCGCTGCCGGGCTGTTGCTGTCTCTCTTCGTCCTGAGCTTCAAGCGGAAGGAAGACGATGTAGAGCATGTCGAACTGTCCGAGGCTCCCGAAGCCGAGGTCGTCGTCGAGGCAGCTGCGGCGGAGACGGAGCTTGCCGACACCATCGAAATAGCACCTGCCATCTTCGATGATTTGATAAATGTCGAAGTCAAACCGCAACCGGTTGCCAGCGCGGCACTGGCCGAAGCCGAGGCTGCGGAGATCGCGTCTTTGATTGCCGAAGAATATGTCCAGGAAATCGAAACGCCCTACGATGAACCTGCCAACGACATTCCGCTCGATGAGCGCGTCCGTCAGGTTCTGATGCGCAACGCCGTTTCTCTTGAGCAGGTGGCGACAACAAGAAAGCCTACCTTCAAGCTCCCGCCACTCTTGGCGGCGGCGCTGGCCGGTCAGGCAGAGCATGCCCAGGCGGAAACCGAAGAGTTGCGTGCCCTGCGCCAGGAACTGGCGATGTTGAGGGCGCGTCTGTTCGAGCAGAACATCCAGGAAGAACGCGAACGCAAACGCGCCTGACCCGCCGATTTTTCTTGCAATCCACCGTGCCGCACAGCATTAGGGCGCTAGCTAGATAGCTATCTCGTTCCTAGGAGGCAGGCATATGGTAGTGGTCATTGACGGCAAGGCAAAGGCAGCATCTGTCATCGAGACCGTGCGCGAAGCGGCGGCAGGTCTGGAACAGCAGACGGGTGTCAAAACCGGACTTGCAGTGGTGATCGTGGGCGATGACCCGGCCAGCCACGCCTATGTTAATTCCAAGAGCAAAATGGCCAAGGAATGCGGTTTCAAGTCGGTTCAGCACACGCTGCCCGAAGACACCACGCAGGCCGATCTGGAAGCTCTGGTCGCGACGTTGAACGCCGACGCCTCCATCCACGGCATTTTGGTGCAGTTGCCATTGCCGAAGCATCTGGACTCCGTTCCTGTCATCCAGTCCATTCTGCCAGAAAAGGATGTGGACGGCCTGAGTTTCGTCAATGCCGGAAAGCTGGCCGCAGGCGATCTAGAAACCGGCATGATTTCCTGCACGCCCGCTGGCTCCATGTTGCTGGTTCGCGGCATTCACGGCGAAGACCTCTCCGGCCTTAATGCCGTCGTCATTGGTCGTTCCAACCTGTTCGGTAAGCCGATGGGTCAGCTGCTGCTGAACGCCAATGCCACCGTCACCATGGCGCATTCACGTACGAAAGACCTCGCTGCCGTCTGCCGCAATGCCGATATCCTCGTTGCTGCCGTTGGTCGTCCGCAGATGGTCAAGGGCGATTGGGTGAAGCCCGGCGCAACCGTCATCGATGTCGGCATCAACCGCGTGCCCGCACCGGAAAAGGGCGAGGGCAAGTCCCGTTTGGTCGGTGATGTCGCCTTTGATGAGGCCAGCGCCGTTGCCGCCGCCATCACGCCTGTTCCCGGCGGTGTCGGCCCCATGACGATTGCCATGCTGATGGCTAACACCGTCATTGCCGCGCATCACGCTTCCGGCAAACCCGCTCCGAAGTTTTGACCGGTGTTTCGCGGCGACGCGCTCAGCCTTGCGCTGGGCCCGTCGATCCGCGCACCACAAGCTCGGCTTTCCACAATTCCTGAAGACAGTCCGGTTGGCCGCTCTTTATCTGATTGATCAGCCGTTCAGCAATGCGCGACCCGGCTGCGCGTAGGGACGACCGCGTCGTTGTCAGCGGTACGGAAAAGTTGACGGGCTTCAGCAGCGGCAACACGTCGTCATGGGCAATGAGCGATATGTCCCGCCCCGGCTTCAGGCCTCTGTGATTGAGCGACCGGACGGCACCCAGCGCGAGTGCCGTCGATGCACAGATGACCGCCGTCGGGCGATCAGGGCGTGACAGCAACTGCTCCATTGTAAGAAACCCAGCCTCGTCATTCATAATGCCATGGCTGACATTCTCAGGACTGAGCGCATATCCTCGCTCGGCAAGAGCGGCCTCCACGCCGCGATGGCGGCGAAAGGTGAAATCGTAACCTTCAGGGCCATTCAAAAGCGCGATGTTGCGATGACCGAGCTGCAACAGAAGCGATGTCGCATCACGAAATGCGGTCTCATTGTCCACATCGAGAAAAGGGTAATCCGTTTCCACACCCCATGAGCGTCCGTGCACCATGAAGGGGATGGACAGGCCCTTCATCATTTCGATACGGGGATCGCTCTTTTTCATATAGGCGAGATAGATGCCGTCCACGCCGCCGCTGGCTGCAAGCTCTCTCAGCGCATTCTGTTCATTGGCAGGATCGGTCGGCATGATGACGAGATGGAAGCCGTTGCGGGCGGATGCCTCGCCAAGGCCGCTCAGAAACTCGCCGAAATGCACGTCTGACTGATGTTCCGGCCCGGTCGGCATGACAAGGCCGATGGAGCCCATCTTGCCGGTTGCCAGACGCTGCGCTGCGGCATTCGGCCTGTAGCCGGTTTTTTGCGCGGCCTCGATGATCCTGCGCCGTGTTTCGGCGTTGACTTCGGGATAGCCATTGAGCGCGCGGCTGATGGTGGTCTGGGAGATTCCGAGCAACTGCGACAATTGTTTCAGGTTCATAGTCCGCAGCCCTCCTTTTCAATATCCACCTGTGGAACCTTTATTCCGCAGGTGAGTTCCCAAACCGCTTTGGAGATTAGCAAGTCTTGGGGATGGCCACAATTGGAAAGTGATATTTCTTCGCGCACAATCTTTATATTGCACTGCGATATCAAGGGTAAAACGTCATAGTTGCGCATAGCTCTTGACTTCTGTTCACTCTCGGTGAGATGAATAGCTAGCCAAAGCGCTTTGAAGATTTTTTGAGGGTGGATAGCCTGACAATGTGATGGGAGGAAAATCACATGAAAAAGACTTTCTGGACGACCGTGGCCATCGCCACATTTCTGTCGGGAGCGGCCTTTGCGGCGGACCTGAAGTTCAAGCCCGGCGAAGACGCGAAATTCAACTGGAAAAGCTACGAAGACTACAAGGCTGCCAATGCCAGCCTGAAGGGCGAAACCCTGACGATCTTCGGCCCATGGCGCGGCGAAGACGAGGCCCTGTTCCAGTCGGTTCTGGCCTATTTTGCCGATGCGACCGGCGTCAACGTCCGCTATTCTTCTTCCGAAAACTACGAGCAGCAGATCGTCATCGATACGCAGGCCGGTTCTCCTCCCAACGTCGCCATTCTCCCGCAGCCCGGCCTTCTGGCCGACCTTGCTGCCAAGGGTCTGCTGACGCCGCTGGGCGATGAGACGGCAAACTGGGTCAAGGAAAACTACGGCGCGGGCCAGTCCTGGGTCGATCTCGGTATCTATCCCGGCAAGGATGGCAAGAAGGCCTATTTCGCATTTCCATTCAAAGCCGACGTGAAGTCGCTGGTGTGGTACGTGCCTGAAAACTTCGAGGAAGCGGGCTACAAGGTTCCAGAAAGCGTGGAAGACCTCGTCAAGCTGAGCGATCAGATTGTGAA
Organism: Agrobacterium sp. 20P9.1.2; assembly: GCF_057799395.1. Lineage (NCBI taxonomy): Bacteria > Pseudomonadati > Pseudomonadota > Alphaproteobacteria > Hyphomicrobiales > Rhizobiaceae > Agrobacterium > Agrobacterium sp. 20P9.1.2. Next base: position 510,849 of record NZ_JBYOKI010000001.1, read on the forward strand.
GGACGGCGGTACGCCATGGTGCATCGGCCTTGGTTCCGGTGGCGCAACCGGCTGGCCGGGTACGGACTGGGTCGAAGACTTTATGCTGCGCACGCAGCCGCTGGATGTCTACCTGAAGTGGACGACCAACGAAGTGAAGTTCAACGATCCGCGCGTGGTCGCCGCCATCGAGGAATTCGGCAAATTTGCCAAGAACGACAAATATGTCTCGGGTGGCGCAGCAGCCGTTGCCTCCACCGACTTCCGCGACAGCCCGAAGGGCCTCTTCGACATTCCGCCGAAGTGCTACCTGCACCGTCAGGCCTCGTTCATTCCATCCTTCTTCCCAGAGGGAACAAAGGTCGGAACGGATGTCGACTTCTTCTACATGCCGACATTCGCCTCCAAGCCTGAACTCGGCAAGCCGGTGCTGGGTGCCGGCACGCTCTTTACCATCACCAAGGATTCCAAGGCCGCACGCGCCTTCGTGGAGTTCCTGAAGACACCGATTGCGCATGAAGTGTGGATGGCGCAGTCCGGCTTCCTGACACCCTACAAGAACGTCAACCTCGCTGCCTATGCCAGCGAGCAGACCAAGCGTCAGGGTGAAATTCTCACCTCCGCCACCAGCTTCGGCTTCGACGGTTCGGACCTGATGCCCGGCAAGATCGGTGCTGGCGCCTTCTGGACGGGTATGGTCGATTTCGTCGGCGGTAAATCTGCGCAGCAGGTTGGTGACGATATCCAGAAGGCCTGGGATGGCCTGAAATAAGCAGACACTCCGCCCGGCAGTGCAAAGCCATTGCCGGGTCGTTCTTTGCAGGTGCCTGTGGCGGCCAAAGTGCTGCTTCAGGCATGAGAGGAATAACGGGGAGGGAACATGATTACCCAGATCGTTTCAGCGCTCGGCGTGATGATCGTCGGCGTCTTCGCCTGCGCCGCCTATTACTGGCTTTCGGACAAGGCGCTGCAATTCATCTTCCCGTTGAAGGACGGCGACGTCATTCACGCCTCCCGCAACCTGAACCGGCGGGCAGCCGTTCGGCCATGGCTCTTCGTGGGTCCGGCCTTGCTGTTACTCACCGTTTACCTCGTTTACCCCGTGGTCGCGACCTTCATCCTGTCTTTCCATGATAGAACTGGCGATAATTTTGTCGGCCTCGCGAATTACCGCTGGGCGTTTTACGATGCCGGTTTCCGGCAGTCGATTTTCAACAACATCCTGTGGCTCGCCGTCGTGCCCGCCGCCTGCACCTTCTTCGGCCTCGTCATCGCCGTCATGACCGACCGCATCTGGTGGGGGAATATCGCCAAATCCATCGTATTTATGCCGATGGCCATTTCCTTCGTCGGCGCGTCGGTCATCTGGAAGTTCATCTATGAATACCGCGGCGAGGGGCAGGTGCAGATCGGCCTGTTGAACGCCATCGTCGAGTTCTTCGGCGGTAACCCGGAGGTGTGGATTTCCATGCCCTTCTGGAACAATTTCTTCCTGATGGTCATCCTCATCTGGATTCAGACCGGTTTTGCCATGGTCATCCTGTCCGCCGCTCTGCGCGGCATACCGGAAGAGACGGTCGAGGCCGCCGTTATCGATGGCGCCAATGGCTGGCAGATTTTCTGGAAAATTCTCGTGCCGCAGATATGGGGTACCATCGCCGTCGTCTGGACGACCATCACCATTCTGGTTCTCAAGGTCTTCGATATCGTTCTGACCATGACCAACGGCCAATGGAACACCATGGTTCTCGCCAACCTCATGTTCGACTGGATGTTCCGTGGCGGCGGCGATAGCGGACGCAGCGCCGTCATCGCGCTCGTCATCATGGCGGCGGTGACGCCGATCATGATCTGGAACATCCGTCAGGCAAACAGCGAAATGGAGGGCCGCTGAGATGAATATCGTAACGCGTCTTCGCCGCATCGGCCTGCCACGCCTCATCGTCCATATCAGCGTTCTCTTCGTCGTCCTGCTCTGGCTTTTGCCGACGCTCGGTATTCTCGTCAGCTCGCTGCGAGATAAAGACCAGCTCGTCGTTTCCGGCTGGTGGACCGCATTCTCCAGCTCCAGCCAGACACAGGCCCTTCGCTTGGCCGACCCGGCCACGCAGAAGCAGGAAGGCGACCGTTTCGTCATTTCGGGCAACGTCTTTGAGAACGGTCCCGGTGGCAAGATTTCTGCCTTCGGCGTTCGCGTACAGGACCCTGAAGCCTTTCCGGCAGGTGAGACCGCTGATCTGGGTGACGGCGAAAGCCTCGTCATCAACGAGGACGGCACCTATCAATATAGCAAGAATGCGAGCTTCGAAGGCTCTCGCGCCAAGCGCGTCTATCTTGCCGTGGCGACACCACCGATCTTCACGCTCGACAACTATCGCACGGTGCTGACATCGGAAGGCATCGGCCAGTCCTTCGTCAACTCGCTGACGGTTGCCATTCCCGCCACCGTCATCCCCATCCTCATCGCGGCCTTTGCGGCTTACGCGCTTTCCTGGATGAAGTTTAGCGGCCGCTCACTGATGATCGCCATGGTCGTCGGCCTCATCGTCGTTCCCTTGCAGATGTCGCTTATCCCGCTGTTGCAGCTCTATAACTGGATCGGCAATGTCTTCGGCGTGCCATCCAAGACCTATGCAGGCATCTGGCTGGCGCATACGGCCTTCGGCCTACCGCTCGCCATCTACCTGCTGCGCAACTACATTGCCGGTCTGCCGAAGGAAATTATCGAAAGCGCGCGTGTCGATGGCGCCAGCGACTTCGAAATCTTCGTCAAGATCGTCCTGCCGCTGTCGTTCCCTGCACTCGCCTCCTTTTCGATCTTCCAGTTCCTGTGGACATGGAACGACCTTCTGGTCGCCATGGTGTTCCTCGGCACGCAGAAAGACGAGTTGGTGCTGACGGGTGCCTTGAATGCGCTGCTCGGTTCGCGCGGCGGCAATTGGGAAATCCTCACCGCATCGGCCTTCGTCACCATCGTCGTGCCGCTCTGCGTTTTCTTCGCTCTCCAACGTTACCTTGTGCGCGGCCTGCTGACAGGCTCGGTCAAGGGAGGCTGATAACTAATGAATGCCCATACCACACAGGATACTGCAATGACGTCTTCTGCTCTCGTGCGCGATAAGGATTGGTGGCGCGGTGCCGTGATCTACCAGATCTACCCGCGCTCCTATCAGGATTCCAACGGCGATGGCATCGGCGACCTCAAGGGTATCACCTCGCGTTTGGAGCATATTGCCAAGCTCGGCACGGACGCGATCTGGATTTCGCCCTTCTTCACCTCGCCGATGAAGGATTTTGGTTACGACGTTTCCAACTACGTCGATGTCGATCCGATGTTCGGCACGCTGGCGGATTTCGATGGGCTGATTGCCGAAGCGCATCGTCTCGGCGTCCGCGTCATGATCGACCTCGTCCTGTCGCACACGTCCGATCAGCACCCATGGTTCGTGCAGAGCCGTTCCAGCCGCCAGAACCCCAAGGCGGACTGGTATGTGTGGAGCGATGGCAAGCCGGATGGCACGCCGCCCAACAACTGGCTATCGATATTCGGCGGTTCCGGCTGGCAGTGGGACCCGACGCGCATGCAATATTACATGCACAACTTCCTCACCTCGCAGCCGGACCTCAACCTGCACAATGACGAGGTGCAGCAAGAGCTGCTGAACATTACCCGTTTCTGGCTGGAACGCGGCGTCGATGGCTTCCGTCTGGATACGATCAACTTCTATTTCCACGACAAGGAACTGCGCAACAACCCGGCGCTCGCACCGGAGCGTCGCAATGCGTCGACCGCGCCTGCCGTGAACCCCTACAATTTTCAGGAACACATCTACGACAAGAACCGCCCTGAGAATATCGCCTTCCTGAAGCGCTTCCGCGCCGTGCTGGACGAGTTCCCTGACATTGCTGCCGTCGGTGAAGTTGGCGACAGCCAGCGTGGTCTCGAAATCGTTGGCGAATACACCTCCGGCGATGACAAGATGCAGATGTGCTACGCCTTTGAGTTCCTGGCGCCCGATGCGCTGACCCCGCAGCGCGTGGCGGATGTGCAGGCGGATTTCGCCCGTGCCGCACCTGAAGGGTGGGCCTGCTGGGCCTTCTCCAACCACGATGTCGTGCGCCATGTCAGCCGTTGGGGCGATGTGGTGGAAGACAAGGACGCTTTCGCCAAGGTTCTCTCCGCTCTGCTGATGACGCAGCGCGGCTCGGTCTGCATCTATGAGGGCGAAGAGCTTGGCCTGACGGAAGCCGATATCGCTTTTGAAGACTTGCAGGACCCCTACGGCATCCAGTTCTGGCCGGAATTCAAGGGTCGTGACGGTTGCCGCACGCCGATGGTCTGGGACGCAGGCCATGCGCTGGCAGGCTTCTCGACAGCCGAAAAGGGTTGGCTTCCCATTCCGCCCGAACACAAGCAGCGCGCCGTCAGCGCCCAGCAGGGCGACGAGGCATCGGTGCTGGAGCATTACCGCCGCTTCCTGACATTCCGCAAACTGCATCCGGCCTTTGCCAAGGGCAAGATCGAGTTCCAGCCGGTGGTCGGCACGGTGTCGAGCTATACTCGCACCCTCGGTAACGAGACGGTGCTGTGCCTCTTCAACCTCTCGGCAGAACCCTCGGTGGTGGCGTTGCCGCAGGGTGACTGGGAGGTTCTGGACGGTCACGGCTTTGCCGCAGAGCAGAGCGGCAATGAAGTTACATTACCGGCATGTGGCGCTTTTTTCGCCCGCCACGCCTGAAGATTGAGGGAGGACATCGCATGACTGGCGTTATTCTGAAGGATATCCGCAAATCCTACGGGCAGGTCAAAGTCCTGCACGGCATCGATCTCGACATCAAACAGGGCGAGTTCATCGTCTTCGTCGGACCCTCCGGCTGCGGCAAGTCCACACTGCTGCGCATGATTGCGGGTCTGGAGGAAATCACCGGCGGCGAGATGTATATCGATGGCCAACTGGTCAACGAAATCCCGCCCTCTCGGCGCGGTATCGCCATGGTGTTCCAGTCATATGCGCTCTATCCGCATATGACGGTCTACGACAACATGGCCTTCGGCATGAAGATCGCCAAGGAGAACCGCAAAGAGATCGACCGTCGCGTGCGCGCCGCCGCGGATATCCTGCAACTGACGCAGTATCTGGAACGCCTGCCAAAGGCACTGTCCGGCGGTCAGCGTCAGCGCGTCGCCATCGGTCGCGCCATCTGCCGCAACCCCAAGGTCTTTCTGTTCGATGAGCCTTTGTCGAACCTTGATGCCGCCCTTCGCGTCGCCACCCGCATCGAGATCGCCAAGCTCGGTGAGCAGATGGCCGACACAACGATGATCTATGTCACGCATGATCAGGTTGAAGCCATGACGCTGGCCGACCGGATCGTTGTGCTGAATGGCGGTCGTGTCGAGCAGATGGGTGCGCCGCTGGAGCTTTATGAGAACCCGGCAAACCTCTTCGTGGCCAAATTCATCGGCTCACCTGCCATGAACATCATCGCAGGCAAGATCAAGGCGACGGGTGCGCACACGGCGCTGGAGCTTGCCGATGGCAAGCCGCTCAACGTGCCAATTGCCACCGCAGCGGGAGAAGAGGGCAAGGCTGCGTCCTTCGGCGTGCGCCCGGAAGACCTTTCGATTTCAACGGGCGACGACTACCTCTTCGAGGGCAAGGTTTCCATCGTGGAAGCACTCGGAGAAGTCACCTTGCTCTATCTGGAAGCCCCTGCCGGACAGGAGCCGATTATCGTCAAAATTCCTGGCATCGCGGAGGCCAAAAAAGGTCAGGTTTTACGCTTCTCCGCACCGTCCCAAAAGTTGCATTTATTCGACGCTCAAGGCCATACTTATCGTCGCTAAAGGGCGATTCGGAACGGCTTTTTAACCAGAAAATAAAGCCGTTCCTTCGTGTCTTAAATATTTCATGTGCTTAAAAAAGATTTCCAATCAATAATTTACCCTCTACGGCGGCTTTCCGTCGGGACCAACTCTTAACTGTCCACAGCCATATTTCGCATGTGTTTCATATCGAAACGGCGTGAGAAATTATTAATGAGTTCTGGCTAGGCTTTTCTGGAAATTTTAGAAAAAGGAATTTAGCAGTGAACGCGCGGGCAAATGTCGGCAAACCCTCTTATCTCAGCAAGGAAGAATCTTTCATGTACGACCGTGAAGGTCGTTTCAAAATGGAAGATACGATGAATGCCGCGCGCATCGAATATACCGAAAAAGCGGTGATGAATATGGCGTCGCGCCGTTGTGACGTCATCAAGATTTCGCAATCGGAAGCGGTGCTTGCTCTGATGACGCAGTACAACCTGCCGAGGCAGTTCTATCTCGATATTCCCGATGCCCGCATCACCAAGATTGGCTGCGTGCTGATGAAGGTCAATGCCAACAACACCATTCAGGTCCGCTTCCTGCATATTCTCAGCAAGAAGGACATGGACAGGATTTTCGTGTTCAGCACCCACCCGTCTCACCGCGACCGCACGCTCGATATTCGCGCCTGGTAATAGAATTCATCCAACAAAAAGGCCGCGTTTCATCCGAAACGCGGCCTTTTTGTTATTGAGCCATCAATCAATGAAAGACGCTGGCACCCTGATCGGCTGGGCCGACATTGCGGCGGAAGGGCGCGAAGAGTTCACGGCCCATACCCCATTCATTGTCGGAAAGATTTGCCGTTGCGGGTTCACGGGCTGCAAGCTCGGCGGATGAGACCAGAACCTCGATGGTGCCGGTGATGGCGTCAAGGCGGATCATGTCGCCATCGCGGATGCGGGAAATCGGGCCGCAATCGACTGCTTCCGGCGTCATGTGAATGGCGGCGGGTACCTTGCCGGATGCGCCGGACATGCGGCCATCCGTGACCAGCGCCACCTTGAAGCCGCGGTCCTGCAACACGCCAAGCGGCGGCGTCAGCTGGTGCAGTTCCGGCATGCCATTGGCCTTCGGTCCCTGGAAGCGAACCACGGCCACGAAATCCCGATTGAGCTTGCCTTCCTTGAAGGCGGTCTGGAGGCTCTGCTGGTCGTGGAAGATGATGGCTGGAGCCTCGATGATGTGGCGCTCAGGCTTGACGGCAGAAATCTTGATAACTGCCTTGCCGAGATTGCCAGTCAGCATCTTCAGACCGCCGGTCGGCTGGAAAGGGGTTTCGATGCTGGCCAGAACCTTCGGGTCATGGCTGACTTCTGGCGAAGACGTACGACTCACGCCGCCGTTCTCATCCAGCGTCGGCTCAATCGTATAGGCCTCAAGCCCCTGACCGAACACAGTGCGCACATCATCATGCACGAAGCCCTGCTTTAGAAGCTGTTTGATCAGGAAGCCCATACCGCCTGCGGCGTGGAAATGGTTCACATCGGCCAGACCGTTCGGGTAGACGCGCGCCAGAAGTGGCACAACGTCCGAGAGGTCAGAAATATCCTGCCATGTCAGCACGATGCCTGCTGCCCGCGCCATGGCGATGAGGTGCAGCGTGTGGTTGGTGGAACCGCCCGTGGCGTGCAGACCGACGACGCCGTTCACGACGGAACGCTCATCGATCATCTCGCCCGCTGGCGTAAACTCGTTGCCCTGCGCCGTAATCGCCAGTGCCCGCTTGGTCGCTTCACGCGTCATCGCATCGCGCAGCGGCGTGTTAGGGTTGATGAAGGATGATCCGGGCATGTGGAAGCCCATGATTTCCATCAGCATCTGGTTGGAATTGGCGGTGCCATAGAAGGTGCAGGTGCCGGGGCCGTGGTAGGATTTGGATTCGGCTTCCAGCAGTTCCGCACGCCCCACCTTGCCTTCGGCATAAAGCTGGCGGACGCGGGATTTTTCGTCATTCGGCAGACCCGATGTCATCGGTCCTGCCGGAATGAAGATGGATGGCAGATGACCGAAGGAAAGTGCCGCAATCACCAGACCGGGAACGATCTTGTCGCAGACGCCGAGGAATACGGCCGCATCGAACATGTTGTGGGACAGGCCGATGCCCGCCGCCATGGCAATGGCATCGCGTGAAAACAGCGATAGCTCCATGCCCGGCTGACCCTGTGTCACGCCATCGCACATGGCCGGAACCGCACCTGCCACCTGCGCAATGCCGCCTGCTTCCTTGGCGGCTTCGCGGATGATGTTCGGGTAGATCTCAAAGGGCTGATGCGCCGAGAGCATGTCGTTATAGGCGGTGATGATACCGAGGTTGCCGACCCTATCGCCGGCAAGGATGTCCTTGTCGGCGGGGGAACAGACCGCAAAGCCGTGTGCAAGATTGGCGCAGGAGAGAACGGAGCGATGCACGCCCTTGGAAACCTGAAGCCGAAGCCTTTCGAGATATATCTCACGATAAGGTTTCGAGCGCTCGACGATACGGGCTGTGATAGCCTGAATGCGCGGGTCGGCAGCCATGGGCGTTCATCCTGTCCTTCTGTGGACCATCGGCCAGACGCTTGGGAACGTCGGCCAACGGTCATGTTGCTGTTTCAAGCGCTGGGCTTAGGGCGCCCAGTAGATATTCACCTGCGAATCCGCCCGGTTGAGGACGGCCCTGATGGGCATCTCTTCCTCGTCCAGATCGGACTTCGCCTTGTCGAGCGTTTCCTTCTTGGCCGCACCTTCGATGTGCAGCACGAGGAAACGGGCATCGTGAAGTGCTGAAAGATTGAACGTCAACCGTTCTTCACCAGCGGTTTCAGCGGCCATCGGCAGAACGGCGCGGTCCTCGTCCAGATCAAGCGCTTCTTCGAGGTTGTCGCCGCCGGGGAAGAAGGAGGCCGTATGGCCGTCCGTTCCCATGCCCAGAATGACAACGTCGAAGGGATCGCAGATGGCTTCCGTCTTGACCGTGGCCAGCGTGGCCGCATCTTCCGGTGTTGCGAAGAACTGGTAGAGCGGCACGAAATAGGCATAGGTCGCCGCGTTCTGCAACAGATTGTCGGCCACAAGCTTGTGGTTGGAACGGTCGCTTTCCGGCGGTACGAAACGCTCGTCCACCAGCGTCACGCTGATGTTCTTCCAGTCCAGCTGATGTTTCGAAAGCTCCTGAAAGAAGCGCTTCGGCGTAGAACCGCCAGAGACGGCTATGCTGGCCGTGCCGCGTTCGGAAACCGCGTCTTCAAGACGCTTGGCAACGTCCTTTGCCAGCGTCTCTGCCAGTTCCTGACCGTTTGTGAAGATATGCTCCTGCCCAATCATCTGCATATCCCCTTAATCGGCTTCGTGCCATGTCCGACCATCGCGCTCGATCAATGCGATCGAACCGCTTGGTCCCCATGTGCCTGAGGTGTAACCCTGCACGCCTTGGCCGACTGCTTCCCAGCTTTTGAGAATGGGGTCGACCCATTTCCACGCCGCTTCCACTTCGTCGCGACGCATGAACAGCGCCTGGTTGGAGCGGATCGTGTCCATCAACAGGCGTTCATAGGCATCGGGGCTGCGCACGTTGAAGGCTTGTGCAAAGCTCATGTCCAGCGAGACCTGACGCAGGCGCATGCCGCCCGGACCGGGGTCCTTGATGAGCAGCGACTGCTTGACGCCCTCATCCGGCTGCAGGCGAATGACCAGCTTGTTGGCCTCGACCTTGCCAGCCGCATCGTCAAAGATCGAATGCGGGATCTGCTTGAAGGTAACGACGATCTCGGACACGCGGGTTGCCAGACGCTTGCCGGTGCGGATGTAGAAGGGCACGCCAGCCCAGCGCCAGTTGGCGATTTCGGCCTTGATGGCAACGAAGGTCTCGGTGTTGGAAACGCCACCTTCCAGCTCTTCCAGATAGCCCTTGACCGGACCACCGGCAGACGCACCGGCGCGGTACTGGCCGCGCACCGTCAGCTTCTCGACATTGGATTCGTCGATCAGCTTCAGCGAACGCAGAACCTTGACCTTTTCGTCACGCACGGCTTCCGCATCCATGGAGGATGGAGGCTCCATGGCAACGAGGCACAAAAGCTGGAGAATATGGTTCTGCACCATGTCGCGCAGTGCACCGGCCTTGTCGTAATATCCGGCGCGGCCTTCAAGGCCGACGGATTCGGCAACGGTAATCTGCACGTGGTCGATATGGGCGGAGTTCCACAGCGGCTCAAACAGCGCATTGGCAAAGCGCAGCACCATCAGGTTCTGCACGGTTTCCTTGCCGAGGTAGTGGTCGATACGGAAGATCTGCTCTTCCTTGAAGACGTTACCTAGCGTGTCGTTGAGTTCCAGCGCAGAGGCCAGATCACGGCCAATCGGCTTTTCAACGACGATGCGAGTGGATTTGGTAATCAGCTTGTGATCACGGATCTTGAAGGCAATATCGCCGAAGATGCCGGGTGCAACGGCCAGATAGAAAGCACGGATGCGATCCTTGCCCTCATCCAGAAGCTTTTTCAGCTTGTCCCAACCGCCATCGGATTTTGCATCGACGGGAACGTAGAACAGGCGCGCGCAGAATTTTTCGACCTGCGCATCGTCATATTCGCCCTTCTTGAGATGCTCTTTCAAAGCGTCCTGCGCGAATTTGCGGTATTCGTCATGCGTCATTACCGAACGGGAAGCACCGATGATGCGTGTCGGTTCGGACAACTGGTTTTCCACCTGACGGTGGTAAAGGGCTGGCAGAAGCTTGCGCTCGGCCAGATCGCCAGTGCCGCCGAAGACGACGCAATCGAAGGGCTCGACTGGAATGATTTGACTGCTCATACCGATTCTCTCGATCTTTCCGTGTTGAGGGCATCCATAATCTAATCGATTTAAAAATGCCAGACTTGTTGTGCGAAATTATGTTTTTTGCTCGTAAGCCATTGGTTTTGCTTTGTCCGAGCGTGTTTCCTATGCCTTTGTTGTTAACCTGACTATCAGAACCTGTCGCGCAATGCGTACCATGAAAGCGCCAGAAACAGCAGGGGCGCCCGCAACCGCGTGCCACCCGGGAAGGAGGGCACGTCCAGCACGGCGAACTGCTCCAGCGCTTTGTCCTTGGAAACGATCATATCCGCATAAAGCTTGCCGCAATAGTTGGCCAACATCACGCCATGGCCGGAGTAACCGCCGATTGACATGACGCCCGGCATCACTTCACGCACGAAGGGCTGGCGGGTCAGTGTAATACCCACCGATCCGCCCCAGGCATGGGTCATCTCTATGTTTTGCAGGGCAGGATAGATTTCCGCGATCTGCTTGCGAATATGTTTGGAGATGTCGCGCGGTGAATCCGCCGTATAGGCCTCACGCCCGCCAAAGAGCAGGCGATTGTCAGGCGTCTTGCGGAAGTAACGCACGACGAAGCGGCTGTCGGCAACTGCCTCTTTTCCGGGAATGATGGTGGGGAAGCCATCCAGCGGCACGGTCGCGCCGATGAAGGAGCGGATCGGCATCACATGCGCTGCGGTCACCGGCTCCAGATTGCCGATATGGGCATTGGTTGCGATCAACACGCGGTTGGCGGTGATGGTGCCGGATGATGTCTCGATCAGCGTCTTGCCGCCGGTCTGGGTTATGGATTTGGCAGGCGTCATCTCGAAGATCTGCGCGCCAGCTGCCTGCGCTGCTTTCGCCAGTCCGATGACAAGCTTCAGCGGATGAATATGCCCGGTGCCGGTATCGCGCACGCCGAAGTGATAGTGGCTGGAACCGAGCCTTTCCGCCGTTTCGGCCTTCTCCATGAAGGAGACATGGCTGTAGCCGTAGCGGCTGGACATGGCCTCGACGCTTTTGCGGTAGTCTTTTTCGTAGGACGCCTTGTGCAGAACGTTCAACTGACCGGGCAAGAAATCCATGTCGATGGCATGCTCGCGGGCGAAATCCAGCACATAGTGCTTTGCCTGTTCGGCGATGTCGAACAGCGCCTTGGAACGCTCAAAACCGACTTCCTTTTCCAGATCGTCCGGCCATGCGCGCTGGCCGGTGCCGAACTGCCCGCCATTGCGACCGGATGCGCCGTCGCCAAAGCGGTAGCCCTCGATCAAGGTCACCGAAACGCCAGCCTTGGCCAAATTATAGGCCGCCTGCAAGCCGGTGAAGCCGCCGCCGATGATGGCGACGTCCACAGTCCGTGAACCGTCCATCGCCGCATATTCGCGCCGTGCGTCCAGACTGTCCTGATACCAGGAAACACCGGGCGCGATGGGGCTTTGCCATGTCATGCTGTGGCCCTCACACGTTCAGCAGCAGGAATTCCCGCTCCCATGGGCTGATCACCTGCATGAAAGTTTCGAACTCGCCACGCTTCAAACCGGCGTAAAGACCCACAAATTCATGTCCGAAGACGCGCTCCAACTGCGGTTCGCCTTCCAGAAGGGCTACGGCTTCCAGAAGCCCGCGCGGCAACTCGATGGAGCCTTCGTTTGCCGTCTCGTAGGTCGGCTCTGTCGGCTCGATATTGTTCATGATGCCGAGCCAGCCGCAAGCGAGCGAAGCCGCCAGCGCCAGATAGGGGTTCGCATCGGAACTCGGCAGACGGTTTTCCACACGCCGCGCCGAAGGACCCGATATCGGCACGCGGAATGCCGTCGTGCGGTTATCGTAACCCCAGGCGTTGTTGACAGGGCAGGCCATATCCGGCGTCAGACGACGGTAAGAATTCACATAAGGCGCCAGCATCACCAAGGCATTCGGCACATAACGCTGCATGCCGCCGACGAAGGCGAAGAACTCCTTGGAGGGGCTGCCGTCCTTGTTGGAAAACACGTTATCGCCGGTCTCGATATCCACCACCGACTGGTGGATGTGCATCGCCGAACCCGGCATGCCCTGCATAGGCTTGGCCATGAAGGTGGCGTAGATGCCGTGTTTCAGCGCGGCCTCGCGAATGGTGCGCTTGAAGAGGAAGACCTGATCGGCAAGCTCGATCGGGTCGCCATGGCGGAGGTTGATTTCCAGCTGCGCTGGACCCTCTTCATGGATCAACGTGTCGATCTCCAGACCCTGCTTTTCCGAGAAGTGGTAGATATCGTCGATCAACTCGTCGAATTCGTTGATACCGGCAATGGAATAGCTCTGCCCGCCGACGATGGAACGCCCCGAGCGGCCTTTGGGCGGATGCAGCGGGTAATCCGGGTCGTCATTCATGGCGACAAGATAGAACTCGATTTCAGGCGCGACGACTGGCTTCCAGCCCTTTTCCTTGTACAGATCGAGCACGTTTTTGAGCACGTTGCGCGGCGTGTAGGGAACGTATTTGCCTTCCTGATCCACGACATCGCAGATGACCTGCGCGGTGGGATCGCTTTCCCACGGAACGACGCAGAGCGTGGACAGATCGGGCACCAGCTTCAGGTCGCTATCGCGTGGCTCGTAACGGAAATTCGCCGTTTCATCCGGATATTCGCCTGAAATCGTGTGGCGGTAGAGCGCCGAGGGCAGCGCCAGCGAGGTGTCGCCAGTAAACTTCGCCGTCGGCATCATCTTGCCGCGGGGCACGCCCGCAAGGTCTGGCGTAATGCATTCAATATCCTCGATACCGCGGGCCTTGAGCCATTGGGCGGCTTCCCGCCATGAGGCGCAACCGCGTGTGGAGGAAACGTCGACTTGGATCTTCTTTGCCATGTTTGCCGGTTTTTTCGGACGGAGCATGGTTTTCTTGGGGGGCATAAATCACCGGGTGTGTGTTTCGATTGGGGCCATCATAACCAGACTTTGACAATTGGCGAGGGGGGAAAGCGCCATTGACAACAGGCCTGACTTCGAAAAGAGGAAGTACACCGAAACTAGGGAAACTCCATGACGGAAAAATGTAACGTGCTGATATTGGGCGCAGGCGCCGCTGGCATGATGTGCGCCATCCGTGCCGGTCAGCGCGGCCGTTCCGTCATCATCCTCGATCACGCCAAAGCACCGGGTGAGAAAATCCGCATTTCCGGCGGTGGGCGCTGCAATTTCACCAACGTGCATGCGACCCCGAAAAACTATCTCTCCAGCAATCCGCACTTCGCCAAATCGGCGCTGGCCCGCTACACGCCGCGCGACTTCATCGCCCTTGTCGAAAAGCACCGCATCCCCTGGCACGAAAAGACGCTGGGCCAGCTCTTCTGCGATGACAGCGCCAAGGATATCATCCGCATGCTTCTGGCCGAGATGCAGGCGGTGGGTGCGAAGCTGCGGCTGCAAACGGAGATCGCTTCGGTGGAAGCCATTCCAACCGGTGGTTTTCGCGTGTCCACCTCAACAGGCGTGATTGAAGCGGAAAGCCTTGTCATGGCGACCGGTGGAAAATCCATTCCGAAAATGGGCGCAACCGGCTTTGCCTACCGCATTGCCGAGCAATTTGGCCTGGGCATCGTCGAAACGCGCCCCGGCCTTGTGCCGCTAACGCTGGAGCCGATGCAGCTTGAAAAGCTGTCCGCGCTTTCCGGCATCGCCGTTCCCGCCGAAATTTCCCACGGCAAGACATCGTTCAATGAAGCATTGCTGTTCACCCACAGAGGTTTGAGCGGCCCATCCATCCTGCAAATCTCGTCCTACTGGCGCGAGGGTGATGCTATCAGGCTGAAGATGGAACCGGATCTGGACATCATCGGCCACCTGAAAATGGCAAAAAAGACAAATGGCCGCCAGTCTGCCCAGACCGCGCTGGGCGACATTCTGCCTAAACGACTGGCGCAGCATGTGGTGGAGCGGGCAGGGGTTACCGGCAACATTGGCGACATGTCCGACAAGACGTTATCTGTGCTGACCGCTGCTGTGCAGGAGTGGTCGATAAAGCCCTCCGGTTCGGAAGGATATCGCACCGCAGAAGTCACGCTCGGCGGTGTCGATACCAGTCATCTCGACTCCAAATCCATGCAGGCGAAAACCGTGCCGGGCCTCTATTTCATCGGCGAATGCGTGGATGTCACGGGCTGGCTGGGCGGCTATAATTTCCAGTGGGCATGGGCATCCGGCCACGCCGCCGGGGAACCTGTGTAAAGCCTCGACATCTTAATGCCTTATTAAGAGACGCGGAGTCATGCTGATCGAATGCCAGCACAACGCAAGTTGATACATGATGTCCCGCTGGACGCCGGAACCCGGCATCGATCGGTTATGTTTCTCGTTCAGGAAGCCGCTCATGATGATGTCCAGAAAACCCGCTCGCGCCATCGCAATTGCCCGCACCGCCAATGATACTGCTGTTTACGCCTTCCGCCTGAGCCTGATTTCGGCTGGTGCGATTGCGGCTCTGCTGGTGCTGCTGTTTTAATTTGATCAGCATACAAAATGCTGACGGCATAGCTCAACGGGTTCGATTTCCTTGAAAGCTTTCCACCGTCATGCTCGGGCTTGTCCCGAGTATCTGCAACGTATCAATTTAATTCGACGTGATTAGATCCTTGGGACAAGCCCAAGGATGACGTAAGGACGTGTCTGCGATCAAGTAAGCCGGACGGTATAACCGCCCGGCTTGAGACTTCGGTTACGCGGCAGCCTTGCCCTGCGCAACGATAACCGGGATCAGCAAATCACCCCAGTTTCCATCGCCGCCATGGTGGCGGGCGGAGCGGACGAGTTCGACGGATACGCCGGCTTCTACCGCATTCATGACCGCCTGATTGAGGCGGTGCAGGTCGTTGGCCAGCATACGGATGGCGCTTTGCTGATCCTGGCTCATGGATGAGGATTGCTCCTCGGTACGTTCCTTAACTCTTGAAATCGAAGCCATTGGTTTTCCTCCGTTCAATGGGCTTGAAGCTTGTTTCTTGTTTGTCGCATGTCGTTATCGCAAAACCGCTTCACACTTTTGCGCGACATGCTTGTCATTCCGCAGCGGGGCGGAACTGGTCGTGTTCGGTCGATTCCTTCATCGCCGTGGTGGATGACGTGCCGCCTGATATGGCGACGGAGACCGCATCGAAATAGCCGGTGCCGACTTCGCGCTGGTGCTTGGTGGCGGTGTAGCCGTTGATTTCGGCGGCGAATTCAGCTTCCTGAAGCTCCGAATAGGCTGCCATCTGCCGGTCCTTGTAGCCGCGTGCCAGTTCGAACATGCCGTAGTTCAGTTGGTGGAACCCGGCAAGGGTGATGAACTGGAACTTGTAGCCCATGGCGCCCAGTTCACGCTGGAACTTGGCAATCGTTGCATCATCAAGATGTTTCTTCCAGTTGAAGGACGGCGAGCAATTGTAAGCCAGCTTCTTGCCCGGATGCACCTTGTGCACGCCTTCTGCAAAGCGCTTGGCCTGCTCCAGATCCGGCTTGGACGTTTCGCACCAGATGAGATCGCAATAGGGCGCATAGGCGTTGGCGCGGGCAATGCAGGGCTCAAGGCCGTTCTTGACCTGATAGAAGCCCTCGACCGTGCGGCCTGCATCGTAATCCACGAAGGGCCGGTCGCGCTCGTCGATGTCGGAGGTCAGAAGCTTGGCGGCTTCCGCATCTGTGCGGGCGATGACCAGCGTTGGCGTTCCCATGACGTCTGCAGCAAGGCGCGCAGCCGTCAGGTTGCGGATGTGCGCAGCTGTCGGGATCAGAACCTTGCCGCCCAGATGGCCGCATTTCTTCTCCGACGCCAACTGGTCTTCATAGTGAACACCGGCAGCGCCAGCTTCAATGAAGGCCTTCATTATTTCAAACGCATTCAGCGGGCCACCGAAACCGGCCTCGGCATCGGCAACGATGGGCGCAAACCATGTATCGACTGACAGGCCTTTGCCTTCGGCGGTCTCGATCTGGTCGGCACGCTGCAAGGTCTTGTTGATGCGCTTCGCTAGTTCCGGCGCTGCATTGGCCGGGTAAAGCGACTGGTCCGGGTACATTGCCGATGCGGTGTTGGCGTCCGCCGCAACCTGCCAGCCGGAGAGATAGATCGCCTTCAGACCGGCGCGAACCATCTGCATGGCCTGGTTGCCGGAGAGCGCACCGAGCGCATTGATATAGCTCTCTTCGTTGATCAGCTTCCACAACCGGTTTGCGCCCATTTCCGCCAGCGAATGTCGGATGGTGACGGAGCCGCGCAGCTTCTCCACATCCGCTGCCGTATAGGTGCGCTCGATACCGTCGAAACGACCCTGTGGCGCACCTGGAACCAGCTTGTAAAAATCAGTCATGTCTCTCTCCCTTGTCAGAACTGTCAAACCATTCACACATCCTTACTCCATTGAGATGTGTGATCCGATGTGACTGAATTTACAGTTTCAAAGATTTTCACGCCAGATAAAAAGGAAAATCAGTGACTTGAAAGAGGTCATGCTGTATCGTCTTTGACAGGATGGAGTTGTAAAACTGTAAATTTTGTAAAAACCGTGAATGCGACGTTTTGTGTGTATTTTGTAAAGGGAGGAGGTTTTGGTGGAGGCCAAGATATTTGCGGGGCCGCGCGTTCGACGCGTGCGCAATGGATTGGGTCTGACGCAGACGGCCATGGCCGAAGCTTTGTCGATCTCGCCGTCCTATCTCAATCTCATCGAGCGCAACCAGCGTCCGCTGACCGTGCAGCTGCTGCTGAAACTCAGCTCCGTCTACAAGGTCGATCTGGACGACTTGCAGGGCGAAAGCGGCGGCCTTACCAGCCAGTTGCGCGAAGTCTTTGCGGATCCGCTGCTGGCGGGCGAGGTGCCATCGGGGCAGGAGCTGGTCGAGGTGGCGGAAGCTGCACCCAATGCAGCCAGCGGCATCACCAAGCTTTACCGTGCCTATAAGGAGCAGGCGCAGCGTCTGAGCGATCTCTCCGATCTTCTGGCGCGGGAAGGTCATCAGACCACGCTATCGGCCACCCGCCTGCCGATCGACGAAGTCAGGGAAATCTTCGAGCGGCGTGCGGCACATTTTGCGCAGCTGGATGCAGCAGCGGAAGCATTTCATAAGACACTGTCGCCGGGTGATGATCTGGCCACCGCGCTGAAAAGCTGGCTTCAGAAAAACCACGGCATCGTCGTGCGCTCCATGCCTGTTCACGCCATGCCCAACCTGCGCCGCCGTTATGACCGCCACTCCATGCGGCTGTTTCTCTCGGAACGCCTGTCGCCGCAAGACCAATTGCGCGAAATGGCGATGGAGGCCTGTCTTCTGGCGCTGACGGACGAGATCGGCACTGAGCTGCAAGCACTGGCTCTCTCAGGCGAAGAGGCAAAGCGCATCGCCCGTTTCGAGCTTGCCCGATACGCTGCCCATGCGCTGATGATGCCCTACGGCGCATATCTGGCTGCTGCCCAGCGTGCGCGATATGACATCGATATCTTGCGTGGGCGTTTCAATGTGTCCTTCGAGCAGGCGGCAAACCGCCTCGTCACGCTGGCGCGGCCGGGTGCATCTGGCATTCCGTTTTTCCTGATGGAAATCGACAGCGCCGGAAACCGGTTCCGCAAGGCAGGCGCGCAAGGCTTTCCGCAGGCGCGGTTCGGTGGTCTCTGTGTGAAGCTCAACGTTCATGCGGCCTTCGCGCAGCCGGGGCAGGTGCTGGCCGAACAGGTGGAGATGCCGGATGGCGGGGCCTATCTCACCATCGCCCGTTCGCTGGATGGACCTAAAGCGGGGTTCGGTGAACGCATTCGTCGCACGGCTGTCATGGTGGCCTGCGATGCATCGTTGGCGAAAGAAACGGTTTACGGCGATGTCGTTGGCATCAAGGCGGGCAGCATTGCCATCGGCCCATCCTGTCGGCTGTGTGAGCGCCAGGGCTGTCTGTCGCGCGCGGAGGCGCCGCTGACGCGTCCGCTGGGGCTGGATGAAATGGTGACGGGCTTGAGTGTTTTCGATTTTCAGTAGTGGCTTTCAAACACAATTGTTTGAAATTGCCGCGCCGCACATTTCCCGCTTGCCGACACAAGTTTTCCTTTCTAGTCTCTGGCAAAACAAGGGGTTCACGCGCTTCTCCCACTGCGCGTTCAAAACAGGAGATATCATGAAACATCGTTCGCTTCGTTTCAGCCTGGCCGTCGTGGCAGCAGTGCTGGCCGCCGGTACGGCATTCGCGCAGGAAAAGGTCGTCCACGTTTACAACTGGTCCGACTATATCGATCCTGCCCTTCTGGAAGAATTCACCAAGGAAACTGGCATCAAGGTCGTCTACGACGTCTATGACGGCAACGAGGTTCTGGAAACCAAGCTGCTGGCTGGAAACTCCGGTTACGATGTGGTGGCGCCGACATCACCGTTCCTTGCGCGTCAGATCAAGGCTGGCGTCTACCAGAAGCTGGACAAGTCCAAGCTGCCGAACCTCAAGAACATGTGGCCGGAGATCACCACGCGCCTGTCGCAGTACGACCCCGGCAATGAATATGCCGTCAACTATATGTGGGGCACGACCGGCATTGGCTACAATGCGGCCAAGGTCAAGGCGGCACTGGGCGATGTAAAGATCGATAGCTGGGATATTCTCTTCAAGCCGGAAAATGCGGCCAAGCTGAAGTCCTGCGGCATCAACATTTTAGATGCATCCGACGAAACCTTCGCCATTGCCATGAACTACATCGGCAAGAATCCGGACAGCAAGGAGAGCGCTGATCTGGAAGCGGGCGGCGATGTCTATAAGGCGATCCGTCCTTCGGTGAAGACGTTCAATTCATCTGCTTATATCGACGAGCTTGCAAATGGCGATAGCTGCATCACCATCGGTTGGTCGGGCGATATTCTTCAGGCTAAGACCCGTGCCGAAGAAGCCAAGAACGGCGTTGAAGTGAACTACGTCATTCCGAAGGAAGGCACCTACATCTGGATGGATTCCTTCGCCATTCCGGCAGATGCGAAGAATGTCGATGCGGCGCACGCCTTCATCAATTTCATGATGAAGCCTGACGTAGCCGCCAAGGCGTCAGACTATGTGCAATATGCTAACGGCAACCTTGCCTCGCAGGCGCTGATGGACGAGGCGGTTTCCAAGAACCCCGGCGTTTATCCCGATCCTGAGACGATGAAGAAGCTCTTCACCATCTCGCCCTATGGACCGAAGGAACAGCGCGTACTTAATCGCGTCTGGACCCAGATAAAAACCGGCAGCTGACCGGGTTTTTAAAAGGGGCGGGTGGAAACTCCTGCCCCTTTCTCGTTCAGCCACTTCATAAAACAAATGGGACAGTTCATGGCGAAATCTCTTGGTCCGGTAAAACGCAAATTCTCACCATGGGAAGATCCCGCCGCAGTCCCCTTCATCCGGTTTGAAAACATCACCAAACGCTTCGGCGATTTCGTTGCCGTGGATAATCTGACGCTTGATATTTATGAGCGCGAATTCTTTTCGCTGCTCGGCCCATCCGGCTGCGGCAAGACGACCCTGATGCGCATGCTGGCGGGCTTCGAGGAGCCGACGGAAGGTCGCATCCTGTTGCAGGGCAAGGATATTTCCGGCGTGCCGCCCTATAAGCGGCCCACCAATATGATGTTCCAGTCCTACGCGCTTTTCCCGCATATGTCGGTGGAGAAGAACATCGCTTTCGGGCTGGAGCAGGATGGCTTGCCCAAGGCCGATATCAAGGTTCGCGTCGAAGAAATGCTGCGCATGGTCAAGCTCACCGAGTTTGCCAAGCGTAAGCCCAGCCAGCTCTCGGGCGGGCAGCGGCAACGCGTGGCGCTGGCGCGCTCTCTGGCCAAGCGGCCAAAGGTGCTGCTGCTGGATGAACCGCTTGGCGCGCTGGACAAGAAGCTGCGCGAGGAAACCCAGTTTGAACTGATGGACCTTCAGCAAACGCTCGGCACCACCTTCCTGATCGTGACCCACGATCAGGAAGAGGCGATGACAGTGTCTGATCGCATCGCCGTCATGGACAAGGGCATCGTTGCGCAGGTGGCCACACCAGCTGAAATTTACGAAGCGCCCAACAGCCGCTACGTGGCGGATTTTATCGGCGACATCAATATCTTCGACGCGACGGTTACGTCCAAGGCCGGCCCTGCCGTGCAGCTGGATTGCGATGGTCTGGCTGTGACAGTGGAGCAGGAATGCGCCGCCACCACCGGCGACAGGGTGGCCTTCGCCATCCGCCCGGAAAAGGTTCGCATCTCGCTGGATGCACCGGCGGAGACATCGCCCAATGTCGCGCATGGCGAGGTCTGGGATATCGGTTATCTCGGCGATTTCTCGGTCTTCATCGTCAAGCTGGACGATGGTCGGGTCATCCGCGCCGCGCAGGCCAATGTCTCACGTCTGGTGGACCGGCCCATTACCTTCGGGGATATGGTCTGGCTCAGCTGGAAAGCCGATTCCGGTCTGGTTCTCACACGCTGAGGGAGGGTTCAATGGCGATTTCGTCTCCGGAAAACCGGCAAAGCCCCACCCGCTGGCTGGTGGTGGCCATACCCTATCTCTGGCTGCTGCTGTTCTTTGCCGCGCCGTTTCTCATCATTCTGAAAATATCCTTTTCAGAGACGGCCATCGCCATGCCGCCTTACACGCCGGTGTTCGAAGGCTTTGCCAAAATCGGTGATTTCTTTTCGCAACTCGATTTTGCCAACTATCTCTTCCTCACGGAAGATCCGCTTTATATCGAAGCCTATCTCTCGTCGCTGCGCATCGCTTTCATCTCGACCTTTCTGCTGTTGCTGATCGGTTATCCCATGGCGCTTGCTATGGCCCGCGCCCCCGGCACCATCCGCCCAACGTTGGTCATGCTGGTCATCCTGCCGTTCTGGACCTCTTTCCTCATCCGCGTTTACGCGTGGATCGGCATATTGAAGCCCGAGGGACTGTTGACGTTGCTGTTCCAGACCATCGGGCTTCTGGGGCCGGACGAGCAGGTGAACATCTTCCGCACTGACACTGCCGTCTTCATCGGTATCGTCTATTCCTATCTGCCCTTCATGGTGCTGCCGCTCTATTCCGCGCTGGAAAAGCTGGATGCGACGCTGCTGGAAGCCGCCAATGATCTCGGCTGCCCGCCATGGAAAGCATTCTGGAAAATCACCTTTCCGCTGTCGCTGCCGGGCGTCATTGCCGGTTCGATGATCTGCTTCATTCCGATTACGGGAGAGTTCGTCATTCCCGATCTGCTGGGTGGCGCAGAAACGCTGATGATCGGCAAGACGCTCTGGACGGAGTTCTTCGGCAATCGTGACTGGCCACTGGCATCCGCCGTTGCCGTGCTGCTGCTGCTCTTGCTCGTCGTGCCCATTGCCATCTTCCAGAACCAGCAGAAGAAGGTGGGGTAAGTCATGAAACGCGGCAAGTTCGATACGACCATTCTCACCTTCTGCTTTGCATTTCTCTACATCCCGATCATCATTCTGATCGTCTATTCCTTCAATGCCTCGAAGCTTGTCACGGTCTGGGGTGGCTTTTCGCTGCAATGGTATAGCTCCATGTGGTCCAATCAGGGCCTGATGGATGCGGCATGGATCACGGCGCGCGTCGCCGTCCTCAGCGCCACCATCGGTACCATTCTCGGTACTCTGGCGGCGCTTTCGCTCACAAGATTCTCCCGCTTTCCGGGCCGCATCCTGTTTTCCGGCATGATCTATGCGCCTTTGGTCATGCCAGAGGTCATCACCGGCCTGTCACTGCTGCTGCTCTTCGTGGCTGTCGGCGTGGACCGCAGTTTCTGGACCGTGGTCATTGCCCATACGACGTTTACGATGTGCTACGTCGCCATCGTCGTGCAATCGCGCCTGCTGACCTTCGACCGCAGCCTGGAGGAAGCCGCGCTCGATCTCGGTTGCCCGCCGGTCAAGACATTCTTCCGCATCACCCTGCCGCTCATCCTGCCTGCCGTCGTGGCCGGGTGGATGCTGGCCTTTTCCCTATCGCTGGATGATCTTGTCATCGCTAGCTTCACCACTGGGCCGGGTGCAACCACGCTGCCGATCAAGATTTACTCGCAGGTGCGCCTGGGCGTAACGCCTGAGATCAACGCCATCTGCACGATCCTGATTGCACTCGTCACCGTCGGCGTCATCTGCGCTTCGATTGCCTCCAAGCGCACGGAACTTCAGCGCATGCGTGACGAGCACGCCGCCGCAACGCCGTGAGCAGGGTGTTGTAGAGCATCAAGGCTTTGGAGGAGGCCAGCATGGGAGAAAACCAACCGCTGTGGGTGCCATCGCAAGAGCGCGTGGCCCGCTCACCGATGACGCATTTCATGCGGTGGTGCGCGGAGCAATACGGGCAGAGATTTGAGGACTATGACGCCTTTCACCGCTGGTCGGTGGATGACCAGGACACATTCTGGAGCGCCGTCTGGGATTATTGCGATGTGAAGGGCAGCCGTGGCGAGCTGGCACTGGTGAATGGCGACGATATGCTCGCCGCCCGCTTTTTCCCGGATGCCAGGCTGAATTTTGCCGAAAATCTTCTGGTTCGAAGTGGGCCTGATGACGCGCTGATCTTCCGTGGCGAAGACAAGGCCGAGGATCGCTGGTCGTGGGACAGGCTGCGCGACGAGGTCTCGCGCCTGCAACAGGCATTCCAAAAACTGGGCCTCAACCCCGGAGACCGTGTTGCGGCGATGATGCCCAACATGCCGCAGACCGTGGCATTGATGCTGGCCGCGACCTCGCTCGGTGCCGTCTGGTCATCCTGCTCGCCGGATTTCGGAGAACAGGGCGTGCTGGATCGCTTCGGCCAGATCGAACCGAAGCTCTTCATTTCCTGCGACGCCTATTGGTACAATGGCAAAAAGCAGGATGTGACGCAGAAGGCGAGGGCGGTTGCCGAGAAGCTCGGCGTTTTTCTGCTGCTGGTGCCTTATGCGGGCGATAGCCTGACCTCTACCGAGGTGCTGGACGACACCGTCCTCTATGATGACTTCATCGACCTCTTCGAGCCGCAGGACCTGCAGTATACCCGCCTGCCATTTTTGCATCCGCTCTATATTCTCTTCTCTTCCGGCACCACAGGCATTCCCAAATGCATCGTGCATTCCGCGGGCACGCTGTTGCAGCATCTGAAGGAACATCGCTTTCACTGCGAATTACAGCCGGGAGACAAGCTGTTCTACTTCACCACCTGTGGCTGGATGATGTGGAACTGGCTGGTCAGTGGTCTGGCATCGAGTGCCACGCTCTGCCTCTATGACGGTTCGCCCTTCGCGCCTGATGGTCATGTGCTGTTCGACTATGCCGCCGCTGAAAATTTCGCGGTCTTCGGCACTTCGGCCAAATATATCGATGCGGTGCGCAAGGCAGGGCTGACACCCGCCAACACGCACGATCTATCGGCGCTGCGGCTCATCACATCGACAGGATCGCCGCTGTCTCCGGAAGGCTTTTCCTTCGTTTATGAAGGCATCAAAAGCGACGTGCAGCTTACGTCCATTTCCGGCGGCACGGATATCGTATCCTGCTTCGTGCTG
This sequence comes from Agrobacterium sp. 20P9.1.2, assembly GCF_057799395.1. Taxonomy (NCBI): domain Bacteria; kingdom Pseudomonadati; phylum Pseudomonadota; class Alphaproteobacteria; order Hyphomicrobiales; family Rhizobiaceae; genus Agrobacterium; species Agrobacterium sp. 20P9.1.2. The sequence continues at coordinate 534,981 of NZ_JBYOKI010000001.1, forward strand.
GGCAATCCGCTGAAACCCGTCTGGTCCGGTGAGATTCAAGGCCCCGGTCTTGGTCTTGCCGTCGATGTCTGGGGCGATGACGGCAAGCCGGTTCATCGCGAAAAAGGTGAACTCGTCTGCACCAAGCCCTTTCCCTGCCAGCCTGTGATGTTCTGGAACGACCCTGACGGCACCAAATATCGCGCCGCATATTTCGACCGTTTCGACAATGTCTGGTGCCATGGCGATTTTGCGGAATGGACGGAGCATGGCGGATTGATCATCCACGGCCGTTCCGACGCCACCCTCAACCCCGGCGGCGTGCGCATTGGCACGGCAGAGATCTACAATCAGGTCGAGAAGATGGATGAGGTCGCGGAAGCGCTCTGCATCGGCCAGGATTGGGATGGCGATGTGCGCGTGGTGCTGTTCGTGCGGCTTGCCAATGGCGTGGTGCTCGATGAGACGCTGGTAACCGCCATCAAGAACCGTATTCGCACCGGTGCGTCCCCACGGCATATACCCGCCAAGATCATCGCCGTTGCTGATATTCCGCGCACCAAATCCGGCAAGATCGTGGAGCTTGCCGTGCGGGAAGTGGTGCACGGGCGACCGGTCAAAAACAGGGAAGCTCTGGCAAATCCCGATGCTCTGGCGCTTTTTGAGAATATCGAAGCTTTACAGAGTTGATCGATATCGGCACAGCCTGTGCCAGATGGTCAGATCGCTGTGCCATTATGCAAAAATCCCTGACCCGGATTAGGATTTCTTGCCCCTAAATGGTGTAGTGGCCTTTTAACACTTTGTTAAATCGGGCAGGTCAAATGTAAATCCAACGTGGGTGCACTCAATGAGAGGGTGGCCGGGCCGGTGGCCCAAAGACATGATGTTACTTTGTTCCTACTCTCGTTATAAGCACAATTTTCAAGGCAGCCTCGGCTGCCTTTTCTTTTGCCTCACGCTCTTCCATCCAGCGACCGCGACACCAAAACCACGGGGATAAGCCCTGCTGCAATAATGATGAGTGCTGGCAATGCGGCATCCTGCACGCGGGAGCGGGACGCATCCTCATAGACCAGAGTGGCCAGCGTGTTGAAGCTGAAGGGGCGCAGCATGATGGTGGCGGGCAGTTCTTTCAGGGATTCGATGAAGACCAGCAGCGCCGCGGTCATGGCCGCCGGGCGTATGTTCGGCAACAGCACGGTCACAAGTGTCTGGAAACGGCTGCGACCCAGCGTGCGTGCGGCCATGTCCAGATGCGGCGAAAGCTTCTGGAATCCCGCATCGATGTTGCCTTCCGCCAGCGTCATGAACCGTACGCTGTGGGCATAGATGATGGCGAATGCCGTGCCCGATAGAAGAAGCCCGGTGGAATAGTTGAGGTGCAGCCGCAAAAAGCCGTCCAACGCATTGTCGAAAGCCGCCAGCGGCAAAAGCACGCCGATGGCCAGCACCGTGCCGGGTATGCCGTAACCCAGCGAGCCAATACGACTGGCGGAACGGGCAAGCGACGATGTGTTGACCCGCTGCACATAGGCAAAGACGAAACCGCAGACGAGCGTGATCAGCGCCGCCGAAACGGACACCTCGAGACTATGCGCCAGCGCCTTGATAAGCTTGGGGTCTGAAAGCGCCCCAAGCCGTTTGGCCGCGTAACTTCCCAGAACGAGAACCGGAATCGCGAAACCGAACAGGACCGGCAAAGCGCAGAAAATCGTCGCCAGCCATCCGCGACCGGCAGGCAGCGTCTTCAACCCGAAGCGCTGCGTCATGGCCGTGGATTTGGCAGCGGCAAAACGCTGACGGCTGCGCGCCCTCCGCTCGGTGAGGATGAGGGCGCCGACGATGAGGATGAGAACGGAGGCGATTTGCGTTGCGCCTGCCAGATTACCGCGGTTGAGCCACGTCTCGTAAATGGCGAAAGTCAGTGTGCGGACACCGAGATATTCGACCGCACCGATATCGTTCAGCGTCTCCATCATCACAAGCGCAAGGCCGATGATGATGGCAGGCCGCGCCATGGGCAGTTGCACCGACAGGAATATCCGCAACGGTCTCGCACCCAGGGTTCTCGCCGCTTCCGTCGCAAACCGGCCCTGCAAGCCAAAGGCCGCCCGGACCGACAGATAGACATAGGGGTAGAGAACGGAACTCAGCACCAGCACCGCGCCACCCAGCGAACGGATATCCGGAAACCAGTAATCCCTGATGGTCTGAAACCCGAAGAGCGTTCGAACAGTGCTTTGCACGGGCCCTGTAAAATCCAGAAATTCACCAAAGGCATAGGCCGCAAGATAGGATGGAATGGCAAGCGGCAGCACCAGAGCGAAGGAGAGCAGGCGGCGCAGCGGAAACTGAAATGTGCTGACAAGCCATGCGGAAAGAATGCCGAAAAAGGCGGTGGTCGCCCCCGTCATCACCAGCAGCATCAGCGTCTGACCGCCCGCACGCGGCAGGACATTGACCAGAAGATGCCGCCAGCCATCCGTGCCGCCCGTTAGCGCGATGCAGAAAATCGCGATCAGCGGCATCGCAACCGCTGCCGCCAGCAGCACCGTTCCGACCGAAAGTCCGGAAGGCCTTCGTGTTGAAGGCTGTAAAACGGCAGAAGACTGTTGGGACAGCGGCAATGCTTTTATCCTTGCGGCCACCGGTCTGGCCGATGTGAAGACGTGGGAGCGCTGGGCGCTCCACACCATTGCTAATCCCGGATGTGCTTAGTTCGCAAGCACGCGCTGCGAAGGAAAGCTGATTTCCACCAGCGTTCCCTCATTGGGTGCCGAGGTGATGGAGAAATTGGCGCGGTTGGCATCCACCATCGCCTTGGTCAGGGGAAGACCAAGACCCGTGCCATCGCCACGCACGCGGCTGCTGGAGGGGGAGACCTGCCGGAAAGGCTTCATGGCCTGCTCGAGTTCCGTGCGGGTCATGCCGATGCCTGTATCGCGAATGCGCAGCACCACGCTTCCATTGGGCTCGTAAGCCGTAGACACCACAATCTGTCCGCCTGAAGGCGTGAACTTGATGGCGTTGGACAGAATGTTGAGCATGATCTGCTTGATGGAGCGAAGATCGGCGACGATCTGCGGCACGGATTGCGACAGCGCCGTGCGGATGATGACGCGCTGATTGTTGGCCTGAGGCTGGACGATGGAAACGGCTTCAGCAATCGTGTCATTCAGGGCAACCGCCTTGAAATCCACATCCATCTGACCTGCTTCGATTTTGGAAATATCCAGGAGATCGTTGACGATATCCAGCACATGACGACCGGACCGCACGATATCGTTGGAATATTCGATGTAACGCGGATGCCCGACAGGCCCGAAGCGCTCGGTCGCCATCATGTCGGCAAAACCTATGATGGCATTGAGCGGCGTGCGGATTTCATGGCTGACGCGGGCAAGAAAGTCCGTCTTGTGGGCATTGGCCGTTTCCGCCGCCCGCTTGGCGTTGCGCAAATCCTCTTCGGTGCGCTTCCACTGGGTGATATCGCGAATGACCACGCAATAACCGTTGGAGGATTTCAGTCTGCCGATGGTCATGAACAGCGGCAGGAAGCCGCCGGATGCCTCGCGGCCAATGACCTCGCGGCCATCATTCAGCACGCTTGCCACGCCGTTATTGGCAAGTCCGGAGAGATAATCCAGCACCGCGCGCTGGCTCTCATGGGCAAACAGCGTCACGAAGGGCTTGGCCGCCACTTCGTTATTGTCATAGTTGAACAGCGCGCTGGCCGAGCGGTTGAGCGAGCGAATGGTGCCGTCTTCGTTCAAAACGACCACGCCATCCGTTGCCGTTTCCAGAATGGAATGTAGCTCTTCCACCTGACCTTTGAGACCGGTCAGCTTGGAATCCGTTCCAGTCTCGTCTGCGTCCGCCTGCATATTCTCATTGGCGGGCTGGGGATTGGCGCTTTTCTCTTCGGTGGGGATCAGCGACAGCATCAAGGCACCGGCCTCATCCCAGCGAACCGATTGCAGCCGCGCCTTGACCGGGATCAGATCGTTCTCAGCGCTGACGGCAACCATGCCGCCAAAGCGTTCCGAGACAGCATCGAGTTCGTCCCGCTGAAGCAGCGCATCGAGACCGCCGATTTCGGCCAGTTCTTCCAGCGTGCCGTAACCCGTCAACCGCAGAAATTCCGGGTTGGCATGGATCAGCCGGTCGCCGCTATGGATCAGAAGCGCAATCGGCATTTGGTCCACGGCTTCTGCCGTCAGGGATGTGGCGATGCGCAGCGGAATGAGAACGTCAGCCGTCTTGCCAACAGCCGACTTTTCGTCCGACAGGCGGGCAGGGCTTTGCGGCGCAACGAAGCTCACCGGCTCATCGCCACGGGTATAATCGGCGAAATCATCCGGCTCTTCGGCTTCCGATGCGACCGGCGCAGGTTCTACGACAGCGGATTCTTCCTCAGTCAAAGCCGGCTCAGGTGCAGCTTCAGCCTCGACTTCAACGTCGGTTTCGACCTCCACCTCTGTCTGGACTTCTGTCTCCGCCTTCACCTCTGGCAACGACGTGACCTCGGCCACTTCAGGCGTCTGGATATCATCCTGTTTTTCCGGCTCCGCCTCTGGCGCAACAACCGGCTTCAGCGTGCGGGCAATCTCGTTAAAGGCGGCCTGTTCGCTGGCGCTCAGCTCATCTCGGTTTTTGCTGCGGCGGTTTTCGAACTGCACAACCTTATCGGAGTAACGGCGGTTCGGTGTTTCGGTGATCTGCAGGGCCGGAATTTCTTTTTCCGGCGGGGCATAGCTGCGTGGTTCTTCCGGCTGCGCTGGCTCAGCGACCGCCTGTTCAGCTTCAGCGGCTTCTTCCTCTACGGCATCCAGCGGCTCAGCTGCAAAGAGCTCTGGCTCTTCGGTCTCGTCGGGCAACGAAAACAGCGTGGTCTCGTCATCCACGTCTGACGCCTGCTCGTCATCGGAATGCTCGTCGGCCACCAGAGTGAGACCCACGGCATTGGGATCTTCCACCGCATCGGCAATGCGCACGATGCCGAAACCGCGGAAGCCATCGAATTCGCGCGAGCGTGTATAGGTCGGCAGGGCGGCCAGATCGATCGGCACGGTCAGCGATGTGCCTTCCACCGGCCAGTAAATTGTCTTGCCAGACCACGTATCGCGGCGGTTCAACAACTCGGTGATCTTGCCATCGGGATCGAGATTGAACAGGGCCGCAAGGTCGGCAAAGCTCATGCCCTCGACATTGGCCGCCTTCGGGCCAACGGCATCGGCAAATTCATGCGAAATGGAACTGAAGTGGCCGTTGGCATCGATCTTCCAGACGAAACGCGACGCGCGGCGATGAGGATCGAAGACAAAAGGCTGAGGCTCAGCAGCCTGCGTTTCCGTAGCGTCAGCCGTTGCCGCGGCCACTTCTTCTACGGGTTCGGCAACTGGCTCTTCTGCTGCCGGAGGAAGCTCAGGTTCGGCTTCCACCGACTCGACAGCCACAGCATCTGATGCTTGCGGCGCTTCCAAAATGGGCTCAGCCCGGTCATCATCCCCTACAACTGCTTCGTTTTGTTCTTCAACCTGATGCTCTTCGATAGCAGCGACATCTTCGACGCTGTCATTCTCTGCGGTAGCGTCGATATCCTCGTCCTGCGGTTCAGAAACCTCTTCGATTTCCGCCACGGCATCCAGCACCTCGGCAAAATTCGGGTGCGTCTTATGCTCTGAAGCATCCACTACCGTTGCAGGCAAGATCGCTTGTGGCTGCTGCTCTGCCGCTGGCTCCGCCTTCGTCTGCGTGAACTCGCTGGATGGATCAAGCGTGCCGATCACGGTTTCGACGACGAAAATCAGGTTGAGTTCCGGCTCCTGCGACAATTGTCCGGCAGCGGCTGGAAGGTAGCCTTTGCCCGCAGGCACGGGGCGCTTCACCAGCTTGCCCGGCTGGGTGGAGGCCATGGAAATCAGCGTGCGTGTCGTGACCGGTGTGATGCCAAGCGCCGCAAAGCCCTGTGATGCCGCCAAAATCCTGGAGTCGGCATCCAGCACGGCCATATGGATATCGGGGTCATCGAAGCCCTCGATCATCCGGCGCGCACGCTCCTGCAAGGATGGCGTCACCTGATCGATGGGTGCGGTAAACAGGATAGCGGGCTGGCCAGCCTCGGCCTCGATGATCTCTACAGTCGCGATGACGGAGACGCTTTTGAAACCGGAATGAATGCGGATGGTGAACTGTCGGCTGTCGCCCGCCTCGGTCAGCCGCGCGGCTGTTGCCGCAAACTGACGGAAGGTCACATCCTGCTGCTTTGGTCCATGCTCTAAGAAGTCATAGATCATCGGCATGCCGAACAGGGCAGCACCACGACCATTGGCCCAGAGCGCGCTTTGCAGGTCCATCGAGAACAGCGCCATGGCTTCGCCCCGACCGAAACGGTCGCGGACACGCTCATGAACTGCAATGTCTATAAATGGATATTGAACGGCGGGCATGTGGAAACCTATTCTGGCACGACCTGACATGCGCGACCGCACGACCTCTTCATGAGGCACCATACAGCCTGCATCGGCTTGATGTTAACAGAATCTTAAATAACTTCACAGCGTGGTTCGGTCCATCATCTGCGTCAGAAATTGCCAATTACAGTTAATTCGCAAACATGCGGATATCCCGCTGAATGTGTGTTGCCCGACTTTGTTTTGCAATCATTTTGGCCGGAGCGTCCTCACCAATCCACGCTTTTTATCGCCGCCGTATCTCGCAGCCGGAAACGCACTTGCTTTCCCAAGCTTTTTTCGCAAAAATTGCCGAAGGACTTGCAAAACGGAAAAACTCCCCGTATGTGAGCCCCCGTGACGCCGACGCGGCGTTTCATATGCGGTTGTAGCTCAGTTGGTTAGAGCGCAGGTTTGTGGCACCTGAGGTCGGAGGTTCAATTCCCCCCAACCGTACCATTTTTCCACTTCGATATTCCGTTTTGTTTTGTGTGGCGTTGGGCTTAGCCCAAGCGCGATCTCTGCCGTTGTGATTTTCCCTCCGTTCATCTCCGCCAAAAATCGGTTGGCTAAAATGCCTTGCGCTGGTATGGTTGCGTCAACGTAACCTTTATGGACGCCAGCAGCATTGCTTGACGCTTTCGCGCGGCGGAATGGATAAAACAGTGATTGACCCCGGCAACGGCGCTAAGCCGTCGGAATCAGGGGCATCGGCGGTGGAAAAAGGGAATGCGAAGCGTTCCCGTCGTGGCAAGAGCAGGCGTAACGGCAAGCCCCGTGACGCGTCTGCTTTGCCGCAGCTTCACAATGCCGATTCCCACCTGGATTCCCCACCTATAGGCAATCCCGAGCGAGATTCGGAGCCGCGAAAGCGCAAACGTCGCAGACGTGCGCGTGGTCACGGCGGCGGGCAGCCGCAGCAGGAGGCTGTCGCAGGCAGCCCCGCGGCTGGCGAGCAGACGCCTCAGGCTCCATCGACACCATCTCAAGGAAAGCGCAAGGCGCGTGGTGGAAAGCGCAACCATCGCGGCCCGCAGGGCAGGCCGCTGGTGCCGACCCATGCGCCCAAGACGTCCGCCCGGCAAAACGGTGCCACGTCTCCCGCGCATTCGCCCGCATCTGGTGAGCAAAGCCGCTCTCATGGTCGGTCGCAGGCCCATTATCGGGATAACGGGATTGATAGCGGTGCGGATATGTATGCCGCGCTTGACCTCGGCACCAACAATTGCCGTCTGCTGATTGCCCAGCCCACACGCCCCGGCCAGTTCCGGGTGGTGGATGCGTTTTCGCGCATCGTGCGCCTTGGCGAAGGTTTGGTGTCAACCGGACGTCTGTCTGATGATGCCATGGACCGTGCTGTCGAGGCTCTGCGCATCTGCGCATCCAAGCTCGCCGGACGCTCCATTCGCCGCATGCGGCTGATTGCGACCGAAGCCTGCCGTGCTGCCGTCAATGGCGAGGAGTTTCTGGCGCGGGTGACGCGCGAAACCGGCCTTGATCTGGAAATTATCAGCCGCGAGACCGAAGCCCGGCTTGCGGTTTCCGGCTGCTCGTCGCTGGTCGGTCGGGAAGCACGCTCTGTCGTGCTGTTCGATATCGGCGGCGGATCGTCGGAAATCGCCGTTATCCGGGTTGGCGAAAACCGCTCCAACCGGCTGGCAAATCACATCACACACTGGACATCGCTTCCCGTTGGCGTCGTCACGCTTTCGGAACGTCATGGCGGTCGCGATGTGACACCGGATGTTTTCGCCGCGATGGTGGGCGAAGTCGAAGGCCTGCTGGATGCGTTTCATTGCCCGCCGCTGGGCGAAGAGGAGCCGCACGAAGACTTTCACCTGATCGGCACATCCGGAACGGTGACGACATTGGCCGGTGTGCATCTCGATCTGCCGCGTTATGATCGCCGCAAGGTTGATGGGCTGTGGCTTTCGGATGCCGAAGTCACGGCGATGCAGGACAAGCTGCTGGCGTGGGATTTCGCCGGTCGCGCTGCCAATGCCTGCATCGGGCCGGATCGGGCCGATCTGGTGCTGGCCGGTTGCGCCATTCTGGAAGCGATCCGCAGGCGCTGGCCCGCGCGGCGCATGCGGGTGGCGGACAGGGGGCTTCGCGAAGGGCTTTTGACGGATATGATGGCAGATGATGGCGCATGGCGCCGCAACAGAATTCGCCGTGCGCAGACGCAGGGCAAACCGGAACGGAAAGGTTGATATGAGCAAGGCGCCCACGAGTACCAACCGTACCGGACGCAAGATCGGCCAGAAGGTGAAGAAGGCGAAGCTGAAGCCTTCTTCACGCGCCTGGATCGAGCGTCACATCAACGACCCCTATGTTCAGCGCGCAAAGCTGGAAGGCTACCGCGCCCGCGCGGCGTTCAAGCTGCTGGAGATCAATGACAAGCACCAGATCCTGAAGGGTGCGCGCCGCATCATCGATCTGGGTGCGGCTCCTGGAAGCTGGTCGCAGATTGCCGCCAAGGTCACGGATTCGACCGAAGACGATATTCGCGTTGCGGCCATCGACTTCCTCGAGCTCGATCCCATTCCCGGCGTCAAGATCCTGCATCTCGACTTTCTCGATCCGGCTGCGCCTGAGCGTCTGATGGAAGCCGTCGGCGGAACCCCGGATCTTGTTCTATCCGATATGGCGGCACCCACCACCGGCCATCAGAAAACCGACCATATCCGCACCATGCATCTGTGCGAAGTGGCTGCCGATTTTGCCGTGCAGGTGCTAGCCGAAGGCGGGCATTTCCTTGCCAAGACCTTCCAGGGCGGAACGGAACGGCAGCTCCTGGATATGCTCAAGAAGAACTTCAAGCAGGTCATTCACATCAAGCCCGCATCGTCGCGCTCTGAATCGGTAGAAATGTTCCTGCTCGCCAAGCACTTCAAGGGCAGAAAACCCGGCGACGCCACGATGCGGGAACAGGATGGCGATCTCGACACCGTCGAACTAGGCCCCGATCCACGGGATGACGACTACGAAGACATGGATATGCGCTGAAACCAGCGCATATCGTTATTCCGCTGGCTGCGATGCCTTTTCTCTATGGCCTGAAACGGCAGCCCCCGCGCTGCGGTCCATCGCGATGAGCGGTGTGATGGCCAGTAACGATACGACAGCCACGATCATGAAGGCCGTGTGGAAATCCGCCAGCTGTAAATGCGAGCCCGACATGAAGCTGCTGACTTCGAGAATTGTCGCGGCAAAGGCCACACCCAGCGCCAGACTGATCTGCTGCAATACCGACGCCATTGAGGTCGCCTGACTGGCCTGTGAATCATCGATGTCGGAATAGCCGAGCGCATTGGTGCCGGTGAAGAAGAAGGAGCGCGCAAAGCCTGCCGTGACCAGAAAGATCATGATCAGCGGGTAGGGCGTGTTGGGCGTGAAGAAGGAATTGGCCAGCGTGGTGCAGGCACCGACAATGCCCGCGCTGATCAGGACGGATTTAAAACCCGTGGCCGCAAAGACGCGTCGCGCCATGAATTTGGTGGTGATGGCACCGATGGCGCCTGCAAAGGTAATCATGCCGGATTGGAACGGGTTCAGCCCGAAGCCGATCTGCAACATCAGCGGCATGAGGAAGGGGATGGCCCCCGTCGAGATGCGGAAGATAGTTCCGCTGACGGAGGCTGCCCGGAATGTCGCGTTCTGGAAAATCTTGAAGTCCAGGATCGGCGCGGGATGGTTCTTTGCGTGCTGCACATACCAGTAGCCGCAGATGAAACCGATGATGGTGGTTGCGATGCCGACATAGGGCGGCAGGGCAGGCAAGCTGACGACGGAAACGCCGAAAACGACGCCCGATGCGGCGATGCCCGAGAGGATAAAGCCCTTGGTATCCATTGGCGGCGGATTGGTGGTGTCAATCTCCGGCAGGAAGATCGTGGCCAGCCAGATGCCGATGACGCCGATGGGCACGTTGATGAGAAAAATCCAGTGCCAGGAGAAATAGGTGGTGATGAAGCCGCCGATGGGTGGGCCGGTCAGCGGCCCGACAAGGCCGGGGATGGTCAGCAGCGCCATGGCGGAGACGAGTTCGGTGCGCTTGGTGGTGCGCAGCAGAACCAGACGCCCGACCGGTGTCATCATCGCACCGCCCATGCCCTGCAGGAAGCGGGAAATGACGAATTCGACCACCGAGGACGAGACCGCGCAGCAGATGGAGCCGATGACGAAAATGGCAATCGCGATGCGGAAGATTTTCTTCGCGCCGAACTTGTCCGCCATCCAGCCGCTGATGGGAATGAAGATCGCCAGCGCCACCATATAGGAGGTCAGGGCCAGCTTCAGGGTGATCGGCCCGACATTGAGATCGGCGGCAATCGCCGGCAGAGACGTGGCGATGACGGTGGAATCCATTTGCTCCATGAAGAGAGCGACGGCGAGGATGAGCGGAATGATGCGGTTCATGGGATGATTGCGGGAAACCCGCATCCTGATAAGGTCGTTAACTGTTACCTACGCCCGTCAGAGCACTTTGCCAACTAAACAATCTGCAAGTTTTCGATTTCCATCACGTCTGTGTGAAACGCATTTTTCTACACAATCTCGGCACGTTACTGGTGATAGTCCTGTCAGGCGTAGAAATTGTATTGGAGGATTTTATGAGCAGTTTTTTGAAGATGAACAGGCGTGGTTTGTTTGCCACCGCGGGGATCGGCGCTCTTGCTGCCCCTTTTGTGCTTCGCGGCACCGCATTTGCCCAGTCCAGCCAGCCTCAGACATCCATGGAGGTCAACCACGTCATGCCGCCTGAAACAAACCGCTTCAAGCTTGGAAATTTCGAAGTTCTGGTTGTCAAGGACGGCGCGCGTCCTTCCGGCAAGCCGGGCGAAACCTTCGGCACCAACCAGAGCGCTGAAACCGTCGGCGCCCTGTTGCAGGAAAATTTCCTGCCCGCCGACCAGTTCGTCAACAGCTTCTCGCCGGCGCTCATCAACACCGGAACCGATCTCGTCCTGTTCGATACGGGCTTTGGTGAAAGCGGTCGCGAAGCGGGCAATGGCCGCCTGATCGAAGGTCTTGCTGCTGCCGGTTACACGCCTGACGATGTGACGGTGGTCGTGCTGACGCATATGCATGGCGACCATATTGGCGGCCTGATGGAGAAGGGCGCCCCGGCCTTCCCGAAGGCACGCTATGTCATGGGCCAGGCCGAATATGATTTCTGGACGGACGCCAAGCGCGTCGGCACTCCCGCAGAAGGCGGGCAGAAAGGCGTGCTGGCCAACGTCAAGCCGCTGGCCGAAAAGGCGACCTTCATTGGCGATGGCGCCACGGTCGTTCCGGGCATTACCAGCGTTGCGGCCTTCGGCCATTCGCCGGGCCATATGATTTTCCGTGTTGAGTCGGAAGGCAAGCAGCTGGTGCTGACGGCCGATACCGCCAACCACTTCGTCCTGTCGCTTCAGCGCCCGGATTGGGAAGTGAAATTCGACATGGACAAGGCCGCCGCCGCTGCCAGCCGCAAGAAGGTCTTCGATATGATCGCCACGGACCGCCTGCCGTTCCTCGGTTATCACATGCCGTTCCCGGCAGTGGGCTATGCGGAGCGTCAGGATGTCGGTTACCGCTTCGTGCCGAAATCCTACCAGTTCGATATCTGACATCTGCTGCATTGCAGCAACAGGAGAGACCCGGACTTCGTTTCCGGGTTTTTTCTATTCCCTTCCTGTCATGAACGTGTTACCAGCCCTCGCCAACTTCCAAGCAATCCTTTGCAGGGCGCCGGGGTGAACTTTTCGTTCCGGGTCGGTCATGCATTTTCAAAATAGGAATTTGGCCATGGCACGCATTATACAAACCCCGACAGGTCTCGACGCTCTGACATTCGACGATGTGCTTCTTCAGCCGGGGCACTCCGAAGTCATGCCCGGCCAGACGAATATTTCCACACGCATTGCCCGCGATATCGAGCTTAACCTGCCGATCCTGTCTTCTGCCATGGATACGGTGACCGAAGGTCGCCTCGCAATCGCCATGGCGCAGGCTGGCGGCATTGGCGTCATCCACCGCAACCTGACACCCATTGAGCAGGCCGAAGAAGTTCGCCAGGTCAAGAAGTTCGAAAGCGGCATGGTCGTCAACCCTGTCACCATCGGCCCGGATGCTACGCTTGCCGAAGCCCAGGCACTGATGAAGACCTACCACATTTCGGGCATTCCGGTTGTTGAGAACGGCGGTTCTGGCGGCCACAAGACGGGTCGCCTCGTCGGTATTCTGACCAACCGCGATGTGCGTTTCGCCTCCGATCCTGCCCAGAAGATCTACGAGCTGATGACCCGCGAGAACCTCGTGACCGTCAAGGAAAGCAGCGTCGACCAGCAGGAAGCGCGTCGCCTTCTGCACAAGCACCGCATCGAAAAGCTTGTTGTTGTCGACGGCAAGGGCAATTGCGTCGGCCTCATCACCGTCAAGGATATCGAAAAGTCGCAGCTCAACCCGAATGCCACGAAGGATGCGCAGGGCCGTCTTCGTGCCGCCGCCGCCATCAGCGTCGGTGCAGATGCCATCGAGCGGGCAGAGCGCCTGATCGAAGCTGGCGTTGACCTGCTGGTGGTCGATACCGCCCATGGTCACTCCCAGCGCGTTCTCGATGCCGTCACGCACGTGAAGAAGATGTCGAATTCGGTTCGCATCATCGCTGGTAACGTGGCCACGGCTGATGGCACCAAGGCGCTGATCGATGCCGGTGCGGATGCGGTCAAGGTCGGTATCGGCCCGGGCTCGATCTGCACAACGCGTATCGTCGCCGGCGTCGGCGTGCCACAGCTTGCCGCCATCATGTCGGCGGTTGAGGCAGCGCAGGCGGCTGATATTCCTGTCATAGCCGATGGCGGCATCAAGTTCTCGGGCGATCTGGCCAAGGCCATTGCCGCCGGTGCATCCGCCGTCATGATCGGCTCGCTGCTGGCGGGTACGGATGAAAGCCCGGGCGAAGTGTTCCTCTATCAGGGCCGTTCCTTCAAGGCTTACCGCGGCATGGGTTCCGTCGGCGCCATGGCGCGCGGCTCGGCAGACCGCTACTTCCAGGCGGAAGTGCGCGACACGCTGAAGCTCGTTCCTGAAGGCATTGAAGGCCAGGTTCCATACAAGGGCCCGGTCTCCGGCGTGCTGCACCAGTTGGCTGGCGGCCTCAAGGCTGCCATGGGTTATGTCGGCGGCGGCACCATCAAGGACTTCCAGGAGCGCGCCACTTTCGTTCGCATCTCAGGTGCTGGCCTGCGCGAAAGCCACGCCCATGACGTGACGATCACCCGCGAAAGCCCGAACTACCCCGGCGCAGTTTGATCTTTCGTCCAGATACGGAACATGCCAATAGATACACGCTCTCCGAACAGACCCGTTCGGAGAGCGTTTTGCTGAAAGGATGAGACATGTCACCGACAACCGCAATGTTCTGGCCCATGATTGCCCACGCTTTTCTGGTTTTCGGTCTTTATGTCCTGCTCTTCATTCGCCGCAAGAAGTTTACATTCACCGACAAGGACGCTTTCAAGCGCTTTCGCGATGCCGGTGAAGAGGCGGTTCAAAGCCAGCTGGTGAACAGGAACATCGCCAACCAGTTCGAAATTCCCGTGCTGTTTTATGCGGCCTGCCTGCTGCTCTACATCACCGATGCGGACAACATCGCCACCATCATTCTGGGCTGGATATTCGTCATCGCCCGTTACGCCCATTCCTATGTGCATGTGACAAGCAACAGGCTGCGTTACCGCGCGCCAGCCTTCGGCATCAGCTTTGCTGCACTGGTGCTGATGTGGGGCTGGCTGGCCATCTGGTTGGCGCTGGAATAGGCCTCGGCGCTTGCTGCGGGATCGCGAAAAATTGTTTTGCCGATCCCGTAGCCCTGCATCCCTTTGCTTTCGTTTAGGCTAGTCTTGCCTGTGGCCGTTCACATGGGAGAAGATGATGACCGACAAGCCAAAGATTACGCAGGCAATGATCGATGCCTATGATGAGTACACCCATCTCAGCCTCGACCGCCGCAAATTCATGGAAAAGCTGTCGCTGCTGGCAGGCTCCGGCGCTGCTGCTGCGGCCATTGCGCCTTTGCTGGCTGCAAGCGGTGCGCAGGCGGCCATCGTACCGGAAACAGATGACCGTCTGACGGCGGAAAACGTGACCTATCCCGGCGCAAAGGGTGAGATGAAGGGCTATCTCGTCACGCCCAAGAACGCGTCTGCGCCGCTCGGCTCCGTCATCGTCATCCACGAAAACCGTGGCCTCAACGAACATATCCGCGATGTCGCCCGCCGAATGGCGCTGGAAGGTTTCGTCGCACTCGCCCCCGATTTTCTGTCGCCACAAGGCGGCACGCCAACCGACGAAGACAAGGCGCGTGAGATGTTCAGCGGTCTGGATATGAATGCGACCATTGCCGATGCGGAGGCGACGCGCGTGTGGCTGTCCAAACGGCAGGGTGCCAACGGCAAGGTCGGCGCTGTCGGCTTCTGCTGGGGCGGCGGTCTCGTCAATCGTTTGGCTACTAAGTCAGCAGGTCTGAATGCTGGCGTCGCCTATTACGGCGCCCAGCCCCCGGCAGAAGACGTTCCCGCCATCAAGGCACCGCTGCTTTTGCATTATGGTGGTTTGGATGACCGCATCAATGCGGGCATCGACGGCTATCGCAAGGCGCTGGAAGCGAATGGCAAGACGTTTGAAATCTTCGTTTATGACGGCGTCAACCACGCGTTCAATAATGATACGTCGAGTGCGCGGTATGACAAGAAGGCTGCTGATCTGGCGTGGAGCCGGACGGTGGATTTCTTTCGGAAGAATTTGGGGTGATTTCCATCAGTCTTTGATGCTTTTGGCATTGAGGATGGATGTTTATGATCGCGCGGAGGGTGTGGTTTACCCCCCTCTGTCCTGCCGGACATCTCCCCCTCAGGTGGGGAGATTGGCTGGGCGCGCACCCCCTGCCCAATCTTAAACGTTCAAGATGGCCGAGAGCTAACCACGAGTCGATCTCCCCCCTTGAGGGGGAGATGTCCGGCAGGACAGAGGGGGGTGAAGCCACGCCCGGAGTTACCTACTATCTAGCCGCCAAAAAACCATCACCACCCCGGAGCCAACTGCCCCGTCCGCACCCGTGCCAGCTTCGGAAACGACTTGATCTCCGCATCCAGCTCATCCGGCGGTGATGCCAGCGAAATGTTGTCCAGACACGCGGTGATATGGTCGGTAATGGCATTGATAAGCGATGGTGACAGGCCGGGGCGCTTCATCAGGCCTATCTGAACCGGCGGCAACGGTGGGAAGCCGTCTGCCGATGTCAGCACCTTCATGCCGGTTCGCAGCGTCGATTCCGGCAGCACCGAAACGGCCATGCCAGCCAGCACAGCGGCGGCGATGACGGTGGACGACCAGCTTGTAAACAGAACCTGATAATCGCGGCCATCGGCATCGAGAGCCGAGGCGGCCAGTTGCCGCCAGTGGCAATCACGTCGTCCGACCGCCAGCGGCACCGGCACGTCGTCGCGCAACGGATGGTTGGCAGAGGCCACCCAGCAGAGAGGTTCGGTGCGAACGATATCCGAGGTGCGCGCGCGCGGGTTGTGGGTGACGAGCGCGATATCCAGTTCGCCGCGCGCCATTTTCTCCGCGAGGCTTACGGATGGCTCACAGACGATATAAAGCTCGACATTTGGATGCGTCTTGGCAAAACGACCGATGATCTCTGGCATGTAGCGGTCGGCGTAATCATCAGGGGTACCGATACGCAGCGTCCCTTCCAGCCTGTTGTCATCAAAGGCGGCGACGGCTTCGTTGTTAAGGCGGATGATACGGCGGGCGTAATGCATCAGCTTTTCGCCTTCCGCAGTTAGCCGGTTGCCGCGTCCATCCTTCGCAAACAACTGTTTTCCCAAGCGTTCTTCCAACCGTCGCATCTGCATTGAAACGGCCGATTGCGTCTTGAAAACCCGGTCGGCGGCTTTGGTGAAGCTGCCGGAATCGACGATGGCGATGAAGGTGTGCAGCTGATCTATGTCGAGAGGTGCGGACATGGCGGTCACCCATAAGAATGATTGATGACTGACATTAGAAACATTCGTTGGACTGATCAATGGTCTTGCGACATTTTGACGCTCGAAACATCAAATAACCAAATGGTCATCCGCCGATGACCGAACTGGCGGCTTTCACGCATGGGTGTGAAGGCAGTGCCGCATCGTGCCTAAATGAAGGGATAGTATCATGCGCACGGCAGAACGGAGAATGGAACTGGGTTTGATCGCACCGCGTGCAGCTTCCGGGCAGCAGGTCGTGGAGTCGGTGCGCAAAGGTTTCGTGACGTTTCTGCGCCGCATCGCCAATCGCATGGAGGCCAATCGCCTTATGGAGATGGATGACCATCAACTGGCAGATATCGGCCTGACCCGGAACGATGTCAGGACTGCGCTCAATTTGAGGCTTACGGACGATCCAACAACGCAGCTTGCCCGCTGTGCCAGAATGGCCGCGGCAAAGGCGTTGTAAGCCACCGCCTCAAACAATTTCCCCGCAGGGTGATTTGCCAATAAGCCCTGCCTTTTGCCCGGTGTTCGGTCCCAAGCCGCACCGGGCTTTTTTATGCCTGCGGATCAGTATTGGTATTCTTCGAAAATCGGCAGAACGGACTGGTTCCAGCGGCCATTATAGAGCGCCAGCAAATCTTCGGCCAACGTCGCCTTCTTCGCCAGAACCTCATCCAGCGGGTTCAGAAACACGCTTTCGTCCTGCCCGTCTTCGTTAAGACGCTTGCGGTTGCGCAGGCCATCACGGGAAATCGAGACGGTTTCGCGCGCGACGTCCAAGAGATCGCGGCCAGCGACCTTGGCTTTCAGCCCCTGAACAGGAACTGTGTCGCGCATGGTGATGACATCTTCGAAGGTCCAGTCTGCCGTCAGTTCGTCAGCGGCGCTAAGCGCGCTGTCATCATAGAGCAGGCCGACCCAGAAGGCGGGCAGGGCACAGATGCGACGCCATGGGCCGCCATCTGCGCCGCGCATTTCGAGGAACCGCTTCAGGCGAACATCAGGGAAGAGGGTCGAGAGATGGTTGGTCCAGTCGCCCAGATTGGGCTGCCATTCGGCAATCTGGCCCTTCAATGCACCGCCCATGAACTGGCGGAAGGTGATGTCGGTACAGTCGCGATATTTGCCATCGCGCACGATGAAATACATCGGCACATCCAGCGCCCACTCGACATAATCCTTGAAACCGAAATCCGGCTTGAAGGTAAAGGGCAGGGTACCGGAGCGGCGGTTGTCGGTGTCGCGCCAGATATCGCCGCGCCAAGACAACAGGCCATTCGGCTTGCCTTCGGTAAAGGGTGAGGAGGCGAACAGGGCAGTGGCGAGCGATTGCAGCTTCATCGAAACGCGCATCTTGCGGCGCATGTCTTCTTCGGATGAAAAGTCGAGATTCACCTGAATGGTGCAGGTGCGGTACATCATATCCAGACCCTGCGTGCCGACCTTGGGCATGTAGCGGGTCATGATGGCGTAGCGGGATTTCGGCATTTGCGGCGTTTCGTCGTAGGTCCAGAGCGGGCTGCCGCCAATGCCGAGGAAACGAATGCCCATGGGTTCGGCAATCTCGCGCAACGTCGCCAGATGCCGGTTGGATTCCTTGCAGGTCTCATGCAGGTTTTCCAGCGGTGCGCCGGAGAGTTCGAACTGGCCGCCCGGCTCGATGGAGATCGCGCCCATGCCGTTGGCTTCACCGAGACCGATGATGTTGCCTTCGTCGATGATCTGCTCCCAGCCGAGCTTTTCCTGCATGCCGTTTAGGAGCGCGGAGATGCTGGCGTCACCGAAATAGGGAACCGGCGTGTTGTCATCCTTGAAGAAAGCAAATTTCTCGTGCTCTGTGCCGATGCGGAATTTCTCCGCCGGTCTGCACCCACCCGCCAGATAATCTGTCAATTCCTGTACGGAGGAAATGGGTGTCTGGTCGGTCGTGTCGCGGGCCATGGAATTACCTTGTCGATGTCGCCTCGGAGGCTTTTGAATTCGCTGATAGGGCGCGGCACCGCCACACGCAAATGAATTTCTTTTAAGCATGGTGAAGCGCGTTTGTTTTGCGCCATGGCCGTGCCTCGTAGTCCACTATTTCCAGTCGCCCAGACTTGCCTGAATGACGGCCAGCGCCGCAACGGCTGCCGTATCCGCCCGCAAGATACGCGGCCCCAACGGAATCGGTGTGACGCGGCGATGGTTGCGCAGCAAGTGCCGTTCCTCTTCCGAAAAGCCGCCCTCCGGCCCAACCAGCAGAGCGATCTTCTTTTCCTCTATACGGTTGAGGATGGGCAGTGGATTTTGCCCTTCGTCGCCCTCATCACAATAAATGATGCGACGGGTCTCGGGCCATGTTTCCAGGAGGTCTTTGAGTTTGACCGGCTCCATCACCTCGGGGACGGCCAGAATGCCGCATTGTTCAGCAGCTTCCGTTACGTTTGCGCGCAGCTTGTCGAGATTGGTGATCTTGCCCTGCACATGTTGCGTCATGACCGGCTGAAGCAGGCCCGCGCCCATCTCCACCGCCTTCTGCACCAGATAATCCATGCGGCCGACTTTAAGCGGCGCAAACAGATAGTGGAGGTCGGGCGTCGCAGGCTGCGGGCGGGTCTGCTCAATGGCCGTCAGCTGGATTTTCTTACGAGTGGGGTAGGAAAGCTGCGCTCTCCACTCACCATCGCGACCGTTAAAGACCAGAATGTCCGTGCCATCAGCCATGCGCAGGACATTGGCGAGATAATTGAACTGGTCGCTGGTTGCCTCGAAAGCCTCACCGGCATTGAGAGGCTGGCTGACGAAAAGCCGTTGCATTCTAAAGTTGGCGCGCATGGGTCTCTTTGCGTTTGGGATAAATGGCTATCAGCAGGCTTAGATGAAAAGAATATACATGATTCCGTAAAACGCCGCCGCCAGTGTCGCGCTGGTGGGAACGGTGATGATCCACGCCGCAACGATGGTCATGAAATGCGAGCGGCGCACCAGATAACGGCGGCGGATTTCCGAGGAGTTCTCATTGTCGTCGTCATTCGCTTCGCCGGGTGTCTCCACGCGGGCCGGTTCCAGCCGTCGCCGGGCATTCTGCATATACCACTCACGGAAAAAGCCGACGCCGAAGACCGCGCCGATTGCGGTGTGGGTGGTGGAAACGGGCATGCCGAAGCGGGATGCGACCAGCACGGTGAGCGCAGTGGAAACGGAGACGCAAAAGGCGCGCATGGGGTTGAGCTTGGTGATCTGCTCACCCACCAGCTTGATCAGGCGCGGCCCGAACAGCAGAATGCCGCAGGACAGGCCGAATGCGCCAATCAGCATCACCCATTGCGGAGCCCGCGCCGTTTCACCGATGATGACGCCCTGCGTGGCGCGGACGATGGCGACAACAGGCCCGATGGCGTTGGACACGTCATTGGCGCCATGGGCAAAGGACATCAACGCGGCAGCAAGAATGAGAGGCCACTGGAACAATGTCCGAAGGGACTGATTGCGGTTTTCCAGCCCGTGCGACTGTCTGTCGATCAGCGGAATGCACAGCCGCCAGCCCAAAAGGCCGACAGCGAGGCCCGATATCAGCGCCGTCGCAAAGGAGATGGTGACGACCTGATGCAGCCCGACCCAGATGAGATAGGCAGTAAAGACGCCGCTCATGATGCCGATCAGCACGGGAACCCATGTCCGTGCAGCGGCGATCTTGTCGCTCTGATTGATGATGAACCGGTTGATGAAGGCGAGAAGCAGTGTGGCGAAGAAGGCGCTGATGAAGGGTGTGGCAACCCATGTCATCGCAATGCGACCCAGCGAGAACCAGTCAACTGCGGCAAAACCATAGGCAGCCGTGCCTGCGCCCGCGACACCGCCGACGACGGTGTGCGTCGTGGAAACGGGGGCCTTGAGATAGTTCGACAGGTTGACCAGCAAGGCGGCGGTGATGAGCGCCGACAGCATGGCCCATGCAAAGATGTTGCTATCGGGAATGGTGCGGATGTTGATGATGCCGCTGGAAATCGTCTCGACCACGTTGCCGCCGGTGATGACCGCGCCCAGAACCTCGCATATAGCACCGATTAGGAGCGCAGCCGTAAGCGGCAAAGCCTTGGCACCTACCGCTGGCCCGACATTGTTGGCGACATCCTTCGCGCCGATATTCATGGCCATGTAGGCGCCGATGATGGCGGCGGCGAGCACAAGGCTTCCACCCGGCTGGCCGATGACGAAGGCGCTGGCAAAAAGCGCCGACATGATGAGGAAAAGCAGGCCGATGCCTGGCGCCGTCATGCCGCGTGTCAGATGATAGCTCGCCTCCTCGACAAGCGTCTGCTTATCCAGATCCTTGTCAAGCGTCGGCTTTATGCGGTTGCGGGGTGGTTGCGCCATCTATCTGCTTTCGGCTGCGGCATATACCGCATTTGCAGGCGCAGGAGCGGCGGTGGGTGTGATTCTACAAATTTACGGTTTTTGCGTCAGGCTGGTGTTGCGTTTGCGCCATTTGCCTGCCGAAGCAAAGGAAAAGTTCTTTCAGTTCTGGCTCGTTGACACGACGCGACGCCTCTTCCGGCGACACCCATTCCAGTTTGCGGCTTTCCCGCTCCGGGAAGTTCTTCACCAGATCGACCACCTCGAGCAGATGCACCTGCACCCGGCACATGACTTTCACGCCATTGCGCAGCTTTTTCTCGTAATCGAAAAAGCCGAAATGCTCTTTGTCGACATTGCCCCGAACGCCAGCTTCTTCAAAGGCTTCCTGCTGGGCAACCGCATGGGCTTTCTTGCCATCCATCGGCCAGCCCTTTGGAATGACCCAGCGTCCCGTGTCCCGGCTTGTCAGCAGCAGGACTTCGGTTTCGCCCGTCTTCTTTTTGCGGCGATAGCAAATAGCTGCATATTGCTGACGCGGCGGGCGCCTCAACATCAGGCAGACATCATTTGCCAATCGGGTGATAATGTTCAACTCAGTGTCATTCCTTCAACGTTCAATGCAGAAATATACGATACGGCTAATATAGTGACCATATGGGGGCCAATACCATAGCGTAGCGCATGATATGTTATGATTCTCTCAATTGTCCGGCTGTGGCGGGCCAACGTCAATGCGCCCGGCGGCAAGCACCAAGCATTTTTGATGTTGAGCACATATTTTATGTGATCGGACTTTTGTGTCTCTACAGAGACATCCAGTATCTCACGCCCGATATAACGCCATCTGCCTCAGCTTCAAGGGCGGAAAAAATATTATCACGATCTTTTGCGAGCGCCTTCAGCTCTGGCAGCGCGTTGGAAACGGCGATACCCCGTACGCCCGGCAGTTCGAACATGGCGCGGTCATTGCCCGTATCACCGGCAACCACCACCTCGTCCAGACCGAGTTCGAGATGATCGCAGAGCCATGTGATAGCCGCGCCTTTATCCGCAGCGCGGGGCAGGATATCAAGATCGCGATTGCTGGAATAAACGATGCGGGCATCGATATCGTTTTCGGCAAGGCGCTTTTCGATATCGAGCAGATCTGCCTCGCTGGCATCATGCAGATACCAGCTGGATTTCAGCCCGTGCTGATAGCGCGCAGGCTGGATGCTGGTGCCGGGAAAGTCGGAGACAAGAGACAGGATTTTGTCGGTATCGAAAGCTTTGCCGAGAGAGGCCGTATAGGCCTGTCGCAAGGAAGGCTGGTCGCGGCAGGACAGCATGGTGCCCACGCCTCCGATGACATAATCAGGCGCGGGAAGGGGCACTTGCTCCATTAATTCGAACTGGTCATCCAGAAGCCGCCCGCTGTTGAACACTAGAAGCGGGCGCGTTTCCTCAGGCAGAGACTGCCAGAAGTCACGGAAACGGGACGTCGCGGCATCATTGCCGACAACGGTCCCGTCCAGATCGGTCGAGAATAAGCGAACCTGTTTCAATCGCCATCATTCCATGGTTCAGCCCAATCGGACTCTTCCAGCACCGGCATCATCGGGCGTCCTTCGACAACGGCCAGAAGCTGTTGTGCGATGCCTGTCCATGTGAACAGGCTGCGGGCTTTGTGGGCACCCATGCGCGACAGGCGACCATAGAGCCGCTCGTGCTTGAACGGCTTCATCATGGTGATGCCGAGATCTTCCTTGTCGAAAGGATCGGCAAACAGCGCATGACGACCATAGCTGACGGCGCGGAACAGGCCACCGTGGATGGTGACGACTGTCGGCGTGCCGCTGGCCATGGCTTCGATGGCGGTCATGCCGAAGGGTTCGTAGCGGCTGGAAAGCACGAAAAGGTCTGCCGCGCGGTAGATATCCGGCAGGTCTTCGTCCGCGACGTAACCGGAGAAGATGACCTTGTCTTCAAGCTTCAGAGACTTCACCCGATCCTTCAACTGGTTGAGGATCGTCGTTTCCTGCTCATCCATATTCTCGCCGCCAACGGCAAGATGCAGGCGCGCTTCCGGCTCGCGTTCGGCCAACACGGAGAAGCCATCAATCAGCAGATCGTAGCCCTTGTTGGTGGCCAGACGACCCAGCGCCAGCACCGTCTTGCCCTCGAAGCCGAAGCGCTGCCGCAGCATCTGGCGGGAGCCTTCGGACACGGGGAAGAAACGATTGTCATCATAACCCGGCGGGATCATGTGAATGTGTTTGCGCTTGAGGCCGTAATCTTCGATCAGCACGTCCAGCTGCACCGGCGTCGTCGCAATCACCATATCGCAGCTGCGATAGATGATCAGCTCATGCTGAATGCGTTCCTTGAAGTTAAACTCCAGTTCGAACGTATCGGCCTTTTCGGGATAATCCGTTTCCATCTGGCGCTTTTTCCAGATGCCGATGGAGTGTGGCGTGTGCAGATGCGGTACTTTCAGCGCTTCGGACAGACGCTGACCGGCTACGCCCGCATCCCAGTAATGGCTGTTGATGAAGGAGTAGTTGAGGTTCTCTTTCTTGATGAACCGCAATGCGTTCTCGCACCATTCCATCAAATGGCGGTGCAGATATTCCTTTGGAATGAAGTCCTTGCCACCGCAGGGAATGCGCACGACGCGCACGCGCTCATCGACCTCGTCAAACGCAGGCTGGTCTTCGAACTGCCGGGTATAGAGATCGACGGTATATCCGAGTTGGCCCAGTTTTTTGGCGAGTTCCAGGACATAAACAACCTGTCCGCCGGTATCTGCTGCGCCGAGTGGCGGCTGTGCGGCTACGTAGCCATGCGTCGATATGAGTGCTATCCGGGGATAGCGTTCAGTTTCGCTCGTGGTAATCATAGCGTCCCATCGTAGTAAAAATTTCCAAATAACCTCATAAAAATGGTGCCCTGCGGAAAAAGTTCCATCAACAGGCGATAAAATTGATTAAATGTGATCCCAATAGGGAATGGGGCCATAGAGCTCCGTGACGTAATCGATGAACAGCCGCACTTTGGCCGGAAGGAAGCGGCGACTGGAATAAACGGCGGAAAGCGCGACGCTTTTCGAGCTTTCATAGGCGGGCAAAACCTGCACCAGCGCGCCCGATTTCAGCTCCGCGCCGATATCCCATGTGGAGCGCAGGGCAATGCCGAGACCGGAGATGACCGCTTCGCGGATGACTTCGCTGGAATTGGTAATCAACATGCCCTCTGGTCGCAGGCTGATCGGACCGTCCGGGCCTTCCAGTCGCCAGAGGTCGTTGTTGTGCGCGGGCAGGCAGCGGTGCTGCTTCAACTCTTCGATTGTCTGCGGCATGCCGTGTTCGGCGATATAATTTTGCGATGCACACAAAACGCGCCGCACCGGCGCCAGGCGCTTCGCCACAAGGCTGGAATCCGACAAATCGGCAATGCGGATTGCCAGATCGTATCCACCGGCGACGATATCGATGAATTCATCGCTCAGCACCAGATTGATCGACAGGCCGGGATGGCGATCCATGAAGCCCTTGAGATGCGGTGCCACATGCATGCGCCCGAAGGAGGTGGACGCCGAGACCTTCAGCGTTCCATTCAGTGTGTTGGAACGACCGGAGACGAAATCCTCAGCCTCCTCCAGCCCTTCCAGCACGGCCAAAATCCGCTGATGGAAACCGTGGCCTGCTTCCGTCAAAGAAATCTGGCGCGTCGTGCGTTGAAAGAGCCGGGCGCCAAGCCTCTCTTCCAGCCGTTTGATGCGTTTGGAAATGACGGCGGGGGAATAGCCGAGTTCTTTTGCTGCATGTGACATGCTGCCGGAGGCGGCAACGCTGGCAAAAACTTCCAGATCACCCAGATTTGTCATCGGTCTGCGCCAATTCTTTCCATTTTGGAAACAATCTCTAGCATTTGCGCGACTTGCGTCCAAGCCATAAAGGCCCGTAAACTCAAAGCTCTGCATCGCAAGGAGGAGGCCTGTGGAGCAACCATGTCGCAAACCATAGAGTTTCTGAAACCGCGCTCCTCGGTGCTCGACAACCGCGCGAGGATCGTCGCGGACCTCGCCGATCTCCTGCCGCCGGAATGTCTGGTGCATGAGGCGAGAGAGCTGGTTCCGTTTGAAACGGACGCTTTCATTTCCTATCGCAGGGTGCCGCTCGCCGTCGCCCTGCCAAAGACGACGGCGCAGGTGGCTGCTGTCATGAAATATTGTCATCGCTACGGCATTCCCATCGTGCCGCGCGGGGCGGGCACTTCGTTGTCAGGTGGTGCCATTCCGCAGGAAGATGCCGTTGTCATCGGCCTCTCCAAGATGTCGCAGATTCTGGAGCTGGACCTGTTCAACCGCACTGCCACGGTGCAGGCGGGCGTGACGAATCTTTCGATTTCCGATGTCGCTGGACCGCAAGGCTTCTTTTATGCGCCGGACCCGAGTTCGCAGCTTGCCTGCACCATCGGCGGCAATATCGGCATGAATTCCGGCGGCGCGCATTGCCTGAAATACGGTGTGACGACCAACAATCTGCTGGGCGTGAAAATGGTGCTGGTGGATGGCACGGTGCTGGAACTGGGCGGCAAGCATCTGGACGCCAGCGGTTACGATCTGCTGGGCCTCGTCTGCGGTTCGGAAGGCCAGCTTGGTATCGTAACGGAAGCCACGGTGCGGCTGATCGCAAAGCCGGAAGGCGCACGACCGGTTCTCTTCGGTTTCGAAACTTCTGAAGAAGCGGGCTCCTGCGTGGCCGATATCATCGGCGCGGGCATCATTCCCGTCGCTATCGAATTCATGGACAAACCGGCCATCGAGATTTGCGAGGCCTTTGCCAAGGCCGGATATCCGCTGGATGTCGGTGCGCTGCTGATTGTCGAGGTGGAGGGGTCGGAAGACGAAATGGACGCCATGCTGGCGGATATCGTCGCCATTGCCCGCAAACATGGTGTGAAGACCGTGCGCGAATGCCAATCCGCCATGGAAGCCGCCGCGATCTGGAAAGGCCGCAAGTCCGCCTTTGGCGCAACAGGCCGCATTTCGGATTATATCTGCATGGATGGCACGGTGCCGCTCAGCCAACTGTCTTACGTGCTGCAAAAAACCGGCGAAATAGTTGATAATCTCGGGCTGCGCGTCGCCAATGTCTTCCATGCGGGCGATGGCAACATGCACCCGCTCATTCTATTCAATGCCAATGATCCGGAAGAGGCCGCGAAAGCCGAGGAAGCAGGCAACCAAATCCTGCGCCTCTGCGTCGATGCGGGCGGTTGCCTGACGGGAGAACACGGCGTCGGTATCGAAAAGCGCGACCTGATGCGCCACCAATATTCCGACGCCGATCTGGCGCAGCAAATGGCAGTTCGCTCTGCCTTCGATGAGGGCTGGATATTGAACCCGTCAAAGGTCTTCCCGCTGGATGGACGGCCTGGGTCATGATGGACATGCTTCTGCCCACCAGTGAAATCGAAGCTGCCGATATCATCCGTGACCATGCGGAGGCACGCCGGGCGTTGGCAATCTTTGGCGGCAACACGCGCTCCGGCTTTGGCAACCGCGTCGAGGCCGAGGCGGCGCTGTCATCCCGCGCAATCACTGGCATCGTGGCCTATAACCCCGCTGAAATGGTCATGACTGTCAAAGCCGGAACGCCCGTGGCAGAGGTGGAGGCGGCTTTGTCAGCGGCCGACCAGATGATGGCTTTTGAGCCGATGGACCACCGCGCGGTGATGGGTACAGCGGGTGAGCCGACCATCGGCGGTATCTTCGCCGCCAATGTGTCCGGCCCGCGACGTTTCGTGGCCGGTGCCGCGCGCGACAGCCTGCTCGGCATTCACTTCGTCAATGGTCAGGGAGAGGCGATTAAGGCAGGCGGGCGAGTGATGAAAAATGTCACCGGGCTCGATCTGGTGAAGCTGTTGGCGGGCTCATACGGAACACTCGGTTTTCTCACCGAAGTCACCTTCCGCGTTCTGCCGGTGCCGCCTGCGCAAACCACACTGGTCATTTCCGGCCTTGAAGACGAAGCCTCAACCCACGCCATGGCTGCTGCCATGGCGACCAGTGTCGAGGTATCCGGTGCCGCGCATCTGCCGGAGAGCGTGAAGTCACGCTTCGTGAGCGGATCGCTGCCCGATGGCGCGGCAACCGTGCTGCGGCTGGAAGGGCTTGGCGCTTCGGTCAAGGCGCGGTCGCAGAAATTGCAGACCATCCTGTCCGCACTCGGTCCTTCGGTGTTTCTCGGTGAGGACGAAAGCAAGGCGCTGTGGCGGGACATCCGCGATGTGACGCCCTATGCGACCAATCCCGCAAAACCGCTCTGGCGCGTGTCCGTCGCGCCCTCGCAAGGCCACAAGCTGGTGGCGGCGTTGCGGCTGGAAGCGGGTATCGATGCGTTTTATGACTGGCAGGGCGGGTTGGTCTGGATGCAGATGGAATATGATCCAGAGGCGGATCTGATCAGCCGCCAGATCAGAGCCTTGGGTGGTGGCCATTCGACTTTGATACGGGCGTTGCCCGCGTCTCGCTATGGCCTCGCAGGCTTCGAGCCACTTTTGATTGCTGAACACGAACTTTCTAAGCGCATCAAGGCAAAACTCGATCCGGCGGGGATTTTCAATCCGGGGAAGATGGGAATATCGTGATGGTCGAAGCGCTGAGAAACCCCCTCTGCCTGCCGGCATCTCCCCCACAAGGGGGGAGAGAAGCAGGCCGCACCGACACCAATTTATCCGATACGTCGAATAAAGCTGGAGGGTCGCCGCAGGTTATCTCCCCCCTTGTGGGGGAGATGCCCGGCAGGGCAGAGGGGGTGGCGGCACCCGCCGACGTCGAAAGAGGTCTCACCTAATGCAAACCTCCTTCACCCCCCAGCAACTCACCGATCCCAACGTTGCCGAATCCGAAAAAATTCTGCGTAAATGCGTGCATTGCGGGTTCTGCACGGCCACCTGTCCCACCTATGTGACGCTGGGCAACGAGCTGGATAGCCCGCGCGGGCGCATCTATCTCATCAAGGACATGCTGGAGAACGACCGCCCGGCGGATGCCCAGGTGGTGACGCATATTGATCGCTGTCTGTCCTGTCTGGCCTGCGTGACCACCTGTCCCTCCGGTGTGGACTATATGCATCTGGTCGATCACGCCCGCATTCACATTGAAAAAACCTATCGGCGGCCCATCATGGATAGGCTGATCCGCAATCTCCTGGCCTTCGTGCTGCCCTATCCCAAACGTTTCCGGACCGCACTGAAACTTGCCCGCCTCGGCCAACCCTTCGCGTCCGTGTTTAGCAAGACCAAAGCGCTGCGGCCCTTGGCATCAATGCTCGATCTGGCCCCGAAAACCACTCCCGCACCATCGACCTTCGCCAACCCCGGCACTCACGTCCCGCAGGCCGAAAAGCGTGGACGTGTTGCCATCCTCACCGGCTGTGCTCAGCCCGTACTCGACCCTGAGATCAACGACGCGACGATTCGGCTTCTGACCCGGCTTGGCATCGAAGTCGTTTTGCCGGAAGGCGAGGGCTGTTGCGGGGCGCTGGTGCACCATATGGGCCGTGAGGAGCAGGCGCTGGCCTCGGCGCGGCGCAATGTCGATGTGTGGATGCGTGAGATCGAACGCGGCGGTCTGGATGCCATCATCATCACCGCTTCGGGCTGTGGCACCACCATCAAGGACTACGGCCATATGCTGCGGCTGGATGCCGCCTATGCAGACAAGGCGCAAAAGGTCTCGGCACTGGTGAAGGACATCACCGAGTATCTCGCCGATCTCGACTTGCCGCCGCTGGAGCGTAACGGTTTGACGGTCGCCTATCATTCCGCCTGTTCCATGCAGCATGGCCAGAAGATCACCATGTCACCGAAACTGCTGCTGAAGGCGGCAGGCTTTGTGGTGCGTGATCCGGCGGAAGGGCATCTCTGTTGTGGTTCGGCGGGCACCTACAATATTCTGCAGCCAGAAATTTCGGCGCAGTTGAAGGCCCGAAAGGTGAAGAACATTAAGGCGACGAAGGCCGATATCATCGCCACCGGCAATATCGGCTGTATCACGCAGATCGCCAGCGGCACCGCCATGCCCATTCTGCACACCGTGCAATTGCTGGACTGGGCTTATGGCGGCAAGAAACCGGACGGGATTGAAGCATTAAAATAAAAAACGGGCGGTTTGACCCGCCCGTTTTTTAATATCCGGCTTGCAGCTTTAAAGCGCTTCCGGCCCCTTGACGTCCCCCGCCAAAGTTTATGCTCGGAACTTAACGCATTTCAGCCATCCGGCAAGCACGTTCAGTCCGTTTCACAACTCTCCGGCGTGAAGAATGACTTCAGCGTTGCTATCAGATCACTATGACCTTCGTGCCGACATTCACGCGCTCGTAAAGATCGGTCACATCTTCATTGCGCATGCGGATGCAGCCCGACGAATTGTTGCTGCCGATGGTCCATGGCTGGTTGGTGCCGTGAATGCGATAAAGCGTGGAGCCGAGATACATGGCACGCGCGCCCATCGGGTTGGCCGGGCCGCCTTCCATGAAGGCAGGCAGGTAGTGACCCTTGGCGGCTTCGCGGGTGATCATTTCCTGCGGCGGCGTCCAGCTTGGCCATTCTTTCTTGCGGGTGATCTTATGCGTACCGGCCCATTCGAAGCCCGGCTTGCCGACGCCAACGCCGTAGCGGCGCGCTTTTCCATCTGCCATGACCAGATAAAGGAATCGGTTTGGCGTATCGATGACGATTGTGCCCGGCGCTTCCTTGCCCTGATACTGTACCATCTGCGGCAAAAACTGCGGGTCGATGCGCATGTTTGGCGTATTCGGTCTTGCTGCCACGGCCTGCGCACGCGGCTGTGCAACGGGTCGCTGAAACAGCGACGGACGCGCAGGACGCTGCGGATAAACCACGGGGCGAACCTGCCCGCCACCCAACTGCACCACCCACGGAGCCGTCAGGTCGGGGCTGACCACGACAGGCGGGCGCTCGCGGTAACGATCATTGGCAAGGGCTGGCATGGAGAAGGCGCAGACAAGGCTCAGCGCCATAAAAACGGGTTTCATCGACATCGGGTGGACTCTCTACATGACACCGGAACATAAGCGTCACGTTCGCACCTCCGAGACAGCGAATGGTAAATGGCCGTTCATGAAAAGCCGCGATTTGGACGAAACCTTTTAATAAGGTTAGCGCACGGTTTTGAAACAGAGTGAATCAATGGTAATCACCGGCAGACGATGGAAAAGAGCATGGGCGCCATGAGTGAAACCGGACTTTCGACGGGTGAAGACGGCCTCATCCGCTGTTCCTGGCAGCAGGGGCTGGCGGATTATGCGCTCTATCACGATGAAGAATGGGGACGTCCGGTCAAGAACGACACGCGCCTCTTCGAAAAGATTTGTCTTGAGGGCTTTCAGTCCGGCCTCTCCTGGCTGACGGTGCTACGCAAGCGCGAGGCGTTTCGCGCCGCTTTCTGCGGTTTCGATTTTGAAAAGGTGGCAGATTTCGGTGAGGCGGATGTCGAGCGCTGCGTCGCCGACAAGGGCATCATCCGCCATCGCGGAAAGATCGTTTCCACTATCAACAATGCTCGCCGTGCCATCGAGATGCGCGATGAGTTCGGCTCGCTCGCCCGCTATTTCTGGAGCTTCGAGCCGAAGCCGGAAGAGCGCCCGCCGGTCTTCGATTACGCAACCCTGCGCGCCAACCCCATCACGCCCGCCTCCACGCGGCTGTCGAAAGACCTGAAGAAGCGCGGCTGGACCTTTGTCGGGCCCACTACCATTTACGCCTTCATGCAGGCCATGGGCATGGTCAACGACCATATCGAAGGTTGCCATTGCCGCCCGCGTATCGAAACGCAAAGGCTGGAGTTTTTACGCCCATGACCCGGTTTCCCCAAATTCTTCTGGCATTCCTGCTGGCGCTATCGGCGGTGGCTCCAGCCCATGCCGAAGGCCGCAATGTCGATGGCATCTGGCTGGATGATGGCGAGACGCTGAAGCCTGCGGCCATGCCAGCCACGGGCCCGCTGGTGCTGAATGGCTGGACGCGACAGGGACGCGGCGATGTATACCGCCTCAAGGTCAAGGCCGGAGAGAAGCTGAAGGTCACACTGGCCAGCCGAAGCGAATTCGTGGTCATGGCCATCTTCGATTTTGCCAAGCCCGAGGACGACGCAATCTTCTTCAGCGATGCGGGCAACAACACGGCACTGCTGACGCCCAAGGCAGACACGGAATGGCTGATCCGTCCCATCCTCGTCCTCAGCGCCTCGCGCCGTGGTTTGGGTGCCAATTACACGATTACGGTGGAGAGGCAGCCATAGGCCGCCCCTCCGAAGTCTTCCTTTAGTGGCCCTTTGATTTCAGCCACTCTTTCATCATGGCAATTTCCGCTTCCTGCGCTTTGATCACCTCTTGCGCCAGTTTGCGGATTTCCGGGTCCTTGCCATATTGCAATTCCACCTTGGCCATATCGATAGCGCCCTGATGGTGCGGGATCATGCCGCGCACGAAATCCACATCGGCATCGCCGGTGTATTTTGCCGACATATCCTCATGCATTTTCTTACTGGCTTCCATGAAAGCCTGTGTCGAGGCGTTTTCGGATGCCGCACCCTTGGACATGGTGTGGCCCGCATGGCTGCCAGCGTCCTGCGCATGGGCGGGAATGATGAGTGCAGCGACAAAAGCTGCGGTTATGGACATGGTTTTGATAGACATGGATTATCCTTCCTGTGTCTGACAGAATCTTTGAATGGATGGTCGTCTGTACCTGTCAGGCGCGGGGAGGGGGCAGCGGCGGAGCCGGAACATTGCCGATAAAAGCCCGCTGCAATTCGGGCTTAGGGTAGCCAAGCGGCGCGCGTCCCTTTTCGGCAAAACGCAGTTCGGGGATCAGCACCAGGCATGCTGCGCAGAAAGGCGCATGGGTCATGCTTCCCCGATGCGGGCAGGGATCGCCCTTGTCGACATTTTCTGACGGCGCAACCGGCATGGCATGGTCTCCATGCGTCATCTCGGTAGCATGGGCTTTCACGTTGCTCATCGGCATGGACATGCTGATCGCTGCCTGTGCGGGCATTGCACCGTACAGCATCCAGGCCAGAAACATCAGCATGTGAACAACAAAGCGCATGAGGCATATCTAGCGGCTGAAAAGCGACGGGAAAAGGGCATCAGGTCAACTCGGCGGCAATCACCTTATGAATGATCTGATAATCCCGGCTTTCTTCGCCAAATGGCACGACCGGCCAGTCCCATTCGCGTGCGATGCTTGGCACCGACACGCCATACAAGAGGTCTTCCTGCTGCCGTAACCCGCCGTTCTTATCGATCACCTCGAAGCCAGTATCGGTGAGAAGGCAAGCCTTGCAGGGCAGGCCAGAAAGGCCATCGACATGAGCCTGAATAAGCCGGGGCAGGGCATCTTCCGGCGCCGTGTGTGCAGGCTCTTTCTCAAGGCGGTTTTGCACGCCGGTTCCGATCTGCGACAGCAGATTGGCGGAAATGACGAGATCGAGATAAGGCACCTGCCGCAGAAAACTCAAAGGCTCCGGTTCTTTACCTGCCTGCAAGGCATCGAAACCGGAGAGATCGCGATAATTGAGGACGACGCTTTTGGCATGACGCCAAAGTGCCGTGCGCATGCTGGCCAGATGCACCAGATCGACCAGGACGACGGTATCGAAGGCCGATGCCAGCTGCTTGAGCGGCACGTCCCGTAGAAGGCCGGAACCTAGCACGACTGCCGTGCGGCGCTGCCTCAGTTTCGCAGTGGCACCCAGAATGAAATTGCGGCTATTCTCCTCATGCTCCGCCCATGCTTTTTTGCAACGGTTCGCCCGCGCCCAGAGATTGACGGAATAACGCACATAAGGCCGAAATTCCCGCGGGGTCTTGGTATAGGTCGCGGCGTAGTTGATGGCTTCGAGGATCATGATTCAGCGGTAGACTTCCCGGCGGTGGCCGATTTCGATGACGAGAACCACGAGCTTATGATCCTGTATGTCGCAGAGGATGCGGTAATCGCCAACGCGGTAGCGCCAGTAATTGCCGAGTTCCGAACCTCGTAGGGCTATCCCACTTCTTCGTGGGTCCTCATCGAGCGCAATCCGATCTGTCAGATAAGAGATGATGCGCGTTGCATTGGTTTTGCCAAGCTTTTCAAGCTGCTTGAGTGGCTTTTCCTGAAACTCAATTGTCCAGACCAAGGCGGCGCTTCACTTCTTCCAGAGTGTAGGTGGGCTCGTTGTTCTCAAGCCGACGCCGCGTCGCCTCTTCAGCCAGATACAAATCCTCCATATCCTCGATATGCTTTTCGATGGCCTCGCGGATGTAATAGGCAGATGTCCGGCCTGTGCGCTCGGAAAGCGCCTTCAGGCGCTCATAGGTTTCATCCGGCAGGCGGATGGCGGTCTGTTTGCTCATGGTTCTCTCCTCCCGGCAGTGGAGTGGG
Organism: Agrobacterium sp. 20P9.1.2; assembly: GCF_057799395.1. Lineage (NCBI taxonomy): Bacteria > Pseudomonadati > Pseudomonadota > Alphaproteobacteria > Hyphomicrobiales > Rhizobiaceae > Agrobacterium > Agrobacterium sp. 20P9.1.2. The sequence goes on from NZ_JBYOKI010000001.1 coordinate 568,225, forward strand.
ATGCATGTATCCCAGATAGCATGTCCGCCTTAACAATGCCAGCAATTCCCACCGGCCACGCCCTTGCCGCACAAGGCTTCATCCTCTAATACACCGGCTTGATTTCAAGAGATAATTGGACCGGCATCATGAGCGAAAAAGCAAAAAAGCCTCAGAAACTGAAAGCCCGCCTGCCGCGCGGCTTCGTGGATCGTTCGGCTGCCGATATCCATGCCACCAATGAGATGATCGAGAAAATCCGTGGCGTCTACGAACTCTACGGTTTCGATCCCATCGAGACACCGCTGTTCGAATATACCGATGCACTCGGCAAATTCCTGCCCGATAGCGACCGTCCGAACGAAGGCGTGTTTTCGCTGGCCGATGATGACGACCAGTGGATGAGCCTGCGCTACGACCTCACGGCTCCACTTGCCCGTCACGTCGCCGAGAATTTCAACGAGATACAGCTCCCCTTCCGCACCTACCGCGCCGGCTACGTCTTCCGCAACGAAAAGCCCGGCCCCGGCCGCTTCCGCCAGTTCATGCAGTTCGATGCCGATAGCGTCGGCGCACCGGGCGTGCAGGCCGATGCCGAGATGTGCATGATGATGGCCGATACGCTGGAAGCTTTGGGCATCAAGCGCGGTGATTATGTGATCCGGGTGAATAGTCGTGCCCTATTGGATACCGTTCTAGTAGCTGCTGGCGTGAACGACTCTCAGAAGCTCAACGTTCTTAGAAGCCTGGATAAGTTCGATAAGTTCGGTTGGGAAGGTGTATTCCAGCTGTTGACCTCTGGTCGTAAAGACGAGAGTGGAGACTTCACGAAGGGCGCTGGCTTATCTCAAGATCAAGCAAAGTCATTATACAGGCTCTTTGGCAAACCAGTCGTAATTAGTCAAAATGACGAGCCACTAAAAATTACTATCGGCCAACAGACGATTAACTGGCCCAAATCGCGCATTGAATTCTTCTCTGATTTTCGGAGAGATGGGAAGCCGATATTTGATGAGCAGCAGGTTGAATCCGGTGCGGTGGATTGGCTTTTGCCAATAATGATACTTCTATCTGATCCCGTTGAGGGAGCGACCGTCGATTTTCCTTCTTTGTTTACTTTGTTCGACATCAATACGCTTGTTCGTTCCGCTGGCTACGGCACAGATAGAATTAAGATTGACTTGTCCTGCGTCCGAGGCCTCGAATACTACACCGGTCCCGTCTACGAAGCCGAGCTCACCTTCGACGTCACCAACGAAAAAGGCGAAAAAGTCGTCTTCGGGTCTGTCGGGGGCGGTGGTCGTTATGACAGTCTGGTGTCGCGTTTCATGGGCCAGCCGGTTCCTGCCACGGGTTTCTCCATCGGTGTTTCGCGCCTGATGACGGCACTAAAAAACCTTGGCAAGCTCGGTCAGGTCAAGCCGCTCGCGCCGGTTCTCATTACCGTCATGGATGGCGATGTGGAGAGCATGGGGCGTTACCAGCGCTTCACGCAAGCGCTGCGCAATGAAGGCATTCGTGCGGAAATGTACCAGGGCAACTGGAAGAAATTCGGCAACCAGCTGAAATACGCCGACCGCATGGGCGCCCCCATTGCCATCATTCAGGGTGGAGATGAGCGGGCCGAGGGTGTCGTGCAGATCAAGGACCTGATCGAAGGCAAGCGCCTCTCCGGCGAGATCGAGGACAACGCCGCATGGCGCGAGGCCCGCGTGGCGCAGGAAACGGTGCCGGAAGCGGAACTGGTCACGAAGGTGAAAGAGATTCTGGCCGCACAGGCCGAAGATCGCCGCCGGGCAGAGAGCAACTGAACCGATGAGCCCAGCCAGCCCCCCTCTGCCCTGCCGGGCATCTCCCCCACAGGTGGGGAGATCGAATCGTAGCACCGTATCGGCCATCTTTAACGCTGCGGGAGGGGCAAGGAGCTTACGTCTTGCCGATCTCCCTCCTTGTGGGGGAGATGCCCGGCAGGGCAGAGGGGGGTATCCCGCACTCCACGCAGGAGATCGTCCATGCCTCTGATCGATATGCCAGATTTTTCCGCAGAGCTTCTGGATGAATTCGCCGCCCGAAAGACGGCGCGGGTCAACACGCCTGTCATCCAGCCCGCCGAACCGTTTCTGGATATGGCCGGGGAAGACCTGCGCCGCCGGATTTTCATGACGGAGAGTGAGACGGGGGCAAGCCTTTGCCTGCGCCCGGAATTCACCATTCCCGTCTGCCTGCGCCACATCGAAACCGCAACCGGTACGCCAAAGCGCTATTCCTACCTGGGCGAGGTTTTCCGTCAGCGTCGGGACGGATCGAGCGAGTTTTATCAGGCAGGCATCGAAGACTTGGGCGATACGGATATCGCCAGCGCCGATGCCCGCGCCATCAGCGATGCGACCGCCATTTTGAAGCGGCTGCTGCCGGGCCGCAGGCTGACGGTCACGCTGGGCGATCAGCAGGTGTTCGAGGCCGTGGTTGCCGCACTCGGCCTGCCGCAAGGCTGGCAGAAGCGGCTGGTGCAGGCCTTTGGCGATACCGTACAGCTGGATGCATTGCTGCAAAGCCTCGTCAGCCCCAAGCCGATGACCGGGCTCGATGCGCGCGTTGCGGGCCTGCTCGCCACCGGCGAGGAAAAGGTGCTGGTTGATTATATCGACAGCGTCATGCAGGACACGGGTTACTCCACCAATGCCAGCCGCGCGCCGCAGGAAATTGCCCGGCGCCTGCGCGAAAAGCTGGCGCTGGCCGCCACACGCCTGCCGGATGAGAGCTTTGAACTGCTGAAACAGTTCCTGTCCCTGCAAGCGCCGTTGTCGCACGCGTCTCAGACGCTTTCCGATTTTGCCGATAAAGCGAAGCTGAAACTGGATGGCGCCTTGTCTGCTTTTGACGCACGCGTGGCAGCGCTCGCCAATAGCGGTCTTGACCTCGATGCCATCACCTATGGTGCAGCCTTCGGGCGTCCGCTGGATTATTACACCGGCCTCGTTTTCGAAGTCGGCGTGGAAGGCGAAAGTGCCGTTCTGGCTGGCGGCGGTCGGTTTGACCGGCTGATGACGCTGCTCGGCGCAAAGGACAAAATACCGGCGGTCGGTTTCTCGCTCTGGCTGGATCGCATCGAAGCCATGAGGGCCACGGCATGACCATCACCATCGCTTTGCCCTCTAAGGGCCGCATGAAGGAAGACGCCTCCGCCATTCTGGAGAGCGCGGGCCTCAAGGTTCTCGCCATCGGCAATGACCGCTCCTATCGCGGCCGTGTCGAGGGGCGCGACGATATCGAGATCGCCTATCTCTCGGCCTCCGAAATCGCCCGCGAAATCGGCAACGGCACCGTGGATTTCGGCGTGACCGGTGAAGACCTAGTGCGGGAAGATTTGAGCGATGTCGAAAACCGCGTGGAGTTCTGCGCGCGGCTGGGCTTCGGCCATGCGGATGTCGTTGTCGCCGTGCCGGAAATCTGGCTCGATGTGGACAGCATGGCCGATCTCGGCGATGTTGCCTCCGAATTCCGTGCCCGCCATGGCCGCCGCCTTGCCATCGCCACCAAATATTGGCGGCTGACGCAGCAGTTCTTCTCCCGCCAGCATGGCATTCAACTTTACCGTATCGTCGAAAGCCTCGGCGCGACCGAAGGCGCACCGGCGGCAGGGCAGGCGGATATTATCGTGGACATAACCTCCACCGGCTCGACGCTGACCGCGAACCATCTCAAGGTTCTGACCGATGGCATCATCCTGCGGTCCGAAGCCTGCTTCGTGCGCGCCCGCAAGCCGGAACATGCGGGTGATGCGGTGGTCAGCGATATCATTGCGCGGGTTCAATCCGCGCTGTAATTCTTGGCTTATCGAACGGCTGCTTTATGATGGGCTCCAAGAGAAGGAGCTCATCATGCAGATTACCGGCCAGTGCCAGTGCGGCCACATCCAGTTCGAGGCTGAGGCCGATCCCGGGCGCGTCGGCATTTGCCATTGCACGGATTGCCAGCGCCTGACCGGCTCACCCTTTCGCGTGACGCTGACGGTGAAGCGTTCTGCTCTTAAAATCGGAGAGAATAGGCCGAAGGTCTATCGCAAGACGGGCGATAATGGCCTCCCGCGCAACCAGCATTTCTGCCCGGCGTGCGGCTCGCCACTGTTTACCAGCGGTGAAGGCGAGGATGCGAAGGAGTGGGGAATTCGCTGGGGAAGCATCGATCAGCGCGACGCGCTGGTTCCGAAGGCTCAGATATGGACCAGATCGGCAGTGAACTGGTTATCCAATATCGATGATCTTCCCGGTTACGAGAAAGATTACGTGAAATAAAAAAGCCGCCGGATTGCTCCGGCGGCCTTTCTTTTGATCACTTCAATCAGGCGCGCGCAGCAACCAGACCGCGGCGGGCATCAAGCGAGTATGCACCGGCACCGAAGGTTGCGAGCAGGATGTAAGCGCCAGCCAGCGTGATGTTTTTCATCAGCATGATGCCGTTCAGCGTGTTGATCCAGCCCAGAGCCGCATCTGGCCAGCCAGGAACAGCAACGGTGCCACTGTGGAAGACGAGGCCGGTGAACACGCAGAATGCAGCGAGCGCCCAGGCAGCGACCTTCGTCTGGAAACCAACGAGAATGGCAAGGCCGGTGAGCAATTCGAAAGCGCCAGCGAGATAGGCAAGAGCGGTCGCGGCAGGAAGGCCAGCGCCGGAAATCATGCCAGCGGTGCCAGCAGGGTCGGTCAGCTTACCGAAGCCTGAATAGATGAAGATGAAAGAAAGAAGAATACGCGCGACGAGCACGAGTGTGTTCTGGCTGCTGGACATGGAAGTCTCCAAGATGTTGCCCGGATGGCGTTAATTGATAATTGACATATGCGCCAATTCCGCATCGCAAGAAAGATGAACGATTGGAGACAATTTGTTCACTATTCGGAGACAGTGAGCTTTTTTATCAGCTATACATGCCACAACAAAAAAGGCGGCCCGCAAGGACCGCCTTTTCGTATTTCCGAAGGTCAGACTTCTTAGAAGTCCATACCGCCCATGCCGCCGCCTGGCATAGGAGGCATTGCAGATTCCTTCTTAGGAAGTTCTGCAATCATGGCTTCTGTCGTGATCAGCAGCGAAGCAACCGAAGCTGCGTTCTGCAGGGCTGTGCGAACAACCTTGACCGGGTCAACGATACCCATGGCAATCATGTCGCCATATTCAGAGGTCTGGGCGTTGTAGCCGTAGTTCTCTTCGTTCTTGTCGAGGATCTTGCCAACAACGATGGAGGCTTCGTCACCAGCGTTTTCAGCGATCTGGCGAACCAGCGACTGAAGAGCGCGGCGAACGATGTTGATGCCGGCTTCCTGGTCGTCGTTTGCACCCTTGACGGTGATCTTCGTGGAAGAACGCAGAAGAGCAGTACCGCCGCCTGGGACGATGCCTTCCTGAACAGCAGCGCGTGTCGCGTTCAGAGCGTCGTCGATGCGGTCCTTGCGTTCCTTGACTTCGATTTCCGTGGAGCCGCCAACGCGGATAACGGCAACGCCGCCAGCCAGCTTGGCAAGACGTTCCTGCAGCTTTTCGCGGTCATAATCGGAAGATGTTTCTTCGATCTGAGCCTTGATCTGTGCAACGCGGCCTTCGATGTCGGTCTTCTGGCCGGAGCCGTCAACGATCGTCGTGTTTTCCTTGGAGATCGAAACCTTCTTCGCCTTGCCGAGCATGTCGAGCGTGACGTTTTCGAGCTTGATGCCGATGTCTTCGGAGATAACCGTACCGCCGGTCAGGATCGCGATGTCTTCGAGCATGGCCTTGCGGCGATCGCCGAAGCCAGGAGCCTTGACAGCAGCAATCTTCAGGCCGCCACGCAGCTTGTTGACGACGAGCGTTGCAAGAGCTTCGCCTTCGACGTCTTCAGCGATGATGACGAGTGGCTTGCCAGTCTGAACGACAGCTTCGAGAACAGGCAGCATGGCCTGAAGGTTCGAAAGCTTCTTCTCGTGGAGAAGAATGTAGGCGTCTTCCAGGTCAGCAACCATCTTTTCAGGGTTGGTGACGAAGTAAGGCGACAGGTAACCGCGGTCGAACTGCATGCCTTCAACGACTTCGAGTTCGGTTTCAGCAGTCTTGGCTTCTTCGACTGTGATAACGCCTTCGTTGCCAACCTTCTGCATGGCTTCAGCAATGTCGAGACCGACCTGCTTGTCGCCGTTTGCAGAGATCGTGCCAACCTGTGCAACTTCTTCCGATGTGGAGATCTTCTTGGCCTTGGCCTGAAGGTCCTTCACGACTTCGGAAACAGCGAGGTCGATACCGCGCTTGAGATCCATTGGGTTCATGCCGGCTGCAACAGCCTTGTTGCCTTCGCGAACGATGGCCTGTGCAAGAACGGTCGCAGTCGTGGTGCCGTCACCGGCAATGTCGTTGGTCTTCGAAGCAACTTCGCGGACCATCTGTGCGCCCATGTTTTCGAACTTGTCTTCGAGTTCGATTTCCTTGGCGACAGAAACGCCGTCCTTGGTGATGCGTGGTGCGCCGAAGGACTTGTCGATGATGACGTTACGGCCCTTAGGACCAAGCGTTACCTTCACTGCGTCTGCGAGAACGTCGACGCCACGAAGCATCTTTTCGCGCGCTGTGCGGCCGAATTTAATTTCTTTAGCTGCCATGGTAGAAAACTCCCGGGCTCATTGCCCATTGGTTGTCATGTAAGGATGAGAAAACCGGCTAAATCAGCCGATAACGCCCATGATGTCGGATTCCTTCATGATCAGAAGGTCTTCGCCGTCGAGCTTGACTTCGGTGCCGGACCACTTGCCGAACAGCACGCGGTCGCCAGCCTTGACGTCCAGAGGAACGAGCTTGCCGCTATCGTCGCGAGCGCCGGTGCCAACAGCGACGATTTCGCCTTCCTGTGGCTTTTCCTTGGCGGTATCAGGAATGATGATGCCGCCCTTGGTCTTTGCTTCAGACTCAACGCGACGAACAACGACGCGGTCATGCAGCGGACGGAAAGTAGTGCTTGTCATTGTCTAATCCCTCGATCAAATGACCTGTACGGACCCATCAAAGGTCCGCGTGATAAGTGTTAGCACTCCTCATTGGAGAGTGCTAGCGAGGCAGAGATAGGGCTGTGCCTGTGGTGAGTCAAGAACGCCCTGTCGGAAATATTTCATGTAAAATGGTTATCAGCGGTTCATGACAGATATTATAAACCCGCCACCCGCAGCCAAACCGACCCTCGCCGAGCTCACATCCGTCTTCGCCCGCATAGGCTGTCTCAGCTTCGGCGGTCCCGCCGGACAGATCGGCATGATGCACCGCATTCTCGTGGATGAGAAACGCTGGGTGTCTGAAGCGCGCTTCATGCATGCGCTGAATTACTGCATGCTGCTGCCGGGGCCGGAGGCGCAGCAACTGGCTACCTATATCGGCTGGCTCATGCATGGCGTGCGGGGCGGCATCATTGCCGGGACGCTGTTCATCCTGCCGGGCTTCTTCGCCATCGTCGCCCTTGCCTCGGCCTATTGCCTCTATCAGGATACGCATTGGCTGCCCGGCCTTTTGTTTGGCCTGAAGGCCTGCGTGCTGGCCATCGTCGTCGAAGCCCTGATCCGGGTGGCGAAACGGGCGCTGGTCAGCCGTTTTCTGGCAGGCATCGCAGCCGCAGCCTTCATTGCGCTTTTCGTTTTCGGCCTGCCGTTTCCGCTTGTCATCTTCGCGGCTGGCCTGATCGGCTTTCTACGTGCGCGACATGCCGCCGTTGAATTAAGCGAGACGGATACGGAGACGACACCGGTCACGCTTTTCTCTCGGGTGAAAGGGCTCGTGTTGGGGCTGGTGATATGGCAAATCCCGCTGGCGCTGATCTTTCTCTTCTCCGCGCCGGAAACGCTGGCGACCCTGCAAAGCTTTTTCTCGCGCATGGCGGTGGTTACTTTTGGTGGGGCCTATGCCGTGCTGGCCTATGTCGCGCAGGTGGCGGTGGAGACCCACGGCTGGCTTTCCCCCGGCGAAATGCTGGATGGTCTGGCGCTGGCGGAAGCCACGCCGGGGCCTCTGGTGCTGGTGCTTCCTTATATCGGCTTTCTTGCCGGGTTTCGCCATGCGGAATGGCTGGACCCGATGGTCGCAGGCGTTATGGGCGCGACGGTCACAGCGTGGGCGACATTCGTGCCGAGCTTCATCTTCATTTTTCTTGGCGCACCCTATGTCGAAAAACTGCGCAACAACCGCGCTCTGTCGTCTGCGCTTTCGGCCATCACGGCGGCGGTCGTCGGCGTCATTCTCAACCTATCCATCTGGTTCGGACTTCATGTGCTGTTTGGCGAGGTCAAGCGCATAGCTGTTCCGCTAAGCTTCAGCCCCGGCATATCCTGGCCGGTCTGGAATACGCTCGATCCCTTCGCGACCGGACTGCTGGTCCTGTCCCTGATGATGCTGATGCGCTGGAAAGTCGGCATGGTTCCGGTGCTGGCGCTTGGCATCGCAGGCGGTGTTCTTCGCCTCTGGCTGATGTGATGTGCCGCCGCATGAGGTGGCGGCACATCTGATTACTTGCCTTCGACAGCAGGCCGCATCGTTGCCGCGGGGGGTGTGCGGTGCGTCTTCGACCGATAGAATGGCCGCTCCACATATTTATGCGCGAGGTAGGAGAAGGGAATGGCCGTGGCGAAGGTCAGCGCCGCCAGCATGGCGAAATAGGTACCCTGGCTGAAACCCTGATCGTTCAGCACATACATCCAGCCATAAAGCGGTATCATGTGCAGCAGATAGAGCGAGTAGGAGACGGTGCCGAGGAACATCATGGCGGGATGCTCCAGAAACATCGCCACGAAACCCTTCTTGCGGCCCTTGTCGCGTACCATGATGGCGCTGGTGAAGACGAAAATCCATGCGCCGATGGCCAGATCGAAATAACCGACAATGGCGGCCAGCGGTAAAACGACCGGCGGCGACATGAAGGGCTGGTCGTCCCAACGCATCTTCCAGAGGTAATAGCTGGCGATGCCAGCGGCGAAATAGATGGCGTAGTTGGCGAGGATTGCCCCATTCGGCCAATGGCGGAAATACCAGACGCCGATGACGGAGGCCGCAAGGAAGCCGACGCGCACCAGATTGCTGGAATGGTGAAGGCACCAGAAAGCCAGCGGTGCAATCAGGTAGAACTGGAACTCGGTGGAAATATTCCAGGCCTGACCCAGAAACGCATAGGCACCCAGCGGCAGCCAGCTATCGGGAATGATGCCATGCAGCATGGTCATATGGGCAAGCGTGTTCATTTCCCAGTTCTCGAAGCTGCGGTTGAGAATGGCGATCCGGCCCGCATTGCGCACGCTCTGGAAATCGGCTGTATGCAGTGCCTGATAGGCGATCCAGGCAAAGGCAATCGACAGGAAAAACGCGAAAATATAGACGGGATAAATGCGTTTGATGCGGCGGGTTATGTAAGTCGAATAGTCTTCCGACAGCGAGGACATCATGACGAAAATCACGAAACCGCTCATGATGCAGAAGATTTGCACGCGGATTTTTTCATTGATCAGGGGTTTCAGCGCACCCATGCTGTCAGGATCAATGCCGGCTGCGGGCAGCAGGTGAACCAGAACAACCCATGCGGCCAGAAGACCGCGAAGACCCTCGAGCTGGTCAATTCTCTTCATCGATGGCTCCTCGGTAGAGTAAGCCAGCCCCGCCCTATAAAAACACGTCAGGCGTGCGATCACAACATGTTGCAGTGCAAAAAGGCGAACTCGGCTCTCTGCGCTTTGGTTGGCGAGACTCGTTTTTGCTTGTAATCGGCGTGCTGGTTTGCCATGTCACGCCCATGCATTTTTGAAAAATCTGGCAGTTTTGAAAGTCTGGAAGCATCTCATGGCCCACCGCATTTCCACCCTTGGCGAAATCACAGATCGGTTCGACGTTGTTCTTTCCGATGTCTGGGGTGTGCTGCACAACGGCGTTGCTGCGTTTCCCCACGCGGCCATAGCGCTGGAGGCGGCACGCAAGGCGGGCAAGACGGTGGTGCTCATCACCAACTCCCCACGCCCGGCCCCCGGCGTCATCACGCAGCTGCGCGCGCTGGGCATTCCCGATACGGCCTATGACCGCATCATCACCTCGGGCGATGTGACGCGTACCTTGATTTCGCAGGGTCCGAAAAAAGTCTTTCTGCTGGGGCCTGAGCGCGACATGCCGCTGCTGGAAGGTCTCGACATTGAAGTGGTGCCGGAAACGGAAGCAACCGCTGTGGTCTGCACCGGCTTTTTCGATGATGAAACCGAAACCCCGGAAGATTACACGGATATGCTCAAGGGCTTCGTTGCCCGCGGCGTGCCGATGATCTGCGCAAACCCCGATCTGGTGGTGGAACGTGGCGAGCGCATCATTCCCTGCGCCGGCGCCATGGCGGCCTATTTCGAGCAGCTGGGCGGCGAAGTCCGCATCGCGGGTAAGCCGCATGCGCCGATCTACGAGGCCTGCCTTGCTGCCGCCAAGGAAGTGCGCGGCGCGTTCACCAAGGATCGCGTTTTGGCCATCGGCGATGGCATGCCCACGGATGTCAAAGGCGCCATCGATGCGGGCCTGACGCTTCTCTATATCAGCGGCGGCATTCACGCGGCAGAATATACGTTGAATGGCGAGACGGACGAGGCCCTGCTGAACGCCTATCTCAAGGGCCAGAACGCGGCACCCGGCTGGTGGATGCCTCGTTTGGCTTGAAGCACTGGCTTGAAAACAGAGTTTGCCCATGACCGTTTTTCACCGCAATGAAAAGAAGGAGCCGCTGCCCGACAATTTGAAGGGCGGCGTCATCGCCATTGGCAATTTCGATGGTGTGCATCGCGGCCATCGCGCGGTGCTGGACCATGCGCTGGAGCTCGCCTCATCCCGCAACGTTCCGGCACTGGTGCTGACATTCGAGCCGCATCCGCGCACCGTGTTTCGCCCTGAAACGCCAGTCTTCCGGCTCACGCCAGCATCCGTAAAAGCCCGCGTGCTGGAAGCGGAAGGGTTCAACTCCGTCATCGAATACCCGTTCGACCGCGATTTTTCGCAGCGGTCTGCGGAAGATTTCGTCAAATCCATTCTGGTCGATTGGCTGGGTGCCAGCGCCGTCGTCACCGGCGTGGATTTCCACTTCGGCAAGGGACGCGAAGGCGGTCCGGCCTATCTCATGGCGGCAGGCAAACGGCATGGCTTCGATGTCATGCTGATCGATTCCTTCCGCGATGAAGGTGCGGAAATCGTATCCTCCAGCCGTATCCGTGAACTGCTGTCGCAGGGCGATGTCGCCGGTGCCGCTGGCCTGCTGGGTTATCGTTACACGGTCGAGGCGGAAGTCATCGGCGGGCAGAAGCTCGGCCGCACGCTGGGTTACCCCACCGCCAACATGGCGCTCCCGCCGGAAACGGAACTGAAACCCGGCATCTACGCCGTGCGTTTCCGCCGGCCCGATGGCACGCTTTATGATGGCGTTGCCAGCTTCGGCTATCGCCCCACCGTTACCGACAATGGCGCGGCTCTTCTCGAAACATTCGTCTTCGATTTCTCCGGCGATCTCTATGGCAAAATCTGCGCGGTGTCCTTCTTCGGTCACCTGCGAGACGAGTTGAAATTCGACGGGCTGGAGCCGCTGGTGGCGCAGATCAAGCGCGACGAGGAGGAGGCGAGGGCACTGCTGTCAGGCGTAACGCCGCTCAGCGAACTGGACGCTAAAATCGCATTTTGATGGTTGGTGTCGGATTTGGCGACAGACATGCGCATTCAAACCGACAAACCTCTTCCTTTTTGCGGGAAAAACGCATAAACAACCGCCATGTACCAATTTCGGTTGACGTTCATTTCCCGAATTATTGGCCCGGCCTTTCGCGCGCAGTAAGCAGCCGAAAGGTCCGGGATTTCGGCGCTTGCCGCAAGCGCCTCTCCGCTTTGCCCCTCTTGCACTCAAGACGGCGCAACCCTGAAATTCTTTGTCAATTTCGGGCACGCCGCATAACGGTATGATCATGAACGACACCGCACAGACAATCGATTATTCCACCACGCTGTACCTGCCGCAGACGGATTTCCCCATGCGCGCCGGTCTGCCCCAGAAGGAGCCGGAAACGGTTGCCCGCTGGCAGCAGATGGGTCTTTACAAGAAGCTGCGCGCCTCCGCCGCCGGTCGCGAAAAATTCGTGCTGCATGATGGCCCTCCCTATGCCAACGGCAACATCCACATCGGCCACGCGCTGAACAAGATCCTCAAAGACGTCATCACCCGCTCGTTCCAGATGCGCGGCTTTGACGCCAATTACGTCCCCGGCTGGGATTGCCACGGCCTTCCCATCGAATGGAAGATCGAGGAAGCCTACCGCGCCAAGGGCAAGAACAAGGACGAGGTCCCGATCAACGAATTCCGTCAGGAATGCCGTGAGTTCGCGGCTGGCTGGATCGAAAAGCAATCCGCCGAATTCAAGCGTCTCGGCATCGAGGGCGATTTCGAACAGCCCTACACGACCATGAACTTCCACTCGGAAGCCCGCATCGCTGGCGAGCTGTTGAAGATCGCCAAGAGCGGCCAGCTTTATCGCGGCTCGAAGCCAGTCATGTGGTCGGTCGTCGAACGCACGGCTTTGGCTGAGGCCGAGGTCGAGTATGCGGATGTCGAGAGCGATATGATCTGGGTGAAGTTCCCGGTCAACGTAAAGTCGTCACTGGTTAAGCGCGATGAGAGCGGTAACCTTGGTCGAGGAAGAAACGAGGCAGAAGCTCAACTACTCAACGCGTCCGTCGTCATCTGGACCACGACGCCTTGGACCATCCCCGGCAACCGCGCCATCTCGTTCTCTTCGCGCTTCCCTTACGGCTTGTTCGAAGTCGAATCCGCTGAGAACGACTTTGGTCCACAGCCCGGTGAAAAGCTGATCTTCGCTACCAAGCTGGCCGACGAAGCCGCGAAGAAGGCAAAGCTGACATTCAAGCTGGTTCGTCCTGTCACGGCGGAAGAACTCGGCGCCATCACCTGCGACCACCCATTGGCTGACCTCGGCTACGATTTCGTCGTCCCGCTTCTCGACGGCGATCACGTCACCGATGATGCCGGTACCGGCTTCGTCCACACGGCTCCCGGCCATGGTCGTGAGGACTTTGACGCATGGATGTCTCAGGCGCGAGATCTGGAAGCGCGCGGCATCTCGTCCAAAATTCCCTTCACGGTTGGCGATGACGGCTTCTACACCGAAGACGCACCCGGTTTCGGTCCATCCGCTGAAGGCGGCGCTGCCCGCGTTATGGACGACAACGGCAAGAAAGGTGACGCCAACGATCGCGTCATCAAGGCGCTGATCGCGGCCAACAATCTGTTTGCCCGTGGCCGTCTGAAGCACAGCTATCCGCATAGCTGGCGCTCCAAGAAGCCGGTCATCTTCCGCAACACGCCGCAGTGGTTCGTCTATATGGACAAGGAACTGGGCGATGGCACCACGCTGCGCTCGCGCTCCCTGTCGGCCATCGATGACACCCGTTTCGTGCCTGCCGCTGGCCAGAACCGTCTGCGCGCCATGATCGAGAACCGTCCGGATTGGGTGCTCTCGCGCCAGCGCGCCTGGGGTGTGCCTATCGCTGTGTTTGCAGACGAAAAGGGCGAAATACTGCTGGACGACGCCGTCAATGCCCGCATTCTGGAGGCCTTCGAGGCCGAAGGCGCGGATGCATGGTTTGCAGATGGTGCCAAGGAACGCTTCCTCGGTAACGACCACGATCATACCAAGTGGCATCAGGTACGCGATATCCTCGACGTCTGGTTCGACTCGGGCTGCACGCACACCTTTACGCTGGAAGACCGCCCTGACCTGAAATGGCCAGCCGATGTCTATCTGGAAGGTTCCGACCAGCATCGTGGCTGGTTCCACTCGTCGCTGCTGGAAAGCTGCGCGACGCGTGGCCGTGCGCCTTACAACGCCGTAGTCACCCATGGTTTCACCATGGACGAGCAGGGCCGCAAGCAGTCAAAGTCGCTTGGCAATGTGGTGGCTCCGCAGGACGTGATGAAGGAATCCGGTGCGGATATCCTGCGTCTGTGGGTCATGACCACGGATTACTGGGAAGACCAGCGTCTGGGCAAGGCCATCATCCAGACCAACATCGATGCCTATCGCAAGCTGCGCAACACCATCCGCTGGATGCTGGGCACGCTGGCGCACGACAAGGGCGAAGAGATCGCCTATGCCGATCTGCCGGAACTGGAACAGCTGATGCTGCACCGTCTGTCGGAGCTTGATCAGGTCGTGCGCGACGGCTACGACGCCTTCGACTTCAAGAAGATCACCCGCGCGCTGATCGATTTCGCCAATGTCGAGCTGTCGGCCTTCTATTTCGATATCCGCAAGGATGCGCTCTATTGCGACGCCCCGTCGTCGCTGAAGCGTCGTGCCTCGCTGTCGGTCATCGCAAAGCTGTTCGATTGCCTTGTCACATGGCTCGCACCCATGTTGCCGTTTACGACGGAAGAGGCATGGCTGTTGCGCTACGCCGATGCGGAATCGGTACATCTCGTTCAGTTCCCGGACGTTCCCGCGGAATGGAAGAACGAGGCGCTGGAAGCCAAGTGGGATAAAATCCGCAAGGTCCGCACGGTTGTCACAGGCGCGCTGGAAGTGGAACGTCGTGAAAAGCGCATCGGTTCTTCGCTGGAAGCAGCTCCCGTCGTGCACATTGCGGATGCCGAGCTGATGGCCGCACTCGAAGGTCAGGATTTCGCGGAAATCTGCATCACCTCGGCCATCTCGGTTGTGGCTGGCGAAGGCCCGGCAGATGGCTTCCGCTTGAGCGAAGTGCAGAAGGTATCGGTCGAGCAGAAGCTTGCCGAAGGCCGCAAATGCGCCCGCTCCTGGCGCATCACCACCGATGTCGGCTCCGATCCTGCGTTTCCGGACGTATCGGCCCGCGATGCCGTCGCGCTGCGTGAACTTGGCGTCAGTGCTTAAGAAAATGGCCGGATGAATTGCACTTTAGCCGTTCATCCGGTAAACCTGCCTGAAATTGGCCGGATTTTAGCATCAATGCGGGGCTACCGGTCGTCGGGACGGCTACAGCATCGGCCCGGAAATCGACGTCGATTTTCGGAATGCGCGATGACTAGATTAATATAAAGAGCGCCCTGTGGGTGTCCGCTGAGGACGCACGGCGCTTGGGGCGGAAGGGTTTCAATGAGCATGACGCAGAGTTTTCGCATGTACGGCACCATTTTTGGCGCAGTATCTGTTTGCCTTGCACTAGGCGCGTGCACCAGCCCGACCTATGGCACGGGAAAGACATCGGCTGAACAGCTGGTGGATGACCTTGGCAATGCCACCTCCATCACCGGCGATCAGAGCAAGCGCAACCTGAAATACAATCCGCGTCCCGGCCTCGTCGTTCCCGCTCAGGCCCGCGCCGAGCAGCTGGCACAGCCGCAGCAGAGCCTTGCCAACCGCGAGACCAACCCGCAATGGCCGGAAACGCCTGAAGAAGCGCGTGAGCGTCTGCGCAAGGAAGCGGACGAAAACCGCGACAATCCGCATTACCGTTCGCCACTTCTGGCCGGTAACGGCACCAACGGCCAGATGACCGAAAGCCAGAAATGGGAAGCCTTCCGCAAGGCCAAGGCAGATTCGCAGGGCGGCACCATCGTCAACAGCAACCAGCGCAAATTCCTGACCGACCCACCGGTCGAATACCGCAACCTGCCGCAGGATCAGCTTGCTGATCTAGGCGAGCCGGAAGCGAAGAAGGAAAAAGAGCGCAAGAAGAATGCGGCCATGGCCGGTACTGGCAAAAGCTGGTGGAACCCGTTCCAGTAAGGGTTGATTGGGCGGCAGCGGCGGTATTTATTACCCAGCGCGAAAAGCTTTATAAAAGCCCACGCCCCAACCTCCGTCATCCTCGGGCTTGACCCGAGGATCTAACGAACCCCTACGTCAAACGTGGTCAGATCCTCGGGTCAAGCCCGAGGATGACGTTGAGTGTGAGGTGAGCGTGGCAACCCACCTTACACTGCACCATCATTCCGCTTGCTCTGAAAAAATTCCCGTAAAATCTCCGCACTCTCCACTTCCGCCATCCCCGAATAGACCTCCGGCGCATGATGGCATGTCGGCTGGTTGAAGAAGCGCACACCGCTTTCCACCGCTCCACCCTTCACGTCATTGGCGCCATAATAGAGGCGGCGGATGCGGGCGAAGGATATGGCGGCAGCGCACATGGTGCAGGGTTCCAGCGTCACGTAAAGGTCCGCGCAGGGCAGTCTTTCCTGCCCCAGTTCCTCGCAGGCCATGCGGATAACGGCGATTTCGGCGTGGGCGGTCACGTCGTTCAATTCGCGGGTTCGGTTGCCGGAACGGGCAATCACACGGCCATCCAGCACCAGCACCGCGCCGATGGGCACTTCGTTCCGTTGGCCTGCGGCCTGCGCTTCGGCAAGCGCCAGCTCCATGAAATGCGTCGTTTCCGCCATAGTTCTTGCAATTTCCTCTTAACCAGTGCCGCGCGACCTGATAGGACACGGCAAACAACAGGCAAACAACAAATGACATTCAAAGACAAGCCGAAGCGCGCTGGCGGCAAAACATTCGACCGTGACAGGAAGCCGAAGCCTTCGGCAAAGCCTGATGCGGCGCGCGAAAACAAGCCAGTGACGGCCAAGGCCGAGACTGTCGTGACCGAGACGGCACCCACCAAGCCCGAACGTATTTCCAAGATCATGGCGCGCGCAGGCGTGGCCTCGCGCCGCGATGTCGAGCGCATGATCATGGAAGGTCGCGTGTCGCTGAACGGCGTCAAGCTGGACAGCCCGGTGGTCAATGCCACCCTCGATGACAAGATCGAGGTCGATGGCGCGCCGATCCGTGGTGCGGAACGCACACGTCTGTGGCTCTATCACAAGCCTGCCGGTCTGGTGACGACCAATTCCGACCCGGAAGGACGTCCGACCGTTTTCGACAATTTGCCGAAGGAACTTCCCCGCGTCCTGTCCATCGGACGTCTGGATATCAACACCGAAGGTCTGCTGCTGCTGACCAATGATGGCGGCCTGTCTCGTGTTCTCGAACTGCCGACCACCGGCTGGCTGCGCCGTTACCGGGTGCGCGCCCATGGTGAGGTCGATCAGGCTGCATTGGACAAGCTGAAGGACGGCATTGCCGTCGATGGCGTTCTCTACGGTGCCATCGATGCGACGCTGGACCGGACCCAGGGCCACAATGTGTGGATCACCATGGGTCTTCGCGAAGGCAAGAACCGCGAAATCAAGAATGTGCTGGGTGCACTCGGCTTGGAGGTTAACCGCCTCATCCGTATTTCCTATGGTCCGTTCCAGCTGGGTGACCTGCCGGAAAGCCAGGTGGTGGAAGTGCGTGGCCGCATGCTGCGCGACCAGCTTGGCCCGCGCCTGATCGAAGCCGCAGGCGCCAATTTCGATGCGCCGATCTATGATGCGGTCGTTGACGAGGATGAAGCTCCGGTTCAGCGTCCCGTCAAGTCCGAATGGACCAAGCGCGGCGATGCCGAGCAGAACCCGCGCGGCGGCAATTTCGCGGAAAAGCGCGACAATCCGCGCGACCGCGCGCAGGGCAAGCCGGATGCGAAGCGTCCCGGCAAGCCTTTCGCCAAGGGTCGCGATGAAGAGCGCGACGACGACCGTCCCAAGCGCCCGCCCATGGGCAGCAACCGCACAGCCAATGTGTGGATGGCCCCGGGTGCAAGGCCGACGCGCGATGGCAAGGAGCGCAAGTCCGTGCGCGCCGAAGCCGAAAGCGTCTTCAAGAAACCATCCGCAGAAGCCGATGCCCGTCGCGCAATCGTCAGACATAGAGACGTCGATGGCGAATGGATCCGCGCAGACAAGCCCGCGCAGGACGACAGCCGTGGTCGCGGCAGAGGCGAACGCGGTGGCGAGCGCGGCGAGAAATCGTTTGGAGACCGCAAGCCGCGTGACGCAGGCGACCGTGGTGATCGCCCCCGTGGCGACCGGCCATTCAGCGCACGCCCGGATCGCGGCGACCGCCCGGCCCGGACCGGCGAACGCAGCGAACGCCCTTACGGCGACCGCAAGCCACGCGATGGCGCTGAACGCAATGACCGTCCTCGCGGCGAACGCTCCTTTGGTGATCGTCCCGCCCGTTCGGAACGCCCTTTCGGCGACCGTCCGGCCCGCAGCGAGCGTCCGTTCAGCGACCGCAAGCCGCGCGAAGAGGGTGACCGTCCACGCGGTGAGCGCCCGTTCGGTGATAAGCCACGCGGAGCAAAACCCTTCGGCGACAAGCCGCGTGAAGGTCGCCCGTCCGGTGGCAAACCGGGTGGTTTCGGCGGCAAGCCAGCATTCGGCAAACCGCGCGGCGAGCGCTCCGAAGGCGGGTTTTCCGGCAAGGGGCCTGCCGGTGGCGGTAAAAGCGGAGATCGCAAGGGACCAGGTAACGGCCCCGGCGGCGGTAAAGGCCCAGGTGGCAAACCTTCTGGAGGCAGGGGAATGACGCGTAATGCGGATCGTAGGCGGTGAGTTTCGCGGCAGGTCTCTTGCCGCTCCGAAATCGAATACAATCAGGCCCACCATCGACCGTACGCGGGAAAGCCTCTTCAACATATTGAGCCACGCCTATCCGGAAAGTCTGGATGGCACGCGCATTCTCGATGTCTTTGCGGGCACGGGTGCGGTCGGGCTCGAGGCTCTGTCGCGCGGTTGCCGCGTCGCGCTGTTCGTTGAGAACGGCGTCGAGGGCAGGGGGCTTCTCTGGGAAAACATCGATGCTCTCGGTCTTCATGGCCGCGCGCGCATTCTGCGTCGTGATGCCACAAAGCTCGGCAGCGTCAACAATATCGAGCCTTTCGATGTTCTGTTTGCCGACCCACCCTATGGCTATGGCCATGGTGAAAAAGCCATGCTGGCAGCCCATCAGGGTGGCTGGCTGGTGCCGGGCGCACTTGCCATTCTGGAAGAACGTGCCGATGTTCTGGTGACGGTCGATCCCGTGTTCAAGCTTCTGGAAAGCCGCACCTTCGGCGATTCCATGATGCATTTTTACCGTTACGAGCCTTAAGCGCCGTTTTGGTCACGATGACGCGCGACCTTGTGCGCGCGTCACTCTCCTGTCGTCTTTGTGTCATAGAGCGGGACAGCACATGACATGAAGGAGAGTCCGCTCTCGTGGCTGACAAGAAAAAGAAACTCTCTGGCAAAAAGCGCAAACGCAAAGACGCGGCGAGAGACAATCCTGTAGCGCAAGTCCGTGATCCGACATTCGCTCTGGCGCTGGGTGGCGGTGGTGCGCGCGGCATTTGTCACATCAACATCGTTGAAGCGCTGGACGAACTGGGCATTCGCCCAACTGCCATTGCGGGCTCCTCCATCGGCTCCATCATCGGCGCTGGCATGGCCGCAGGCATGAGCGGTCGCGACATCCGTGAATATACGCTGGAACTCATGGGCAAGAAGGGCAGTGTCGCCAACAAGCTCTGGAGCCTTGGGCCTGCCTCCATGCGCCACGCGGTCTTCGGCTTTCGTTTCGGCCAGTTCAATCTTGAACTCGTTCTCGATGCGCTTTTGCCATCCGCTTTGCCCAAGACCTTCGAAGGGCTGAAAATTCCGCTGAAGGTCACGGCGACGGATTATTACGCGCAATCGGAAGTCATCGTTGAATATGGTGATCTCAGGCAGGCGCTTGCCGCGTCGTCGGCCATTCCCGCCCTGTTCATGCCTATCCGCATGAATGACCGTATCATGATCGATGGCGGCATTTTCAATCCCGTTCCTTACGATCATCTGCTGGACAAGGCGGATATCGTGATTGCGGTGGATGTGGTCGGCGGGCCGGAAGGCGATGGCACGACGATGCCCAGCCGCTTCGAAAGCCTGTTCGGTGCCAGCCAGTTGATGATGCAATCGGTCATCTCGCTGAAACTGCGCATGCACCCGCCGCATATTTTCATGCGCCCTCCAGTCAACCGCTTCAAGGTGCTGGATTTCCGCAAGGCGCATGAAATCCTGGCCGAATCTCAGGTCACGAAGGACGATCTCAAACGGCAGATCGAGATGCAGGTGGAGCTTTATCACCGCGGTCACGGTGTGGACGCGTAAGCATTTCGCTCAATTACCGGTGAAATGCGGCTTTGGCCTTGATGCGGCAGATGCGCCGCAATAAATGAAGGTCAACGAAAGGCTTAGCCCATGTCCTCAGATATCGATTCCTCCAAGCTTCTCGAGCGCGCCAGTGAACTGGTCGATCTGGCCCGCCGCGCAGGTGCGGATGAGGCTGACGCCGTCATCGTGCGGTCGCGCTCGCAATCCGTCGGCGTGCGGCTCGGCAAGGTGGAAAGTACGGAATCCTCCGAAAGCGATGATTTCTCGCTGCGCGTGTTTGTCGGCAAGCGCGTCGCCAGCGTTTCGGCCAATCCCGGTTTCGACCTGAAGACACTGGCCGAACGCGCCGTCGCCATGGCCAAGGTTTCGCCGGAAGACCCCTATGCCTGCCTTGCGGACAGCAACCGGCTGGCAAATTCTTACGACGACCTGCAACTCTTCGACCCGACCGAAGTCTCCGCCGATGAGTTGCGTGAGGCAGCGCTGGCGGCAGAAGAAGCGGCATTGGCCGTTCCGGGTGTCAGCAATTCCTCTGGTGCCGGGGCCTCCAGCGGCATGGGCGGCCTTGTGCTGGTCACCTCGCATGGCTTTGCTGGCAGTTACATGGGCAGCCGCTTCGGTCGTTCCGTCAGCGTCATCGCCGGTGAAGGCACCAAGATGGAGCGTGATTACGACTACGACAGCCGTCTCTATTTCGCCGATCTCGACAATCCTGAAGACATTGGCCGCCGTGCGGGTGAAAAAGCGGTCAAACGCGTCAATCCCCGTCAGGTCGATACTGGCAGCAACGTGACGGTCGTGTTCGATCCGCGCATCGCCCGTGGCTTCGTCGGCAGCATTGCCGGTGCCATCAATGGCGCATCGGTTGCGCGCAAGACCAGCTTCCTGCGCGATAAGATGGGCCAACAGGTGCTGAAGAAAGGGCTGTCGATCACCGACGATCCCCAGATCGTGCGCGGCCCATCCTCCCGCCCCTTCGATGGCGAAGGTGTGCGCGGTGAAAAGCTTGTGATGATCGAAGATGGCGTGCTGAAGCACTGGTTCCTCTCTACATCGACGGCCCGCGAAATCGGTTTGGAAACCAATGGACGTGGTGTACGCGGCGGAACGTCGGTCTCTCCGGCCTCCACCAATCTGGCACTGGAGCCGGGCGATATCTCTCCCCAGGATTTGATTGCGCAGGTCGGCACCGGCTTTTACGTCACCGAACTGATCGGCCATGGTGCCAATCTGCTGACGGGTGAATATAGCTGCGGCGCAAGCGGGTTCTGGATCGAGAATGGCGAAAAAGCCTTCCCGGTATCGGAGGTAACGATTGCCTCCAACCTCAAGGACATGTTCATGCGGGTCACGCCTGCAAATGACATTGACCGCAAATATGGCGTGGCCGCACCGACGCTCGCCATCGAAGGCATGACCATAGCGGGACGCTGATACCGCCATTCGGCGGTTGCTTTGGCGCGCGTGCCATGCGCATGGTCAGGCTCTGGAAACAGGCCCCCATCAGGGCCGTGCAACGAACGACGATGAAATGACCGATATGACAGGGGCAGACTGGCGCCCCGATCTCGACCTCATTGTGGATGCCGCCCGCCAAGCCGGGCGCGTCGCGCTGGAATTTTTCCGCAAGGACCCGGAGGTATGGTGGAAGCAAGGCCATTCGCCGGTAAGCGCAGCGGACTATGCCGCCAATGAGGTTCTGGCGACGGTCCTGCGGGGTGCACGCCCCGACTATGGCTGGCTTTCGGAAGAAACCGATGATGACGAAGATCGTCTGACGCGAGACACCGTCTTCGTGGTAGACCCAATCGATGGCACGCGTGCCTTCATTGCCGGCAAGGATACATGGTGCGTGAGCGTTGCGGTCGTCCATCGAGGCAGACCGGTTGCTGCGGTGCTGGTTGCACCTGCCTTTGACGAAGAATTTACCGCACTTCCCACCGGCCCCGCTTTGAAGAATGGCCAGCCCTTGGCTGTCTCGTCTGCCGGTCGCGAGCAAATCCAGCTTGCCGCACCGGAAGACGTGATTGCGCGGCTTCCGCGAGATTTGAAATCGCGCGTCCACCGCATTGCGCATGTGCCGTCGCTCGCCTACCGCCTTGCCATGGTATCAGATGGGCGAATCGATGGGACTCTGGTCAAGGCCAGTTCCCATGACTGGGATCTGGCCGCTGCCGATCTCATTTTAGAGCGGGCAGGCGGGCAACTGGTCAGCCTTGATGGAAAGCCGCTGATCTACAATCGCAGCGCGGTCAGTCACCCGGAATTGTGCGCCGCAGCAAATCATATCCTTCCAGCGCTGCTGGAGCCGCTGAACTTGTCGGCGAGAGGTTGATTTTCGCGGTGAAATCCCGCAGATGAGGGCTTCTCGGGGCAATTGGAATATTAGAAAGAAGAGAAGAAAATGACTGTAGCAGGCGAACAGAAACAGCTTCTGCACCTCGTATTCGGCGGCGAGCTTGAAAATCTTCAGGACGTACAGTTTCGCGATCTGAAGGCGCTCGATATCGTTGGCATCTTCCCGGACTATGCAACTGCGCTCACGGCGTGGAAGTCAAAGGCCCAGCAGACTGTGGATAACGCTCACATGCGTTATTTTATAGTGCATATGCACCGTCTGCTCGATCCGCAAAGCAAATAATCGCTGCTTTCCTACTTCCTTTGTACTATACCGGACAGAGCAAAAGGTTGTGCGAGTCCCGTAAGGGCACGCACAACATCTGGTTACCGCTTACATTTTTCGTGAGCCGATTTTTGTTCTGAAACAAAAAAGACGCATTTTTATATGAAATAGGCTTCCACACATCGACTGAAAAACGCTGACGCGGTTTTCGAAGATCCGATGGCTAAACAAAAAGATAGAGCTGCGCGGACACCTCCGTTTGTGCGACGCAACGCTCTGGCAGGGATCACAGGGGAAAGCATTGCGCGAAATGATCGAAGGCAGCATGTCATGAACAGCCGAATCGCACGTTTCGCCCTTTCGGGTTACAGAATTGCAGGCGTTGCCGCTTACCCTTTTGCCCGCCCCTATCTCATGTATCGTTCCGCCAAGGGCAAGGAAGACAAGCGCCGCCGTATGGAGCGCTTCGGCTATCCCAGTGCTGAGCGTCCGCGTGGCCCGCTCGTCTGGTTTCACGCCGCAAGCGTCGGTGAAACGCTCGCTCTCGTTCCGCTCATCCGCGAAATCCGCAAACGCGACATTCACGTTCTTTTGACCACGGGCACGGTCACCTCGGCAGAGCTTAGCCGCACGCGTCTGGGTGATGACGTCATTCACCAATATGTCCCGCTCGACATCAAGATTTCCGTCAACCGTTTCCTGACCTATTGGGCGCCGGATGCGGCGATTACTGCCGAGTCCGAAATCTGGCCGGTGACGATGATGGAGCTGGAGCGCCGTCATATTCCGCAAATCCGCGTCAATGCGCGTCTGTCGGATCGCTCCTTCGGGCGCTGGCACAGCCGTTCGGATTTTGCCGAGGCGCTGTTCAGCAAGCTCGCTCTGGTGGTTGCACAATCGGATTTGGATGCGGAGCGCTTCCGCGATCTCGGTTCATGGCCGGTCGTCGTTTCCGGCAATCTCAAGGGCGATACCGATCCACCGCCTTGCGATGCCGCACTGCTGGAAACCTATCGCCGTCAGATCGGCAATCGCAAGACATGGGCCGCCATCTCCACCTTTGATGGTGAGGAGAAGGCTGCCGGGACCGTGCATTCGGCAATCAAGTCCCGCAACGGCCAACTCACCATCATCGTGCCACGTCACCCGGAGCGGGCAGACGAAATCGAGACCATGCTGAAAGGCATGAATCTCAATGTGGCGCGCAGAAGCCGCAACGATGCCATCACGCCTCAGACGGATATTTTCCTCGGCGACAGCATCGGTGAGATGGGGCTTTATCTGCGCCTGACGGAACTGGCCTTTGTCGGTCGTTCGCTGATGGCGGAAGGCGGGCAGAACCCGCTGGAACCGGCCATGCTGGGTTGCGCAGTCCTGTCCGGCGCGCATGTGCAAAACTTCCGCGAAGCCTATCAGAAGCTGCTGCGCTCCGGCGGTGGGCGCATCATTCGCGATGTGGAGATGCTGGCCAAGGCCGTGCATTACCTGCTCGTCAACGACAATGAGCGCTACAAGATGATCGATGCGGGCGGCCGGGTCATTCAGGATATGCGCGGTGCACTGTCTTCCACCGTCAAGGCGCTGGAACCCTATATCAACCCGCTGACGGTGACCGCGAAACTCCAGCCACGCAGCGCGGTTGGCTGATCCCATGGACGCGACAAACACGGCACGCTCAGTGGCTAGCATCGCCGCCATCCTCTTCGACAAAGACGGAACGCTCATCGGTTACGATGCCAGCTGGGGTCCGGTCAATCGTGAGCTTGCAGCCATTGCTGCGCAGGGCGATGCAGCGCTTGCCGACCAATTGCTTCTGGCCTGCGGCATGGACCCGGTCACGGGTCATGTCACAGCGGACAGTCTTCTGGCCGCTGGGAATACCGCACAGATTGCACAAGGTCTGGTCGCTGCCGGTTCTCCCTGTGATGTCTTGGAGCTCACTCAACGCCTCGACCGGCTGTTTACCGATGCGGCTGGAAAATCCGTCGCGGTGACGGATCTGAAAGCCTTCTTCGCGCGGCTGAAGGGCCGGGGCTACAAGCTCGGTATTGCATCCAGCGATAACGAAGCCTCCATTCGCGAACTGGCCAAACGGTTCGGCTTTGAGGCAGATCTTGATTTCGTCGCCGGTTACGATAGCGGCCATGGCACCAAGCCACAGCCTGGCATGGTTCTGGGTTTCTGTCAGGCTATCGGCCTGCCGCCGGAATGTGTTGCTGTGGTGGGTGACAACAATCACGATCTGCATATGGGCCGCAACGCAGGTGCTGGCCTGCGGGTGGCGGTCTTGACCGGCACGGGCTCGAAAGAGAGCCTGTCGGCGGATTGCGACTATTGTTTTGAGGATATAACGAGCCTCGAAAACCTGTTGCCGGAACGCGCGGCATCTTAAGCATCGAGCTTGCAAACCACCTCCTTTGCAAAATCCTTACCTTTCTGGCAGATAGCTGCTGCTACCAATTCGGGTAAAGCGGGAGTTTGGGGACGGATGGTTTCGGAAGCACCGCCATTCTGGTGGGAAAAATCCGGTTGGCAGGCTTGGGCGCTGGCGCCTTTTTCCTTCGTTTACGGCAAGGTCGCCGGGCGGACGATGAAGAAGGCAAAGCGCGCATCCGTGCCTGTTCCCGTTATCTGCATCGGCAATTTTACCGTGGGTGGTGCGGGCAAGACCCCGACCGCCATTGCTATTGCCCGCGCCGCAATCGACAAAGGCCTGAAGCCCGGCTTTCTCAGCCGTGGTTATGGCGGCACGCTGGATGTAACCACGCTGGTCGATGCCAACCATCACCGTTCAGTCGATGTCGGAGATGAGCCGCTGTTGCTGGCGCGTGAGGCGATGACGGTCATCTCTCGCAGACGTGTCGAGGGTGCAAAGCGTCTGGTGGTGGAAGGTGTCGATCTCATCATCATGGATGACGGGTTTCAGAGCGCGCGGCTGACGCTGGATTATGCCCTCGTCGTCATCGATACGCAGCGTGGCATCGGCAATGGTCATCTCGTTCCCGGAGGTCCCGTCCGGGCACCGCTGGATGAGCAGATGCGCCAGCTGTCGGCCATCCTCAAGGTGGGAAGCGGCAATGCCGCAGATGCCATTGTCCGCACCACGGCGCGGGCCGGAAAGCCCGTTTTCGTCTCGTCCATTCAGCCGCGTCCGCAGCCGGGCTTTGAAGGCAAGCGCGTTCTGGCCTATGCGGGCATCGCAGATCCCAACAAGTTCTACCGCACGGTGGAGGAACTGGGAGGGCAGATCGTCTCCAAACGCTCCTTTCCCGACCACCACCATTTCAGTGACGAAGAAATCGGCGATCTGCTGGATGAGGCCAATAGGCTCGATCTCTTGCCGGTAATGACCGCCAAGGATGCCGTGCGCCTGAACGGGCATCACGGGCTGACGTCGGAATTGCTCTCGAGCAGCCTTGTGATCGAGATCGACATGGCCTTCGATGATCCCAATGCGGCAGGCACGATCATCGATGTTGCCACAGAGAATTGCCGCCGCCGAAAGCTGCAGCATTCCTAGCATTCTCTGCAACGTTGAATCTCACCGGTGTGAAGGAACAATCTGACGTTGGGGGGCTTTTCCTGAGAAGACGGGCATTCACTGTGCCCGCAAGAGGTTTCAGGAGGAATTCATGCCGCAGGGTAACGAAAAAAAGGTCTTCACCCCACGCGAAAGTCGTCAGGGTTTCCGTGGAAGCCCGGTTCTCGTCATTCTCGTCATCAGCCTGCTGCTGGCAGGTGCTGTCTGGATCGTCGCTGAGACGTGGGGCGAAAGCACAGCACCGGCCACCACCGAAACCCAGCCGGCCCCCGGCCCATCGACACCAAATGCACCGGCTGATCCGGGTGCGAAGGGTGCGGGCTCTTTCGATAACAACACACCGTCAGGCACGACCCCTGCAACCGGCGGCACGGACAGCAATCCTAATCCGGGTCAGGCAACTCAGCCCGCGCAACCTGCACAACCCGCACCATAAAAACCGCATAGGAAAAAACCGGGCATTGCCCGGTTTTTTATGTCTTCAATAAATAGAACCGGGCAAATCGCCCGGCTCCTGTCGTATCGTAGATTTTTATGCAGCCTTCTGAGCGGCGGCATTGACCGATGAGCTGGCCAATTCGGTCAGCGATTCATCCGTTGTGGACTCTTCGGTCAGCGTGGCGTCCAGCAATGGCACGACCTTGGTGTGGCCAAGCTTTTCAGCCCATGCCTTCAGCGTGCCGTAACGGGTAATTTCGTAATGTTCGACAGCCTGTGCGGAAGAAATGAGGCCAGCATCCAGTGCCGCAGTGCCCTTGTAATCTTCCATGATCTCTTCGCCCTCAGCGATGATGCCCTGGATCGCTTCGCAGGTCTTGCCCTGTGCGCGCTTGCCAATAAGTTCGAAAACCTCCTGGAGGCGTTCGATCTGCCCCTGGGTTTCTTCCTTGTGCTTCTCAAACGCCGCCTTCAGCTTCGGGTCAGTCGCCGCGCGTGCCATTTTCGGCAGAGCTTTCAGCACCTGACGTTCCGCGTAATAAATGTCTTTCAGCGTGTCGTAGAAAAGATCGTCGAGTGTCTTCTCGGCCATAGTCAGCTCCTATTGAAAATTGTGCGTGTGCATTGCAACGCTGGTCTAACCAGCGCCATCAGCGAATGTTCCTGATGGGTTGTGCACAACGTCAATTTACTTTAGCAGGCCGTGAAATTCTGGCCGCTGGAGATCAGCCGGCGCGTTTTTGATTAGGCAGGGCGCCAGCGCGTTTTTCAGCTTCCAGCGAGGCCTCGGCATCCGCATAGGGCTCCTGTCGCGCAACGCTCCAGTAGCGCAGCTCGTCCAGCGGAATGAACTTGCCGGTCATGGCGCAGACGACATGCGAGCCGGTCTGGACGATACGCATATCGCCGTCGAGATATTCGACCTTTGCTTCGCGATTGCCGCCGCCTTCAAATCTGTTCATTCTTCTAGTCTCCTGACGCTCTGTCTTTTTAACCGTGCCGTGGCGGGAATGCCAGCCTGAGGTGCGGGAATGTCTCAACTTCTGCCAAACAGTTTTTCGATGTCCGCAAGCTTCAGCTCAATATAGGTCGGACGTCCGTGGTTGCATTGGCCGGAACCCGGCGTGTTTTCCATCTGCCGCAGCAGCGCGTTCATCTCCTCCGGTCGCATGCGACGGCCTGAGCGCACCGAGCCATGGCAGGCCATGGTGGCGGCGACAT
The DNA here is from genome assembly GCF_057799395.1 of Agrobacterium sp. 20P9.1.2. Lineage (NCBI taxonomy): Bacteria > Pseudomonadati > Pseudomonadota > Alphaproteobacteria > Hyphomicrobiales > Rhizobiaceae > Agrobacterium > Agrobacterium sp. 20P9.1.2. The sequence continues at coordinate 596,077 of NZ_JBYOKI010000001.1, forward strand.
ATTCCAGCTTGTTGGCAAGACTGCCTGCCGTGTCCCATTCAGCGATCTCGTCGGCCAGTTGCCGCATCAGCCCCTGCACATTGACCTCACCCAACATCGCCGGTGTCTCGCGCACCGCTACGGCTCCCGGCCCGAAGCGCTCGATGGCAAGCCCCATACTGTCGAAGCCCTCGGCATGTTCCATCAGCCGGTCGCAGTCTTCTTCCGGCAGATCGATGATTTCGGGAATGAGAAGGACCTGCGAGGGCGGGCGCTTGGAATGCAGGGCTTTGCGAATTTCCTCGAAGACAAGCCGCTCGTGGGCGGCATGCTGATCGACAATGACGAGACCGTCTTCCGTCTGAGCAACGATGTAATTGGCGTGCACCTGCGCCCGCGCGGCCCCCAGCGGATAACGGGCAGTGTCTGTTACTGCTGTCGCATTGTCTGTGGGGTCGGCTCTCTCCGCCCGCGCCGTCGGCATGGTGATGTCGTTGAATTGCGATTGCGCGGTTTCGCGCAGCGCCAGATCGCTTGAGGCAGACAGCGGGCGCGATGGCGAGGTCGCAGGTGTCCATGCTTGGGACGAGAAGGGTCGAACTGTCGAAGGGCTGTAGCCGGGGCGAAACGCATTCATCATCTGCGCCGCGCCTGTCGTTGCGGCCCGGTCCCCCTCCCGGCTCAATGCCTGCCGCACGGCCCCGACGATCAGCCCGCGGATGAGGCCAGGGTCGCGAAAGCGCACATCGGATTTTGCCGGATGCACATTCACATCCACCAGCGCCGGGTCGAGCTGCAAGGACAGAACCGCAATCGGGTAACGGCCATGTGGAATGGTTTCGGCATAGGCACCGCGAATGGCCGATAGCAAAAGCTTGTCCTGCACCGGGCGGCCATTGACGAACATATATTGATGGGCCGAATTGCCACGATTGAAGGTCGGAACGCCTGCAAATCCGGTCAAGGTCACGTCTTCGCGCTCGGCATCGATCTCGATGGCATTGTCCTTGAAGTCGGCGCCAAGAATCTGCGCCATGCGCGCCAGATGGTCATCGCCCGTTGCTGGAAACTCCAGCGTCGAGCGGTCGGTGCCCGACAGCACGAAGCGGATATGCGGAAAGGCAATCGCCATGCGCTTGACGATTTCGGTGATTGCAGCCGCTTCCGCCTTTTCGGTCTTGAGGAATTTCAGACGCGCGGGCGTGGCGAAGAAGAGATCGCGGACTTCAACGATGGTGCCGGTGTTGGATGGTGCTGGCCGCACCGGCGAAAGCTTGCCACCGGCAACCGAGATGATAGCACCTTCTGCGGCACCCTGCTGGCGGCTGGTAATGGTCAGCTTGGCAACGGAGCCGATGGAGGGTAGGGCCTCTCCACGAAAACCCAGCGTGCGGATATCGTCCAGCGTTGCTGAAATCTTCGAGGTGCAATGCCTGCGGATCGCCAGTTCCAGATCGGCGGGCGACATGCCGCAGCCATTATCCGAAATGCGCACCAGCCCCTTGCCGCCGCCTGCGGTGGCGATCTCGATGCGGGTCGCACCAGCATCGATGGCGTTTTCTATCAGTTCCTTGGCGGCACTCGAAGGGCGTTCGATGACTTCGCCGGCGGCAATCTGATTGATCAGGGTTTCTGAGAGCTGTTTGATGGACATGGGTGCCATTTTCGTGGATTCGTGCGTCTTGTGAAAGCGAAATCACGCAAATCACCGGCCATGGCTTGGTTGTCCCGCTAAATATTTCTTGCACACAACGTTAAGTACCTCTTAAGGGAAAACTTCTAGGGTGCAGTCAGCTTGGAATGAATGCAGTATTATGTCCTTTCAGCATAGCGAAGGGGATATATGTGGCGGAAAGCAGGGGCCGCCACCCGATCTAGACCAATCTGCTTCAAGCACTGATCCCGCATGTCCGATTTCTTTAGCCATTTCCGTGTGGTCGTTGGCCAGTTTTTGTGAGTGTATTTCGCTTTGAGACGTGCGTGTGAGGGATTGCAATGAATGACGTGGCGTCGATGGGCGCAGATATTCAATCTGCGATGCTCGACGCCGTTTGCGATGCGATTTCCTCTGGGCTGATCATTTATGATCGCCACGATCATATCGTTTTCGCCAATCGCCGTCTTCTGACCTATCTGCCCATCAGCGAAACCAAGCTTGTCGTCGGCACACGCCTTCGAGATTTTCTGGCGGCCCTTTATGATGGGCGAAAGAATGTCGATAGCGATTCCCTTCCACGCGGTGTGGAGCGCGATGACTGGATTGCCGAGCAACTGGCATCTCACTGGAAAGAGCGTTCGGAAACCGTGGAGCAACGCGGCTGCGACAGGTGGCTGCGCTTCATCAAACGCCGCATGCCCTCAGGCATGGGCATCTGCGTCATCACCGATATTTCCGAACAGAAGAAGCGTGAAGATCAGTGGCGTCTTGATATCGAGCGCGTGCAGCTGACCGAAGAAATTCTGGATACGCTGCCGCTTTCGGTCTTCGTCAAGGATCGCAACACCACCTATGTCGCCGTCAACAAGGCTGGCTGCTCGCTTCTGGAAACGTCTGCCGATCTCATTCTCGGGCGCACGGTATCGGATATCCATTCCGAACCGCTCGCCTCGCGCATCGATGCAATGGATCGCCATGTGCTGGAAAGTGGCAGCCCGGCCATTCTGCCGGAGCGGGTGACGCGCCTGACGGGTGAGGAAGTCCTCGTCATCACCCGAAAGCAGCGCGTTGGTAATCCGGGCCGGTATTTTCTGGTCACGACCATGGATGACGTCACTGCCTTTGCAGCGGCGGGAACGGATGGCAGCAGCGTCATTCGCGGCCTGGAACATATGTCTTTTACGCCGTCATCCTATATGGATGACGAACACCATCAGGCCTCGCAGCTGTTGACGGGCCGCAGCATTCTTCTGGTCACGCCCAATACCGCGCTTGGCGAAGTCGCGCGTCGCAAAATGACCGCGGTCGGCGTGGATTGCGCGGTCGTGACCAGCCATGACGAACAAAAGGCCTTCATGGAATTTGCCGCATCGGCCAATGTCCGGGTCGATCTTGTGGTCGTCGATGTTCAACTGGACATCGTCTGTCTCGATCTGCCCCAGACCTATGGCGTGGATGCCATGACGGTTGATGACTTCCAGCTTGAAAGCTCGCTGATCAACCAGATCACCCGCCATTTCCGGCTCAAGAACAGCGCTCTGTCCTCGCAGCAGGCGGATGGAAGCTGGGAAATTTCCACCGGCAACCTGCCGTCCCCGGCCAAGAAGGCGACGCTTGACGTTCTCGTTGCGGAAGACAACGACATCAACAAGATCGTCTTTTCGCAAATCCTCGAAGGTCTGGGCCTGAGCTACAAGATCGCTGCCACTGGCAAGCTGGCACTGCAAATCTTCGAGCAGGACAAGCCCACTTTCGTCCTGATGGATACGACCTTGCCGGACTTCGATGGTTTCGAGGCGGCACGCAGGCTGCGCAAAATCATGGGCGCGGAGCGCATTCACACGCCCATCATCGGCGTCGTGCCGCTGGCATTTGAAGGTGACCGGCAGGCCTGCCTCGATGCGGGCATGGACGATATGATGCTCAAGCCCATCAGTCCCGATATGGTGGAAGCCATGATCAAACGGCACCTGCCGCAGCGCGAACATCGCATTCGTGGATGATCGACGCAAATTACGTGCAGCAGAGGCATTCCCCTGAAAATCGATGGCTATTTCGCAGAGTTTAGCGATAGTGTTTTCTTAAGAATCAAATCACATTGTCTGCGAAAATCTCATAGTCCGTTGATCAGGATGTGCGCATGAAATCCCCAGTACAGAATGCGCCGCAGGTCAGCCAGCACGAGTTGCAGGCCATGGCTTACAGCGATCCGCTGACGGGTCTGGGCAACCGCTATCGTCTCCGCGACAAGATCCGCATGCTTGCTGCAGAGCGGGCAAGCGATCCCGCCCCCTTCACCATCGGTGTCGCCAACATCGACGGTTTCAAGCCAATCAACGATCTTTTCGGCGTTGAGGCGGGCGATGAAATTCTCTGTCAGGTCGCACATCGCCTCAGGGCCTGTGTGCCGGATGGCGCGGTCGTGACCCGCCACGATGGCGACGAGTTCGCCTTCGTGCTGCCGCTGGTGTTCGAGCGTCTGGGCGCGGAGCGCGTCGGTAACATGATCAAGGACGTGCTGTCTGCCCCTTACGATCTGGGCGACCGCAACGTGCGTCTATCCTCGTCTTTCGGCTTTGCGATCTATCCATTCGCGGGCGAGGATTTCGAGGATTTGCTGAAGAGCGCAGAAACCGCGCTCTACCGTTCGAAACGTCGCGGTCGCGGTCAGATCACCGTCTATTCGCGCGAAATCGCGCAGGAAATGAAGCGCGCTACGCAGCTGGAACAGGCGCTTCGAAACGCTATCATCAGCGATGCGGTCGATGTGCATTTCCAGCCCATCGTGCGCCTCAGCGACGCCACGGTCATCGGCTTCGAGGCCCTTGCGCGCTGGAACGATCCCGATCTCGGCTTCGTATCACCCGCCGTCTTCGTGCCATTGGCAGAAGAGCGCGGCTTTATCGACGCACTGTCCGAAACGCTGCTGCGCAAGGCGGCGGAGGCGGCCCTTTCATGGCCGCGAGAACTGTTTCTGTCCTTCAATCTATCGTCCGCACAGTTGATGGACCCGACGACGGCGGAAAACATTCTGTCGATCCTGCGGCGCGTGGGTCTCGATCCACGCCGGCTGGAACTGGAAATCACCGAAACGGCGGTCATGACATCCGCCGATACTGCCCAGCGCATCATCAGTGAACTTCAGCAGGCGGGCGTGCGCATTTCCCTTGATGATTTTGGCACGGGCCAGTCGAGCCTTGGGCGTCTGCGGGACTTCTCCTTCGACAAGGTCAAGATCGACCGTGCCTTCGTCTCACGCATCAGCACCGACCGACCGTCCGAACACATCATCAAGGCCATTGTCGCCATGTGCGATGGGCTGGATCTTGAGGTTGTCGCAGAGGGTATCGAAGACAAGACGGAAGCGGAAAAACTGCGCAGCCTCGGTTGCGCCATGGGTCAAGGCTATTTCTACGGCCGCCCGGCGGATGCCGCCGCGACCCATCGCTATCTCCAGCAAAACTACCGCGACTTGCCAGCGTCTGGCTTGGATTTCGGGTAGCAATCTTTTTCCAAGGTTGTTTTGGTTCTCCGTCATCCCGCACTTGATGCGGGATCCAGTGCGATCAAGTCTTTGATCGCAGAAGACTCCTTCTCGCCGCAGACGCGGCTCTGCTGGATTCCGGCTCAGGGCCGGAATGACGGGGAAATGTTTGGGTCATCCCAAAAAGGGCATCAAACCCTATAAGCCCCATCCAGCACACCCTTCACCTCGATCCCGAGATCAAAGGTCGTGCCGAACAGCGGGTTGGCCTTCACCGTCGCGTCGTCCAGACCTTCGCAGGCGGAGGTGACGGCGAGGCGATTGGCGGTCGCGCCGAAGAATGCCGGGCAGGTCGTCTGCTTTGCTGGCACCTCATAGCGGTCGAGATGTTGGCCGGTCGGGGAATAGCGGTCCACGGCACCCATGCCCCAGCGGGCGTTCCAGATGTGGCCATCAGCATCGCAAACCGATCCGTCGATGCCACCATCCTTGCCTGCCTGATCGACAAGCACCTTGCCGGGGCCGGTTGGCAGGCCAGTGGCTGGATCGAGCGGGACGGCCATCAGCTTGTTGGCCCGCGTGTCGACATAATAGCCGGTCGCGCCATCTGGCGAGAAGCAGATGGAGTTGGAGATGCTGATGTTCTCGAACAGTGTCGTCACCACGCCCTTGGCGACATGGTAGATGCCGCCTGCGCCGTCTTCGGCCTTCTTGCCCATGGTGCCGATCCATAATGCGCCGCTCTGGTGCACGCGACCGTCGTTAGAGCGGTTGCCGGGTTTGCCGGGCTCGAAATCGGCGTGGAGGAAGAGATCGCCCGTTGCACGGTCGCGGATGAACAGGCCTTCGTCGGAGGCCAGCAACTGGCGCTTCTCATCGATCCGCGCCACGACGCTCGCCATGAAGGGCAGGGCATGTACGGTTTTTTCACCCGTCGCCGGATCGAGTTCGTGCAGTTCCTTGCCGAGAATGTTCAGCCAGCAGAGCCTGTTGGTCAGCGGATCGAAGCTTGGTCCTTCACCCAGATGCATCTGTGTCGCGTCCAGCACCTTGCCTGCAAATGTGTGGATGTCAGCCATGGCTCAAGCTCCCATCGCGATATCATAGGCCTTGACGGTGACGAGCGCGCGCTCATGCACATCTGCTGCTGTCATGCCAGGCTTGTAGAGACTGGTGCCAAGGCCGAAGGCTGTGACGCCGATGCTGGTGTAGTCGCTGAAATTCTTGTCGGAAACGCCGCCGACAGCCGCAACCATCGTGTCCTTGGGCAGAATGGCGCGGATGGCGTTGATGCCGGATGGGCCCAGAACACTGGCGGGGAAGAATTTGAGGCCGGTGGCACCAGCTTTCAGCGCCAGCAGAGCTTCCGTCGGTGTCAAAACACCGGGCATGGTGACCATGCCCTTTTCGCGCGCCGCCGTGATGACCTCGACATCGACGTTCGGGCTGACCATCAGCTTGCCGCCTGCCGCATCCAGATTCTTCACATCCTCAACCGTCAGCACGGTGCCAGCACCGATCAGCGCATCTGCCGGGGCAAGCTTTGCAGCAATTTCGATGGAGCGGAAAGCGTCCGGCGAATTGAGCGGGATTTCAATGGCGCGCAGGCCGCTTTCCAGCAGCACGTTGACCACGCCCTCGGTTTCTTCCGGCCGGATGCCGCGCAGAATGGCAACGAGCGGATACTTCATTGGTGGGAAGGGAATACGCATGCAAAAATCTCCTCAGTGCCAGATGGCATGTGCGGCGGCGACAAGCCCGTGACGAACGGCTTCATCGGCATCGATGGTTACGAAATTGATGGACAGGGCGTCGAAGGCCGCCTTGTAAAGCGCACCCAATGCGCCGGATGCAATCAGCACCACCTTTGCGCTTTTCGGTGCGGTGGAATGGGCGCCAGCAATCTCCAGCCCGATCATGGTACCGGAAAGCTTTGCCTTCGCATCTGTCGCGGAAAGGCCGTGCAGCAGTTGCCCGGACCGCACCGTAAACAGCCGGTTCGTCGCCATTTGCGGGTTGGCGTAGCTATCCGCCACGGCAGCGCGGAAAGCGGGAAGATCACCGGTAAAGGCTTCCGCATCCGCAATAGCATGCGACAGGATGGAGTGTTTGGAAATGACGTCGAACAATTCGCCGGTCATGAAGGTGGAAAAGCCGGTGACTTTCAGATTGCTGACGCTGACCCATTTGGAATGGGTGCCGGGCATGCAAACCAGTTGCTCGCCGGTTTTGTAATCGGCGGACAACGCACCCAGAAGCTGGGTTTCTTCACCGCGAATGACGTCGGGCGTTTCTGCCGCGCGCTGGGCAAGACCCGGCAGAATACGGATATCATCTGCCTGACCCGGCACACGCACTGCACCCTTCAAAACCTCTGAGAGATCGGCGGGCACATCCACATAGCCTGCTTCGACCCAGCCTTGCCGCGCACCGGCCATGCCGCAGATAATGACCGGAAGGCCGGATGGTGCGGAAAGGGCGGTAAGATGGGAGGCCAGCACTTCCGGGAAGCCGGTTTTCATGGCCGTGGTCATGCCCTCGGCGCTGCGTCGCTCGCCCAGTATGTCGCCGGATTTGCTCATCAGCCAAAGCCGGAAACTGGTCGTACCCCAGTCCACGGCAACAAATGCGGCATCGGACATTACAAAAGACCTCCATCGATGATGATTGTTTGGGCCGTCATGGCGGCAGATGCCGAAGAGGCCAGAAAGAGACAGGGACCGGTAAGATCATCCGCCGTCAATGCGCGCTTGAGGCATTGGCGGGAAACCCCTTGCGAAATCGAATCGTTGGTCAGCCAGAGTTCCTTTTGCCGCTCGGTCACGATCATGCCCGGCAGAATAGCGTTGACTCGGATGTTTTCAGGCCCGAGTCGTCCGGCGAGGCTTTTCGTCAGGCCGACGATACCGGCTTTTGCCGCAGCATAGGCCGGCAATTCGCCCATATTCAACAAGTAGGAAATGGACGAGAAATTGATGATTGAAGCACCATGCGCCTTGCGCAGATAGGGCAGCGCCGCTTGTGTTACGAAAAACACCGGCTTCAGATTGACCGCGTGGTTCGCATCCCAATAATCGCTGGTCACGGTGTCGATATCGTGTCGGTCATCCCAGGCGGCGTTGTTTACCAGAACCTTGATGCCGCCAGTCGCTTCTGCCGCCGTCTCCACGGCATGCGCCAGTCGGGATTGGTCGCGAAGATCGGCCTCGATGAATGTTACGGGATGCCGGGTTTTCCGGGATAGCGTTTCGACAAGGTTTTGGCTGGCGGAAACATTGATGTCGATGAAGGTGACTTTTGCGCCTTGCTCGGCAAAGGCCGTAACCAGCGATGCGCCGATGCCCGAACCGCCGCCGGTGATGAGAACGCCCTGATCCGCAAATTCGGAAAACTGTCCAGAATTTTCCGCCATCACGCCTCCCAGTACGGATTGCAAGTTCCATTATTTGGAACTAAGTTTCATTTGACGGAATAGTGCCCTTTCCGCCTCTGAAATGTCAAGCGCGGCAATGTCGCACACGGAGATCAAATGGCGTCCCATTCTACCGAAAAGACAACGGATAGCACCACCGGAACGTTAGGAAAGGCAATCGCGCTGCTGGAACTGGTCGTCATGTCGCCGCAGCCGCTTCGCTTCACCGATATCCTCCAGCGCTCCGGCCAGCCGCGTGGCACGCTCCATCGGCAGCTTGTTCATCTGCTCGAAGAGGGCCTGTTGGAGCAGAAGGACGACCAGACCTATGTCGCGGGCGTGCGGCTTCTGACATTCGCTTCACAGGCATGGAGCGGCAACGACCTGCGCTCCATCGCCGCACCACATCTGCGTGTTTTGCATGAAAAGACACAGGAATCTGTTCATCTCGGCGTGCTGCGCGGTGCCGAAATCGTCTATCTCGACAAGATCGATGGCAAGCATGCGGTGCGCATGTATTCGCAGATCGGACGCGTGTCCCCGGCCTATTGCACCGGCGTCGGCAAGGCTGCGCTTTCGCTGCTTTCCGATGCGGAACTGGATGACGTTGCAAGCGCAATGGCCTTTCATCCCTACACGCAAAACACCATTATTTCTGCAACCCAGCTAAAACAAGAAATTAATAATATTCGACACTGCGGATACGGCTTCGATCTCGAGGAGCACGAGACCGGAATTCAGTGCATCGCGGTACCGGTTTCGGCGCGGGGCAGATATTTTCACGCCGCCATCTCCGTCACCGGACCGGCCTACAGACTAACGCGAGAGCGCCTTGAAGGCTGGTCTGAGCTGGTGCAGGAAGCAGCGCGGAATATTTCTTTAGATATTTCGGTGCGTCTGCCGCCTGCGCAAGAATGAAGCCATAGAAATTATCTGTAAATGTACAATAACAATCTTTAGATTCGAAAATGATATGAAACTTCGTATCAACTTTTGTTTGCAAAAATATAACGAATTGGTAATTATTGCCGTAACAATTTTCTGTTAGCCAGATTCATCCTTTTAAGCTTACCTTGTAAAGAATCAGAACCAATGTTGAAGCCAGAGATTTCCAGTTCTACGCTTCCCGGTGCAGAATGCGCGGAGGAGATTGCCGAACTGAAAACCCAGTTCGATATTTTCCGTTTTCTCAAGAAGATAACGGAAGCCTGGGGCATGAAAGCCTTCATGGTGCTCAACCTTCCGTCCCATATTTCCCTGGAGCTGTCGCAGCATACTGTCATTACCAATTGGCCTGCAGAGCTTCTGCATCAATATGACAATGCGGGCCTGCTGAGCCGGAGCAATGTATTTCGCACCCTGAGGCAGTCTTCTGTACCCTTTCTCGTCGATGCCGATCTTGCGTTGCAGGGCCATGGTGATGCGGCGGCCAAAACCGTTGCGGAGTTGTTCGACCGCTTCGATATGAAAACGTCGCTGTGGTGCCCCGTGCATGATCCCTCGGGTCAAAGGGGCGCAGTGTCGTTTCACGGCAACAAGACGATGTTCCAGCCCAGATGCATCGCTGAAATTTCTTTCTTAGCCGCACATGTTTTCAGCCGTCTCGCCTATGTGCGCAGTCTCGATGCCCGCATCCCCGAAACGCTGACAGATCGAGAGATTGACTGTCTCAACTGGACAGCAGCAGGAAAGACCAGCGCGGAGATCGCTGAAATTCTCGTTCTGTCCGAGCATACGGTCAATCATTACCTCAATCGCGCGACCAAAAAGCTCAATACGGTCAACCGCACACAGGCCGTTGCAAAAGCGTTGCGCGTTGGCCTGATAAAATAGGAATATTTTCGATTTTTTGATTGTACTCTGCATCAACGTGCGCAATTCTCGAATCGCCCACGGCAGAGGAGATTCGTTTGTCGGCTTCGAAAAGCTTCAAGGCTGGTTTTTCTCCGACAATTGATTGTGCGGTTCTTGTTGTCGCAGCCGAAAAAGGTTTCGCCACGGATGAGGGGCTTTCCCTCGAACTCGTTAAAAAAGCATCTGCACGCGAGTTGCTTGCCGGATGGGAAAAGGGCGATCTCCACGGCCTGCATCTGTCCGCATCCCTGCCGGTTGCTTCCGCCCTGGGCCTGCCCGATCTTCCCGCTGATCTGATCGCCCCCTTTGTTCTTGCCACAGGCGGCGCGACCTTTGCCGTCTCGCAGATAGTGCATGACGATCTGGTCGAGCAGGGTATGAAAATCCCTGATCCCGGCACGGTCGCCCGGGCGCTTGCCCGCGTGGCGGCATCGCGCCAGACGGCGGGGTTGAAACCGCTCAAGCTTGCAGTCGAACATCCTCTGGCAGTGTCGATGTTCGAACTGCGTTATCTCCTGGACAATGCCCGCCTGCGCCTTGAGCGTGACATCACGCTTGTAGAAGTGGCACCCGCCGCCATGCCGCAAATGCTGGAAGCGGGTGAGATCGATGGTTTCTATGTTGCAGAACCCTATGGTACCGCTGCCGTTCTGCGCGGAACGGCGAGGATCATCACCACCAAATCCCACATCTGGCAGAATGCGCCGGAAAAGGTGCTGGCCGTCTCGCGGGATTGGGCAGGGGCCGAACCGGCAACACTGGAAGCGCTGTTGCGTGCCCTTTACCGCGCTGGCGAATGGTGCGCCATCAACGCCAATATAGAAGAATTGGCAGGCATTCTGGCCGCACCCCATTATCTCGATATGGAGGGTGATCTCATTCTGCCGGCACTCACCGGCTTTATCTCGCATTCGCCTGCCCGCATGCTGGAATGCAGCGGCTTCTTTTCCACCAGCGGCAAGGCGGCGAATTTCCCCTGGCAGAGCCAGGCGCTGTGGTTCTTTTCGCAGATGCTGCGGTGGAACGATTGCCCGCCGGAATTCTCAGGCGATGTCAAAGCCTATGAGGCAGCCTGCGAGGCCTTCCGCCCGGATATTTTCCGCAAGGCGATCAAGCCGCTTTTCGCCCCTGTGCCATCAGCCAATATGAAGCTGGAGGGTACACTGCACATGCCGGTCGATGTCGGTGCCTCCCGGTCCGGCCTCGTACTAGGCCCGGATGCGTTTTTCGATGGTCGTGTCTTCGATCCGGAAAAATTCGATACCGGTAGCGAAAGCTGATCAATCCATTCTGTGATGAGCCGGATTGCGCTTTATCATTGGCGAAACCCGCACGCTTGGTTATTGAAGACCAACACATGGAAGCGTTGAACGCTCTCATTACTGAAATCTACGCATCGTGCTGTCCCAAATCTTTGTGAGTTGCGGGCCGAGGCTGTGGGTATAACGGACATTGACATGACACAGGTCGATAAGAAGCAGATCGAACAGGCACTGGAAAACGTCGTCTATCCGGGCGGCGACAGAAGCATCATGGCGCTTGGCATGGTGTCGGAAATATTCATTGCCGATGCCAAGGCCTTCTTCTCCATCACTGTTCCGGCAGACAAGGCCGATTCCATGGAGCCGCTGCGGCTGGCAGCCGAAAAGGCAGCACTCGGCGTGCACGGCATCAAATCCGCCATGGTGGCGCTCACGGCGGATCGTAAAGCTGGCTCTGCTCCTGCCCCAAAAGCCCCACCGCCACCGGCAAAGTCCGTAGCTCCGCAGCCCCGCACAAAAGCTGGTGTTCCCGGCATCGGTGCGATTATTGCCGTCGCATCCGGCAAGGGCGGGGTGGGAAAATCCACGACCGCCGTCAATCTGGCGCTTGGTCTTCAGACGCTTGGCCTACGCGTCGGCATTCTCGATGCCGATATTTACGGCCCCTCGCTGCCGCGACTGTTGAAACTGTCCGGTCGCCCGCAGCAGGCGGAAGGCCGCATCATCATTCCCATGGAAAATTATGGCCTGAAGGTCATGTCCATGGGTTTTCTGGTGGATGAAGAAGCGGCGATGATCTGGCGTGGGCCGATGGTCCAATCCGCCCTGATGCAGATGCTGCGGGAAGTGGCATGGGGCGAGCTCGATGTTCTCGTTCTCGACATGCCGCCCGGCACCGGGGACGCGCAGCTGACCATCGCCCAGCAGGTGCCGCTGGCCGGTGCCGTCATCGTCTCGACGCCGCAGGATCTGGCGCTGATCGATGCGCGCAAGGGCATCACCATGTTCCGCAAAGTCGAGGTGCCGCTTTTGGGTGTCATCGAAAATATGAGTTATTTCATCGCACCGGATACGGGCGCACGCTACGATATTTTTGGCCATGGCGGGGCGCGCGCGGAAGCAGAGCGTATCGGCGTTCCCTTCCTCGGGGACGTGCCGCTCACCATCTCCATCCGCGAATTGTCGGATGCCGGAACACCTGTCGTGGTGGCAGAGCCGGATGGACCGCAAGCCCAAATTTACCGAGATATTGCAGAGAAAGTCTGGACACAGGTGGGGGCAGGACTGCGCAAGCCCGCGCCACGCATTGTCTTCGAATAACGACGCCTGATCGATGCAGTCCACGCATAGCACTCGTTCTCTAGCACAACTTGACACGCCCGCGCTTAGGTAGAAAGCGCGGGCGAATTTCTGTTTTAACGAGAGTAAGCCCTGACCATATCTGCTTCCGAAAACGCGGTAACGCTTTGAATGTAGGATAGTTTCTTCAGAATTATCGGCTAGGAAAAGCAAGCGGGTTGGGAAGGCGATGGGTGCGGCTTCGCTCGGGGTGAAAAGCAGCTGTAAAAGCGCTGCGAAAAATACCCCTTGATTCTTGAAGGCATTGAGAGCATAGCCCTGCGCCGTTTGATCCGCCGTCCATCCGGGCGTTTGCGGAAGCCACACATGATGTGTTAGAGCAGCATATCGACCTCTGTCGGTGTGCTGACCGGAGAAACTGATTGATCAAAGCCTATCGCTCGAATTGCGAGGCAATCAGCCTGTCGGCGGACCGTTCGGTCCCGCAGATTTCGGACGATATTGTCTGGATCGATCTCATCAATCCCGAAAGAGCCGAAGAGCTTTACGTCGAAAATCTACTCGGCGTCGAATTGCCCACCCGCGAAGATCTGAAAGACATCGAACCATCCAGCCGCCTTTACGTGGAAGATGGCAATGTCTTCATGACCGGTTCTCTGGTTTGGAATGCGGATTCCAAAGACCCACGGCTGACGGATGTCGCTTTCATTCTCGCCGGAAAACGCTTGGTCACCATCCGTTACGCAGAGCCGAAATCCTTCAATCTCTTCATTGGTGCCATTTCTCGCGTTCCACATGAGATGCGCAGCGGCACGGCACTGCTGTTGAAGCTTCTTGAAACCATTGTGGATCGCACCGCCGAAATTCTGGAAAATTCCGTCGTCCGCATCGATGATGTGGCCGCAGGCATTTTCGGAGAGCAGGCGCGCAGCAAGCGCAAGGCACCGCGCTATCTTGAAGACAAGATTGCCGATATCTCCGGCTATCATCGGCTGATATCGAAGGTGCGCGATAGTCTGGCATCGCTTGCCCGTTTGCAATCCTTCCTGCAAGCCACGCCCAATGTGCAGCAGGACAAGGAAAACAAGGAAACGGGCCGTTCCATTGGCCGGGATATCCAGTCCCTGTCGGAACATGCTTCCTTTATATCCGGCAATCTCACCTTTTTGCTGGATGCGTCGCTCGGCATGATCAATGTCGAACAGAACGCCATCATCAAGATTTTCTCCATCGCGTCGGTCGTGTTTTTGCCGCCAACGCTCGTGGCATCCGTTTACGGAATGAACTTTAACGTCATGCCGGAGTTGCAGTGGTCCTATGGATATCCACTGGCAGTCTTCGTCATGCTCATATCGGCCATCATTCCGTTCATCTTTTTCCGTTGGAAGGGCTGGCTCTAACCGGTCAGAATCAACATGTCTCATGCCTTGGATAAGGAACATATCGACAAGCCGGGCGCGGATGATCACCGCCTCAAAGGCTTGTTTCCGGCAATGCTGGGTTCGATCGGCGTCGTGTACGGCGATATCGGCACCAGTCCGCTTTATGCTTTTCGCGAAGCCCTGAAGCCCATCTCGTATGATGGTGTCACCGAAGCGGAGGTCATCGGCCTCATCTCGCTGATGATCTGGGCGCTGACCATCATCGTCACCATCAAATACATCTGTTTCCTGCTGCGCGCAGACAATGACGGCGAAGGCGGCACGCTGTCGCTGCTGGCGCTGTTAATGAAGACCGCCGGTGCCAAACGTGGCGTCCTTATTATGCTGGGCCTCATCGGTGCCGCACTTTTTCTCGGCGATGCGATGATTACGCCAGCTCTTTCCGTCCTTTCGGCGGTGGAAGGCCTGAAACTCGTCACACCGCAGATGGATTCCTTCATCATCCCCATTTCCGTCGGCATTCTGGTTGGCCTGTTTGCCATCCAGTCCCACGGCACGGAAACGGTTGCCAAATTTTTCGGCCCGATCACGGCCGTCTGGTTCATCGTCATGGGCCTCGTCGGGCTGCTGCACATCTCGGATGACTATAGTATCCTCTACGCATTCAATCCCTGGCATGCCGTCGAGTTTCTGATGGCCGAGGGCTTTTACGGTCTTGTCGTTCTTGGTGCTGTCTTCCTGACCATCACCGGTGCTGAAGCGCTCTATGCGGATTTGGGCCATTTCGGACGCAGACCCATTCAGTGGGCGTGGTTCGTGCTGGTGTTTCCGGCGTTGACGCTCAATTATCTCGGGCAGGGCGCTCTGGTTCTCAAAGACCCGGCGGCAATGTCGAATCCATTCTATCTGATGTTCCCGCAATGGGCGATTTTGCCAGCTGTCATCCTGGCAACGGCGGCCACCATCATTGCCAGCCAGGCGGTCATAACAGGCGCGTTCTCACTGGTGCGTCAGGCCATCAACCTCGGCTATCTGCCGCGTATGGAAATCCTGTTCACGTCCGAAACCAATACGGGACAGATCTACCTTCCATCCGTCAACACCGTTCTCCTGTTGGGTGTCGTCGCGCTGGTGCTGACCTTCAAAAGCTCGGATGCGCTAGCCACTGCCTACGGTATTTCGGTGACCGGGGCGATGGTCGTTACCAGCCTGCTGTTCTTCCAGTTCGCACGCAGCCATTGGAAATGGTCGAGATCGCTGGCCATGCTGGTTATCTTCCCGTTCATTTCGCTCGAACTGATCTTCCTCGGCGCAAACCTGTTGAAAATCCACGATGGCGGTTATGTGCCGGTGCTGCTGGCCGTTGCCTTCACCATCATCATGACGACATGGCAGCGCGGATCGAAAATCCTGTTTGCCAAAACCCGTCGCACCGATGTGCCGTTGAAGGCCTTCGTCGCATCGGTTGAAAAGGAAAGCGCCCATGCGCCTGTTCGCATTCCCGGCACGGCAATCTTCCTGACCGGCGACCCGGAAACGGCACCTGCCGCACTGCTGCACAATCTCAAGCACAATCACGTTCTGCACGACAAGAACGTCATTCTGACGATCCGCACGGAAGACACGCCGCGTGTTCACCCGGACAAACGCTATACGATCACCAAGGTCAGCGAGCGCTTCGTCGTCGTCGAACTGCATTTCGGCTTCATGGAAACGCAGAACGTCACGCAGGCGTTAGGCTATCTGCGCCGCACCGGCTACAAGTTCGATATCATGTCGACATCTTTCTATCTGGGCAGACGCAAACTCGTGCCAGACCCGAAGTCGGGCATGCCCGGTTGGCAGAACCGTCTGTTCATCGGCCTTGCCGAAACCGCAGCAGACCCTTCGGATTATTTCCGCCTTCCGGCAAACCGCGTGGTGGAACTCGGCTCTCACGTCGTGATCTGATCCACCCGCAATCCTGAATAAGCACGCAAGCGCCATCCTCTCCGCGAGGGTGGCGCTTTCTTTATATGCGGACACGCTAACGTGAAGACGCCCAAACCGGCGCTGTTAACCAAGCATCAAGGTTAATGAGAGATTATCCCGTGCTGTAGCAGTGAGTTGCGTCTGTGTGTCCGGAGTGCTGGTTTTGCGTTCAAGAAAAGTATCGCGTCGCGGGTCCTTCTTCTCGTTTGAGAAATGGACATCGCCTGTCGTCTTCGGCCTTGCCGCATGGCTCGCCTTTCCCTCCTTCGCCGCGCGTGCCGATCTGGCATCGCTTCTCGCCGGGCTTGATGGTGGTGGTGAACAGTGGCGCATGGTGCTGACCAATTCTCCCGCAGGCTCCGTTCATAATGCATCGCTCGCCTTCAACGAAGCAAATCCCGCATCTGCCCTGACCGGTGCCGGAATGGTTACGTCTGATGGTCGCAAGGTCGCCTTCGTGACCGGCAAGAGCGGCAAGCAGACCTCGCCCGATAGCGACCGCGTCAACCGCGCCGCCAAGAAGGGCCGGGTGGTCTCCACCGAAATCATGCAGCCACCAAAATCCTTCACCGCAGGCTCTGTACTACAGCGTACCAGCATGCTGGATATCGAGCCGCTGAAGCGCAAGGACCGCACCGCCTTCGTCAAACAGAAGAAGAGCAACGAGATCGAACTTGCCTCCTTCTATTTCCGCCGCGACGAGACAAAGACGGAAAAAAGCGTTTCGCCCATGGTGGCAGCGCTGATTACCAACCGCACACCGGATGTGCTGGCAACGGCCTACGCGCCGGCCGAACCGGATTTCGCCCGCGAATCGCCGTTCGATGCCATTTTGAAAAAGCCGGAAGCGGGCCGCTTCATTCCGCAGATTTCACCTGACGACCACGCCTGGGCCGCGACGCCTCTGCCAGCAGAGGTGTTTTCCGCCGCCGAACAGCAATGTCTCGCTTCCGGCATCTATTTCGAAGCCCGCGGCGAATCGGTCAAGGGTCAGGCAGCCGTTGCACAGGTCATTCTCAACCGCGTGCGCAATCCCTCCTATCCCAAAACCATCTGCGGCGTGGTCTATCAGAACAAGGATTGGCGCAATCGCTGCCAGTTTTCCTTCGCCTGTGACAATATAAAGGACCGCATCAACTCCGAGCGCCATTGGAAGATGGCCCGCGAAGTGGCCATGGCCACCACCGCTGGCAAAATCTGGCTCAGTGAAGTGGGGTCTGCCACCCACTACCATGCCGTCTATGTGCGTCCGGCCTGGGGCAAATCCATGAAAAAGGTCGGTAGAATCGGCCTGCACGTCTTCTACCGCACCTATGGCGGCGGCTGGAGCTGAGATTTACGGCTTTTTCCCGGGATAAGCGTGTCAAAATTGCCGATTCCTGAAGGCAACGAGGCAAAGAATCCGCGAATATTGCACAAGATATTGATTCAAATACACAATTTTGTATTCGGCGAAGCGCGCTCAATGCCTTGACTAGCGAAGTCCCTAAAACTATGTTGCGCGCGACTTCAGAGCGGGCTGGAACAGGCTTAAAGCCCTGCCGTTTACAACTCCAAAGAGTTCTGGCAATGCCAGTATGGAGACAAAGGGTGGGATTTAGCAATGACCGGCAACCGTAACGATAGTCTGGATGAGCGCCGCAAGCGCCTTGCCGATGAGTTGGCAAAGGTGAAGGCGGAGGACGACGCGGAGGCGAAGACAGAACAGAACGCAGCGGAAAGCCGAAAAGGCTTTGCAATGGCGATCAAGCTGTCTTCCGAGTTTATTTCCGCGGTTATCGTTGGCGCCATGCTGGGTTATCTTCTGGACCATTTTGCTGGCACTTCGCCGTGGGGGATGATCGTTCTTCTTCTTCTCGGGTTCTGTGCGGGTGTGTTGAACGTCCTGCGTTCTGCCGGAGTGGTGGCCAAGCCGCCGCTTCTGGAAGGCGGGCTGGGAAAAGACAAGGGTGGAAAGCAGGGCGACTGATCTCGCCTCTTTCCATGGATAGATAAAGTGCCGTCATGTGCGGCAACAGGTAAAGAGGGCAGCCGGTGGCAAACGATCCGACGCATCAGTTCATTGTACAGCCGATCATCCCGATTGAGATCGGTGGCGTGGATTTTTCGTTCACCAACGCGTCTCTTTTCATGGTTGCTACCGTCGCTGCCGCATCCGGTTTCCTCTATTTCGCAACGTCGAACCGCGGTCTGATCCCAGGTCGTATGCAGTCCGTTGCTGAAATGTCCTATGAATTCATCGCCTCCATGCTGCGCGAAGGTGCTGGCAAGAAGGGCATGGTTTTCTTTCCATTCGTCTTCTCGCTGTTCATGTTCGTTCTGACGGCAAACCTTCTGGGCATGTTCCCGTACTTCTTTACCGTAACCAGCCAGATCATCGTGACCTTCGCACTGTCGTGCCTCGTCATCGGAACGGTCGTCGTTTACGGTTTTTATAAGCATGGCCTGCACTTCCTCGGCATTTTCGCGCCGCAGGGTGTTCCGGCGGTTCTTCTGCCGCTTGTGTCATCGATTGAAATCATCTCCTTCCTGTCGCGTCCGATCAGCCTTTCCGTTCGTCTCTTTGCGAACATGCTGGCAGGTCACATCACGCTGAAGGTTTTCTCGGGCTTCGTCGCTTCCATGGGTGCGCTCGGCGCTCTTGGTATCGGTGGCGCAATCCTGCCCCTCATCATGACGGTCGCAATGACCGGTCTCGAATTTCTCGTCGCCTTCCTGCAGGCATACGTCTTCGCGGTACTGACTTGCATGTACCTGAACGACGCCGTGCATGGCGGTCACTGAGAAGTAAAGTCGCTGGCCCCGAAAACCGGGTGTCAAAAATAGCCGCAACAACCCATTCTAAGGAGCTTAACATGGAAGCGGAAGCAGCAAAGTACATCGGCGCAGGTCTCGCATGCCTCGGCATGGCTGGTACGTCCCTCGCTCTCGGCCGTATCTTCGGCGATTTCTTGTCGGGCGCACTGCGCAACCCGTCTGCCGCTGACAGCCAGTTCGGCCGTCTGGTATTCGGCTTCGCCGTTACGGAAGCTCTGGGCATCTTCTCGCTGCTCGTAGCTCTCCTTCTCCTGTTCGCTGTCTAATATCGGCATCAGGTATGGATCACGGCTCGCCAAGCGTGCCGTGATCCTTCGCATTTGCACTACCCCTGGAGGTGAGCATGTTCGTGACCGAGGCTTTGGCCCAGTCAGCACCGGCGACAAGTGAAACGAATACCGGAACTCCGGCTGTCGGTCAGACCGCTCCGGAAGCAACGCATACGGAAACGGGAGTGGCACATGATGCCGGTCACGCATCCGCAGTGTTTCCGCCGTTCGATCAGTCCACTTACGCATCCCAGCTTCTTTGGCTGGCCATTTCGTTCGGCCTTTTCTACGTGCTCATGAAAAAGGTCATCGTGCCGCGCGTTGGTGGTATTCTCGAAGACCGTCACGGCCGTATCGCACAGGACCTCGATGAAGCATCCCGGCTGAAGGCCGAGGCAGATGCCGCCATCGAAACCTATGAAAAAGAATTGAGCTCCGCTCGCGCCAAGGCCGGCTCTATTGCCGCTGCCGCCCGCGAAGCCGCGAAAGTCAAGGCGGATGCCGACCGCGCAGCAATCGAAGCCGAACTGGCCCAGAAGCTGACCGCTGCGGAAGCCCGTATCGACAGCATCAAGAGCCAAGCATTTGCCGATGTCGGCACCATTGCCGAGGAAACCGCGACCGCAATCGTCGATCAGCTGATCGGCACCAAGGTCAAGGACACGGATGCAAAGGCAGCCGTCGCTGCTGCATCCGCAGTGAAGGGAGCTTGATATGGCGTTCGATGCAACATTTTTCGCTCTCGTCGGTCTTATCCTCTTCTTCGTCCTGATTGCCTATCTCAAGGTTCCAGGCATGCTGGCGAGCTCGCTCGATGAGCGCGCTGGCAACATCAAGGAAGAGCTGGCGGAAGCCAAGCGTCTGCGCGAAGAGGCCCAGCACCTGCTGGCCGAATATCAGCGCAAGCGTAAGGAAGCCGAAGCCGATGCAGCCAACATCATCGCTGCTGCAGAACGCGAAGCCGCTGCCCTCACGGCAGAAGCAAAGGTGAAGACGGAAGAATTCGTCGCCCGCCGCAACGCCCTGTCGGAACAGAAGATCAAGCAGGCAGAAGCCGATGCCATCGGTGCCGTGCGCGCCGCCGCCGTCGATCTCGCCATCGCTGCTTCTGAAAAGCTCATCGCAGAAAAGACAACCGCAGCGGCAAAAGCAAAGCTTTTCAAAGCCGCCGTCAGCGACGTCAAGACGCGTCTGAACTAAGCTACGGTTATCTCGGAAGCATCCGAGATTTAATCGAGAGATTTCAAACCCCTGCCGGGAAACTGGCGGGGGTTTTTCTTTGTCGAAAAGCTGGATGGGTTGAACAATTTGCCTAACCATTTTTTTGCTGGAGCGTTGTCAAAAGCGGAGTATTAGGAAATCGGACTATTCTTAAGGTTGATTTTTTGATCTAGATTTGACGAGTGCTCAAATAAAAATTTGAGAATAGATAAGCCGATGCAAGTCGAACCATATGAGTTATTGGAAATATCAAAGAAACGGCGCTGAATACGGTCGATATTGGGTCATGTGATTTTCAGCCATTCTAATTTTAATAAAATTTCAATAATGATAATAGAATATATTCATTACGACATGGGGAGGAACATGTCGCCTTGAGATAAAGTTCTAATAAATGGCCTCAAGGCAAAGTCGTTCCTCTCGAGAATATTATTCATGCAGTAAATTTATATCCAAACATGACTGTGTAAGCGGTGGGGTCACTCCGCGTCTGGGGATTATCATGCGAATATCGGTAGGTCTTGTTCTAGGTGCCCTGTCGGGCATCATGTTGCTCGTTGCAGGCGTGCAGGGCGGGTTTTCGATTTCTTCGCTCCATCAGATCCGGGGCAAGATCGATACGATCGTTGGTGATCGCGTGCCAGCCTTCATTCTGCTGGGTAAGGTCAATACGGAAGTCAGCAATATCAGAAACGCGCAGAGCTCGATTGTCAGCGCAACGCCTGAGGCCTGGTCGCAATTCGAAACTCAGATGCAGGCAGCGCGCACCGCACTCGATGCCGATTTCCAGGAATACCAGAACTATCTGGTAGACGAGGCGGACAAGAAACATTTCGCATCCTTCACCGAAAAATGGAAAGTCTCCGAAACCCGCTGGAACGACGTCAAAGCGCTGCTTGCGGCAGGAAAGGCCGATGAAGCACGCTCTCGCTTCGTGGGTGATGCCTTGACGGCCTATAGCGACGCGAAGGCCGCGCTGCAGAGCGCTGTCGATGATATGGAAGGCGACGTCAGGGGCGAGGGCGATGACACCACTGACATCGCCGAATCCGCCGCCATGCTCAATTACATCTCGCTGGCGCTGGCGCTGGCCATCGGTGCGGGTGCAGCGCTCTTCGGCAACATCCATATTGCCAGACCACTTGGGCGGATGACGGGCGTCATGCGCCGCCTTTCGGACGGCGATACGGATATCACCATTCCCGCTCGCGGTCGCAAGGACGAGGTCGGTGCGATGGCAGAAGCCGTCGAGGTGTTCCGCCGTGCTGCAATCGAAAACAAGCGGCTGGAGGCCGAGGCCGACACGAACCGCAAGCAGGCCGAAATCGAACGTCTGGCCGCCCAGCGGAAGGCGGAAGCCGATGCCGAGGAGAGGCTGCGCATCGCAACATCCGGTCTGGCAGATGGCCTGCGCCGTCTGGCCTCCGGCGATCTCGCTTTCCAGATCAACGAGGTTTTCGCGCCTGACTTCGAACAGCTGCGCCACGATTTCAACCGCTCGCTCAAGCAGCTGGGCGCGACCTTGTCGGAAATCTCCCATTCCATTGACACGATGAACAATGGCACCCGCGAAATCGCGGAAGGGTCGGTCGATCTCTCGAAGCGGACCGAACAGCAGGCAGCAACGCTGGAAGAAACAGCTGCGGCTCTCGACGAAATCACCGTAAATGTCGCAAACTCCACCAAGCGTGTGAATGATGCACGCGGTGCTGCGACCGAAGCCAACCGTGCGGCAAAAATCTCCGGTGAAGTCGTCGCGACTGCGGTTGATGCCATGCACCGCATCGAGCAATCTTCCGGCCAGATTTCCAACATCATCGTCGTTATCGATGAGATTGCCTTCCAGACCAATCTTCTCGCGCTCAACGCCGGTGTGGAAGCCGCGCGTGCCGGTGAAGCTGGCAAGGGATTTGCGGTCGTCGCGCAGGAAGTGCGTGAACTGGCTCAGCGTTCCGCCAAGGCCGCCAAGGAAATCAAGGAACTGATCGGAAAGTCATCCACGGAAGTCGAAAACGGCGTCAATCTCGTCAAGCAGACGGGTGATGCGCTGAAGACCATTGAGCGGCATGTGACCGTGATGAACGAACATATGGGTGCAATCGCCTCTTCCGCGCAGGAACAGGCGACCGGTCTTGCGGAACTCAACACCGCCGTCAACCAGATGGACCAGACCACCCAGCAGAACGCCGCCATGGTGGAAGAAACGACCTCTGCAACATCTGCACTGGCCAGCGAAAGCGATAAGCTGCGGGAATTGTTGCAGCAGTTCCAGCTGACGGCTCAGGGCCGCGACCGTGGTGCTTACGACATGCGGCTTGCGGGTTAAGCGACTTCCGCCTCACTCCACCCGCATGGGGCGGAAGCTCATGCGGTGCAGCGGGCAGGGTCCATTGGCCTCGATAGCGCGCAGATGCGTTGGGGTGCCATAGCCCGCATGGGCCTCGAAACCATAGGCCGGATGGATCGATCCGGCCTTTTCCATCATCCGGTCCCGCGTGACCTTGGCGACGATGGAGGCTGCGGCAATAGAGACAGACCGCGCGTCACCCTTGATGACGGCTTTGCCGGTGCAGGGAATGCCCGGTGGAATATCCCGCCCATCGGCCAGCACGAGAGCAGGTGCCGTCTGAAGGCCAAGCAAGGCGCGGCGCATGGCATCCAGGCTGGCGCGCAATATATTCATGCGGTCGATCAAAACAGGGCCGGATGAGGCGATGGAGACGATGGATGTTTCCAGAATTTGCTCGAACAGGAACTCCCGACGCGCCTTGGACAGCTTTTTTGAATCGTTCAAGCCATCGGGAATATTGTCGGGGTCGAGAATGACGGCGGCGGCAACGACGGGCCCGGCCAAAGGACCGCGCCCGGCCTCATCCGTACCGGCCACCGGCCATTCGCCGCGCTTCTTCGCGTCCAGTTCCAGGCTGAAATCCGGGCCGGTATCGATTAGATCAAAGAGGGCAGGAGAATCGGGTGCTGTGCTTCGCTTCATGCGGCGAAACTGGCACAGGCAACCGATCTCCTGCAAGCCCCCGGTCGCAGGGTCTGTGCAGCAGCCCAAGGGGCGGAGGGCTGCTGCATAAGGTCTCATGACCTCCATGCTCTTTCAATTGGGGCGGAAAGAGCACACCCATGCGAGGCGGCAGATACCGGGGGCATAAACCCGTAGCGCAGGGCATAGACGCTATGGGTATTCTTGAAAGGTCAAAGCAGAGACAGCTGCACGCCTGCACCTCCTGGCGCTATGAACAGATCGTCGCGAAGCTGAATGCCACGGCGGATGAGCCCCAGCCGCTTCGTCGTCATTTCGAAACGGCGGCTGATCTGCCAGGCATAGGGACCGGCGCCTTTCATCCGCTTGCCGAACTCGGCATCATAGTCCTTGCCATCCCGCATGGAGCGCACCAGCGACATGACGTGCTGGTAGCGGTGCGGATAATTGCGCAGCAGCCATTCGCGAAACAGCGGGCTAACCTCCAGCGGCAGACGCAGCAGCACATAGGATGCCTCCGTCGCTCCAGCCGCCTTTCCAGCCTCCAGCACCCGTTCGATCTCGTGATCGTTGAGTGCTGGAATGACCGGCGCCATCATGACGGCAACGGGAATACCGGCGTCCGTCAGCGTCTTGATCGCTTCCAGCCGTTTGCTGGGCGTGGATGCGCGCGGCTCCATGCTGCGGGCGAGCTTGCGATCCAGCGTCGTGACCGAAATCCCGACCTTGACCAGACCCTTGGCTGCCATCGGTGCGAGAATATCGATATCGCGGGTAATCAGCCCCGACTTGGTGACGATGGCGACGGGATGCTCGGCCTTGGCCAGCACTTCGAGGATTTGCCGCATGATGCGCCATTCCCGCTCGATAGGCTGGTATGGGTCGGTATTGGTGCCGATGGCAATCACCCGCGCCTTGTATCCCGGCTTGGCCAGTTCACGTTCCAGAAGCTTTGCGGCGTCCGGCTTGGCAAACAGCTTGGCCTCGAAATCCAGCCCTGCCGACAGGCCCATATAGCTATGGCTTGGCCTCGCGAAACAATAGATGCAGCCATGCTCGCAACCACGATAGGGATTGATGGACCGGTCAAAGGGAATATCCGGCGAATCATTGCGGGTGATGATCGTGCGTGGCTTTTCCACCTGCACTTCGGTACGAAACTCCGGCAGTTCCTCGATGATCTGCCAGCCATCATCGACAGGCTCATGCTGCAGAGGCTCGAAACGCCCGCCGGGATTGATGCCCGCACCACGCCCGCGACGACGGTCGATCTCGATCCGCAGACCGGACGCATCGGCCAGTGCATTGGCAATATCTGGCGTATGGCCCGGCTGGAAGGCAGCCTGCCCGGAAAGCACATGTTGTCTCATCTGGATGCTCCTGACCGGCATGAAACCGGCTTGGTGGATGCCCAGATTCTTAACCGAGAAATGAGAACAAGACAAGAACAAAATGCTGAAACGCGCGATAGCTATTTCTTTTGCATTGCGGTAGGAATTTTATCGATGAAATGTTGTAGGTCGATCAACCTCTTCAATTTATCGCTCATAACGGAACACAAGCTGATAGACATATGCTGACAGTCATCATGGAATGCCGGGATCAGGAGCCGGAGCTTGCTCACACCCTCTCCACGCTCGTTTCGGGCGCTGTGGAAGGGCTGATCAGTGACGTCATTGTGCTGGATCACGCCTCCAGCGATGGTTCCTCACGCGTCGCGGAAGCTGCCGGTTGCCGCTTTCATACGGAATGGGACATCCGGGATATCATCGCATCTGCGCGCGGTGAGTGGATTTTGATGATGGAGCCGGGCAGCCGCCCGCAAAGCGGCTGGATCGAGGATATCAGCGAATATACGGCGCTGAACAAGCTGGCCGCCCGCTTTGCGCCCTCGCGTCATTATCGGCCATCGTTTCTGTCGCGTTTTATTCGCCGCAGACCGCCGCTGGAATACGGCCTGTTGCTGCGCAAGGACGAAGCTCTGTCGATTGCCAAATCCGGCATGCCGCTCGATCATTTTCCGAAATCGCAAAAGACCCGCCGCCTCAGCGCCGAGCTTATTCCTTCCTGGGTGCTGCGCGCCGCGCGGTAATTACCCTTGCGCCTTGCCGCGCTTCAGATGCTCATCCAGACGCGGCATGATTTCCACGAAGTTGCAGGGCATGTGGCGGTAATCCAGCTGCGCTTTCAAAATGCCGTCCCACGCATCCTTGCAAGCGCCGGGAGAGCCGGGCAGCACGAAGATGAAGGTGGAATTGGCAAGGCCCGCCGTCGCGCGTGACTGAATGGTGGATGTGTTGATCTTGTCATAGGAAATGCGGTGGAACACGGCGGAAAAGCCATCCATGCGCTTTTCGAACAAGGGTTCCAGCGCTTCCGGCGTCACATCGCGTCCGGTGAAGCCCGTGCCGCCAGTGGTAATCACCACATCAATCTCGTCGGACAAGGTCCATTTGCGCACCTGCTCCTGAATGGCTGCCTTGTCATCCGGCACGATGGCGCGGTCCACCAGCAGATGACCTGCGTCAGAGATGCGGGCGGCAAGCGTGTCGCCGGATTTGTCATCCGCCAGCGTGCGGCTGTCGGAGACGGTCAAAACCGCGATGCCGACGGGAATAAAGGCTCTATCAACAGTCATCTTGGCAGTCCGTCTATGGTTTTCGTTGCCTGAACATACCAGCCGGGACGCTTTTGGCGAAGCTGGTTGGCCGCAGATTCGGCTTGTTCCGCCGTGTCGAAGAGGCTGAAGCAGGTCGCGCCGGAACCGGACATGCGCACGAGGGATGCACCTACATGCGCCAGCAGATCGGATACCTCAGCGATTTCCGCCAGAATGTCCCGCGCTGGCGGCTCTAGATCGTTGCGGCTTTTGCCGATGAATTCCATCCACGTCTCGTTGCCTCGTTCCTCAAGCGGTGGATTGCCCTTATTCGTCAGGCGTTTAAACACCTCGGGTGTCGAAACGCCCTTCAGCGGGTTGACGAGAATAAGCGGTATAATGGGCATATCACCGAGGATCGTAATATCTTCGCCAATCCCGCGCGCAATCAGCGGCTGGCTGGCGAGACACATGGGCACATCCGCCCCCAGTTTCAGAGCAATATCCTCAAGCTTTCCGGGGGCAGGGGTCATCTGCCAATGGCGGCAAAGGCCTCGTAAGGTTGCCGCCGCATCCGCAGATCCGCCGCCGATGCCCGAAGAAATGGGTAGATTTTTATCGAGATGAATGGCGATGGATGACGCTTCTGCGCCGACCGCAGCGCGCAGTAAATCCCGCGCTTTGAGCACGAGATTATCGCCCGCGTTTCCTTGTTGAAGAACTTCAGCGAAAGGCCCGGAAATTGAAAACCCATCCTCCGGCGCATCCTTGATGCGGATGACATCACCCGCTTCGGTGAAGGTCACCAGAGATTCGAGCAGATGGTATCCATCTGCCCGCTGTCCGATCACATGCAGCGCGAGATTGATCTTCGCGGGAGCGGCTTCGATTGTCTCAACCGCTCCGGCAGGCTTATGCGAGAGCATGATGCCTTAGGACTTCTTGTCCGGGGCAGGGGCAGGTGCCACAGGTGGTGGCGTGGCCTGATCCTTCTTGGCCGTGTTCTGAGCGTCCTTTTCCAAAGGAGGCAGACCGTTGGCGATCTTGTCCTTCACCTTGGTCTTGTCCACATCGTCGCTTTCGCCAATCAGTGCCCGGTTCCACTGGTAGACCGCCTCGATCTTGCGACCGACGCGCCAGTAGGCATCGCCCAGATGGTCGTTGATGGTCGGGTCACCGGCGCGCAGTTCGATGGCGCGTTCCAGCTCTGTCACCGCCTCATCGAAAGCGCCGAGACGATAATGCGCCCAGCCGAGCGAATCGACGATATAGCCGTCATTGGGACGCAGCTCGACCGCGCGGCGGATCATGTCGATCCCCTCATCGAGGTGCATGTTCTTGTCCACCCAGGAATAGCCCAGATAGTTCAGAACCTGCGGCTGGTCCGGGTTCAGCTCCAGCGCCCGCTTGAAATCAGGCTCGGCCTTGTCCCACTGCTTCAGGCGCTCATAGGCAATGCCGCGCTGGAAGAAGATGGTCCAGTCGGTTTTCTTCGGCACAGAACCGATAACCTCGACCGCCTTGTCGTAATTGGCCGCCATGGCCGCATAATCCTTGGCATCGGAGAGAACCGAGCCATAGGCGAGGTAGGAGCGAATATCGGACGGATCGGATTCGAGCAGCGACTTCAGATGCTTGCGGGCTTCATCCACCTTCTCCGTCTGCGCCAGGGTCAGGCCCAACTGCAATTCGGAAATGCGGTGCATCGGCGAATCCGCCGGTACGTCGCGGTAGAATTCGATAGCGCGGTCAGGCTGCTTCTGCGCTTCGGCAAGGCCACCGAGAAGGATCAGCGTATCGGCGCTTTGCGGATCGAGTGCGCGCGAGGTCTGAAGGTAAAGCGTGACGATTTCTTCCGCGCCTTCGCGGTTCAGCGCACCGGCGATGGAGAACATCACGGCGGCAGCACCCTCGATGGGCGTCTGTACCTGTTGATCGGGCTTTTCACCCTTTTCGATGCTCTGGCGCAGCGCCTTCAGAGGCGCATAGTTCGGCGCGAAATTGTCGCCAACGGAAATCGTGTCGAGCGCCTTCTGCTTGTTGCCAGCCTTGGCTTCCAGCCGCGCCAGCGCCATCACCGCGCGCATATAGGTGTCGGTTGCGGTTGCACCACCTTCACGGTCGGTCACGGCATCGTTCAGGCTCTTGCGGGCGGCTTCCGTGTTGCCGGTCACCAGTGCGATGGCACCAGCATGGTACTTCTGGAAGATCGAAATCCAGCCCGGTCCCTTCATGCCATTGACCAGCGCCAGGGCTTCCTTGCCCTTGCCGGCACCGGCGCGCGCCCAGGCGGTCAGCAACGTATTGACCATGCGGTCTAAATCGTTCGGGCCGCTATATTTCAGGATTTTTTCCGCGCTGGAAAATTCCTTGTGCTTGATAGCGGCCAGCGCACGAACGATGGTCGTCACGCGTTCCACGGACGAATCGTCCTTCAGCGAATCGGCAATCTTCGCGCCTGCTTCGAAATCGCCGCTGAGCAATTGCGCGATCATCAGGCGCTGGCGGATTTCAACATTGGCCGTGTCGAATTCCAGCGCTTTTTTGTAGAGCGTAATCGCGGTCGCGAAATCCTGATCCACATCCGCCGTGCGGGCTGCCAGGAATGCGCCGGAGAAGGTGTTGACCTTTGCGGGATCGAACGTGACGGTCTCGGCAGCCTTGTCTGCGGGCTTCGTCTCGGCAAAGGCAGGCACGGAGCCTGCGCCGATGGAAAGGGCGGCAATGAAGGCCGCGCCGCAGAGAAGACGAAATGCTGGTTTGCGCCGCATGAAGGAACCTTTGCTTTTGTGCATTCGCACCGAAAAATCAGTTTCCCGCCTTACAGTTCGGGGCAAGCCATCGCACCGGAACGCTGTAACGCTTGAATTGGACTGTTGTGCCTGAACCGGAATCAGTTCACGCAATCACTCACCACGTCACGACAGAATGGCTTTTTTGGAGCAAGCCTGCAAGAAATTCTGCCCGTGATTTTAGATTCGTGAAATGTCGGCATCGCGGCGACGACGAGCGTCTTTTCCGCGATGCCCGGAACACTCTTTTAGTTCACGCGCTCGATGCAGAAGTCGATCACTTCCATCAGGGCATTCTTCCACGGGCTCTGCGGCAAAGGCGCCAGCGCATCGCGGGCAATCGTGCCATAGTGGTTGGCGCGGGTGATCGTATCGGCCAAGCCATTGTATTTTTTGATCAGACCAAGAGCCGTTTCCAGATTTTCATCCGTGCTTTCGCCCTGCTCGATGGCGCGTTTCCAGAACTCGCGCTCTTCCGCCGTGCCACGACGATAGGACAGAATGACCGGAAGCGTGATCTTGCCTTCGCGGAAATCGTCCCCGGTGTTCTTGCCGAGATCAGCGGATTTTCCGCCGTAATCCAGCACGTCGTCCACCAGCTGGAAGGCAAGGCCAAGATTCATGCCATAGGATTTCAGTGCGCTGCGGGTCGCCTTGTCTGTCTTGGCAACGATGGGGCCGACTTCGGCGGCGGCGGCAAACAGCGCAGCCGTCTTGGCGCGGATGACCTGCAGGTAATCATCCTCGGTCGTTTCCATGTTCTTGGCAACGGACAGCTGAAGAACCTCGCCTTCGGCAATGACGGAAGCGGCGGTGGACAGCACATCCAGCGCATCCAGCGAACCGACATCCACCATCATGCGGAAGGCCTGACCGAGCAGGAAATCGCCGACCAGAACGCTGGCCTGGTTGCCCCAGATGGTGCGGGCGGTGGACTTGCCACGTCGCAGATCGCTTTCATCAACCACGTCATCATGCAAAAGCGTTGCCGTGTGCATGAACTCGACGCTGGTCGCCAGCTTGATGTGGTGGTCGCCCTGGTAATCGAACATGGCAGCGGATGCGAGAGTCAGCATCGGGCGCAGGCGCTTTCCACCCGAGGAGATCAGATGGTTGGCCACTTCGGGTATCATCTGGACATCGGACCCGGCTTTGGAGAGGATAAGCTGATTAACCCTTTCCATGTCTGGACGGGTCAGGTCGACAAGCGGCTTGACGGATGCGAGTTTGTTTTTGCTTTCTTCAAGCGGTATGACGACGCCCAACGGACCGGACTCCTGTTCGATATTGGGGCCGACAATAGAAAGCGGCGGTGCAAGCGGCAAGGGGCGATTTGCCTCACACCGTTCAAAAAGATGGGATTTGGGGTGGAAACTGACCTATGCGTGAACTGATCCGTACCAACGACGCCGTTCTGCTCTCCTTTGCGCAGAGCCTGATGAAGGATGCCGGCATCCACAGCCTCATTGCCGATCAGGGAATGAGCATTCTTGAGGGCTCGCTGGGGCTGCTGCCACGCCGTTTTCTGGTGGAGGAGGAACGCGGCGACGAGGCCCGCCGCATCCTGACCGATGCCGGACTGGCCGACGAGCTGCGCGAAGACAAGGCCTGAAACGCCATGGCCTCGACCGTTTCCGAAACCGTCGATGCGTTTCATCGCGGCCGCTTCGAGATTTTGCAGCCGAAGGGCAGGGGCCACAGGGCGGGCATGGACGCCATGCTGCTTGCCTCTCTGGTCGTGGACGACACCGCCTGCCGCATCGCCGATCTGGGAGCAGGTGCGGGGGCTGCAGGTATGGCGGTGGCATCGCGCCTGGAAAAGGCTGAGGTCACGCTGTTCGAGTTTTCACCCGAAATGGCGGATTTCGCTGAACGTAGCCTGCAACTTCCCGCCAATAAGGCTTTTGCGGGTCGCATTCACGTCAAACAGGCGGATGTCACCCTGCGTGCGGATGCCCGCAGGCAGGCAGGGCTGCTGGACAACCATTTCCACCACGTCATCATGAACCCGCCCTATAATGACGCGGGCGACCGCAAAACCCCGGATGCGCTGAAAGCCACCGCCCACGCCATGACGGACGATCTCTTCGACCATTGGCTGAGAACCGCGTCCGCGATCCTGATCCCCGGCGGCCAACTCTCCCTCATCGCCCGCCCGCAATCCATCGCCGACATCATAACCGCCTGCGGCCGCCGCTTCGGCGGCCTGGAAATTACGCTGATCCACCCGAGATCAGGCGAGGATGCCGTCCGCATGCTGGTCACCGCCATCAAAGGTTCCCGCGCAAGATTGACGTTTCGCGCGCCGTTGACGATGCATGAAGATGGAAGTCATGCGTTTTTGCCGATGGTGGATGATTTGAGCAATGGGCGGATGGGGTATGGGAGGAATGACGCAAATACGCCGGGCAAGAGATAGTAACCCTCATCCTGAGTTACGTAGCCCAACTGCGGAATCGCCTCAGCAGTTGTGGACCGAGAGCTAGGGCTCAACGGTAGCAGCCCTCATCCTGAGGTGCCCCGCAGGGGCCTCGAAGGACGAGGGTTGCGGGATTTCTGCTACGAAGGGCAAAAATCCCATAGTTTTCAGTGTTGAAATGTTTTTGCGGGCACAGCAAAATTCCCGCCATGGAAGTAACCGTCTATATCGTTCGTTGCTGTGATGGATCATATTATACCGGACTGACCAAGCAGTCCGTTGAAGCCCGTGTATGGGAACACAACGCCGGTGTCTATGATGGCTACACCTCCAAACGACGCCCGGTGGAACTGGTGTTTACTGAGACGTACGACCGCATTGTCGACGCCATCGAGCGGGAGCGCCAAATCAAGGGCTGGTCCCGGCGCAAGAAGGAAGCTTTGATCGCGATGGCCTATGAAATGCTGCCGGAGCTTTCGCGCAGGGGACCAGCGGTCGCTAAGCAATCAGCTTGAACCAGTGGCCGCCCCCGATGGTTCGAGGCTCCGCCCTTCGGGCTGCGCACCTCACCATGAGGGCGGGGAGACGCTGCGGCACCGTCACTCCGGGCCGGCCTAAGAAAAGGTGTTCTCTGAGCCGGGCACACCGCAGCAACCCTCATCCTGAGGTGCGGAGGCGAAGCCGGAGCCTCGAAGGACGAGGGTTGCGGGCAGATGGCATGATGTCGTTCAAGGGCTCACCCAACCACCCCTCACCAAATTATCACCACCCCCACCATTGTCTTTGCCCCGGCCATACCCACATCGGTTCACACGAACGAATGAATGACGATGAGGACGACATGGCTGGATTTTTGAAGCGACTGGTGCCCAAGCGGTTTCGCAAGACGGAGCTGATCATTCCCGTGGTGCGCATGCATGGCGCGATCATGGCGGGCGGTAGTCAGTTTCGTCCGGCACTGAATCTCGCATCCTACGCGCCGTTGCTGGACAAGGCGTTCGGCATGAAGGAAGCACCCGTCGTTGCCATTACACTCAACTCCCCCGGCGGTTCGCCGGTTCAGTCGCGGATGATCTATAACCGCATCCGCCAGCTGGCCGAGGAAAAGAACAAGAAGGTGCTGATCTTCGTGGAAGATGTGGCAGCATCCGGCGGGTACATGATTGCGCTTGCGGGCGATGAGATCATTGCTGACCCGACCTCTATCGTCGGCTCCATCGGCGTTGTTTCGGGCGGCTTCGGTTTTCCGGAAATGCTCAAAAAGATCGGCGTCGAGCGGCGCGTCTACACGGCAGGTCAGAACAAGGCGATTCTCGATCCCTTCCAGCCTGAGAAGGAAGGCGATATCAATTATCTGAAATCGCTTCAGCTCGAAATCCACAATGTTTTCATCGATATGGTCAAGCTGCGTCGTGGCGGCAAGCTGAAGGACGATCCGGCGATTTTCTCCGGCCTGTTCTGGACGGGCATGCGCGGCCTCGACCTTGGCCTCATCGATGGTCTGGGCGATATGCGCGACGTCCTGCGCCGCCGTTACGGCGACAAGGTCAAGCTGCAACTGGTCAGCGGTGCGCGCAATTTCTTCGGCAAGAAACTGCCGGGTGTCGATCTCCATGCGCAGTCGATTGCCGCATCCGCCGCCTCGGGGCTTGCGGAAGTGGCGGAAGAAAAGGCATTGTGGGCGCGTTACGGATTTTGATGGACAAACGATAGATGGCCCAATTGATAACCATCGCCCTGCTCGTTTTCGGGGCGATCATTCTTTACAAACGTTTCGTGAATGATGCCGAAAAACTGTCCGCCAAATCCAAACGGCAGGAAAAAGAGCGCGAAACCGGTGCCACCGGCACGCTGATCAAAGACCCTGAGACGGGTGAATATCGCGTCAAAAAGGAAGACGAGGTCTAAAAGACCCAGCGGCTGGCCTACCAGCCGCCCCCTCCGCCACCACCGCCGCCAGACCCCGAAAAACCGCCGCCACCGGAAAAGCTCGATGAAGACGAGCTGACCGGTGCCGGAATCGTCGAGGCGATGGTGGAGGCCATGGAGGAAGAGAAGCCGCCGATGCGGCCTCCGAAATTGTGGTAATCTCCCATATACCAACCCGGTGCATAGGCCGCAGCAGCAGCGCCCGCCGCAGCACTCGCCAGCCATGTCTCGAATGTTGCGCTCCAGGGCTTTTCAACACCAAGCGCCACGGCATAGGGCAACAGCGTTTCGAAATGCTGTGGCGACATGTCAGGTGCGCCCTGCATGTTCATCCGGTCTTTTTCGGCCACGGTCAGGTAGAGGCGCAGCCCTTCGATTCCGTCCATCAGTTTGCGGCCCAGCGGTGTGGGAGCGCCCATCAGGAACAGGAACAGCACGTTGATGAGAACGATCAGCCCGATAGAGGCAACGGCAAGCGAGCCGCTATCGTGGGCATGGTCGAGAAACAGCGTCGCCATTAACCCAGCAATCACGCTGAATCCTACAAAGCCCGCAACCGCCATGAAGAAAATACTGCCGATGCGCGACAGCAGGGATTTGCCGCTCCTGCGCATCTTGCCGAAGGTCGTCGCGCCGATGGCAAAAAAGACAGCCGTTATCACCAGTGTAATGATGCCGCCAATCTCGTTCTCATCGAAATTGCCGGTAATCAGCGTCGCCATGATGATGGTGATGCTCATCATCAGACCGCCAACGATATAGCCGAAATTGCTGCGATAATACTTGCCGCGATGTTCTTTTTCGATGGCTGCGCGAAAAGCATCACCCGCCTTCTGAACCTTGACACCATTCGCCTTGTCGATGGTCAGGCTGTCGCCCGGAGCGCCGATCGAGGAGAGCAGCATACGCTGGCCGACGGGCAAGCTGTCCTCGATCTTTCTATCCGTGCGGCGGATGACGATGGAATTTTTCAAGTCCTCCAGCACCACATAACCATTGACGGCCAGATCCAGAGCCGTGGCGGAAATGGCCGTCCAGCCTGCGCCGGAAAAACCTCTGTTGTCGATATAGTTGACCAGCGCTGGCGAAACGCCCTCCGGCGGGTCCCAGCGCGGCACGATGAC
Source organism: Agrobacterium sp. 20P9.1.2 (assembly GCF_057799395.1). NCBI lineage: Bacteria > Pseudomonadati > Pseudomonadota > Alphaproteobacteria > Hyphomicrobiales > Rhizobiaceae > Agrobacterium > Agrobacterium sp. 20P9.1.2. The sequence goes on from NZ_JBYOKI010000001.1 coordinate 630,539, forward strand.
ACCTGCTGCCGGATCGCGCCCAACCGCCGCCCAGGCCTTGTAGTAATAAGCAAAGACCAGCAGCAGACCGATGCCGGAAATCAGCAGGCCGAGATTGTCGCGAAACCACCAGCTTCGCTCCTGCGCCGCTGTCGGCGAGTCGATGGTACCCTTCGGCAGTTTCACAGCAACCGTCATGCCTTCGCCCTGATAGAAGGGGCGCGTCGAGGCGAAGAAGACTTCGTTGCCCTCCGTCATCATGCGCGCGTCTTTCCCCTTCGCACCGAGAGGTCCGGTGAAAACGGCGGTGTCTGTCGGCTTCACACCTTGCGGGAGGGAAATGGTGGCGGAGATATCGCGCATGGGAAACTGCCAGCCATTGCCGGTCACGTTCCAGGTCAGCTCATCATAGGTGTCGAAAAAGCGGATTTGCCGGTCGGTGGTGTAGGTGATCTGGAAGACGTGATCGCCGGTGGGCAGGAACCGGTCGGCATTGCCGGTATAGATGCGAATGCCGCCATCGATGTTTTCGGTGCGCCAGTCCTCCGGCGAACCATCCCGCTCCACCGAGAGAACCTTGAAGCCGACGTTGGTGCGGTTGCCATTCTTGTCGAGCGCATAGAGCGGGAAGTCGCGAAAAATACCGCGCTTGATCTGGTTGCCTTCGGCCCGCGCGGTGATGGTCTCGGTGACCGTCAGCTCACCGCTTCTGGCAACATCCACGACTGAATGATAGGAGTTGATAAACTCCTCAGCTGCAGCTGGCAGAGCCGCAAGCATGAAGACGAAAAGTGCGAGACATCTTGCAGCAATGGTCTTCACGGGCGGTCCTTTCTGACGTTTCAGTCCTGTCCGGTTTCGCTATAGCCAACACCAAGCGAGGCCAGCGCCTTCCAGTAGCCGGGGTAGGTCTTGCCCACGCAAGCCGGGTTTTGAATGGCAATGCCACCGGTCTTCAGACCCGCCAGCGCAAAGCTCATGGCAATGCGGTGGTCGTGGAACGTATCGATGGAGGCAGACATCGTCTGCCCCGCCAGGGCTGGATCGGCATGTACGATCAGATCGTCGCCGTCCTCTTCCGCCAGTCCCTCGCGAATACCGTTGAGGCCGAGCGATAGCGCCCTGATACGGTCGCACTCCTTCACCCGCAGATTGGAAATGCCGACGAAGCGCACCAGCGTGGTGTTGTAAGCCGCTAGCACCGCAATCGTCGGAATGGCGTCCTGCATCTGGCTGCCATCGATTTCAGCGGGCAGGTTGGGAAATTGCGCCATCACGGCATAGGCCTTGGCATCCGGCTGGGTGAAGGCATCCGCAGGCGTGCCGATATCGATCTTGCCGCCGGTCAGCAGCTCCGCACCCCAGAGATAGGTGGCGGCGGACGCATCCGGCTCAATGTGAAAATCGGTGGCCTTGTAGCCGGTTGGGTGCACGCGCCAGATGGCGTTGCTCACCCGCTCTACCTTTGCTCCGAATGCTTCCATGGCAGACACAGTGAGGTCGATATAGCCCTTGGCGCCAATGTCTTCACCCGCCAGAATGATATCCAGCGGCTTTGCACCGCAAGGTGCTGCCATCAGCAGCGCCGAGACATACTGGCTGGAAAGATTGGCGTCGATGGTGACGCTCTCCTTGGTAAAACCCTGCCCATTGCCCCTCACCGTTACCGGCGGGCAGCCCGTTGCCGCTTCCGCCTCGATGCCGAGCGCGTTCAGCGCTTCCACCAGCGGCTGGATAGGGCGCTTGCGCATATGCTCATCGCCATCCACCACGACAGTGCCATCCACGGAGGCAACCGCTGCCGTCAGAAATCGCGTCGCCGTGCCTGCATTGCCGAGGAAAAGCGGCTTGTCCGGTGCGGCAAGCACGCCATTGCTTTCCACCACGAAACTCGTCGCATCCGGCTCGGTCACTGTCACGCCCATGGCGCGCAGGGCCTCTGCCATATACAGCGTGTCATCGCTTTTCAGCGCGCCCGTTAGCACGCTGCGGCCCTTGGCAAGACCCGCCAGCAACAACACGCGGTTGGTGATGGATTTGGAACCGGGCGGCTCCACCTTGCCGGACAGCGGATGGTTTGGCGGGGTGATGGTCAGTTCGATCATGGCTTTATCGTTTCTCAACCAGCCGGGGCCGGTTCTTTGGCTCAGAATTTCACGGAAGGAACGGCGCGGTCCGCCTCGTTGGTGATCTCGAAAAACGGCGCTTTGGTAAAGCCGAAATTGCGGGCCACGAGGTTGGAAGGGAAGCTCTCCACCTTCACATTCAGGTCGCGTGCCGAACCATTGTAATAGCGCCGCGACATCTGGATTTCACCCTCTAGCGTCTCCAGCGACGCCTGCAATTCCAGAAAGCCCTGATTAGCCTTGAGGTCGGGATAGGCTTCCGCCAGCGCAAACAGCTTGCCCAGTGCCTGGCTCAGCAACCCTTCCGCCTGCGCACGTCCCTCGACATCACCCGCAGGCACGGCCTGCGCGCGGTTGCGCATGGCCACCACCTCTTCAAAGGTGCTTTTCTCGTGCGCCGCATAACCTTTGACGGTTTCGATCAGGTTGGGAATGAGGTCGGCGCGGCGCTTAAGCTGCACGTCGATACCGGACCACGCCTCTTCCTTCATCTGCCGCGCGGTAACGAGGCCGTTATAGATGAAGACGACATAGACGGCGATTGCCGCGATGATTGCCAGTGCGATATACATGTCCCAGTCCCCCTCATGAAACCTTATGGTCAGGCCGGACGATAGTCGTTCCGGCCCGCCCTGTCATCGCCCGTCAAAACAACGCGTCAGGCCGCGTCCTTATTCCAGTTCGCGCCACCAGCATCCGTCATCAGGAAGGCCTCGCCGCAGGCCTTGGACAGCGTGCGAACACGCAGGATATAGCTCTGCCGCTCGGTCACGGAAATCACGCCGCGCGCATCCAGCAGGTTGAAGACGTGGGATGCCTTGATGCACTGGTCATAGGCCGGAAACACGCATTTGTGCAGCATCTGGTTGGCGTTATCACCCGGTGCACCGGCATCCAGCAGTGCCTTGCATTCTTTTTCCGCATCGATAAAGTGGCGGTGCAGCATGGCGGTGTCGGCATATTCGAAGTTATGGCGCGAATATTCCTGCTCGGCTTGCAGAAAAACATCGCCATAGGAAATCTTCTCTTCGCCTTCGCGGCCATTGAAGTTCAGGTCGTAAACATTGTCCACGCCCTGCACATACATGGCCAGTCGCTCAAGACCATAGGTCAACTCACCGGCAACCGGCGAGCATTCGATACCGCAGACCTGCTGGAAATAGGTGAACTGCGACACTTCCATGCCGTCGCACCAGCATTCCCAACCCAAACCCCAGGCGCCCAGCGTCGGGCTTTCCCAGTCGTCTTCCACGAAGCGGACATCGTGCAGAAGCGGATCAAGCCCGATGGCCTTCAGCGAGCCGAGATAGAGTTCCTGCAAGTTGGAAGGGTTCGGCTTCAGGATGACCTGATACTGGTAATAATGCTGCAACCGGTTCGGGTTTTCACCATAGCGACCATCAGAAGGGCGGCGCGATGGCTGTACATAGGCAGCCTTCCACGGCTTCGGCCCCAGCGCGCGCAGCGTCGTTGCCGGGTGGAACGTGCCCGCGCCCACTTCCATGTCATAAGGCTGCAACACCGCACAGCCCTTGTCCGCCCAGTAATTATGCAGCGTCAGGATCAGCGCCTGAAAGGAACGCTTCGGGTTCATATGGTCTGGAACGTCGGTCATTGCAGTCATCACGGCCATCGATTGTTGTCAGTAAGTGCTTGCGCACTTTGGATGCGGACAGGTGCCATGGGTAGGGGCTGCGGGTCAAGGCTTCTGTGCGGGAGAGGTTGCCTTGCGCGGATGCGACGGTAGCTACCCTCATCCTGAGGTGCCCCGTAGGGGCCTCGAAGGACGAGGTAGCGGGATGAGACCACAGAGTGTGCGGCGGATGCTTCGAGGGCGCTACGCGCCACCTCAGCATGAGGGCGGAGGGTGAGGCGCCCTTCGCCACGCGCGCCCAAGATGACGCAACTGATATTACCATTGTGCACCCACCGCAAATTTTGCTAGCAGAGGCCAATGAAAATCCATGACACCGGAAAATAGATATGCCTGATCTTCTGCTCGAACTTCGCTCCGAGGAAATCCCCGCCCGTATGCAGCGCAAGGCGGCTGGTGATTTGAAGAAGCTTGTCACTGATGCGCTGGTGGAACGAGGGTTGACCTATGAGGGTGCGCGCGAATATTGGACGCCGCGCCGCCTGACGCTGGATATTCGCGGGCTGAATGCGCGCTCTGCCGATGTGCGCGAAGAAAAGAAAGGCCCCCGCACGGATGCCAATGAAAAGGCCATCGAGGGCTTTTTGCGTGGCGCGGGTCTCAGCGATATTTCGCAGGCGCAGGTCGTGTCCGACCCGAAGAAGGGTGATTTCTATATCGCCATCGTCAACAAGCCCGGTCGTGCGGCAGAAGAGATCATTGCCGAAGTGATGCCCGGCATCATCAGGGGCTTTGCATGGCCAAAATCCATGCGCTCCGGCCCGGCCTCCATGCCGAAGGGTTCGAGCTATGGCGGCATCGAGGGCAAGGGTTCGGAGAGCCTTCGCTGGGTGCGCCCGCTGCAATCCATCGTCTGCCTGTTCGGCCCCGAACATGACGAAACGCAGGTCATTCCCTTCGAGATCGATGGCATCGTGGCCGGCAATGTGACCTATGGTCACCGTTTCCACGCGCCTGAGGCCATCACCGTGCGCCGCTTCGAGGACTATGTATCGAGCCTCGAAAAGGCCAAGGTCATCTTGGATGCGGAGCGCCGCAAGGACATCATTCTGCACGATGCCAAGGACTTGGCTTTCGCCAACGGCCTCGACCTTGTGGAAGACGAAGGCCTTCTGGAAGAGGTCTCCGGCCTCGTGGAATGGCCGCAGGTGCTGATCGGCACGTTTGAGGAAGATTACCTCGAAATCCCCGCCGAAATCATCCGCCTGACAATCAAGACCAACCAGAAATGTTTCGTTACCCGCCCTCAAGGCGCGACGGAAGGCCTGTCCAATCGCTTCATTCTGGTCTCCAACATCGAAGCCAAGGATGGCGGCAAGGAAATCATGCACGGCAACGGCAAGGTCGTGCGCGCCCGCCTGTCGGATGCCAAGCATTTCTGGACCCGTGATCAGGGCGATCTGCCGGACCTTGAGACGCTGAAAGATTCCGCCGCAAAGTTCGACCTTGATCTGAAAAAGCCGCTAGATCAGCGCATGGCCAAGCTCGATGCGCTGAACGTCACATTCCACGCCAAGCTTGGGACGCAGGGCGAACGCGTCGCCCGCATCCGCGAACTGGCCAAGCAGCTTGCCCCGGTGATCGGTGCCGATGCAGCCCTCGTAGATCGCGCTGTGGTTCTGGCCAAGGCCGACCTGCGCACCGAAGCCGTCGGAGAATTCCCTGAATTGCAGGGTCTTATGGGCCGCAAATACGCAGCGCGTCAGGGTGAACCATCATCAGTCGCCGCCGCGATCGAAGATCATTGGAAGCCCAATGGTCCTTCTGACCGCCTGCCCGAAGATAAGGTTGGCCTCACCGTGGCACTCGCCGACAAGCTCGACACCCTCGTCGGCTTCTGGGCCATCGATGAAAAGCCTACGGGTTCGAAAGACCCGTTTGCGCTGCGCCGCGCGGCTTTAGGTGTGGTGCGGATGATTTTGGAGCGGAATATTCGGCTGCCTATTTTAGCAATGATCTACCTATCTCAAAAAGAGATATTTAAGAAAATTCAAGCTGAGGCCGTTTTTGTTCGTGAAGACAATAAAATTACTTCGGAGCCTTTCGAGTTCGCCGATGAGAATGCTTTTTCCTTAACTCGACGTCAGGACACCGGTAAAGAAACAGCACTTGCGGGGAATTATGAGTCATTCGCTGATCAAAGAAGGGCTCTCCTCTCCTTCTTCCACGATCGCCTGAAAGTCTACCTCCGCGATCTCGGCGCCCGCTACGATCTCATCGAAGCCGTGCTCACGCCTGAGACCGACGATCTCCTCATGGTCGCCCGTCGGGTCGAAGCGCTGACGGCTTTCGTGACGGATCAGGATGGCATCAACCTTCTGGCCGGCACCAAACGCGCCACCCAGCTTCTGGCTGCGGAAGAAAAGAAGGGCACCGTGGTAGCGAACAGCGTTTCGGAGGAGCTGCTGAAGCTCGACGCCGAAAAGGCGCTCTTTGCTGCCATCAAGACCGCCTCTGCCGATGCCGCCAAGGCAGTCGAGGCGGAAGACTTCCGTGCCGCCATGCAGGCGCTCTCGACGCTGCGCGCACCGGTCGATAAGTTCTTCGAGGACGTGCTGGTCAACGACGAAGACAACTCCATCCGCGCCAATCGCCTTGCCCTGCTCAAGGCCATCCGCGAAGCGACGGGGACGGTTGCGGACTTCTCGAAGATCAGTGGATGAGTTGGATAAAGGGGGCGTTGTGCGTGTGGCTCACCCCCCTCTGTCCTGCCGGACATCTCCCCCACAAGGAGGGAGATTGGCTGGGCGGACGCTCTGCGGTTCATCCGCACCGACACCACGAAACGCGTTCGCAACGTGCGAGATGGTCGAACGCTATCCGCGGTCGATCTCCCCACCTGTGGGGGAGATGCCCGGCAGGGCAGAGGGGGGCTAGCCGCACGTGAAAACATCTAACGATCAGCCTACTAAAATTCTCATCAGCGCCTGCCTCCTCGGCCATGCCGTACGTTACGACGGCAAGGGCAAGCCTCTTTCGCATCCGGCCATCGAGCGATGGAAAAACGAGGGCAGGCTGGTGACCATCTGTCCGGAGATGGCGGGTGGCATGCCGGTGCCGCGTCCGCCTGCGGAAATCGAGGGTGGGGCCTCCGGGCTCGATGTGCTGGAGGGCCGCGCCCGGGTGATCGAAATCACCGGCGGTGATGTGACGGCGCAGTTCATTGCGGGAGCGGAAAAGGCGCTGGCTTTCGCCAAGGACAATGGCTGCCAATACGCGTTGTTGATCGATGGCAGTCCGTCCTGCGGGTCAGTCGCGGTATATGACGGCTCTTTTTCGGGCCGCAAACATGCGGGCAATGGCGTCACCGCTGCATTGTTTCAGCAGGCGGGCATCGCAGTTTTTTCGGACACGGACATCGATGCGCTTGTCGCAGCGACAGAGCGGTCTTCGCCATCTGACTAGGAACGTCGCCGTTTCTGCTGCATAATCTGCCTGCCATATAAAATTCAGGGAGGGATGCACGATGGCCAAGAATACGATTTGCGTCTGGTATGACAAGGATGCGGAAGCTGCTGCCCGCTTTTATGCGCAGGTGTTTCCAGATAGCGCAGTGACGGCCGTGCATCGCGCGCCGGGTGATTACCCCGCTGGCAAGGAAGGCAATGTGCTGACCGTGGAGTTCACCGTCGCCGGTGTCGCCTGCATCGGCCTGAACGGCGGCCCTATGTTCAAGCACACCGAAGCTTTTTCCTTCCAGATTTCAACGGAAGATCAGGAAGAAACCGACCGCTACTGGAACGCCATCGTCGGCAATGGCGGGCAGGAGAGTGATTGCGGCTGGTGCAAGGACAAATGGGGCATTTCCTGGCAGATCACCCCGCGTGTGCTGATGGAGGCAATAGCCGCGGGTGGCGAGGAGGCGAAGCGGGCTTTCGAGGCCATGATGACGATGAAGAAGATCGATGTGGCGAAGATCGAAGCGGCGCGGCGGGGGTAAGTGAGGGCGGACCTGTGCCGAGAAGTGGTAGCTCGTGCGGTCACCTTAAGTTCCGTCTTCCCGCACTTGATGCGGGATCCAGGCGACCCAAGTCATTGGGTTGAAAGAGTCTTTCGCACCGCAGACGCGGCGCTGCTGGGTACCGGGTCAAGCCCGGTATGACGGAAGATAGGGTTGTGCTCCATAGGTCGGCCGCCCAGCACCTACCCATGAAAAAACGCCGAGGATCTCTCCCCGGCGTCCATTTAAAAATATCCCGCTAAGCGATCAGCTTGCCATCCGCATCTGCTGCGCCATGCCGTGCAGGCTGCCATTCTGCGAGCTGGAGACGCGGAAGGTGCGGATGAGGTTCAGCAGTTCCTCCGTGTCGGCGGCCAGTGCCTCGGCAGAGGCCGTGGTTTCTTCGGCCATCGCGGCATTGTGCTGGGTGGCGGCATCCAGCTGGTTGAGCGACGACGAGATGGAGCGCAGTGTGCTGTCCTGCTCGGCAGCCGAATGGGCAATCTTGCTAACGATTTCGCTCGAAGATTTGATCTGGTTGGAGATGCGTTTCAGCGCATCGCCTGCCTCGCCCACCAGACGAACGCCATTTTCCACCTGCGTCGAGGAGCGGGCGATCTGCGTCTTGATTTCCTTGGCTGCTGCTGCGGATTTCTGGGCCAGTTCGCGCACTTCCTGGGCAACGACGGCAAAGCCCTTGCCTGCTTCGCCCGCACGGGCGGCTTCCACGCCCGCATTCAGAGCCAGAAGGTTGGTCTGGAAGGCGATGTCATCAATGACGCCGATGATTTTGGAAATCTCTTCGGCTGATTGTTCGATGCCGCTCATCGCGCCGATGGCTTCTTCCACGATCTGGTCGCTGCGGTTCGCATCTGTGCTGATCGAGGTTACGCGCTTTGATGCTTCCGATGCGCCATCTGCGGTCTGGCGCACGGCAACCGTAAGCTCGTCCAGCGCCGCCGACGTTTCCTCAAGGCTTGCAGCCTGCCGCTCCGTGCGCTGCGAAAGTTCGTTGGAGGCCTTGCGGATTTCATCCTTGGAACCGCCGATATCGATGCTCTTGGCGTTGACCTTGGCCATGGCCGCATCCAGCTGCGAGAGCGCTTCGTTGAAATTGTCGCGCAGGTCGGCGTAGCGGGAGCCCAGATCGTGGCAGCGAACCGTCAGGTCGCCTTGCGCCAGCTGTTCCAGTGCAGAGCCGATGGTTGCGACGACGCGGGCCTGAAGGGCTGCTTCGTCGCGCTGCATGTCGAGATTGGTCTGGCGCTCGCTGTCCAGCTGCAATTGCTGCTCTTCCTGACGCTGCTGCATCATGTGGCGCTCGCGCACCTTCTGTTGCAGCGCCTGGGTTGCTTTGGCCATCAGGCCGATTTCGTTCTTCATGCCGGTGTGGGGAATGGCCAGATCGACATTCTCGTTCGCGACTTCGCCCAGCGCCTTGTGCAGGTCATCAAGCGGTCTGGAGATGCCGCGAATAACCACCCAGGCAGCGGCAAGGCCCAGCAGAAACACGCCGACGCCAACCGAGATGGCGTTGATGATGGTGGAGCGAACCTGTGCCTGAAGGTCATCGACGTAAACGCCTGTCACGACCACGACCTGCCAAGGCTCGAACGCCATGGCGTAAGAGCTTTTCAGAAAATTGTCGCCTTCCGCGCCTGGCTTGGGACCATAGAAGCTGGTTTCGCCGCCGCCCGCGCGGCCCAGACGAACCAGTTCGTCGCGGTAGTTGAAGCCCTGGCTGTCCGGTTTGCCCTTGTAGCTTTGCCCGACGCGCTTGGCTTCCGGGTGAAACAGCATCTTCACATCGTAATCATAGCCGAACATGTAGCCGTCAGGCGTGTATTTCATGGCGGTGACGATTGCGAAGGCCTGTGCCATGGCCTGCTCGCGGGTCAACGTGCCAGCCTTTTCCTTGTCGTAGAAGGATTGCAGGATGGAGATGGAGGACTGCACCTGCGTGCGCAGCATTCCATAGCGCTCTTCATAAATGGCGTTGACGGACGATCTGATCTGGAAGTAGGTCGCAAGGGTAAATGCCGCCATCAGCGCCACCACAAGCAGGATCAATTGTCGGGAAATCGGCAAATTTTTCATAAGAGCTCACAGGGCTACAGCGCCGCTGCAAGGGTGCAGCAGGACGATTTTGAAATCTTCTAGGAATAAGCGCCTGATGCGCAATACAGGTGCATATCATCGCACCATCTGCGACAGATGAAGCTTTAGAAATTTGAATAAATATTTAAGTTTTACCCGACAACGAAGGGTCTGGAGAAAATAATTTGCGTTTTGTCAGAAATATGACAAATTTCTTCCATCGTTAGTTGCCGATAATATTCGAACGTGACTCTGGATGGTTGCTTTCGCATTTATTGTTGAGACTGGCGCAAAGTCAGGCCATCCAGCGATAATGGCGTGGTCGTGTCTGCGGCCACGGGAATGACGGCCTCATTGTTGATGACGTTTTCCACGGCGGAAGTCTTGACCAGCGCATCGATGGTCGTTGGCTGTTCGGCGGCCACGGCATTGGCATCTTCGGATGGAAGCCATGCGGGATTGTTGCTGACATAGGTCACGGGCGAACCGCCAAGCCAAGCTTCGCGGCGCACGATCTGCTTCTTTCCATGGACATCACGAATGGAAATATCCTGCGTGCCAGGTGCCAGTGTGGGGGCGGTTTCCGCGCGCGGCTTAACCTTGGCCGGTGGGCAGGCTTCGCATTGAACGGAAATGACGCTGTGGTTTGCAGCGCGGTTTCCGCGGATGACTTCGATGGAGGAAGCCATGGCAGAACTGCTTGCCAGCACGATTGTCACTGTCAGCAAAATCTTGCGCATAAAAACCCCCGTTTCCCACAGCCATTCTGCTGCGTTGACGGGTGGGATTTTACCGGAACTTCCTTTCCATAGGGTCAGGAATTTTGGTAAATATTGAACGAAATCCGGTGCTATCGATCTTGTTTTTCGCGGGCCACGGCCTGCCAGCCAATGTCGCTGCGGTTGAAACCATTGTCCCATTTTACCTCTTTGGCGAGGGCGTAGGCACGGGCTTGGGCTTCCGTTACGGTCTTGCCGAAGGCCGTCACGTTCAAAACGCGACCGCCGGTGGCAACCAATTGGCCGTCTTTCAGCGCCGTGCCAGCATGAAACACCTTGGCGCCTTCGCGTGCATCTGGGACATGGTCAATCGGCGTGTTCTTGTCATAAGACGCAGGGTAGCCCTTGGAGGCGAGAACGATGGTCAGCGCCGCATCGTCGCGCCATTCTGCGGTCACCCGATCCAGCGTGCCGGTGGCCGTGGCATAGAGGATGGGCAGCAGGTCGCTCTTCAGGCGCATCATCAGCACCTGACACTCAGGGTCGCCGAAACGGACATTGTATTCGATCAGTTCAGGGCCTTTGGCGGTGATCATCAGGCCCGCAAAAAAAACGCCGGAAAACGGGTTGCCATCCTGCGCCATGCCTTTGATCGTCGGTTCGATGATCTCCTTCATCGTTCGCTCGACCATTTCGGGTGTCATGACCGGGGCAGGGGAGTAAGCGCCCATGCCGCCGGTGTTGGGGCCGGTATCGCCATCGCCCACGCGCTTGTGGTCCTGCGCAGTGGCCAGCGCCAGAGCGGTTTTGCCATCGGAAAGGCAAAAGAAGCTTGCTTCTTCGCCATCCAGGAAGGCTTCGACAACGACTTCCGCACCGGCGGCGCCAAACGCGCCGTCAAAGCATTCGTCAATCGCGGCAAGCGCCTCGGCTTCCGTCATCGCAACCGTCACGCCCTTGCCAGCCGCCAGACCATCCGCCTTGATGACGATGGGTGCACCCTGTTCGCGCACATAGGCCTTAGCCGGTTCGGCAGACTTGAAGCGCTGGTAGGCGCCGGTTGGGATGTCATAACGGGCGCATAAATCCTTGGTGAAGCCCTTGGAGCCCTCAAGCTGTGCTGCGGCCTTGGACGGGCCGAAGGTGGCTATGCCAGCGGCGCGCAGATCATCCGCAAGTCCGGCGACCAGTGGTGCTTCCGGTCCGACGACCACGAAGTCGATGGAATTCTCCTGACAGAAGGCGATGACCGCAGGATGATCTTCCACGTTGAAGTTAACCAGCGTCGCATGGTCGGCAATGCCGGGGTTGCCGGGGGCGGCATAGAGCTTCGTCAGCAGGGGAGACTGGGCGATTTTCCATGCCAGCGCATGTTCGCGTCCGCCGGAACCGATCAACAGAACATTCATGGTCGACACCCCTGTCATCTCGCGTTTTCTCGTGATGCTGGGGCGTTAAGGGCCAAGGGCTGAAAGGTCAAGCGCAACCCATGCTTTTCTGTGGAATCGCGGAAGCTTCTTGTTGTCATGCCATAATCAGCATCTATGTTCGGGCAGATTTTTAAAACAGTTCAGAGAACCATATGTCCGCAGATAATGCCCGCATCGCCCCGACAATCGCTTCCGAGATCAATGCCCGCGCCGAACAGGTCAAGGCGGCGATTGCGCTGCTGGATGAAGGTGCGACCGTTCCCTTCATCGCCCGCTATCGTAAGGAAGTGACCGGCGGGCTTGATGATACCCAGCTTCGCACGCTGGCGGAACGGCTGTCCTATCTGCGCGAACTCAACGCCCGCCGCGCCTCGATTGTCGATTCCATCACCGGTCAGGACAAGATGACCGATGAGCTGATGGTCAAGATCGTCTCGGCCACGACGAAGGCGGAACTCGAAGACCTTTACCTTCCCTACAAGCCCAAGCGCCGCACCCGTGCCGAGATTGCCCGTGAGCGAGGACTCGGGCCGCTGGCACAGGCCATCTGGGATGATCACGCCGCCGATCCGGCCAAGCTGGCGCAGGCCTATGTTCAGGGCGAGGTCGCGGATGTGAAGGCGGCGCTCGAAGGCGCACGCGACATTGTGGCCGAAACCATGACTGAGAATGCCGATCTCTTGAAGCGGCTGCGTGATTACATGCGCCACAACGCCACCTTCCGCGCCAAGGTCGTGGACGGCAAGCAAGCGGCGGGCGAGAAATTTTCCGATTACTTCGAGCACTCCGAAAAATGGGCCACCGTGCCGGGCCACCGCGCGCTCGCCATGCTGCGCGGCTGGAATGAGGAAGTGCTGACGCTGACGATCGATGTCGATGCGGATGATCCATCACCCGTCAAACCGGCGCAGCGCACCATTGCCAGCGCCTTCGATATCCGCAGCGCTGGTCCGGCTGATGTGTGGCTGATGGAAGTCGCGGGCTGGACATGGCGCGTGAAGCTTTCCATGTCGCTTTCGCTCGACCTGATGCGCGAATTGCGCGAGCGGGCGGAAGAAGAGGCCATCCACGTCTTTGCCCGTAACTTGAAGGATTTGCTGCTGGCAGCCCCCGCCGGTTCGCGCGCCACCATGGGTCTCGATCCGGGCATCCGCACCGGCGTCAAGGTGGCGATTGTGGATGGCACCGGCAAGCTGCTGGAGACCACCACTGTCTACCCATTCCCGCCCAAAAACGATATTCGCGGCACGCAGGCGGAACTCGCAAGCCTGATCCGCAAGCACAATGTCGAGCTGATTTCCATCGGCAACGGCACTGGCAGCCGTGAAACGGAACGTCTGGTGGCGGACATGCTGGGCCAACTGACCGGCGCAAAGCCCACCAAGGTTATCGTCTCGGAAGCCGGTGCGTCGATTTATTCCGCCTCGGCCAGTGCCGCTGCCGAATTCCCCAATCTGGACGTTTCGTTGCGCGGTGCCGTCTCCATCGCCCGCCGTCTGCAAGACCCGCTGGCGGAACTGGTGAAGATCGAGCCCAAGTCCATCGGTGTTGGCCAGTACCAGCACGATGTCGATCAGGGCAAGCTTTCGCGCTCGCTGGACGCTGTCGTGGAAGATGCGGTGAACGCTGTCGGCGTCGATCTCAACACGGCGTCGGCTCCGCTTCTGTCGCGGGTTTCCGGCCTTGGCGCATCGATTGCCGACGCCATCGTTCTGCACCGCGACCAGACAGGGCCCTTCGCTAGCCGCAAGGAACTGCTGAAGGTTCCGCGTCTGGGACAGCGCACATTCGAACAATGCGCGGGCTTCCTGCGCATTCCCAATGGCAAGGAGCCGCTGGATTCGTCCTCCGTGCACCCGGAAGCCTATGGTGTTGCCAAGAAGATCGTCGCCGCCTGTGGCCGTGACTTGCGTTCGGTGATGGGTGATAGCGCGGCGTTGAAGTCGTTGGACCCGAAACAGTTCATCGATGAGCAGTTCGGTCTGCCGACCGTCAAGGACATCATTGCCGAACTGGAAAAGCCGGGCCGCGACCCGCGCCCGAGCTTCAAGACTGCGACCTTTGCCGATGGTGTGGATGAAATCACCGACCTGAAACCCGGCATGGTGCTGGAAGGCACGGTGACGAATGTCGCCGCCTTCGGCGCTTTCGTGGATATCGGCGTGCATCAGGACGGCCTCGTTCACGTCTCGCAGCTTGCAGACCGCTTCATCAAAGACCCGCATGAGGTGGTGAAGGCTGGCGACGTTGTGAAGGTCCGCGTGGTGGAAGTGGACGTGAAGCGCAAGCGCATCGGGCTGACCATGCGCAAGGATGGTGGGGAGGCGGCTCCGCAGCCGATGCGCGAAAAGGGCAACGCTAACGCCATGCGGCATGCTAGTGCAAAGCCGCAGACGCGCAACGATACGTCGCAACCCGGTGGGGCATTGGCGGCGGCTTTGGCTGAGGCGATGAAGAAGCGGTGAGGGGTGAAACGCCTTCTTTCAGGGTGTGCGGGACGCGGATTGAGAGGGAAGTGGGTGTGGCTTACCCCCCTCTGCCCTGCCGGGCATCTCCCCCACAAGGAGGGAGATTGGCTGGGCGCACGGCCCCCACTCAGCCGCAGCGTTCGAGATGGCCGCGAACTATCCACGAGTCGATCTCCCCACCTGTGGGGGAGATGCCCGGCAGGGCAGAGGGGGGTAAGCCACACCCACCACCCTTTCCATCCTTCAACCCCAAAACAACCCAAAAAACCAATCTGAAATCATTCAATATTTTTGAAAATACCCCCGCTTGAAACTTTGCATGAAAGCGGTAGCTTAGCATTCAATTGATAAGTGAGACTTAGCTTATTGGGGGTGAAATGGCCTCGTCTTTGCATGCTCTGCTTGGAAAAATAGTCAAGACCGGCAATCTGGTCGTTACCGGCCCGGGAGGGCTGCAGGTTTACGGTGATGGCACGGGAAAACGGGTCGGCCTCAACTTTACCGATGATGCGGCGATGGACGAGATTGCCGCCGATCCCGCGCTGAAGTTAGCGGAAATGTTCATGGAAGGGCGCATGGCTGTCGTTGAAGGCGACATCTATGACTTTCTGGCGCTGATCAAAAGCAACACGCTGAGCGAAGCCCTGACTTTCGGCATGATCTGGCGCGGCATGGCGCGCATTATCGCGGCCCGCATCAAGATGCATCTGCCGGTCAATCACAACAAGGACAATGTCGCACACCATTACGATCTCAGTGCCAAGCTGTTCGATCTGTTTCTGGACGAGGACTGGCAATATTCCTGCGCCTATTTCAACCCGCCGGGCATCAGCCTGTACGAAGCGCAGGTCGCCAAGAAGCGGCACATCGCGGCCAAGCTGATGCCGGAACCAGGCCAGCGCATTCTCGAAATCGGCTCCGGCTGGGGCGGTATGGCCATGTATCTGGCCGAAAGCTCCGATGTGGATGTGACAGGTATTACGCTGAGCGAAGAGCAGTTGCGGGTCTCACGCGACCGGGCGCAGAAACGCGGGCTGGCGGATAAGCTGCGTTTCGAATTGCAGGATTACCGCTATCTGTCTGCCGCGCAACCTTTTGACCGCATCGTTTCGGTTGGCATGTTCGAACATGTCGGGCCAACCCATTACCGCGAATATTTCAGCAAGGCGGCGGAATTGCTGGATGAAAACGGCGTGATGGTGGTGCATTCCATCGGTCAGCCCTATCCGGCGCTAGCGACCAATCCCTTCATCGAAAAATATATTTTCCCCGGCGGCTATATCCCCTCGCTGGCAGAGGTTTTGCCAGCGGTGGAAAAATCGGGCCTGCTGGTGCGGGATATCGAAATCCTGCCGATGCATTACGCCCATACGCTGCGCAAATGGCGCGAACGGTTCGTGGCGAACAAGGCAGAGGCGGTTGCCATTTATGACGAACGTTTCTTCCGCATGTGGGAGTTCTATCTGGCCGGGTCAGAAATGGCCTTCACGCATGAGAACTTCCACATTTTCCAGATTCAGTTGGCCAAACGCGGAGATGTGGTGCCTGATAATCGCGACTATATTGCCAAAAACGAGGCGCGATTGCTGGAATTCGAGAAGACGCGACCACCGCTGGAAAAGGTGAGCTTTTAAAAAGCCGCAAAGGCGTCCAGATTTCGCCCTGCTGGTTAACAGGATGGAAACGGAATCTCTCTAATTCTACAGACCTCCAATGTATTGCGTTTTTCGGGGTCTTGTTATGGTCAGTTCAAAGACGGTGATTGCCGCCTGTGTGTTTTCGCTTTTTGCCGCTGGCCAAGCCTCGGCTGATGGCTGGTTTTCCGGCGACTGGTATTTGAAGCTGGGTGGAAAAGGGTTTTCCGCACCGAAATATCAGGGTGATAACAAGAACGAATTCCGTTTCGCACCCATCATCGCTCTCGGTCGTGCAGGGCAGGGTGCCCGTTTCACCTCGCAGAACGACAGTGCGTCGGTCGCCCTTCTCGACAATGGCCCGATCAGCATGGGTATTGCAGGCCGGTTCGTGCCATCGCGCGATTCAGGCGATTCCCGTGATCTGACCGGCATGCGCTCCATCAAATGGGGCGCGGAAGTCGGCGGTTTTGCCGAAGCCTATCCCACTGACTGGCTGCGCATTCGCGGTGAAGCGCGCCAGGGCATTCGCAGCCACACGGGTATCGTGGCCGATCTGTCTGCCGACGTCTTTACCGATCTGACGCCGGATATTCAGATTTCGGCTGGCCCGCGTGCCACATGGGTCACCAAAAAATACAATGAGCGCTATTACGGCGTCGATTCCGCGCAGTTCGCAGCCGGTGCACCTTCGCCCTATTCGCCGGATGGCGGCCTGCATTCGGTGGGCGTCGGTGCGGCCATCAACTGGAAAGTCACCGAGAAGGCAGAGATCGGTTCCTTTGCCGAATATCGCCGCCTGATGGGTGATGCGGGCGACAGCACGCTGGTCAGCGAGCGCGGCTCCAAAAACCAGTTCGTGGTCGGCGTTCAGGCCAGCTACAAGTTCGGCTTCGGCCTCTGAGAGCCGTCTGATCGCTTTTGCTTGACGCTTCGTAAATGCCAAGCGTAGAACGCTGGCATGGTTGACCAAAGCGATCTTTCCGGCCGCGTCTCTGACGCGCCATCCAACAATTGGGTCTATCGGATGTTGCCGAGGACCCTTTGGCCCTATGCGCAACTGGCCCGCTGGGACCGCCCCATCGGCTGGGAATTGCTGATGTGGCCGTGCTTTTGGTCGGCGGCGATGGCGGCCAATGCCGCGATGCATCTCGGCACCTTCTCATGGAGCCTTCTGCTCTTTCATCTCTTCCTGTTTTTTGCCGGTTCGGTCGCCATGCGCGGTGCGGGCTGCACCTATAATGATCTGGTCGATCACAAGATCGATATGGCGGTGGCGCGCACCCGCTCACGGCCCCTGCCATCCGGCCGGGTCAGCCGTGAACAGGCGAAGATTTTCATTGTCATTCAGGCGCTGGTCGGGCTTGCGGTGCTGTTGTGCTTCAACAGTTTTGCCATTCTCGTCGGCCTGTCGTCGCTGGTCTTCGTGGCGATCTATCCCTTCGCCAAGCGCTTCACCAACTGGCCGCAGTTTTTTCTCGGCCTTGCCTTTTCCTGGGGCGCGCTCATGGGCTGGGCGGGTCAATTCGGGTCGCTATCCGTCTCGCCGGTTCTGCTGTACGTCGGTGCTATCGCCTGGACGATCGGTTATGACACAATCTACGCCCATCAGGATCGAGAAGACGACACGGCAGCCGGCATCGGTTCCACCGCGCTTTTGTTCGGAGACAGGACACATGGCTGGCTGATCGGTCTTTATGGCACAGCCTTGGTCTTCATCTTTCTGGCGTTCCTGATGGCGGGTGTTAACTGGATCGGCTATCTTGGCCTCTTCGTTTCCGCCTTCCTGCTGTTTCGGCAGGTAAAGGTGCTGGATATCAATAATGTCGAACAATGCCTGGCGCTGTTCAAATCCAACAACCGTGTTGGGCTGTTGATTTTTGCCGGTCTGCTTTTGCCGCTGGTGATTGGCTGATACGAAAAACCCGGCTGCGTCTTTCAACGCGCCGGGTTTTTCTTTTATCCGCAGCATGGTGGATCAGCTGCGGGCGATGATTTCCTTGCCCTGAATGCGCATGGTCATGCCCAGCGAACCGGTGCTGCGGCGCACAAGGAAGCGCGGGCGGCGGTCTGCGAAATAGGAATGACGGCGGCGCGGGCGGGTGGTCTCGGTGCGGACATTGCCGAGATGATCTTCCAGCGGACGGGCAACGCCATCTGCTTCGACCATCAGCATGGGAATGCGATACTTTTCCGACCAGCTGCGCCAATCGGCAGCGATGTCGCACAGGTCGTGCGCCACCAGCAGCGGAATGCAGAGGTCTGGATCGTCGTGGTGAAGTTCGAGCGTCACGGTGACCTGTCCGTCACCATGGTCGATGGCGCGGGCAGCAACACCCTTGAAGGCGCGTGCCGGAAGCGCGAAAGAAAGCGGAAGGCCGCTGGAGTTCAAAACTTTGCGAAGGACTGCGCCGCGCTCGTCGAGCGTGATAGCGACATCGGCTGAACCCTTGTCCTTACCGTAGGTGAGCTGCTGCGGAAACCGCGTTGGGTCTAACCGGAGAGTAGCGCCTGCCCATTCGGGCTTCAGAACAGTGTTGGTCATATCATGCTATCCTTGTTTTACCTGAGAGCCGTTTCATGGTCTCGTCCGGGACTTTTCGTCCTCTGATAGGGAGAAGATAGCGGGCGCTTGTTCGATACAGCTTAAAAATCGAGGTTAAGAAAACTTTGCATTCCCAAATGGTTAGCAAAACGCAGCCTGATAGGGTTTCGAATTCCTGAATTGATACGCAGGCCTTTGAGCCAGCGCGCACAGCAATATTGCCCATCCCCGTCACCCCGTTTGGTTGCGGTGCACGGCATTGCTGCCGCGCAACCCCTGCGTTTGAACTACGTTGCGCAGGGGAAGTCGGTTTCGACAATTGCCAAAAAGCTGAAAGCCAAAAATGAGCGGGGATTAGGTGGTCAGCGGGGAATTTGTGATCGGATGCGCAGCGGCGCTCAATCTCTTCCGTGATACCGGCCTTTGAGCCAATATGATGCAGCACAGGGTTTGCGACGCGGAAGAGTCTTTTGCGATCAGAGACTTGATCGCACTGGATACCGGGTCGAGCCCGGTATGACGGTTTTGGTGTTGAGTCCTATATTTTAACAACCTTGCCGGGGTTCATGACACCCGCCGGGTCGAAGGCTATCTTGATTCGGCGCATCAGGTCCATTTCGATACCGGGGCGGATATCGGCAAGCTCGTCACGTTTTAACTGACCGATGCCGTGTTCGGCAGATATCGAACCGCCGTGGGAAAGCACGATCCCGTGGACGATGTGGTTGATCTCGCGCCAGCGGGCGATGAACTCGGCCTTGTCCGCACCAACTGGCTGGGAGATGTTGTAATGGATATTGCCATCGCCCAGATGACCGAAGGCGCAGATGCGCGCGCCGGGAATGGCCTGCAACACGCCAGCTTCGGCTTCCGCCATGAAGTCAGGGATTTTCGAAACAGGCACGGACACGTCATGCTTGATGGAGCCGCCTTCCGGCTTTTGCGCATCGGACATGCTCTCGCGCATGTGCCACAGTGCCTGACGCTGCGCTTCGGAGGCGGCAATCACCGCATCCTGCACGATACCGGCTTCAAAACCTTGCTCCAGCAGGGTTTCGATCATTGTCTGCGCCGTTTCTGCGGTGTCAGAGGTCGAGACGTCGATCAGCGCATACCACGGATGCGGCGTTTCCAAGGGATCGCGCACGCCGGGAATGTGCTTTGCGGTGAACTCGATGCCAATGCGCGGCATCAGTTCGAAGCCGGTCAGCGCCGCACCGCACAGCGTCGAGGCGCGATCGAACAGGGTAAGGGCATCTGCTGGCGAGTTGAGACCGGCAAAGGCCACTTGATGGCCTTTAGGCTTCGGGAAGAGTTTCAGCACGGCACCGGTGATAACACCGAGCGTGCCCTCCGAGCCGATGAAAAGATCGCGCAGATCGTAACCCGTATTGTCTTTCTTCAGGCGGCGAAGGCCGTTCCAGATTTCACCGGTCGGCAGAACGACCTCAAGGCCGAGGCACAATTGCCGCATATTGCCATAGGCCAGAACGGCGGTGCCGCCCGCATTGGTCGCGAGGTTTCCGCCGATGCGGCAGGAGCCTTGCGAACCGAGCGAAAGCGGGAACATCCGCTCTACCTTGTCAGCAGCCTGATGGACCGTATCCAGAATGCAGCCGCCATCCACGACGATGACATTGGCGACGGGGTCGATGTCGCGAACGCGGCTCATGCGCTCCAGTGACAGGATGACGTCGCTGGCATCGCTGCGGGGCGTCTGCCCGCCAACAAGACCGGTGTTACCCGTTTGCGGAACGATGGCCGTGCCGGTTTCACTGGCAAGTTTCATGATGGCGGCGACTTCTTCCGTCGTGGCCGGTTTCAGCAGCAGCGGCGAGGCACCTTTATAAAGGCCGCGATTTTCCACCAGATGCGGGGCGAGATCGGCCTGATCGCGCACGGCATTCTTCTCACCGACGATGGTCACGAAACGCTGGATCAGATCATCGGGCAGAGCAATCGTCGTCATGAGGTCCTCACGGGGATTTGTCAGGGGCGGGGGGCTGCGGCACGGGCCAGCCGGTCGTTGATGGCTTCGCCAAGCCCTGTCTCAGGAATGGGCGTAATCGCGATGCTACCAGCACCGCTGGCATCGGCGGTTTTGAGGTGATCAAAGAGATTGGTCGCCGCTTCCGCAAGATCGCCGCTGGCGCTGAGATCGAGAACGATTGCGGCACTTTCTTCCCCGGCAATAGGCTTGCCACCGAAACGGATCAGCGCCTCGCCTTTTTCGACGGAGACGGCGTTCAGCCGCACGGATGCGCCGGGCGCGTAATGTGAGGCCAGCATGCCGGGGGCTTCGATGGTTGCGGATGCCTTTTCCGGGCGGATGAGCGTGAGGCCGATGACCCGTTCGATCTCCCCTGCGACGAGCCCACCGGGCCGCAACAGCCTCACGGTGCCGTTGGCCTCTACCTTGACGATGGTGGATTCCACGCCAACCGGTGCCGAGCCGCCATCCAGGATTAGGCTGACCTTCTCGCCCAGATCCGCCTCCACATGGGCGGCACTGGTGGAGCTGATCTTGCCGGAACTGTTGGCGCTGGGAGCCGCCAGCGGCTTGCCGAAGGCGGCGATCAGGTCACTGGCGAAACCCTTGGGAATGCGGATACCGACCGTATCAAGTCCCGCCGTCGCTAGCGCATGGATCATGCTTTCCGGTTTCAGCGGCAGGATGAGTGTCAGCGGTCCCGGCCAGAACGCTTCCGCCAGCTTGCGCGAGATCGGATCGAAGATCGCATAGTTTTCTGCCATGGCGATGTTGGCCATATGGCAGATCAGCGGGTTGAACTGCGGGCGGCCCTTGGTTTCGTAGATGCGGGTAATGGCGACGGGGTTGGTTGCATCGGCGGCAAGGCCATAGACCGTCTCTGTCGGAATGGCGACCGGATGGCCGGACGACAGCACATCGACGGCGTCGCGAAGCGCCGTCTGCCTGTCCTGCTCGATGTGAATATGACGCGCCATAAATGCTGCACCCAATGATGCGCGTCGCTGACAAGCTCCGCACGGTTTTGCGCGGCATGCTTTAGAGGTTTTCAACCGGCTTGGAAAGCCGTTTGCGGCGCAGGCTTAGAGTGTGCGGATGAACTTGCGCATTTCGTTGGAGCGCGTACCCAGCATCAGCACGTTCTTCAGTGCGATTTTCGGGTCGCTGGTGCGAAACAGCAGACCATCGCGGTGCACGGATTTGTTGATCTGCACCGTTTTGTCACCGGCCATATCCATGGCGATGGCGAAATACATGCGCGACTGGCGCGGATCGATATTTTCGAAGAATTGCTCGTCGCCGCACAGTTCGGAAAAGAAATTGGCAAAGTAGAAGGAAAACAGCACCGGTGTCTTCGCATCGAAACTGGTGCGGGATGCCGTTACATGGCAATAGCCCAGATGCGGGAGTTCTTCGATGGTGCGGTGAAACACCATTTTGGGAAAGCGGATCGAACTGTGAAAGGAATCAAGCCGGGAATGAGTCATTTCTCCGGCAGCCTGAAGCTTGCGACCGGTGATTTCCGCAACCTGATCATGCGTCAGATAGCGTGGTTCGCGGGGAACCCACTTTTCTTCGTAGCGGGCGATCTTGCCAGTGCGCAGGAAATCCGAATGAGCGGTTTTCGAACGTGTCGGAGCCGCCTTGCCTGCGTTCGCATCGAAGTAGCGGATTTGCGTTCCCTTCTCCATCGGGAGAACTCCTGTTGCCTGTCCCCATGTTTTTACGGGAAGGGGGTTAAAAATCCCTTGTTGCGGCATGGTAGATGTTAAGGATTGGCACCGGCGGCTTTCGTGTCATATTGCGACGGATTTTTCCGGTAAACGGAGAATAAGCCGCTGTTTTCCTAACGAAATTACGGGCTATTGCCTTTATGCGACATGTCGCAAATTGTCGCCAATGCGGAAGCCGATGTCGCTGTATGTGGTGCTGAAACGCGGTGCGAATGGTTAGATAATTCCGTGTGAAGCGGCATAGGACTGGAAGCTCGCCGCGACTTTTCGAGGACATGGCCATGGATTTGCGTGAAACCGTATTGCGCCAACTGAAAAACCGTCGTGAGGGCTTCACGCTGGAGCAGCCTTTCTACGTGGATCAGGACTATTTTCAGCTGGACATGGAAAACATCTGGTACCGCGACTGGCTCTTCGTGGCACATGATTGCGAAGTGCCGAAGGCTGGCACCTATCTAACCGTGCAGATCGGCGAATATGCCGTCGTCATCGTCCGCGGCAAGGATGGCACCATCCGCGCCTTTCACAATTCCTGCCGTCACCGCGGTTCGCGCGTCTGCACCAGCCAGAAAGGCCAGTCCGCCCGCCTCGTCTGTCCATATCACCAGTGGACCTATGATCTGGATGGCAAGCTTCTGTTTGCCCGCCACATGGGCGAGGATTTCAACAAGGAAAACTTCGGTCTGAAGCCAATCGCCTGCGAGACCGTCGCCGGTTACGTCTTCATCTGTCTGGCAAATGAGCCGATGGATTTTGCGCCGGTGCGCGCCGAAGTCGAAGCCTATATGGCGCCGCACCGCATCTGGGAGGCCAAGGTCGCCCATGAAAGCACCATCATCGAAAAGGGTAACTGGAAGCTGGTGTGGGAAAACAACCGCGAGTGCTACCATTGTGCCGCAAACCACCCGGAACTCTGCCGCACCTACCCTGAAAACCCCAGCGTTACCGGCACAGATGGCGGCGCGAGCGACCCGGAAATCGGCGGCCACTGGGCGCGCTGCGAAGCCGCCGGTCTGCCCAGCCGCTTCAAGATTGACCCCAAGGGCCAGTTCCGCGTGGCCCGCATGCCGCTGATCGGCGAGGCCGAGAGCTACACCATGTCCGGCAAGCGCGCCGTGCGCCGCCCGCTGTCTGACGATGTGACCATCGACCATATCGGTGCACTGCTTCTGTTCCACTACCCCACGACCTGGAACCACTTCCTGGGCGACCACCTGATTTCCTTCCGCGTGTTGCCGCTGGGGCCGCAGGAAACGCAGGTCACGACCAAATGGCTGGTGCACAAGGATGCCGTAGAGGGGGTGGATTACGATCTGGAAGACCTGACGCATGTCTGGAACGAGACCAACGATCAGGACCGCCGCATCGTCGAAGAGAACGCCTTCGGCATCCGCTCGCCTGCCTATGAGCCCGGCCCCTATTCGATGGAAGACGAAGGTGGCGTCATGCAGTTCGTCAACTGGTATTCCGATTTCATGATCGACCGTCTGTCGGGCGATAAGCAAAAACTCTCGGCTGTCGCATGACCGCGATCAACATGAAGACGACATACAAGCATATCGATGAAATGAAGCCGTGGAGCGACAAGCTCCATATGCTGGAATGCATTTCGGTGACGCCGGAAACGCCTGACGTGATGACCTTCCTGTTTCGCTCCGAAGGCCCGAACTGGTTCCGCTATCTGCCGGGCCAGTTCGTGACGCTGGAACTGCCGGTGGGGCCGGAGCCGTTGTTTCGCACCTATACGCTGTCGTCCAGTCCGTCGCGTCCTTATGCGCTGGCCGTCACCGTCAAGGCGCAGGCCACCAGCATCGGTACGCGCTGGATGTTCAATAACCTCAAACCCGGCATGCGCATTCGCGCGCTCGGGCCGCTGGGGGACTTTTCCTATGTGCGCCATCCGGGCGACAAGTATCTGTTCATCTCGGCAGGCTCGGGCGTCACGCCGATGATGTCGATGGTGCGCGATATGAGCGACCGCGCGCCGCAAAGCGATATCTCCTTCATCAACTGCTCGCGCTCCCCATCCGACATCGTGTTCCGACATGAGCTGGAATATCTCGCCCGCTTCATGCCCAACCTGTCGCTGGGCTTCATTGTCGAGAACTGCGGACGTACCGATCTCTGGTCGGGGCTGAAGGGTATGGTGGATAAGGCAAAGATCGCGCTGCTGTCGCATGATTTCATGGACCGCACCGTGTTCTGCTGCGGACCTGAGCCCTTCATGGCCGCTATTCGCTCCATGCTGGAAGCCTCCGGCTTCGATATGGCGCGCTATCATCAGGAAAGCTTCTCCCCGGCCATGCCATTTGCGGTTGGCGAAAGCGATCTGCCTGACGATGGCGAAGTGCTGGCCAAAATCGGCTTCACCCTGTCCGGCAAGGATGTTCCATGCCAGCCGGGCCAGACCATTCTGATGACGGCGCGTGCTGCTGGCGTGCGCATCGGAGCTGCCTGCGAATCCGGCATATGCGGCACTTGCCGGGTACTGAAGCTCTCGGGCGAAGTCGAGATGAGCCACAATGGCGGCATTCTCGATGAAGACATCGAGGAAGGTTATATCCTCGCCTGCTGCTCGCGCCCGCTGACGGATGTGCAAGTAGAAGCGTGATTATACTTGGTTCGATTTTGCACAATGGAACCAATAACGAATTTTCCCGTTAGTTGATCATCGAAGCGCGGTTTCAACGCGTAGTGTCATAACACGGAGGAAATTCATGCTGAATTTGCGCAAGACGAGCGTTGCTACAGCTCTTATCATGGTTTTGACGAGCTTTACGCCGTCTCAGGCATTCCAGGTCCCGCTTCCCATGCCGAAGCCTGTTCAGGCATCGACTGAGAATGTCGTGCAGGTGCAGTATCGCGACGGCGAACGCCGCTTCTATCGCGACCGTTCCTACCGTCACCGCGACCGTGACTTCCGCCGTCCTTCGCGTGAAGGCTATTACAACGGACATCGTGGCTACCGCGAATACCGCCGTGGCTACCGTCAGCATAATGGCTTCTGGTTCCCGCTCGCAGCATTCGCCACAGGCGCGATCATCGGTGGCGCAGCATCGCAGGCCCGTCCGTCTTACGGCAGCAGCCACCAGCAATGGTGTGCGAGCCGCTACCGTTCTTACCGCGCGTCTGACAATACGTTCCAGCCGAACAATGGCCCACGCAGACAGTGCGTTTCCCCATAAACTGAACGATTTCAAAGAAAGCCCGGCATATGTCGGGCTTTCTCTATTTTATTTATTGTGAGCCATCAAGTTAGTGTGAACACGTTGTTAATGCTGGGTTCAGATAGCCATTTATAATCTAATAACATATAAATAATCCCGCATTTCGTGGGAACCAATACACAAGAAGAACGTCGTTATTCACAATGTGCCGGCAGAGTATCCGGCCGTGGATGGAGGAAATCAGATGCAGAATTATATGAAAACTATTTGGGCTGCCGGCTTCTCGGTTCTCGCTGCTGCGGGCTCCGTCGTGCCTGCACAGGCCATGCCCATTTCCGTCACTCCGCCTGCGGTTGATAAGGCCGACACTGGCGTGGTGAATGTTCAGTACTGGCGTGATCGCGGTTACCGTCGTGACTATCGTCCGGGCTATTACGGTGGCCACCGTGGCTATCGCGAATATCGCCCTGGCTATCGCCACCACAATGGTTATTGGTTCCCACTGGCGGCCTTCGGTGCCGGTGCGATCATTGGCGGTGCGCTTGCCCAGCCGCGTGAAGTCTACCGCCCAGTGCCGGAATATCGCCCACGTCCGGTCTACCGTGCGGCTCCCCGCGCTGGCCTCAGCCAGAGCCATGTGAACTGGTGCTTCGGTCGCTACCGCTCTTACGATGCCTATAGCAACACGTTCCAGCCTTACAACGGCCCGCGTCAGACCTGCTATTCGCCCTACGGCTGATTGATTGATTACCTGAAGCGAGAAACGCCGTCCGGCTCCATCCGGGCGGCGTTTTGCATTTAGAGGATGCCGACCCGCCGCAGGATGACCCAGGCAAACAGGATCGAAGCCACGATAAAGCTCGCCGCATAGATCGTACCGCTTGTGCCTTCGGTAAAGGGCAGGGCGCCGGTGTTCATGCCGAAGAAGCCGGTGACCAGTGTCGGCGGCAGAAGAAACGCCGTCATTAGAGAGAGAATATAGAGATGTCGGTTGGTTTCGGAGGAGAGCTTCGAATCCACTTCTTCATGCAACAGTCTCGCCCGCTCCTGAAGCGCATAGACATCGTGATCGATGGATTCCAGCCGGCCGGTCAGCCGCGCAGCAATCTCTTCAAAGCCGAAAGGCATTTCCTCGTCATCCGCCGCGGACGCCCTGCGCATCAGGGTCAGCACCGTGCGCAAATGCCGGTGCAGGCGCACGACCGTACGGCGCACTGGCGCAAGCCTGCGGCGTTCATCGCGCGGGGTGCTGTCATAGACGAAGTCCTCGATGGCATTCAGCTCTTCTGTCGTTTCCATGACGAGCGCAATCAGGCTGCGCTGAAATTCCGCCACCAGCCCCTCAAAGACATGGGACGGCGTGGAGTAGCGCTTCGGGTTCTTATCGATGGCGGCTCGCAGCCGATCCACGGAGCGAAGCGGTTGAAGGCGCGTGGTGATGATGTAGCGTTCACCCAGCGCAAAATGCAGCCAGCCGATATCGCGGGTTTCCTGATCGAACTCGCGCTGGAAATCCACCAACGTTCCATAAAGCGCACCATCATCTACCACGATGGAGGGGTGGGTCTCATGGGTCGTCAGATTGCCTTTGATGCTCTCATCCAGCCCCTGCATGTTCTCCAGAAAGCTGGCAACCCGGCTATCTGCGAGATTGAGGTGTAGCCAGAAAAAACCGTCTTCCGTCTGAAGCTCGGCCAGTTGCACATCCGGCGCAAGCCGGGTGCAGGGCTCTATGCCGGGGCGAAAGCGATAGGCCCAGACGAGACCGGGAATGGCGGGATGCGGAATATCCATGGGCGTTATCCTGAACGGGCAATCGCGGCGGGCAGCGGTAAAATATCCCGCTTTTGCGACGATATCATGCAGACCAGAGTTTTGTGACAGTTTGATTACAAGTGCAGCGAATGCTGTGCGCAGTGGCCGCCGATGAATACGCGATGACAGGGAAGTTGATCGCAGTGCAACTTTTTCAAATTGACGTTTACGTAAAAATCATTTAGCCCCGAAGGCTATCGTATTGCAGGCAGACGCTTCGGGAGGAGGCAGGATGTATACCGCACCGGTCGACGATATCGCTTTTACGCTCAAACATGTGGCAGGTCTCAAATCAGCACTGGATGACGGCGCGTTCGGTGATCTCGACGAAGATACCGTCGATGCCATTCTTTATGAAGCCGGTCGTTTCGCCACGGATGAGGTCGCACCCCTTGCCGAGATTGGCGACAAACAAGGCTCCAAGCTGGTGGATAGCGCTGTGCGCACGCCGGATGGCTGGGCCGATCTCTACCGCCGCTGGGCAGAAGGCGGCTGGAACGGCCTGACCGCGCCGGAAGAATTCGGCGGGCAGGCGCTGCCGCATCTGCTGAATGTTGCTGCGCTGGAAATGTGGAACTCCGGTTCCATGGCCTTTGCTCTGTGCCCGACGCTCACCATGGGGGCAGTGGAAGCCATCGCGACCCACGGCAGCGACGATCTCAAGGCAACCTATTTGGAAAAGCTGGTGTCCGGCGTCTGGACCGGCACCATGAACCTGACCGAGCCGCATGCCGGCTCTGATCTCGCCGCGCTGAAATCGCGGGCAGAACGCGTCGGTGACGGCAGCTACCGCATCTTCGGTCAGAAGATTTTCATCACCTGGGGTGAACACGACGCAGCCGACAACATCATTCATCTGGTGCTGGCACGCCTGCCGGACGCGCCAGCGGGAACGCGCGGTATCTCGCTCTTCCTCGTGCCGAAATTTCTTCCCGATGCGGCGGGCAATCCGGGTGAACGCAACGACCTGTTCTGCCATGCGCTGGAACACAAGCTCGGCATTCACGGGTCTCCCACCTGCACGATGATTTTCGGCGATGGTCGCTACGGCGCTGAAAAGGGTGCCATCGGCTGGATTGTCGGTGAAGAGAACAAGGGCCTCGCCTGCATGTTCACCATGATGAACAATGCGCGTCTGGCTGTCGGCATGCAGGGTGTTGCCATCTGCGAAGCGGCGACGCAAAAGGCCATCGCCTATGCCAAGGATCGCACGCAGGGCAAGGCACCCGGCACCAAGGCGACCGGCATGAGCCCTATTATCGAACATCCCGATATTGCCAGAACATTGTTGACCATGAAGGCGCTAACTCAAGGGTCTCGCGCCATCTCGTTCTCCTGCGCCCACGCCATCGACATGAGCCACGCCAAGACGGATGCGACGGAGCGGAAATTCTGGCAGGAGCGTGCAGCCCTTCTTACGCCGATTGCAAAATCCTTCTCCACCGATGCCGGTGTGGACGTGGCATCGCTTGGCATTCAGGTCCATGGCGGCATGGGCTTCATCGAGGAGACGGGTGCTGCCCGTTACCTGCGCGACGCCCGCATTGCGCCGATTTACGAAGGCACCAACGGCATTCAGGCCATCGACCTCGTCATGCGCAAGTTGCCGCTTTCCGAGGGCGCGCAGGTTCGTGGTTTCATCGCGGAACTGAAGGAACAGGCGCAGGCCGTTCACGCCTCCAACACGCCAGAGCTTGGCGAGACGGGGCGTTATCTCGACCAGAGCATCACCGATCTGGAAGACGCAACCGAGTGGCTGCTGGATGCGGTCGCGAAGGGCGAAACATCGGCGGCGCTCGCCGGTGCCACGCCGTATCAGCGTCTGTTTGGACTTGCGCTGACGGGAGCCTATCTCGCCAAGGGTGTGCTGGCGTCGGTTGCTGACGGGCAGGGGGCGAGCCGCACAGCGCTGTGCCGCTTCACCGCCGAAAACCTGCTGGCGGAAACGTCTGCGCTGAAAGACCGCGTGATTTCGGGTGCCGCGAGCCTTGAAGCGGCTCGTGCCGTGCTGGGTTAAGGAGTTCCCATGTCTGCCGACCATATTCTTGTCGAACGTCCTGCAACCGCACCCGGCGTGATGGTCATCCGCTTCAACCGCCCGGACAAGAAGAACGCCATCACGGATGCGATGTATCGCAGCATGATCGAGGCCTTGGAGGCGGCAGATGCCGATGCGGACATCCGTGCCATCGCTTTCCTCGGCTCGGAGGGCTGCTTTACAGCGGGCAACGACATGGCTGATTTCATGGCCTTTGCCATGTCCGGCGGCAAGGGTCGGCTGGCAGCGGGGGATTTCCTGCATGCGCTGGTCAGCGTCGGCAAACCTATCGTCTCCGGCGTCGATGGGCTGGCCATCGGCATCGGCACGACGCTCAATCTGCATTGCGACCTGACCGTTGCTTCCAGTCGCAGCCTGTTCAAGACGCCGTTCGTCGATCTTGCGTTGGTGCCGGAAGCGGCGTCCAGCCTGCTCGTACCGCGCATCATGGGCCATCAACGTGCCTTTGCGCTGCTGGCGGCGGGCGAAGGCTTTTCGGCAGATGAGGCATTGCAGGCCGGTTTGATCTGGAAAGTCGTGTCGGAAGCTGAGGTCGAAGTGGAAACTTTGAAGATCGCCGCAAAGCTTGCCGCAAAACCACCGCAGGCACTGAAGATCGCTCGTGATCTGCTGCGCGGCGATGGCGCGGAGGTGCGGGCAAGGATCGATGCGGAAATCGTGCATTTTGCGGCGCAATTGCAGAGCGCCGAAGCCAGAGCGGCGTTCGAGGCATTCATGCGTCGTTAAGCGTGGCTGGTGAAAATTGGCATCTCTTATGGAATTGCAAAACAAGGCTGTTTAGTCTTTGCGCAACAACGCCCGCCTTTCAAGAAAGCCGCCACCATGCGCAATATCGTTTTCGCAACGCTCGCCCTCGTCTCACTTTCCAGCCTCGCGGAAGCGGCCAGCTTTCAGCCGCCGCTGATGTCGCAGCCAGCGCAGAGCGATGTCATTCAGGTGCAGAATTTTAACAGCCAGGCCGGGCAATCCAACCGCAACAACAATGACCGCCGCCGTCCGCGCTTCGTTTGCGTGATCACACCGCCCGATAGCGCCAATCGTTCCCGCCCCTACGTTTGCCCCATTCAGCAGGGCCGCGTCGGCGGTCGCTGCCGTTGTGATGGCGTGGTGGGGAATGGCAATATCGATACAGCTTGGTGATGAGGGAAAAGTAGCTTACTTCTCCAGCGTCGCAACCGCTTCCACATGCGGCGACCACAGGAACTGGTCGATAGGCGTTACCTTGGTCAGGCGGTAGCCACCCTCGACCAGAATGGCCAGATCGCGGGCCAGCGATAGCGGGTTGCAACTGACGGCAACGATCTTCTTGACGCTACTCTTCGCCAGTTCCTTGCATTGGGCTTCGGCCCCCGCGCGCGGCGGATCGAAAACCACGGCGTCGTAGTTCTTCAGTTCCTTGGTGGTCAGCGCATGGCGAAACAGGTCACGCTTTTCAATCGTTACGGGCTTCAGGCCTTGCGTATTGCGTGCTGCGAGATCCAGCGCCTTCAGCGCCTTGTCTTCTGTTTCCACCGCATGCACCTTGCCAAGACGGGCAAGCCGCAGCGCGAATGTGCCGGAGCCGCAGAAAAGGTCGGCGATGCGCTTGGATTTGCCGACATGCGCCAGCACCAGTTCCGCCATCGCATCTTCTGCTTGCTTGGTGGCCTGCGCAAAGCCGCCAGACGGTGGCGAAATCATAACGCCGTCGAAATCGATCATCGGCTTTTGCGGTTCGATCAGGATTTCACCAGCAATCGAAACGCGCGCAATGCCGCGTGTGGCCAGCGTTATTTCCGTTGCCGTTCTGCGCTGCTTGTCGTTTGGCGCCTTGATGCCTTCAAAGGAAATATCGAGCCCGGTCCGCGTTTCCATAACGGTGATGCGGAACGGCTCCGCGCTTGACGCTAGCGGCAGACCAATGGCCCGGATGGTGTCTAGACGCGAGATGATACCATTCGACGCGATGGGGCATTCTTCGATGGCAACGATGTGATGGCTGCCTGCCTGGCTGAAACCCAGAAGCAGACCTTTTTCCGTTTTGCGGGCGGTAAAGACGACGCGGCGTCTCTCGCCCGGACGACAGTGCACCAGCGCATCGACTTCGGCCTCTAGCCCCTTGGACTTCAGCGCGGCAACCACAAGGCTGCGCTTGAAGACATGGTAGGGCTCATCGGCCATATGCTGCAACGAACAGCCGCCACAGGTGCCGTTCTTGCCATCTGGTCCAAAGTGACGGCAGGCAGGCTCACGCCGTTCCGGGGCGGCCTCGGCAATGGACATGACCATGCCCTGGTCCTTGACGCGGGCAATGGCTACCGTTTCACCCGGCAATGCAAAGGGCACGTAGACCGTGCCATCGGGACAGTGCGCGATACCATCGCCCTGCGCGCCCAGACTTTGTATCTTCACAGTCTGTGTGCTCATGGCTTTTTGCCTCCGAGAAGGAATTCGACATTGCCATCACCGCCTGCAATGGGTGACGGGATAAGGCCAAGACTGACCCAGCCCATGTCCTCCACCAGCCAGCGCTCAAGCTCTGCGGCAACATCGGGCGCGGTTTCCGGCTCCTTCAAAAGACCCGCCTTGCTGATCGCATCACGACCGGCCTCGAATTGCGGCTTCACCAGCAACACGGCAAGCGCGCCGGGCTCTGCCAGTTCAAGGGCAGGGGCGAGCGCCAGCTTCAGCGAGATGAAGGACACGTCCGACACGATGAAGCTGATCGGTCGATTGTCGATATCGTCGCGGGTCAGAAAACGGGCGTTGAAACCTTCGATGCTGGTCACGCGCCGGTCGTTTTCGATACGCGGATGAATCTGGCCGTGGCCGACATCGATGGAGGTCACGTGGGACGCGCCGCGTTTCAGCAGAACTTCCGTGAAGCCGCCCGTGGACGCGCCGACGTCAAGACATTCGAGATTACGGGGCTCCAGCTGGAAATGGTCGAGCGCGGCGACCAGTTTCAAGGCCGCGCGCGAGACATAATCCTGCGCGGGATCGCTGACTTCGAAGACGACATTTCCGGGAAATGTCAGGCTGGGCTTGGTGACGATCTTGCCGTTGACGCGCACTGTACCGCGCTCCACTGCATCGCGTGCGCGGGAGCGGCTGGCAAACAGGCCGCGGGATACCAGAAGCTGGTCCAGCCGGTGATTTTCAGATGAATTAGACATGGCCGTGTCAATGACTGTCAAATGCCCGCAAGGCAAGCATTTTATGCGTGTGAGCCCTGAGACAAAGGGCAGACTGCCATGTGAATATGCAGCATCCATAACTGATGTCCGCAAGTTTAAGCGAAAATAAACGGCTTTATTGCAGTCTAGGGCTAAGCTGAGTTGATCTCATCACGTCTGCCATGAAGGCGGCCTCCAGAAAAAATACAGTTCCCCATAGGCTGATTTGAAACAGCCTCACCGAAGCGTGTCGAAAGAGCACTCGATGTCTTTGAAAAATCTACCCATTAACCTCAAGCTGGTCGCCACTTTCATTGCACTGATGGGTGTCTGCCTTGTGGCCTCCGCGTTCGTCTTCCTGCAAACGATCGATGCCAAGCGCATCTCCGACCAGCAGACCAACACCGGCAAGATCATGTCGAGCATCGATGACGCAAAAGCTGCCATGCTGGAGCAGGCTGTCAATCAGCGTGGCTATCTGCTGTTTCGCAGCGACAGCACCTATAATGACGTGTTTGCTCAGCGCGATTTGATGTTGAAGAAGCTGGATGAGGCACGCGGCTATGCCGCTGGTCAGCCGGAAATCCTGAAATCCATCGATGACATGCAGGCAACCGCCACCGTGTTCTACACGCAGCTTGCCGAGCCGCAGATGGCCGCGCGCAAGACCACGGAAGCACCGATTTCCGAAGTCATCGAGATTGGCCGCAATCAGGCAAAAGGTCAGCTGGATGGTTTCCGTGCCGCTGCCGCTAAGATCAAGGAGCAGCTGTCGGTTGCTTCGACAAGCCAGATCGCCGCGCAGTCCAGTGCACACAGCAATCTCGAACTCGCGCTCCTGGGTGGCGGTGCTGCCGCGGGCGTCGTCGCCGTGCTGCTCATCTGGGCCCTGTCGCGCGCCATCGTTTCCCCAATCGTCGGTATGACGAATGCCATGAGCCGCCTGGCCGATGGTGATACGTCCGTGGAAGTCCCCGCACTCGACCGCGGCGATGAAGTCGGCAAGATGGCCAAGGCCGTGCTGGTCTTCAAGGAAGCCGGTATTGAAAAATCCCGCCTGTCCGATGAAAGCGACCGTCTGCGCACTTCAACGGAAGCCGACCGCCGCCGCAACGAAGCCGACAAGGCCCGCGCCGAAGCCGAACAGATGTTTGCTCGCGAAGAGCTTGCCAAAGGTCTGCAGGCGCTGGCCGATGGCAATCTGGTCTACCGCATCGAAACGCCATTCGTAGAATTCATCGAGCCGCTACGTCTCAACTTCAACAGCTCTCTGGAGAAGCTTCAGGAAGCGCTGCGCAACGTTGGCGAAAATGCTTCGGCCATCAATGCCGGTGCATCTGAAATGCTGGCATCGGCAGATGATCTCTCCCGCCGTACCGAGCAGCAGGCAGCCTCCATCGAAGAAACCGCAGCTGCGCTGGAAGAAGTCACCACCACCGTGCGTGACAGCGCCCGTGGTGCGGAAGAGGCGAGCGCACTGGTTCAGCGCGCACGGGCAGGGGCTGAAAACTCCGGCACCGTCGTTCGCAAGGCCGTGGCCGCCATGCAGGAAATCGAAAAATCCTCAGGCGAGATCACCAACATCATCGGTGTTATCGACGACATCGCCTTCCAGACCAACCTTCTGGCGCTGAACGCCGGTGTGGAAGCGGCGCGTGCCGGTGAAGCAGGCAAGGGCTTCGCGGTCGTGGCGCAGGAAGTGCGTGAACTCGCACAGCGTTCTGCCAATGCCGCCAAGGAAATCAAGGCCCTGATTGGTGCGTCCAGCCAGCAGGTCGAAAACGGCGTGAACCTCGTCGGCGAAA
The DNA here is from genome assembly GCF_057799395.1 of Agrobacterium sp. 20P9.1.2. Classification (NCBI taxonomy): domain Bacteria; kingdom Pseudomonadati; phylum Pseudomonadota; class Alphaproteobacteria; order Hyphomicrobiales; family Rhizobiaceae; genus Agrobacterium; species Agrobacterium sp. 20P9.1.2. Next base: position 664,855 of record NZ_JBYOKI010000001.1, read on the forward strand.
CCGGCAAGGCTTTGCAGGCGATCATTTCCGAAGTCGAGGAAATCAACTCTCACGTCAGCACCATCGTCACCGCTGCCCGCGAACAGGCAACCGGCCTTCAGGAAATCAACACCGCCGTCAACACGATGGATCAGGGCACGCAGCAAAACGCCGCCATGGTGGAACAGCAGACCGCTGCAAGCCATGCTCTGGCCCGCGAAGCCGAAGCCCTGAACGGACTGATCGGCCAGTTCAATCTCGGTGGCGGCGTGCGTGGCACGACGGTCTTCGCACCATCGGCTGCACCACGCTCGTCTTCTGCACCGGCACCGAAGCCAGCCTTCTCGGTAAAGCCACGCCCTGCTGCCAAGATTGCCCAGCCAACCGCCCGTCCGGTTTCTTCGCCCGCTCGCGCTCTCGGACAGAGCCTTGCCAAGGCCTTCGCGCCACAGGCAGATACGGCGGCCAAGCCATCCGCACAGGATTGGGAAGAGTTCTGAGAAGAACAAACCTCTGAAACACAAAACCCGCCGGAGCAATCCGGCGGGTTTTGTTTATGGGGATATCGTTGTCAGCTTGATCAGACGGCGTAACCGACGCCTGCCTGCTTCTGGCCCAGAGCATTGAACACGGTGGAGACGATGCCAGCGCGGTCCAGCCCTGCATTGGCATACATGATTTCCGGCTTGGCCTGCTCGACCCATTGATCGGGAAGCGTCAATGTGCGGACCTTGAGGCCCGTATCCAGAAGACCGGCGCTGGCCATGAAATGCAGCACATGTGCGCCGAAGCCGCCCGCCGAACCTTCTTCAATGGTAATGAGAACTTCATGGTGGCTGGCGAGCTGGCGAATGAGATCGAGGTCCAGCGGCTTGGCAAAGCGCGCATCCGCCACGGTCGTGGAAAGGCCAGCGGCATCCAGATCTTCCGCCGCCGCCAGGCATTCCGCAAGACGCGTGCCGAAGGAAAGCAGCGCGATCTTCGTGCCTTCCTTGACAATGCGGCCCTTGCCGATTTCCAGAATTTCACCACGCACAGGCATCTCTATGCCAACGCCTTCGCCGCGCGGATAGCGGAAGGAAATCGGGCCTTCGTCATAGGCAGCAGCCGTGCGCACCATATGTTTCAGTTCCGCCTCATCCGAAGCCGCCATCACCACCATGCCAGGGAGGGTGGCGAGGAAGGTCGTATCGAACGAACCGGAATGGGTGGGGCCGTCAGCCCCGACGAAACCGGCGCGGTCTATCGGGAAGCGGACGGGAAGCCCTTGGATGGCCACGTCATGCACCAGCTGGTCGTAACCGCGTTGCAAGAAGGTGGAATAGAGGGCGCAGAACGGCTTATAGCCATCCGCAGCAAGGCCCGCCGCAAAGGTCACCGCATGTTGCTCGGCAATGCCGACATCGAAGCTGCGTGTTGGGAAGAGTTCGGCCAGCTTGTCCAGACCGGTGCCGTTCGGCATGGCGGCGCTGACGCCGACGATCTTGTCGTCCAGCGTGGCTTCCTGGATCAGCGCTTCGGCAAAGACGCTAGTATAGCTCGGTGCATTCGGCTTGGCCTTGGCCTGCGCGCCGGTAATGACATCGAATTTGTTGACGCCGTGATACTTGTCGGCAGCAGCTTCGGCAGGCGCGTAACCTTTGCCCTTCTGCGTTACGACATGGATCAGCACTGGGCCCTTCTGGTTGTCGCGGACGTTGCGCAAAACGGGCAGCAGATGTTCGAAGGAATGACCATCGATGGGGCCGATGTGGTAGAAACCAAGCTCTTCGAACAGCGTGCCGCCGGTGACATATCCACGCGCATGGGTCACGGCGCGGGTAATGGCGCGGTCGATGGTCTTGCCGAGATAGGCCGTCAGTTTCTTGCCGAAATCGCGGAAGCCCATATAGGTGCGGCCAGACGCCAGACGCGCCAGATAGGCGCTCATGGCACCCGTCGGCGGGGCAATCGACATGTCGTTATCATTGAGAATGACGATCAAGCGCGCATCCAGCGCACCGGCATTGTTCAGCGCTTCGAATGCCATGCCTGCCGACATGGAGCCATCGCCAATGACGGAGATGACCTTGCGGTTGCTGCCATCCAGCTCAGCCGCCACGGCCATGCCGAGACCGGCGGAAATGGAGGTTGAGGAATGGCCAGCGCCGAAATCGTCATATTCACTTTCCGCACGGCGGGTGAAGCCGGAAAGGCCGCCTTCCTGCCGCAGGGTGCGGATGCGATCACGACGACCGGTCAGAATCTTGTGAGGGTAACATTGGTGACCGACATCGAAGATCAGCCGATCCTCGGGCGTGTTGAACACCTTGTGAATGGCAATGGTCAGTTCGACGACGCCCAGCCCTGCACCCAGATGCCCGCCTGTCGTTGAGACGGCATCGATCATCTCATCGCGCAATTCCCTAGCCAGTTGTGGCAGGTCGCGATCTTCGATGGACTTGAGATCGGATGGGAATTTCACCCGGTCAAGCAATGGTGTCTCTGGCATTCCGGTCAATCGTTCGGCCTTCGTATCTGGTGTTCGATCTGCCGCTTCCAGATGGTGTGCATTCTGGTCTCCGACAAGACTAAAATCGTTTTAACGAATTTCAACCCTGCGGCAAAGGGACAAACTCTTCCTCATCCCCCGGTACGATGTCGAAGCGCCCGGTTCTCCACTCTTCCTTGGCTTTTTCTATGCGTTCTTTTGATGACGAAACGAAATTCCACCAGATATATCGCCTGGAATTCAGCGCCGCGCCGCCAAAAATCATGATGTGGCAACCAGCAATGCCGCCTTTCAGTGTAATGTCATCGCCCGCGCGAAACACGATTAGCTGATCTGCCGCAAACACATCTCCGGCCACTTCCAGGCAGCCAGAGAGAATATAGATCGCCCGCTCCTCATGATCGGCAGGGAAGGGGAATTTCACACCAGCCTCCAGCGTCAGATCGACATAGAGCGTATCGGTAAAGGTTTTGACCGGCGACGACGACCCAGCAAAGGAGCCGATGACGACGCGGCCCGATGCCCCTTTCGTGTCGATGACAGGCATGGCTTCGCGCCCGGTGTGGGAAAAATCCGGCGCGATCTCTTCCTTGTTGTCGGGCAGGGCAAGCCATGTTTGCAGCCCGGACATGGAGAGCGGATGGCCACGCAGATTTTCCGGTGTCCGCTCCGAATGCACGATACCGCGCCCCGCCGTCATCAGGTTGATGTCGCCCGGACGAATGGTGAGTTCGGTACCGAGACTGTCTCGATGCTTGATCTCGCCATCGAACAGATAGGTGACGGTGGAGAGCCCGATATGTGGATGCGGCTTCACATCAAGCGCTTCCCCCGCTTTGAGAATGGCCGGACCCATGCGGTCGAAAAAGATGAAGGGACCAACCAGCCTGCGCTCCCGCGTCGGCAGGGCGCGCCGCACGGCAAAGCCACCAATATCGCTGGAACGCGGAATGATCAGGTTTTCGATGGCATCGCAGGCAAAGGCATCACCTGCTGCGGGGTCATTTCCGGGAAAAAACGACATGGCAAATCTCCTGCGTGACTGGCGGATAGATTACCATGATTTGGGACGTTGGTTGAGGGTCTGATGCTGAACGCTGTGTTCTTATGTCGCGGGAGGGTGGGCGACGTATGTTGACGACGTTCCCTCTCTCTCTCCGCCGTCATGCTCGGGCTTGTCCCGGGCATCTAACGAACCCCAACGTTAAACGTGGTTAGACCCTCGGGACAAGCCCGAGGGTGACGGATATGTATGTGGGTGCCGCTCTGAGTAAAAACCTCAGCGCTTATTCGCCGTCCAGCGGCTCTACGCCAACCGGCTTACCCGCACGGTCCAGACGAATTTTCTCGATGCGCTTTTCAGCAGCCGTCAGCAGGGTTTCGCAATGTTTCTTCAGGGCTTCGCCGCGCTCGTAAATGGCGATGGATTCGTCCAGCGCCACATCGCCGCGTTCCAGACGGGCGACAATGCTTTCCAGCTCGGCGACAGCCTTTTCGAAAGAATAACCGCTGACATCGGCTGTGTTGGCATTTTCCGTCATGTTCAACCCTTCATCATTCTCAAAATATGCATGGCTGCCGATTCCGCCAGCCCTTCCAGATCATAACCGCCTTCAAGCAGGCTGACGACCCGGTTGGCGGCAAATTTGTCGGCCATGTCAAGAATTCGGCCCGTTGCCCAGTCGAAATCGTCCCCCACCAGATTGATCTGTGCCAAGGGATCGCGGTGATGCGCATCGAAACCCGCCGAGATGATGATGAGATCGGGCGAGAAATCGGCAAGCGCTGGCAGCACGCGGGATTTGAACGCCTCGCGAAAATGGTCGCTGCCGGTGTTGGGTGACAGCGGTGCGTTCACCACGTTGTTCTTGATGCCGGTTTCTTTTTTATCGCCGCTCCATGGGTAAAGCGGCATCTGGTGCGTGGAGCAGAACAGAACCGAGGTGTCGTTCCAGAAAATGTCCTGCGTGCCATTGCCGTGGTGCACGTCCCAATCGACGATGGCGACGCGTTCCGCACCATGGACCTTCTGCGCATGGCGGGCGGCGATGGCGGCATTGTTGAACAGGCAAAAGCCCATGGCTTTTTCGGTTTCGGCGTGATGTCCGGGCGGACGGCTGGCCACGAAGACATTGTCGGCGGCACCGCTGAACACATCATCCACCGCCGCCATGGCGGCACCGATGCCGGTGAGCGCCGCTTGCAGGCTTTTGGGCGAGGCATAGGTATCGGCCTCGATGCGGTTGATCTCGCCATCCTCTTCCGGGATTTGCCGCATGATCGAGATCAGATGGCTCTCGGGGTGGGCAAGTAACACGGCATCTTCATTCGCCTGCGGTGCTTCTTTCCGCTCCAGCCGCTCGAAATTCGGATGCTCCAGCGCAATGTTGAGCGAACGCAGCCGATCGGGCCGCTCCGGGTGGCCCGCAGGTGTAATGTGTTCCAGGAATATCGGGTGCTCGTAAAGCCGTGTGGCCATGGCGGTGACTCCTGAACGTGGGCAGTTGGAAGACTTATGCGCGTTGCGGCAGCAGCGGATACCCGGCCATCACGGCGCGGCCAGCGAGAGCTGCGAGAACGGCCTTGAGAACATCGCCAGGAATGAAGGCCATGGAGCCGACAAAGGCCTTCTGAAAACCGATGCCCGCTGCAAAGCCGAGATAGGTGATGCCGAACGCATACAGCACGATGACGCCACCGGCGACGCTGGCCAGAAAGAAGCCAACACCCTGCACGATTGCAGACTGATCCCGATTGACCAGACGCTCGGACAGATAACCGGTGGTGAAGACAGCAGCGATCCAGCCGATCAGAAAGCCGGTTGTCGGCGTGTAGAAGATCGAAAGCCCACCGCGACCGCCAGACAGAACCGGCAGGCCAATGGCGGCGATGAGAATGGTGAGCAGAACGGCCAGCGTGCCGCGCTTCGCCCCCAGTACCACACCAGCCAGCATGACGCCAAGCGACTGCGCGGTAATGGGCACGGGAATGAAGCCAAGCGGAAGCGGCGGCAACAGGCCAAGCGCGATGATGATGGCTGAAAACAGCGAGATCAGAACGAGGTCACGGGTTTTCATTCTCAAGAGGCTCCCATCTCTAAATATCAGGAGACGAGGTTTGGCCTCTGAAACCGCGCGCGTCAATGGCATCCGCAATCGCATCGGCATCCTTCAACGTCATAATGATGAGCGGAACAAGGATCGTATGCAGCCTCACCTTCATTCCGCGCGCACGGTGAGCATCGCGCAGCGTCTCGTAGCGATTGATGACTTCAGGCACGAAACGCACGACAAGCCCAACTGCCAGACCCACATCGGCAGCCTTGGCAAGGCCCAGTCTTTCCAGCGGACGCAGGGCAAAGGTGATTTCATCCATGAACTGCGAAATGCTGACACTCGCTGTAATCGCCGTCGCCAAAAGCGTCAGGGCAGTCAGCCGCAAGAGGGCCACCATCGCATCCAGCGCGGAAATCAGCAGGAAGCTGAAAACGGCGATGATGGCGATGGTCAGCAGAACGGGCCGCGCCCGTGCCACGGTTTCTCGAAACCCCAAATGCGCCTGCCACAGCACCAACCCTGCAATCAAAACGGCAGCGAAGAGGAGGAGGGGATCACGCGTGAGAAACAGGGCGATGCTGAACAGCGCAAGGCCCGCCAGCTTGATGCGTGGCGAGAGGCTGTAAAGCCACCCTGCGCCTTCGACATGGAGGCTTTTCATGTCAGTGCCACTTCGCGGTAAAGCCGGATGGCGTCAGCAGGAGATGCATCGGTATGAAGCCTGTTTTGATGAAACAGCAAAACGCGGTCGAAACTCTCCAGCAGCGGCAGATCGTGGGTAATGACGATCAAATCCTGCTCCAGCCCCGCCATGGTCCGCTCCACCAAGGCGCGGTTCTTGAGGTCGAGCTGGTTGGTCGGCTCGTCCATGATGAGGATTTTTGGGTTCGTGATGGTCAGCGCTGCCAAGGCCGAAAGCTGCAATTCGCCGCCGGAAAGCTCGTGCGCGCGCCGTTTGGCCAGATGCTGGATATCGAAGCGCTGCAAGGTCGCATCCACCGCCGCATCGATGGCGGCCTTGTCCAGCCCCTTGTTTTTCAGGCCAAAGGCGACGTCGTCTCTGATAATGGGCAGGATGATCTGGTTTTGCGGGTTCTGGAAGATGAAGCCGACATCCTTCAAGACATCGGACGCATCCTTGATAGTATCCAGCCCGTTGACGCTGACATGGCCGCTGGTCGGTTTCGTCAGACCATTGATCATCCGTGCAAACGTCGTCTTGCCGGAACCGTTAAGGCCGATGATGCCGATGCGCCGCTCGGTGAGGGCAAGCGTCAAGGGCTCGACCGCCGCTCTGCCTTCAAAGGCCACACCCGCATCGTGAAAACGAATATCCAACTGCCAGTCCCCAAAATGCTGTCGACGTTTCTATAAACGTTGGAGACACCAAACAAAACAAGGAACAAAAAAAGAACATTGATTTTTCAGCTGCGCAACCATAGGCTTTTGCCATGGCGATTCTGATTTCAAGCGAAGCAGCACGACGTATCTTTCTGGCGCGACAGGGGCTGTCCGGATCGCCCAGCCGCGCCATGGGCAAGGCCGATCTGTTGAAGCTGATCACCGATATCGGCTTCGTGCAGGTGGACAGTATCGCTACGGTGGAGCGGGCGCATCACCAGATCATCTTTTCCCGCAACCAGACCTACAAGCGCCATCACCTGACGGAACTGCTGGAAAAAGATCGCGCGCTGTTCGAACACTGGACGCATGACGCCTCCATTCTGCCCGCGAGCTTCTACCCCTATTGGAAACACCGCTTCCGCCGCCGCGAACCGATCATTCAGGAGCGCTGGCGCAACTGGCACGGGGAGGGCTTCGATTCTGCCTTCGAGGAAACCTATCGCCGCATTGCCGAAAACGGCCCCACCATGTCGCGCGATATGAAGGCGGAGGGGCACCAATCCGGCGGTTGGTGGAACTGGCATCCGTCGAAGACGGCGCTCGAATATCTCTGGCACACCGGCAAGCTGGCGGTGGCAGGGCGCGTCAACTTCCAGAAGGTTTATGATCTGGCGGAACGGGTGATCCCATCCGAGCATCACGACCTGGATGTGCATCATGACGACTTCGTAGACTGGGCCTGCCGTGAAGCGCTAACGAGGCTTGGCTTTGCAACATCAGGCGAAATCTCCGCCTTCTTCGACATCGTCACGCCGCAGGAAGCCAAGCAGTGGGTAACAGATCACCGCGATGAACTCTGCGAAGTCTCGCTCGCTTCTTCCGATGGTGCAAAGGAGCGTATTTCCTACGCCTTCGAAGGCTTCACAGGCGAGGCGGAAGCCAACATCGAGCCGCCTAATCGCATCCGCGTGCTCAGCCCCTTCGATCCGCTGCTGCGCAACCGCGCCCGCACCGAGAGGCTATTCGGCTTCTATTACCGCATCGAAGTCTTCGTGCCGGAGCCGAAGCGGCAATACGGCTATTATGTCTTCCCGCTTCTGGAAGGGGACAGGCTGATCGGTCGCATCGACATGAAGGCGGAGCGTAAAGGTGGGGCGCTGGATGTAAAGCGCCTGTGGCTCGAAAAGGGCGTGCGTCCGTCTTCGGGCCGGTTGGCGAAGCTGGATGCGGAACTGAACCGGCTGGCGAAGTTTACCGGTGTTGAGAGTGTGCGGTATCTGGATGGCTGGTTGGGGTGAATTGCCGATGTTGCGCCACGGTCTTCCTCATTCCTGTGCTTGTCACAGGAATCCAGCCGACGCGCGTCTGCGCGGCGGAAAGACGCCTTTCAGTCCGAGGACTCGGGCTGGCTGGATTCCTGTCACAAGGACAGGAATGAGGGGCCAGGGGGATACTCTAAACTCACCCAATATCCGTCGAGCTGATCTTGATGCCAAAACCCTCTAGCCCGACATAGTGTCGCTCGCGTGAGGTGAGCAGCTTGATGGAGCTAATGCCAAGCTCTTTCAGGATTTGTGCGCCGAGACCGATTTCCAGCCATTCGTCGTCGCGGGTGCGGGCCTGTTCGTGGGCTTCATCCGGGTCGCGGGATTTGCGGCGTCCGGCGACTTGTCCCACGCCGACCGAGCCTTCACGCAGATAGATGATAACGCCACGGCCTTCGGCTGCGATCTTTTCCATGTAATGCTGCACGGGCTGTTTTTTGCCGAAAATATCGTCAGCCACGTTTTCCGGGTGAAGGCGCACGGGAATATCGACGCCATCGCGAATATCGCCGAAGATCACGGCCATATGCTGCATCGGGTCCCAGGGCAGGGAATAGGTCTGGGCTTTGGCGGGGCCGAACGGCGTGTCGAGGGTGAATTCCGATTCTTTTTCGACCAGCGTTTCCTTGCGCTGGCGATAGGCGATGAGATCGGCAACAGACACCTGCTTCATGCCATGCGTTTCGGCAAAGGCGGAGACCTGCGGCCCGCGCATGACGGTGCCGTCATCATTGACGAGTTCGCTGATGACGCCGATGAGCGGCAGGCCTGCGAGTTTGCAAAGATCGACTGCCGCTTCCGTATGGCCGGAGCGCATGAGAACGCCGCCTTCGCGCGATACCAGCGGAAAGATATGGCCGGGGCGGGTAAAATCGGCAGCACCCGCATTGGGGTTGGCCAGGTTGCGAACCGTCACATTGCGGTCGCTGGCGGAAATGCCCGTCGTGGTGCCGTGCTTGAAATCTACCGAAACAGTGAAAGCGGTCGTATGCGCGCTGTCGTTTTCCGCGACCATGGCGTTGAGGTTGAGGCGTTTCGCCTCTTCCCGCGGCATGGGGGCGCAGACGATGCCGGAAGTGTGGCGCACGATGAAGGCCATCTTTTCCGGCGTGCAATGCACGGCGGCAACGATGAGATCGCCTTCGTTTTCGCGGTCGTCGTCATCCATGACAACAACGATCTCGCCTGCCTCGAAGGCGCGGATAGCTTCAACGACACGCTTTTGATCGTAGGTCATGGTGGTTCGCGTTCCTATTTCAGGCGGCCGGTCTGGCCACGGTCTCTCAGGTAATGATCGGCAACCGTGCAGGCCACCATGGCTTCGCCAATCGGCACGGCGCGAATGCCGACGCAGGGATCATGACGGCCCTTGGTGCGCACATCGACATTGTTGCCATCGGCATCGATGGATTGACGCTCGGTCAGAATAGAGGAGGTCGGCTTGATGGCGAAGCGCGCAACGACAGGCTGACCGGTGGCGATGCCGCCCAGAATGCCGCCTGCATGGTTGGACAGGAAAAGCGGCTTGCCGTCATTGCCCATGCGCATTTCGTCGGCATTTTCCTCGCCGGTCAGTTCCGCAGCGGCGAAACCTTCACCGATTTCCACGCCCTTGACGGCATTGATGGACATGAGGTTGGAGGCGATATCCTGATCGAGCTTTGCATAGATCGGCGCACCGATACCGGCGGGAACGCCGTCAGCCACGACTTCGACCACCGCACCGATGGAGGAACCGGCCTTGCGGATGCCATCCAGATATTCTTCCCACACAGGCACCATTTCGGCATCCGGGCAGAAGAAGGGATTCTGGTCCACCTGGTTCCAGTCCCAGTTGTCGCGATTGATCTTGTGCTTGCCGATCTGCACCAGCGCACCGCGCACGTCGAGGCTGGGCACCACCTTGCGGGCCAGCGCACCGGCAGCCACACGTGCAGCGGTTTCCCGCGCAGATGAGCGACCGCCGCCGCGATAATCGCGAATGCCGTATTTCAGATCATAGGTAAAGTCGGCATGGCCGGGGCGGAAACTTCTGGCGATCTCACCGTAATCCTTGGAGCGCTGGTCGGTGTTTTCGATCATCATCGACACCGGCGTTCCGGTCGTGATCATCGTCTCGCCGTCTGCATCCATCATCACGCCGGAGAGAACCTTGACGATATCGTCTTCCCGACGCTGGGTCACGAAACGGCTCTGGCCGGGCTTGCGCTTGTCCATCCACGCCTGCACCTCGGAAAGCGTGAAGCGGATGCCCGGAGGGCAGCCATCGATGACGCAGCCAAGTGCCGGGCCGTGGCTTTCGCCCCAGGTGGAAACGCGGAAGAGATAACCGAATGTATTATGCGACATATGATCAGACCGAGACAGCGGCATTCCGCTGGCGGAACGCATTTCTAAAAAGAGGCGGGTTTTTCATAGTGCAAAAGGCACGGAAGGCAAAAGCCTTTCTTTTGCCAAATCGGTTCCCTCCGCGGCGTGCCTCCCGGCGTCAGGACACCTTGCGCCATTGTTCGCCGGTTGCGAAAGCCGAGAAATCTTCCGGCGGCAGCGGTTTGGCGAAGGCGTAACCCTGAACCATGTCGCAGCCCAGTTGCCGCAGCAGCAGCGCATGGTCCTGCGTTTCCACGCCCTCGGCAATGGTTTCCACACCCAGCGAATGGGCGATGTCGATGATGGAGCGTACCAGCGACCGTTCCTGCGGAGAGGTGAGAATGGGCATGACCAGCTGCCGGTCTATCTTCAGCCGCTTGGGCTTAAGCCGCAGAAGGCTGATGATGGAGGTGTGGCCCGTGCCGAAATCATCGATTTCGATGTCGATACCCAGCGCCTTGATCCGCTCAATATTGCTGGCGGCAACATCCTCGTTCTCATCAAGGAAGATCGATTCCACCAGCTCGAAGGTTATTTCGCCCGGCCGGATGGAAAGTTCCTTGAGGCTATCGATGAGGTGATCGTCATGCAGGCGGCGCACGGAGACGTTGACGGAGACGCGCGGCACATGAATGCCCTTGATGCGCCAGATTTCCTTATCTTGCAGCGCCTGTTGCAGAACGACCTGATCGATCGTCGAGACGACGTTGATTTCCTCGGCAATCTTCAGGAACTTATCCGGGGTCAGAATGCCTCTGACAGGATGGCGCCAGCGAACCAGTGCTTCGACGCCGGTCAGGGCATGCGTGTTGGCGCAGAATTGCGGCTGGTACCAGGCTTCAAATTCCCCTCTTTCCAGCCCGGTCAGGATCTCGTCAGCCGTCCGCTTGTGGTTGACGATTTCGGCCTGAAGGTTCTGGGTGAAGAATTCGTAACGGTTTCGCCCCGTTGCCTTGGCGCGGTAAAGCGCAAGGTCGGCATTGATCAGGGTGCGGCGGGCGTCTGTGGAACTGGTCTCACCGAAGGCGATGCCGATGGACACGCCGCAGCGGCAGGTGAAACCATCGAAATCGAAGGGCTTGCTGAGCGCGGCAATGATCTTCGCGGCAACCGCCTTGATGTTGTCCTTGTCATGCAGCTGGCGCATGAGAATAACGAATTCGTCGCCGCCGATGCGGGCGACCACATCGGTCTCGCGTACATTGGCGGTCAGTATCTTCGCTGCGTGAACAAGCACCGCATCGCCAGCTGCATGGCCCAGCGTATCGTTGATCTGCTTGAAGCGGTCGAGATCGAGATGCAGGATCGCAAAGCGCTTCCGCTCCAGAGGGAAGGGTGACGACAGGGCGTCCAGCTCGTGGTCCAGCTTGCGGCGGTTGGCGAGGCCTGTGAGGGGATCGTGCAGCGCATTGTGCTCGATACGGGTTTTGGCCTGCTCCAGCTCGGCGTTCTTGGCCTCCGCCTCGTTCTTGGCATTTTTCAGCTGTTCCGACAGCAGGACATCCGCCGTAACATCGAAGGCGATGCCGACGATCTTCTTGTGGCCATGGCGGTTGACGTGAAGACGACCAACGGCTTTGACATAGTGCAGACTACCATCGGGTAGGATCACGCGCTGCGTCGAAGCCCGGTAGGGATCGTCTTCGCTTCGCGAGCCATCGCCAAAGGCGTTCTCCAACTCGTCCGGGTGCAGGCAACGGAGGAAGTCTTCCCGCGTCACATGCCGCTCCGGCTGCGGCGGCAGGCCGTATAGCTCGCACATACGCTCGTTCCAGATCGCGTGCGAATAGTCATGCGTCGCTTCCCAGATGCCGCAGTTGTAGGATTCGAGCGCAAGTCGCAGGCGACCGGACAGTTCTTCTAGCTCGTGCTCACGGCTGGAAAGCTCGTGCAGCGCAAGTTCAAGCTCGGCATTCTTGATGTCGGTGGTGTCCTTTGCCTCACGCAGCTTGTGCGCCATCAGCATATCGGAGGTAACATCCCAGAGAATGCCGGTGGTCTGGTGCGATCCATCCGGCTTGATATAGCTCGAACCGGCAGAGCGCAGATAGCGCACGGTGCCATCAGCCACGGGAACGCGGTAAACCTCGGAAGATGTCTGTTGGCCGGAGGAGCAGTTGAAGAAGAAACGCGCCGCTTTCGACCGATCCTCAACAACCAGCGCCGTCAGCCATTCCGTCAGCAGCAGGCGCTGTTCCAGCATCGGAAATCCGTGCAGGCTTGCGGCCCGGTCATCCAGATAACAGCGCGACGTATCGTTTTCGATTTCCCAAATGCCGATATTGGAGGAATCCATCGCCAGCTTGAAGCGCTGGGAAAGCTCCAGCAGCCGGGTTTCGCGCAGGCGAAGCGTCTGGATATTGCGGTTGCGCTCGGACAACAACAGCGCAGCAACAATGATCGGCAGCAGCATGGAAATCGCCGCAATGGCCAGCGTGGTGCGCAGCGACCGGTAATATGGCTTGACCGCATCCCATCCGGACGCGGGTGTTGCGCGGATTTCCCAGCTCGAGCCCGGCAAATTCACGGACCGGACGACGGGGTCTTCGTGAAGCGGCTCAAGAACCTTGCTTACGATTTCATTGGTGACGGTGTCCCTGATTTCGAAGCGGATGTCGCGCGATGTTTCATCCAGCGGGGCCTGCGTGTCGTAACCGATGGAGTGGAGAAGCTTGCGGCGATCGACGACGGCCAGAACCAGATCGTCCTTCGAGGCGTTGCCCGCACTTGCCGGCGGCATGGTGACGATGACCATGATAGTGCCGCCTTCGGCAGCTTCGAAGACCTGCGTTTCCGGCAGGCGATCTTTCTCAGGCATGGCGGCCAGTTTCGCCAGCCGGTCGCTCAGCATCGCGCTGATCTGGTCGGCGGGGAAATCAGTGGGCGTTTCGGAAGCGTAGAGCTTTTGCAGCTGGAAATCGCGCGCAAAGCCCAAGGCAATGAAATGATAGGAATGCTGGAGCTGATAGTCGGCAATCTTGTCCAGTTCCGGCGAAGGATTGCTTGCAGATAATCTTGCGTAATGCCCAAACGACGTCAGCGTCGCGACATCCGTCTTCAGCCGCATCACCAGACTGTCATGCAGCATATCCAGCGCATAACGGGCGTGCATTTCCAGATCTTCGCGAATGGACGCGGCGCTCCGGTGGTCGATAAGGTTGAACGCACTCATCACAATACCGGCCATGGCCAAAGCCATGAGGGCTGCCATGATCCGTTTTTTTATGACTTCATTAAGGCGTTTCCCAATATTGGCCCAAACATTCACGCTGCATTATCCTTTGGAGGCACGTATTCCGCCTCTGCTATACAGCGTAAAACACAATATATTCTGAATCACTTGGTGTAACTTTGTGTATCTGTTATCGCTAAATTAACAATTATGGAACAAGTGGACACACGCGTCCTTCGCGCCGACGCCTTGCCTAAAGGCTTGATTAAAGGTTAAATTCCATTCATCAATTGGACTGAAAATGTCATGCTTGCGGGCGAATTCCGCCACATTCGGGAGGCAAATCTTGTCGCAGACGAAGTTTTTCAGCAGCCTTAAGAAAGCTATAGCGATGCGTTTCATGATTGCCGCACTTATGGCCACAGCAAGTCTGTTTGCACCCTTCAATGCGTTCTCGCAAAGCGTGGATGTTGAATCGACCATCAGCAAGGTCGATGTAAAGGGCCTCACCATCACGCTTGCCGATGGCAAGAGCTACAAAGTGCCGGAAGAGTTCAATTTCGATGGTTTGCAGGCCGGTGTGAAGGTCGTCGTGTTCTACACCGAAGTCGATGGCAAGCGCGTCGTGGACGACCTCGAAGTCGTCCAGTAAGTCGCCTTACGCTTCAATCGGCGCATCGATCCATTCGGCGATCCGCTTGTCCGTTTCCACGCGCAATATCCGGTCCTGCGGAATAGGAATTTCCGCAGCCTCATCCTTGTCCATGCCAGAGACGAGGCGGAACATGGAGCGAATGACGCCGCCGTGGCAGACACAGACCGTCCGGCGCTCCACCGAAGACAGCCACGCGCCGATCCGCCATGACAGGATTTCGTAGCTTTCCGCATCTTCGCCCGGTGGAATGAAGTCCCACTTGGCGGCCTTGCGGGCTCTTACTTTTTCAGGATGGGCAATTTTCAGTTCGGGAAGCGTGTGGCCTTCCCAATCCCCGAAGGAGACTTCGACAAGCCGCTCATCGGTGCGGTAGGCCTGCGGGTCTAGCCCCATGGCTCTTCGCACCAGTTCCATCGTCTCGCGCGTGCGACCAAGCGGGCTGGCGACATAGTCGAAATCCTCGGCAGTGTTTCCGAGAACGCGGGAGAGCGTCTTGCCGTTTTCGACCGCCTGTGAGCGACCGAAATCATTGAGGGGAATATCTTTTTGGCCTTGCAGCCTGCGGATCGCATTCCAGTCTGTTTGTCCGTGACGGATAACATAGACCAGCAAAGCGGCACTCCTGTCTTACTCTGTCATTCAAGGACGTTGCGCCGCGCTGGAAAATCCGGCGGCGCAATCGCTTTAGTCCTTTACGACAGAGATGTCGGGTGCGTCTACCGCTTTCATGCCGATTGTGTGGTAACCGGAATCCACATGGTGAACTTCACCCGTGACGCCGGTGGACAGATCAGACAGGAGATAGAGCGCCGACTTGCCGACTTCCTCGATGGAAACCGTGCGCTTCAGCGGTGCGTTATATTCGTTCCACTTCAGAATATAGCGGAAATCACCAATGCCGGAGGCAGCGAGCGTCTTGATCGGGCCAGCCGAAACGGCGTTGACGCGAATGCCGCGACCGCCGAGATCGACCGCGAGATAGCGAACGCTGGCTTCGAGAGCAGCCTTGGCAACGCCCATGACGTTGTAGTTCGGCATGACTTTTTCAGCGCCGTAATAGGTCAGCGTCAGCAGCGAACCGCCATCATTCATGATCGGGTCGGCGCGCTTGGCAACGGCTGCCAGCGAATAGACCGAGATGTCCATGGTGCGGTTGAAGTTATCGCGGCTGGTGTCGAGGTAACGGCCCGTCAATTCATCCTTGTCGGAGAAGGCGATGGCGTGAACGACGAAATCGATCTTGCCCCAATGGGCTTCGAGATTGGAAAAAACGGCATCGATGGTTTCAAGATCGGTCACATCGCAGTGTCCGGCCATAAACGCGCCCAGTTCCTGCGCCAGTGGTTCAACGCGCTTCTTCAGCGCATCGCCCTGCCAGGTGAAAGCCAGCTCCGCGCCGGCATCAGCGCATGCCTTGGCAATGCCCCAGGCGATGGAACGATTGTTTGCGACGCCCATGATGAGGCCGCGCTTGCCAGCCATGAGGCCGGATGTCTGAGCCATTGGATGCTCCCTATACTTAAATCGAACTTGCCTATGGCATAGGCCGAACGCCGGTTCAAGCAGGGCTCAGATCATCTCATGTGACGGAATGCAATAAAGGCGCGTTGTTCACGCCTTTCGGCACAATTGCGCTTTGTTAAGCGAATTTGTCATGGTGAAAGACGGAAAAACCGTGCCGAAAGCCGGTAATCGGCTCTACGGCACTAGTCACAGCCTAGAGATAAAGTCCTTCGCGCATGTGGCGCATCAGGTCCATGACCTTAGCATCCGGCGTATCCAGAAGCACGATGCGCAGTTCGACGACAAAATCGCCGTGACCGCCTGCGCCATCTGCCAGTCCCTTGCCTTCCACGCGAATGGCGCGGTCGGAGCCGGACCATGCCGGAACCGCCACCTTCAATTCGCCATGCGGCGATTGAACGGCGGCCTCACAACCCAGTACGGCGTCTGCTAACGAGATTGGCAAAGTCGTGTGGATATCGAAATTCTGAATGGAGAAGGGGCCTTCGCGGGAAGCAAGAAGCGTCACCACCAGATCGCCACGCGCGGCTTCGGGCAGTTTCAGGCCCTGACCCTTCAGCCGTGCGACGTAACCATCGGTCATGCCGGGTTCCAGCTGGAAGCGAACCTCCCGGTCCTCAGGCATGTTGATCGTCATCCATTTCTGCTCAATCAGATCGGTGACGGAAACAGTGGCTTCTGCGGTAATATCAGGCGCCTTTTCGGGAACAGCGGGTGCGCGGCGAATGCGGCGCAGCAGGGCTGCGAAGAAGCTGGTGGAGCTGGCCGATCCGCTATCCGTCTTGTCGCCATGCGTTGCCGAGCCGTCTTCAGCTGCAGTCTCGGATGCGTCAGCGCCAGTCTTGGTGGACGCCGCTTTCACCTTTGCTTCTGCGCCGAAAATGCGCTCCAGCATGTCCTCAGCCGATTCAGGCTTGGCATTGGTGTCTGTCGTTGCCTCGGCCTTGGTGGTGCGAGCCTGGGCTCTGGCCAGTTCTTCCATCAGCTTTTCAGCGGCTTTGGCACGCGCTGCTGCCTGTTTGGCCGCTTCGCGCTGCTGAATGATGGTCTGGTCGCGTTTCTTGTTTTCGGCTGCACGTCTGGCCTGATCGTAAAGACCGCGCTTCTTGGGGTCTTTCAACAAATCATAGGCCTGACCGACTTCTGCAAAGCGGGCGGTGGCATCGGGGTCTGTCTGGTTGTGATCGGGATGCACGGCTTTCGCCTGCGACCGCCAGGCCGCTTTGATTTCATCCGATCCGGCGTCTCTTTGAACGCCGAGAATAGAGTAAGGATCACGCATCCGAACCACCAATTACGCTTGTCGGCTGAGGCCCAATATTTTCATCATGAAAAGCCTGCAACACGAAGTACACCCGCCTTGAACGTGCGCAGCTTCAATTGCGTTGCATCGTTCGTTTTCAATTCGGATTGACTGTGGCAAGAAGTTGCTAATCAGACCTTTACGGGACCGCCCACAGCGGGGCTTGACCGGCCTGTTCTGAAAGACAGGGTAAACGCTTTATTTCTGGTTGAAGCGGGTCATTAGCCATTCACCCGTTTCGGAAAGACATGCCTGGCCGCTATAGCTGGCAACGCCCTCGAAAGAATGGCGGGTGGTGTCGAATTCGCGGCAGACGAAGCCGCTGGTGCGGTCTTCGCGAATGGCGGTGACGACACCGGCACTGCCGGTAGCCGCGTTGGCCCAAGGCAGGGGGGAATCCGAAATCTTGGCGAGATCGGCAGAGGTCACGGCGTTGCGGATGGTCGTGTCGTCGGACTGTGTCTGGGTATTCTGCTGGTTGGGAACGGAAGCCGTGGACAGGGATCGATCGACCTTCTCGCCACCGAACAGATCGAGGCTGACGCAGCTGGTCAACATGGCAGCCATGCAAGCAGTTGCGGAAACACCCACGACTGAAGACAAGAAGCTCTTTGTTCGACTGTTCGACTTTGCTATGACGTTCACCATCTATAAACCAGAATCCATCTCTGGTGTGCAAATCAGCTCAGGAGCATTTTATTCAATATGTCGGAAAGCGGGTTAACATCCAGTGACTTTACTGAGGAAAATGAACCTTTCTCACTTTTTGCGGACTGGTTGCGCGATGCAACAGCCGAGGAAATAAACGATCCGAACGCCGTCGCGCTCGCATCCGTGGATGAGGAAGGCATGCCCAGCGTGCGTATGGTTCTGTTGAAACATGCCGATGATCGGGGCTTCGTTTTCTATACCAACTTCGAAAGCCGCAAAGGCCACGAACTGCTTGGCCAAAAAAAGGCGGCCATGTGTTTTCACTGGAAAAGCCTGCGCAGACAGGTGCGCGTGCGCGGTCTGGTGGAGGTGGTGAGCGATGCGGAAGCGGATGAATATTACGCGTCGCGCCCACGCGGCAGCCGCATCGGTGCATGGGCGTCCAAACAGTCGCGTCCGCTGGAAAGCCGTTTCGCGCTGGAAAAGGCCGTAGCCGAATACACCGCCAAATATGCCATCGGCGATATTCCCCGCCCGCCACACTGGTCCGGCTTTCGCATTCAGCCGCTGACCATCGAATTCTGGCACGACCGCAAATTCCGCCTGCACGACCGCGTCGAATTCCGACGCGATACGGCGGAAGGACCATGGTCGAAGGTGCGGATGTATCCGTGATTGATCAACACGCGGCATGCTGAAAAAGTCGTGCCGCATGATCCTTATCGACACGACCAGAGAATCGTGATCAATAATGCTGCATGAACAAAGGAGGAACATATGCTTTCTCAACTCATGCAGCAATTCGAGTGGGCCTCGGAAGAATATGCGCGTGCCAATGATATCGAGCGAGACCCGGACTGGTTTCTTCTGAAATTGCAGGAGGAGGTCGGCGAGGTGACGCAGGCGTGGAACCGGCTAAGCGGTCGCGGGCGCAGCAAAGGCAAGACGCGGGAAGAAATGCATCAGGATTTGTCGGACGAAACCGCCGATCTGCTCGGCCACGTGCTGCTTCTCGCCCACAGCAGCGGGCTTGATCTCGAGGCATCCATCAAACGCAAATGGCGTTTCGAGCCCGGTGCTCTCTAGTTCCGTGTGGATTTCAGAAGCGTCGCAACGTCGAAGAGACTGTCGCAGATCGCCACGCATTTCTCGCGCATCGCTTCCGTTGCGGGCGCGACATCCGGCACCATGATCGTTTGCGTCCCAGCGCTCCATGCGGACTGAACGCCGTGATAGGAATCCTCAAGCGCTATGCAATCCTTGGGATCGATGCCGAGACGTTCGGCGGCGGTTAGATAGGGCAGGGGCGATGGTTTCGGCTCGGCGTAATCGCCACGCGCGAGAACGTGGTCGAAGCGACGCAAAACATCGAAAGGGCCGAGGTGACGATTGACGGATTCGTGGCCGGACGAGGTGGCAATGGCGCGCGGCAGGCCGAGTTCATCCAAGAGATCGAGGATTTCGAGGACACCGGCTTTCAGTGCCACACCATCCGCCATCTGGATCGCCAGATGCCGAAGCCAGGCATCGCGAAAGGCATCCATTGGAAAATCCTCACCATATTCGGTGCGAATGGTCTTGGTGATCACATCCCACGGACTGCCGCAGACCCGTTGATAGACATCGACAGCCATGCCATGTCCGCCCTCGTCGGAAGCGGCCAGAAATGAATCCCGGTAGTGCTTCTCGCTTTCGATCAGCAGCCCGTCCATGTCGAAAATGACCGCTTTTGGTCTGCGCAACATCCCCGCCATCGTTTAGCCGAACCGGAATGGGCGCTCGCCCAGGCTTTCGAATGGCCGGATGAGGTAACCGTCCGGGTCGGCGACGACGAATTGCCGGTTGCCGACTTCGGTCTCACCGCGCCGATACCACTTCTCTTCCAGCGGCAGAAACAGCGAAATCTCCGCGCGCTCCAGCCGCTCGAGAATGGCCTCCAGCGATGGCACCACCAATTGCAGGTTCATGCCTTGCCCCAGTGGATATGTCATCGGTCTGGTTTCGTCTTCGAAGGTACGCCCGGCACCGATCTGGTCGATCATCAGCTGCGCATCGCCCAGCGCCAGATAGGTGAAACCTTCTTCAGGTCTTTCATAAACGACATGAAAACCAATGAGATCGCAATAAAAAGACCGGCTTCTCGGCCAATCACTCACGGCCAGTTCAGGAACAAGGGCATTATCTGTAAAAGTCATTTTTGGGCCATGTCACCTTTAAAAACACAATTGCTATAGCGCTTATGCGCAGCAAAGGTAACTCCGTTGCGGCGGAAACGTTGCAGTTGCGAAGAGACTGGCAGCAATGTCTTTCTGCACAGAAGGCTTTCCTTAAGCCTTCGTCCCGCCCACGGTAATCTGGTCCATGCGCAGATGCGGCTGGCCGACGCCGACGGGCACCCATTGGCCTGCCTTGCCGCAATTGCCGATGCCGGTGTCGAGCTTCATGTCGTTGCCGATCATCGTTACGCGCTTCATCGCATCCGGCCCGTTGCCGATCAGCATGGCGCCCTTGACCGGTGCGCCGATCTTGCCGTTTTCGATGAGATAGGCTTCCGTGCAGCCGAAGACGAATTTGCCCGAGGTGATATCCACCTGGCCACCGCCGAAGGACACGGCATAGATGCCCTTCTTGACCGATGCGATGATTTCTTCCGGTGTCTTGTCGCCGCCCAGCATGTAGGTGTTGGTCATGCGCGGCATGGGCACGTGCGAGTAACCCTGACGACGGCCATTGCCGGTGGCTTTCATGCCCATCAGGCGAGCATTCTGCCGGTCCTGCATGTAACCGACCAGCTTGCCGTTTTCGATCAGGACATTGTAACCTGAAGGCGTGCCTTCGTCGTCGATGGTCAGAGAGCCGCGACGATTGTCGATGGTGCCGTCATCCACCACGGTCACACCGGGTGCTGCCACCATTTCTCCCAGCAGGCCCGCGAAAGCTGAGGTTTTCTTGCGGTTGAAATCACCCTCCAGACCGTGGCCAACGGCCTCATGCAACATCACGCCCGGCCAGCCGGAGCCCAGCACCACATCCATGGTGCCCGCGGGCGCATCGATGGCGGTGAGGTTCACCAAAGCCTGCCGCAGGGCTTCATCCGCGCCGCGCTGCCAGTTTTCGGTTGTT
Source organism: Agrobacterium sp. 20P9.1.2 (assembly GCF_057799395.1). NCBI lineage: Bacteria > Pseudomonadati > Pseudomonadota > Alphaproteobacteria > Hyphomicrobiales > Rhizobiaceae > Agrobacterium > Agrobacterium sp. 20P9.1.2. The sequence continues at coordinate 685,848 of NZ_JBYOKI010000001.1, forward strand.
ATGAAATCGCCGAAGCCAACGCGACCGCCGATGCCATAAGAGCCGCTTTCCTGCCGGTCGCCTTCGCCAGCCACAACGGAAATATTGATGCGGGTCATGGGGCGGATATCGCTGACGCGATGGCCATCGGCGCGCAGAATATCCACCACCTGCCAGCTGGCGGAAACGCTGGCCGTCACTTGGCGGACCTTGGGGTCCTTGTCGCGCAGATAGGCATCGATTTCGGTGAGAAGCTTGACCTTTTCCTCAAAGCTCGGCGCGCCAATCGGGTTCTCGTCGCCGTAGAGCTTCTTGTTGGTGCGCTGCGGGGCTGCGGCATAGGAGCCGGAATAGCCTTTGGTCACCGCGCCAACAGCGTCGGATGCACGCTTCAGCGCACCCAACGATAGCTCGCCCGCATGCGCATAACCCACGGTCTCGCCAGCCACGGCGCGAAGCCCGAAGCCTTGGTCCGTGTTGAAGCTGCCGCCCTTGAGGCGACCATTGTCGAAGGTCAGCGATTCCGACTGGGCGTGTTCCACGAACAATTCGCCGTCGTCAGCACCGGAAAGCGCATCGGCGATCTGGGCGCGCAACTGTCCTTCATCGCAATCGAACAGGGTCAAAAGGTCTTGGGTCATCGCAGGCTCCAGTCGTGGCTGTTAACAGCGCATTTAAGTGCTGGAGCCGCAAGGCGCAAGATTGCTTATGGCAGTGCGTCGTAGCCTTCGGCAAAGCCGCGAAGTTCGATGGGAATGCCGACGCGGTCCTGATCGACGGATTCACGCAGCGCAAACACGGCATTCTTGCCAGCGCGCAGAACCTTCAGCAACTCGTCATCGATATCGACTTCCACATAGCAGCCTTCGGAGAAGCAGCGGGTGAAATAGGCGCGACCGATATTATTGTTATCGATGTAAAGCTCCATCCCGTCCTTCAGCAGCACGCCGAGCGGTGCGAGAATGCGTAGGATGCGGGATTTGCGATCCGCCGTTTTCAGAATGACGACGGATAGGCCGACTTCCGGCCGGTCGTCCGCGATCACGTTCTGCATCAGCGCGCATTGTTCTTCGGATGCGCCAGCGGGCTTGTCGCAAATGACAGACCAGGCGCCATGCGTCGATTTTGGCGTACCCGGCTGCTGTTGGGCAAAACCCGCAGCGGGAACGATAATGGAAAGACCGGCGGCGATAAGAAAAGCGCGCGCAATCGGAGACAGACGCATGGATACCTCTGGAATTCGAATCAGTGCGGCTATTTTGACTTGCCGTTCGGGAAAGGAAAGAGCCGCCGTCCTCAATTCCAAGGGAGTGCGGCCAAAATAGGACTTCGCCGTGCTCTGTATGTCCCGGTTTGGCAACCGGCGGTGGTTTTGAGTGCCCATTTGCCGGGCTTCGGCGCATTTAACACAGAGAACGTATAGCGTTAAAAATGCGTGGCCTGCCAACCAAGGCGATATTGCGGCGAAGGGCAAACTATGATTTGAAGTCTACTCTATAAGCATGGATTCTGCGTTTGAGATTGATCATGATCAAACGCGTGAGGGAGAGGTACCGTGACTAACAGAATTTACGCAAGCTTGGTGGGCAGTATCTGTCTGCTCACGGTTGCCAGCGCGCACGCTGACCAGCCGAGAGAGTGGCAGATGGGGTTGCAGGAGGCGGCAACGCCCATCATGCATGAGATTCGCTGGTTCGAACAATATACGCTGTGGTTTATCGTTCCGGTCACGCTGTTCGTGCTCGCTCTGTTGATTGTCGTTGCGGTCAAGTTCCGCGCCCGCGCCAATCCGGTTCCTTCAAAAACCAGCCACAACACGGCCATCGAGATTGTCTGGACGCTGGCGCCGGTTCTCATCCTGATGTTCCTGGCATTCCCGTCCTTCAACCTGCTCAATGCGCAGCTGACGCAGCCGGAAAACCCGGACCTGACGCTGAAGGCCACCGCGACGCAGTGGCAGTGGAACTATGAATATGCTGCCGTTGAAGGCGGCGAGGCGCTGGCTTTCGACAGCTACCTTCTGAAGGAAGTCGACCGTGCCGCCGCTGGCAAGGAAGACAAGGCCCGTTATCCGCGTCTTCTCGCCGTCGATAATGAAATGGTCGTTCCTGTCGGCAAGACGGTTCGCCTGCTGGTTACCGCAGCGCCGACCGATGTCATTCACGCTTTCGCCATGCCTGCATTCGGCGTCAAGATCGATGCCGTGCCGGGTCGTCTCAACGAAACATGGTTCAAGCCTGAAAAGGAAGGCCTTTATTACGGGCAGTGTTCCGAGCTTTGCGGCAAGGATCACGCCTTCATGCCAATCGCCATACGTGTGGTTTCCGAAGAGCAATACAAAACCTGGCACGATGCCGCCGCTTCCGATCTGAGCGGTGCCAACCGGGCGCTCATGGCTTCTGTGGATGGTGCGCCAAGCGCCGTTCAGGTCGCCAAAAACGAAACCAAGTAACGTAAGGAGTGAGGACAATGGCTGGACCTTCCACACACGACGATCACTCACACGACCATGCGCATGGGCACGACGCGCATCACGATGATCACGCGCACCATGCACACAAGCCGAGCTTTGCTCAGCGCTGGTTGTTTTCAACCAACCACAAGGACATCGGAACGCTCTATCTGATCTTCGCGATCATCGCCGGCATCATCGGCGGCGGCCTTTCGGTCGTCATGCGTATGGAGCTGCAGGAGCCGGGCATTCAGATTTTCCATGGTCTTGCTTCCATGGTTTACGGTTTCGAAGGCGACGCTGCCATTGATGGCGGCAAGCACATGTTCAACGTGTTCACCACCGCACATGCGCTGATCATGATCTTCTTCATGGTCATGCCTGCCATGATCGGCGGTTTTGCCAACTGGATGGTGCCGATCATGATCGGTGCGCCGGATATGGCTTTCCCGCGTCTGAATAACATTTCTTTCTGGCTCATCGTGCCAGCCTTCATCCTGCTGCTTCTGTCGCTCTTCGTTGAAGGACCGGCGGGTGCTTACGGTGTCGGTGGCGGCTGGACCATGTATCCGCCGCTCTCGACCAGCGGCATGCCGGGGCCGGCGGTGGATCTTGCGATCTTTGCGCTGCACGTTGCCGGTGCATCCTCCATTCTCGGTGCCATCAACTTCATCACCACCATCCTCAACATGCGTGCGCCGGGCATGACCCTGCACAAGATGCCGCTGTTTGCCTGGTCTGTGCTGGTCACTGCGTTCCTGTTGCTGCTGTCTCTACCGGTTCTCGCCGGTGGCATCACCATGCTTCTGACGGACCGCAACTTCGGCACGACGTTCTTCTCTCCGGAAGGCGGCGGTGATCCGATCCTGTATCAGCACCTGTTTTGGTTCTTCGGCCACCCTGAAGTCTACATTCTGATCTTGCCCGGCTTCGGCATCATCAGCCATATCGTTTCGACCTTCTCCAAGAAGCCGATCTTCGGTTATCTCGGCATGGCTTACGCCATGGTCGCCATCGGTGCCGTCGGCTTCATCGTGTGGGCGCACCACATGTATACGGTCGGCCTGTCGCTGGAAGCACAGCGTTACTTCGTCTTCGCAACCATGGTCATCGCGGTTCCGACGGGTATCAAGATCTTCTCGTGGATCGCGACGATGTGGGGCGGTTCGCTGACCTTCACCACGCCGATGATCTGGGCCATCGGCTTCATCTTCCTCTTCACGGTGGGTGGCGTCACGGGTGTTCAGCTGGCCAATGCCGGTCTCGACCGTTCGCTGCATGACACCTATTACGTGGTGGCGCACTTCCATTATGTGCTGTCGCTGGGTGCCGTGTTTGCTATCTTTGCTGGCTGGTACTACTGGTTCCCAAAGATTACCGGCTACATGTATAGCCAGAAGATCGGTAATTTGCACTTCTGGGTCATGTTCGTCGGCGTCAACCTCATCTTCTTCCCGCAGCACTTCCTAGGTCTGGCCGGCATGCCGCGCCGTTACATCGACTATCCGGATGCCTATGCGGGCTGGAACATGGTATCGTCCTACGGTTCCTATATCTCGGCGGTTGCCGTCGGTATCTTCCTCTTCGGCGTCTGGGAAGCCTTCGCCAAGAAGCGGGTGGCCGGTGACAATCCTTGGGGTGAAGGTGCGACCACGCTGGAATGGCAGCTGTCTTCGCCGCCGCCATATCACCAGTGGGAACAGCTTCCCCGTATCCGCTGAGGCATTTTGTCCAAGCGTGTATCCCGACTGAACATGATAAATGCCAGTTTCACGCTGAGACAAAACACAATGGAGCGCCGCAAATATGCGCGGCGTTTCCCATGAAGGCAGGAAAAATGACCGTTATCGACAATCGCGACACGCTGGGAATGGAAAGCCTCGAGCTTTCCGAAGCGGGTGCGCGCGATTATTTCGAATTGCTGAAACCCCGCGTCATGTCGCTGGTGGTCTTCACCGGTTTTGCGGGGCTCGTTCTCGCACCGGGGACGATCAATCCCGTGCTGGCCGTGGTTGCCATTCTCTGTATTGCCGTGGGTGCTGGGGCGTCCGGCGCCCTGAACATGTGGTATGACGCCGATATCGATGCCGTCATGACCCGCACCGCCAAGCGCCCGATACCATCTGGTCGGGTTGCGCCGGGCGAAGCGCTGGCTTTCGGTTTGACGCTGTCGGTCTTCTCGGTCGCCATCCTCGGCCTTGCGGTCAACTGGTTCGCGGCTGGCCTGCTTGCGTTTACAATCTTCTTCTATGCCGTCGTCTACACCATGTGGCTGAAGCGCTCTACGCCGCAGAACATCGTCATCGGCGGTGCTGCCGGTGCATTCCCGCCCATGCTGGGCTGGGCCTGCGTTACCGGCGGCGTGTCCATCGACAGCACCATTCTGTTTCTCATCATCTTCCTCTGGACGCCTGCGCATTTCTGGGCGCTCGCTCTGTTCAAGATGCGTGACTACGGCTCTGTCGGCATTCCGATGATGCCGAATGTTGCAGGCGAACGCTCCACCAAGAACCAGATGATCGCCTATGCCGTTCTGACGGCAGTTGCGGCGGTTGCGCCTTACTTCACCGGTCTTGCTGGTGCGGGCTACGGAATATTCGCGGCGGTTCTCAGCGCCATTTTCATATACTGTTCCATCTCGGTCAGACGCATGCCTGACGGTGATGAGCGTATGGTGCAGGCGAAGAAGATGTTTGCCTATTCGGTATTTTACCTGTTCGCGATTTTCTCCGGCCTGCTGGCAGATCATCTCGCACCGTCATTTCTGACGTTGTTCGGAGGAGCGGCATAATGGAAACCATCAAGCTGAACGAAGCACAAAAGCGGTCGAGACGCGGGCGCAACATTGCGCTCGGCCTCCTGCTGGCGGCGCTGGTCGTGCTTTTCTACATCATCACCATCATAAAAATCGGCGGTTTCTGACCGCAGGACGAAAAGAGGGGGAGGAGACATGGCAACAACAGGAACGACGGGCAAGAAGACGAGCAACAGCTCGATTCTCGTGCTGTGTCTGGTTTTTGTCTGCGGCATGGTCGGCATGGCCTATGCCTCGGTGCCGCTCTATCGCCTGTTCTGTCAGGTGACCGGCTATAACGGCACCACCCAGCGCGTCGAACAATATTCGGATGTCATTCTCGACAAGACGATGAAGGTGACCTTCGACGCCAACACCTCCACCGGTCTCAACTGGGATTTCCGTCCGGTCGATAAAATGGTTGAGCCACGCATTGGCGAAACCGTGCAAGTGACCTTCAAGGCGACGAATCGCTCGCCAGTCGCCACAACGGGCAGCGCAGTGTTCAACGTGACGCCCATGGAAGCCGGTGCCTATTTCAACAAGGTGCAGTGTTTCTGCTTTACCGAAACAACCTTGCAGCCGGGTGAAACACTGGAAATGCCGGTGGTATTCTTCATCGATCCGGAGATCGTAAAGGCTCGGGAAACCAAGGGCATCCATACTTTGACGCTGTCCTACACTTTTTATCCGTCCAAGACGGAAAAACCGGTTGCGTCCTTGCCGGCAAAGATCGAACGTGACGAGACGAAACTTTGAGAGAGGGAGGTGCGGCCGGTTTCGGTCGTGCTGCATGAGGTGGGCTTTTAACGAAGACCACTGTATCGAGTGAGACTAGGGAAGAGCCTGCGGGGATCGATCACATGGCAGACACACATCAGAAAAACCACGACTACCATATCATAGACCCCAGCCCCTGGCCGCTTCTGGCCTCGATTGGTGCTTTTTTTCTAACTTTCGGTGGCGTCTGTTACATGCGCTATCTGCATGGCGGCTCCTTAAAGCTGTTCGGTCTGGAATGGGCTCATCCATGGCTATTCTTTATCGGTCTCGCTATCGTGCTCTACACCATGTATGCGTGGTGGGCAGATACTGTGAAAGAGGGCAATGAGGGGCACCATACCCGCGTTGTGTCGCTGCATCTGCGCTACGGCATGATCATGTTCATCGCGTCCGAAGTCATGTTCTTCGTGGCGTGGTTCTGGGCCTATTTCGATGCCAGCCTCTATCCGCATGAAGCCATTCAGGCGTCACGCGTAGAGTTCACCGGTGGTCAGTGGCCGCCAAAGGGTATCGAGGTTCTCGACCCATGGCATCTGCCGCTCTACAACACCGTCATCCTGCTTCTGTCCGGTACCTGCGTGACCTGGGCGCACCATGCGCTGCTGCACAATGATCGCAAGGGCCTCATCACCGGGCTTGCGCTGACGGTTGCGCTCGGCGTCTTCTTCTCCACGGTGCAGGTATACGAATACATACACGCGCCATTCGACTTCAAAAATTCCATCTATGGCGCGACGTTCTTCATGTCCACGGGCTTCCATGGTTTCCACGTCTTCGTGGGCACCATCTTCCTGCTGGTTTGCCTGTTCCGCGCCATCGCGGGCGGTTTCACGCCGAAACAACATTTTGGCTTCGAAGCCGCTGCTTGGTACTGGCACTTCGTGGACGTGGTCTGGCTGTTCCTCTTCTTCGCCATCTACGTCTGGGGTGGCTGGGGCGCACCGCTGGCACATTGATGTGAAACGACGGATTGAGCAAAGGGCGGCGCGTGCCGCCCTTTGTTTTTCTGCGGCCTGATGGTTCGCAAACGGGGAGGGTATGATGACGCAGGAAAACGAGGCGCTCTATCCGCCTGTTGACCCGGTAAAAGTGGGCCTGCGCGGCTGCTGTCCGCGTTGCGGCCATGGCAGGTTGTTTCAGGGGTTTCTGACGCTGAAACCCAAATGCAGTGCCTGCGGCCTGAATTATGCTTTCGCGGATGCGGGCGAGGGGCCTGCGGTCTTCGTCATGCTCATCGTCGGCTTTCTCATCATCGGCATGGCGCTGTGGTTCGATGCGCGCTTCGCGCCACCCGTCTGGCTGCACGCCTTGATCTGGATTCCGACCGCCATTATCCTTTCGCTCGTTCTGCTCAAGAAAATGAAGGGCATCATGATCGCTCTGCAATATCGCAACAATGCCAGTGAAGGCAGGCTTGATCGTGACTGATAGCGTCAGCGCCAAACCATCGCACCGGGGCCTGTGGTTCGCCGCACCGCTTGTCCTGCTTGCCCTGATCATTCTGGTTGCGCTCGGCACATGGCAGGTTAAGCGCATGTACTGGAAAGAGGGCTTGCTGGCCGATATCCAGCAGCGCATCCACGCCGCGCCCGCACCGCTTTCGGATATTGAAGCGCTGGCGGCATCGGGTGGCGATATCGAATATCGCACCGTTGCGCTATCAGGCACCTTCGATCACACCAAGGAGCAGCACTTCTTCGCGACCTTCGAGGGGCAGACCGGATATTACATATATACCCCGCTTCGCCTTTCCGATGGCCGGGCGATTTTTATCAATCGCGGCTTTGTACCTTACGAGATGAAAGAGCCTTCGAAACGGGAGGCAGGCGAAGTGGCCGGTGTCGTTTCGGTGGAAGGGCTGGCGCGTGCCCGGCTCGCTGCAAAACCCTCCAGCCTGCTGCCGGAAAACGATCTGGCGAAGAACATCTATTACTGGAAAGACTGGTCGGCCATGGCCAGCCGCGCTGGTATTCCGCCTACCCAACTCGTTCCGTTTTTCGTGGATGCCAATGCCGCGGCCAATCCCGGTGGCTGGCCGAAGGGCGGCGTGACGCTGATCGATCTGCCGAATAATCACCTTCAATATGCGATTACATGGTACGGATTGGCACTCGCCCTTGTCATCGTGGTCGGTTTTGCCTATGTCCGGGGCGTAAGAAATTCCAGAGAATGACGCACGGGAGGCTGAAGGAGAAGGAATGAATATTGCCGTTTCCAAACCGCCTCTGACGATCAGGCTTTGCGGCCCGCGTGGCTTTTGCGCCGGTGTCGATCGCGCCATCCAGATCGTCGTTCTGGCCTTGAAGGCCTATGGCGCCCCCGTCTATGTGCGCCACGAGATCGTCCATAACCGCTATGTGGTCGAAGGGCTGGAAGCCAAGGGCGCGATTTTCGTTGAAGAACTGAACGAAATCCCCGCGGAACATCGCCAGCAGCCGGTGGTGTTTTCCGCGCATGGCGTGCCGAAATCGGTGCCAGAAGATGCGCAGGCCAGAAACCTGTTTTATCTGGATGCGACCTGCCCGCTGGTGTCGAAAGTTCACAAGCAGGCCATGCGCCACCAGCGCCTCGGCCGCCATGTCATCCTCATTGGCCATGCTGGTCACCCGGAAGTCATTGGCACCATGGGGCAGTTGCCGGAAGGGTCAGTTTCACTGGTCGAAACCATCGAAGATGCCGCACGCTATCAGCCCGTCGATAAGGAAAATCTCGGTTTCGTAACGCAGACGACGCTGTCTGTGGATGATACGGCAGGCGTGATCGCCAAGCTTCAGGAACGTTTTCCGGCCATGCAGGCGCCTGCGGCAGACAGCATCTGCTACGCCACCACCAACCGTCAGGATGCGGTCAAGCAGGCGGCTCCCGGCTGCGATCTGTTCATCGTCGTCGGTGCGCCGAACTCCTCCAACTCCAAGCGACTGGTGGAAGTGGCGCTCCGCGCCGGTGCCAAGCGCTCCGTGCTGGTACAGCGTGCCGCCGAAATCGACTGGAATGAGATTGGTGATGTGCAGACGGTTGGCCTGTCTGCAGGTGCGTCTGCCCCAGAGGTCATCGTTGATGAGATCATTCAGGCCTTCAAGGCACGTTATGAGACCACACTTGATCTGGCCGTGACGGTTGAGGAAACCGAGCATTTTTTGGTCAATCGCGAGCTGCGCGATATTGAGTTGACTGTGCAGGACATGGCCTTCGTCAATGGCACCGCAAGAGATGCCCTGCCGCCAAAACCGGCCACTGGCGCCTGATCTTTTCCATCTCCGCCCTTTCAGCACCGCAAGAGATCATAAATTGGCAGTTTACACCGATATCAGCGAAGACGATCTGAAGAATTTTCTCGGCCAATATGATGTCGGCGCGCTGACCTCCTATAAGGGTATTGCCGAAGGTGTCGAAAACACCAATTTTCTGCTGCACACCACCAAAGACCCGCTGATCCTGACGCTTTACGAAAAGCGCGTGGAAAAATCCGATCTGCCATTCTTTCTGGGTCTGAAACAGCATTTGTTTGCAAAAGGCCTGTCGTGCCCCCTGCCATTGCCGCGCCACGATGGCGAACTTCTGGGTGAATTATCTGGCCGCCCCGCCGCGCTGATCTCGTTTCTGGAAGGCATGTGGCTGCGCAAGCCCGAGGCCCGTCATTGCCGCGAAGTGGGCAAGGCGCTCGCCGCCATGCATCTGGCCGGGGAGGGTTTTGAACTCAAACGCCCGAACGCTCTATCCGTCGAAGGCTGGAAGGTGCTCTGGGACAAATCCGAAGCCCGCGCCGACGAGGTCGAAAAGGGTTTGCAGCAGGAAATCCGTGCCGATCTCGATGATCTCGCTGCCCATTGGCCGAAGAATTTGCCCGCCGGCGTCATCCATGCCGATCTGTTTCAGGACAATGTCTTTTTCCTTGGCGATGAGCTGTCCGGCCTGATCGACTTCTATTTCGCCTGCAATGATTTCCTGGCCTATGACGTCTCGATCTGCCTCAATGCGTGGTGCTTTGAGAAAGACGGTTCCTACAATGTCACCAAGGGCAAGGCGCTGCTGGAAGGCTACCAGTCCGTGCGGCCTCTAAGTGAGGCGGAGCTTGATGCGCTGCCGCTTCTGGCACGCGGTTCGGCGCTGCGCTTCTTCCTCACCCGTCTCTATGACTGGTTGACGACACCGGAGGGTGCGCTGGTGGTGAAGAAAGACCCGCTGGAATATCTGCGCAAGCTGCGCTTCCACCGTGCGGTTTCCAACGTTGCGGAATACGGGCTGGCAGTCGCATGAAGCATGTCGATATTTTCACCGATGGCGCCTGCTCGGGCAATCCGGGCCCGGGTGGCTGGGGCGCGGTTCTTCGCTACGGCGAAACCGAAAAGGAACTCTGCGGCGGCGAGGCGGAGACCACCAACAACCGCATGGAGTTGATGGCTGCCATCCAGTCGCTGAACGCGCTGAAAGCGCCCTGCGAGGTCGATCTTTACACCGACAGCGCCTATGTGAAGGACGGCATTACCAAGTGGATTTTCGGCTGGAAGAAAAAGGGCTGGAAGACTGCTGACAATAAGCCCGTCAAGAATGTCGAGCTTTGGCAGGCGCTGGAAACGGCGCGGGAGCGTCACAAGGTAACCCTGCACTGGGTCAAGGGCCACGCCGGCCACCCGGAAAACGAACGTGCCGATGAACTGGCCCGCAAAGGCATGGAGCCGTTCAAACGGCGGTGATGAATAGGTGCTTTACTGGGGTTGCGCATCGCCATTAGCGACCTATCTTCCCTAAGCCTTGTTATTCCAAAGGCTATAAAAGCATAAAGCCTGTGTAGTCAGGCATGAGAGGGACACCCCATGATCTTGCATTGCGTTTTCGTGCGCTTCAAATCTGCCGCAACGACTTCCGAAAAGCAGGCGATCTACGAAGCGATCACCGCCCTCAAGGATGTCATTCCGGGTATTGTCGAGGTGAAATGCGGACAGAACGTCTCGTCCGAAGGGCTGAATGGCGGCTTTCTGGATGGCTTCATCATCAAGCTGGAAAGCATCGAGGCCCGCGACGAATATCTCGCCCATCCCCAGCATATCGATGTCGGCGAACGCCTGATCGGCCTGACCGATGGCGGCGCAGCGGGATTGCTGGTTTTCGATATGGCGGAGTGAGTCGGCAAACTACCCTCACCATCACTTGATCCTCGCCACAAGGGCGAGGATAACGGGTGCAGGGGCGCTGGCGCGCCCCTGCTATTCCCGACACGGTCTGACCGCGCCGCCGTTATCAGCTGGACTTGTTCATTGCCGTCGCGATCTGCTCGACATTATAGCGGAACATCTTCTCATAGGTCGGCGCAGGGCCCTTGGCCTTGGAAAGCGATTCCACGTAAAGTTCGCCGCCCGGCTGCGCACCGGTTGCCTTGGCCACCTGCTTGACCAGACGTGGATCGTTGGAATTTTCGAAGAAATAGGTCTTCACATGCTCGGCCTTGATCTGCTCGATCAGCTTGGCCACGTCTCCGGCAGAGGCTTCGGTTTCGGTTGAAACGCCCAGAGGCGACAGGAACGTCACCTTGTATTCGCGCCCGAAATAGCCGAAGGCATCGTGGCTGGTCAGCACCTTGCGGCGATCTTCCGGGATGCTGTCGAATTTCGCATGGGCAAAGGTGTTCAGCTCATCCAGTTTCTTCAAGTAGGCCTCGGCGTTGGCCTTGAAATCCGCCTTGTCTGCCGGGTCGGCGGCAGAGAGGGTGGTTTCGATGTTCTGTACCCAGATTTTGACATTGACCGGGCTGTTCCAGACATGCGGATCGGTCACGGTCTTGCCGTCCTCTTCCATGCTGCGCGTCTTGATGCCTTCGGAGACATTGACCGGCGTTCCCTTGTAACCGGAGGCGGAGATCAGCCGGTCCATCCAGCCTTCAAGGCCAAGACCGCTGACGAAGACGACGTCGGCGGCTTTCAGGCTTTTGGCATCGGATGGAGAGGGCTCGAATTCATGCGGGTCGCCATCCGGCTTGACGAGGCTGGTGACGGTGACGTGGTTGCCGCCCACCTGCTTGACCACATCAGCCAGCACGGTGAAGGAGGCGACGGCCTTCAGTTCCGCCGCAGAAAGCGGGGAGGCGAAGGCAATGAAGGCGGGTATTGCGGCAGTCAGCAGAAGATTACGGGACAACATTGGCAGGTCTCCAGTTAGCCCTTCAAATGCGGGCGGGTGAAAAAACGTCCTGCAAGACCCGCCGGCGCTGCCAGAATGGACAGCCCGTAAAGGCAGGTTGCAGCCATGATGATGGTGGGGCCAGAGGCCAGTTCGAAATGGTAGGACACGACAAGGCCGACATAGCCGGAGATGGCAGCACTCAAGGCGGCAAGGATCAGCATGGCGGGCAGGCTGCGGGTCCAGAGTTGGGCGATAGCCGCAGGCAGCATCATCAGCCCCACCGCCATCAAGGTGCCGAGCGCCTGAAAGCTCGCGACCAGATTGATGACCACCAGTACCAGAAAAATGACGTGATAGACCGGCCCACGTCCACCGACGGCCCGCAGGAAACCGGGGTCGAAACATTCGCTGACCAGAGGACGGTAAATGATGGCGAGAACGATCAGCGTCAGGGAGGTGATGGCGCCGATCTGGTAGAGCGCTGGCGCATCGATAGCGAGAATGGTGCCGAACAGCACATGCAGAAGATCGACATTCGACCCATGCAGGGACACGATCAGCACGCCGAGCGCCAGAGAGGCCAGATAGAAGCTCGCAAAGCTCGCATCCTCCTGCAATGGGGTGATGCGACTGACGATGCCGGATAGGAGCGCGACGGAGAGACCGGCAATCAAGCCGCCGAAGCCCATGGCCGTCAGCGAGAGCGACCCGGCGATGAGGTAGCCGATGGCGGCTCCCGGCAAAATGGCGTGGCTCAGCGCATCGCCCATCAGGCTCATACGGCGCAGCATCAGAAACACGCCGATTGGGCTCGCCCCAGCAGCAAGACAGAAACAGGCCACGAGCGCGCGGCGCATGAAGCCGTAATCCTGAAACGGCGCGAGGAAAATGTCATAGGCCGTCATGCTGCTGGCTCGCAAATCTCGCTATTGTCATCCCAGCGTTCAGCCATGATGCGGGCGCGCATGAGATTGACCGGCGACATAACCTGCTGGGTCTGGCCCCAGGCGATCAGCTCGCGAGCAATCAGCAATGTCTCTGGGAAATGCGCCCGCACCTGATCGAAATCATGCAGCACCGCAACCACGGTGCGGCCTTCGCCATGCCAGCGGGCAACGATGTCCAGAAGGTCACGCGTGGTGCGCGCATCGATAGCGGTGAAGGGCTCGTCCAGCAAAATGACGCTGGCATCCTGCATCAGAAGCCGGGCAAACAGCACGCGCTGAAACTGACCGGCAGACAGCGCGCCAATCGACCGGCGCTCGAAGCCCGCAAGACCGACGGTGGCGAGAGCCTCTTGCGCACGCGCCTCCTGCTGCTTGCTGATAGAGCCGAAGGCGCCTGCGGTTTTCCATGTGCCCAGCAACACGGTTTCCAGAACCGAAATCGGAAAGCGCCGGTTGATATCGGCTGCCTGCGGCAGATAGCCAAAGTCGGTTCGCTTCAGCGCATGGGTAATGGTGCCTTCGGACAGCTTGATGTCCCCGATGATGGCCCTCAGCAGCGTGGATTTCCCCGCCCCATTAGGCCCGGCAATGGCCGTCAGGCTGCCCTTGGTAAAGCTGCCGGAGACGTGATGCACCGCCGGATGTCGGTCATAGGCCACAGTCAGATTGTCGATGGACAGAACCGCAGCGCCACTCATGACAACAGCACCGCCCAGTGAATGGCAAGCCAGAGCGGGAGGAGGATGACGAGAGCGATGAGAAGGCGAGTGACGGCGGACTGCCGCAACAGGTGCCGTGGAGAGAAATGATGCAGCATGGAATGCTCACAATAATGTTATATAATTACTGTAATGATATAACAATTACGGCGAAAGCATGGCGTGTTTTGCGGGGAGGTGGGGGTAGTGATGTCGCGTGTTTCTCTGACGTCATCCTCGGGCTTGACCCGAGGATCTAACCACATTTGACGTCGGGATTCGTTAGATCCTCGGGACGAGCCCGAGGATGACGAAAAGCACTGCAGCGGCATTGGAATTCACCTGGCACCGCCGAGCATAGGCCGAGGCGAGGGTGCGTTAAAGTTGGGAAATCCCAAGCGCGAGCCCAGGGTAAACCCAGAAAAATCAGATCAAAGCTGCTCGATCATCGTCGCAGCCGAAGAAACCGTGGCCTGGCCAGGATTTTCTTCGACATTCAGAGACTTCACCACGCCGTCTTCTACCAGCATGGAGTAACGCTTAGAGCGCACGCCGAGGCTGCCTGCGGAGAGGTCGGCGTCGAGGCCGAGTGCCTTGGTGAAGGATGCGTCCCAGTCTGCGAGGAAGTGGATTTTGCCCTGTCCGCCAGAAGACTGCGCCCATGCGCCCATGACGTGCCAGTCGTTGACCGAGATCACGGCAATATCATCCACGCCACGCGACAGGATGGTGTCGCGGTTTTCGAGATAGCCGGGCAGGTGGTTAAGCGAGCAGGTGGGGGTAAATGCGCCGGGAACGGCGAAGACGACGACTTTTTTGCCGCCGAAAAGGGCGTCCGTGGTGGTTTCAACCGGGCCGTCTGCGGTCTTTTCCTTGAATGTCGCGGATGGAAGTTTGTCGCCAATCTTGATGGTCATAATATCGCTCCTGTGGCAATGATGCGGCGCGACTATAGAGGATGAAATCGCCAACTTGCCAGCGATTTTCCGCATGTCTTATTGCGGAAAATCAAGCGGGGCTTCCATCACTCGCTCACCGGATTTGACCAGAATGGTCCAGCGCTGACCCTTTGGATTATAGGATTTCGGCAGACCCTTGATGTTCATGTAAAAGGTCAGCTTGCGCTTGTCGCGCACCATGTTCTGCGGCTCGAAATAGGCATAGCCGGATGGGCCAGCGACGAAAATATCCGTTTCTTTCGGCGCATCTTCGGGCAAGCGCAACTCTACACCCAGCAGGGTCTTGTCAGGCGTGATGTGGAAGCTTTGCACCTTGAAGTCATCCGTCGCCTCTTCCGGCAAGGTAGCCTTTGCGGTCTGCACGGCTTCGGTCTCTTCTGCCGTCGCCATCTTTCCATGGTCCTTGCGGATTTCGAAGCTGGCTTCGAAAGGAATGCAGATGTTCAGGCACACACCGATGAAGGCTGTCATACGCGCATTGGCATCATCCGAGCCGGGTTGTGCCTGAAGCACGAACGGCAGGCTGACGGAGCGGTCGTAGCCGATATCCTTGAGGTCGCCATTCTCTATGAGCTTGGGGACCGGGAAGGAGAGGGAGGACAGGGTCGCGCCGCTTTCCGGATCGAGCGTGATCTTGGGCGGAATGCCCGCTTCGCCCGGCTCTCGCCAATAGGTGATCCAGCCGGGTTTGAGGTCGATCTGCAATGCCGCTTCGATGCGGCCATTGGCATCAGCGGGAAGGCTGACGACGCGCATGCGCCCGCCTTCGCTTTGCTCCCAGTCGGTTATATCGGCATGAGCCAACCGGGGTGTG
Organism: Agrobacterium sp. 20P9.1.2; assembly: GCF_057799395.1. Taxonomy (NCBI): domain Bacteria; kingdom Pseudomonadati; phylum Pseudomonadota; class Alphaproteobacteria; order Hyphomicrobiales; family Rhizobiaceae; genus Agrobacterium; species Agrobacterium sp. 20P9.1.2. The sequence goes on from NZ_JBYOKI010000001.1 coordinate 701,391, forward strand.
GATGCCGTTGCAAGCATGAGAGCAAGCGCTGACAGGGATGCACGTATGGAGATAGAGACCTTGGCGTTCATGTTTTCGGTCTAGCCTAACATCCGCCCCCGGACCAGTTACGATTTTAACTCATTCATCATTTTCGGTTGATTGATTGGCATCTATGCCGCATCCTTGGCCGATGACCAACCACTATGCCGTACCTGTGTCACGCCAGAGTACCGCAGACCGGAGGCGCCAGTGACCTTTTCTACCCTGATGGACAAGAGAGAAAGAGGCTTCCTGGACGGCCATTTTCTCATCGCTATGCCGGGACTGGAAGGCGGCGCGTTCGAGCGGTCCGTGGTCTATATCTGCGCCCACTCCGATGCGGGCGCCATGGGCTTCATCATCAACCGCTCCCAGCAGATCACCTTTACCGATGTGCTGCTGCATCTGAAGATGATGGACCGCAACGATGCCATCATGCTGCCCAACCGCACCCGCGAATTCCCAATCCAGTGCGGCGGGCCGGTGGAATCCGGTCGCGGCTTCGTGCTGCATTCGGATGATTACAACAGCGAATCCAGCATTCCCGTCAGCGATGATATTTCGCTGACCTCGACGCTGGATATCGTGCGTGCGATTTCCAGCGGGCGTGGGCCTGACAGGGCCACCATGTTGCTGGGTTACGCAGGTTGGGCACCGGGGCAGCTGGAAAATGAAATCGCCAGCAATGGCTGGCTGAACTGCCCTGCATCGGAAGAACTGATCTTCGACCGCACGCTGGATAACAAGTATGAGCGCGCCCTTGGCCTGATGGGCGTCGACCCGCGCATGCTCTCTGCCGAAGCAGGTCATGCTTGAGGCAAATAAAATTTAGCGGAACCAAACGTTATGCCTGACGTTTTTACCCCGGTTGCCAGCGCCATGTCTGGTTAGAAACTAGGGAGAAATACCATGGGTAGCACATCCGATAAAGTCGCTGGCACAGCCAATGAAGTTGCTGGCAAGGTAAAGAAGAGCGTCGGCTCTGCCACAGGTAATGACCGTATGCGCGCCGAAGGTGCTGCACAGGAAACCAAGGGCAAAGTTCAGAAGACGGTTGGCAAAGCCAAGGACTCCGTCAAGGGCGCCGTAGACCGTATGTAATACGTCCTGTCACGTCGGCCCTCGGGCCGTGGCAGTTACAAACAAAACGCATGTGCCTGATACCGGCACATGCGTTTTTTCATCTCTGTTCACCCAATTTCCCAGCGCCGGATCGTTTGAAAGCAGTCTTTCAAGTCCTTGGCGCTCGCTTCTGGAGCGGTAAATGCAGCTTTTCTCTTGCGCTGCCTGTGGGCAGCCCGTCCATTTCGACAATCGTTCTTGCGTCAAATGCGGCCATCGTCTGGTCTTCGTGCCGGAAACGCTTTCCATGGAAGCCGTGGAGCCTGCGGGTGATCCGAACTGGTCGCTGGTCTCCAATCCAGACCGGCAAATCCGCTATTGCGCCAACGAGGTCAACGACATCTGCAACTGGTCGGTGCCTGCGCAGAGCGATCACAAATTCTGCCCGGCCTGTAGCCATAACCGCCTCGTTCCAGATGCTTCGACGGAAGAGGGTATTGAGCAATGGCGGCGGTTGAGCCAGGCACAGCGTCATCTGTTCTATTCCATGCTGCGGCTGAACCTGCCGCATCCCAACCGCGATGTGGACCCACAGGGCGGTCTCGTTTTTGACTTCCTGGTCGATGAAGTCGCGCCTGACGGTTCGATCATTCCGGCCATGACCGGCCATGACGAGGGCCTGATCGCCATCCGCGCAGCCGAATCTGACGATGCGACGCGTGAGCAGATCAAAAGCAACATGAACGAGCCATACCGCACCATGCTCGGTCATTTCCGTCACGAAGTCGGCCATTTCATCTGGAACAAGCTGGTTCGCGATGCCAATCGGCTGGAGGCCTGCCGCGCCGTCTTCGGTGACGAGCGCGAGGATTATGGCGAGGCGTTGAAGCGCAATTACGAGCAGGGACCGCAGCCCGGCTGGCAGCAGACCTATATCAGCTCATACGCCTCGGTTCACCCTTGGGAAGACTTTGCGGAGTGCTTCGCGCATTACCTCCACATCGTCGATACGCTGGAAACAGCGCATGCTTTCGGCATCGCCATTGAGCCGGAGGGACACGAGGAGCTGGAAACGGATGTGGCCTTCGAGCCCTATAGCGCGAGAAGCGCCAAGCAGCTGGTCAGCGCCTGGGTTCCGCTCAGTGTCGCGCTGAATTCCATGCAGCGCAGCATGGGGGAGGCCGACCTATATCCTTTCGTGCTGACGCCAGCCGTAGTGGACAAGCTGGAATTCCTGCACAAGCTGCTGCACGGCCGCGTGCCGGAAGACCAGCAGCAGAGCTGGAAGCCAGCTCCGCAGCAGCAGGCAGAGCAAAATCAGGCTCTCTTGACCACCTGAAAACGCTCACGCAGCAGCCGCAGCGCCGCATCCGGCGTATCCGGCGTGCCGAACAGGAAGCTTTGCCCGTAGTGACAATTCATGCGGGCAAGCTCTGTCGCATCTTCCGGCGTCTCGATCCCTTCGGCTACCACCTGCATTTCCAAAGCACGCGCCATGGCGATGATGGAGCGCAGCAGCACGTTGCGCTTGTCGCTGGTATTGGCCACCAGCGCCTTGTCCAGCTTGATCGTGTCGAATGGGAAGCGCGTGAGATAGGCAAGCGACGAATAGCCGGTACCGAAATCATCCAGCGCGAGGCTAAGGCCGGTTTCTTTCAGCTTCGCCAGCACCAGTCGCGCCTGTTCCGGGTTTTCCATGACAATGGATTCCGTCAGTTCGAGCTTCAGCTGTGCCGGGTTGCAACGGGTCCGCTGCAACATGCTGCGCACATCGTTATAAAGCTCGTTGTTCAAAAGCTGGGCGCTGGAAATATTCACCGAAATGAAGATCGGCAGCTTGTCGATGGCGTGTTGCCAGTCCATCAGATCGGTCGCGGCTCGCTCCAGCGCAAACATGCCCAGCGGCTCGATCAGCCCCGATGCTTCGGCCACAGGAATGAACTCGCTCGGCGGAATATTGCCGCGCTTGGGGTGTTCCCAGCGCATCAATGCCTCGAAACCGGCAAGATCGCCATTATCGAGCTTAATGATCGGCTGATAGGCCAGCGAAAGTTCCTTGCGCTCGATGGCGCGGCGAAGATCGCTTTCCATTTGCAGACGGTCTGTGCCTGACGTGCGGAAGGCAGGGCGGAAAGGCTCCACCCGGTTGCCGCCCGCGCGCTTTGCCCGGTACATGGCAAGCTCGGCGTCGCTCAACAAACCCGCGGCATTTTCCTGCTGGTCGATCCATGAGACGAGGCCTATGGAGGCGGTCAGAATGATTTCGCGATTGGCGAAATTGATCGGCACCATGATGGCCTTGTTCACCGCATCGGCAAAATCCGCCACGCGCTGGGGATCACGTTCCGATACGAGGATCAGGCCGAATTCATCGCCGGAAAGGCGCGCCAGCGTATCCTGCGGCTTCAGCAGACGACGCAGACGGCGGGTCAGCGCAATCAGAATATTGTCGCCAGCGGCAATGCCCAGCGTGTCGTTGACCAGCTTGTAGCGGTCGATGTCGATTGCCATCACCGTCGGGCGCACGGTTTCGCCATCCGGTGCAAGGTTCAGCACGGATTGCAGACGGTCGAGGAAGACCTGACGGTTGGGAAGACCGGTCAGATTGTCGCTCAGCGCATCCTGCAACAGCCGTTCGACGGAATTCTTCTGTTCGGTGATGTCGGTGATCGTGCCGACGCAACGGATGATTTCGCCGTTGGAGCCCAGCACCGGCCGTGCACGGATTTGCAGCCAGTGGAAATGCCCGTCTTCGGCGCGAATGCGGAATTCGTGGTTGAGGCGGCCCTTGCGGTGGTCCAGCAGTACATCCAGCGTGGCCTTGAAGCGGTCGCGGTCATCCGGGTGCAGGCGCGGCAACCAGTTGCGGGCGGCGCCGTGCATGGTGCCGGGCTGAAGCCCGAGTTTGGCTGAAACATCCGGTGTCGTGACGATACGGTCGCGCGTTACGTCCCAGTCCCATACCGTATCGCCGCTGCCGGTCAGCGCCAGAGACTGCCGTTCCAGATCGGAGAACAGCCCCTGTTGATAGGCACTGCCAGCAAAGGCATGCTGAATGACGGTAAAGCCGATCAGAAGCACGATCAGAACGAGACCGCCGCCAAGGGCTGGTTGGACGATATCATTGTCCAGTTGACCGGTTACCGTCAGCCAGCTTCCAAACAGCCAGACCAGAATGAGTGCCCAGGATGGCACAAGCAGGATCGCGCGGTCGTAGCGGTTGAAGCCGAGATAGATGATCAGCACGATACCGGCAGTCGCCGTCAGCGCGAAGGAGAGGCGGGCGATACCGGATGCGATGGAAGGATCGTAGATGGCGACACCGAACAGCGCACCAAGCCCTATGATCCAGGCAAATGTCGCGTAACCCAGATGTGCGTGCCATCGGTTCAGGTTCAGATAGGTGAACAGGAAGACCACGAAACTGGACGCGAGGGCGACCTCCGCACCCGCGCGCCATATTCGCTCGTCGCTGGAGGTAACGGTAATCAGCTTCTCCAGAAAGCCGAAATCCACACAGATATAGGCCAGAACAGCCCAGGAAAGAGCCGCGGATGCGGGCAGAACGGACGTGCCCTTGACCACGAAGAGAATGGTGAGGAGGACGGCGAGTAGGCCTGCAATGCCAAGAACGATGCCGCGATACAGTGTGAACGCATTGATCGTGTCTTTGTAGGCTTCCGGTTCCCACAGATAGATTTGCGGCAGCTGCGGTGTGGAAAGCTCTGCCACGAAGGTAATGACGGCGCCGGGGTTCAGCGTGATGCGGAACACATCCGCATCGGGGCTGGGTTGCCGGTCCAGCGCAAAGCCTTCGCTGGGCGTGATCGCGATGATGCGTTGCGAGCCGAGATCCGGCCAGAACAGTTTGGAATTCACCAGACGAAAGTGTGGTGCGACGATGACGCGCTCCAGCTGCTCTTCCGACACGTTGGCGAGCGCAAACACGGCCCAGTCACCCTGATGCGAGGGGGAGGAGGCGCGCACTTCGATACGGCGGCGAATGCCATCCGGGCCGGGGGCGGTGGAAACCTGAAAGGCTTCACCCTGATTGGCGTAAATGTCGGTGGTTGCGGTCAGATCAAGCGCGGTGTCGTCGCGGGAAATCTTGACCGGCTCGAAAGCATGGGCTTCAGCGGCGAAAAATACGCAGAGCAACAACAGGGTCGTGAAGCGCGCTGCGGCCACAAGACGTCCAAAACGGCGCAACGCAAGGCTAATATATGTCATCTATCCTACTGCGTCCCGCCGGGATTTGGCTTGTCGGAGATGAGGGAGAACATGACATGGTCCCGCCACTCGCCGTTTATTTTCAGATATTCCCGCAAGAGACCTTCCCGCTGAAATCCGGCGTTTTCAAGCAGCCGTATGCTTTTGAAGTTCTCTGGAATACAGGCTGCCTCAATACGGTGCAACTGAAGTCCGTTGAAGATGTAGGGTATTACCAGCTTTAATGCGGCAGACATATGGCCTTGGGCGGCGTAAGGCTGGCCCATCCAATATCCAATCATGCAGCTTTGCGCCGCACCCCGCCTGATATAGCCAACGGTGATGCCGCCCAGAAGCGTGGCATCCTGCCTGAACAGCAGCATGGAAATAGCAAGGCCGGAGGAAAATTCCTGACCGTTGCGGGTGACCCGCACGCGAAAGGAGCTTTCCGTCAGCTCGTCGCTGCGCCATGTTGGTTCCCATGGCTGAAGGAACTGCCTGCTTTCCGACCGCAGCTGATACCACTGCCTGTAGTCGGAATAGCGCGGCAATCTCAGCAGGTAATCTGCACTGCGAAGTTCCGGCGTATCACTGTTACGGGAAAGAAAACGTAGCATTTTGTCGCCCAACACCACGCTTCAGGACATGCCCTTGGCCTTCAGCCGTTTGCTTGTATCTTGATGGATGGCGACGCAGAAAGCTCCGCCGTAATGTCCGAAAGCGGCGAGAGGTTTTCCAGCGGGCCGATGGCGGACAATGTCGGAACTTTATCGAAAAACAGCCGTCCCGCAAGATCGGTCAGACGTTCTGTCGTGATGTCGCCCAGACGCGTCATCATTTCGTCGTTCGGGATCGGGCGACCATAAAGCATCATCTGGCGGGCCATCTGTCCGGCACGCGCCGCGGGGCTTTCCTGACCCATCAATAGCTGAGCGCGGATTTGCGCGCGGGCACGGTCGATTTCTTCCTGATGGATGGTCTGCGACGACTTGCGAAGCTCATCGATGATGACAGGCACCAGTTCTGGCAGGTCGCTGCTGCCGGTGGCAGCATGAATGCCGAAAATGCCGGTATCGGAAAAGCCCCAATGGAAGGCATAGACCGAATAACACAGGCCGCGATATTCGCGCACTTCCTGGAACAGCCGCGAAGACATGCCGCCGCCCAGAATATTGGCCAGAATTTGCGAACAGTAGAAATCGCGGGCGTGGTAAGCCTTGCCTTCGAAACCGAGAAGGACCTGCGCATCCATAAGGTCGCGCGATTCGCGGATTTCGCCACCGGTATAGATGGCTTTTTCCATAACCGGCGTCGCAACAGGCAATTGCGGCAGACCGGCAAAGCGCTGCTCCACCTGCTTGACGAAGCTGTCGTGATCCACCGCACCGGCGGCCACGACGAAAATACGATCTGTGGTGTAATTGCGCGCCAGATAATGGCGGATCTGGCCGGTGGTGAAGGATTGCACCGTGTCCGGCGTGCCGAGGATGGGGCGGCCAATGGTCTGGTCGCGATAGGCGACACCGGAGAAATTGTCGAAGATCACATCGTCAGGCGTGTCGGTCGCTGCACCGATTTCCTGAAGGATGACGTTCTTTTCACGCTCAAGCTCTGCCTCTTCGAAGGCCGATTCCGTCAGGATATCTGCAAGGATATCGACGGCGAGCGGAACATGGTCTTTCAGAACGCGGGCATAATAAGAGGTGGTTTCGGTGGATGTCGCAGCATTGACCTCGCCGCCGACATTCTCGATCTCCTCGGCAATCTGCCGCGCCGTGCGCCGGGCGGTGCCCTTGAAAGCCATATGCTCGAGAAGATGGGCGATGCCATGCTCGTCATCGGTCTCGTTGCGGGAGCCGGATTTGATCCACACCCCAAGAGCAACGCTTTCAAGGTGTGGCATTCTTTCCGTAACGACGGTCAACCCGGATGAAAGCCGGGTTACATTTACACTCATATCACGTCTTTCCGCGCTACTTAACTCTTGGCGCGAGCATGGTTGCCGATGAATGTTTCCACGGCGGTCAGCTCAGCATCCAGAATATCGAAACGCTCCTCCCGGTTCATAAGATCAGCAAGCCATAGTGGAAGCGCGGGATCGATTGCGCAAGCGGATTTTACAGCGGCAGGAAATTTCGCTGGATGCGCAGTGGACAAAGTGACCATCGGCGCGTTTGATTTTTCATGCTTTTTCGCCACGAAAACGGCAGTCGCCGTGTGCGGGTCCAGAAGATAGCCCGTCTCCGCCAGCGTATCGCGAATGGTGGCGGCGACCTGTTTTTCCGTGGCGCGACCAGCGCGAAAGTCACGCTTGATGAACTTCATGGCCTTTTCGGAAATGTCGAAAGCACCGGATTGCTTCAGCCCATCCATGGAGCGTTTGACGGCGGAAGAATCGCGATCATAGGCTTCGAACAGCAGGCGCTCGAAGTTGGACGAGATCTGAATATCCATCGAGGGCGAGGTCGTGGCGTGAACGCCGCGCATCTCGTAGCGACCCGTCTTCAGCGTGCGCGCCAGAATGTCGTTGTCGTTGGTGGCAATCACCAGCTTGTCGATGGGCAAGCCCATCTGCTTGGCGACGTAGCCCGCGAAAACGTCGCCGAAATTGCCGGTGGGAACGGTGAAGGAGACCTTGCGATCCGGGCCACCCAGCGAAAGCGCTGCGGTGAAATAATAGACAACCTGCGCCATGATGCGCGCCCAGTTGATGGAGTTCACACCCGACAGCTTGACGCTGTCGCGGAACTTGCCATCGTTGAACATCTCTTTGACGAGGGTCTGGCAATCATCGAAATTACCGTTGACGGCGATGGCATGCACGTTGGACGCCGTCGAACTCGTCATCTGGCGCTGCTGCACCGGCGAGACCTTGCCGTGCGGGAAGAGAATAAAGATATCGGTGCGGTCACGGCCTGCGAAGGCGTCGATAGCGGCGCCACCCGTGTCGCCCGATGTTGCGCCAACGATGGTTGCGCGCTCATCGCGCTGCGTCAGCACATAGTCCATCAGCCGGGCAATGAGCTGCATCGCCACGTCTTTGAACGCCAGCGTCGTGCCGTGGAAAAGCTCCAGAATATAGGAGTTCGGGCCTGTCTGTACCAAGGGAACGACCGCCGGATGACGGAAGGTGGCATAGGCATCGTCGATCATCGAGCGGAACGTGGCTGCCGGAATTTCGCCGCCGGTGAAACGATAGAGAACCTCGAAGGCGACTTCCTGATAGGACTTGCCGCGCAGCGCACGAATTTCCTTTTTGGACATGGTCGGCCATTTGCGCGGAACATACAGTCCGCCGTCACGCGCCAGACCCGCCAGAAGCGCGTCGGAAAAACCCAGCGATGGGGCGCTGCCCCTGGTCGATACATATTCCACGAGATGGTCCCTTGTCGTCTTTCAGGCAAATGTCGTCAGCATCTTATCCGCCGGATGCCTCTGGTTTGGGCGGTTTCGGAAGCATTTTGCAAAATTCAGGCAAATCCGAACACAACCAATCGATTTTTTCCAGCGCCGCTGCTATAGACCATCGCCGACAGGCATGAAAGGCCAATAAACAGGTCTCCGGTCCTGTATAGGGATAGTTTTTAGAGGGTTGAACAGAGTGACAAGTAATATTCTGCGTTTGTCTGCCGCCATATCGCTTCTGGCCGTCCTTGCTGGCTGCAACTCTTCCAATCCATCGGACTCGCTGGCCGTCAATGCACCAGCCGCGCAGGCCGTTGCCCCCGTCGTGCAGGCCAATTGCCCACCCATTACCATTCTCGATTCCAACGCCGTTCACCGCGTTTATGCTGGTGGCGCGAAAGACGATGCCTCCAAACTGGTCTATCAGGCCTCCCTTTCCGACACGACACGTTCCTGCAGCATGAGCGACGCGACACTGACGGTCAACGTTCTCGCCCAAGGCCGCCTCGTTCCCGGCCCGGCCTCCAAGCCCGGCCGCGTCAACCTGCCCATCCGCGTCACGGTGAAGGACGGCGACGGCGAAATCTACTCGCAGGTCACCAATTTCCCGGTCGATGTTCCAGCAGGTTCCGCAGGCACGCAATTCATCTTCAACAACCCCAACGTCGCCATCCCCAACGCCCCCGGCGGCGCATCGCGCCAGACGAATGTGTTTATTTCGTTTGATGAAGCCGGTGCAAAGGCGGGTACGAAGAAGGGTCGGCGCGGGTAAGCTGACCTCGGAGCATCCCCCGCTTCAAGCGATGTGGCCACCAATGACGTGAGGTACCGTTCTTGTGTAATTATCGCATATCGGCTATATTGCGCGAATGAGATGGTCTGTCGAAACGCACGAAGCGGCAGATTCTGAGATCGAAGCGCTGCCCGTCGGGCTTCAGGCACGACTTGTTCGTTTGATGGAGGCTGTTGAAAATATCGGTCTCGAGCACTTACGCGAGCCCCACGTCAAGCATCTCGAGGGCAAGCTGTGGGAGCTGCGAGCCAAAGCAAGTGAAGGTATCGCGCGCGGCATCTACGTAACCATGACGGGCCGTCGAGTCATTGTCCTCCATGTGTTCGTAAAGAAGTCGCAAAAAACTCCCGCAGGTGCGTTGGCAATTGCCAGACAGCGAATGAGCGAGATAAAGCCATGACGAAAATTGCCGATCTTAAAAAGAAACTGATGAGCAATCCGGAATTCCGGGCTGAATATGAGAAGGCTGACGCCGAGTTTCAGCTTATCGAGGCGCTTGTTGGTGCGCGTACCCGCGCAAAGCTATCTCAGTCTGAGGTCGCACGTCGTATAGGAACAACGCAGTCTGCAATCGCGCGACTTGAGGGCGGCGGTGTGTCGCCTTCAATCGACACTTTAAGGCGTTACGCGGAAGCGACAGGTGCCAAGTTGGAAATTAATCTGGTCGGCCATTAAACTGCAGTTTCTTACATTAGGCTGGCCGCGAAAGTTCACTCACAGCCCTGCGGCTTTGCGCAGGGCGGCGTTCATGCGGCCTTGCCAGCCTTTCCCACCTTCACGGAAGCGGGCGACCACGTCTTCGTCCAGCCGCAACGTGATCTGTTTTTTCGTATTTTCCAGTTCCGGACGTCCGCGTGTCGCACGAACCTCGTCCATCGCTTTGAAAAACGCAGCAGGCAGAACATCTTTGGCTGGCCGGGCGCTGTCCAGCTCAGCCTCCGTCATTTCCGGAAAATCCACGGCATTCCAGTCAGCTTCGCTGTGGCCGCGTCCAGCGTCAAAGGACTTCACTTTAGATGTCTTGGCCATGGCAGCATCCTTCTTTCCTTCTCGCTGGCCTGTCTGAAGCTCGCAATGGATATTGCCTCAGACCCCAGCGTTGCGAAGATGACCGCAGCCGTTCCCTTGCGGAAATAGCCTGTGGCCTTGAAACGCCCGCCGCTAGGCGTCTCTGCCGGGCTTTCCGCAACAATCGTGCTTTCCCAATCGAACTCGCCGATATCTGCAAAGTCCAGACGATGCTTGTCGATATTGGCAAGCCGCTTCGGCTCGTCCCAGATGGTCTTCATGAATTAATGTAACTACATTTATTAAAATATCAATGCCGTTACTCAATCAGGAAAACATCTGCATAGCAATTCACGCCACGCCAGCCCATTCCGACAATGCCTCAATCGTTGCTGGCAAATCCTGCATGCGGGCGATCACTGTTTCAGCACCGGCATCCGTCAGGCGGTCGGCGTGGCTGGGGTAGGTGTGGGATGCGCCGGTGAAGCCGATGACGCGCATACCGGCTGCCCGTGCACCGGTAATACCGTGGACGGAGTCCTCGATGACGACGACGCGGTCAGGCGAGATGTTGAACTGCTGTGCGCCGTGCAGGAAGATATCCGGCTTCGGCTTGACGCGATCTGCACCCAGATCCTTGGCGGAATAGATGTGGCCATCGAAATAGGGCTTGAGGCCGACCTTGGTCAGCATCATCTCCAGACGTGCGCTGGAAGAGTTGGAGCAGATGCAGCGTGGCAGCGTCAGTCGTGACAACGCCGTTTTGACGCCTTCGATGACCTTTACGTCACGTTCCAGCCGGGCATCCAGAAGCTTTTCGGATTTCTCGAGCAGCGACGCGGAAAGAGGAATGCTGGCCTCACGCTCGACTTCCAGAAGAATGTTCTTCCACGTCATGCCGGAGAAGCGTTCGCCCATCTCTTCGGTCGAGATCGGGTAGCCGGCATCCGTCAACAGGCGCGATTCCACCTGGGCGGCGATGATTTCGGAATCGACGAGAACGCCGTCGCAGTCGAAAATGATGAGGTCAAAGCCGCTCATGGGCTCTCCTTGGCAATTTGGTATGGAGGAACTTGGTATCGGAAGAGTTGGGCGCTTTTAGCCCATGTGGGCCATAAGCTCAACCGATGCCGTTGCAAACGAGCCTTGCAGATGCCCGCCACCCACGCACCTGCGTCTTGCTCGACAATGTTCATGCAGCCCTTTATGTCAGACCAATGGCCAAAACTGCGAAAACCAAACCCGAAGACACCATCGCCGCAAAGATCAGCCGAACGCTGGCGGATCGCATCGTGCGCGGCGAGCTTTCGCCGGGTGCGCGGCTGCGGCAGGATCATGTTGCCGAGGAGTTCGGGGCCTCACATGTGCCGGTGCGAGAGGCTTTTCGTCGGTTGGAAGCGCAGGGGCTTGCGGTCAGCATTCCGCGCCGTGGCGTGCGGGTGGCGGATTTCGGTCTGGCCGATGTGCAGGAAGTGGCAGAGATGCGCGCTGCACTGGAAGTGCTGGCGCTGCGCCACGCCATTCCCAACCTGACTGCCGCCATTCTGGATGAGGCGGAGGCGGCAACGCTTGCGGGTGACAGGGCCATGGATGTGCAACAATGGGAAGAGGCCAACCGCCGCTTCCACCGGCTGATTACTGCGCCCTGCAACATGCCGCGCCTGATGGAGACCATTGACGGGCTGCATGCCGCCAGCGCCCGGTTTCTGTTTTCCGCATGGCGGGCAGGGTGGGAACGGCGCACCGATACGGACCACCGCGCCATCATAGATGCCCTGCGCGGCAACCGCGCGGAAGAGGCGGTGCGCATCCTTGATGGCCACGTCCAATGGATTGGCCGCACCGCAATCCGCACGCCGACGGGCTCGACACGCGATGCTTTTGCAATTGTCGGATAAATTATAGATAATTTTATTTCGCTCTATCGTACTGAAATCAATGTACTTATGTGGAATCTATTCACATGAGGCACGCAGGCGCGTGCGATTTTTTCTTACTGCATGTGGATTCTCGAGAGTTTTACGATATCAATCATGCCGTCTTTGTGAATTATCTATAATTTGAAAAGGAAGACATCATGACGGCTCACATTCGAACCTTTCCCACCGGTTTCCTCGATCTTTCATCCAGGTCTTACGTCCAGCAGGCGCTGTTCGTCGTTGCCGGCACGCTGGTGCTGGCGCTGGCGTCCAAAATCGCCGTGCCGATGATCCCGGTGCCGATTACCATGCAGACATTCGCGGTGACGATGATCGGCGCGCTCTATGGCTGGCGGCTTGGCAGCCTCACAGTGCTGGCCTGGCTGGGCGAAGCCATGCTCGGCCTGCCGGTTCTCGCCGGTGCCTCATCCGGCCTTGCGCCCTTCGTCGGCCCGACTGCCGGTTACCTCGTTTCCTTCCCCATCATGGCCGCTCTCGTGGGCTTCATGACGGAAAAGGGCATCAGCGGTCACCGCCCCGTTGCCGGTCTCCTGTTGCATCTCGTTGCAAATGCCGTGGGTCTTGCTCTTGGCTGGGCCTGGCTTGCTGGCCTTCTGGGTGCTGAAAAGGCCTTCCTCGCGGGAGTAGCACCCTTCATTCTCGGCGCGGTGCTGAAATCCGCGCTTGCCGCCACCGTGCTCAAGCTTCTGGCATCGCGTACAGAGGCCGCCCGGTGACGGTTCGTCTCAGAGCGCATCATCTGCTCTGCATGCTGACCTATGTCGGCAAAGGCTATACGCCCGGCTTCACGGTCAATTACGACCGTGTGGCCGAGCGGCTGAACCGCGGTGAAGAGATCGAAATCGTATCCGGCCCGGATGATATCTGCGCGCCGCTGCTGGCAGACGAGGCGGCTCATTGCTTTAAAGACAGCATCAACAAGCGGGACGCCAAAGCACTGGCATTGGTCACTGAATGGCTGGGGCAGGCAACGGAAACCGGAAGCGGTATTGCACCAGACAAAGCTTTCATCGAAAAGCTTCGCTCAGGCTTTCAACAGGGCCATCCGCGGTCTGCATGTTCCGGCTGTGAATGGATGAGCCTCTGCGACCGCGTTTCAACGAGCGATTTCTGCGGCGTGAAAATCGCGCCGCAGGTCACTAGTACGGTCAATCGGTGACGTTGAGTTCGGTGCGCTCGCCAGCCGTTACCGTCGCCGTCACTTCTTTGGGCTCACGGCTGGTTTTGTCATCATAGGTCACCTTCACGGAGTAATTTCCGGGATGCAGCGTTTCCTGATGCGTGGTGCCATAGCGACCTGAAATTTCCTTCTGGGTGCCCTGCAAATCCTTGGTGGTTTCCAGAATATCGATGCGCTGCGCGTCCTTCGCCGTCACGGCCAGCACGCCAGCATCCAGATTGACGGTCACATTCGTGCGCTGGCCAGCCGTCACGCTGAACGGCGTTTCGACAACGACCTTGCCCAGACGCGCCCGCATGATGAAATTGCCCGCTGGCATCTGCATCAACTTGCCCACGCCATAGGTACCAGTCAGTGTCTCGCGTGTGCCGTCCAGAGTTTCATCGGGAGAAACGGTCTCGAAGCGGATATTGTCCGTCTCCACCGCGCGACCGCCATCCTTGTAGACGGCGTTGGCGATGACCACGCCGCTCGGAATGATCAGGTCATGGCTGACGGTTTCACCCGCCGTGACATTGATCGTCTCCTGCGCCTGCGCAGGCCCGATGCGGCCTTCCAGCGTCAAAGCGCCAGCGGGTACGAAGATTTGCTTGGCCCCATAGATGCTGTCGCTGAAAGTCGCGCCCTGTTTGACATCCACGCGCGCCTGCGGTTCGGCTTCCTTACTGTCCACGCTACGCTTGGGCACGATGGTCAGTTGGGCTGCGTTGAAGTCGGCGGTGATCTCCGCCACTGCGCCGTCCTTCACCTCCACGGGAATTTCCCGGGTGATATTGCCCAGCGCCGCCACGGCCACATATTTGCCGACCGGAATTTTCTCTTCGAAGGTCGCATCGTACGCGCCGCCGACATTTTCGTCGCTACGTCCGCCCGTGCTGTCCGCCTTGTAGAAATCCCAGCGCACCCGGTCGCTGTTACCAAGCGAAGGCCCGCCTGTGACCAGCACGGCATCGGTTTTGACATTGATCTGTGGTTTGGGAACCGGTGGCTTGGCATCCTGCGCAAAGGCAGTGCTGGCAAACAGCATGGAAACGATAATGAGAGAAACGCGCATTCTGAACTTACCCCTGCAACCCAAACCCTTTGGCCCCACCATACAGATGGCGCGCAAAATTCCGAAATCACAACGTTAAAAGTGGCGTCTGGTTCCATTGCGCACCATTGAATATCGTCAGGGTGGCAAATAGGCAGCGGAAAGGTCGTGGGCTTGCCCGGACTCGCTGGGTGGCTGAATGCCTTAAACGGCAGATTGCTTAACCCTGATAATTGCCGCCTTTTGCGCAGTTCGCGTATTTTTTTACGCACTTAGCGTGATTTTGTATCCCGCGTTCAGTCTTTGATAACCAACTTCGGTAACCATAAGCGTCAGTTCAGTCGAGTAAGCGTATGGAGCGAGTACCTATGGCATCAGTGTTTCCGCTGGCCGATTTTCGGCGTGCCGGTTTTGACCTTGCAGGTGAAAGCGACGCCTGGAAAGACAGCATCATCAAGGGTGATTGCGTTGCTGCGCTTGAGGCACTCCCCAGCCAGTCCGTCGATGCGATTTTTGCCGATCCGCCATATAATCTTCAGCTTGGTGGCACGCTTCACCGCCCGGACCAGTCTCTGGTCGATGCTGTCGATAATGATTGGGACCAGTTCGCATCCTTCGAGGCTTACGATGCCTTCACCCGCGCCTGGCTGCTGGCCTGCCGTCGTGTACTGAAGCCCAATGGCACCATCTGGGTCATCGGCTCATACCACAATATCTACCGCGTCGGCTCCATTCTTCAGGACATGAATTTCTGGATTCTGAACGACATCGTCTGGCGCAAGACCAACCCGATGCCAAACTTCAAGGGTCGCCGGTTCCAGAACGCGCATGAAACCATGATCTGGGCCAGCCGCGATGCCAAGGCCAAGAGCTACACCTTCAATTACGAAGCGATGAAGGCATCCAATGACGATGTGCAGATGCGCTCCGACTGGCTGTTTCCGATTTGCAGCGGCGGCGAACGCCTGAAGGGCGATGACGGCAAGAAGGTCCACCCGACCCAGAAGCCGGAAGCTCTGCTGGCCCGCGTCATCATGGCCTCGACCAAGCCCGGCGATGTCGTGCTGGACCCCTTCTTCGGCTCTGGCACCACGGGTGCGGTGGCAAAGCGTCTGGGCCGTCATTTCGTCGGCATCGAGCGTGAGCAGGATTATATCGATGCGGCATCTGCCCGCATCGCAGCCGTCGAGCCGCTCGGCAAGGCAGAACTGACCGTCATGACCGGCAAGAAGGCAGAGCCGCGTGTTGCTTTCAACGTGCTTCTCGAAAGCGGCCTGGTGCGTCCCGGTCAGGTTCTGACGGATGCCAAGCGTCGCTACAGCGCCATCATTCGTGCCGATGGTACGATTGCGTCCGGCGGTGATGCCGGTTCCATCCATCGTCTCGGTGCGAAGGTGCAGGGGCTGGATGCCTGCAACGGCTGGACCTTCTGGCATGTCAGCGAAGGCGATACGCTGAAGCCTATCGATGATCTGCGGACCGTGATCCGCAACGAAATGGCAAAGGCCGAATAGAAAGCGATCCACCGCTTCGCCTTACCAGAAAGGCCCTTTGCGGCCTGACATACTTCATCCGGTTTTAGTACCTTCAGTCCCGGATGAAGAGTGACCAATGCCCGGCGCTCCCTGATCGCCGGGCATTGGTATATTCGTTATTCATTATAACCGCATTTTCCAAAATATATCAATTGCATGGCAAGTTTGGAGCAAGTAAGGGTGTGTAGCTATTTTGTCCAAGGGAGAGACAATCAAGCCGCATAACGCATCGATACCGAGGTCCCGCCGGGCTTCGTGTCATTCAGATGCCAGAATAAGAAAGCGGCATTTTTCCCAATATGACATTAACAAATCTGGCCGCTTGCGGCCGGACTGGTGCAGGTTGAAGACCGCCATTTTCGCCTGCACCAGACATTCTCTTTCCCACGCTCTGTAATGTCTATTCGCCTTTGCGAATGCTGTAATCGCGTGGAATTCCCTGCGTCACCGCAAACCATGCTGAGCTTTTGATGCGCTGTTGATGGGCGTCGAAAGCCGCCTGATCCGAAAATATCTCCGAGACGATATATCGCCCTTCGATAACAGGGCTGGGTAAGACTTCGAAGGCCATGCAGCCCGGTTCGGCAAGGGTGAGTTCTATGTGCAATGGCAATGCGTCGGCCACGGCTTGCTGCGATCTGGCGGAACGTCGATATGGCCTTGCAGATAAATCTTTTCGTCTGACATGGTTTTGTCCCCGGATCAGGCCTTGATGCCGAATTCGGCCAGATCTGCCTTCAGCTTCTCAGCACCGGTAAAATGCACGGCCTGCCATCCGGCAGCTTTTGCACCTTCGACATTGGGCAGCGAGTCGTCGATGAAAATGCTGCTCGCCGGGTCGAGGCCAAAGGTTTCCGCATGCAATTCATAAATCGTCACATCAGGCTTGATCAGTCCGACATCGCCCGACACGGTCACGCCGCGTGACAGTGTAAGGAAGGGGTACATCTTCTGCGCTTCGCGAAATGTATCTGAGGCGAAATTGGTCAGCATGGTCACATCGTAACCGCTATCGATAAGGCCGTTGAGGATCGCGACCGAATCGTCATAGGAATGCGAGACCATTTCATGCCAGTGCAGGCGAAAGGCGCGGATCGTCTCTTCATGGTCCGGGTGGTCCTGCAAAAGCAGCGCTTCTGCGTCGGCCCATGTGCGGCCTCGGTCCTGCTCCAGATTCCATTCATGTGTGCAGACGTTTTCGAAGAACCATGCCCGCTCTTTCTCATCGGGAATGAGGCGGCTGTAAGGAATGTTCGGGTCGTAATGTATCAGAACCTTGCCGATGTCGAAAACGATGTGATTGATCTTGGTCATCAATTTTTCCTGCTTTTATCGAATGCGAGAGGAATAGCCTGAGAGATGGCTTTTTTCATCACCGTCGGCAGGGCCTGCGCATCAAGATTTGTGACTGGCTCCCACCATTCGTCATTGGCGCCCGGTTTCACGCTGCCGGAAACCTTTGCGCGGAAAATGGAAAGCCGAAGCTCGAAATGGGTGAAGACATGGACGATTGTGCCCGCTGCCTCCCAATCCGCATCGAAGGGTGCATGGTCTGTGCCGGTGCCGCCATCGATCCGCGCTGTCCATGCGGTTGTCGGCACCTCCGTCATGCCGCCCAGCAGGCCGATTTCGATCCGGCGGCGCAGCAGAATTTCGCCTTTGTCGTTCACCGCCACGAAGGCGGCACCCACGCGCACCGGCTTGTCCTTCTTGGCTGCCTTCACCGGAAAACGTTCCGGTTCATCCTGCGCCAAAGCCAGACAGTGGCTGTTGTAAGGACAGAGCGCGCAGGCCGGACGCTTCGGCGTGCAGATAGTCGCGCCAAGGTCCATCATCGCCTGCGCAAAATCCCCCGGACGGTCGGCAGGCGTAATTTCCGCCACCTTCGCCCGCATCACGCCCTTGGAGCCGGGTAGGGGGGCATCGATGCAAAACAGGCGCGAAATCACCCGCTCCACATTGCCATCCAACACCGCTGATTGCCGGTTGAAGGCAATGGCCGCAACGGCTGCGGCCGTATAATCGCCAATGCCGGGAAGCTTCTTCAAACCCTCTTCGGTATCGGGAAACACCCCGCCATGTTCATTGGCAACGGCTTCGGCGCATTTCTTCAAGTTACGCGCGCGGGCATAATAGCCGAGCCCGGCCCAAGCCGCCATCACGTCCTCGCTGGGAGCGGCGGCCAGATCCTCGACCTTCGGCCACAGCGCCAGAAACTTGGCGAAGTAGGGCTTCACCGCCTGCACGGTGGTCTGCTGCAGCATCACTTCCGATAGCCAGACATGGTAGGGATTGGCCCGCAAACCCTTGGCCGTCATCGGAGGCGAGGTGCGCCAGGGTAGGTCGCGGTGGTGCCGGTCGTACCATGCCAGCAGCATGTCCGCATAAGGCAGGTTTTCGATTTTATGAAGCATGGTTTGCTGTGGCCCTCGTATTGCGCCTATACTTGGTTCATCCGCTTGCGCTGATCAAGCCCATCGCTTCCGGGTAAAAAGAGTTGCAGAGGTGAGAATGAAAAAGCCCCGCAAAGGCGTTATACAGATTGCCGAAATCGCAAACGGCATCATCGATCCGGTTCTGGCAAAAAGAGCGGGAATCAGTACGTCTTTGCTTGGCTCGTGGGATGAAATTGCAGGAAGTGATTTTGCCGATTGCACGCGCCCGGAAAAAATCACCTGGCCGCGCCGTGACGAGGGGCCGGATCGCGGAGGCTATCAGCCGGGCGTTCTGACCATCGCTTGCGAAGGTGCGCGTGCGCTATTTCTGACCCATGCGCAGGGTGAGCTTATTTCCCGCATCAACGGTTTTTTCGGCTTTCCCGCCGTGCGCCAGATCAGGATCGTCCAGAAGCCCGTATCGCAAACGCTGAACCGTCGCCCCAAGCCGCAGCCCTTGCGCGGCGATGCCGCCAGACGGCTGGAAGGCATGATGGAAGGCATAGAGAGCGAGGCTTTGCGCAAGGCGGTGGAGCGTTTGGGAACCGCCGTTATGCAGAAGCGAAAAGCAGGCCGGACGATTTGAAGCAGGCTGAAAATCAGCACTGTCCTTGACTGGTCACAATTCTTTGACAAGAAGAAAAGAAATGGCCGCTTGTTATGAACAGGTTGCCGCTATATCGGAATCGCAGACAATTGAGTCTTTCACAAACAGGTGCTTTCATGCATTTTCCCGAATTTAATATCACCCGCCGCAGCCTTCTTGGCGGTGTTGCTCTTGCTGCAGTTGCCGCGGCACTTCCTTTTGCCCTGACACCAACTGCGGCCCTTGCACAGGATCTGCCTGAATCCTCCGGCAATGTGGACATGGCCGAAGTGCTGAAGCCGGGTCCGCTGCCGGACCGTGCGCTGGGTGATGCGAACGCACCAGTTAAGATCGTCGAATATATGTCGATGACATGCCCGCACTGCGCGCATTTCCACAACACGACCTTCGAAGAAATCAAGAAGAAGTATATCGACACCGGCAAGGTCTACTTCATCATCCGCGAATTCCCGTTCGATCCGCGCGCTGCCGCTGCCTTCATGCTGGCCCGTTGCGCACCTGAACAGCAGTATTACCCGTTCGTCTCCATGCTGTTCAAACAGCAGCAGACATGGGCAACTGCGCAGGATGCACGCGCAGCACTGCTGCAAATGTCGAAACTGGCCGGTTTTTCACAGGAGACATTCGAGGCCTGCTTGACGAACCAGAAGCTTCTGGATGATGTGAACGCAACGATGCAACGCGGTGCGACGGAGTTTGGCGTCAACTCGACCCCAACCTTCATCATCAACGGAAAGCGCTACGCTGGAGACATGTCTGTTGAATCCATGTCGGCTCTTGTCGACAGCCTTCTCTAAAAGACGTTACCGGTTAAAAACGGGCGACGGATGTTTCCGTGCGCCCGTTTTTTTCGTTGTTGAGGCCGCAGCATGAAGTTCAACAAGCTGCGCCTGCTCGGCTTCAAATCCTTCGTGGAGCCATCCGAATTCATCATTGAGCCGGGCCTGACCGGCGTCGTCGGCCCCAATGGCTGCGGCAAGTCCAACCTTGTCGAAGCGCTTCGCTGGGTGATGGGCGAGAATTCCTATAAGAACATGCGCGCATCCGGCATGGATGACGTCATTTTCTCCGGCTCCGGCAATCGCCCGGCTCGCAATACCGCCGAAGTCGGCCTTTACCTCGACAATTCCGACCGCACAGCGCCCGCCGCCTTCAATGATGCCGATGAAATTCAGGTCACGCGCCGCATTGAGCGCGAGAACGGTTCGGTTTACCGCATCAATGGCAAGGAAGCCCGCGCCAAGGATGTGCAGCTTCTGTTCGCCGATGCCTCTACCGGCGCACGCTCGCCGTCCATGGTGGGGCAGGGGCGTATCGGTGAACTCATCAACGCCAAACCACAGGCGCGCCGCCAGCTGCTGGAAGAAGCAGCGGGCATTTCCGGCCTGCATTCGCGTCGCCACGAGGCGGAACTTCGTCTGCGCGCCGCAGAGGCCAATCTGGAACGGCTGGAAGACGTCACCGCGCAGCTGGAAAGCCAGATAGAAAGCCTGAAACGGCAGGCGCGACAGGCCAGCCGCTTCAAGATGCTGTCGGCGGATATCCGCGCCCGTGAAGCGACCTTGCTGCAC
Organism: Agrobacterium sp. 20P9.1.2; assembly: GCF_057799395.1. NCBI lineage: Bacteria > Pseudomonadati > Pseudomonadota > Alphaproteobacteria > Hyphomicrobiales > Rhizobiaceae > Agrobacterium > Agrobacterium sp. 20P9.1.2. The sequence goes on from NZ_JBYOKI010000001.1 coordinate 722,190, forward strand.
ATTCGCTGGGTTGAGGCCAAGCACGCCGAAGGCGAGGCGGAGAGTGCGCTCAATCAGGCCACCAATGCAGTGGCCGAAAAGGCGCAACGGCAGATGGAAGCGGCCAAGGCGCAGGGGCTTGCCAGCTTCAAGCTGCCGGAACTGCGTGAAAACGAGGCGAAGGTTGCCGCCGCCCTGCAACGTCTGCAAATTGCCCGCACGCAGCTGGATGAAGAAACCAACCGCATCCTGCGCCGCCGCGATGAGCTTGCCCGTCGTTTGGCGCAACTGGGTGAGGATATCGAGCGCGAAAAGCGAATGGTGTCCGACAATGCCGAAATCCTTGCGCGTCTGGATTCGGAAGAAGCCGAAATCCTAGAAATTCTGGCTGACTCGGGTCGCACCTCCGAAGAAACCCGCGAGGCTTTCGAGGAAGCCGCTGCCAAGCTGGCCGAGAGCGAACGCGTTTTCACCGCCCTGACCGCAGAGCGTGCCGAAGCCTCCGCCAACCGCACGCAGCTGGAACGCACTATCCGCGATCTGGCCGACCGGAAAGCGCGGTTGGAGCGCCAGTCCTCGGAAGCGTCGGCGGAAATCGACAATATAGACGAAAAGCTCTCCGGCCTGCCTGACCCTTCGGAAAAACGCGAAAGCGTGGAAGCCGCCGAGATATCAGTCGAAGATGCTTTGATCGTGGTGGAAGAGGCTGAAACTGCGGTAGCAGAGGCCCGTTCTGCAGAAGCCATGGCGCGTGGCCCGGTGGAAGCCGCCCGCAGCCGCCTCAACGCGCTGGAAACCGAAGCGCGCACCATCTCCAAAATGCTGGCTGCCGGTGTCGTCGCCGGCTCGTTTACGCCGGTGGCGGAAGAGCTGAAGGTGGATCGCGGCTTTGAAGCGGCGCTGGGTGCTGCCTTGGGCGATGATCTTGAAAGCCCTCTCGACCCCGCCGCTCCGGCCTACTGGACCGCCAATGGCGAAGGTGCCGCCGACCCGGCGCTACCGGAAGGTGTTCCCTCCTTGCTTGCCCATGTCGCAGGCCCGGATGCGCTTAAACGCGCGCTTCGCCAGACCGGCATTGTCTCCAGCGCCGAAGACGCCAAGCGCCTGATGCCCGCACTGAAACCCGGCCAGCGTCTCGTCACCAAGGATGGCGCGCTGTTCCGCTGGGATGGCCATATCACCAGTGCCGACGCGCCCGGAAACGCCGCACTTCGGCTGGCCCAGAAAAATCGTCTGGCCGAGTTGGAAAGTGAAGTCGAAGAGGCGCGCTACGCCTTGGAGGAGGCGGAAGAGCAGCTTGCCGCCAGTGCCGACGAGGTCCGTCTGGTCGAAGGTCAGCTTGCCGATGCGCGCGAACGCAGCCGCCTCGCGTCGCGCCAACTGGTCGAAGCCCGCGATGCACTGTCCATGGCCGAACGCGCCTCCGGTGATCTGCTGCGCCGCCGCGATATTGTCTCCGAAGCGATCAACCAGATTAGCGGCCAGATCGAGGATATCGCCGTACAGGAAGAAAATGCCCGTATCGAGCTGGAAGACGCTGCCGATCTGTCTGATCTCGATCTGCGCCTGCGCGAAAGCCAGTTGGAAGTCGCAACCGACCGCAGCCTTGTGGCCGAAGCTCGCGCAAAGCATGAAGGCCTGAACCGCGAGGCCGAGGCCCGCCAGCGCCGCATCAATGCGATCGCGCAGGAACGTGCCACATGGCAGGCTCGGGCCGTCAGCGCCAGCGGTCACATCGCCACCCTGCGCGAACGTGAAGACGAAGCCCGCGAAGAACTTGCCGAACTCGATATTGCGCCGGAAGAATTCGATGAGAAGCGCCGCGATCTCCTGACGCAATTGCAAAAGACCGAGGAAGCACGGCGACAGGCTGCCGACCAGCTGGTCGAAGCCGAAAACCTGCAACGCGAGGCAGACCGCACCGCGACCATCGCGCTTTCCGAACTGGCGGAAGCCCGCGAAAAACGTGGCCGTGCCGAAGAGCGCCTCGTCTCCGCCCGAGAGAAACGTCAGGAAGGCGAGCATCGTATCCGCGAAGCGCTGAATGTCGAGCCTCATATGGCATTCCGTCTGACGGGCCTTGCCATCGATGCGCCGATGCCCGAAATACGCGATGTCGAGCGCGATCTCGACCGTCTGAAGATCGAGCGCGAACGACTGGGTGCCGTCAACCTGCGCGCCGATGAGGAGCAGGCCGAGCTTTCCGAAAAGCTGGCGGCGTTGATCAAGGAACGTGATGACATCATCGATGCGGTGCGCAAGCTGCGTGCGGGCATCCACAATCTCAACCGCGAGGGTCGCGAGCGTCTGGTTGCCGCTTTCGATATCGTCAACACGCAGTTCCAGCGGCTGTTTACCCACCTGTTCGGCGGCGGCACTGCGGAACTGCAATTGATCGAATCCGACGATCCGCTGGAAGCAGGCCTTGAAATCCTCGCCCGTCCGCCCGGCAAGAAGCCGCAGACCATGACGCTGCTGTCAGGCGGCGAGCAGGCGTTGACCGCCATGGCGCTGATCTTCGCCGTCTTCCTCACCAACCCGGCGCCCATCTGCGTGCTGGATGAGGTGGACGCACCGCTCGACGACCACAATGTCGAGCGTTACTGCAACCTGATGGATGAAATGGTGGCCTCCACCGAAACGCGCTTCGTCATCATCACCCACAACCCCATCACTATGGCCCGCATGGACCGCCTTTTCGGCGTGACCATGGCTGAGCAGGGCGTCTCACAGCTGGTATCGGTCGATTTGCAGATGGCCGAACGGTTGATAGAGACTGTTTGAGATCAAAAGCGGCTCATTTTCCGATCCGTAGACAGGTCAGCAACGCCTCTTCGCCTCAAAAATCGGCATTTTTTAAAAAAAGAACACGGGAGCTTTTCGAACTCACGTAAGGCAAAGTATTAGCGCAGCGCTACCTTTGATTAAATCGACATTATATTTTCTCTTGGAAGTTGGATTTTCATCGTCCTGAGTAAAATATTATTCGCCTTACGATGGGTTTTGAACGCTCCATCCTTCTCCAAATGACTAAGCTGCGAGCATTTTGCCTAAATTATCATCTTAAATATTAGGTTTCACATTTAATTAATGGGTCAAGATCAATTATTGCCCATAACTTTCTATGCTCCAAGGACTATTCGGAAGAGAATGTCCGGTTTCCGTGGTCGATGTTCGAATCAAGAGGATCGTCATGTCTATTCGCATAAAGCTTCTGTCCTGCGTGTTCTTTTTGGTGGCAATACTTGCCGCAACATCTCTATTCTCTCTTTACTCCGTCAATGAAACCTCGTCTCTCTTACGCAGTGTCGTGATGGACCGCGTCGTTCCCATGGGGCAGCTGAAATCCATTTCCGATGACTACGCCGTCAAGATCGTAGATACGGTTCACAAGGTGAGTGGCGGCACCTTGAGCGGGCAGGAGGGTGCGCAGAATATTCGCGATGCCCTGAAGGATATTGATACGTCGTGGTCTGCTTATATCGCTACCTATCTCACAGAAGAGGAAACACGCCTCGCCACAGAGTTTCAACGGCTTCGCCAGGCTGCCGATGTAAAGATCAGCGGAATGGCTACGCTTTTGACCAGCGGGGACAAGGAAGCCATCGGGAATTTTGCCGATAGTCAGCTTTACGCGATCATCGATCCGTTGAGCGATGCCACCTCCAAGCTGATCAATCTTCAATTGTCCGTCGCTGAAGAAGGCATGGAAACCGGCAACCAGCTGGAAACATTTCTGCTCACCACCCTCGCCATTCTCGGTGCGATTGCGCTGGCTCTTGCCGCTGCCTCGGTCTTTGTTATCGTGCGGGGGGTGATCAAACCTTTGCAAATCATGACGGAATCGATGTCTCTGCTGGCATCTGGCCATGTCGATCAGGAAATTCCGGGCGCTGACCGCAAGGATGAAATCGGCAAGATGGCGCAAAACGTCGTCGTCTTCCGCAACAATTCCTTGGAGCAAATCCGTCTGGAAGCCGAAGCCGAGGCCAACCGCAGCCTTTCCGAGAAAGAGCGTATTGCTCGCGAAGAGCAGAAGGCCAAGGAAGCAGCAGACACCAGCTTTGCGGTCGATAATCTCGCTGCCGCCCTGTCTCGCCTTTCGGATGGTGATGTGTCCTATCGCATCAGCCAGCCGTTTGCCGCCCACCTGGATGCTGTCCGTAGCAACTTCAACTCCTCTGCCGAAAAGCTTCAGACGGCCCTGAGCCGCGTGGCGGAGAATGCCCGGGGTATCGATGCCGGTGCCAATGAAATTCGCTCGGCTGCCGATGATCTGGCCAAGCGTACCGAGCAGCAGGCAGCGTCTGTTGAAGAAACCGCAGCGGCTCTCGAAGAAATCACCACGACGGTGAAGGATTCGACCAAGCGTGCACAGGAAGCCGGTCAGCTGGTCGCCCGTGCCCGCACCGGTGCGGAACAATCCGGCGATGTCGTCCGCAAGGCCGTGGTTGCCATGGAGCAGATCGAGAAATCGTCGTCTGAAATCTCCAACATCATCAGCGTCATCGATGAGATTGCCTTCCAGACCAACCTTCTGGCACTGAACGCCGGTGTTGAAGCCGCGCGTGCAGGTGAGGCAGGCAAGGGCTTTGCCGTTGTCGCACAGGAAGTGCGTGAGCTTGCTCAGCGGTCTGCCAGTGCAGCGAAGGACATCAAGGGCCTGATCACGACATCCAACGCGCAGGTCGAGCAGGGCGTTCAGCTGGTTGGCGAAACCGGTCGTGCGCTGGAAACCATCGTGGCGGAAGTGCAGGAAATCAACCGCCACGTCGTGGCCATCGTAGATGCGGCGCAGGAACAATCCTCTGGTCTCCAGCAGATCAACACAGCTGTAAACCAGATGGATCAGGATACGCAGAAGAACGCTGCGATGGTGGAAGAGCAGACGGCGGCCAGCCATGGACTGGCACGCGAAGCTGCCTCGCTCAATCACCTGCTGGGTCAGTTCAAGCTGGCGGACGGAGGTCACGAAGCACCGGTACGCCAAGCCACTTCAGCGGAGCGTCCGGTTCAGTCTCCCGCCCGCGCGCTGTGCCGCAAGGTTGCTGCAGCTTTCAACGGCAATGCCGCTGTTAAATCCGATTGGGAAGAGTTTTAAGCCGGATCGTTTCGCAGCCCTGATTCACTGAGAAACGATCCATTCCGCCCGCGCTTGCCGCGGGCGGTTTTCATTTTATCGAAACACACGCCGCATTTATGCTGCACTGCGGTGGCAAGCTGTACGAACGGGCGTTCCCAACAATGTAACAATGCTGTAAAGGGTTGAAAAACAAGAACGCTTCTGGGTGGAGAGCGTAGAATGAAAAAATGGGTTTATACCTTTGGCAATGGTGCTGCCGAAGGCCGCGCGAGCGATATCGCCATATTGGGCGGCAAGGGTGCGAACCTTGCCGAAATGGCGAGCCTCGGCCTGCCTGTTCCCCCCGGCCTGACCATTATCAGCGAAGCCTGCGCCCGTTACCATCAGGGCGGTCGCTCTTTGCCAGAAGAACTGAAATTGCAGGTCACCAGCAGCATTTCCGGCATGGAAGCCATCACAGGCCGCAGCTTCGGTTCCGGCTCGCAACCGCTTCTGCTCTCCATTCGCTCCGGCGCGCGCGCCTCCATGCCCGGCATGATGGACACGGTTCTCAACCTCGGCCTCAATGACGAGACGGTGCAGGCGCTGGCCAGCGATTCCGGCGACGCCCGCTTTGCCTGGGATAGCTATCGCCGTTTCATCCAGATGTATGCCGATGTCGTCATGGGCCTCGACCACGAAATCTTCGAGGAAATTATCGAAGACGAAAAGGGTCGCCTTGGCTACGAATACGATACCGAGCTTTCCGCCGCCGAGTGGCAGCATGTCGTCTCGCTTTATAAAAGCCTGATCGAAGAAGAACTCGGCGATCCCTTTCCGCAGGACACACAGGTGCAATTGTGGGGCGCCATCGGCGCCGTCTTTGCCAGCTGGATGAACACCCGCGCCGTGACCTATCGCCATCTGCACAATATCCCCGGAGACTGGGGCACGGCGGTCAATGTCCAGGCCATGGTGTTTGGCAATCTGGGCTCGTCCTCGGCCACCGGCGTTGCCTTCACCCGCAATCCCTCCACCGGCGAAAAAGAGCTTTACGGCGAATTCCTCGTCAATGCGCAGGGCGAAGATGTGGTGGCGGGCATTCGCACGCCGCAATCCATTACCGAGGAAGCGCGCATCTGTTCCGGCTCCGACAAGCCATCGCTGGAAAAGCTGATGCCGGAGGCATTCGCGGAGTTCCTTGAAATTTGCAGGCGGCTGGAAACCCATTACCGCGATATGCAGGATATGGAATTCACCATAGAGCGCGGCAAATTGTGGATGTTGCAGACCCGCTCCGGCAAGCGCACAACCAAGGCGGCGATGAAGATTGCGGTCGATATGGTGGCCGAAGGTCTTGTCACCACCGATGAGGCGATCTGCCGGATCGAGCCGTCCTCGCTCGATCAATTGCTGCACCCGACCATCGATCCTTCCATCGAACGCCCGATCATCGGCTCCGGCCTTCCGGCCTCGCCGGGTGCTGCATCCGGTGAGATCGTCTTCACCTCTGAGGAGGCGGTTTCTGCCAAGGCCGAGGGACGTCGTGTCATTCTCGTGCGCATGGAAACCAGCCCGGAAGACATTCACGGCATGCACGCCGCAGAAGGCATTCTGACCACGCGCGGCGGCATGACCAGCCATGCGGCAGTCGTGGCGCGCGGCATGGGCATTCCTTGCGTTTCCGGCGCGGGTTCTATGCGCGTGGATGTGCGCAACAACGTCCTGATCGGCGTCGGCTGCATGTTGAAGCGGGGTGATGTCATCACCATCGACGGTTCGTCCGGTCGCGTGATGAAGGGCGAAGTGCCGATGACGCAGCCGGAACTCTCCGGTGATTTCGCCAAGCTGATGGAGTGGGCAGACGCCACCCGCCGCATGACGGTGCGCACCAATGCCGATACGCCTGCCGATGCGCGTGCCGCCCGTGCCTTTGGTGCGGAAGGCATTGGCCTTTGCCGCACCGAACACATGTTCTTCGAAGGCGACCGCATTCAGGTCATGCGCGAAATGATTCTTGCCGAACATGAAGAGGGCAGGCGGGCTGCGCTCGACCAGTTGCTGCCCATGCAGCGGCAGGATTTCACCGACCTCTTCTCCATCATGCACGGCCTGCCGGTCACTATTCGCCTGCTGGACCCACCCCTGCACGAATTCTTGCCGAAGACCGATGGCGAGATTGTCGAGGTCGCAGCGGCCATGGGCATGTCGCAGACGCTGTTCCGCCAGCGGCTGGATGCCCTGCACGAGTTCAACCCCATGCTCGGCCATCGCGGTTGCCGCCTCGCCATTTCCTATCCTGAAATTGCCGAGATGCAGGCCCGCGCCATTTTCGAAGCCGCCGTGGAAGCCGCACGCCAGACTGGCGCGCCCGTCGTGCCTGAGATCATGGTGCCGCTGGTTGGTCTGAGGTCTGAGCTGGATTACGTCCGCGCCGTCATCGACCGCGTGGCGGCAGCCGTTGCCAGTGAGACTGGCATGGCGCTGGAATATCTGACTGGCACTATGATCGAGCTGCCACGCGCAGCGCTCCGCGCCCATGTCATTGCCGAGGCCGCCGAATTCTTCTCCTTCGGCACCAACGACCTGACGCAGACGACATTCGGCATCTCTCGTGACGATGCTGCCCGCTTCATCGAAACCTATCAGCGCAAGGGCATCATCGAGCGTGACCCGTTCGTATCCCTAGATTTTGATGGCGTCGGTGAGTTGATCCGCATCGCCGCAGATCGTGGCCGCCAGACCCGCCCGGAACTCAAGCTTGGCATCTGCGGCGAACATGGCGGCGATCCGGCCTCCATTCATTTCTGCGAGGATGCGGGTCTGGATTACGTGTCCTGCTCGCCCTTCCGCGTGCCGATTGCGCGGCTGTCTGCCGCGCAGGCAACGCTGGCGATGGCGCAGAAGCGGGACACTGAGACCACCTCGAAGGTCGTCCCACTCCGGGCCATTCCGGCGAAAGTGTAAGGCTTAGCGGTTCTGCAAGATGATGCGGCGCTCCACCACGACTGGACGATAGAACATGTCGCGGCTGGATTGTGCTTGCCATGCGCGGGCATCGGCACGGCGGTCAAGATCCAGATCCAGCAGGCAACCGGCCATCTGGTCTGTATTAGGGCGGAAGCCATAGCCGCGGCAGGTGGTCTCGTCACGCGCTCGCCGTTCTTCCGGGCTCAGCGTCTGGCACGCAGAAAGCGCCATGGTTGCCGCAAGTGCGCCGAGAACGATGGAAACACGCATGATGATAACTCCCTGGAATGCCAGCTTATCGCTGTCTTGTGTTTCACTGATACGATTGTTTGAGCCCGGAGAAAAGTCTGCCGCGGGGCAAAGGTTGCGTTTGGAAAACACGTCGCGGAAAAGTGTTTGCCGGGCCGCGATGAGTGGAGGGACAGATTCCATTCGCGGCCAAAAGGCTTTATGACATGCTGTACCGGCGATTCCTTGCGAAACCCAGCTTTTGCACGGAGTGCCTTCATTGCAAAACGACAGCATGTCGCGGAGATGTCGCTATGATCTTTCCGCATCGACATGCGCATCCGGGTGCCGCTTTATGACTGTGCGTTTCGTTCGGCCCGTGTCCTATGCGGCATATTTGTCCCGATATCTCGGGCTGTCGGCGCTCGTCCTGTTTCTCATCGCCGCACCTTTGCACCGCTTTGGCCCGCTGACGCTGCCGGACTTCATCTCGCTGACCCTCATTTCCGCCGCCATCGCTACTGTTGCGCTGCTGCTCGCCATCATCGGCTTGCAGCGTCTCTGGTCTGCGGGTGCAAAGGGCGGCATGTGGTCGCTTTATGCCATTTTTCTGGCAGCCATTCCGCTTGGAGTCGTGGGCTTTGCGGCCTTTCTCTACTGGCAAAAACCGCCCATCTATGATGTCTCTACCGATGTCGCCGATGCGCCCAAATGGCTTTCCATTCCCACCGCCAACCAGCAATGGCTGCCGCGCCCTGCCATCATATCCAAGGCTGACCGCGACGCGCAGGTGGCAGCCTATCCAAGCCTTGCAGGCCACCGGTATGAAGGCGCCATCGACCGCGTCTACACCGCCGCCCGCAAGGTCGCGAAAGCCCAGCGCATTCGCATTGCCTACACCGATGGCCTGATCGGCTCTCTGCCGGATGTTCAGCCCGGCGTGCCCAAGCAGGACCAGGCCGAGGGCGCCAACGACACACCCATAGACGAATTGCCCACCAACGTCCCTGTGCCACTGGCGCGCCCGGCAGAGGCTCCGGCCCCGACCTTCTTCAATGGCAGCGGCGTGGTGATGCTACAGGGCGAAATGCGCAGCCTCATCTGGGGCCTACGCTTCGATGTCCTCATCCGCCTGCGCGAAGACACTGAAACCACGCTGGTCGACGTTCGCGTCGCCTCCCGCTTCGGCCCGCATGATCTGGGCATGGGCGCGGATATAGCAGAAGCCTATCTGGATGCGCTGGACGCGGAAATGCAGGGTTTGAACGATAATTGAACGTGATCAGATAAAACGATCGCGGTCCTCAGCCGTCGGCATCCGGCAGGTCTGACGCCGTCCGGCAATTTTCATGCGGTTTCTCGCGACAATATCGTAAACGCCGTCTCGAAGAATTCGCGGCACGAAGCGTAAAAGTGACATCAGGCCAGCGAAACCGCCCAAAAGCTGAAGCACGCGCAAGGCACCATCGGAGCGCGGATAGGCAATGCCGTTTTCAATCAGCAGGCTGGTTTCGTAATCATCTGTTCTATAGCCGTAATGGCGCATCAGCGCAGTACCGAGTTCAGACTGCGCCGGGGTGAAGCGGAAAAGCCCGTGCTTATCGCGCTGCAGGACAAGATCGACGTCTCGCGAGCAAAAGCCGCATTCGCCATCAAAAACGATCAGCGGCCTGTCGTCGGAGAACTCCGGCACCGATGGATCATCGCGGTAGCTATAGGCAACAGTCATGGTCTCAAATCCTATACCGAAAAATAAAGCCCATTCAGCGAAGGCGGTCCATCCGTCTGCACTTCGTCCTTTTCGATAAGATCTTCTATATGCGCGAGAACGGAAAGCGCTGCGGCGCCGTGCAGGCGCGGATCTGTGCTTCGGTAGATGATCTTCACCATATCGGGTATGGTTCGGTCGCCCGCCTTGATGCGCGCCAGCACGGCCTTTTCCCGCATACGCCTGTGCGCCCGCAGCCCGCGCATGAAGGCCGTGGGGTCGTTGACCGGCCCGCCATGACCGGGCAGAAACAGCCGGTCCTTGCGCTTCAGAAGCTTCGCCAGCGAGGCCATGTAATCGCTCATCGATCCATCCGGCGGCGCGACGATGGTCGTGGCCCAGGCCATGACATGGTCGGCTGAAAAGACGATGCCGGTATCATCTAAGGCAAAGGCCGAGTGGTTGGCGGCGTGGCCGGGCGTATGCAGCGCGGTCAAAGCCCATCCGTCACCGGAGATGCTCTTGCCGTCCCCCAGCGCGATATCAGGAACGAAAGCCGTATCGGAACTCTCGGCGAATGGGTTGCGCTCGCCCTCATGCAATGGACGTGCGGCACGATGCGGGCCTTCGGCCACCGTCAAAGCGCCGGTTGCCAGCTTCAGTCGCGCTGCCAGAGGCGAGTGGTCGCGATGCGTATGGCTGACGAAAATATGCGTCACCTCGCGTCCCTCAAGCGCTGCCATCAGAGCCTGAAAATGCGCCTCGTCATCAGGGCCCGGATCGATGACGGCCACGGATTTGTCACCGACGATGTAACTGTTCGTTCCATGGAAGGTAAATGCCGAGGGATTATTGACGGTGATGCGCTGCACACCATCTGCCACAGGCACGGCAATGCCATAGGCGGGGTCGAAGTCACGGTTGAATTCCGGGTCTGCCATCGGCTTAGTCAATGCTCACTTATATTCGATCTCGATGAAGGACATCGGCTCGCTGCCCGCATTGACTACATTGTGCGAAACGCCTGCCTCACGGCGATAGGGCATACCCTTTGGCGTATCGACACGGCGACTGCCATCCTCATCTTCGATCAGAAAATGACAATCCGTCATCGGCACCACAACGTAACCAAGGCCATGGGTGTGGTGGCCGGTATCCGCACCCGGCTCGAAGTCCCAACGGATGATCCGCACCACGGCATCATCAAGCAAAGTCGTGGGTATCGCAGGTGGACGTGCACTATATTTGCTCATGGGCGCTTTCACCAAAAAGCCTGAAGACCGGATATATCCTGACGTAACATGAAGCTTAGCCCGCACACACAAGAAATATTGTTCATCCATCAACTTAATCATTGCCGCTGCCGCCCCGCTTTGCTAATCAGGCGCCGTTCAGGCAGTGGCGCTTCGCCAATCTGCCCTGGTGGGGCGTCGCCAAGCGGTAAGGCACCGGTTTTTGGTACCGGCATTCCCAGGTTCGAATCCTGGCGCCCCAGCCATGTTTGAAAGAGCTTCATTTCGCGGCAAGTTGTATTGGGTAATCAACCTTTTGTTGATTTTTGACCGTGAACGGCTTACGTTGGGTTTGTGAATATCCCAACCCGTCGCAGGGAGTTTCGATGATGAATATAAAATCAGCAGCTTCCAAGCTGGTCGATAAGCCTAGCTATGAACCGCGCCCGCAAAAAGAGCCGGTGGATTACGCAGCCTTAGGTCAGTTGGCAATCAAGCGTTTCCCCAAGACTTTGGCTGAACTTGCCAAGTGAACCAAATTGGTTGCCCGTAGAAGCGATCATTGAGTTCAATAGACAGCAAGTAGCGCTGACTGAAGAAAACCACGCTTTATTGTTTCCTGAGAAGCTCGATGGTGCCATCATGCGCCCTAAAAACAGCTTCCATTACGACGGAAATTCAGACACCGTTTCTCTGTCCGTAAATCTCATGATTTCAGTTGCAAGCGCGCACGCGTTTGAGCAGGGCAACAAACGAACTGGCTTCGTTTCAGGATACGCGTTTCTCCTGTCAAATGGCTATGATATTCGCGCCGATCTACTGGACAGTGCATATTTGGGTCAGGCTTTTACTGATTTAATCAAGCGTGTCCGTAGCGCTTCGGAATTCGAAGCCATTCTCAAACCGAATGTTTTTGCGGTATAGGACCGGGCACTTCACGAATTGATCTATACATAAGAAAAGGCACGCCCGTAGACGTGCCCTAGTATTTTGATATTTTCGACAGGCAATGACGCCCACCAAAACCGCTCGTTAAAGCGCCATGTCCGGGCGCTTCACACCGGGTTCGCTTGTCGCGCCCGGCGCTGCGTTGATTGCACTTACATCAATCTGCGGCGGTGTTGGCAGTTGCAGGTGTTCTGCGGTGTAAGCCCATTCCTGGCTGACCTTTTCAGGGTCTGCATTCAGCTTGGTGCCGTAGCTTGGAACGATCTGGCGGATTTTGGCCTGCCATTCCGGAGTAGCGACCTTTTCCTTGAACACCTTTTCCAGCACGTTGAGCATGATGGGGGCTGCCGTGGAGGCGCCCGGGGAGGCACCCAGCAGGGCTGCGATGCTGCCGTCCTTGGCGCTGACGATTTCGGTGCCGAGCTTCAGCACGCCGCCCTTGTCCTTGTCGCGCTTGATGATCTGCACGCGCTGGCCTGCCTGCCACAGACGCCATTCTCCCTGCTTGGCACCGGGGAAATATTCCTGAAGCGCTGCGAAGCGGTCGTCGTCGGAGAGCATCAGCTGACCGGCCAGATATTCAACCAGCGGATATTCATCGATGCCAACGCTCATCATCGGCCATGCATTGCTCATGGTCGTGGAGGTCAGCAGGTCGAAGTAGCTGCCTTCCTTGAGGAACTTGGTGGAGAAGGTCGCAAACGGTCCGAACAGGATGACGCGCTTGCCGCCGATAACGCGGGTGTCGAGATGCGGAACAGACATGGGCGGAGAGCCGACCGATGCCTTGCCATAGGCCTTGGCCAGATGCAGCATCGTCACGTCAGGGTTTTCGTTGACGAGGAAGGAGCCACCGACGGGGAAGCCCGCATAATCGTCACCTTCCGGAATGCCGGACATCTGCAACAGGTGCAGCGCGCCGCCACCGGCGCCGACGAAGAGGAACTTCGCATCGACGGTGTGGGTGCTGCCATCCTTCGTGTTGCTGTAGCTGACGCGCCATGTGCCATCGTCATTGCGCTCGATGCCATCGACTTCGCTGGAAACCTGAAGGTTGAAGTTCTGCTGGCTCTTCAGATGGGCAACGAACTGGCGGGTAATTTCGCCAAATTCCATGTCGGTGCCGAGCGGAGACCATGTCGCGCCGATCTTCTGGCCGGGATCGCGGCCTTCCATCATCAGCGGAACCCATTTCTTGATCTGCTCCGCGTCGCTGGAATATTGCATGCCGGCAAACAGCGGGCTGGCCTTCAGGGCCTCGAAGCGCTTTTCCAGATAGGAGATGTTTTCGTCACCCCACACGAAGCTCATATGCGGCGTGTGGTTGATGAAGGAGCGCGGGTTTTTCAGCACGCCATTGCGCACCTGCCAAGCCCAGAACTGTCGGGAAATCTGGAAGGATTCGTTGATTTCGATCGCCTTGGAGATGTCGATGCCGCCATTGGCGGTTTCCGGCGTGTAGTTCAGTTCCGCAAGCGCGGAATGTCCGGTGCCGGCATTGTTCCAGCCGTTGGAGCTTTCCAGCGCCACCGCATCCAGACGCTCCAGCATCTCGATGGACCATGTCGGCTCCAGCTCATGCAGCCATACGCCGAGCGTCGCGCTCATGATGCCGCCGCCGATCAGCAGGACATCGACCTTCTTATCTGCAGCCTGCGCCAGCGCCGGTGCGCCCGGTACTGCGGCAGCAGCCAGACCGGCAAGCGCGGTGCCCAATACCTGGCGGCGGTTCATGGTGAAATTGTCGTGCGAAAATCCGGTGTTAAGGCCGTTGCCCTTGTCGTCTTTGGTCACGTCTTTTCCTAAACTATTGATGATTTTCAAATTGTGCGGCGCAATAACGCAAACAATCCCGCAACACAACGTCGGGAAAACACGCCAGGGTGGCGGCGAGGCAGGACTACAAGAATTTAGAGAAAGCGAATATGGAGTGGAAAAAGGCGAGGCAAAACATCGCAGTGCGACATTTTGCCTTAGTTTTCCGCATCATACAGCATCAGCTGTTTTACGCGGTCAAGGCCAGAGATAAGACCTCAGAATTCAAGCTAATCGATTGTATAATATGTCCTGCGTGAAATGCATAACAGATGTGCGGGCTCAAATCAGGCGCGCATGGCAGTGCAAAAGCGTGAAGGCGCACAGGTAAGAGCAAAAAAAAGCCCGCCGAAAATGAATTCGACGGGCTTTTGAAAGGGTTCTCTTCCTGCCTTAGTTGGCGGCGAGGAACTCTGCGCAATAGCTTGGGCCGTTGACGCCTGGGCGGTCAGACACGGTGCGGATGGAGCGGATGTTATAATCGCTGCCGACAACCAGCTGCACGGTGCAGGAGAGGTAGACCTTGCGGGCAGACGATGTCTGGCGGCCGCGCTTGCCATCCTTGGTCTCGTCATACTTCGCGGGGATCGTGGTGGTCTTGTAACCGCCGCGCCAGTTATAGGTCGTGGTGCTGCCGGAATCGACATCGCTCAGCGGCGGGCCGAACTTGGCGAAGAAGACGCCAGCCGACTGGCCGACCCAGCGGGTTTCAACAGCGCTTTTGGGAGCAAGCGAAGGAGTGGTGGTGGTGCAAGCGGAAAGGGCAATGGCCAGCCCTGCCAATGTTACGCTGCGAAAACGCATGTCGAAATTTCCTTGTTGTGCCGTTTCCGGTGTTTTGCGGGAGGATGATGTTCCCTAGCAGATTTGTGACGAAGCGGCAGGGCCAGCGAACGCCGCGAAGCATATTTTTTGCCACAATTGTTTTTTTGTAACGATTTTGTCTCCGGAACAGATGGCAGCAGGCCACTTTATCGACCCCAAAAAGCCGTCACAAAAAATTCAAACAGGCTTCTTGTCGAAAACAGGAGGCTGGTTTATAGAAGCGCCGCTGGTCACGGAGTGTAGCGCAGTCTGGTAGCGCACGTCGTTCGGGACGACGGGGTCGGAGGTTCGAATCCTCTCACTCCGACCAGGTAAGGCCTTAAAATTCCAAGGTTTTATTGGTTTGTCCAAGCTTTTTTCCACCGCACGAGATCTCGTCAATTTTCAGCTAACGTTCTCTAGTCGGCTAAAATTTTTCTTAGACCATCGCTTTTCGCATGAAGTTACCGTCGTCATGTGAATTCCTGTTGCTAGCAGCACAGCCAGCGCGACTATTTTTGGGCTAATGGCCGTTTCTGATAGGTTTTTAGGCGAAAGCCGTTGGAATCTCCCGATAGGGCTATGGTGTATTAGCAAAAATGATAGTGTAATCAGATACCGCATGCGAGTTAGGAAATAGCTCACTGTAACGTTTCAGAATAGTCATCTGCCCAAGCTACTAAGCCCAAGGTGTATGGATGTCATACCGAAGTAAACGTGGTGCTTCTGGCAAGGTCACATTGCAGGACGTTGCGAAAGAAACCGGAGTCAGTGCGATCACGGTTTCCCGCGCCTTGCGAGAACCGGGTAAGGTCTCTAACGCACTTCGCGACCAAATTCTCAATGCCATCGAAAATATGGGTTATGTGCCGGATTTGAATGCCAGAGCCCTGGCCAGCGGAACCAGCGCCTTCATCGGTGTTCTTCTGCCATCTCTGTCCCATCCAGCTCTTAGCGCCGTACTCAGCGGCATCGAGGCGCGGGTGAGGGGCACGGATTATCGCATTCAATATTCAAACACTCATTACGACCCGGAAGAAGAGGTCAAGCAGCTGCGCGCCTTTGCCGCCCAGCGCCCCGCCGGCGTCATTGTGGCTGGCACGGAACGGCTGGAAAACCTGAACACGATTGTGAAAGAAGCGGGCTGTCCCGTGGTGCAGACCATCGATTCCTCCTTGAAGATGGATGGCATCGCCGTCGGCATCGACCACAAGCAGGCTGCCATGGCGGCCACCCGTCACATGCTGTCGCAAGGTTATCGCCGCTTCGGCATACTTGGTTGCGGCCATGATATCAGGGTGCGCCTGCGCCAGTCCGGTTATTGCGAAGTCATGCAGCAGGCGGGCCTGTTCGATGAGAGCCTGATCATCTGGCAGGACGCGCCGCCCAGCATCCATCTCGGCTCGCGCATGATCCGCCGCTTCATCGAATCCCGTCCCGATGTGGACGGCGTGCTGTGCCAGAGCGACGATCTGGCGCTGGGCGTGATCTTCGAAAGCCAAAGACTGGGCATTCGTGTGCCGGAAGATTTCGGCATTTGCGGCTATAATGATCTGGACTACGCCGTCTCCACCGAACCGCCGCTGACCACCGTGCGCGTGCCGCGCTTCGACATCGGCTACAAGGCCGCAGATATCGTCATAACCCTCGGGCAGGGTGGGCTGATCAAAGAGCGAATCTTCAATATGGGCTTCGAGATGGTGGATCGTCAGACCACACGGCGCTTGAAAGCCGCAGCGTCTGCCTAGAGCGAGACATTTTCGAGCACTGAGTTAGCGCAAAGCCTGTCAAAGCGCCCATAATTCCTCATCGACAAGTAGCAAACGGGCTTAATTGCGAAACGCAGGGTCGCTTTTCGCAAGGAACTTTTGGCTTCGACGACGCGTTAGGTCAGCAAGTCAAAAGGAGAGATATGATGCTGAAAGCTATGGTTTTGTGGGCAATGGGCGTGCCCTTGTTTATCGTTGTTCTGATCTGGATGTTCTTCTTTTAATCGACAGTTGCCATCAAAAATATCCATCAAAAAGCGCCGGTTTCGACCGGCGTTTTTCGTTTGTCTGGAGTGGGCGCGCGCGCGAAGTCCCCTGCTGATTTGGCATAAGCTTCGCGAAAGCCGGGCCTTGTAGTCCTTTGCTTATAATCAGTCGGAATTGTTCTTCATGATGAGGGCAGGGCTGGCGCAGCAAGCAAGAGACTCATCCCGCATCTGTCCTTGGGCTCGAGAATTTCCTGTCGGCGACGATGCCTTCTGTCGATGTCAGAGCGAATTCTCCCCTGAGGACGATGCCCAGTCGTTACTCACAGGCGGTCGTCGCGATGTCCAGTTCAGAAATCCTTCTCTCCATTTGCGTTCCTACATATAACAGACAGTTCCTGCTGGAGAGGAACGTCAATTTCCATCTGGAATGGTTTCGGCGGCTGGGCATGTCGTTTGAGATCGTCATCGTCGACGATTGCTCGACCGACGGCACTGCGGACTATATTCAAACGCTTTCGCAGGTCCCTGAAGTCAACGCCTACCGTCGCATCAAGAATTCCGGCTTTGTCAGCAATTATGCTTTCGCCATGCGCCGTGCGCGTGGGCGTTACGCTGTCTTCCTAGGCGATGACGACTTGCTCATTCCGGAGAAGGTCAAGGAATATGTCGAGATCATGCAGGCGGACTCCGGCATCGGCATGGTGCAGGCGCCGTGGATGCTGGTCGATGCACGCAACGGTCAGCGCGATATCTCGCCGTTCTACCGTATTCCCGGCCCGACCCGACACTCCAAGGGAGATTTCTCCTCCTTCCTCAACTTCATCTTCAACCACCACGTCTTTCCTGAATTCCTGATCGTTCGTCGCGACGTCCTCGCTCGGTCGATTTCAAGCGCAACGCCCTTCATCTTCTGGGCTTACCTCTACACGGGCCGCGCACTCGAACATGCCGATGTCCTGTTCATGCCAGAGCCTTTTGCGCGCGTGACGGCAGTCTCCGACGATCCGAGAATGCAGCAGGGCAACAATGAGTGCATGTTCCAGTGGGACACCTATCGCGGCGGCATCGAGTTTCTGGCGGCGCAGATGTGGAAAAATAAAACGCCTTCGACCCACGAGCGCAGCGACTTCTTCCAACGCCTCGTCGGCTTCATGATGCAGCGGCAGGGCGTTGCCTTGCGCTTGCACATCGAATCCCGCAACTGGCCGGAAGCCTATATTCTGTATAATCGCATGGCTGCTTATCAGAACGTTCCTATGACGGGCACCTCGATCGACACAATCCAGAAGCTGGCCGGGCTCGTCGTTGCCGGAAAAGAGGCAGCGGCATTCAGCGATCTTCCGATCATCGTCGATCCGGCTGTCGGTGACGAAATCGTCACTCTCCTGCCCGCTGCAATACAACAGCGACTGACGCGCGTAACACCAACGTCCGATGATGGCCCTCGCGCATGGCTTCGTTTCGATCCAAAGTTCGGAGAGCCCATGGCCCGCACCGACGCGGCTTTTGATCTTCAGGCCTATATTGGGCAGTTCATCTAAAAACGACGACGTGACTTACGTGCCGGGGCTTTCTACCGGCATGCAAGTCACGTCCAAATTTCTGTTTAAAATATTGCGGCTCAGGCTCTCGTAAGCTCTGTAAGGGTAGCCGCCATCAGCAACTCCCTACTCGAGATAGTTACTCCGATGGCGCGCGCAGCTTTTGAAGCGTTTCGTTGATGAGCGTGGACGAGGTGGACTTGGTGTAAGGGAAATAAATGATCCTGACGCCCACTTCCTTGAACTGATCCTCGAATTCCTTCCACTTCGGTGTGTTGTACCAGTCATCACCCACGAACATGACGTTGAAACCGTATCGTTTCCAGGCGTCGAATTTGTCACGGGAAAATTGCGGTACGGCAACGTCGACATATTTGATGCCTTTGACGATCTCCAACCGCTCGTCGAATGAGATGACGGTGCGCTTCCCCTTGTATTCGCCGACGAGTTCATCTGTGCTGACGCCGACGACAAGCTTGTCGCAGAGAGCCTTTGCGTTGCTGAGCATTCTCATGTGCCCGACATGAAACAGGTCGAAGACACCCGCCGTGTAACCAAGGATCATCTGCTAAAGCTCCAGTCAAATCAGTGTTGATATATGAGGTCTGAGATATCCGCCCAGGGCGCGTCCAGCAACGTTTCAAGGTTGAAGCGCAGCCACTTGTCCATTCCAGACCCTTCGCCCGCAAAGAGACGATCCGTCGGCACGGGAAAGCCGACTTTGGGACGGTCGATGATGGCGTCCGGCAATATGTTCCGGCACAGTCTTTTCAGCGGAGCCTTCGCTACGCCATTTTCCAGTCTGTAAGAGGCCGGGGTGCCGTACATCAGTTCGACTAGCCGATGATCGACGAAGGGCGTGCGCGCCTCCACCGAACACATCATCGTGCTGTTATCCAGTCTGCGAAGCAGACCGTGCAGATGGTGAATCTGGAAAAAAGCAGCTGTCCGGTCCAGCGCAGTGGTGCGATGCATGACGGGTGCGAGGATATCCTCCAGGATTTCTCGATCCTCATGTTTGCCATAGCTGTAGAGCTGATCGAATTTTTCGATATCCCACGGATTTTCCGCCGCCCATCGGAAGATGCGATCATAGCCGAAAAACAACTCGTCCGCGCCTTCTCCACTTAAGATGACGGTGTTGAATTCCTTTGCGACTTTCGTCATTTTGTAGATCAGGACTTCATTGGGCACCGACAGCGGCTCGCCTCTGTGAAGGATAAGCATCTTTGCGATGTCTCGGAACTCCTGATCTCCGATGGTGATGGCGTGATGGTTGAAGGAGAATTTTTCAGCCGCGAGTTCGGCCCAGTCGAACTCGTTATTATCCTCAAATCCAACGGTCCATGTATGCGGGCGGGAGCTGAGAGCGGCGATCAGCGTGCTGTCCACGCCTCCACTCAGGTAGCTGCCCACAGGCACGTCTGCGATGCAACGGAGATCGACCGCACTTTTCAAAGTGTCCATGATCTCTTCGTCAGAGACTGATTTATCGTAGACATCGCGTTCCGGAAGGTCCCAGTAGCGCGTGAGCTTGCCATTGAAATAATAATGGCCAGCGGGAAACAGCGATATACCCTTGTACATCGTGCGACCGTTGAAAAAGCTTCGGGCTTTTACGTATTGCCGCAGGGCAAAAGGGTCGATTGCCGTCAGATCGTGAAGCTGCTTCAGCGGCTTGATCTCGGAGGAGAACGATACGAAAGAGCCATTCTCATGGACATACAGCGGCTTCACGCCCAGGCGGTCTCTGGCTGCAAAAATGTCGCCCGTCAGCATGTCATGGATGACAAAGCTGAACATGCCGTAGAATTCCTTGAGCGCGTCAGGCCCGAGTTTGACATAGAGCTCGATGAGAACCTCGGTGTCGCACGAGGTTTTGCAGTCGATGTCGTGTCGGGTTGCCAGCTCTTGGAAATTGTAGATTTCGCCGTTGAATATGATCCGGTAGCGCCCGTTGGATGACACGAATGGCTGGTTGGCGCGCGCATCGAGATCGACAATTTTCAGGCGCCTGTGTCCTAGCTTGACGTGGTCAAGGCAGACAATCGATCCAGCATCCGGACCACGGTGATGCATCAGGTCGAGTGCGCGTTCAAATGCCGATCTATCGATCTCGGGAAAATTGGAGAATAATATTCCGCACATTTGAAATCCTCAGAATCGGAAAAAAAGAACGCGCGCCCCTCATAGCTTGGATTTGTCTCAGCCCGAAGGGCTGCTCACAAGACTATAAGAGGAACGGCCATAATGAGAAGCGGCGGCGCTGTTAAACGCCGATGCCGCTGGCAATGGAATCGAGAACGATTTCCGTCGAAGGACGCTCATTCGGCAATAATTTCTCAAGCAGGCGTTCACGCGCCTCCACATTGCCCCATGGCTTCCCATTGGCATAGGCGAGAACCGCGTTTTCTATTTCTTCCATGGTCGTCACGGTTTCAGCACAGGCGTGGGCCAGTTCACCGAGAGCATTGAATGGAACGCGCCGTTGTGAATCGATGAAGACCAAAGGCTTATTGAACAGCTGGTATTCCGTCAAAAAGGAAACACCGTCCGTCAGCATCAGGTCAGAGGCAGCGAAGAGGTCGCCATATTGTCCCTCAATGATCGAGCAATTGGGCAGGCTGTTCCAGCGCGCTTTGAAACCATCAACATCCGCTTGCGTCATCAAGCCCATTTTCACGACCAGCGCAAACAGGGCAGGGTGAGGCTTCAGCGCAAACTCGATATTCGGCGAGCGCTGCGCCCAGGCCAGCATGTCTCTGTAGATGCGGTGGAATACGCCGAACGCAAGCCAGTCGTTGCCGACAGAGTGATGCGGCGCCCAGATGACGCGGAACGCCTTTTCCTCACCGCTATGGATGGGCCAGGATCCTTTTCCGATAAAGCTCACCAGTCTCTCATGTTTCGGGTAACCTGAAAGCACGAATTTGGATGGATCCGAATGCTGGAAACTGCGGAAATAGGACTGTGTCTGCTCGGTTTCGCAAAACACACGCCAGGCTGACCGGTGATAAGGCTGATCGAACGCCATGGGCGATATTTCGGCCACGTCTCGCTCGGAGTGGCTGAATTTCGAGACGAGAGAGGTTCCATAGGTGATGGCGCAAAGCCGCGCGAAGCCCAATTCCTCAGTGCGAAACGCGGCCGGGTAATCCCGGTCCCATTGCGACTGACGGAAAATCACGTCGGGAGCCAGCGCGCGAAGGATATCGAGCCCCTCGAATGAATTGGGCATACCCAGCCGAAGATGGGCGATCCCAAGTTCCGTCAAGGCCTCGCTCACCGAGCTCTCACCGCCGCAGGCCTTGTCGCCCGGGAACACTCTGTCGATGCTGACCACGAGAGGATCGAAGCGTCCATCATTCTTCATGGCATGGAAAATATCGATTTGCGCGTCCCAGGCCTCGATCATGTGAACCAGAAATACGCAACGGATTTTGCCGGAGGCCGGAGGCATTTTGCGAATGCCCGCATGCATGACCTGACGCAACTGGCCGAAGTTGCTTGCAATATGCTCGCTTTTCACCGCGAGGCCTTTGAAGCTTTCAACGAGGTTGTTTGCAAAGGATGCGTTTGATTGGGAGAGCTCTCGAATATTGCTCGATGTGACCTGCACGGCCTCATGTAGCTTTTGAGCGTGGGCGTGCTGAACGCCAATGGCATCTTCTCGGAATTTCGCCAAAAAGTTGACCAGCTCCAGCATGATCTCATCCTGAATCTGCTGTCTTTGTGCCAAGGCAGAAATATCTGCAATCACTTGGTCAAGCTTGTCACTGACGGACGCAGACGATGCGGTGTTGGCGGCCATATCCATATTAAAACTCTCACCCTGTTTACCCAAGTATTTCAGCGTTTGCTTGCGCCGAACTGACCCTTGGTTTGCAGGCGGAGTGTCGCATTCCCATATCTTTAAGACTGGAAAAGAGAAAGCGCTAGAGATGGCTCCAGCGCTTTCGAGATATCAATCAAGCTCGTCGAAAAGACGGGAAGCCGTCGCTGCACTCGTCCGGCGTACCTCGATTTCGTCTCTGCGGCTGGAGAGCTGTTCGCTGGCCAGAAGCGCTTCGGCGAGATCGGCGGGCAGGGAAATCAGGACACGTTCGCCCTGGGCAATCTTGCCGGTGTCGCTGCGTTTGCCGAGGATCATTCCCCCCGCGACCGTGTTGTTGGTGTCGGGGTCGATTAGGATGAAAGAGCCGGTCGAACGGTTCTGGTCGTAGGGGTCGAAGATGGCCGTTTCATCGAAGGACAGGCGCACCTTGCCGATGGCGTTCATAGGCAGCGTGTCGGCATGCGGCAACCATTGGCCGTTTTTCAGGTCCAGCTGCGTTGTCGGCTGCACCGTCACACGCTGGCGGCGGCTGCCGCTTTTCAGCCAGTAGCGTTTGGAAGGTTCGATACCGCCCGGCTGCAATGCCACGATCTGCGCGTCGAAAGCATGGCCCGTCTGCGGCTGCGCTTCAATGGACACGATCACATCGCCGCGCGACACATCCACCTGACGGTCGAGGACGAGGGTGATCGCATCGCCGGAGACTGCTGCATTGCGCACCAGATCGAAAGTCACGATCTGCTTGACGTTGGCCACCATGCCAGATGGCAGGATGACGACGCTATCGCCCGGCTTGACGGAGCCGCCAGCCACCGTGCCCTGATAGCCACGGAAACTTTCGCCCGGGCGGGACACGCGCTGAACAGGCAGGCGGAAACCACCGGTCTGCGTGGTTCGAACCGTTGCCAGTTCCAGCGTTTCGGCAAGCGTCGGGCCATCATACCACGGCATGGAGGACTTGCCGGAGAGAACGACGTTCTCGCCCTTCAGCGCCGACATGGGGATGGAGGTGATCTGCTTGATGCCGAGGGACAGCGCAAATTCGCGGAAGTCGTGGGCAATCAGCTCGAAACCGGCCTTGTCGTAGTTGGTCAGGTCGATCTTGTTGACGGCCAGAACGAACTGGCGAATGCCCATCAGGGCGGCGATCGTCGCGTGGCGGCGGGTCTGTTCCAGAATGCCGGTGCGGGCATCCACCAGCAGCACGGCGAGATCGGCCGTCGATGCGCCGGTTGCCATGTTGCGGGTATATTGCTCATGGCCGGGCGTGTCGGCAACGATGAAGGCGCGCTTTTCGGTGGCGAAATAGCGATAGGCGACATCGATGGTGATGCCCTGTTCGCGTTCCGCCTGAAGACCATCCAGCAGCAGCGCGAAATCGGGCAGGCCGAGATCGTTCTGCTTACCGCTGTCACGGTGCAGCGTCGCGGCCTGATCTTCCTTCACCGCCTTGGTGTCCCAAAGCAGGCGGCCGATCAGCGTGGATTTGCCATCATCGACGCTGCCGCAGGTGATGAGACGCAGCGGGCGCGTGTCGCGCACCGCCCTTGCGGGCTCGACAAAAGGCAGAATGGTGGCGGATTGTGCGTTTGCGTTCTGTGTCATCAGAAATAGCCCTCGCGCTTTTTCTTTTCCATGGAGCCGGACTGGTCGCGGTCAATGGCGCGGCCCTGACGCTCGGATACGGTTGCGATTTCAAGCTCGGAGATCACCTCGTCCAGTGTGGTTGCCTCCGAGTTGATGGCACCGGTCAGCGGGAAGCATCCCAGCGTGCGGAAGCGGATCATGCCGTGCTGAACTACTTCGCCGGGCAGCAGCTCCAGACGCTCGTCTTCTGCCAGGATCATCATGCCGTCGCGCTCGATATAGGGGCGTTCGGCGGCGTAGTAGAGCGGCACGAGTGGAATGTTCTCGGCCTGAATGTAGCGCCAGATATCGACTTCGGTCCAGTTGGACAGCGGGAAGGCGCGCACGCTTTCGCCCTGACGAACCATGCCGTTATAGATATTCCATAGTTCCGGGCGCTGGTTGCGCGGGTCCCATTTGTGGTCGGGCGTGCGGAAGGAATAGATACGCTCCTTGGCACGGCTGGCTTCCTCATCGCGGCGCGCACCACCGAACGCGGCGTCGAACTTGCCCGCATCGAGCGCCTGACGCAGCGCTTCCGTCTTCATGATATCGGTATAGAGCGCCGAACCGTGGGTGAACGGCGTCACGTTTTCGCTCGCGCCACGCGGGTTGGTGTAGGAGATGAGGTCGAGATCGTATTCCTTGACGATGTTGTCGCGGAACTCGATCATTTCCTTGAACTTCCAGCCCGTATTGACATGAAGCAGCGGGAAGGGGATGCGACCCGGGAAGAACGCCTTGCGCGCCAAGTGCAGCAGCACGGACGAATCCTTGCCGATGGAATAGAGCATCACTGGATTGTCGAATTCCGCCGCAACTTCGCGGAAAATGTGAATGGCTTCGTTTTCGAGGGCCTTCAGGTGGGGATCGAGCGGCTGCTTTGGTGTGCTGACATTGCTGCCTTCCGTTTCCGGAACTGCATTGGACATTTTAAACTCCGGCGATGTACTGATTTCAATTATCGTTGTGAAGCGGCGGATACCGTAGAGGCTTGGCGCTCCTCGGCCACATGCAGACCGCACTCGCGCTTCTCGTCATTTTCCCACCACCACCGACCGGCGCGTTCTGGTTCGCCGGGCTTGATGGCGCGGGTACACGGCTCACAGCCGATGGAGGGATACCCGCGGGCGTGGAGCGGATTGACGGGAATGTTTTCCGCTATGACATGCGCCTTGATCACATCGATATCCCAGTCCGCAAGCGGATTGATCTTGATCAGATTGCGCTCGGCATCGAATTCGGCAAAGGGCGTCGTTGCCCTGTTGCCTGACTGGCCACGACGAAGGCCAGTAATCCAGAAACTTGCACCATCCAGCGCTTTGGCCAGCGGCACCAGCTTGCGTACATGACAGCAGGCATGGCGAGCCTCGACGCTGTCATAAAATCCATTCAGACCATATTTCGCAGCATAAGCGTCGATGTCATCCTGCTCTGGATAAAAGCGCTTGATGGTGATGTTGTAGCGCTCTTCGGTCTCGCCGATCAGCGTCACGGTTTCTGCAAACAGGCGTCCCGTTTCCAGTGTCGAGACGTCGATTGGCAGGCGATGTGTGCCTATTGCGGCGGTGATGACCTGATCCTCGATGCCGAGGCTCGTTGTGAAAACCGCTCGTCCACCCAACCCGGCAACAAATGCAAGCCGCCCGGCTAGATCAAGGCTGGCGAGCGTTTCATCGAGCGATGCAACATCATGGCTGGAAAGACTATGCGATGGGGTGTTGATGGTCATTTCACGGGTCCGAAACTCTACTGCTTCGAATAATCCCTGAAATGCGGGTTTTTTGACAGGAATGGCTATGCTTGTGCATGGCCTTGGGGAGCAAATATCTCTCTTGCACGTAAGTTACGCGCAAAAGAGTCCCAGTCTGGCGAAATCAGTCCCGATTTGTGTTCGTATAAAAACTGCGCTAATCGAAAAAAGCAACCCCATTCATGATATTTTCGGTAATTTTAGTATGATTTCCCAAAAGGCGAAATATGCGTTACGTGCGCTGCTGGCGTTGGCGAGAGCCGACGGGAACTGTCCTGTGCAGATTTCCGATATCGCCCGCACCCAGGCCATCCCTAAGAAGTTTCTGGAGCAGATTCTTTTGGAACTGAAGCGCGCGGAGATCGTCACCAGCCGTCGCGGCAAGCAAGGTGGCTATCTGCTTCAGCGCCCGGCGACAGAGATATCATTCGGCGAAGTGCTTCGGCTGATAGATGGGCCGGTGGCGCCGCTGCCGTGCCTGTCGCAGACGGCTTACCGGCGCTGCGAGGATTGCGACGGCGAAACGCAGTGCGAAATCCGCCACGTCTTTGCGCAGGTGGCAGATGCGACGCGCAACATTCTCTTCAACACGACGATTGCAGATGCCATCAGCGGTGCCGATGTGGCCGAGCTTCTGACCGCGTAAACCTTGAGCGACACGGAAAAATTATCCCTGATGACGGATTTTTTCATCCGTTCGCGGCGAAAATACGGTAAAAATACGAACTGGTTTTGCGTAAAGCCCTGCATTTCTATGGCACTTGTTGCGCATTTTCAGCATGCGGCGTTGCATTTGTTGCCGCTGGTGCCAAGCGAAGGGAAACACTTTTGCGATCGTGATCGCCCTGATTGACCAACTCTACTGAACCGGTAGTGTTAAGCGCAATGCATCTAGGAGGGATACCGATGTCGAAACTTCTTTCCAGCCTCAGCGCCGTAGCGCTCAGCCTGTCAGTCACTCTCGGTGCTGTCGGAATGGCCCGCGCGGAGACCACGCTTCTCAACGTGTCCTATGATCCGACCCGCGAACTCTACAAGGACTTCAACGAAGCCTTCGCCAAGAAGTGGAAGGCCGATACCGGCGAGGACGTCACCATCAAGCAGTCGCATGGCGGCTCCGGCAAGCAGGCCCGGTCGGTCATCGATGGTCTTGAGGCCGATGTTGTCACACTGGCCCTTCAGAGCGACATCGACGCCATCGTTGCCAATGGCGGCAAGATCAACAAGGACTGGCGCACCCGCCTCCCGCACAATTCCTCGCCTTATACCTCGACAATCGTCTTCCTCGTCCGCAAGGGCAACCCGAAGGGCATCCATAACTGGGGTGACCTCGTGAAGGGCGATATCCAGATCGTGACGCCGAACCCGAAGACATCGGGCGGTGCGCGCTGGAACTATCTGGCCGCATGGGCATGGGCTAACGAAGAGTACAAAGGCGACAAGGACAAGATCAAGGCCTATGTCGGTGAACTCTACAAGCGCGCTCCGGTGCTGGATACGGGTGCACGCGGCTCCACGGTCACCTTCGCACAGCGCCAGATCGGTGATGTGCTGCTGGCGTGGGAAAACGAAGCCTATCTGGCGGGTGAAGAATTCGGCAAGGACGCCTTCGACATCGTCGTTCCGCCGATCTCCATTCTGGCAGAGCCGCCGGTTGCCGTGGTTGACGCCAATGTCGATGCTAAGGGCACCCGCAAGCAGGCCGAAGCCTACCTGCAATACCTCTATTCTGACGAAGGCCAGAACATTGCTGCCAAGCACTTCTACCGCCCGTCCAATCCGTCTGTTGTTTCAAAGGATTTGCTCAAGCAACTGCCTGACATCAAGCTCGTCACCATCGACGATCCGCAGTTCGGCGGTTGGGCCAAGGCACAGCCGGAGCATTTCGGTGATGGCGGCATCTTCGACCAGATTTACAAGCCCGCAAAGTAAGCGGATGATGTAACACGCCGAACAGGTCGCCCGCGCGTCCTGTTTGGATTGGAGACAAGATCGACCGGCCCCGAGCCGGTCGATGGCGCATAAGAGGGTGGCTGTCGATGGCCCCCATTTTACCCGGAGCCCTGATGAGCAAAACCCCATC
Source organism: Agrobacterium sp. 20P9.1.2 (assembly GCF_057799395.1). NCBI lineage: Bacteria > Pseudomonadati > Pseudomonadota > Alphaproteobacteria > Hyphomicrobiales > Rhizobiaceae > Agrobacterium > Agrobacterium sp. 20P9.1.2. Next base: position 749,752 of record NZ_JBYOKI010000001.1, read on the forward strand.
GCCCGCAAAGTCGAAGTGGCGTCAGTCCAGCGTCTTGCCGGGATTTGGCCTGACGCTTGGTTACACCATCACCTACCTGTTTCTCATCATTCTCATTCCTTTGGCCGGTCTGGTCTGGTCCACCGCAAAACTCGGTTTTGCGGATTTTTTCGCCATCGCGACCGATAGCCGGACGCTGAATGCGCTGCGCATCTCCTTTACCACCGCCTTTCTGGCGGCCTTCGTCAATGCCATCTTCGGTGTGCTCATTGCATGGGTGCTGGTGCGTTACCGCTTTCCGGGCCGCCGCTTCGTGGATGCCATCGTAGATTTGCCCTTTGCGCTGCCGACAGCCGTTGCCGGTATTGCGCTGACCGCGCTTTATTCCAATCGCGGCTGGGTCGGCCAATTGTTCGAACCCTTTGGCATCAAGATCGCGTTTACGCCGACGGGCATCGTCATTGCGCTGATCTTCATCGGCCTGCCTTTTGTGGTGCGCACGGTGCAGCCGGTCATGGAAGAAATCGACCGTCAGGTGGAGGAAGTGGCCGCAACGCTGGGTGCCAACCGTTTCCAGACCATCACCCGCATTTTGCTGCCAAGCCTCACACCTGCCATTCTCACCGGTTTCGCGCTCGCCTTTGCGCGTGGGGTGGGGGAATATGGCTCGGTCATCTTCATTGCCGGTAACATTCCCTACGTCTCGGAAATCGCACCGCTTCTGATTGTCATCCGGCTGGAGGAGTTCAACTATGCGGCGGCCACCGGCATCGCCACGATCATGCTGATCATCTCGTTTGCCATGCTTTTCGTTATCAATCTCATTCAGGCGTGGAGCCGCAAGAGGTACGGTTATGCCTGATCACGCGCGCAGCCTTCCATCCACCAAGCCGTTCCGCGATCCCGCCAGCGAGGCTTTGCCTGCTCGCATCGTACTTATCGGGCTGGCCTTCCTGTTCCTTGCATTGTTCCTCGTGCTTCCGCTGGTCGCGGTGTTCGTCGAAGCGTTTCGAAAGGGCATCGGCTCATTCTGGGAAGCGATTGTCGAGCAGGATGCGCTATCGGCCATTCGCCTCACGCTTCTCGTGGCGGCCATTGCCGTGCCGCTCAACCTCGTCTTCGGTATTGCCGCTGCATGGTCGATTGCTAAATTCGAGTTCAAGGGAAAGGCGTTTCTCATCACGCTGATCGACTTGCCATTCTCCATCTCGCCGGTCATTTCCGGTCTCGTTTATGTCATCCTGTTTTCATCCCACAGCGTGCTTGGTCCGTTCCTCAAAAGCTATGGCATCGAAATTCTCTTTGCCGTCCCTGGCATCGTGCTGGCCACCATCTTTGTGACCTTTCCCTTCGTCGCGCGCGAATTGATCCCGCTGATGCAGGATCAGGGCACGGGCGATGAGGAAGCGGCCATTTCGCTGGGTGCATCCGGCTGGCAGACCTTCTGGTTCGTCACGCTGCCCAATATCAAATGGGGCCTGCTCTACGGCGTGCTGCTGTGCAATGCCCGCGCCATGGGTGAGTTCGGTGCCGTTTCGGTGGTTTCTGGCCATATCCGTGGTGAAACCAACACCATGCCGCTGCATGTCGAAATCCTCTATAACGAGTACAATATCGGCGCGGCCTTTGCCGTGGCGACATTGCTTGCGGGTCTGGCGCTCGTCACCCTTGTTCTCAAAACCATTCTTGAAATACGCTTTGGCGCGGGCAACGCCGCCGGCAAGCATTGAAGGGCATATCAATGGAAGTGAAAGTTTCCGGTATCACCAAGCAGTTCGACCGCTTTCCCGCCTTGAACGATGTGTCGCTGAACATCCGTTCTGGTGAGTTGATCGCACTGCTTGGCCCATCCGGCTCCGGCAAGACGACGCTGCTGCGCCTCATCGCCGGTCTGGAACAGCCGACGCAAGGGCAAATCTTCTTCGGTGACGAAGATGCCTCGCACCGTTCCGTGCAGGAGCGCAATGTCGGTTTCGTATTCCAGCATTACGCTTTGTTCCGCCACATGACGGTGGCTGACAATATCGGCTTTGGCCTCAAAGTCCGCCCATCCTCCAGCCGTCCGCCAAAGGCGGAAATTCGCAAACGTGTGTCGGAACTTCTGGATATGGTGCATCTCCAAGGTCTGGAAAAGCGTTATCCCAACCAGCTCTCCGGCGGTCAGCGTCAGCGCGTGGCGCTCGCCCGCGCCGTCGCCATCGAGCCGCGCGTGTTGCTTCTGGACGAACCCTTCGGTGCGCTGGATGCCAAGGTGCGCAAGGAGCTGCGTCGCTGGCTGCGCGAGTTCCATGACCGCACCGGCCATACCACTGTTTTCGTGACCCACGATCAGGAAGAAGCACTGGAACTGGCCGACCGTGTGGTCGTCATGAGCCAGGGCAAGATCGAGCAGGTCGGCACGGCGGATGATGTCTATGACACGCCCAACTCACCCTTCGTTTTCTCCTTCATCGGCGAATCCTCCAACCTGCCGGTGACGATCCGTGATGGCCATGTGCTGTTTCAGGGAGAAAGCATTGGCATTAGAGAGGCGAATGACGGCGAGGGCGATCTGTTCTTCCGCCCCGAAGATGTTGTTCTGACGGCTGAGAAGGACGCACTTTACGGCAAGGTCACCACCTGTCGCCGTCTGGCTGGCACGCGCATCGCCGAAATCGACATCGCCAACAACGGCCATGAGCCCTACCATCTGGAGATCGAAGTTCCACTGGACGCCTCTGTCGCCGTCGGCAACGAACTCCGCTTCCGCCCAACCCGCTGGAAAATCTTCCGCAAGTAGAAACGCGGACAAAGGAAAAGGGCCGCTTGGTTAGCGGCCCTTCCATGAGTTTGGTCGTTGTTACAGACCTGGAAACGTTTATCAACGTCCCGTTGGAAGGCGGATCAAGCCGAGGGCTGCCTCGTCAAAATCAAATCCTTTCCACTGTCACGCACCAAGACCGAAATCTCACTAGACATTGGATCACCTTCCTTTCGCTACGTTGAACATAAGAAGAAGGTAATACGATTCGCGGGGATTGCAAGGGGTTGGAAAACTCACGCCGCCTTTTCAGCCTTCATGTCGAACTCGAAATGAATGTTGTCGTAAGGAAATTCGACGCCGTTTTCGTGCTTGTCGATAATGCCCGCATTGATCAGCGTCGTGACATCCCGGTGCACCGCCTGCACATCACGGCCTACACGCCGCGCCACTTCGCGAATGGCGAGCGGGCCCTGGCCCACGAGGCTTCTGACAATACTCAGTCGCAAAGGCGCCAGAATACGATGCAGATCGTCGTAGCTGGAAAATTCGATGGATGGTGTCGCCTCTACCGCATTGCCGGAAAGGGCGAGCTTCCCAGCCGCCGCGAACCGCGCCTTCATATCGTCCATCGTGCTCAATCGTATCGTCAAACTCGTCATTTCAGAATCCTTTCCATGTCGGTTTGAAAGTCGTCGAAGAGCGCTTCAAGCGTGGTGAATATGATTGCTTCTTCACGACCACCGATGTGGCGATGGTCTCCTTTGCCGCGCTCATTGTCGTAGCGAAGAATGCACTCGCCATTCACGACAAGCGCCAATCGATATTTGAATGGATGGACGCTGCCGGGTACCGGCTCGGGCAAGTGCCATAACACCACTTCAAAAAAGGTCTTTTCATCAATGACCTTTCTGGATTTTTCTATCAACGTCGCACCCATGTTGTTATTGTTAACAACACAGCGGACTGTTGTCAATGATAACAACAGTCCGGATCATGTCTGATCAAGAAACCCGCATCACAATCTTCCCAATATGGCTGCTGCTTTCCATCAGTTTATGCCCATCCGCCACATGGTCGAAATCGATCACGTCGTGAATGACAGGCGCGATCTTGCCTGCTTCCAATAGCGGCCAGACTTCGGCCACCAACTCATCGCGGATCGCGCGTTTTTCGTCTGCTGTGCGCGGGCGCATGGTGGAGCCGGTGACGGTCAGGCGTTTGACCATGATGGGGCGCAGATCGACCTTTTCGGCAATGTTGCCGCCGAGAAAGGCGATGATCGAAAGACATCCGTCCTTGGCGAGCGAAGACAGGTTCTTGGCGAAATAAGAGGCGCCGATCATGTCGAGGATGACATCCACGCCCTTACCGTCGGTCTCAGCCTTGATGACCTCAGCGAAGTCCTCGTCGCGGTAATTGATCGCCCGCTTTGCGCCGAGCTTTACGCAGGCATCGCATTTTTCCTTGGAGCCAGCGGTGGCATAGACCTCTGCGCCGAACGCCTTGGCCAGCTGAATGGCGGTTGTGCCGATGCCGCTGGTGCCGCCGTGGATCAGCACGCTTTCGCCCTCGGTCAGCCCCGCCATCTGGAACAGATTGGCCCAGACGGTGAAGAATGTTTCCGGCAGTGCCGCCGCTTTCACGGCGTCATAACCCTTGGGGAAGGGCAGGGCCTGGCCCGCAGGCACGACGCAATATTCCGCATAACCGCCGCCATTGGCCAGCCCACATACATTGTCTCCGACGCTGTATTCGGTGACACCTTCGCCCAGCGCCACCACTTCACCGGCAATTTCCAGCCCCAGAACCGGGCTTGCATCCTTCGGTGCCGGATAGTTGCCCTGCCGCTGCGCCACATCCGGTCTGTTGATGCCCGCCGCCTGCACCTTGACCAGAATCTCACCCGCCTTTGGCGTGGGAACAGCGCCCTTTGCAAAGACCATCACTTCCGGTTCACCGAAGCTTGGCAGATCAACAAATCGCATCGTCGTGGGCAAAGTCATGGCGGGCCTCCATTGTGTTTCAATGGCAGGGAAACTAGGCGAGATGCCGCCCGGAGGGAAGGAGGCGTTTTGCCGCTACGGCGAAAGTTAGGCCATAAATCGGCGCTCGCCTCCTAATGCGCGTCGCCAGAACTGCGGATGATAAGGCCGGATTCGCTTTCCTTGGCAGCTTTCTTGATGGCCGCGATCTCGCCCCCGATCCGCTCAGGATTACCCAAAAGCAGGCCCCTGGGCAGTTGAAGCACGCCGATGGAGCAGCGAAGCAGCGCAAACTCACGTTCATTGCCAAAGCGGTCATGACCAGTGATCAGCCCTGCAGCCCGGTCTTCTTCCGAATAAAGCTGCACCACGTCGTCGTGGAAATCGCTGAGCAGACGCTCCAGAATTTCCGTCACCTCATCCTGCTGCCAGTCGCGAACGCCGATGAAGAAATCGTCGCCGCCAATATGGCCAAGGAAGCAATCGCCGGAGAAGAAATAACGCTTCATCAGTGCTGAAAACAGCGTGATGGCATGGTCGCCAACATGGAAGCCGTATTTATCGTTGAAGGGTTTGAAATTGTCGAAATCGCAATAGCAGAAGAAGCGGTTGTCATCGCTGTCGCCGCAGCTGGCTTCGATGAAGCTGCTGATGGCGCGATTGCCGGGCAGGGCCGTCAGCGGGTTCTGCTCCTGTGCAAGCTTCAACTGCTTTTCATTGATGACCTTGATGAGCGATGCAGCGGAAACCACGCCGATATAGCGCATATTCTCGGTCAAAATCACACAGGCGCTGCCGCCAGTATTGGCAAAGACATTCATCAACTGGTCCGCATCCGCATCCAGCCCGACAATCGGCGCGCCGTCCACGAAATGCGAAATCGTGCGTTCATAGACCTTGTTTTTCAGCAGGTCGCGGCCGAAGGGCTGGTAGATATATTCTTTCAGGTGATGCTCGTTGATAACGCCGCGCGGCTCACCATTGGCGTTGAGAACCGGAAAGAAGGCCTGCGCCGGGTTGCGGCGAAACAGCTCGAACACGCTGTCGATGGTGTCGTTTTCAAACACGGTTGGCAGCCGCTCGATCTGGCGGCGAATGAGGATTTCATCCAGCGTCTGGCTGCTGCGACGGGTCTCGCCCAGGTGCTGCAGATGCGGAAAGGCGCCTTGCAATTCACTGACGAAAGTGGTGGGCCGGGAAATAAACCAGCCCTGCACCAGATCCACACCATGTTCGCGGCAGGCCAGAAACTCCGCTTCGGTCTCGATACCCTCGGCAATCACCCGCACACCCAGCGTGTGGGCAATGTTGACGATGTTCTTCACCAGATGGCGCTTGCGCGGATTGCGGTCCATGCCATCGATGAAATAGCGGTCGATCTTCAGGTAATCGACCGGGAACTCGCACAACAGCTTCATTTCGCCATGGCCGACGCCGAAGTCGTCGATAGCCAGTTTGAAGCCTTCCTTACGCATACGGGCAATCAGTGCGCTGAACTCCGGCACGCTGGTATTGTCGAAACGCTCGGAGAGTTCGAAGCAGATGGAAGAGGGCGGTATCGAGGCCTTGGCCAGATGCTCCAGAAGCTTGTTCAGAATCGCATCGCCATGCGGAATAAGGCGAACATCGAGGTTGAGAAATAGTGTGGCGGAAGAGAACTCCGGCAGGGTGGAAAATTTGGCCAGCGCCCGGCCTGCCAGCATCTGCTCGACGGCAACCAGCTGGCCATCGGCTTCAATGTGGTCCAGAAGGTCCAGCGGGCTGGAAAAACCGATGCGATCGAAACCGCGCATCAGGGATTCGTATCCGAAAACAGTGCCTGTCGTGGCTTCGACAATCGGCTGAAAAGCCGTTTCAAGAACGAGTTTCGCCATGGAAGCCATTTGCCCGGTTGCAAATCGCCGTATGACGTCAGGGTCGATCGCCGTCGACTGCATGAATTTTCTCCACCATTGCGCCCATTTTTAAAGGCACTTTTTGGGTGGGAGAATGCTCGAAACTCCTCAACAAAAGCTTTCTGGCAGATGAAGCTTTCTTGAAGTTTTTATGACGCAACCGCGACGCGCTAAAATAGCTCTCATGCACAAGCCTTAACAGCTCAGGCGTGACGCCGTTTGAGCGAATGCGCAGCATAAAGTTCGGCTACATTCAGATGCTCACCGCTTGCATGTGCATCCGTGCCACTCTTGGTGGTGCCTTCCCTACCAGCAGTTTCCACCCACAGGCGAAGGGCGGCACGCACAACTTCGCTTCCCGAGGCGTAATCCCCGCTATTCACCGCTTCGCGCATCTTCGCGGCCTGCTCTGGGGAAATGGATACAGTCACCATTGGCATCGTGTCTCTCCCTATCATGGCGGTTCTCGTCCCTGACAATCATGTCGAAGCTGAACCGTCCTTGGCCATTTTATGCATCCGCTCCCGGCCAGTTGTGAGCGGACTTAAGTGGTTATTATATTAGCACATCTGTCATGCGCGCCCGAAGGAACGCCCACCTTCGTTTTCGGTTCCGAAGGAAACGTCGTTTTATGAAAATGAGAAGGGGCGGCAAAAACCACCGGGCTGCCTGTCACGGCGCAGACATGCAGCTGCGCTAGTGGACGCTGAAGGCTTTTCAAGCGAATGCAATCGGTCATGCCTGCGACCTTTCATTTGCCAGTTGGCGCGACCCTAGCACATTTGGGCGAGCGGGCAAAGTTTTCCGGCATGTTTGACATGGCGCAAGTCACACGATTGCGTGTCGCATTTATTATTGATTGATCAGTCAATCAATAATAAATTGCCTGTAAAGGAGAATGCCGATGCCGAAGCTTGGAATGGAACCGCTGCGCAAAAAGGCGCTGATGGATGCCGCATTGCGGGCCATCGGCCAGACCGGTTCGCTGAATGTGACCATGTCGGATATCGCCCGTGAGGCGGGTGTGTCGGCGGCACTGGCGCATCATTATTTCGGCAGCAAGCAGCAGCTTCTTCTGGAAACCATCCGCAGCCTGCTGCGCGCCCTTCGTCGCGATGCGATTGCGGCGCTGAGCCAGGCATCGGGCCCGCGGGCGCGGTTGAGCGCCATTGTCCGCGTGTCGTTCCAGAGCGATCAATTCACCAATGAAACCGTGGCCGCATGGTTGGCTTTTTACGTGGAGGCGCAGCGCTCTGAAGAAATGCGCCGCCTGCTGGTGACCTATACGCGCCGCCTGCGCTCCAACATCATGGATAGCCTCAACCGCCTCTGCCCGCCGGATGATGCCGCCCGCATCGCCGAAGGGGCCGCCGCGCTGATCGACGGGCTCTATATCCGCCACAGCCTGCAGGCCGCACCGCTCGGCCTTTCTGCCGCGCCTGCACTGGTGGAAAACTATTTCGACACCCAGCTCAAACCCTTTTCTGACGCGCCTTCTCAAGAGGGCAAGCCGTCCATTCGTATTCTCTGAGGACCTTTAGATGACATTGAAAGCCCAGCCGAAAGCCTCCCATTTCATCGATGGCGATTATGTCGAAGATACCGAGGGCACGGTCTTTGAAAGCATTTATCCCGCTACCGGCGAAGTCGTTGCAAGGCTGCACGCCGCCACGCCGGCCATCGTGGAACGCGCCATTGCTTCTGCCAAGAAGGCGCAGAAGGAATGGGCGGCGATGAGCCCCACAGCGCGGGGTCGCATTCTTCGTCGCGCCGCCGATCTCATCCGTGAGCGCAATCGTGCTTTGTCGGAGCTGGAAACACTAGATACGGGCAAGCCCATTCAAGAAACCATCGTTGCGGATTCCACCTCCGGCGCGGACGCTTTCGAATTCTTCGGCGGCATTGCGCCCTCGGCCCTGAACGGTGATTACATTCCGCTGGGCGGTGATTTTGCCTATACCAAACGCGTGCCGCTCGGTGTTTGCGTCGGTATCGGGGCGTGGAACTATCCGCAGCAGATCGCTTGCTGGAAGGCTGCCCCAGCGCTGGTCGCTGGCAACGCCATGGTTTTCAAACCCTCGGAAAACACGCCGCTTGGTGCCCTGAAGATTGCGGAAATTCTGATGGAAGCCGGGCTTCCCAAGGGTCTCTTCAATGTCATTCAGGGAGACCGTACGACAGGCCCGCTGCTGGTGGAGCACCCGGATGTCGCCAAGGTCTCGCTCACCGGGTCCGTGCCGACAGGCCGCAAGGTGGCCGCTGCCGCTGCCGGTCATCTCAAACACGTCACCATGGAACTCGGCGGCAAGTCTCCGCTGATTGTCTTCGATGATGCCGATATCGAAAGTGCTGTCGGCGGCGCGATGCTGGGCAATTTCTACTCCTCCGGTCAGGTCTGCTCCAACGGGACCCGCGTTTTCGTCCAGCGCGGCGCAAAGCAGCGTTTCCTCGAAAACCTCAAGGCTCGCACCGATGCGATGGTGATCGGCGATCCCATGGATGAGGCAACCCAGATCGGCCCGCTGGTCTCCAAGGCGCAGCAGGAAAAGGTTCTGGCCTATATTGAGAAGGGCAAAGCCGAAGGCGCGACCCTTATCACCGGCGGCGGCATTCCCAATCATGTGTCGGGCCAGGGCGCTTACGTGCAGCCCACCGTGTTTGCCGACGTGACCGATGGCATGACCATCGCCCGCGAGGAAATCTTCGGACCTGTCATGTGCGTGCTGGACTTCGACCATGAGGACGAAGTCATCGCCCGCGCCAACGCCACCGAATTCGGCCTCGCGGGCGGCGTCTTCACCGCCGACATCAACCGCGCGCACCGCGTGGTGGACCAGTTGGAGGCGGGGACGTTGTGGATCAACACCTATAATTTGTGCCCGGTGGAGATGCCGTTTGGTGGGTCGAAACAGTCCGGCTTCGGGCGGGAGAATTCGGCGGCGGCGCTTAATCACTATAGTGAGTTGAAGACGATTTATGTGGCGACGGGGAAGGTCGAGGCGCCTTACTAAATCCGTGCGCTCCCCTGCTAAGGGAGTATCGGAGTCAGTGGCTCATCCTCGTCCTTCGAGGCCCGTTTCACGGGCGCCTCAGGATGAGGATGAGAGCAAGCGTTTCGTCCTCCGTCATTTCACAACGCATGTTTTCAACTAGACAATGCAACGTCCCTCCACCTCATTTTTCGAGGCTCGTTTCAAGGGCACCTCAGGATGAGGATGAGAGCAAGCGTTTGCCCTCAGGCACCCTTTAGCAGCGCACGTTCGTCAACGAAATAAATGCACAACCTCTCTCCACCTCATCCTGAGGTGCCCGTGAAACGGGCCTCGAAGGACGAGGTGGCCACAGCAAAGAGCAACCACAATGCAACAAGCAGATTTCGTGATCGTCGGTTCCGGTTCCGCAGGCTCTGCCATGGCCTATCGCCTGTCGGAGGACGGCAAATATTCCGTCATCGTCATCGAGGCTGGCGGCTCCGACTTCGGTCCCTTCATCCAGATGCCCGCCGCTCTTGCCTGGCCGATGAGCATGAAACGCTACAATTGGGGCTACCACTCGGAACCGGAGCCGAACCTCAACAATCGCCGCATCACCGCGCCGCGCGGCAAGGTCATTGGCGGGTCGTCTTCCATCAATGGTCTTGTCTATGTTCGCGGCCATGCGGAGGATTTCAATCGCTGGGAAGAGCTTGGCGCGCATGGCTGGGCTTACGCCGATGTGCTGCCCTATTACAAGCGCATGGAAACCAGCCACGGTGGCGAAGAGGGCTGGCGCGGCACGGACGGGCCGCTGCATGTTCAGCGCGGACCGGTCACAAACCCGCTGTTCCACGCCTTCGTCAAAGCCGGTTCACAGGCCGGTTTCGAACTGACGGATGACTATAACGGCTCCAAGCAGGAAGGCTTTGGCCTGATGGAACAGACCATCCACAACGGTCGCCGCTGGTCCGCGGCCAATGCCTATCTGCGGCCCGCGCTGAAACGACCGAACGTCTCTCTGGTGCATGGCTTCGCGCGCAAGATCGTCATAGAGAATGGCCGCGCCACGGGTGTCGAGATCGAGCGCAGGGGCGGGGTGGAAACCATCCGCGCCAGCCGTGAGGTTATCGTTTCGGCCTCGTCCTTCAATTCGCCCAAGCTGCTGATGCTCTCGGGCATCGGCCCCGCCCAGCATTTGCAGGACATGGGAATCGAGGTCATCGCTGACCGTCCCGGCGTCGGTGCCAATCTTCAGGACCATATGGAGTTCTACTTCCAGCAGGTCTCCACCAAGCCAGTTTCGCTTTATTCATGGCTGCCATGGTTCTGGCAGGGTGTTGCCGGTGCCCAATGGCTGGTGACAAAGGGTGGGCTGGGTGCGTCCAACCAGTTCGAGGCCTGCGCCTTCCTGCGGTCCGAACCGGGCCTCAAACAACCGGATATCCAGTTCCACTTCCTGCCCGTCGCCATTTCCTATGATGGCAAGGCGGCGGCGAAAAGCCATGGTTTTCAGGTCCATGTCGGTTTCAACCTGTCGAAATCGCGCGGCAATGTCACGCTGCGCTCGACCGATCCAAAGGACGATCCGGTCATCCGTTTCAACTATATGAGCCACGCCGAAGACTGGGAGAAATTCCGCCACTGCGTGCGCCTGACGCGGGAAATCTTCAGCCAGAAAGCCTTCGATGATTATCGCGGCCCGGAAATTCAACCGGGCGAGGGTGTGCAGTCGGATGAGGACATCGACGCATTCCTAAGGGAACATCTGGAAAGCGCCTATCACCCCTGCGGCACCTGCAAGATGGGTGACCGCAACGACCCGATGGCCGTGGTCGATCCCGAATGCCGTGTCATCGGCGTGGAAGGACTGCGCGTCGCCGATAGCTCGATCTTCCCGCATGTCACCTACGGCAACCTCAACGGCCCCTCGATCATGACGGGCGAGAAGGCGTCGGACCATATCCTAGGCAGACAGCCACTGCCGCGCTCCAATCAGGAGCCGTGGGTCAATCCGCGCGCGGCGGTGAGTGATCGGTAGGGATCAGTGGTAATCGTCTTCGCGCTGGTGGCGGATGGCGAGGATGGTGATTTTTTCTGAAGTCTCAACTTCAAACAAGACGACATATCCTGAAGATCCAAATGGAATGATCAACTCACGCAAGAAAGGATTTTCGGGATCGACCTTGCGGAAACTCATCGGGAAATCACCAAGCGCGCTGATGCCCTTTTGGATGGCATTGTATGCGCGCTGTGCAGCGTACTTATCGTAATCAAGAAGATATCTGTAGAGGCGGGTAATATCATCGCGCGCTTTGTCTGCGAGAAATATTTGATACGTCACTGCTTGTTGTCTTCCGCAAGCTTTGCATCCAGCATGGATTTCAGTTCTGCAAGAACATCTTCCGCCCGATGATAAATTCCCGTCCGCTTCGATTCTTCTCTTGCAGCAAGCCCACGCGCAATAAACTCCGCCTGGGATTTGCGAATTTCCACCTGTTGGCGAACGGCCTCTTCCATGAAAGCGGACAGCGTTTCGCCGTCCTTTAAAACACTCTCGGCCCGGTCGCGAAATTCGGGCTCGACGCGGAGGGACGGCATCGTTGCGGTTTTCATCTGGCAACTCCATGCATTGCAATTGCGATGCGTGATCCTGCTCCATTCCGTGGCAATTGTCAAAGACGAGGTTGCAATCACGGCGTCGCAGGTCGATAAGTGAGCCTTCCCCGGACGACAGAAAAGTTGCCATGCCTTCCAAATACAAGAAAATGAAGATGTTTCGCCGCTCTCGCGTCATGTGGGGTTCGTGGCGGATATGGAAGCCGCGTGCGGTGTTCTGGACCGGTGCTCTGGCCGTCGGTGTCATCAGTGTCGCCTTTGCGAAGATGGCGGATTGGGCGCAGCACCTGTTCTTTTCCGTCACATCGTCGGGGCAATGGGCCTTTCTTCTGCCGCTCATCATCACGCCGCTCGGCTTTGCGCTTTGCGCGTGGCTGGCCATTACCGTGTTTCCCAATTCCGGCGGCAGCGGCATTCCGCAGGCCATTGCGGCACGGCATTTTCATGACGATGAAGATCGCTCACGTCTGTTGTCTCTGAAACTGGCGGTGGGCAAGATCGTGTTGACCATTGCCGGGCTGCTGTCGGGAGCATCCATCGGTCGTGAGGGGCCGACGGTACAGGTGGGCGCGTCGATCATGCTTCAGGCCGCACGCATCGGCGGCATGGCGCAGGCGAGGGGCTTGATTCTGGCCGGTTCTGCCGCAGGCATCGCCGCTGCTTTCAACACGCCTTTGGCAGGTATCGTCTTTGCCATCGAGGAAATGAGCCGTACCTACGAGTCGCGCTCCAACGGTCTGGTGCTGACCGCCGTTATTCTGTCGGGTCTCGCATCGCTGGGACTAGTCGGAACCTACACCTATTTCGGAACGAGCAACGTCGTGGCCCAGACGGCGGCGGATTGGGGACTGGTGCTGATCTGCGGCATTGGCGGCGGCGTGTTCGGCGCGCTGTTCAGTGCCGGTGCGCTCAAAGCCTCGCAACGCATTCGTCGCTGGAGTCACAGCGTGCCGTTAAAGCGGATGTTGATCGTGGCCGCCGGTTGCGGTCTGGCCTCCGCCATCATCGGTGTGGCAACGGGTGGCGCGACCTTCGGCACGGGTTATGAGCAGGCGCGCTCCGCCATCGAGGGGCAAGCCGCTCCGACATTCTTCTTCATCGAAAAACTGGCCTCAACCTTTCTTTCGATGATGTCAGGTATTCCCGGCGGTATTTTTGCGCCATCGCTGTCGGTGGGTGCAGGTTTCGGCAGCACGGTGTCGTCCATTCTCGGCACCAGCATCGGGCTCGGCGCGATACTTGGCATGGCAGGATATTTCGCGGGCGTGGTTCAGGCACCAATGACGGCTTTCGTCATCATTCTGGAAATGACCGGCAACCACGAAGCCGTCATTCCCATCATGGCGGCGTCCATGCTGGGTTATATAACGTCGCGCATGATCTCAGCAGAGCCGCTGTATCACGGCCTGTCCCGGGTCTTCATCGCGCAGGGCATTCGCGCCAAGCGCGCGCACCGTAGCGGCGATGATCACACACCCAGCCGTGAGCCCGTACCGAAATAACCCAGCCCCGGTATTTTGATGCCGGGGTTCATGACGTCGATACCGGCGACCAGCCCGAGGAAATTGACCTCCAAGCCACTGCGTTGACCGGCTGACACGCCAAAGAAGCCGCCGAGTGAAAGGCTGATATCCTTCCAGTCATCGGCAACGTGGATGAATTCGCCATTGGGCAGGTAATCGCGGCCCACCGCATCCGGCGGCAACACGACGCCGAGTTCCGGCACGCTACGCAGCACATGGGCCACGAAGGTGTTGGAGTTGGGACCGGGATAGATGCGATAACCGCCTGCCTTGCCATAGGGGTAATCGGCAATGGCTTTTTGCATTTTCGGGATCAGCTTTTCGGCTTCCTCGCCGTGTAGCTCCACCACAAGGCGCGGCATGTTGGAATACCAATAGGCGTCCGGAGCATAGGCGTTACGGCGAATGGGCGTGCCCCAGCCGACCTTGTCGTAGCGCTCATAGCTGTCGGCCCCTTTCTCCTTCATCACGATCCAGGCATGGCTGGCAATCGAGCCTTTGAAGCCGCCAGTCATGGCGGAATAGACATAGATCGCCGCTGGCTTGTCCGCTGGTGCCTCGGGCAGAATACCGGCGGAAGACCAGCGCGCATTGCGATAGCCGGTCGGGTGCTCTTTCATGACCCACAGGCCAGCCGAAGCCAACGCGGGCAGCAGGTAGATAATGAGAATGGCAAGCAGCAAACGTTTGGCAAGTTTCAACTGTGGGCCTCGTGCATCGATAAGAGAAGTTGGATAGAACAGTCTCAATTTCGTATTTTTTGAGGCCATGGTCATGCACAACCCCGTTACCGTCGAAGTCACCAGAGGAAATCTCGTCGAAAGCCGCCATCGCGGCATGGCCGTGGTGGTCGATGGGGATGGCGCTGTCCTGTTTTCCGCTGGCGATATTGAAAGCGGCGTGTTTCCACGCTCCGCCTGCAAAGCCATGCAAGCACTGCCGCTGATGGAAAGCGGGGCTGCGGATGCTTACGGCTTTGGCAACCAGGAACTGGCGCTCGCCTGCTCCTCGCATTCTGGCGAAGATGCGCATGTGCAACTCGCTGCCGCGATGCTGGCCAAGGCGGGAAGGGATGTCGAGACGCTGGAATGTGGCGCGCATTGGTCATCCGACCAGAAGACCATCATCCATCAGGCCCGCACGCTGGATAAGCCAACGGCCCTGCACAACAACTGCTCCGGCAAGCATTCCGGCTTCGTCTGCACCTGTGTCCACACGGGCACTGACCCGAAGGGCTATGTCGGCTATGACCACCCGCTGCAGCAGGACATCCGCGCGACGATGGAGAGCCTGACGGGCACGGCGCTTGGCCACGACAATTGCGGCACGGATGGCTGCTCCATTCCCACTTACGCCGTGCCGCTGAAAAATCTGGCGCATGGCTTTGCGAAGATGGCGACGGGGCAGGGGCTTGAGGCAGGTCGGGCCAAAGCCTCCCGCCGCCTGATCGATGCCTGCATGGCGGAGCCCTTTTACGCGGCCGGAACGGGCCGTACCTGCACGCGGTTGATGGAACTCGCGCCCGGCCAGATCTTTGCCAAGACGGGTGCGGAAGGTGTGTTCGTCGCGGCCTTGCCGGAACAGGGCATCGCCATAGCGGTGAAATGCGAAGACGGCACCACGCGTGCCGCCGAAGCGATGATTGCCGCGCTTCTGGCCCGCTATTCCGAAAAGGACAGCGCCCGGCAGCAGGCGCTGTTGGGCATGGCAAACCGTTCCATGAAGAACTGGAACGGCATCCATGTCGGCGATATCAGGGTGACGTCGGCGCTGTGATTACGCCACTTCGCTGTCGCGGGCGCTCCACATGGCCTTGAAGGCCGGGCGGGACTGGCAGCGTTCCAGCCAGGCCCGGACAGCTGGATTGGCGTCGAACAAGGGCACATGCGCCTGCGCATAACGCACGACTTCGGCGGCGTTGATGTCTGCGACGCTGAAACGGTTGCCGACCAGATAGTCATTGCCGGACAGATGCTGCTCGAGAACCTTGAACGGGCGGCGCAGCATGCGGGCCGCAACCTCGATCACGGCTTGGCCGGCATCGGTGCCTGCCAGCCCCTCGGCCACGGTGGAGGAAATCTTCAGCGCATTGGTTTCGATTTCGGTCGCAGCAAAGAAGGACCACTGCATCATCAGCGCGTCTTCGGCCAGATCGGCAGGCGCAAGCGCCGTGCCATGCTTGCGGGCGAGATACATGTTGATGGCCATGGATTCGTAGAGAACCATGCCGTCATCCTCGATGCAGGGAATGGTGCCCATGGGGTTGATTGCCAGAAAGGACGGCGTCAGCGTGTTGATTGGCGCCTCTGCGGCCAGCGGATCGGTCACGCGTCTGGCCTGAATGACAGGCACATGGCGGAACTCGAGCCCGAGTTCTCCCGCCAGCCAAAGTGTGCGCGTGGCGCGAGAGCGATAAACCCCATAAATCGTCAGCATTCCAGATCCCCTTCAATTGCTGGAGGGCAACCTATTGCTGCCGCTTGCAAAACGGAAGCCGGAATAGTGATGGGATAGCCGATTTTTTCTTAAAGCTCTGTGCATCTTTCGATTGCATTTAAATCGAATTAGAGCTATCTGCGGCTATATTGCACCAATATTGTTCACGCATAAATATATTTCCCGTTACAGACAGTGTTACGACTCATTTTAATGGGGCATAAGTATTTTTGCTCCATGGTCGTGCAAGCTGAGCTGTTACCGTGAAGTATGGCATTCAGTCGCAAGAGCAATTGCAAGCAGGAAAGACTGGGTTCGGTAGGGGTTGTTGCGCGATGCGTGAAGAAAATGGCGCTCGTTCGTTTGGCGTGCAAGCATTGGCAACGGATTTTCTGACGAACGGCCTTGCGGATGCAAGGCTGGCCTATCTGCTCAACAATATTCCTGAAATGGTCTTCCTCAAAGACATAGATGGTTACTACACTTATATGAATGCGGCAGCGCTCGCCTGTCTTGGGCGCCCTGCCGATTTCATGCAGGGACGCCGCCTTACCATTTATGACATGGCACCACCCGATGTCGCACGCCGGATCGACGTGATGGATCGTCACATCATGACCACGGGCGAGGGTCTTTATGAGGCCGAAGAACGTGCGGCGATGGATGGCCATGTGCGATGGTACTCCGGCACGCGTATTCCTATTCGGGACGACAAGGGCGAGATCGTTGGTCTCGCCGGTATTTCCCGCGATATCACCGCCGCCAAATGGCAGGAGACGCTTCGCCACAGTCATGCAGCACTTCTGGAAATGATCGTACACGGCCAGCCGTTGACGACCATACTGGAAGCCGTGGTCAACACGGTGGAGAACATGCTGGACAATCTCACCGGCTCCATTCTGCTGCTGGAGCAGAACCGGCTGTGGAATGGCGCGGCTCCCTCTCTTCCCGATAGCTATACCTCGTTGATCAACGGCGTCGAAATCGGCCCGGGTATCGGCTCGTGCGGGGCGGCGGCGTGGCACCGCGAAGCCGTCTATGTCAGCGATACGTTTCAGGACCCGCGCTGGACGGAATCCGTCGATGTCGTCATGCGCTATAACCTTCGTTCCTGTTGGTCCACACCGGTCCTGGGCAATGGCGGCGTGCTGCTGGGCACCTTCGCGCTGTATTCCGGCACTGTGCGTATGCCGACCGATATCGAAAAAGAAATCATCGATATGGCGACCAACATCGCCGGTATCGCCATCGACCGCCGCCGCGCCGAAGAGCGCGTGAATTTCATGGCTCACCATGATCCGCTGACGGGGCTTTCCAACAGAAACCTGTTTTGGAGCCAGTTCCGCCGCGCCATTCATGAGGCCAGACGCGAAGACCGGCTGGTGGCCATCACCTATATCGATCTCGACAATTTCAAGCAGATCAACGATGTCCACGGCCATGCCGTGGGGGATGAGGTTCTGCGTAGCCTGGCAGAGCGCATCACCAGCTGCATTCGCGCATCCGATATCGCCGTGCGGCTGGGTGGCGATGAATTCGCCATCATCTTCAGCAACCCCAAGCATGATGAGCCCGGCATTTTGCGGAGGCTGGAAGCCATTCGTCAGCGCGCGGCAGAGCCGATTGCGCTGGAAAGCGGCTCGATCAGCGTTACCTGTTCCTCCGGCACGGCCTTCTACCCCGGTGATGGCGAAACACCGGAAGCCCTTCTGGCCAAGGCCGATGCTGCCATGTACGAGGCCAAGAAGCAGGGCCGCAACAGCGTGCGGGTCTTCGAGCAGACGTTTGGCGATGGCATCTGACGCCTGCGGCACATTGCCTCAACGTTCAGAGAAATAGCACAAGTTACTGAAATTAAATGATTTAATATACTCTCGAAATAACCGGGGTTTGCGCCGTGCTGCCCGGATTTGATCTTGCGCAAATCGAGCAATCCCGGCCCGTTCTAATCTGCCTCCATCAACCCGATGGAAGTTCCTATGACCAATACCGACACCATTTTCGATGCAATCTCGACCCCGGTTTATGCGGGCGCAGCTATCGTGCTGCTGCTATCTGTCCGCCAGATGGAAGGCTGGAGGGCTAAGCGCGGTCACCATGAGAAGCCGGATGCGGCGCGGCGGGATGGGCCAGTCAGAGTTCTGCGGGCAGCGCAAAGTCGGAAAGCGTCGGCGTTCTGAATATTGCGTGGAGTTTCTCCCGCCTAACGGCTCTCCAGCGCTTTTGCCGTCAGAGCCAGGGCATCCGGTGCGAGGCGCTTTTCGAACCGACCGATGAACCGGTCGAACAGCCGCGAGAAATCCGCCACGTCCTGCTCTGGCCAGTCGCTGACGACTTCGCGGATAATGCTGAGTTTGGCGCTGCGCATTTCTTCCAGAATGCTGAGGCCGAGGGGCGTGATATCGATAACGCTGCGGCGGCCATCCTCTTGCGAGGCCTCCCGTTTCAACAGACCGCGCCCCACCATTTCCGCCACCACCCGGCTTCCGCGCGATGGGTCGAGACGAAGCGCTTCGGCAATGGCACCAACCGTCGCAGAGGTGCCAGCACGCTTGACGATATCCAGCACATCGATATGCGAAAGCTCCAGCCCCGGTGCCAGCTTGGCAATGGCCATGCGGCCAATCACACGCCGCCCGATCATCAGGCGCATACGTGTCATGGTGTGGCTGATATCCAGCACGTCATCGCGATCGGTGTTTTCACACTCTTTCGACAGTGATGCGTGCTCGTTCATATCTGCGATTCCCCGATAATTTCACCCACCATAGCACAGACACAGAAATGTGCCATTGACATATATGTGCGAAAGGCACATAAATTACCCATCAAGCGTGAGACCCTCCCATGGATATGTCCGTTACGCCTGTGGCGCCCCTCGTCGCGGATCGCCGTCGCAGGCTTGTTGTTTTCTTCTTTCTGATGTTTGCCATGTTCATGGCGACGCTCGACAACCAGATCGTATCGACGGCTTTGCCGACGATCGTGGGTGAGTTCGGCGCGCTGGAACGTTTCGGCTGGATCGGCTCTGCCTATCTCTTGGCAACCAGCGCCGTCATGCCTGTTTATGGCAAGCTGGGCGATCTTTTCGGGCGCAAATACGTCATGATGGCCGCCATCGTCATCTTTACGCTGGGCTCGCTCGCCTGCGGGCTGGCCTGGTCGATGGATTCGCTGATTGCTGCGCGCGTGCTGCAAGGCCTCGGCGGCGGTGGCATCATGGTGTCGATCTTTTCCGTCAATGCCGATCTGTTCGAGGCACGGGAGAGGGCGCGTTACCAGAGCTATTCCAGCCTCGTTATCATGGCATCGGGCAGCGTCGGGCCAATCCTCGGCGGCACGATGAGCGACCTGTTCGGCTGGCGCTCGATCTTCCTCATCAACCTCCCCATCGGCATCATCGTGCTGACAGGCCTTGCTTTTCTTCTGCCCTATCGTCGCCCGGAACGTCAGCCCAAGATCGATTATCTGGGTGCTATCCTTCTGGCGCTGACAATTTCCAGCGTCGTGCTGTGGGCGGATAGTTCGCAGCTCTTCGGTTCGATCTTTGCCTGGAAGAGCCTCTGCATCGTCGCCTTTGCCGCCATCACAGCCTATTTGTGGGTGCAGGTGGAGCGTCGCGCGCCGGAACCTGTCGTGCCGCTGCGGCTGTTCAAGGACAGCACCTTTCCGCTGTTCATGGTCATTTCGCTGGTCAGCGGCGGTCTCGGTATCGGCATGGTCAACTACTACGCGCTGTTCCTGCAAACGACGACCGGGCTTTCTCCATCGTCTGCCGGCCTGTTCTTCATTGCCGTCACCGGCGGTATCGTTATGGGCTCTTTGACAGCGGGGCGGCTGATTTCCAAAACGGGCAGCTACAAGATATTCTCCGTCATCAGCCTGTCCATTGCAGTGTTGGCCATGCTGTCGCTCTCGCAAATGCATGCGGGAACGCCGCTCTTCGTCATTGCCATCATCCTGTTCGCACAGGGGCTCGGCGTTGGCCTTGGCCAGCAGGCACCGATCATCGGCGTGCAGAATTCGGCGCCAAAGGCAGATATCGGTGCAGCCAGCGGCGCGGTCTCGCTGACGCGCATGGGTGGGGCGGCGATTGTGATCTCGATCTATGGCGCGATCATTTCGGCCAATCTCAAGGGCGTCGGTGTGGATATTCCCGGTGTCGGCAAGATACAGGAACTGACACCCAAGATGCTGGCAGAACTGCCTGCCGCATCGCAAAGCGCTGTCGCCAATCTCTATGCGGGTGCCTTCACGCCGCTGTTTTACGCGGCGGCAGTCACCGCAGTCATCGGCCTCGTTGCAGCACTGGCCTTGAAGAACGTCAGACTGCCCGCAGCAGTCGTCGAAAAGCCGGTCGCGGCAGTCGAATAAGGCCAGGCGCTGAAAAGTTGTGGCGGGAGGAACGTGTTGCTTTGACAAACGTTTCTTCCATCCACGCCGCAATCGATAGCGCTTATGAAACCAGAGAAGTTGCTCTATCCCACGCCTAAGGGGCTCTATTGCTCCGTCGGCGATTTCTACGTCGATCCCGTGCGCCCCGTACCACGGGCGCTGATTACCCACGGCCATTCCGACCACGCTCGTGCCGGTCACGAGAAGGTGTTGGCCACCCGCCAGACGCTGGATATCATGCGCATTCGCTACGGCGAGGATTTCACCGGCAGCGAACAGGCCGTCGGTTTTGGTGAAACGGTAGAGATCAACGGCGTGACGGTCGGGTTTCATCCTGCCGGTCACGTTCTCGGTTCGGCGCAGATTTCCATCGAACATGGCGGTACGCGCATCGTCGCATCCGGCGATTACAAGCGCGGTATTGATCCCACCTGCGCGCCCTTCGAGCCTGTGAAATGCGATGTCTTCATAACGGAGGCCACCTTCGGCCTGCCTGTGTTCCATCACCCAAAACCTAGCGTGGAAATCGGCAAACTGCTGACCTCCATCAAGCAGTTCCCCGAACGCACCCATCTGGTCGGTGCCTATTCGCTCGGCAAGGCGCAACGCGTGTTGCGGCTGCTGCGCGACAATGGTTACGCAGAGCCCGTCTATATCCACGGCGCGCTGGCCAAGCTCTGCGACTACTATGTGTCGCAAGGCATCGACCTCGGCGATCTTCGCCCTGCAACGCTGGAAAAGAGCAACCCCGCCCAGTTCAAAGGCGCCATCGTCGTCGGCCCGCCCTCTGCCTTTCAGGAAAAATGGGCCCGCCGCTTCAATGAACCGCTGATCTCCTTCGCCTCCGGCTGGATGATGGTGCGCCAGCGCGCCAAGCAGGGTGGCGTGGAACTGCCGCTTGTTATCTCCGACCATTGTGACTGGCCGGAACTGCTCGAGACAATCAAGGAAGTTGCGCCGTCACAGGTCTGGGTGACCCATGGCCGGGAGGAGGCGCTGGTGCGCTGGTGTGAGTTGCAGGGCATTCCGGCCCGGCCACTGCATCTGGTGGGCTATGAGGATGAGGGGGATTGATGGTGCCATTCGTTTCCCACGGCAAGACCCCTCCCCAACCCCTCCCCACAAGGGGGAGGGGCTTAACCCAGCCGCGCCCTCTTCAGCGATTTGAAATTCAGTCCTTGCGGCACGGTGTCTCCCCCCTTGTGGGGGAGATGGCCGGCAGGCCAGAGGGGGTCTTATCCCGCGAGGTCCACCCATGAAATCCTTCGCAACCCTCCTGGACCGTCTCGTCCTGACGCCATCCCGCAACGGCAAACTCAAACTGCTGACCGACTACTTCCGCGATACGCCCGACCCGGACCGGGGCTATGGCCTTGCCGCCATTGCAGGCACGCTGGACCTGAAAAGTGTCAAACCAGCCATGCTGCGCGAACTGGTGCTGGAGCGGATGGACGATGTGCTGTTTCGCTATTCCTATGATTACGTTGGCGATCTGGCCGAGACGATCTCTCTTGTCTGGGATACCAGTCAGAATACCAACCCGCCGGACATCCAAGACCCCGGCCTTGGCGAAATTGTCGATCTGATGAACTCGCTGGGCCGCACGGAGGTTCGCTCAGCGTTGCGCGATCTCTTGGATCGGCTGGAAACGTCTTCGCGTTTCGCCTTCCTGAAACTCGTCACCGGTGGCCTGCGCATTGGCGTGTCCGCCCGGCTTGCCCGACAGGCGCTGGCAGATTTTGGCGGGCGGGATATCACCGAGATCGAAACACTTTGGCACGGCCTGACGCCGCCCTATGAGCCGCTTTTCGCATGGCTGGAAGGCAAGGCCGAGCGCCCGGTTCTGGCAACGCCTGCGATTTTTCATTCGGTCATGCTGTCGACGCCCGTCGGCGATAACGATCTGCAAAACCTCGATCCCAAGGACTTCGTCGCCGAGTGGAAATGGGATGGTATCCGCGTGCAGCTGTCGCGCTCCGGCGAGACCAGAAAGCTTTATTCCCGGTCAGGCGATGATATTTCCGGCGCCTTTCCAGACGTTCTCGACAGAATCAATTTCGAAGGCGTGATTGATGGTGAATTGCTGATCGGCGGCACCGCCCGTTCCAACAATTCCACCCGCACCTTTTCCGATCTCCAACAGCGTCTGAACCGCAAGACCGTGACCGGCAAGATGCTGGAGGAATACCCCGCCTTCATCCGCGCCTACGACCTTCTGTTCGAGGGCGATGACGATATTCGCGGCGAGATTTTTCTCAAGCGCCGGGAAAAGCTGACCCATCTCATCGAGAACGCCCCGCATGACAGGTTCGATCTGTCGCCGCTGGTGCCCTTCGACAACTGGGATGAGCTGGAAACCCTGCGAAAAGCGCCGCCAGATCCGGTCATCGAAGGCGTGATGATCAAGCGCAAGGACAGCATCTATCAGGCAGGCCGCGCCAAGGGCCCGTGGTTCAAGTGGAAGCGTGATCCCTTCAACATCGATGCCGTGATGATGTATGCCCAGCGCGGCCACGGTAAACGCTCCAGCTATTATTCCGACTTCACCTTCGGCGTCTGGTCCGAAAACGAGGATGGCGAGCAGCTGGTGCCCGTCGGCAAGGCCTATTTTGGCTTTACTGATGCGGAACTGGAAGTCTTGGACAAGTTCGTACGCGAGAACACGGTCGAACGTTTCGGCCCCGTCCGCGCCGTGCGCGCCACGCCCAGTTTTGGTTTCGTGCTGGAAGTGGCCTTCGAAGGCATAAACCGCTCCAACCGCCACAAATCCGGCGTAGCCATGCGCTTTCCAAGAATCGCCCGCCTCCGCGCAGACAAGCTGCCATCAGAGGCAGACAGGTTATCGACGCTGATGGCGATGATTGAGGAGAAAGAGTGATGATATCATTGGTTTCTCAAAACAGTGAGTGGACAACCGAATGGGTCAATGGTGAAATTGAAATGTGCGCAACGCTGTTTAGGGTCATCGCATATGGTCGATAAAATCTCCTCCACCGACACCGTTTCCAAACGCCTGACGCGCCGGACCTTGCTGGCGGGGGCGGCGGGGCTGTCTGCTGCTGCGCTGCTTGCGCCGCATGCGCGCGCCAGCCTGACGATGCCGGAGTTCATGCCGCTGGAGGCTGTGGATTATGCCGATGCGCGCAAGCGGTTTCACACGCATCTGCTGCGCAAGATTTCGGCACCGGAAAAATCTTCGCCGCTTGGTACGCCGGATGGCGGGACGCGGGTGACGTATCCCGGTGGGCCCAATGGTTCTATCGAGCTTGTTGCGTGGCTATCTGATTACACGCCGTCCAGCACGCTGAAACCGGCGGTGCTCTTCCTCCATGGCGGCAATGCCACAGGGGACGGGCATTGGGCTTTGATGAAACCCTATTGGGACGCGGGCTTTGTGGTTCTCCTGCCATCTTTCCGGGGTGAAAACGGCCAGAAGGGCAATTATTCCGGCTTTTACGATGAAACATCCGATGCGCTGGCGGCAGCCTCCTATCTGGAAAACCTGCCGGGTATAGACAAGGATCGCCTCTATCTCGCGGGCCATTCCAATGGCGGCACGCTGTCTCTGCTGGCGTCCATGACGCGGAAATTCCGGGCTGCGGTGCCGATTTCAGCGGGTGTGAATTCCTGGCGTTATTTCAACCGCTATTCGGACGAGCTTTGCTTCGATGGCAGCAATCCGCAGGAGTTCATCATGCGCTCCTCTGTCTGCTTCGGGCCGAGCCTGAAATGCCCGGCGCTGCTGCTGCGCGGAACGGAAGAGCGGCCCTTCGATGACGACCACAAGCTGTTGATGGAGCGGGTGCGCTCCGCTGGCATGCCCATCGACAACATGCTGCTGAAGGGCACGCATAATGGCGTGGTGCCGGGGGCGGTGGTGGAAAGCATTCGTTTCTTCAATCAGTTTGCCTGACGTCGCTCCGAACTGACCATTCCTCCAGCTTCGCGCCAGCCGGGCAGGGCATTGTCATCGCAAAGATGACTCCCTGTGAAGCGGTTCAATGACAGTTCTATCCCTGAAACACTGCCGTCGCCTTGTCTCCCTCGCGGTGCTCTCGTTCATGCCGATGTTGAGCGGGTGCCTGTTCGTGACGGATACAAGCCGCATGAACCCGGATGTGTTCGTGCAGGAAACGGCGCCCGTCTTCAATTACAACAATGTCGGCTCCATTCCGCGCCAGCCGCTGCCACCGACGCCGGGGTCGATCAATAGCCGCCCGCCGGATCTCTTCCGCTCACAGTTCCAGCAGCATTACGGCCCGCCATCCACCGCCCGGCCAACGGGGTCTGGCCTTTCGCCCGCTTACAGCAACAATCAGACGCTAGGCTACGGTCTGCCGGTGTCGAACCCGCTGCACCGCGTGATGTATGATCAGCTGAGCGATGACGGCCACACATTGCCCGCCATCCCCTATTCGCGGGTCGATCCGCGGTTTCTGCGTCAGGATGTGAATTACCAGACGGCGGAAGCGCCGGGCACGATCGTGGTCGATACCAAGCAGCATTTTCTCTATCTGGTTCAGCCGGGCGGCAAGGCCGTTCGTTATGGCGTGGGCCTCGGTCGAGATGGGTATGCCTGGGCCGGTCGCGGCAAGATACAGTGGAAGGCCAAATGGCCGCGCTGGACGCCGCCGGACGAGATGGTGCAGCGACAGCCGGAACTGGCGTCGATATCGGCTGCCAATGGCGGCATGGTTCCCGGTCTCAACAATCCGCTCGGTGCCCGGGCGCTTTACATTTTCAAGGACGGCAAGGACACGCTGTATCGCGTGCACGGCACGCCGGACTGGCAGTCGGTGGGTAAGGCGACATCGTCCGGCTGCGTGCGCATGCTCAATCAGGATGTCATCGATTTGTACGACCGCGTGCCGCAGGGCGCGCCGATTGTGGTTATCTGATCACGCAGGACAGGAAAGCTTGCGCAAACGGGCCATGTTGCAGATCGGCAACTGGCCTTTAGTTATGTATTAACTACTATACCACTACGTGATCTGCTGTGGAACAAATGACGTACAGCGAGATTGAAGGATGGTTCTGCAACCCCGCTAACATCCGCCTAGTCGCTTCGATGTGAGAAAAACGGCCTTATGATGAGCACCGACACAGATCTTTCCAGACGCACTTTCCTTTCCCTTCTCGGCCTTTCCTCTGCATCGCTTCTGGCGGGCTGCGCCTCTTCCGGCGTTCGTCCCTATAGCAGCGTGCAGCCGGGCACCATTGCCAGCAACTTTGCGGGCGATTTCCGCTCCATGTTTGCAGGCGGCATTTCCGACGCCGAGCTTGCCGTGATGTACGGCACCGTAGAGGATGGCGGTTACGTCATTCCCGCCGTGCCTTACCAGAAAATCGACCGCCGCTATTATCGCCAGCGTGTCGTGGACCCAACGGGCGAACCTGCCGGCACCATCGTCGTCGATACGCGCTCGCGCTTCCTCTACGTCGTCGAGCCCGGCGGCTCCGCCATGCGCTACGGCGTCGGCATCGGCCGCGAAGGTTTCGCATGGTCGGGTGAGGGCGTCATCCAGTGGCGTCAGAAGTGGCCCAAGTGGACGCCACCAGACGAAATGGTTGCCCGCCAGCCAGAACTCGTCAAGTTCTCCTCAAAGAACGGCGGCATGCCACCGGGCCTCAAAAACCCGCTTGGCGCCCGCGCGCTCTACATCTTCCAGAACGGCAAGGACACGCTCTACCGCCTGCACGGTTCGCCAGAATGGAACTCCATCGGCAAAGCCGTCTCTTCCGGCTGCGTCCGCCTGATGAACCAGGACATCATCGACCTCTACGACCGCGTGCCGAACAAGGCGCGGGTTGTGGTTTGGCAGTAAGCTGATCACATAATCTAAACCAAAGCCCAGACGGCTCACCGAGCCATCTGGGCTTTTCGTTGTAGAAATTGTCTAAATTCAATTTTTGATTGATATTCTCGCTATTGACGCGATAATTCTCTGGTGAATCCATTTGGAGAATGTGTCATTGGTCAAGGTGCCTAAAATTTCCGGCAGTGCCGCTAACTCGTCCGATCAAGCGCCTTACTGGACAAAGCTTCCTGATCGTAAGATCACATGGGTCGCCTACCTTCTTTTCTTAATGGGCGGTGGTGGTTGTCTGGGATTTCACCGCTTTTATCTGGGTTACAAGAGATCTGCAAAAATACAGCTCGCGCTAGGCGTGAGCGTCCTGTTCCTGCCGTTCCTCACTGGCTGGAATCTTGTTCTTGAGGTCCTTTATCACGTCGCACTCGTTTGGTATTTCGTGGACATCTTTTTGATACCGAAGATGGTGCGCGAGGCTAATGGCACTCTGATTATGGATGATCGCTGACGCCAGCGATTTATAGTCAGGCTTTAGAAAGCGCCTGACATCTTCTGCAGCCGCTTAGCACACATGGCGCAGGTTGCAGGGTAGCCGTACGAGCGAACCTCACGTCTCTACGTCGCAGATGATCGCGTTTCGTCCGATACTTTATGATTTCACTCGCTCAAAGCGCGTCTATCTTCCGGTATCGGATATTGCTCTCCGTCATAGACCAAACGCAGTGTCTGCGGCTTGCTGGTGACGGTCTTGTCTTTGCATTCATTGTCTTTTTCGACGAAGCTGGTCTTTGTCGATTTCGTTTCAACCACGGTTATGTCTGCGTAACCGTGGGTTCTGTTAGAGCTTATCGAAAGCGTGCTTTCGCTCGACTGAAACTCACCGGCGCAATTCGTGTCCCATTCGCCTCCATTCTGTGAGACGACCAATCCATCCAGTAATGGGCGGAGCGAACCCTTTTCTATGACGTAAAGCCACAGGCCCACGCCATCGTAAGGGTTTGGTCTTGAGCTGCCTGAAGTCGATATGCGCAAGCCGAAGGCCGTCTGGTCTTGCGTCAGCCTGTAGCGCCCTGTGTCGAATTCGACTGCGCTGATGCTTATCGCGTCGTCATTCATTCTATCGGCAAGAAGCAGGCGATATTTTACCGCTGAACTGGCTGTATCGATCGCCAAAAGCTCCAGGTCGCCCAAGGTGCCATCTTCATCTGCGGACTTGATCAGCGGCACTGCGACGAGCGTAAGTTGAGGATTGGCCGGCCAGACACGGCATTTCATCGTATGCGGCGTGTCAACACTGGTTTCGCCGTCGTTGATCTGGATTGTCGATCCGCCGAACTGGAATGTTTGCTCGTTGCTCTTCTTAGCATCAGGATAGGCGTGGCGGACTATGGCCTCAGCCCAGCCATCGCAACTCGAACCATCTTCTGCCTGCGCCTTGTCGATTGCGAGGAAGCCCGGAATTGCGATGAATAAAACGACCCTGATACATTGAGCTAACATTGGTGCGTTCCATGAGGCTTGATTGGGCGTGCGCTGGACAGTATCGCAACACCCCAAGGTCTCAAGCCTAATCCTTCACCAAATTCTCCTTCAGCGCGTTCAACCGATCCCGCAACTGGCCCAACTCCTCCAGGCTGCAGCCCGTCGCCTCGCCAATCGAGCGCATGACGTTGGCGGCTTTCTTCTTCAAATCCGCACCTTCCGGCGTCAGTGCAATCAGCACCTGACGCTCATCCACCGTGCCGCGCTTGCGGGTGATCAGGCCTGCCTGTTCCAGCCGCTTGAGAAGCGGGGAGAGGGTGCCTGAGTCCAGTCCCAGCATTTCGCCCAGGGTTTTGACGGTTGCCGTTTCCTTTTCCCACAGCGCCATCATGACCAGATATTGCGGATAGGTCAGACCCAGCGGCTCTAGCAGCGGTTTATAGGCGCGGTTGAAGGCGTGCGCGGCGCCATACAGCGCGAAGCATATTTGCAGGTCGAGCCTCAAAAGGCCTTCCATCGTCCCGTCGTCCATAATGTGAGCTCCAAATGCGGCTGGAGAGGGAACAATTTATCCCGTCACTCGGTTCCTGCCCCATGCACAAGGCAACGCAATCTCCTCAATATCTATTGCAGAAATTGAAAAATTTCTCAATGTGCAAAATTGTATTGCGCGCAATTTAATTGTGAGCTATATGATATTCAACAACAACCGAAGGAAATGAATGACATGGCTATTCTCTACACCACCCAGGCAACCGCAACAGGCGGCCGTGCAGGCAACGCCAAGTCCGCAGACGGCGTTCTCGACGTCACGCTGACCGTTCCCAAGGAGCTTGGCGGCGACGGTGCAACCGGCACCAACCCTGAGCAGCTCTTTGCCGCTGGCTATTCCGCCTGCTTCCTCGGCGCGTTGAAGAACGTCGCTGGCAAGGAGAAGGTAAAGATCCCTGAAGACACGACCGTGACGGCAAGCGTTGGCGTTGGCCCGCGTGAAGACGGTGGCGGTTTCGGCATCGACGTATCGCTGAAGGTCAACATTCCCGGCCTCGACAAGGCCACAGCAGAGGATCTGGTCAAGAAGGCGCATATCGTTTGCCCTTACTCCCACGCGCTGCGCACCTCCACTGAGGTTCCTGTTTCTGTCGCCTAATCTCGTCCCCGTGATTAACGACACAGCAAGGGCTGGCTTCACCGCCAGCCCTTCTTGTTTTCAGAAAGAAATTTGCTATATTCTTTCCAAGGAAAGGGTATGATCATGAATATCCAGGTTAGACCAGCAGCCGATCCATCGGAGCAGGGCAGGGTCGTCACCAAGGCGGTGGTATCAGCCGCAGAGCGCCTAGGCATCAATGCGGCCCGCGTGGCCGATATTCTCGGCGTTTCCGCCCCCACCGTGTCGCGCATGAAGCGGCTTGATTTCGTACTGGAGCCGGGCGCCAAGTCCTTCGAACTGGCCGTCTTGCTGATCCGCGTTTTCCGCTCGCTCGATGCCATCGTTGGCGGGGATGAGGCGGTGGCGCGCGCATGGCTGCGAAACCACAATGATGCGCTGGGTGCCGTGCCCGCCGAAAAACTCACAACCATTACCGGATTGCTCGATGTCCTTGCCTATCTGGA
Organism: Agrobacterium sp. 20P9.1.2; assembly: GCF_057799395.1. Classification (NCBI taxonomy): domain Bacteria; kingdom Pseudomonadati; phylum Pseudomonadota; class Alphaproteobacteria; order Hyphomicrobiales; family Rhizobiaceae; genus Agrobacterium; species Agrobacterium sp. 20P9.1.2. The sequence goes on from NZ_JBYOKI010000001.1 coordinate 779,208, forward strand.
CGCCAGACGCGCTCCAATCTGAAAAGCGTGAGATATCCGGCCACTGGTGGCGGTTGGTGGAGGCGCAACACCACGTCTCCACCATGAAGCTTGTCGATACGGTAGATGAGCAATCGCTGCTGGAAGACATTCTGGAAGGCAGCAAACGTCGCTTTCCGCCGGAATGCGCAGGACTTGATTATCTGCTGGCGACGCCTTTTCGCTACGATGCCGCCTATCCCTACGACTCCCGTTTCCGCCGGGCGGGATGGACCAAGGGCGTTTATTATGCGGCAGCCACGGTAGAAACGGCGCTGGCCGAAATGGCATTCTACCGCCTGCTGTTCTACGCCGAATCCCCCGCCACACCGCTGCCTGCCAATGCCGCCGAATACACCGCCTTTTCCGCCGAGATCGCCACGCCTGCGGCCATTGATCTGACCACGCCGCACCTGTCGGATGACAAGACGCTGTGGACGCACCCGACGGATTATGAGCCGTGCCAGGCGATGGCAGACACGGCACGCGCTGCGGACGTCGAAGCCATTCTCTACCAGTCCGTTCGCGATCCGCAGGGTGGGCTGAACATCGCGCTTCTGACGCCGCTTGCCTTCAAGAAGAAGCAGCCGGTGGAGCGGGTAAGCTGGCGCATCCGGCTGGCGAAGACCGGCATTCAGGCGCTCTGCGATTTTCCCATGCGGCGCATTGGTCTTGCGGTGGAGGATTTTGCGGGAGACCCTCGGATTGCGGGGTTGTTGAGGGGGTAGAGCTACCCCAAATCCACAAGGTCACTCCGCAACCGGTCCGCATCACCACTGCCGATCTGTGCTTCCACCTCGCCATGCGTCCGCGTCCAGATGGGAACGGCGGAGGCCAGTATCGCCAATCCTTCCGCCGTCAGCTTCAACCGTTTGCCGCGCTTGTCTTTCGGGTCGGGCTCTATGGAGAGCAGCCCGCGTTTTTCCAGCGGCTTCAGCGCCGCCGTCAGCGTCGTGCGGTCCATGGCCAGCAGGTTGGCTATCGGCCCCATGGGTGGCGGTTCGGGGCGGTTGAGGGACATGAGCAGCGAGAATTGCCCATTCGTCAGTCCAATCGGCTTCAGCGCCATGTCAAAACGACGCGCCAAGGCACGGGCGGCGCGCTGGGCATGCAGGCACAGGCACGTATCGCGCACCAGAAGGGTTGTCGAAAAAGGAATCACCGACGTATTTGACATGTGGAATATATGTTGATATCAACGTAAATAGTCAAGCAAAATCGTTTTGGTGACTTGGGCGGACATTAGCCAAACCAAGCCGCGCCATAAGCGTTGTTTGTGCAGCTGTAAGATCGAAGGAGGATGAGATCATGCCGCATGCTATCGTTTCCAGAGATGAGTGGTTGGAGGCCCGCAAGGCGCTTCTGGCGCAGGAAAAAGAACTCACCCGCGCCCGTGATAGGCTGAACGAAGCGCGCCGCGCCCTGCCGTGGGAGCCGGTGACGAAGAACTATATTTTCGATACGCTTTCCGGCCCGAAGTCGCTGGGTGAGCTGTTCGGCAATTGCAGCCAGCTCATCGTCTATCACTTCATGCTGGCGCCGGATTGGGAAGAGGGCTGCGTCGGCTGCTCCTTCTTTGCTGACCATGTGGATGGCGCAATCGTTCACTTAAAAGCAGGCGATGCCGCTTTCGTTGCCGCATCCCGCGCGCCGCTGGACAAGATCGAGGCTTACAAGGCCCGCATGGGCTGGAAATTCCCTTGGGTGTCGTCCGAGGGCAGCGATTTCAATTATGATTATCAGGCCTCGTTCCGCGATGAGGACGTCGCCTCCGGCACCATCACCTATAATTACACCGATATGCCCGCCATGGGCGATCTGAAGGATCTGCACGGCACCAGCGTCTTCGCCAAGGGTGAGGATGGCAGGATCTATCACACCTATTCCACCTATGCCCGGGGTGCCGAGCAGACGCTGACAACGCTGATGCTGCTGGACCTCGTGCCCAAGGGCCGTAACGAGGAAGGCACGATGAACTGGGTGCGCCGTCACGACCAATATGAGGAAGCACCCAAGGTCGCCAGCTGCTGCCATTAACATCACAGGGAGAGACGGCATGGAAAGCGCAAAGCCGCAGACGGAACACGCATTTCTGGAACGCCTGGTGGGCGAGTGGGAAATGGTGTCCAGCACAGGCTATGAAGGTTACGATCCCGATGATTCCGAGCAGCGTTTCACCGAAAGCATCCGCTCTGTCGGCGGGCTCTGGATTGTCAGCGATGGCAAGGGAAAGATGCCGGATGGATCGCCGATGGAAGCGATCATCACGCTTGGGTTCGACCCCGCCAAGGGCCACTATGTCGGCTCATGGATCGGCTCGATGATGACGACGCTCTGGGTCTACAAGGGCTGGCTGGAGGCCGATGGAAAGACGCTTGTACTGGAGGCGCAAGGCCCGAAATTCGATGGCAGCGGCGAATTCGCCACCTATCATGATATCATGACGTTGCATGATGATAATAGCCGCACTTTCTCCGGCAGTGTGCTGCAGCCGGATGGAAGCTTCAAACAATTCATGTCGTCGGAATTCCGCCGCGTATAGAGAGGGAGAGAAGCGATGTCTGATACCCATGGAAAATTCATCTGGGCGGAATTGATGACGCCGGACAAGGACGCCGCAGGCCGCTTTTACAGCCATGTCGTGGGCTGGGAGCTGAAGGATTTCGGCTCGCCGGAAATGGGCTATAAAATCTTCGAAGCCAATGGCGTCGGCGTTGGCGGCATGATGGAACTAACCGATCAGCATAAAAGCGAGGGAATTCACCCCAACTGGACGCGATATGTGGCGGTGGATGATGTGGATGCGACGGCTAAACGCTTCGAGGAAAAAGGCGGCAAGATCATGCGCCCGCCAGGTGACATTCCGGAGGTTGGCCGCTTCGCCGTGGTGACAGACCCTTCGGGCGCGGTACTGTGCATCATGAAACCGCTGCCGATGGATACGGGCAGTTTTCCCGAAGAGCCGCAGCACCTCACCGGCCATGTCGGCTGGAACGAACTTTTCACCGATGATGTCGATAGTGCCATGGCCTTTTACGGTGATCTCTTCGGCTGGACCAAGGATCATGATTTCGACATGGGCGAAATGGGGCCATACCGCATCTTCGCCTATGGCGGAAAACAGCTCGGCGGCATCATGAAACGCCCTCCGCAAGTGCCCGTGTGCCACTGGGGTTACTACTTCAACGTCGATGGCATCGACGACGCCATCACCCGCGTCAGCACCGGCGGCGGTAAGGTCGTGAACGGCCCGATGTCCGTGCCGGGCGACGCCTGGATCGTCAACTGCCAGGACCCGCAGGGCGCGTATTTCTCGCTGGTGTCACCGCGGAGGTAATCACCCGCCCCTCGGCAGCCGCACATGATCGACAAAAGCGCGCAGCTTCGGCGCCAGATTGCGGCGGCTGGGGTAGTAGAGGTAGAAGCCTGCGAAGCTGGGGCAGTAGTCTTCCAGCATGGACAGCAGTTCGCCGCGCTCGATAAAAGGGCGGAAGGATTCTTCCATGCCGAAGGTGATGCCGGCACCGGCGCAGGCCAGCTTGATCATCAGCTGCATGTCATTGGTGGTGAATTCCGGTTGGACGGCGACGGCGAATTCGCGGTCGTTTTCTGCAAATTCCCAGCGGTAGGGCGCGACGCCGGGGCTGGGACGCCAGCCGATGCAGCTGTGGTCGATCAGTTCCGCCGGATGTGATGGCAGGCCGCGCTGGTTTCTGTAGGCCGGTGAGCAGACGGGAAGCTGCCGCTGCTCGACCGACACGGGAACGGCGATCATGTCCTGCGCAATCAATTCGCCCAGCCGCACGCCCGCATCATATTGCTCGGCGACGATATCGAATTCCTCATCGGTCACGACAATATCCAGCTGAACCTCGGGGTAGGCAGCCGCAAAACTGGCCAAAAGCGGGCCGGAGAGGAAGCGTTCGGCGATGGATGACACGGCCAGCCGCAACTGCCCGCGCACGGCGCCGCCCAGCGAAGAGGTTGCAAGGGCAGCCTGCGCCAGATTGGCGATGGAGGGCGACACATCGGCATAGAGCCGCTGGCCTGCTTCGGTCAGGCTGACGCTACGCGTCGTGCGCTGCACCAGCGCAATCCCCATCATCTCCTCCAGCTTGCGAATGGTCTGGCTGACGGCGGAACGGGTTACGCCCAGACGGTCGGCAGTTGCGCGGAAATTCCGCTCCTCCGCCACCATGCAGAAAATCGAGAGCGCGTTGAGGTCGATATTCATTGGTTAGATTTTCTATCCACTGAAGTAAGAATTGAGGCAGTTATCACGACAATGCCATCGAACTATCTTGCTTGCAACAGCACCGCTCCAACAGGGGCGGGCTGTGAAACAAGGAGATACATCATGGCATTGAACAAAGTTGTTCTCATAACAGGTGCATCGAGCGGTATCGGCGAAGGCATCGCCCGCGAACTCGCCACCGCAGGCGCAAAACTGGTTCTCGGCGCTCGCCGCCTGGACCGTCTGGAAGCGTTGGCGCAAGAGCTTCGCCAGTCCGGCGCAGACGTCGTTGCCCAGCAGCTCGATGTGACGGACCGGGAAAGCGTCGCTGCTTTTGCCGAGGCAGGCCGCAAGGCTTTCGGGCCAATCGACGTCATCGTCAACAATGCGGGCATCATGCCGCTGTCTCTCATGTCGTCGCTCAAGGTCGATGAGTGGGACCGCATGATCGACGTCAACATCAAGGGCGTGCTGTACGGCGTTGCTGCCGTTTTGCCTGAGATGACCAGCCGCAAGTCCGGCCAGATCATCAACATCGCATCCATTGGCGCACTCGCCGTTTCGCCCACGGCGGCGGTCTATTGCGCGACGAAATTCGCGGTGCGCGCCATTTCGGATGGTCTGCGTCAGGAAAACAAGGACATCCGCGTGACCTGCATCCACCCCGGCGTGGTGGAAAGCGAACTGGCAGGCACCATCACTGATCCCGCCGCTGCGGAGCTGATGAAGGGTTATCGCTCCGTCGCACTGAAACCCGAAGCCATTGGCCGCGCCGTTCGCTTCGCCATCGAGCAACCTGACGATGTCGACGTCAATGAAATCGTCGTTCGCCCAACTGCAAACCATGGAGGCTAAAATGAAAATCATCTTTCCATTCGCCCTTGCCGTCGTAACACTGGTGGCTGCCACTGCGGCCTTTGCCAATCCGGAGCAGCTGGAAGACCGGCTGCAACGCGGGGATCAGGTCATCCGTACGCTCAACAACGGCGAGCCGCAGCAGACTCTCGAACGCATGCGGCAGGAATTTCCGTTCCTTGCCGAAGCGACCGAAGGCTATGCGCTGGGCGAAGTCTGGTCCCGTCCGGGGCTGGACAACCGCACTCGCCAGCTCGCCACCGTCGCCGTCATGGCGGCATTGGGTGAGCGGGATCTGATGAAGGTGCATGCCGGATACGCGCTGAATGTCGGCGCGACCGATGACGAACTGAAAGAGATGATCTACCTCGTCACGGTCCCGGCAGGCTTCCCGAAGGCAATTGCGGCCTCGCAGACGCTTTCCGAGCTTTTCGAAGAACGCCGCAATCAGGCCAGCAGAGGAGCAGGCGAATGACCATTCTCTCTACATCCATCGCTGTCGCCCTGGCGGCAGCATCTATTGAAGCCGACCCGCAGCGGTCGGCTTCAGCCCTGAAAACCAGCGCGGCGGGCCAAACCGCTCAGGCGCAAAGCCACCCCTATATCGGCATGTGGGTAACGGGCGATGGCCGCATCCGGCAGGAGCTTTTGACAAACGGGCGCTATGACGAAGCGCGCGGAAACCGCAAGAGTGCCTATCAGGGCCATTACGAGGTGAAGGGCAACCGAATCGAGTATTGGGACGATACGGGCTTTACCGCGGACGGAGAGTTCCGTGACGACGTGTTGTACCACGGCGGGATGGTGTTTTACCGGGAGAGGTAGTGTGCCCCGGCACCGTCACCCCGGCCTTGAGCCGGGGTCCGGTTGCCGCGCGTCTGCGCGGCAGAAAGAGTTTTTTGCGATCAAAGACTTGATCGCACTGGATCCCGTATCAAGTACGGGATGACGGTGGAGGGCAACCCTACCGCCGCAAACTTCCCAAAATCCCGCGCACCAGCGCACGTCCAACCGACGTCGCCACAGACCGGGCCGCGCTTTTCATCGCCGCCTCGATCACCGTTTCACGCTGATACCCGCTGGATTTGCGGGCACCGCCGGTGGTGGAGGTCTGCTTCGGCTCTTCGTCGCCGAAGCCCGGAAGCTTCCAGCGGCCTGCGGCAGTGTCGGGTTGCTGGCTTGCCTGTTCTTCCGCAGCACGCTTTGCGGCCTCTGCATCAGCGGCTTTCTGGGCGCGGGCGGCCAGAAGTTCGAAGGCGGATTCGCGGTCCAGGTCGGTGTCGTAGATACCGGCAACCGGACTTGTGCTCATGATGCTGCGGCGTTCATCGTCACTCACAGGGCCAACACGGCCCGATGGCGGGCGAACCAGCGTGCGCTCCACGATGGAGGGTGCGCCCTTGTCGCCCAGCGTCGAGACCAATGCTTCGCCGGTGCCGAGTGTGGTGATGGCGTCTGCCGTGCTGAAAGCCGGGTTCTGGCGGAATGTGTCGGCCGCCGTCTTCACCGCCTTCTGCTCGCGTGGCGTATAGGCGCGCAGCGCATGCTGCACGCGGTTGCCCAGCTGCGCCAGTACGGTTTCCGGCACATCCAGCGGGTTCTGCGTGACGAAATAAACGCCCACACCCTTGGAGCGGATAAGGCGGACCACCTGTTCCACGCGCTCCACCAGCACACGCGGCGCATCGTTGAACAGCAGATGCGCCTCATCGAAGAAGAAGACGAGCTTGGGCTTGGCGGGATCACCCACTTCCGGCAGTTCCTCGAAGAGTTCCGAGAGCATCCACAGCAGGAAGGTGCCGTAAAGACGCGGGTTCATCATCAGCTTGTCGGCGGCCAGAACCGAAATCGTGCCGCGACCATCACTGGTGGTGCGCATGATATCGGAAATCTTCAGCGCCGGTTCGCCGAAGAAATGTTCCGCACCCTGCTGTTCCAGCACCAGCAGACCACGTTGCAGCGAACCGACCGAGGACTTGGAAATCAGCCCGAACTGGTTTGACAGCTCCGACGCATGTTCACCCATGTAGTTGAGCAGCGCCTGCAAATCCTTGAGATCAAGAAGCGGCAGACCGCCCTGATCGGCAATCTTGAAGGCAATGTTCAGCACGCCTTCCTGTGCTTCGGAGGCATCCATCAGCCGCGCCAGCAGAAGCGGCCCCATTTCAGCGATGGTGGCGCGGACGCGGTGGCCCTTTTCGCCGTAGAGATCCCAGAAGATGACCGGAAACTGCTCGAAGGCGAGATCGGTAAAGCCGATCTGTTCGGCGCGTTTCGTCACCCAATCCTTGGCATCACCCTTGGCGGCAATGCCCGAGAGGTCGCCTTTGATATCGGCGCAGAACACCGGCACGCCCGCCTTGGCGAAGCCTTCCGCCAGCACCTGAAGCGATACGGTTTTACCCGTGCCGGTGGCGCCGGTAATGAGGCCGTGGCGGTTGCCGAATCTTAAGTCCAGATATTCGCCCTTGTTGAGGGTGTCGTCGGGATTGCGGCTCGTGCCGATATAAAGCTTTCCGTCCTGCAGCATCGTGGCGATCCCTCCGGTATAGCGGGCAATGGCTGCCCTTTATCCATTCTTTGCAATATACTTATAGGAACTGTTTCCGCCCTCAACAACTGTTTGATAGGGATGTTGAAGAAGGGCGGCGAAACTTGTTTTTTCCGGCTTTTCGCCAGCTTGAAACACGGCATCAATTGTTTTACGTTGACGTGAACGTAATTTTATTCTCCAGGAGGAAGACTATGAGCGAGATCGTCACCCAGGTGGCTGACAGGGTGGGCATTGCCCCGGACGTGGCGGAAAAAGCCCTTGGCATGATGCTGGGTTTCCTCCAGCGCGAGGCCGATGACGCGCCGGTTGCCAAGATGATCGAATCCATTCCCGGCGCACCGGAACTGGTGGCCCGTTTCAACGGCGAAGGCCAGGGCGGCGGCGGTTTGCTGGGCGGCCTGATGAGCGCCATCGGCGGCGGCGGCATCATGGGTCTTGGCCAGCAGTTGATGAGCCAGGGCCTCGGCATGGGCGAAATTTCCGCTCTCGCCAAGGCGACGATTTCCATTGCGCGCCAGCATGCAGGCGACGAAGTGGTCGATCAGGTTATCGCCTCGGTTCCAGGCCTCAGCCAGTTCGCATAATCAAACTGCCCGGCGCGGAGGGTGTTCGCTGAACGCTTTCCGCGCCTTTTCTATGTCCGCATGGTGCGTCTCGGCCCATATCCATACGCCGCAAAATGCGGCGCCGAGGCTCTTGCCCAGCGGGGTCAGGCTGTAATCCACATGCGGTGGAATGACCGGGTGAATGACACGTTTCACCAGCCCGTCGCACTCCATTTGCCGCAAGGTTTTTGTCAGCATCTTCTGGCTGATGCCGCTGACATGATGGCCGATCTGCGTGAAGCGCAGCGTGCCGTTTTCTTCCAGAACCTCCAGAATCAGCATCGTCCACTTGTCCGCAACCTTGGCGATGATGTCACGCACCAGCGCCTCGATGACCGGATCGGTTTCATCAGGCGGAGGTGACTTGCGCTTTTCCTCGATGATGTCATCGGCCAGATGCCTTTTCATCCAGACACTCTCCTTCGGGTAAGTATAAATCTTTCGGGTGCCTTCTACCCATTGGAGAGCAATCTACCTACTTTCCGGTAAGACAACAAGGAAAGGCATTCCCATGAACGTCACAGGCAACACCATTCTCATCACCGGCGGCGGTTCTGGCATTGGCCGGGCGCTGGCGGAAGCATTTCATGCGCTTGGCAACAAGGTCATCATCTCCGGTCGCCGCGCTGAGGTTTTGAAAGAGGTCTCCGCTGCCAATCCGGGCATGGCATGGGCCACGATGGATGCGACCGACGCTGCGGGCATCAAGGCTTTCGCCGACAAGCTCATCGCCGACCACCCAGACCTCAACGCCGTCATCAACAATGCCGGCATCATGAAGAATGAGGATATCAAGGCAGCACCCGATTATCTGGAGATCGCCGAAGAAACCATCGCCACCAATCTCCTCGCGCCCATCCGCCTGACGGCGGCGCTACTGCCGCATTTCCTGACGAAGCCAAAGGCAACGGTGTTGACCGTCTCATCCGGCCTTGCCTTCGTGCCGATGGTCGCCACACCCACCTACAGCGCCACCAAATCCGCCATCCACGCATATTCCATGACCATCCGCGAACAGCTCAAGGGCACCCCGGTCGATGTCATTGAAATCATCCCACCCTATGTGCAGACCACATTGCAGGGCGACCACCAGGCCACCGACGAACGCGCCATGCCACTCGACGCCTATATTGCCGAGGTCATGGACATCCTGACCAACCAGCTGGAAGCAACGGAAGTGGTGGTGGAGTGCTGCAAGCCGCTGCGTTTTGCCGCGCAAAACGGCAATTTCGATCAGGTGTTTGGCATGGTGAATGGGTTGCACTCTTGAAAGATTGGCAATCGCCACACAGGCCGCTCCTCTCCCTCGACGTCACCCTCGGGCTTGTCCCGAGGGTCTAACCACATCTCAAAAAATGCAACTTAGCAGATGTCAGGGACAAGCCCTAGCATGACGAATAGCGGGCGTTCCAGACACGGTCAACTCACTGATCGTTTTGCATTTTCTAACTTAAGCCTACTGATCCCATTCCGGCGCCAAGTGACCCGGATTGACGATTCTGCCATCCGCCTTCGCCAGCGCAAAAATCGCCTGCATCTCATCGTCAGACAGCTCAAAATCGAAGATGTCGTAATTTTCCTTCAACCGGCTTTCCGTCGCCGTCTTGGAAAGCGCAATCACATCCGGCTGCTGCACGGCCCAGCGTAGCGCGACCTGCGCGGCGGTCTTGCCGTGTTTTGCGCTGATGTCCTTCAGCACCGCATCCTGAGGCACCTTGCCGTCAGCCATCAGGTAATAGGCGGTGATGGAGATGCCATTCTTGCGGGCGGCTTCAATCACCTTGGTCTGGTCGAGATAGGGGTGATACTCGATCTGGTTGTTGGTAACAGGCGCGTCGGAAAGCTTTACGGCTTCTTCCGTCAGTGCGACGTTGAAGTTGGAAATACCGATATTGCGAACCTTTCCAGCCTTGTGGACTTCGTTCAGCGCGCCGATACGCTCTGCCAGGGGCACATCGCTCTTTGGCCAGTGCAATAGGAGAAGATCGACATAATCCGTCTTCAGCTTGGTCAGGCTCTCATCCACGGATTTGATGAAGTCGGCGTGCTTGTACTGGTCGACCCAGACCTTTGTCGTGAGGAAGATATCGCCGCGCGCGATCCCGGAATTGGCGATGACTTCGCCGACGGAAGCCTCGTTCTTGTAAATCTGCGCCGTATCGACATGGCGGAAGCCGAGCTTCAGAGCTTCGGGCAAAATGCGGTGGACGTCTGCATCCGGCATGCGGAATGTGCCGAAACCGAGAGCGGGGATATTTGCGCCATTGGCGTTCACTGTGTGCATGGTTTTCTCCATTTTGGGAGGGGGCCCGCGAAGATGCGGTGCGGGAATGGTATAGGGATAAGTGTGTCGGCAGCGGTTTGGTTCAAGCCGCGCGGGCGAGATTTGTTTGGAGCCTACAAATGGGCCGCCACCTCGATTTCACCAAAACAGCGATTAAAGGTTGTTAATTTCACAGAAAGAAAAAGAAATATAATTCTAGGTTGAGACAAGCTTCGAATGGCAACTTGGGCAAATAGCCACTTGGAGTTTTGAAAATGACATCCGTTGCAGCAAACTCACAATACAACACCGTTACGACATCACGCTCCGCCGACAAGGATCAAACAGCATCCGAAAATTCTGACGGGTTCGGCGCACTGGTTGCAGAAGGCGATACGCCTTCAGCAAAAAATACAGTCACGGTTTCCGATGCCGTCACCGTTGGTCCTGTCACCACATTGCAGCTTGCCAACGGCGAAACCTTCGTTGGGCAATCGCACCGGGTTGATTTTTCCCGCATTCAATTCAGCGTCGCGCAACAGCCAGAAGATAGATACCAAGATTATATGAGCGTCACAGAAGAGACGATTGAAACGACACATGATGCGCTGGAGCGGAGTTTTGAGCTAGATTATGCGACGGTCGTTTCCAACGGGAAAATGGTCGCGAGAATCGATAATCGCGGAGAGGTGATCAGCTTCAGCGACTATTCTGCTGCCATCAACGACCTTTTGCCCAGCGTCGATGGGGCGGCGGGGCCTGATCTGGCGCAGAAGAGAGCAGACGCTATTGCTGGTCTATTCGGAGCCGAGGTCATCAAGTCGGATGCCGCCATGACGCAGGAAGACTTCGACGTGATTGCCGCATTCGACATGGACAGCCCGGTTCAGTATCAGGACGGCTTGGGCGAAACTACCGATGACCTGCTCAAGATGCTCGACAGCTTTCAGAACGTCCAGAAAGATCGAGCCGATTATCTGGCGCGACAGGCAGTTGCTGACGTGGCGTTGTAATCACTGGATTTGAAACGATGAAGCATCTCCCACCCTTTGGATGGGAGATGCCTAACCCAATCAGCTCGTCAACCGTGGCGATGTGATAACCCGCTTGAACAGTGCGGACATGGCGTCGCTGATGCCTTCTGTGGGGCTGACTTCGAAGTAGAGGCCGGGGGAGGCGCAGTCCTGCATCTTGGTGCCGATCTGCGACTGGAAAGGGCTGATCCAAGTGTTGTACCAGTCGTTGGTCGGCAGGGGCAGGTAGGTGGTGTAAAGCACCGCGATGCGATAGCCCTTGTTTTTCAGGGCTGTGCACAGCTTGGTGTCGATGGGTTCCTGACAGCGACCGCCGGTCAGCTTCTTGGTGCAGCCGGAGGGTTTGTAGCTGTCGCCGACGCCGTCGGAGACGAAGAATACGACCTTGTCGGGGGTGGCGGCGCTTGTGCCATTACCCGGCTTGCCGATCTTGTCGGCGATCTGCGTCATTGCCCGGTCGAAATCCGTCTGCTGATCGTTGTTGTAGCCCTGATAGGGAATGGACATGAGGTCGATATCGGCAGCCTTCTTTTTGGCGGTTGCGAGATCGGAGCTCAGTGGCGAAACTTCCAGAAGCTTGGTGTCTTCCGCCTTCTCACCAAATGTGTAGACCGCCATTCGATACTGGTTGACGTTCTTTCTGGTGGCGACGGCGGTGTCCATCAGGCTCGCCGTTGCCTTGGCCACGACGTTGATGCGCGTCGTCACGCCCAGTTTTTTCGCCTTGAAATAATAGCTGTTCTGGTCAGCCACACCGTCCTTGACGATGTGACAGGCAAAGGCGCATTTATCGCTCGTGTTGGCCACCAGTTTGGAAACGTCTGATGGCGTTGCGCCCACGCCCATTGAAGGGGTGTTGTCCAGCAGCAGATAGAAATCGCTGAACATTTCCGTTTCGTATTTCGCCGTCGCCTTGCCGGAAACGGTGACGAACTGTTTGCCCAGAATGCGCGTCAGCGAGGTGTTGACGGTGGCCTGAAAGGCGACGGCGGCCTGCACCACATTGCCGACCTTTTCCACCGACACATCGACGGATTCGACCTGGAAGTCGTCGCGGCCCACCGCATCGCTTTTGAAAAAGTTCATGGCTTCGTCATCGGGAAGAACGATTGCGCCATCGCCAGACATTTTTCTGGCCGCTTCCACATGCGCGGACATTTTTGCCACCGCAGACAGCACGGCGGCATCGGCTGCCTGCTGCAAATCGGCCTTGACCGCCATGGCCTGGCTGATATCCAGAGCAGCCCCGGCAGCGCCAAAAATGGGCACAACCATGAGTGCGGTAAGAATACCGAAGTTACCTGATTTATCTTGCCAGAAATTTCGCACGTTCTACCCCAGCGTTCGAATTTTTCGCAAGAATAGCCGTGTAGGATTGAAAACTGGTTTCCTAAAATAACTAATGGCTGGTGAAAATATTGCATTAATATATTGATATTGATGTATTATATGATGCTTTTAAAGTTTTGTGGCAATAGCAAACGCGGCGCAAGGAAACATCGTGTCACGCTCCCAGCGTCTTCTAGACCTTCTTCAACTCCTGCGCTCGCATCGCAGACCCGTCAGCGGCGCAGAACTGGCGCAGGCGACGGGCATCAGCCTGCGCACGCTTTACCGCGATATCGCAACCTTGCAGTCGCAGGGTGCCAATATCGAAGGCGAGGCGGGCGTAGGTTATGTTCTGCGGCCCGGCTTTTTGCTGCCGCCTTTGATGTTCAGCGAAGCGGAAATCGAGGCGCTGGTGCTGGGCTCGCGCTGGGTGGCGGGCAGGGCGGATGGGCCGATGGCGAATGCTGCGCGCGCTGCCCTGACAAAGATCGCCGCTGTCTTGCCGGAAGAACTGAGCGAGGAGCTTGAAAATTCCACGCTTCTCATCGGCCCCGGCAAGGTGCTGGATATGGCCCATATCGATCTGGGCAGTGTGCGGGCGACCATTCGCAGCCAGTTGAAGGCGCAGATCGATTATGGTGATGAGAGCGGGCAGGGCACGCAACGCACTATTTGGCCTTTTGCGCTGGCTTTTTTCGATCAGGTCCGTGTCGTCCTGGCATGGTGCGAGCTGCGGCAGGATTTTCGCAGCTTTCGCGCCGATCGGATTACGGCGTTTCAGCCGCTTTCGACACGATACCCCCGCAATCGCCAATCGCTTTTGAAGGAATGGCGCGCGCGTCAGGCAATCACTGCTGACAAAAACTGACAGTAGCAAGGTCTAGGCTCACTCCATCGTCAACAAGGAGACAGAGCGATGACCCACCCCAACTTCACCATCCTGTTCGTGGAAAACCCGGTGAAAAGCACCGAATTCTATAAGGATCTGTTCGGCACGGCACCTGTGGAAGCGTCCGAGACTTTCGCCCTGTTCATTCTGCAAGGCGGCCTGAAATTCGGCCTCTGGTCACGCCACACGGCAGAACCCGCCGTCACCGTAACCGGCGGCGGAATGGAAGTCGTCTTTCAGGTTGCGTCAGATAGCGATGTCGATGCGCGCCACCGGGAATGGAAGGCCAAAGGCCTGAGCATTCTTCAAGAGCCGACAGCCATGGATTTCGGCTATACATTCACCGCCGTCGATCCCGACGGGCACCGTCTGCGTGTTTACGCTTTCAACGGTTGATTACCAGATTTGCAAGGGTTCGGAGTAGCCCACAAACTGCTCCTCTTCCGTCATGCTCGGGCTTGTCCCGGGCATCTAACCACCTCGAGACAGCCGAGAGGGTAGTGGATCCTCGGGACAAGCCCGAGGATGACGAAAGTGGGAGTTCAGCAGTTACTTCTTCACCGCCACGATGAACAGTCGTGGGAACCGCAGCAACCGCCGCCCGTCTGCCATGGGTGGATAGGCGGCGTCGATGCGGGCCAGATAATCGGCCAGAAACGCCTCGCGGTTTTCTGCGCCTGCGGCTTCCAGATAGGGTCGAAGGCCGGTGCCTCTGACCCATTCCACGATGGCTTGGGCATTCTGCATCGGGTGGTTATAGATCGTGTGCCAGACATCGACCCTTGCCGATTTCGGCGAGAGCCGGTCGAAATAGGTGGCAGGAGATGGCAGGGCGCGGCGACGCAATCGGTTGCCTTCGAAGGCGGCGCTCCATGGTCCCGCAGCGCCGGTTTCTTCCATGGCAAGATGGGTGGGTTCACCCAGATTGTCCGGCATCTGCACGGCCAGCACGCCGCCGGGCTTCAGGTGATCCATCAGCGCAACAAGAATATCCAAATGGTTCGGCAGCCATTGAAAAACGGCGTTGGCATAGAGCAGATCGGCTTTCTGCTGCGGCTTCCATGTGGCGAGATCAGCCCTCTGGAAGGTGGTGTTGGGCAGCCGAAGCCGCGCCTTTTCCAGCATGTCCTGATCGCTATCCACGCCGGTGATGACGTTGACGCCGTAGCGTTCGGCGAGAAGTTCCGTGGAATTGCCGGGTCCGCAACCCAAATCGTAACCCGCCGTCAGCCGCTCCAGCGGCACCTGCGCCAGAAGATCGCTGGCGGGGCGGGTGCGTTCGTTCTCGAATTTCAGATATTGCTGCGCCGACCACACCATGATGCACTCCTCGATTGATGTGAACATCGCATGGCGAAAGCATGCGGGCCAGCCACTTATTCATCAAAAAGCGTGATGGGTGTATCGATGCCGCTTGCGGATGGCGCAATAAAATCCAAGCGAAGGGCCGTTTTTCCGTAACTTTCCATCAATTTCGGAAATCGGCGGAATTTGGTCTTGACGCTCAAGGGCGAGAGGCATTCATTCCCCGGCACATCTACCAAGGAGAATGTCATGTCCGTCGATACCGCTCCCCGCTCCCCCACCTGGACCTATGTCGATGGCCAGTGGCTTCCCGGCAACCCGCCGCTGATCGGGCCGACCTCGCACGCCATGTGGCTGGCATCCACGGTGTTTGACGGCGCACGCTGGTTCAACGGGCTGGCGCCGGATCTGGATTTGCACTGCCAGCGCGTCAACCGCTCCGCCATCAACATGGGCATGAAGCCGACCATGACGGCAGAAGAGATCGAGCAGCTGGCGCTGGAAGGTGTCACGAAATTCGACGGCAATACGGCCATCTACATCAAGCCGATGTATTGGGCAGAACACGGTACGCCGGGCAGCATCGTCGCCCCGGATGCGGCCTCCACCCGCTTTGCGCTGTGCCTGTTCGAAGCGCCGATGGATGCCGGTGCGCCAATCACACTCACCGTCTCCCCCCTTCGCCGCCCATCGCCGGAAACGGCCATGACGGATGCCAAGTCCGGTAGCCTTTATCCCAACAGCGGACGCGCCATTCTGGAAGCCCGCTCGCGCGGCTTCGGCGGCGCGCTGATGCTGGATATGAACGGCAATGTTGCCGAGACATCCTCTGCCAATGTCTTCATGGTCAAGGACGGTGTCGTCTTCACCCCCGTCCCCAACCGCACCTTCCTCGCGGGCATCACCCGCGCCCGCGTCATGATCCTGCTGCGCCAGGCCGGTTTCGATGTACGCGAGGCCACGCTTTCGGTGCAGGATTTCCGCGAGGCAGATGAGATTTTCTGCTCCGGCAACTATTCCAAGGTCTCGCCCGTCATCAAGCTGGACGAGCGGGAACTGCAGGCTGGTCCGGTGGCGCGCAAGGCGCTGGATTTGTATATGGAATGGGCGGGGTCCGCGAATGTTGAGGCGGAGTGAGGTTTTAGCTCCCTAGCGAAGACCCCCTCTGCCTGCCGGCATCTCCCCCACAAGGGGGGAGAAAGCTGAAGGCACCACATTCGTTCTATTTCAAGCGTCAGTCATGGGCAAAAGAGAGCCACAATCTGTCTCCCCCCTTGTGGGGGAGATGCCGGCAGGCAGAGGGGGTGTTCTTGCTCACCCCTGCACCAATACCCCCCGCGCCACATCCACCACCGCCTGCGTCAGTGGCTTCAACTTTTCCGCCGCCAGCCTGTTCACCTGCCAATAGAGCGGAATATCCAGCGGCGTATCGGCCACCAGTTCCAGCAAACGACCCGAGGCCAGATGCTGGGCCACAAGCGCGTGCGGGTTCATGCCCCAGCCCATGCCCAGAAGCGCTGCATCCACGAAGCTTTGTGTGGAGGGCAGCCAGTGGGTGGGGTGAACGACGGGAGCGCCGAAGACATTTGATACCCACTGGTGTTGCAGCCGGTCTTTCTGGTTGAAAGTTAAAGCCGGTGCCTGTGAAAGCCGTGCTTCCGTCACCCCGCCTGCGAAATATCGCGCCATGAATTGCGGGCTGGCGGTCGCGTGGTATCGCAGGGACCCTAGCGGCGTGACGCGGCAGCCCTGCACCGGCTTTTCAAGGCTGGTCACGGCAGCCAGAACCCGCCCGCGTTGCAGCCATTCCGCCGTATGGTCCTGATCATCGACCGCGATATTCAGCAGATAATGCTGCTCGGTGGCAAAGCCGGAGATGGCATTGAGAAACCACGTGCCGAGGCTATCGGCATTGGTTGCGATGTGTAGCGTGACCTGTTGCCCCGGCTGGTCGGGCGAGAGCAGCGCAGGCAGTTGCCCGAACAGTTCCGTTTCCAGCATGCCCACATGCTCCATGTGGCGGCAGACCCATTCACCCTTTTCCGTCGCCGTGCAGGGGTTGCCGCGCAGGATCAGCACCGCACCCAACCGTTCTTCCAACTGCTTCACCCGCTGGGAAATCGCAGAGGGCGTGACGTGCAAGGCGAGCGCTGCCTTTTCAAAGCTACCGGTCTGCACGACCATTGAGACCGCGCGCAGCGCTGCATAATCCAACATGACATTAGCCTGACTTAATCCAGATAAGAAAGCTTAACTGGATTAACTTGGCCGCGCCACCTATTCAAAGCCCGAAACAGGGGCAGGGTACATGGATTTTTCGACCTATATGACGGGCTTGACGATGGGGCTGACGCTGATCGTCGCCATCGGCGCGCAAAACGCCTTCGTGCTGCGGCAGGGGCTGCGCAGTGAGCATGTGTTTGCCGTGGTTCTCGCGTGCGCCGTGTCGGATGCGATACTGATCACCGTCGGCGTTACCGCATTCCGCCAGATTGCCGCCGTGATGCCAGCGCTCGAGCCCGCCATGCGTTACGCCGGTGCGGCTTTTCTCTTCTGGTATGGCGCAAAAAGCCTGCAATCGGCGCTCGGCGCATCGAATATTCTCGTTGCCGCATCCGGCACCGTGACCTCGCTCGGCTCGACACTCGCCACCTGTCTTGCGCTCACATGGCTCAACCCGCATGTCTATCTGGACACGGTGGTTCTGCTCGGCACCATCTCCACGCAGTTTCCGGGCTCTGAAGCAGCATTCTGGGCCGGTGCCGTCACCTCCTCCTTCGTCTTCTTCTTCTCCCTCGGCTACGGCGCCCGCTGGCTGCGGCCCATCTTCGCCAATCCGCAGGCGTGGCGCATACTGGAAGGCGTCATCGCGCTCACCATGTGGTTGATCGCCATCAAACTGTTGACCGGTGGCTGAGAATGGCGGAAAGCGCCCGCAAGGGCGCGGTCATATGCTTGTCGCGGCGCAGGCCAAGTGCCAGCCTGCGTTCAAGCCTAGGAGATAAAGAGCGGATCGTCAGCGGTGACGATGCCGCCTCATTCCGCATAGCCATGGCCGGGACAATAGCCACGCCCAGCCCAGCTTGCGACAGCTTCTTCAAGGCTTCGACGCTGCCAAGCTCCATCACCGGCTGAACCCGTTTGCCGCCCGCCTTCAGCCAGTCATCCACCAGCCGTCTGGTGTTACCGCCTTCATAAAGCAACAGCGGCTGACCGGAGAGAAAATCGGCGGTGATCTCGCCTGCTGGCAGCGTGGCATCAGGCGGAAAGATCGCCACCAGCTCTTCACAGTGGATGTCGCGCAATTCGATGCTGCGCCCGCTGGCGGGCAGGGTCACAATGGCCGCATCGATCATATTCTCTTCCAGAAGCCGCAGAATATCCGGCGTGTTGCCGGTCTGAACCTTGATCTCGATATCGGGCATGGCATGGCGGATTTGTCCCAGAATGGTAGGGAGAAAATAGATCAGCGCCGTCGCACCGGTGCCGATCCGCAACCGACCGGCAGCACCACTGCGGTGCGGGGCCACCGCCTCCATAGCCTGCGCGACATCTTCGGCAATGCGCCTTGCATGGATCAGCAGATCGCGCCCCGCCGATGTCGGCTGTGCCCGTCGCCCCACGCGCTCCACCAACCGGGTGCCCAACTGTTTCTCCAGCAGACGAATATGCAGGCTGATCGCGGGCTGGGTTACGCCAGCCTTTTGCGCAGCGGCGGAAAAACTACCAAGATCGGCCACATCCATGAAGCTGCGCAGCTGCTTGAGATCGAAATCCATCACCAAAGAATTCCTTATGGTTTGCATAAGATGGATAATCTTTATTTTGGTTTTCGTCTGGTGCAAACTACGCGAAGAGAATTTCCCAGGATATTGAAATGCTGTCCCAGCCAAAACCCACTGTCACCATCCGCCCCTGCGAAGAGGGCGATATCGAAACCATTACCGAAATCTACCGCCATGCAGTGCTGCACGGCACGGCCAGTTTCGAAATAGAGCCGCCATCCGCAGACACGATGGTCGAGCGCAGACGGGTGCTGGTTGCGGGCAACTTTCCTTACATTGTCGCAGAGGTGGAGGGCGCGGTTGCGGGTTATGCCTATGCCGGACCCCACCGCGCTCGACCGGCCTATGGCGCGACGGTGGAGGACTCCATCTATGTTGATCCGGCGCGCAAGGGCCTCGGCATCGGAAAATCCCTGCTTCTAGCCTTGATCGATCAGGCGAGTGCGCGGGGTTTCCGCCAGATGGTCGCCGTCGTCGGAGATGCCGACAACGCCGCCTCCATCGGCGTCCACCGCGCCACCGGCTTCGAAATGGTCGGCACCCTGAAATCCGTCGGCTGGAAGCACGGCCGCTGGCTGGACATCGTGCTGATGCAGCGCCCGCTCGGTGAGGCGGATGCGACGCCGCGGTTCTAGACTCCATCAATTCGGATACGAGACGCTAGCGTCATACGGTGGCACTTGACTGAAGAATTTTCAGCGCGTTACTCATCAGTATTAAAGCTGGGGGTAATAATGATACTGACTAGGATTGGTCTCGCAGGGGCTTGGCTGGTTTTGATCTCGGGCGGATTGCGGTTGGCGATGGCGTTTTATGTCGCCTCGTTGGATGATGTGGCTCAAGCCGCGATGCTGAAAGCGCGGTACCTGGGATCAAGGCAAATCGGCGAAATAATTGATAGAACGACGATTGTTATGGTGTGCGCCATAGCGCTGGGAATTCTTGCAGAGATTAGCAAATCCATCCATCGTAAGGGATAAATAGCGAGGCAGCTGGGCTGCGGAACAGATGACTGCTCTCGGTTCTACCTACTCTTACAAAAATGGGACAGGCCTTCCGACGCCGCCCCTTTTATTTTTGCGCGTTAGTTCCGCAGAGTAACCTTGACGTCTAGCATTGTTTGTCAGGGCTTGGTGGAGCCCGGCAGTTCCACCTTCACGGAGTCGCTCGAGAGTTCGCTGCCGAGTTCTACGGCCTTGGTTTTCTTGTCGTAAACGCAGATATGACTGATAACAGTTTCGGTGCCCTTGGCCTTGCCGGTCAGGATGGCGAGGCCGTAATGTTCGCTGCCGGTTGGATCGACCACTGCCTTTGCGTCCACGATCGCGTCTTTCGATGCGGCAAGGCACTTGGCCTGAACATCGGCTGCAAATTCCTGCCAGGCATCGCCGGAGGATGCGGCGGCGGGCAGGGCGATGAGGCTGGCGAAAGCGGCGGCGAGGAACTGTCGTCTCATGGCAATATCCTTGGTCTATGGTCCGCAAAGCGAACGGATTTTCTTTGATCGGTACGCCAACCTTGAGGTGAAAAGTGTTTTTCGAGGGGCATGAGTGGAATTTTCTCTTTTGCCGGAACATTTTGATATTTCACAGGTTGCCTCCGATGACGTCCGCTCTTATGGTCCGCGCACACGGTTTCAAGGAGCGGTCACGCCGCTGCAACAAGGAGTAAAACCATGGCCTTTGAACTTCCCGAACTGCCTTACGATTACGATGCGCTGGCGCCTTACATGTCGCGCGAAACGCTCGAGTTTCACCACGACAAGCACCACAAGGCCTATGTAGACAACGGCAACAAGCTTGCTGCTGAAGCTGGCCTTGCAGATCTTTCGCTGGAAGAAGTGGTCAAGAAGTCCTTCGGCACCAATGCCGGCCTGTTCAACAACGCTGCCCAGCACTACAACCACGTCCATTTCTGGAAGTGGATGAAGAAGGACGGCGGCGGAAACAAGCTGCCCGGCAAGCTGGAGCAGGCGTTTTCGTCTGACCTCGGCGGCTACGACAAGTTCAAAGCAGATTTCATCGCTGCCGGTACCACGCAGTTCGGCTCCGGCTGGGCATGGCTGTCCGTCAAGAACGGCAAGCTGGAAATCTCCAAGACACCAAACGGCGAAAACCCACTGGTTCACGGCGCAGACCCGATCCTCGGCGTCGACGTATGGGAACACTCCTACTACATCGACTACCGCAACCTGCGTCCGAAGTACCTCGAAGCCTTCGTCGATAATCTCATCAACTGGGATTACGTTCTGGAGCGTTACGAAGCCGCTTCCAAGTAAGGTCTGCCTTACGAAATTCTGCAAACACCCGGCCTCAGCGCCGGGTGTTTTCGTTCTGTCATATGCGTGTCATTCGCCCGGCCTATGCGGGGGCATCATGACAGACACATCCGCACCGCTCTTCTCCTTCGGCATCGTTGCCGATCCCCAATATGCCGATATCGCGCCACGCCCGGACATGGGCCGTTATTACGCGGAAAGCCCGCGCAAGCTGGCGGAAGCCATCGATGTGTTCAACGCCCAAGACCTAGCCTTCGTCGTCACGCTGGGCGATATCATCGATCGCGGTTGGGAGAATTTCGATGCGATTTTGGGCTGTTATGACAGTCTTAAACACCGCTCGGTTCTCTTGCCCGGCAACCATGACTTCGCCGTCGCGCCGGAATATCTGAGCCAAATCCATGCACGCCTCGGCATGCCGTCTGCATGGTATGATTTTTCCATCGGCCATTTCCGTTTCGTGGTGCTGGATGGCAATGACGTCAGCCTGTTTGCCCCGCCACCCGGCGACCCGCGCCGCGCGCTGGCCGAGAAGAGACTGGCTGCTTTGCAGGAGGCCGGTGCCATCAATGCGCAGGACTGGAACGCTTCTTTCAGCGACGAGCAATTGCATTGGCTGGCAAAAACGCTGGATGCAGCCGATGCGGCGGGCGAACATGCCATTCTGTTTTGCCACTATCCGCTCTATCCCGAAAATTCGCACAATATGTGGGACGCGCCTGATGTGCTGAACCTGCTGGCCGCGCAACCAAGCGCCAGAGCCTGGTTCTGCGGCCACAACCACACCGGCAATTACGGGCAGCTGGGACATACGCATTTTCTCAACTTCAAGGGCATGGTGGATACGCTAAGCGAAAACACTTTCGCGATTGCCGATCTCTATGCAGATCGCATCGAGATTCGCGGATTTGGCCGCGAAGACAGCCGCACGCTCACGCTGTGAACGCCTTATCTCACGACATGTTCGGTGCAACACGCTGTTGCGCGGGCAGGCGAAACGTATCGCCAGCGAGATGAAATCACCACACTTATTCATTTGATATTCCCCGGAAAAACGGATGACTTGGCGCGATATGGCGACACCATTTTGCGACTGTTATATTTTCAGGAATACTCACGATGACTTACACCGAAAATCTCTGGCTTTATTTCTCGCTCCTGTTCGGCATCATCATCTTGCCGGGCATCGACATGCTTCTCGTTCTGGCAAGCTCGCTGACCGGAGGCCGAAAGGCAGGACTTGCGGCCACATCCGGCATCATGGCAGGCGGGGTCGTGCATTCGCTTTACGGTGCCATCGGTGTCGGGCTTCTTGCCAGCCTCATGCCCAAGCTGTTCACGCCACTGATGATCTTCGGTGCCGGCTATATGATCTGGGTCGGCATCGGCCTCATGCGCAGTTCCATCGTGGTGGAGGGGGATGAGGTGAGTGCCAGCGCGTCGGCCCGCCGGGCGTTCCGGCGTGGCATCGTGACATGCCTGTCCAACCCCAAGGCCTATCTTTTCATGATGGCCGTCTACCCGCAATTTTTAAAGCCGATCTATGGCCCTGTCTGGATTCAGGGCATCATCATGGGGCTGATGACGGCGGCAACGCAGCTTGTGGTCTATGGTACTCTGGCGCTGACAGCGGGCAAAAGCCGGGATTTGCTGGTGTCTTCACCGCATGTGACGATTTTCATCGGCCGCGCCGCCGGTTTGCTGCTTATCGTGGTTGCCGGTTTCACGCTGTGGGAAGCTATCGCACATCGCTGATATGCGCCTGATTTCGCTCCAGAAATCACCGGAATGTGACTTCTTTTTGCCATGGGAAGCGGGCATCTTCTTGTGCGTTCGTCGCGCCTGTCGAAAAGCTGTGCAGTGAATTTGCGATAGGCATGAAGCGATACGAAGCATACACCCCGCCAGCATGCGGATCAGGAGAGAGATGATGAAGCTTAGAACCATTGCCGCGTCCATAATGATAGGCTGTCTGTGCGCCGGTGCGGTTTCCGCAGCCGGCGAGGTCGAAAAGCGCGAAGGCTTGATGAAGGGTATCGGCGGTGCCATGGGCGCGCTGGGTTCCATCGCCAAGGGTGAAAAGCCCTATGATGCGGACGTGGTCAAAACCGCCGTCACCACCATCAGTGCCAATGCCAAGGCGTTCCCGGACCAGTTCCCTGCCGGTTCTGAAGGCGGCGCCGCCGCACCTGCCATCTGGCAGAACTTTGCAGACTTCAAGACGAAGTCCGAAAAGCTCGGCACGGATGCGGATGCGGTTCTGGCGCAATTGCCAACGGATCAGGCCAGCGTGGGCGCAGCCCTCAAGACGCTGGGTGCCGATTGCAGCAGCTGCCACCAGACATACCGTCTGAAGAAGTAATCTGTCATCGCCAAGGTCCGCCATTCAACCGGCGGGCCTTTTTGCATTTTGAATTTTGATTGAATCGGAGAAGGCGATGGCTTCCATCTGGGCGAAGCTGGCGGGTGGCGCTGTTGTTGCGGGCGTTGCCGGGTTCGGCATTTTCATGTGGGTCACAGCGCCTCAGCGCCAGCCACCGAGCCATTGGGCCAATCTGGGCGAGCCCAATCTCGCCAATGGTGAAACCCTGTTCTGGGCAGGCGGCTGCGCCAGCTGTCACGCCGCGCCGGATGCCACCGGCGATGCGCTAAAGACGCTGTCCGGCGGGCAGGCGCTGCCAAGCCCCTTCGGCACCTTCCACATGCCCAACATCTCGCCCGATCCGCAACACGGCATCGGCAGCTGGACGGTGGCGCAATTCGGTGATGCGATGACGCGCGGCGTGGGCAGACAAGGCGAACATCTCTATCCGTCCTTCCCTTACGCATCCTATGCGCGGATGACGCCGCAGGACATCAACGATCTCTTCGCCTATCTGAAAACCCTGCCCGCCAGCAGCAATGATGCGCCCGGCCACGATCTGCCATTCCCCTTCAACATCCGCCTCAGCCTCGGCGGCTGGAAGTTCCTCTATTTCGACAAGGGTCAGCCGCGCGTGGAGCTCGCCAATGCGGATGCAGAGGTCGTGCGCGGCCAATATCTTGTAGAAGGCCCCGGCCATTGCGGCGAATGTCACACCCCGCGTGATGCGCTGGGCGGTTTCCTGAAAGACCAGTGGCTGGCCGGTGGACCGAACCCGGAAGGTGAGGGGCGCATTCCCGATATCACGCCCGGCTCGCAGGCCATCGGCTCATGGACGAAAGCCGATATCGCCAACTATCTCGAAACCGGCTTCACCCCGGATTTCGACAGCGCCGGCGGCTCCATGGTCAAGGTCCAGCAGAACATGGCACACCTGACAGCCGAAGACCGCAATGCGATTGCGGCCTATCTCAAGGCAGTACCGTCGCGGTGACTTTCGTCAACCACGACGGTATATGCGGGGACGTGCTTAGGCTGGTTGGACGTAAAGCCCGATAGACTCCCAACTGATCGTGATGTCGATTTTGGCAGAGATGACCGGCCATGTGCCGTTGTTTTGTGTCAGCGTGAGGGACAGGCTGCCTCCTTGCTGATCAAGCCTGACGGAATGTGCATTGACCTGCGTTGCAGTCGCAGCAAACTTCCGAGATTGATCGGCGTAGTCACCCGTGATGGTCACTGCAACTTGGAACAGATTGCCATCGGGCGTTACGCTGATGTCAAATTTCCCGTTCTTGCCGAGTTTGTCATAGCTGCCTGCTGCATGAAGTTCATTGCTGGTGAACGTCGTGAGCTGTCCCGTTCCTACGGCAACATAGGCAACTTTATAAATGCCTAACTCCATTTTATCATTGATGCTCTTGCCCGTATGAAATCCGCCGGACTTTGGATTGACGGTCGTAAAATCTGCCACGCTAGCCTCGCTCGATAGGAGTGGAATGTTCAGGTGCGGGTAAATTCAACTTTAAGTTTGTTAAATTTATAAGAACACCTAATGATATATTTTGCAGGTCGGCTATGGTGCTGCCGGCTTGACTCGCTCCCTACGACAGCGCATGAAATAGGTGTGATGGTCTTTCCGGGTTCGCCCGGAAAGTGAAAAGGGAACACGATAGAAGCCTCACGCTTTGATTCGTGGCTGCCCCCGCAACTGTGAGCGGATAGCCTGAAAACGAAATGCCACTGGTCTGGCGCATCGACGCGAAATCATCTTCGATTTCGTAAAGTACGATGCGAAACAGAAGGATCGGGAAGGTGTTTTCAAGGTTACGACCCGCAAGCCAGGAGACCTGCCATTGCGTGAAGTGTCGTCAATACCGGCGGGGTGTCCGGGCAAGCACGGTTGGCAGGTCGGTTCGCCCGACCTTTAAAACCCTGTGTCTCTTTTCCCCGTGGTGAATGTTGAATGCGGTCGTGCGGCGTTTGATCAGAACAGCGCCCACCCGCACAGGAAAGGGTCACCATGTCTATCCAGCAGAATACGGCATCATCTGCCGTCTCATCCAAAACATCGAAAATCGCGCAATCGCTGACGGCAGCCGCGCTCGGCCTGTTCATCGTCGGCTTCGTGGGCTTTTCGCATGTCGAAGCCGTGCACAATGCGGCGCATGATACGCGCCATGCCAACGCTTTCCCTTGCCATTGAGGGGAGATCAACCATGCCATTTTTCCGTAATATCGTCTTTTCTGCCGTTCTGGTGGGGCTGATTGCCGGTCTCGCCGTCAGCGCCATGCAGGCCATCGGCACCACGCCGCTCATTCTTCAGGCGGAAACTTTTGAAAGCGCTGGTGGCGAAGCAGCCCCCGCCCACAGCCATGATGCGGCAACACCTGCTGACCATCATCATGATGCAGAAGCATGGGCACCTGCCGATGGTTTCGAGCGCAACGCCTATACCGTCGCCGCCAATGTGCTGACATCAATCGGTTACGCGCTCGTTCTGACAGCGCTGATTTCGCTGCGCAGCACGCAGGGCGGCTGGCGGGAAGGTCTGTTCTGGGGTCTCGCCGGTTTTGCTGCGGTCATGCTCGCCCCGATGATCGGCCTGCCGCCGGAACTACCGGGCAGCCCGGCTGCTGCGCTTGAAGCACGGCAGATCTGGTGGATCGCAACCGTTGCCGCAACGGCGGGCGGCATTGCGTTGCTGGCCTTCAAACGGGGTGAGCCATGGGCGATCATTCTTGCCCTGGTGCTCATCGTCGCGCCGCACATCATCGGCGCTCCGCTGCCGCCGGAAGGTGACCACGCGCTGGCGCCTCTGCCGCTGGAGCGCCGTTTCGTGGTTCTCGCCACCGTTACCAGCTTCGTATTCTGGCTGATCCTCGGCTCGTTGAGCGGGTTGTTCCTCAAGCGTTTCGAGACGGCCAAGTAACATGACGCAAGCTCGGGAAAACGCAGTGGAATGGAGTGATGAGCTTCAAGCCCTGCGTTTTTCCGTCCCCGGTCATGGCGCGCTCTGCGCCATGCACCGGCTGGCCTTCAAGTCGCTTCTGCCGCAAGAGCCGGGCACGGAGGCCTGCCTTATATTCTTCGCGGAACACCAGCAGGCATTCTTGAGCGCAGCCGCCACCAAGATCATCCGGCTCGCTCTACCCTTCGACCGCAGCCTGCACATCAACAGCCGCGATCTCAGACGGGCGATGACACATGCGCTTCCAGATGGGCCAGTCCCCTCCTGCCGCGTGCTCGATCGCGGCTAAGGCGGATATCAACGCTATCCTGCAAGCCCCTTCGCCACATCGGCCAGCGTGACCTGTGAAAACCGGCTGCGCAACAGTTGCTCAGCCTCATCGAACACGCCCTTCAGTGTCGCGTTGACCGCCTGCTCGATCTGGCATCCCGGCATGTCATAGGCAGGTCCAACAGCGAAGATGGATGGCTCGCCAACGGCGCAATAAATATCGAGAAGCGTTAGCTGATCGAGAGGGCGAGCAAGCCTCCAGCCGCCGCCATGGCCTTTTTCTGACAGCACAAAACCCTCATCGCGCAGGCCCGCCATCGTGCGGCGGATCACCACGGGGTTGGCGTCCAGCATCTGCGCGATCATCTCCGATGTCATCGCCCCATCGTGTTTGTCCATGTGGATCAAAACATGCAGCATACGCGAAAGCCGACTGTCCTGCCTCATCCTCAAATTCCTTCTGCAAATCGCGTCGATCTATAGCACGATTGCTTCATGATACAAATGAAGTGTCGTGACTATTGACTCTGCATGATCACGACACTTATGTTGTTGCGAGAAAAGGAGCCAGCCATGAACGACCCGATCTACGACGTCATCATCATCGGAGGCAGCTATGCTGGGCTATCGGCTGCACTACAACTGGGCCGCGCCCGCAGAAGGGTGCTCGTCATCGATGACGGCCTGAGGCGCAATCGGTTCGCCTCACATTCCCACGGCTTCATCACGCAGGATGGTGTCGATCCGGCCGTCATTGCCGCGACGGCGCGCTCGCAGGTGGCGCAATATCCAACTGTGCAATGGTTGTCTGGCCGGGCGGATGCGGCTCGACGGATATCGCAGGTGGGTGATACGGCAGCAGGCTTGTTCGAAGTCATGGTTGCAGAGACGCGAATTCTCTCCAAAACGCTGATACTCGCCGTCGGCGTGAAGGACATTCTACCCGGCATCGAAGGTCTGGCGGAACGTTGGGGAAAAACCGTGTTCCACTGCCCCTATTGCCATGGCTACGAACTGAACCAGGGACAGATCGGCGTCATTGCCGGATCGGAACTGTCCATGCACCATGCCCTGATGCTTCCCGATTGGGGGCCAACGACGCTTCTTCTCAATGATGCCTTCGAGCCCAACGCCGATCAGCTCGCAGCGCTTGCCACCCGTGGTGTCACGCTTGAGCGCAGTGCCGTGCAAGCACTCAAAGGTCATGCCGATGTGCAGCTTGCCAATGGCCGAACGCTCTCCTTTGCCGGGCTCTTCGCCCTTGCGTCGATTGAGATCGCCACCACGATCCCGAACCAACTTGGCCTCGATCTGGAGCCCGGGCCGCTAGGCTCCATCATCAAGACGGACGCGATGAAGGAAACCAGCATATCCGGCGTGTTTGCCTGCGGCGATGCTGCGCGCGCCATGGCGTCCGTAGCGCTGGCTGTCGCGGATGGAAACCTTGCGGGCGTCAGTGCCCACAGGTCTCTGATGTCAGGGATGATCGCTCACAGGTAAGTGGCTTTGCGTCATCGATGCTCAGCGGAAAACACTGAAATCTCGGCTTCCGCTTCCGGCCCCCAGAGGTCGAGCGCCTTCAGCACTTCGGCGGTGAATGTTACCGGTGCGCTGCCGGGGGCGGTGACGATGCCTTCGTGGCTCACCGCCTGTGGCTGGTCGCGATAGTGGTCCGCGCCCTGATAGGTCTCGTATTTACCGTGGGACTCCAGCGAGTTGCCGGTATGGGCCACATGATTCAGCACGCCGGTTCCCGCCAGCGCGCTGGCTGCGGCACAAATGCCTGCCACCACGCGGTGCTGGGCGCGAAAGCGGTGGACGAGATCGGTAAAGTCAGGCGCGGCACCCTTTTCCCAGATCAGCCCGCCGGGAATGACTAGCGCATGGATCGTCTCCGGGTCGAGTTCATCATAGGCCATGTCAGGCGTCACGTTGAGGCCACCCATGGAGGTCACAGGCGCGCCATCCGGCGACGCGGTGATGATATCGACGCCCAGATAACCGCGCGCTGCGGCGGCCAGCAAAGCGGGTTCCCAGTCGGCAAAGTCCTCGGTCAGAGCCAAGGCGATACGTGGCATTGTCTTCTCCTGCAATCAAAGACATCAAGATCAGCGGACGGATGTCCAGCCGTCAAGCAAAACCTGAAAACGGCGGTGTCGGTTCCGTCCCCTCGGGCGCTTTAAGCCAGCGCCTGCATGAAGCGCATGCCGGTGACCGGGCGCGGCACGAAGTCCATGTTTTCGTAGAATTTATGGGCAGCGAAGTTTCCGGTCGCAGCACCTACGGAGAGGTAGTCGCAGCCGCAGCGCTTGGCAACGTCGCGTGCGCGGGCCACCAGGTGCTGGCCGGTGCCGTGGCCGCGGTGTCCATCCCGCACGAACAAATGATGCAGATCCATGCCGCGACGACCTTCCTGCGCGCGGTACTGCGGCACGAGAATGGCGTAACCGATAAGTTCGCCATCCGCCTCTGCCACCAATGCGGTGATCCAGGGCATCTGTGCGAAAAGATCGCGCTCCAGCTTCTCCGGCGTGATCGCCGCCGCATCGCCATGGTAAGCGGCCAGCAGGGTGATCATCTCGTTCAGCTCAGGCAAATCGGCCTTGCGCGCACCACGAATGGTCACGACGGGCGGTCTCGGCAGGGTCAGAAGGCTGTCTTCGGTCATTGTCTCGTCCTTCGGTTTCTTGGTGTAGTGCCGTCAGGACGTTTGAAAACAACAAAGCCGCCTGACGGCGGCTTGTTGACAAAGTGATCTGTCGAGCCGCCCTTAAAGGAAGGCCCAAAAATACGTGCAGGAAATGGGTGCGCGTGCGTTGATCATGTGTAGGTAGATGCGCTCGAATCGAAAAACTGTCAAGTGGATTTGAAACGCCTTAACGAAAAACGCGATCAGGCCAGCCGCCGAGGTTGAACGCTCACTTGAAATAAGAAAATAATCCTCTTTCTCTATATAGAGAAGTTTTTATCCATCATTTTTCGAGCCTATTTCTGAGATTGATGCTGCCGATTTGATGGTGTATGAATTAATTCCTATTTAGTCAGGAGTTGCATCATGCCCTTCCATCTTGAAACCTTCAGCGCGGAACCGGCCTTTGGCCCGGCTTATTCCGCCAGCCTCAGCCCGCCACCAGCGGTTCCCATGGCGCATCGCGCTGCCTGCCAGCGGGTGCGCGAAATCACCTATGAGACATTTGCGCAGATCGTGGATCGCGACATGATGCGGCGGGATCGTCGGCATGCCATGCTGCATATCCGCCAGATCGCGCTTTATGTCTGCCATGTCACGCTGTCTCTGCCCCTCCCAAATGTCGCCGTCTGCTTCGGGCGGGACCGCTCCACTGTCAGCATCGCATGCCAGCGGGTGGAAGACCGCCGTGACGATCCGGGTTTCGATGAATTCGTGACGGCTGTCGAGGATCAGGCAAAGCCGCTTCTCGCAACGCTTCAGGCAGGTGACCATGACTGAGGGAAAGAGCAAGCAAGAGAAGCACATCGAACGCGGGCTGGTGCGCCTGTTGCGTTTCATCGGGCGCGGCCCCGCGCAGGTGAAGGATTGCGGCGCGCAGGTCGAAATCAACGTCGATCACACGCCGGAGCCTCGGAGCATGGAAAAACAGGTGCTGGAGCAGGGTCTTGCCTCCGGCTTGCTGCGCATGGAGGAAAACCGGCTCACCCCCTGCGACACCGCCAGCGCTTTCCTCAAACGCGCCATGGTCAAGGAACGCGACGAGATTTTTCAGGAGCAGCACCGTCTTTGCGATCTGGTCTCTGTGGAAATCGAAGGCGCGCGCCAGACCGCGCGGCGCAACGAATTGTCCTCGCCGCTTCTGGCCCTCTTGCGGCTGAAAGATCGCGACGGCCAGCCCTTCTTCCCCGCAGAAGCGCTGGACGCAGGCGAAAGACTGGCCAGCGATTTCCACCGCGGCCAACTCAGCCCCCGCATCACCGCCTCCTGGGAGCCGCGCCTGTCGAAACGCGTCAAAGGCCAAGCCAACGGCGCCCAAGACCTAACCGACACCGCCATGGCCGCGCGCAACCGCTTCTCAAGAGCAGCGGACGCGATGGGCCCGGAACTGTCAGGCGTCGCCATCGATGTCTGCTGTTTCGAAAAAGGGCTGGAACTGGTGGAACGCGAACGCCAATGGCCCGTCCGCTCCGCCAAACTCATGTTACGCACCGCTCTGCTGGCCCTTGCCCGGCACTATAACCCGCCACAGCCCGCAGCGCGCAAACGGGAGAGCCACCACTGGGGTGCGGAGGGGTATCGGCCGCGTGTGTGAGGTAGCCGGTGGGTGGAGCGATGGTCTTTACGCCTTCTTCCCTTTCGCGGAATCGAAGGCCGTATCGAGACGCTTTTCCACACTGCTGTCCGATGTTGCTTTGAGCAGCCTTTCCCACTCATCCGGCGAGTTGCCATCATTGAGCATGTCTTTGAACACGGCATACGCATCGGTTTTGGCACCATATGTTCGCAGCGTGTTTTCATCATTCACCCACGCGAAGATGATGACTTTCGCCTTGGTGCTGTAGCGAAAAAACAGGCGAAATCGCCCGCCGCCGAATTTGGCTCGAAACCAGTGGCGGCGGGTCGTGCCAAGTGTGTTGCCCTGCACATAGGATGTGGCGGTTGGGTCTTGCGGAATCTTGTCGAACAGGAGGGACTGAAGTGCTGCCAGCAACTTGGTGTTGGCATTGTTGCGATAGGTTTCGGGGTCTTTCCGAGCCAGATGCTCTACGCTTGCCGTCAGCTTTTCAAGCTGGTCGAGCAGAAGCGGATGCGCACGGACGGTCCAGCCATCAATGACAGGCATGTCAGATCGTCACATCGCCATCGATCGGCGCATCGAGATCGACTTCGACACCCTCCGTCAGTTCCATCATTCGCTGGCGCAGCGCCTCGGGAAACTCCTGAATATGTTCGGGATGCTTTTCCATGTCTTGCGAGAGAAATGCGAGAAAGCCGTCGATGACGGGATCGTCTTCCTCGTCCACTTCCTTCTCTATCGAGACATGTCTGTTTTCATCGATGTAGAAGGCTATGCGCCCGCCATATCCCAGGCCAAGCGCATCCCGCACGGATTTCGGCACAGTGACCTGGCCCTTTTCCGTAATCGTGCTGACTTTTTTCAACAAAGCGGGCATTTCGAACTCCATTGCGAGCCCAAAAAGTAAGGAAAATTCCTTACTTTGTCAATGCGGATATGCTCACGCTGCCAGCAGCTGCGCCTCTGCTCTGATGCGGTTGATCATGGAGCGCAGGCCGTTGGCACGCTGGGAGGAGAGGTGTTCGACAAGGCCGATCTTGCCGAAGACTTCGATGGCGTCGAGCCCGGCGATTTCGGAGGCGTGTTTGCCGGAGTAGACGGCCATGACGATGGCGACGAGGCCGCGCACGATATGGGCGTCGGAATCGCCCTCGAAGGTGAGGATCGGGTCGGCCGAACCATCGCTATGGCTGACGAGCCAGACCTGGCTTGCGCAGCCTTGCACCTTGTTCTCGGCGGTCTTCTTGTCTTCGGCCAGATCGGGCAAATCCTTGCCAAGCTCGATCACGTAGCGGTAGCGATCCTCCCAATCATCGAGAAAGGCGAAGTCGTCCATGATCTTGTCGAGAGAGGCCATCTGTCCATTATCCGTTCGTTTCACGCTGCAGTCCTGCTTCTCCTCATTCCTGTCCTTGACAGGAATCCAGTCGACGCGCGTCGGCGCGGCGGGAAGACTCTTCTCAGCCCAAAGACTTGGGCTGGCTGGATTCCTGTGACAGGCACAGGAATGAGGGAAGCGGGATGCTTACATGCTTTGCATATAGGTCAAACCATCTCCGAATTGAACCGCCAGATCAGCGAAAAAAAGCCCTGCGACGAAGGGAAATTCGTGCAGGGCCCAGGAGTCGGGCAGTCAGGCGGCTCGATCACGAGCCGCAAGGGCGGGCAGGAGGCGGGTGGCCTCACCTGAAATCGGAATTGTCTGTGCTGCTCAAGGTGCCGGGCGGCGCAGGGGCAGGGGCACGTAGGGCTGGGATTTGATGGTACCGGTTTTGATGTCGTCGCTTTCCTGCGCCACGTCGATGGTTGCGGCAGGCACGGTGACGGCGGGTGCGGCAGGGGTGGTATCGGCCAGCTTGGCGGCGGGTTCGCTGCTGCCAGCCAGCTGTGCGTCGATTAGCTGATAGGCGACTTTTGCGCCTTCGCGGGCTCTTTCACCCAGCGCATGAAAGGTTTCGGCGCCCTTGACGCAGACATCAGGCTTTTCCACGCAGATGGCGCTGACATAACGGTAGGCTTCGCTGGCAGCCGAAACGGCGCCGGCCACGTTCATCTGCGACGTCTGCGAAGTGCTGTCGCTCGACCCACCGAAGTAGGACAGCGCCACCAGAACCAGCGAAAAGAAGATCGATGACTTGATCAAAAACCACATTGCGAAACTACCCTGTTCAAACGTCGCCCTTTTCGGGTCGTCCGTGTTTGCCCTGTTGTCCGGGCTTGGAATCACCCTAGAACCAAGAGACCAACAGCCATTTGCGAAAACCGGCAGGATTTAATTCAAATTGTATCTATTTGTTCCGTGACAGGACTAAGAATGACGTTTCGCTCAAACTTTAACGGTCCATGTTAAGCATAATTGCGGCGGTGGCCCACAAAAGCAGGGGATAGCGGCACATGCCGTTGCCACAAAGATTAACGCAATGGGAAAAATATAACGAAATCCTTCGCTTACCCGTCGTTAACCATGAAACACAAAGTCTGCCGCAAATGCCCCGAAATGGGATTCGGCCCTGCTTTAAGCCCGGTAGCGGTGCCTGCTTTTAGCCTTTCCTTAAGTCGCAGGCCCCTATTGTCGGGCATGGTTAAGGGCGCTCTCGCCCCTTTGGAATTCGGTGTTCAGGTATTGCGTAATATAACGGAAAAAGCGATTGCGTTGATCGATCATGCCACCGGCATGTGGCTTTCGCGCATGGAAGAAGACGCCAGCGTGCGGACCGCCACGGTCCATGCCCTGCGCCGTCTGGTGGCATTCGGTCTCACCGCGCTGTTCGTCGTTCCTGCCGTTTTCTGCCTTGCCTTTTCCGTCTCCGTTGCGCTGCCGCTGGGCGTTGCCACCGTCATCGCCGTCTTTCTTGCCGCCGCCGCCTCGCTCATCGCTTTCCGCAAACCGCTGAAGCTGGAAGAGGTCGCTGCTGCGCCTGCACAGAACATGGTGCTGGCAAGCCAGGTTCCCGGCCTGCTGCTGGTGTTCGATGAGCATGGCGTCGTCAAAAGCGTTTCGGGCCGCGATCTCAAGCAGTTTCCCGCCCATTTCCAGAGCTGCACCGGCCACCTCTTTGCCGAACTGGTGCATGTTTCCGACCGTATCGGCCTGATGCAGGCTTTCGATGCGCTGCGTCAGGGCAACGATAACGCCATTGCCGATCTGCGCTTTGAAAACGCCATTGCCGCGCGCCAGACGCAGTTCATTCATGCGCGCATGGATATCACCGCCGAGCGTGACCGTTTCGGCAGGCTGACCAGCGTTATCGGCCAGCTGCGTGATGTGACCGAAAAGGAACTGCTGCGCAACGAGGTTGCCCGCAAGGCTGCGGAGGCGGAATCGGCCAATGATGCCAAGTCGCGCTTCCTCGCTGCCGTCAGCCATGAATTGCGCACGCCGCTCAATGCCGTGCTGGGCTTTTCGGATATTCTGGCCGGTGAATATTTCGGCAAGCTGGAGAACGATCGCCAGCGCGAATATGTCTCGCTCATCCGCCAGTCCGGCGCGCATCTTCTGTCTGTCGTCAACACCATGCTGGATATGAGCAAGCTGGAAGCGGGCCGTTACGAACTGCTGATGGAGCCTTTCCGCATTGCAGACGCCATCGCCACCTGCGAAGGCATGTTGGGTCTTCAGGCCCGCCAGAAGGGCCTGACGCTGACCAGCCGCATTCAGCGCGATATCGGCGAAGTGGTGGCAGATCAGCGCGCCATCCAGCAGGTTCTCATCAATCTGGCTGGCAATGCCATCAAGTTTACCGAATCGGGTGGTGTGGTCTCCATGGACGCATCGCTGGAAGGCCGCATGCTGAAACTCACCGTCAGCGATACCGGCATCGGCATCGAAGCGGACAAGATTGCGTTTCTGGGCCAGCCTTTCATGCAGGTGCAGAATGAATATACCCGCCGCTATGAAGGCACGGGTCTGGGTCTTTCGCTGGTCAAGGGGCTGGTGGAATTGCATGGCGGCAGCTTTGCGATTTCCAGCCGCGCCGGTGAAGGCACCGTCGTGACGATCCTGTTGCCTGCGGATGGCTCCGGCCAAACGAATGGCACGGATGGTGACGATGGCAGAGGTCCCGTGGAGTTTCCGCCACGCCTCAAGCAGCAGGCTGCCGGTGCGGTAAACATGATGAAGGAGGATGTTGCGGATGGCCGCGCCAAAGCGAAAATCGCCTAGGAAAACACCTGCCCGCAAGGAGCCCGGTTTCGTTTCTGTGGCAGCACTCGCCATAGGACAGGAAATTCTGCGCCATCCCAAACTGGTTGGCGGCTGCACGGCCTTTTTCGTCGTCTTCGGCTTCGTTGCCGCCAACGCACTCTGGTACCAGCCCGGCCACCACCCGTCGCCCTTCCTGCGCACGCGCGATGAGGAAAACCCCAACGGCATTCCCGGTTATCGCCTGGCCTCGGGCCTGGGAGACCACGGCAACGTCACCACCTTCCGCATAGAGCGCCAGACCGATACGCCGCAACCACAGGCACCGGCGGCAGCACCCGCTGCCCAGCCAGCGGACCCTGTGGCAAATGCCATCGCACAGGCCACGCCGCATCCTCCCTCCGAACTGGTGGCAGAAATCCAGCGTGAACTCGCCCGTCGCGGTCTTTACGAAGGCCCGGCAGACGGCATGACCGGACCACGTACCACTGCGGCTATTCTCTTCTTCGAGGAAACGGTCGGTATGGAGCAGACCGGCGAGCCTACGAGCCGCATTCTCTCCGCGCTGAAAATCGACAGCGCCACCACGGTTGCCGCTATCCCCAAGGCCTTGCCGAAGGATCGGCCCGCCAGCGCCAATACCGGCGGCGTGGCCATCGATCCCGTGGCCGCCGCCATCCGCAATGCCGAAGCCAACGCGCCCAAGCCGCAATCCATCTCGCTGACCTCAGGCGGATCTGCCAAGTCAGTGACGAAGGATCTGGTGGCCAAAATCCAGCAGGGCCTCGTCAACATCGCCTATGCCGATGTGAAGGTGGATGGCATGGCAGGCGAACAGACCCGCACCGCCATTCGCAATTTCGAAAAGCACTACCGCCTGCCGGAAACCGGTGAGCCGAATGAAGCGGTGCTGAAAAAGCTGAAATCCATCGGCGCTTTGTGATACTGCGTCGCTATGCGCTTAAAATCTGAGATATTTGTCTCCGCCCTGATCCGCCGCGTCTTTTCCGCAGGCGATTTCGCCGCCGTGGAGCGCAAGGGCGCAGATGCCGCAGGTGCCATCTTCATCCGCCAGCGCCTGCGTGGCGGGCTGGAAAACCTCTACGGCCCCGCACCGCAAAGCTTCTCCGACGACGAAGAGGAAAGAGCCGAACGCCGCTTCGAACGTCGCCTGACGAATGCCGAAGGGCAGGATGTCGAGGCGTTGCTGGAGAAGGAACGGCGCTTCGATAGTGATGTGTGGGTGGTGGAGCTTGAGACGGAGAGTGTGGAGGGGTTGTTTACGGTTGTTGCTTGAGGCGGCAGCGCCAGCGGGTGGGGCTCACCCCCCTCTGTCCTGCCGGACATCTCCCCCAGAAGGAGGGAGATCGACTCGTTGAGACCTCTCGCCAATCTTAAACGTTGAGGATAGAGCGACGGGTAAGCGTTTAGCCGATCTCCCCACCTGTGGGGGAGATGCCCGGCAGGGCAGAGGGGGGCTAGCCCCACCCACCGCCCTACAATACCGGGCAGAAAAACCCTACCAAACTAAACCGTCTGCGCATCCCAGCTTTCAGGATCGGCCGTGGCGAAGATGGCGTCGAGGTTGAGGAAGCAGATCATCACCTTGTCGCGGGCGAAGATGCCTTCGGCGAAGCCCGTGGTGGCCAGACCGGCGGCGGCGGGGACTGGCTGCAGATCCGCGGCGGAGACGGTGAGGATGTCGGACACGCGATCCACCATCATGCCGATTGTCCTGCCCTTGACGCTGGTTACGACGATGGCGCTGCGTTCGCTGGCTTCCGCAGGCGGCATTCCCAGTTTGCAGGCCAGATCGATGATGGGGATGACCGTGCCGCGCAGGTTCATCACGCCCACCACTTCCGGCGGCGTGTGCGGCAGAGGTGTGACGGGGGCCCATCCGCGAATTTCGCGGATGGAGGTGGTGCGCACGGCGAACTGCTGGTCGCTGAGCATGAAGGCGATGATTTCAAGAGCGCCGTCGCCGCTAGTGATCGGTGCGTGATCCATCAAAATTCCTCCCAATTGCTCTTGGATGTGTCGAGCGCGGCATTGCCGGAAAAGGCAGCGCTGATCTTGCGGCCAAGCGCGCGGGCAGGCGAGGCGGATGGCCGGTCATGGGATGAGGCGGCACGCATTGGAGCTGCGTTTCCGGCATGGCTGCCGTCGGAAAGCTTGAACTGCGCCAGCAACTGGTTGAGCGAGTGGACTTCCTGCGCGAGACCGTGGCTGGCCGCGGTGGATTCCTCGACCATAGCCGCGTTCTTCTGCGTGTCCTGGTCCATCTGGTTGACGGCAGTGTTGATCTGCTGAAGACCGGAAGACTGTTCCTGTGCCGATTCCGCGATGGCTGCGACGTGGCGGTTGATTTCCTGAACCTCGGTCACGATGGTTTCCAGCGCAACGCCGGTTTCGCCAACCAACTGCACGCCCTGCGCAACCTGCGTGTTGGATGTGGTGATAAGCGCCTTGATATCCTTGGCCGCATTGGCGGAACGCTGCGCCAGTTCGCGAACTTCCTGTGCAACGACCGCAAAGCCCTTGCCGGCCTCACCGGCACGTGCCGCTTCAACACCGGCATTCAAGGCCAGAAGATTGGTCTGGAAGGCGATTTCGTCGATAACGCCGATGATGTTGGAAATCTCGCCGGAGGATTTTTCGATCTGCTCCATGGCGGTAACGGCCTTGCGCACGACGTTACCCGATTGCTCGGCGCCAAGCTTTGCGCGGCTGACCAGCTGTCCGGCTTCCTGGGCGCGACGTGTCGCGTCCTTGACCGTGGTTGTGATTTCTTCCAGCGCGGCGGCTGTTTCTTCCACGGCGGCGGCCTGCTGTTCGGTGCGCTTGGCAAGATCGTCTGCGGCAGAGCGGATTTCATTGGCACCGGAATCGATGCCCCGTGCATTCTGCGCCACGCGGTTCAGCGTGGACTGAAGCCGTTCTGCGGTGCTGTTGAAGTCATTGCGGACGCCATCCAGCGTTTGCGCGAAAGGCTCGCGCAGGCGGTGCGTGGTGTCGCCGTCGGCAAGCTTGGAGAGGGCGGAAGCCAGATTGTCCACGGCGAACTGCACGTCTGCCGCTTCTTGCGCCTTCTGCTTTTCGCGCGCGATACGCTCCTGCTCGGAAGACGACCGGTTGGCCTCGGTTTCGCGCTCCAGACGGATGCGCTCGATGGCGTTTTCGCGGAAAACCTGCACGGCAGCGGCCATCTGGCCCACTTCGTCCGTGCGGTCCATGCCGTCGATTTCAGCCTTTGTCTCACCGGTTGCCAGCGAGGCCATGCGTTCACGAAGCCTGGCTATGGGTGCGGTAATGCCCTGAATGGAGATATAGAGGCCAAAGGCCACGAGCAGGGCGGAAACGAGGATGATGCCGATAAGGCCGGTGAGGATAGTGTCATCAGTGTTTGCACTCAGCTGATCACTGCCGTCGTTTACGGACTTGATCAGCTGTTCGGTCGCCGCGCTTATTTTTGGGGAAACTTCAGTAATCTTGTACATCAGATCCAGAGCCGTTTGCTGGGCCTGTGCCTGCTGACCGCTCTGGGCGAGGGAAACGGTCTTGTTTATGATCGTTTCAATTTCTGCAAAGCCCTTCAGAACTTCGCGCGAGCTGTCTGTCTTCTCCGGGACCAGTTGTGCCATTTGCGTCTGGCGGTCATTTGCTTGTTTGAAATTCGCCGTAAAGGTCTTGAGAGCCTCCGCGAAAGCAGGGCTTGCGGGATCGACTATGGACACGCGAAGAGCCTGCATCCCCAAGCCGTTCAAGTTACCGCTCGTGCGTGCGTTTAGCACCGCAGCATAGGCGGTTTTGCTGATGAAGTCGCTGTACTGGTTGTCCGTGTTTTTGTACTGCAGGCTGACATAGGCCAATCCGGCGATGGACGCCGCGCTCATCAAGGCAATGACCGAGATGACCTTGGTTTTGATTTTCGTGTTTTTCAGAAATGACATGATTTCCTCAAGGCAGTGGTCAACCGCCTCATAGGCGGTCTGGAATAAATTTTTGAAACATCGCGCGTAGCCGTCCCCTGCATCGGGGCAGCAAGCAGTTACCAAATCGCAATCTTTGGTTGATTGCGCTCCTCCGCTTGGTCTACTGGCTCCATGTTTGAATGAAGTCTGCGGCGCAACAGTTCATTATTTTATCTAAATTTTGAGTTACTTTATTATGCGAATAATTACCGTTACGTGAGGTTGTGAGGCTGTTTTGAAATCACAACGGTTTTCGCGCTCTGCCAGTTCCGGCACTCGCAAAAGGGGCGGTGGAGCTTCCCTGGCGGTAGTTTGGCCAGAGGCCGGGTGCCAAAACCAAAAAGCGCCAGCGTTGTGGCGCTGGCGCTTGTGTCAAAAATACAATCTTTGGGGGCATTAGCGTGTGGTTGATAAGACGGCTCAGCGTCTGACCACCAGCTTCTGAACCGTGGCTGCTTCTTCGGCAACTGAGGCTTCCTGACGGCTTGGATCGACCGTGTAGCGGTCAGCGCGACGCCAGTTTTCAATGCGGTCTTCGCACTGGCCGGGGTCGAGCTTTTCAAGCATGGCTTCCGCCTTGGTCATGTCGCCATCACGCACCTTCAGGTGCGGATAGAAACATTCCAGCACGAAAGCCGCATCGGCGAAGTCCATGCCGAGGCCTGTCATGGTGGTGGCCAGTTGCTGACCGGAAATATCCAGCATCACCCGTTCGGACAGCCAGTGGCTGGCCGAAAGCGAATCCGAAAGCGCCATGGAAAACTGCCGCGCATTGCGTTCGCGGGCAAAGCGCACCAGCAGAGCTTCCTGTACATCCGTCAGGCGGCGTGCTCCAAGGTTGTCGCTGTGCGGACGGTTGAGCTGGCGTGCCATGGTGCGAAGCTGGCGGCGCAAATCCTCTTCGCGGTCGGCAATGGTCTTCTGCAAGGAACGCGATTGCGCGGGCAGGGCAGCGGCGTCCTGCTCAGAAGGACGTGTCGGCGCATGGCGGGAATGGCGCAGGCCCACAAGCGCATCGATAACGGTGGGCGACAGGTCGTCGCGGCGGACGATGGTGCGGGCATGCGCACCACCCTGGGTGCGGGCAATCGCAATCAGCGTGTCGTCGTTCAGAGCCTTTGAAGAGACCAGAAAGGGGGCCGATAGCCCAATGGGCTGGCTGGCAATGAAAAAGGCGACTGCCGATGGCACATTCGGGTTTTGAGAGAGTGCGGCCACGGCTTCCCGTTTCGCTTCCGGCGTGGAGGCGGTGAACAGGGGCATGAACAGTTCCGCAAACTGGCGAAGCTCGGACTTGGACGGGTGCGAAAGCCCTTCAAAACTCGATACAGTGGCCATTAGCACCACATCTTTCTTCCTCTCGGCACTGGGCCTTTCTAATTCTCGAAACCGGTCGGTCAACGCAATACCCAATGAGACGCAAAACAAAACGATCCGTTCAAATTAGAGCAAACGTGTTGACGCCCTGTTAACCAGCAATGTCGCAAAGCGGTTTTTTGTGCTTATGCACAGTGAATTTTTAAGAAAAGAATTTTGGAAAATTCCGCGCCATTGAAAGATGCACATTGCTGCGCTAGCGGGAACTCGCCTGCCGTGTCGATAACACGGGATGGCGAGCCCCTGACCGCTATCATGGCGGCTAAGTCCCTTTAAACACGGGGAAAATGACAATGGTCAAACGTGATCTTGTGGAAATCTGACCTGTTACTTTTTCGGTCTTCGGCAAATAGTTATAAAATACAATGACTTTGTGCGACGCGCTTGAGTTGTGTTCACAGGACTGTGAGAAGTGCCCCTGTTAATAAATGCTGCATCGCAATAAATTTTAATGGGTTTTGTGTCATGGCAAGAATATTAGTATTAACGAATAATTAACCTCCACATGTTTGTAATCCCATAGGCAGTTATGAGATTCGGTGTTAGATTTGGGGTATGAAATCTAGCATTCTGGGTGGCAAGCAATGTTGCACCCGCAGCTGCCTCTCGTCTCCCATGCCAGTCTGTGGACTGGAAATGCACAATGTTGTGGTGATGGCATTCCCGCGCGTCGCTTGAGCGTCCGCGCGTTTATTCAACAAAACAAGCGTCATGCCCCTGAGAGGAGAAGACAATGGCAGACATCATTTCGTTCTATGCGGCGTGGCGCCGCTTAAGCAGACCGGCAGATGCGCACAGGCCTCCAACCGGACCGGCACAATTGCTGTTTTTCACCGGCGTACGGTATGAGCGTCCCATCATCGACATCAAGATGGAAACGCGAAAGAAACCACGCAAGCGCAAGACGGTGGTCGCTCCTACGGATGCCGCTATCGGTTCCTGATCTGACGGGTCTGAAGACCGCTCAAGACCACGGCGTTGGCTCGCATTTGGCTTCGCCCAGAAATCTGGTCGCTTCTTCCACGAAGCTTAGCTGTGGCACCATGGTGCGCAACACGGCATAACCCTTGTTCTGGCCCGCTTCCACCAGAATGGATTGCGCAAGCCCCTCCGGCTTTGCCTTGCGGATGGCCGCAAGCTGCACCTGGTTTGCCACCAGAATATCCAGCTCTCCACCCGCCGATGTGCGGTCGTTCATGCTGAA
This sequence comes from Agrobacterium sp. 20P9.1.2, assembly GCF_057799395.1. Lineage (NCBI taxonomy): Bacteria > Pseudomonadati > Pseudomonadota > Alphaproteobacteria > Hyphomicrobiales > Rhizobiaceae > Agrobacterium > Agrobacterium sp. 20P9.1.2. The sequence goes on from NZ_JBYOKI010000001.1 coordinate 820,925, forward strand.
GATTTCATTGGACGCACTGTCGAAAATCGCCACCGACCAGAATGGCACGGCCCCGAATGCCGCCAGCCGTACCGGCTTGTCTGTAATGTCGAAAGTGCAGACGGCAACCCGCATGAAGGGATCGCCACTGCCAAGCTCGGTCTTTTCACGGCTGTCATCCAGCAGATGAAACACATTCGCCCTGCCTTCCGCCACCGAGCGCGTATAAGCATCGCGGTTGGAAAAATGCGGGATCGACAACAAGATGATCAGATGCAGAACCGCTGCACCCACAAGACCGACAAAAACGGCAAAGAGAACCCTAAGCATTGCCGCATCCTGTTTTCTGGATTTCCGGCATCTTGATGTCGATAAGACCGGTGCTGCCAGCGACAGGCGTATCGAGCAGCGTCAGCACCAGCTTGAAATTGCCACCCTTCGGCACGGCCAGCCAATTGTAGGTCTGGGCAGTCGCAGCCACGCTGATATCCATGCTGCCATCCGGCGCATGCAGCAGCGTGCGGGAATTGAGCGCGATGGGACGGCCCGAGCCGTCATCCAGAAGATTGCCCTGCTGATCGGCGGCATAAAGCGTCCAGAAGCGGGAAGGGGGCACGGTGCCAGCCAGTCGGTAACGGCACTCGCCCGTCAGGCGCTGGCCAGCGCTATCGATGGAAGCGGTAAAGCTCAGGCCCTCGGCTGTTCCATAGAGCAGCTTGCCCGCATCCGCCCGGTGCGACTTGGCATAGGGGTCGGCCTCGATTGTCTGCGCTTCGGGAAAGGCATCCCAGGCCCCGATCTTGATCGAGCCGAAACCATCGGTCGCCTCCAGCGCCGCAAGCGTGGACAGTATGCCGCCGCCAAAGGCGATAATGAGCGAGATTGCAACAAGAAATGGAACTCGAAACACGCTGTTTTCCCGTTTTGGAACAGGTGAGCGTTAGCATTGATTTTGCTTCGGGGAAATGGGCAGAACGCGACGCACACAGGGCTTTGCATAAATCTCCACGCTTGTTGCTGAGGATGTGCTAATTTGTGGCCCGGAACCGCCGCCTGATGTTTGCCGAGGATGCCCATGGCCAGCAAAACCAATCCCGTTTCAGCGCAAGACGCCACGCTTCTGATCGACAAACGCATCGCCGAACTGAGCGATTGGCGTGGCGAAACATTGTCCCGGCTGCGCACCATCATCACCGAGGCAGACCCTGACATCACCGAGGAATGGAAGTGGCGCGGTGTGCCCGTCTGGTCCCATCACGGCATCATCTGCACCGGCGAAACCTATAAGTCCGTCGTCAAGATGACCTTCGCCCACGGTGCATCCCTTGCCGATCCCCACAACCTGTTCAATTCCAGCCTGGACGGCAACACCCGCCGCGCTATCGATGTGCATGAGGGGGAGGGGCTCGATGAGCAGGCACTGACCGCGCTTGTTCGCGCGGCTGTGGCGTTGAACCTCGCGAAAAAGAAGTAGACGGCTTTACCCGGCAGTCGCGTCCGCGCGCTGATCGCGCTGCGCCGTGAAGCGAATTTTCGAGGATAACCTGTGCATCGGTTTTTCCAGCAGCACATAAATGACGTAACTGGCCAAACACATCAGTGGCATCGAGACCAATGCGACGCCGACGCGCCCTATCTCCGGCACCAGAAGACGGTCGCATATCTTGATGATGAAGGCCACTATGAAGAAGTGGAAGAGGTAGAGCGAATAGCTGGCATCGCCAAGCGCGGTCAGCCAGTTGCGGCTTGTTGCGCGCCCCGCCTTTTCCAGCAGAACGGCCCCCAGAACCAGCATGGCAGCCGGTGCGCCCTGTGTGAAAAACGTGTTGGTGATGGGCGCTATCGTATAGGCAGGGTCGAAAATCTTGTTCAGGCTGAACATCAGCACCAAGCCGACGAAGCCCAAGCCGACATAAAGACTGGTGTTTCTGTTGGTCCTGGCGAGAAGTCCATCCGCGCTCTGTGCAATCAGCATTCCCAGCACAAAATCCAGCATGATCGGCCGTGTGTAGACATAGGCCAGAATGCCGTATTCATCGGCGTGGATGAACAGCCCGGCGATGGTGAGTGCCAGAATGATGGCGGAACAAATGTAAGTGCGCAGCTGGTAGCGGAGCCAGATCGTGATGCTGAACATCAGATAGAAGAACATCTCATAATTCAGCGTCCAGCCCAGATAATAGAGCGGATAGATGCGTCCCTCGGACTTCTGATAGGGAATGAAAAGTGCACTTTTCACCATGGAAGGCAGATCGACCTCTGTCGATTTGAACGCTGCTGGCATGACAAGAAAGATCAGGATGACCAGCAACGTCGCGATGTAATAGAGCGGCGCAATTCTGAGAAATCGTCTGAACAAAAAGGCCAAAGGTCCGGTCACGCGCTGGCTTGTCGTATAAACCATGATGAAGCCGCTGATGACGAAGAAGAGATCGACACCTTCCAGCCCATAGGGTGTGTATCTGAGCAGCGACGAGCCGGGAAACAATTCGCTGAGATGTGCCCAGACGACGAGGCATGCTGCAAATGCTCTCAATATCTGGACATTCATCAGCATGGGCAGGTTCTCTCGCGTGCGTGATGCTATCGTAAGTGGAATTTAATTACATTCTCCTACTCTGTAATTTCAAGATTTTTGTACGGGTTCTAAAAAATATCCCGACATATTGGGAATGTTTTTGAAATTCTGCTTATTCGGATATTTTTTACTTTAGTAAAGTCAGGGCAAGGGAGAGCCTGGAACGATGGCGCAGCCTCTTTTGCACGCGTCGGGTATAAAAGCATGTTTCGGATTGTAGTCGTAGATATCCACGACCTTGTCAGTTGGTGCGAACCATGACGGGCTGATACGCTCTCGGCTCATCTTCGCCATTTTGCCATTTTGCGAAATCCACATCGTCCCGTTGCCCTCAAACGGTAGAGACTTCCAGACGAAGTCGTAGATTTTCTCGCCTTTTTTGCCCTTGAGCGAGGAAGGGGCACAGGATGAGAATTTGGTGTAAGTTCCGCCGTCAAGCGTCCATCCCGAGTCGGTTTCTTCCCAACGCTTAGCGCCGTCATCCCGCTGGATTGCCGAGCCGCCATTCAACTTCAATTCTCGCAGGAACTTTGACTCGCCCTTCGGCATAATGCCGACTTGACGCACACTGAATCTATTGGTGCTGCGCCCAGCAATGTAAGCATTGTTTACATCCAGGCAGGCTGCTTCTTGATCCATCGCATAGGGCGTGCCGGTAAACGGTAAAAGCAGAGATAAAAAAATCAAGGTTTGGACGGTGTATTTCATTCCATCTCGCATGCAGTTGCCGGGCCACAGACATGCGAATAAAAGCAGTTTTTGTCTTCAAAAACGAGACCAAACTTAAGGGAGCAACTTGAGATTTGAGGTTCGCGACTGGACCTGCGTCGCCTGAGTAACCGGCGACGCATTCGTCCGCTTTTTGCCTATGGCGCAATTGCCGGAGCCGATGGCGCTACCGGGGCTGCCGAGGCAGGCGCCATCGGGGCAACGCCACCAGCGGAGACGTCATCCGTTGCAACAGGGGCAGGTGTTACTTTGACATCCGCCGCCGCCACGCGCCAGACTGTGTTGCCCGCATCATCCGCCACCAGCAGCGCACCGGTGCCGTCTATGCCGACACCCACGGGGCGACCACGGGCCTTGTCGCCCTGGATGAAGCCGGTGACCACATCCTGCGTCTTGCCCGCTGGTTTGCCGTTTTCAAACGGTACAAAGGTCACGCGGTAACCGTTGAAGGCATTGCGGTTCCAGCTGCCGTGTTCGCCGATGAATGCGCCGTTGGAATAGGGCGCTGGCAAAGCAGAGTTGAGAGAGAAGGTGAGGCCGAGGGCTGCGACGTGGCTGGAGAGCGCGTAATCCGGCTTGATGGCTTTTTCCACCATATCCGGACGCTGCGGGTGAACGCGGGTGTCCACATGGTTGCCGTAATAACTCCATGGCCAGCCGTAGAAGGCGTTCTCTTTCACCGAGGTCATGTAATCGGGCACGAGGTTCGGGCCCAGCTCGTCGCGCTCGTTGATGACGGCCCAGAGTTCCTTGCTTTCAGGGTTGAAGGCAAGGCCATTCGGGTTGCGCAGGCCGGAAGCGAACAGCTTGAAGGCACCGGTCTGGCGGTCCACCTGCAAGATAGCCGCACGGTTCTTCTCTGCCTCGATGCCGTTTTCCACGATGTTGGAGTTTGAGCCGACGGAGACATAAAGCATCTTGCCATCGGGGCTCAGCGCCAGATCCTTCGTCCAATGGTGGTTGATCGGCCCGCCGGGAAGCGGGGTCAGGATTTTCGGCTCAGCGGTAATCTCGTTCTGACCCAGTTGGTAGGGGTAGGCGAGAATGTTCGAGGCCGTAGCGACATACAGCGTATTGTCGGCAAAGGCGACACCGAAGGGCGAGTCGAGGTTGGTCAGCAACTCGTGCCGCTCATCCACCGTGCCATCGCGGTTGGTATCACGCAGCAGGGTGATGATATTGCTGGGTTTCTGCGGTCCGGTTTCACCATGGGCAATTGACATGATCCAGCCGCGAATAATGTCCTTAGGGCGCGATGGCGGCTCACCTTTTGGCCCGCGAGACTGCACCACCAATACGTCGCCATTTGGGAGCGTGTGCACGGTGCGTGGATTGACGAGGTCTTTCTGATAGGCCGTGATTTTCAGGCCCTGCGGCACGGTTGGCGCTTCGCCATCCTTCCAGCCGACGACCTTGGCCACCTTCAGGTCGGGAATGAGGCTAGGCGAAGGATCTGGCAGAACCGGGTCGGCCCCGATCTGCTGCGAAAGATCGAAATTGCTGTTCTGCTCGCTGCACGCGGGCAGAATGACGGCGACGCTGCCGAGGAGGATAGAGGTGAGGAAAAAGCGCGGCGTGACCATCATACTCTCCAAGCCAGTCTTGCATATTTGCGTGTAGAAGCGGCAACCGCCATCAGCGACACGACGAAAGTGACAGCCGAAAGAAGAAGCCCGTAAGGCACAACGGCGGTCCAGCCATCACCGGCGTGAACAAGGCTGTTGACGAAGGCCAGAAGCAGCATGACGATGAACAGAAGAATTGCAAAAAACGAAGGCCGCATGGGCCGCGTGCGCGCCCGCAACAGATCGATCAGCCCCGCCAGCAAAGCCAGACCGCCGATGACCAGCCCGGCAAACAGCAGCCAGGCCGAAAAATTCTGCCACATCAGATTGCCGGTCTGCCAAAAGGCAATATCCGTTCCCAACGCCAGCGAAAAGCAGACGAAGGGAAACGGCACGAACAGCAATTGAAAGGGATATGCAGAGGCTTCTCTGCGAGACGAGACATCATTCATGGAGAAGGCTCCGAAACTCAAGACGAATATGGCAATTGCGCTGCATCGGCCAAATCCGGCAGCGCTTGAGAAATCAACGGTTTGGAGGGGATTTGGTTGCACCGTGCCATGATGCGCAAGCCGAGGCCGGGCATGGCGCAGCCGCGCAAGCCTAATCGCCAAAATCCGTGGCATGCGGAACTGCATTCCCGCTCACGCCGTTACCCGGCCATGACCGACACCAATCTCGCCGCCACCTACCGCGCCTATATCGCCTGCCTCAATGCGCAGGACTGGCAAAATCTCGGAAATTTCGTTGCCGAAAATGCCGTGCATAACGGGCGTGCGCTGGGCCTCAGCGGCTACCGCGCCATGCTGGAAAACGACTTCCGCGAAATCCCGGATCTGCGCTTCAACATCGAGCTTTTGGTCTGTGACACACCGATGGTCGCCAGCCGTCTGCACTTTCATTGCACACCAAAAGGCACCTTCTTCGACCTGCCTATCAACGGCAAAACGGTTACCTTCTGCGAAAACGTCTTTTACCGGTTCGAGGCAGGCAAGATCGAAGAAGTCTGGTCGGTCATCGATACGGCGGCTATTGCGGCGCAGTTGCAAGCGTGAGGCTTATTTCCCCAGTTCCTTCGCCAGAAAATCCCGCACATCGTTGAATGAGTTTTGTGCCTCAACGGCATTGTATTCTTCTCGATGGCCCAGAACCATTCGCCCACCCGCGTTCTGGGGTGAATCGAAGCCGTGATAGGCATTTGGGTAGATGTTGAGCTGAATATGTGACGTGCCGTCCTTCAGTTTCTCGACCCTTCGTTCGCACCGCGTCGCAAGGCTCCAGTCATCAAGCTCACCGGATAAGATCAGCGTCGGTATTGTCGCATCGCCATCGGTTGCGGAACAGACGGGATAATAGGCGACGGCGGCCTTGAATTTCTGCTCCATCAACTGCTCGTCACCGCCGGCTTTTGTTGCTTGCAGCGTGGTGATACCGCCCGCCGAAAAGCCCATCAGGACGATGCGATTAGCATCGACATGCGGGTCTTTCGAGAGAAAATTCAGCGCGCCATAGGCATCATAGACACGCTCCGGCAGATAGGTCTTGCAGCTGTTCTTGATGCCGCGCGTGATGAAACTATCGACGACAAGCGCGGCATAACCCCAGGACGCAAGCCGCTCCGGCCACTGCTCTTTAACACTGGCATGAATACCGCCGCAGCCATGCAGGAGTATGACTGCTGGAGCGACGCTATCGCCCGGTGGTCGGGTCAAATAGCCGATCAAAGGCGTGCCGTGTGGAGTGAGCAATGGCTGACCCTGCTCCTCGGCCCTGCGCTGCTGAAGCGCGCTCGGCACCACTGGCGCGCTCTCGAAGTGCACCAGTTCATCCGCCACAGCCGGTGGCACGGTGGAAAGAAAGGTGATGATACAGAAGATAAGGGCAGGAACTTTCACGGGCATAGCTCCCCGAAACAATCGTTCGTCGCTCCACATTAACGCTCTTTGCGTTGTGTTCAAATATGCGATGATGGCGCTGTTTTTTGCGAGACCTGTCGGCAACCCGCTCCACCATTCGTCTTTCATCCATATCAGCCAAGGGAGAACGGCCATGACGATAACAATCACTGCTTTTGAACGCTCGCCGGATCGCGGCAAGGGGTTAGCGCGGGATATGCGGGTGCGTTGGGCGCTGGAGGAGGTGGGGCAGCCTTATGAGGTGCGGCTTTTGTCGTTTCAGGCAATGAAGGAGCCGGACCATCTGGCGCTGAATCCCTTCGGGCAAATCCCGACCTTCGAGGAGGACGATCTTGCCCTGTTCGAATCCGGAGCCATCGTCTTCCATATTGCCGAGACCCATTCTGGCCTATTGCCGACGGAAGCGAATGCACGGGCGCGGGCCATCGGCTGGATGTTCGCCGCGATCAACACCGTCGAGCCACCGCTTATCGACCGCGTGGTCGCCAAAATTCTGGAGGGAGACCGCAGTTGGGCGGATGAGCGTTTGCCGTTGGTCGATGCGCGCATTCACCAACGCCTGCGCGAGCTTTCCGCCCGCCTTGGCGATGCCGAGTGGCTGGATGGTGGGTTTAGCGCGGGTGATTTGCTGATGGTAACGGTGCTTATGCGCGCAAAGGCTGGGGGCTTTCTAAGCGACTACCCCAACCTCGCCGCCTATGTTGAACGCGCCGAAGCCCGCCCGGCCTATCAGCGCGCATTTGCTGCGCAACTGGCAGTTTTCAGGGCTTCCGCGGGGTAGCGCAATTTGTTGGAACCGTCTCCAATGCGGCGGTTTTGAACTCATCTCAGGTTCTACCGCTTCACCCCGTCACTCCCCACGTCCGCAACCTTCTGCACCGTCAGCGCCGGAGCGGACGCTTCCTTCAGCTTCTTGCCGATCGAGCGGATAACCCGTGTCGCTTCGGTGGAAAGGGAGCGGGGGCGGGTGAGGGCGGGCATGGCGTTGGCGTCTGCGGAGGCGACGAGGGCGCCGTTGGCGGGTTTGGGGTGGGTGCCTGAGGGCAGCGGGTTCTGGATGCCGGGAATGGGGCGCAGTTCCATGCCCTGATGGGCATAGTCCATCAGCCGCTTGAACGTCATGGCGGGCAGGGCGCCGCCGGTCATGTTGTTCATGGAAGTGAAGTCGTCGTTTCCGAACCAGACAGCAGTGGTGTAATTGCCGGTAAAGCCCACATACCAGGCATCGCGGTAGGACTGCGAGGTGCCGGTCTTGCCGCCGGAGACGATGCCATTGTCCAGCGCGCCGCGCCTTGCCGTTCCCTCGACGGGAATGGTCACCAGCATGCGGTTCATTTTGGAATTTGCCTCTTCGGAGAGCACGCGATGCGCTGGCGGTTCGTCACGGTCGAAATCGTAGAGAACCTTGCCTTCGTAATCCAGCACCTGTTCGATGCCGTGGCGGCGTGATTGCATGCCGTCTGCCGGGAACACGGCATATCCAGTGGCCTGATCCAGCACCGTGACTTCGGATGTGCCGAGCGGAATGGTCTTGTCGGTGCGAAGCGGCGTGGCCACGCCCATGGCTTTCGCCGTATCGGCAATGATCTGCGTGCCCAGAACATCCTTGGCAAGCCGCACCGGCACGGTGTTGTAGGACTTGGCAAGCGCGGTTTGCAGCGTCACCTTGCCAGCGTAAGAGCGGCCATAGTTTTGCGGAGACCAGCCGCGCCATGTCACGGGCGCATCTGAAATCAGCGTTTCCGGCTTGTAACCCTTCTCCATGGCAGCGGAGTAGGTGTAGACCTTGAAGGAGGAGCCCGGCTGGCGAAGGGCCGCCGTTGCGCGATTGAACTGGCTTTCACCATAATCCCGACCGCCGACCATGGCGCGAATGCCGCCGCCATTTTCAATGGTCACCATCGCGCCCTGCTTGACGCGGTAACCCTCGCCAAACTCGCGAAGACTGCCTTCCATCGCCTGTTCGGCGGCCTGCTGAAGACCGGTGTCGATGGTGGTGCGCACGACCACCGTGTGGTCCTTGATCTTGCCTTCCTTGGCCAGGCGCTGCACTTCGTCAAAGGCCCAGTCGAGGAAATAGTCCGGTGCCTTCACGTCTTCGCGGTCGATGACAGTGGCCGGGTTGCGGCGTGCGCCGACGACCTGTCCTTCGGTCATCAAGCCGCCCTGCACGAGGTTGGAAAGGACTGTGTTTGCACGGGCGCGGGCAGCGGGAAGGTTGACGTGCGGCGCATATTTCGCCGGCGCCTTGAACAGACCGGCGAGAATGGCGGATTCCGCCAGTGTCACATCCGTGAGGTTTTTGCCGAAATAAAACTGCGCTGCCGCAGCCGCACCAAAGGTGCCGCCGCCCATATAGGCGCGGTCGAGATAAAGGCTGAGGATTTCCTTCTTGGACATGTTGGCCTCCAGCCACAATGCCAGAAAGGCTTCCTTGATCTTGCGCTCCAGCGAGCGTTCGTTGGTCAGGAACAGGTTCTTGGCCAACTGCTGCGTCAGCGTGGAGCCGCCCTGCACGACGCCGCCTGCGCGGGCGTTCTCGCTCATGGCGCGGGCAAGGCCGATGAAATCGATGCCGAAATGGTCGAAGAAACGACGGTCTTCGGTGGCCAGAACCGCCTTGATGAAATGATCCGGCATCTGGTCGATCGGCACGGAATCTTCGTGAATAATGCCGCGATGGCCGATTGTGTTGCCGTAACGATCCAGGAAAGTGACAGCGAAATCACCGCGATAGCGCCAGTCCTTCTTGGTTTCCTCGAAGGCGGGAAGGGCCAGCGCCAGCATCAGCACGGTGCCTGCGGTGCCGACGGTCAGAGCGTCATCGGTGATGTTGATGAGGAATTTCTTCCAGCCGCGCACATGCAGCTTGCGCGATGCGATGGTGACCTCTTCCCAGAAGTCGAAAACGCGGGATGCAGCTGTCCAGAGGCCGGAATCGATAAAGGAATCGATCCGCAGCAGAATGTGGCGTTTACGGCGCGCTTGTTTCTTGTCTTTATCTTCCTGCACCTGAAACGAATTCCTGTTCGATATGGCGAGTGGATGCTTGACGCAGCAACCTTGCGCGGGTCATTCCTCACCACTACTCCGCCGGATTTAAGAATTATCTTATAATCTCGCGGAATGCGATATGACAAAAAGGGCTAGAGCGCCGTGTGTCCTTTTGGACGCATATAACACGCTCTAACTTTCTCAATCGGCACATCGTGCTATACGATGCGCCAGGGCCATGTTGCCGCCCGATGCCCCAAAATGAAACGGAAATGTTAACGATGAGTGACGCGCCATTCTGGAAAACTAAATCGCTGGCGCAAATGAGTAACAGCGAATGGGAAAGCCTGTGCGATGGCTGTGGCCTGTGCTGTCTCAACAAACTGGAAGATTGGGACACGGGCGACGTGGTCTTCACCTCCGTTGCCTGCCAGTTGCTGGATGGCGACAGCTGCCAGTGTTCGGACTATCCCAACCGGCGCGATACGGTGCCGGACTGCATTCAGCTGAGCCTGAAACTCGTCAACGAAATCGGCTGGCTGCCACCCACCTGCGCCTATGCCTTGGTGCGTGATGGCGAAGACCTCTACTGGTGGCACCACCTCGTTTCGGGCGATCCTGAAACGGTGCACATTGCCGGTATTTCCGCACGCGGACGCACGGTGAACGAGCTGGATGTGGAGGTGGATGATTTCGAAAATTACGTGGTGGACTGGCCTTTGACGGTGGGGGAGCAGCCGGAGGCGCAGCGGCGGTGAGGGCGGAGAAAACCCCTCACTTGCGATTTCTAACACTTAGCTAACGCTAAGATGTTGAAATCGCTTTCTCTCCCACAAGGGGAGAGATAAGGCGAACGCCGTGCCGCTTGCGCCAATACCTCTCCCCATGTGGGAGAGGATAGAAAATCATGATCTTAGCGGAGCTAAGTCATAGATTTTCTTGGTGAGGGGTCGAGCCGCGGGTGAAGCGTCAATGGTTCGCCCGTCCTATTCCTGCCGCATCAAGCGTTTAATCCGCCCCTCTCTTTTCTTATGCCAGTTACCGGCTATGATGCATCGCCGGATATTCAAGGAAAATGCATGCGCAATCGTTTCGCGCTTCTTCTGCCAATCTGCCTGATCGCAATGAGCGCGTCCGCGCGCGCTCAACCAATCCAGCCATATGAATGCACCTTCGTGACATCAGTGGAAACCGGTGCGGTCATTACCCAGCAGGGCACCTGCGACCGGCGCGTGTCTCCTGGCTCCACCTTCAAGGTGCCGCTGGCGCTGATCGGCTTCGATTCCGGTATTTTGCTCGATGAGTTCAATCCCGTATGGGATTGGCAGAGGGGCACGGAGGCCAAGCCCGAAGAGCGCAAGAAGGTGGACCCCACGACGTGGCAGAAAGAGGGTATTCGTTGGTATTCCCGCGAAATCACCCGCCGCTTGGGCCAGGAAAAATTCGCCGCCTATGTCAAGCGTCTGGGCTTCGGCAACGCCGATGTGGCAGGTGACGCGGGTGAAAACAACGGCCTGACGGATGCATGGGTCGGCACCTCGCTGGAAATTTCGCCAGTGGAGCAGATCGGCTTCATGCGCCGCCTGCTGGCCAACAACCTGCCATTTTCCCGCGATGCGCAGAACAAGACCAAGGCCATTATTCCAGTCTATGACGGTGCCGAAGCCTGGAGCGCCCACGGCACCACAGGCACAGGCAACCTCAAGGGCGATGACGGCAAACCAGACCCCAACCGCCCCTTCGGCTGGTTCGTCGGCTGGGCCGAACGCGAAGGCCAGCACATCGTTTTCGTCCGCTTCCGCTTAAGCGACAAACCATCGGACAAGCCCATGGGGCAGGTGGTGCGCGAAGAGTTCTTGCGGGATATTCCACGGTTTTCGGTGCATCGGTAAGGGTCGCGGCACCTACACTTGTTGAATGTTCGGCGTGAATACAACATTGCGCGAAAGTCTTCCGCGCAATGTTGTCAGTAATCTGGATTAGAAGCCGAACAATCCTGGAAACTGTTGTGCGGTCAATGAAGCTACAAAGGGTTGGCCGGACGGACCTATGTCGCCTTTGACGCCGGCTGTGCCGTTACCACCAAATTGCCCCGCAGGTCCGTTGCGACCGGCAGACCCGCACGCCGTCGCAAGTGGGCCCTCCGGGCCGCCTGGACCCGAATTTCCTCCGGAACCTCCTGGACCGCCGGTGCCGCCATCACCCCCGCCATTTTTGACGCGGATGATTTGAAACAATGTCGGGAGGTTTTCAGGGATTGATACAAGGGAGACATTGCCGCCGGCACCGCCCTTGCCACCTTTGCCGCCCGGCCCACCGGTGCCACCGTCGCCTCCCTTGCCACCCCAACCGGGGCCGGACTCGCAATAGGGCAGCCAGATTGTAATACCCAAGCGGCTCTCACGCGCTTGACGTGCAGCGCTTCCCTGCGCTCCAGGGCCACCTTGGCCGCCCTTTTGTCCTATGCCGCCAGCACCGCCGTCGCCGCCGCTCATGTCTATTACGAGACCACCGTTTTCGATTGTCTTCGTCACCAACGTCAGCTTTGGTGCGTCATAACCCAAGCTGCCTGCCGTACCCACTGCGCCGCCAGCACCTTGTCCGCCTCCAAATGGCCCTGCCGGTGCTTCTCCTCTATCCGGCGGCGTGGTTGGAACAGTTTTCGCCCACGTTATCATCCCAGGATTGTTTGGGTCTTCCACAACGATCGTTTCAGCAACCACAAAAAATTCACCAGGGGCATATGGCGACTCCTTATTCAGGATAAGCCGAGAACCAGGCTTGAAAACAATTTTCCGCGCACCTGTTATCATCGCACTCCAGATCATGTCGCCTTCAACAATGATTGTTCTTTGCGGGCTAAGTATCATCGTTTTTTCAACGACAGACGCGACAGGCGCGATTTCACTAGACCGGTCTTCGACGTCGAATGCGTTAGGCACATCCTGTGCGGATGCTGAGCACGACAAAAGGGCAAGTGTTGTGACTGCGGTTATCGAAATAAATTTACTCTTCATAACAGCTACCTCCTGGTTGGCAATCTAAGGTAGATGAGTATATAAATACACCAATAAGTAAAGAGTAGATTTTGTGACAATCTTGGGATGCTGGTCCGTAAATGGAAATCTCTGTCGGGCTTAAGGCAGGTCTTCAAGGCTACTCTCGTCGCGTCATGGGTAGCCACGCGGAAATTCGGTGATTTATTGATAAAAACGCATTCTCTCACCCATTCGGGCGATGTACCTTGCCGCCACCGCTGCTAGTTAAGACATTATTAAGAGGTTGGGGCTGTTGGAATTTTTGAAGCATTTATCGGTGCAGTATATGTTTTGCATGCGGGCGTTTTTGCCATGTTCGTTGTTGTGGAGCGCAACAGGAATGGTGGCGCGTGGCGGCTGAAGCATGTGGTGCTGATGGTAGGGGCCGCCACTTGGCCGTTGCTGATTGCTGTGGCCTTGGTGGCGGCATCTTTCAAGGCCGGTTCGGCGGCGTTTTCTGCTGTTGCTTTGATGATGTCCCGGGCCGAGGGCTCAAACATCGAAGCTGGAAATCGAGGACAATAGCGCGGCAAGTTCCGACTGGCGCGCTGTGCCGGTCTTGCGGAAGATCGATTTGACGTGGGTGCGAATGGTTTCCGTGCCGACCGCCAGATGCTGTGCGACGGAAGGGATGTCGTTGCCGGTTGAAATGAACTGCGCGACCCGCGCCTCTGCGGCGGAAAGGTCGAAAAGCCCCTGAATGACGTTAGCGGTCGGCACCTTTTGCCTATCGACAGGCGTGACCAGCAGGAAGAAGGCGGCAGAAGCAAAGATATCGCGGGCATTGCCGCGAATGGGCAGCAGATGGGCCACTGCTGCAGGCGTGTCATCGATCTGCGGCAGGGGAAAGGACTGGCAGGCCTGTAACGGCGCAGTCTTTGCAAGCCGGAACTGCTGCAAAGCCTCTGCAAGCTGGGTATTGGCAGCGGAGGATGCAAAGCTGAACTTGTTGAAAGCCTGCAAGGAAATCTGTTTTCCCAGTGTCGCCAGCAAGGTGTTATGGGCCAGAATGGTGCCGCGCTCCGTCAGTACGGCGGAGGGCAGGCCGGTCACCTCAAGCGCTTGCACTGCGGCGTTGATACGCTCGAATTCCAGACGCCCCGCCATCATCGCGGCGCGCGCCAGATGCGGTCTCAACCCATCCAGAAACGAAATATCCGCGCTGGTCATCGGCCCACGGGCACGCTTACGTTCCACCGAAAAAACAATGTGATCGCCGCTCGGCACCGATATCGCGGTTCCCGCGCCAAAACCGTAACCCAGCGGCTGCATCAGATCGGTATAGATCGGGAAGGTGTTGTACTCTTCGTCGGTGAACTCCTCCGCCTCGTTGAAAAAGCCGCTGTAAGGTTTGCCCAGAAGGCGCTTTGCCCGATCGTTGCGACTACCCCAATCCTCCCGCAAAATGCGGTCGATCATATCCATGATACCAGCAGATGCCCGCCATTTTGTGGAAACGGCATTGGAGTTGAAAAGAACAGTCCCCGCGCCACCAGCCTGTAACGCCATGTCGTTCAACACCGTTTCCCAATGATCGGGAAGAAACGCGGCTTCATAAATAAGATCGATGAGGTGATGCGGTGCGCTCATATGCTTTGACCGTTCAATGAAATAGTAAAAACAGAAAATTCTATATGCAATGATCGTGAATAAATGCCTGAATGACACGCCTATTCAGACACGCTTTGTGCTGCGATGCAATATTTCTTGTCAGGCGGCGCATGTCATCACCCATTTGGGTGAACTGGTATCCGCCTGCGCGCGAAACCCGGCAGCCAAAATCGTCGGATTCTCCCTTGACCTTCCCATCATGGGAAGCCTTACATGAGGTCTCGAAAGGGGAAATCCCATGAATAAGACAGTCAAGACCATCCCGGCAGAGCCGATTTCCGTATCCGTGGAAGGCATGACCTGTGCGTCCTGCGTGCGGCGCGTTGAGGTGGCGGCGGGGAAGGTGCCAGGGGTGGTGGCCAGTTCGGTGAATTTTGCGACGAAGCGACTGACGGTGGAACCGGGGCAGGGGTTTTCGGCAAAGACGCTGGCCGCAGCGGTGAAGAAGATTGGTTATGAGGTTGCGCCGCAGACGATTATGCTGGTGGCGCATGGCTTGAAGGGGGCGGACGATGCGGCGCGGTTGAAGGCCGTGCTGGAAGCCGCGCCGACCACTATAAATGTGGAGGTGGATGCTCAGAGCGGGGCGGTGACCATTGAGAGCATGGGCGGTGCGCGGCAGCGCGAGGTGCTGGTGGAAACGGCTCGGCTTGCCGGATTTGCGCTGAAGGTTCCGGGTGCTGTTGGCCACGACCACGCGGGGCATGAGCATAGGCACCATGCTGGTGACGAGGCGACGCTGAAGCGGGATGTCGTTCTGGCGGCCATCTTCACCACACCGCTTTTCGTGCTGGAAATGGGTGGGCATCTTTATGCGCCGATGCATCATTGGCTGATGGGCGTTATCGAGACGCAGACGCTGTATTACGTCTATTTTGCGCTGGCGACGGTGGTGATTTTCGGGCCGGGCTGGCGGTTCCTGAAGTCCGGGTTTCCGGCCCTTGCGCATGGCGCACCGGAGATGAATTCGCTGGTGGCGCTGGGGGTGAGTGCGGCCTATCTCTATTCGCTGGTGACGACGTTTGCGCCCGGCCTGCTGCCCGACAATGCCCGGCATGTCTATTACGAGGCGGCCACCGTCATCGTCACGCTGATCCTGATCGGGCGGTTGCTGGAGGCCCGTGCCAGCGGCAAGACGGGCGATGCCATCCGCAAACTGGCGAGCCTTCAGGCGAAGACAGCACGGGTGGAGCGGGACGGGCAGACGCTGGATATTGCACCGGACGAGGTTGTCGTAGGCGACCTCATCATCATCCGCCCCGGCGAGCGCCTGGCCGTGGATGGCGAGGTGGTGGAGGGTGCGTCTTATATCGATGAATCGATGATTTCGGGCGAGCCGGTGCCGATGGAAAAGACTGTGGGCGCGCATGTGACCGGCGGCACGATCAATGGAAATGGCACGCTGAAATTCCGGGCGACGAAGGTCGGGTCCGATACGATGCTGGCGCAGATCATCGCGCTGGTGGAACAGGCGCAGGGCGCAAAACTGCCGATCCAGCTGCTGGTGGACCGGGTGACGGCTCTGTTTGTGCCTGTCGTGATTGGTGTTGCGGTGCTGACTTTTGTGGTCTGGGCGATCTTTGGGCCGCAGCCTGCCTATACCTACGCGCTGATCAATGCCGTCGCCGTCCTCATCATCGCCTGCCCCTGTGCCATGGGGCTCGCCACGCCGACTTCGATCATGGTCGGCACGGGGCGGGCTGCGGAACTGGGCGTGCTGTTTCGCAAGGGTGAGGCTTTGCAGGCCCTGCTGTCTGCCGGGATCGTGGTGGTGGACAAGACCGGGACGGTGACGAAGGGCAGGCCGGAACTGACCGATCTGGTGGTGGCCGATGGGTTTGAGCGCCGGGAGGTTTTGAGGCTGGTGGCAGCGGTGGAAAGCCGCTCGGAGCATCCGATTGCGGAGGCGATTGTGCGGGCGGCAAGGGGGGAAGAACCCCTCCCCAACCCCTCCCCACAAGGGGGAGGGGCTAACCCGGCTGAACCGTTTGATGCTGGAATGGTAAGCTCGCCACTTGGTCTCTCCCCCCTTGTGGGGGCAGAGGAGCGGTCTGCGCAGCAGGGCAATCGATCCAGTGAATCGATTGCAGCGACGAAGCCCGGCAGGGTAGAGGGGGTCTTCTCCTCAACAATCACCAACTTCCAAAGCATTACCGGCTACGGCATCTCGGCCACTGTGGATGGCCGCAAAATCGACGTTGGCGCAGACCGCTTCATGGTGAAACTCGACCTTTCCGTCGCACCATTCGCAAACACCGCACAAAAGCTGGGCGATGAAGGCAAGACACCGCTTTACGCCGCCATCGATGGTCAACTGGCAGCCATCATCGCAGTGGCAGACCCGCTGAAACCATCCAGCATCCATGCTATCAAAGCCTTGAAATCCATGGGCATAGAGGTGGCGATGGTGACGGGGGATAATGCCCGCACGGCCAAGGCCATCGCCAGCCAAGTAGGCATCGAAACGGTGGTGGCCGAAGTATTGCCCGAGAGCAAGGTGCAGGCCATCCATGATCTACGGCAGGGCGGTAAGACACTGGCCTTCGTGGGAGATGGCATCAATGATGCACCGGCGCTGGCTGAGGCCGATATCGGTATCGCCATCGGCACCGGGACGGATGTGGCCATTGAAAGCGCCGATGTGGTGCTGGTGGGCGGTGATCTGATGGGCGTGGTCCACGCCATCGAGATGAGCCGTGCCACCATGCGCAACATCCGCCAGAACCTGTTCTGGGCCTTCGGGTACAACGTCGCGCTCATTCCCGTGGCGGCGGGTGCGCTTTATCCGGGTTTCGGCATCATGCTGTCACCCATGGTCGGGGCTGGCGCCATGGCGCTGTCTTCCGTCTTCGTGCTGGGCAATGCGTTGAGATTGAAAACAGCGAAGGTATCGACATGAACATCGGTCAGGCATCTGAGGCGTCGGGCGTATCGGCCAAGATGATCCGCTATTATGAACAGATCGGCCTCATCACGCCTGCGGCCCGCACGGGTAATAATTACCGCGTCTATGGCGAGCAGGATGTGCACAATCTGCGTTTCATCAAGCGCTCCCGCACGCTGGGTTTTTCGCTGGAGGAAACGGAAACGCTGCTGAAACTCTGGCAGGACAAAACCCGCGAAAGCTCCGCCGTGAAGGACATAGCGCTCGCCCACATCAACGATCTTGAGCGCAAGATCGCGGAGATGAAAGCCATGGTCAAAACGCTCTCCCATCTCGCCCACTGCTGCGGCGGCGACCACCGGCCGGACTGCCCCATTCTGGACGATCTGGCAGGCATCGACGCCTTAGTGACGCATAAGTAATTGGAATATAGAGGAAATCAGCATGACAACCACCACCTTCACCGTACACGACATGACCTGCGGACACTGCGAGAAAACGATAAGGGGCGCCCTGACAGAAGCGCTTCCCGGCGCGGAAATCGGTATCGACCTTTCTATGCACAGTGTGACGGTGACTGGCGATGCCGCGACGGCTGAGGAGGCGATGCGGGAGGTTGGGTACAGCCCGGAGCGAGTGGGGTGATGTTCTGGCAAAGGAAAGACGAGTATGCTACTGAGTAGTAGTCGTTTTCCCAACGGAGAGTGGTCATGTCGGTTAAAGCGTCGGTTTCCATTTCAGATCAACAGGATAGCTTTGCACGCCAGCTTGTTGAGGATGGTAGGTTCTCCAGTCTCAGTGCTGTGGTTCAGCGCGGAATAGAACTTCTGCGTCAGGAGACGGAGTTACATGACGCCGAATTGGCAGCGCTCAAGGCACTGCTGGAAGAGCGCAGCAAAGGTCCGTTTATATCTCAGGAAGAAGGGGAAAAGCGTACCGAGGCAATGATTGCAGCGAAAAAGGCTGCTTATGGCGTATGAGATTATTCGCTCGGAGGATGTCGAGCGTGATCTAGAATTGCTCTTCGATCATCTCCTAGAGTCGTACTTAGCTTTTGGGGACGAGTTAGGGGAGGCTTTTGAACGGGCGAGCGTCAGGCTCAGGTCGATCGACAAAGAGATTGAGCTTCTGGGGCACGCACCGTTTCAAGGAACATTATCGACTCATCTTTTGCCCGGCTTGCGCAACGTCACGAAAAACAAAGCCATATTCTATTTCGAGGTTTTTGAGGATCGCCAGCAAGTCAAACTCCTTGCGGTTTTCTTTGGTGCCCAAGATCATCAACGGCATATGCTGAAGCGATTTTTGGCGCGCGGAGCAAACGAAAAAGGGTGATCCGAGATCACCCTTTAAAACCATCAGAACTCCTCGACGATCAAACCTCGTCGAACTTTCCACCCTCGCGGGATGGATTGCGATCCAGAACCTTTTCCTCGACATCATCTGGCAGAGCGTCGTCGCTTTCCTGATAGGGATCGTCGTCGGTTTCGGCTTCTTCTTCGCGCAGTTCCTGTTCGATCTGCTGCGAAAGTTCGCCGTCTTCGTGGAGGTCGTCTACTTCAACGTCTACGATATCCTGATCGAGGGCGTCTTCGTTTTCTGTGAGGGGCTTGCGCGGGTCCATGGTCGTGTTCCTGTCTTGTTTGGGGAAGGGGAGGATACACGCAGTCCTTAAGACTGCGTGGTCATGAACACGATCATTGCCAGATAGATGACGAAGGCCAGAATGCCGACGCCAGCGATGATGAGGATGATACCGCGGCCGGCGCGTGTTTTTTCGCCTTTGTTCTCATTGGCCTCGGATGGAAATAGAATGGGATCGGTTCCCTGAATCTTGGTCACGAAGCTCTCCTCTGGATAAGTTTCTTACCAAGACAACGATGCAGGGAGGCGAATGTTCCTGAGCGCTTACTGTTTTAGCGCCCAGATCGTGGCGTGCGCCACCGCCCCATCGATGCTTTTCAGATGGGCTGCGCGCACCGGCTCGAAGCTTTCGAGGCGCTTGGTGCCGACATGACGGCCATAGTCGGCAAAGACTTCGATGGAGCCGTAATCGAGGAAAATGCGCAGGCGGAACGGGCGTGCACCCTCGGAAATATAGCGCGGCGAAGGGCCTTCGCGACCGTCTTCATGGCGAATCCAGAGGCCCGTTTCATCGCAGACGACACCGAGTTTCACGCCGGGGTGGTCGAGTTCGAGTTCGAAGGGTAGGCCGGGCTTGGTGAGTTCGAACAGGAGTTCGACGGCGCCCGTCTGGAGCTCTACCCGCTCTCCCGCCGCCAGCCGTGTGCGGTCCAGAATGCGGTGGCGCAGGCTTTCTGCCGCACCGATGGGTGGTGTCAGCAGCGCACCGTGCGAGAAATGCATGCGGCGCGGCAGGGTCATGGCGGTGGGAAAATCGATTTCCGGCGTCGCATCCGCCCAATTGGCCAACCAGCCGATGCCGACGATGGTATCGCCATCCAGAAAGGCCTGGAAGGCGTAATTATCCGTGCCGAAATCCAGTTCCTGGCCGAATTCCTTGACGAAAGTCTTGCCATCGAACCAGCCGACATCGGCCATGGTCAGGTTCTTGCGACCGGTGGCGGCATCTTCCGAATGCATGAGGCCATAGGTCAGCACCCAGCGGGTGGAGCGGGCATTGGCCGGGCCGTCCAGAGGCAGCAGGCAGGGGCATTCGATGGCCGTGGTCTTGTAACGCG
Source organism: Agrobacterium sp. 20P9.1.2 (assembly GCF_057799395.1). Lineage (NCBI taxonomy): Bacteria > Pseudomonadati > Pseudomonadota > Alphaproteobacteria > Hyphomicrobiales > Rhizobiaceae > Agrobacterium > Agrobacterium sp. 20P9.1.2. The sequence continues at coordinate 840,921 of NZ_JBYOKI010000001.1, forward strand.
TTTCCACCCACAGCTTGCCTACATAGGTCCAGCCGGAGGCGGCTGTCGGGTCCTGCGTTTCATAAAGCAGAATGACGCCGCCGCCATCGCTCTGGCTGCCCAGCAGCATTTTCCAAAGGCCATCCGGCCCGCGCACCACATAAGGGTCGCGGAAGTCAGGCGTCAGGCCTTGATTATCCGGGCGGTGGCCGAGAATGACATCGGCCTGACCGGCCATGATGAGATCGGAGGAGGTCGCGGTCAGCTGGATCTGCTGTTCCGGCACGCGGTCCTGCACCTGCTCGGTAAAGAACACGCGGATGCCGGTGCCTTCCACCAGCGGGATGGTGGAGCCGGAATAGGCCCCGCCGCGCTTGTCCGGACGTGTCGTCAGGTCTTCGGAGGGGAAGAGGAAGATCGGCAAATGCCGCCAGCGCAGGTAATCCGAGGATACCGCATGGCCCCAATGCATGGTGTTCCAGCGCAGGCCGTGGGAATAATGCTGATAAAACAGGTGCGGGCGCCCCTCGAAACGGCCAAAGCCGTTGGGATCGTTCATCCAGCCGAAGGGTGGGCGGAAGTGGTAGCTATCCGGCAGATCGGGCGCAGCGTTATCCGGCTTGGTGTGGACGACTGTAATGCCGGTTTCCAGCACGTCAGACTGGACGAACCAGTAGATGACGGAGACGGCTGTGGTGACCGTATCGTAGCTTAGCTCGACGCGGCCGCCGCCAAAGACCTGATAGATGCGGAAATTATACTCATCAATATTGGTGGACGAGACCTCAGCGAACTTGCCGTTATGGTTGGAAAACGAAACAGCCCCCGGCTCATCGGCCTTCTTCGCCTTCAACCAGATATGGAATGTGGCATTGACCGGAAGATCGGTTTGAATGGTGCGGATTGCGCTCTCGATCTCTACGGGCAAGGCGGTATCGTTCATTCCACTGTCCTTTCGTCTCTGTGTCTCAACAGAATAGGAACGAAAGTGGCAGGTTAAAGTTCATCCGCGCCAAACTGTGCGGAGATTTCAGAGGCTTGTGCGCGAGCGCCGTTCAGAAAGCGCCTTTGCCGACGGAGGCGAACTGCGTTTTGACATCCACCAGAAGACCCTGGAAATTCAGCGATTTCTGCCCGGTTTCAATAAGGGACCCGGTGCCGGAAGCCGCATTGTCGCGCGGCGGACACGTAAAACAGGTTAGCCCCGCCATATGCGGACCGGCACCCGTAACCGGAAAACCCAAGGCCAAATCCCGCGCCGAGCCCTCCATGGGTTGATAGCCGTAACGGGCAAGGCCAACGGGCTGAAAACTCCTGATTTCGGGCTGTTTCAGCACCTGTAACCACGAAACGGCAATGAGCCGCGAGCCTTGCGCCTGCGTGTAATGCAGCCTGTGCGTTTCCGCAGTTCTCTCACCATTTTCCACCGCCAAAACGCCGGTGGACAGAAGCGATAAAAGCCCGCAGGCCGCAATTGCTCTCCTGAAAACGAACCCCATCATCCGAAAGTCCCCAAACGAATCACCCAGCCGCCGTGATCGGCAGATTTTGTCAGGGTGCTACGATTGGTTAATAATTTCAATTAAAAATAATTTAGAAAATGCTTTCGCACGGATTGCGTGATTAAGATTTATCTAAAAATTGTTGTGAGGCAAAAGCTTTTGGATGAAAAATGACCATGTCAGCATAGGTTGCGTCGTCAAATAAAACGATGATAAATTGAAAAAATACAATTGCCGCCCAAATGACTTTGCCGATGCTCCAGCAGGAATTTCCATGACGTCAATAGCGGCACTGCGAAATGACGGCTTCCATGCCAGCGGCTGGAATATTGGGGTAAAACCGCCCATATAGATGGAAACAGGGAGATTACCCGTGATCCATTTTGACAATTCCTATGCGCGCCTGCCGGAGCATTTTACCGCCGCTGCCTTGCCCACGCCGGTGGCGACGCCGGTGTTGATTGCGTTCAACAGGCCTTTGGCGGACGAGCTTGGGCTCGAGCTTGCTGATGTGGATGATGCGCGCTTGGCGGCGATCTTTTCCGGCAATGTCGTGCCGCCGGGGGCGGAACCTTTGGCGATGGCCTATGCGGGGCATCAGTTCGGCAATTTCGTGCCGCAGCTGGGTGACGGGCGGGCGATTTTGTTGGGGGAAGTGGTTGATATCAATGGCAAACGCCGGGATATTCAGCTGAAGGGTTCCGGGCCGACGAAGTTTTCAAGGCGTGGCGATGGGCGTGCGGCGCTTGGTCCGGTTCTGCGGGAATATATCGTTTCCGAGGCCATGCATGCGCTCGGCATTCCGGCCACACGCGCGCTGGCAGCAGTAGCGACGGGCGAGCGGGTGCAGCGCGAAACCGGTCTGCCCGGCGGCGTGGTGACGCGGGTGGCGGCGAGCCACATCCGGGTTGGGACGTTCCAGTATTTTGCGGCGCGTGAGGACCATGCGGCCATCAAGGTGCTGGCGGATTATGTGATTAACCGGCATTATCCTGAGGTCAACCGGGCAGAGAAGCCCTATTTTGCCTTGCTGCAAGCCATTGCGGAGCGGCAGCGCGAGCTTGTTTGCCGCTGGCTGATGGTGGGCTTCATCCATGGGGTTATGAACACGGACAATGTCGCGATTTCCGGCGAGACGATCGACTTCGGGCCTTGCGCGTTTATGGATGAATATAATCCTAACAAGGTATTCTCCTCCATCGATGCGCAGGGGCGCTACGCCTACAACAGCCAGCCCGGCATTGCGCAGTGGAACATAGCCCGGCTGGCGGAATGCCTGCTGCCATTGCTGGATGATGATGCCGACACGGCAGTGGAGCTGGCCAATTCGGTATTGGCGGAATTTGCCAGCGACTTTCCCAAACGCTGGCTTTCCGGCATGCGGCAGAAGCTGGGGCTCAGTACGCAGGATGATTCCGATGAGCAACTGGTGCAGGATCTGCTGGGTTTGATGCAGCGAAACGAGGTGGACTTTACACTGACATTTCGCAGGCTATGCGATGCGGCGGATGGCAGCCCCGAGGCGTTTCGCGGCATGTTCACCGATCTGGCCGGTGCGGATGAATGGCTGGCGCGTTGGCGGCAGCGGACGTGGCGCGAGAGCGAGACGGAAAGCGCCCGGGCGCAGGCTATGCGGGCGGTGAACCCGGCGGTTATTCCCCGCAACCATCGCATTGAGGAAGTGATTGCGGCGGCGGTGGAAGATGGGGATTTCGAGCCGTTCCATGCGATGGTTCGGGCAACGGCCCGGCCATTTGAGGAGGTGCCGGAGTTTGCAGTTTATATGCAGGCGCCGATGGGGCACGAGCGGGTGTTTCGGACGTTTTGTGGGACGTGAGGTGGGGGGCGGCGAGGTGACGTTTGGCGAAGTGGGTGGGGCTTACCCCCCTCTGTCCTGCCGGACATCTCCCCCTCAAGGGGGGAGATTGGCTGGGCGCACGAACCCCGCTCTATCCGCAGCTTTTAAGATGGGCGAGAGGCCTCAACGAGTCGATCTCCCCACCTGAGGGGGAGATGCCCGGCAGGGCAGAGGGGGGTGAGCCACACCCGCTGTGGCTAATTTACGAAGGAAGTGACTACCCCACCTTCGCCAACCCCTCCCGAAGCGCATAAAACTGCCCGAACCGGTTGGCCAGAAAATCCGCCAGACCGATATCCTCCTGTTTCACAAAGCCTTTCTGCGGCAGCTTGCCTTGGCTCAGCAAATCCAGAACCGTTGTAATGCCGGCGGCGGTGGTGATCTGGATGGCGCTCATCATGCGGCCGGAGGCGGGTCCGGCGTAGACTTTGTGGGCGTAGGTTTCCTGCATGAAGCGGCCATTTTTCGTCCCGCAGACGGTAACGAATACGATGACGACATCCTGCATGGTGGCGGGCAGGGCGTTTTCGAAGAGGTCTTTCAGCACATCGCGGCGGTTGCGCAGGTTAAGGTCGTTGAGCAGCGCCTTCATGATGGCGACGTGCCCGGGATAGCGGATGGTGCGGTAGTTCATGGTGCGCACCTTGCCCTCCAGCGTGGCGGCCAGTGTGCCGAGGCCGCCCGATGTGTTGAAGGCCTCGTAGGTCATGCCGTCGAGCGAGAATTCCTCGCGCTCTTCCAGGGCAGGCACGGCGGTGAGGCGGCCCTCGACGATGGCTTCGCAGGGCTCGATATATTCGTTGATGAGCCCGTCCGTGCTCCAGGTGAGGTTATAATTCAAGGCGTTGGACGGGTATTGCGGCAAAGCGCCGACGCGCATGCGCACGCTATCCAGCTTGTCGAAACGAGAGGCGAGATCGGCAGCGACGATGGAGATGAAGCCCGGCGCAAGGCCGCATTGCGGGATGAGCGCGCTTTCTGCGGTTTCAGCCAGTTTCTTGACCTTGCGGGTAGATTCGACGTCTTCGGTGAGGTCGAGATAATGCGTGCCGACCGCGACTGCCGCTTCGGCTATGCCCGCGGTGAGGTGGAACGGGGCAGCGGAGAGGACCGCGAATTTATCCTTCAACAGCGCCTGCAAGCCGAGGCGATCGGTGATGTCGACGATCTCGGTATCGACCCGCTCATGGCCGGGGACGTTAGCGAGCTGATCTGCGGAACGGTCCGCGACGGTGACGCGGTAATCGCCTGTAACGGCGAGCATCCATGCGATGGCGGAGCCGATATTGCCTGCGCCGATGATAACGATATGTTTCATTCTGTCCCCCTTGAGAAATGCTATTGAGGTAACAGAATGCCGCTTTTTGCACACGATTCGTAGCTTCACTTTGCGCGAAAGAACGATTAGAATTATGCATATCGCCAAAAGGATTGTGCAGAATGCTAAGTGAAAAAGACCGGGCGCTGCTCTCGCTGCTGGGAGACAATGCACGTATGCCGGTGGCCGAACTGGCGCGCAAGCTTGGCCTTTCCCGCACCACGGTGCAGGCGCGCATCGAGCGGCTGGAGGCGGACGGGGTGATATCCGGTTACGGCATCAAGCTGTCAGACGCCTATCTTTCCGGGCTGGTGCGGGCGCATGTGCTGATTACGATTGCGCCCAAGGCGCTGGCGGGCGTGACGGCTGCGCTGGCCGCAATCAAAGAGGTCACGACGCTACACTCCGTCAGCGGCAGCTTCGACCTCATTGCCATTCTCACCGCGCCTTCGATTGCCGATCTGGACCGGCTGATCGATGGCATTGGGGCGCTGGATGGGGTGGAACGGACGCTGTCTTCGGTGATTTTATCGACGCGGATTTCACGGTGACGTGGGCGGGTCTGTTGCTTAGGCCCGCTTGAGGCCCTCGACTTCTTCCGGGTGTTTTTCCAGCATGCGGAAGAGATTGATGACGGCAGGCGTCGGCGTCACTTTGCCTGTTTCGTAACGAGAAAAGGCATTGTGCCCACCGCCGGTAAGTTTCGATGCTTCCGCCTGATTGATGCCGAGCTTTTTACGGATGCGCCGCAACTCCTCACCGGTGGAACGGCGGGCTTCCAAGACCAGTGAATCACTGGCAGCAGCGTAGCGTTCTGCGCTTGGTTGGTCATATTCGATTTCGCCGCAGGCAGGGCAGCGAAAGCCTGAGAGGCCGTCGACATCGATTACCAGGCCACGATGTTCGATGCGGTGGGTTTCGTTCGAGAAGGCGCTCATTTTTGCGCCAGAATCGCAGCACATGCAGATGTCGCTCATGACTCCAACTCCTTGAATTGTATGACCAATGCTCCGTCTTCGCGAAGCGTCAGCTTGATATAGGCTCTGCCGCCGGCGGTATCTGCATGGTAGACATCCTGCCAGACGGTGTTGTCGCTATGGGTTGTCATCGACTTATAGAGACACTTTGCATTCAGCCTACAAATGACGTCGATCATTTCGCTGACCGTCAAATCCATCCGCCGCCCGCCATCGATGGCGGTTTTGGTGAATGCTGCCGCGCGGCGCTGTTTTACGACGGCGATAATGGTCTTGAGATCGTAATGGGCGAGCCGCTTTTCCATAACTTACATTACCCTTAAAGGGTAATTTTGCAAGATGGCATCTTTGTGGTGGCCCTGTCTCACATCGGGTCCGTACTGCCCCGTTTAGCCTTGAAAAACATCTTCAGCCGCTGGATTTCGGCGGGTGTCCAGCCCTGTGGTTGGGTCACTTCCAGCCACGCGTCGATGTAGTGTTCCGGCGCGTAGACGTGGCCGTAGCCCACGGGGGCAGTGGTGGCGGCGGCGACGTCGAGGAGCAGTTGCAGTTCGGTGACGACGGGGAACCAGCGGAAGGAGGAGGAGACGTCGCGGCCGCGCGGTTGCTTCATCCATTCCGGGCGGCGGTAAAGCGCGGCGGTTTCGAAGAAGGTGATGGGGTCGCTGGCATATTGCAGATAGACGATGCGCATCGGCCCCCATGGCTTATCCGGCATATGGGCGTTGGTGTATTGGTCTGCGAAGCGGATGACCGAGGAATCGCGGAATTTCGGCAGCCAATAGGGTGAGCCTTCGGTGCGGCCTGATGTGGCCATGCGCCATGTGGGGCTGGAGAAGGGCGGGCCGCTCCACAGCGCGCCCTGGAAGGGATCTGCCAGCACATCGTAGAGATCGGAGGATTTCTGGCTGTTCAGCGCACCGAGGCTGAGACCGTGCAGGTAGAGCTTGGGGCGGGTGTCCTTGGGCAGTGTCGTCCAGTAGCCGTAGATGGCTTCGAACAAGGCGCGGGCGGTTTCCACGCCGTAATCCGGTTCCGTCAGAAGGGCGATCCAGCTGGAGAGGTAGGAATACTGTACGGCGACGGTGGCGACATCGCCATTGTGCATATATTCAAGCGTGTCAATGGCTTCGGGATCGATCCAGCCGGTGCCGGTGGGGGCGATGACGACGAGTGTGTCTCGCTCGAAGCCACCAGTGCGCTTGAGTTCTTCTAAGGCGAGTTTGGCCCGGTCCGCTGGTGTGGCCCCGGCATTCAGCCCGGCGTAAACGCGGATGGGCTCCATGGCCGGGCGGTTGGTGAAGGCAGAAATGTCTGCGCTGTGCGGGCCGGTGGCGACGAATTCGCGGCCACGGCGTCCGAGCGATTCCCACGTCATGAGGGAGGCTTCGCTGCCGGTTTTCATGGGGTCGGAGGGGCGCGGCACATCGGGCTCGATGAGGCTATCCACCTGTTTCAGCGAGCTATCCATGAACCGCAGGCCGACATCGACCACCAGCCCGTTGAGCAGCAGCACAGCGATGATGACGGCGGCGGCAATGCCGACGACATTGGCGAGCGGACGCGGCAAAAACCGGCGGCTGCGCAGGGCAAACAGCCGCCGCACGATCTGAAACAGGCGCCCGAAAGCGATGAGCAAGGCAGAGACGCCAACGGCAATGGCCCCGGTTTTGACGCGGTGGGCGCTGTCCAGCGGGTCAAGCTCCATCAAGACACGAATGGAGTTTTGCCACGTGGCAGCCTGCCACAGAAAGCCGAGGGCAGCGACGATTGCCGCCAGCGATATGACGAAGAGAATGCCGCGCTTATCATGCCGGGAGGGCTGCGGCAGGCCGAGATAGATGGCGACGTCCTTCAGAAAAACGCCGATGAGATAACCGATTGCAAAGGAAAATCCGCACAACACGCCCTGCATGACGAAGGTGCGGGGCAGCAGCGATGGCGTGAGCGAAGCGCACAGCAGCACCGTGCCGACGACGATGCCGGTGCTGGACAGCGGCATGACCAAACGCCTGATCCATCTCAAGATTCTGCTTCCTTCCCCGGTTGGTTGTTGCGGCAGTGTAGTATGGCGGCGGGGTGGGTGGAAGGAAGGGTACGGAATAAATTTTGAGATGAATAGGAATTTAATCCTTGACGGCGTGACGGTGGTTTGGTAGTGTTTGGGTATAGTCGGAGAAGTGTGGGTGGTGGAGTTGGTAGCGGTTTTTGCCGCTGGAACTTTGGGTGTGGCTTACCCCCCTCTGTCCTGCCGGACATCTCCCCCACAAGGAGGGAGATTGGCTGGGCGTAAACGCCTCGCTCTCACCGCGAGGTTTGAGATGGGCGAGAGTTTGCCTCCTGCCGATCTCCCCACCTGTGGGGGAGATGCCCGGAAGGGCAGAGGGGGGCGAGCTTGCTCTGACGTTTAACGTTCCAACCAGCAGGCAAACCATGACATCGATGCTTGACCAAGACCTCTCGCTCTACCGCGAGTGGCCGCGCACGCCTGTTTACGCTGATAATCCTGCCGTGCTGGAGTTGAAATCCGCGCCGCCGGACAAGGCGAGCGATGATTTGTGGCGGTTGCTGAACGAGATGACCGCTGAGATGCGGGAGCAGTTTCAGTTCTTTCGCTCTCTGCGCGAAGGGGCAGGTGCGGCGCTGGATGAGGCGGCGGACGATGCCGCTGGGAAGGGCGCCCGGGCCGATGTGAAGGCCGCGACTGATGCCATGTCGCTGATCGTGCGGACGCTGGAAAAGATCGATGCGCTGCAACGGCAATTGGCCCGCGATCGCGAGGCGGCGGATGAAGACGCGGCGGGAGCGCAGGATTATGAGGACGCCGTTGCATTCTTCCAAAGGCGCATCGACGACCTCGTCCGGCAAAAAGTGCGGGCAAGGCTTGTCTCTGCCGGTGTTTCGCCGGACCAAGACCCGGCTGAAGCCGGAAAATGAGGCGGGACAGGCGGCGGTGCCGGTGATCGGCTCTCCCGTTCCTGACATTCGCAGGCAGGAGATTGCGCAAGGCATGGCAGCGCCGCTGGCAGAAAAATACCAACGGCAACACATTGCCCGCTTCAACCGCGACTGGCGCTTCGTGGGAAACCACCCGCAGCAACAGCCGGATGGCGACTGGCGCAACTGGCTGCTGATTGGCGGGCGCGGCTCTGGCAAAACCAGGGCCGGGTCCGAATGGGTGCATCTCATCGCCTCAACCGGTGACCGATCCGATCTGCGCATTGCGCTGGTGGCGGAAACGCTGGGCGATGCGCGTGAGGTGATGATCGATGGCGTCTCCGGGATATGCCGGGTGGCGCGGTTCAGGCGGCCGGATTTCGAGGCATCGCGCCGCAGGCTGGTATGGCCGAACGGGGCGATGGCGCAAATCTTCTCCTCCGAAGACCCGGAAAGCCTGCGCGGGCCGCAGTTTCATTTCGCGTGGTCTGACGAGCTGGCGAAGTGGCGTTATGCGCAGGAAACCTGGGACATGCTGCAATTCGGCCTGCGCCTGGGTGACAATCCCCGGCAGCTGATTACCACCACGCCAAGGCCGATACCGCTGTTGAAGGCGCTGATGGCCGACCCGGGCAGCCGGGTGGTGCGGATGCGCACGCATGACAATGCCGACAACCTCTCGCCGGGCTTCATCGATGCGATGATGAAGCGGTATGGCGGCACGCGGCTGGGGCGGCAGGAGCTGGATGGCGAGCTGATTGCCCAGCGCGACGATGCGCTGTGGAAGCGCGCCGATCTGGAGGCGATTTTCGATGACAGGCCGGAAACTTTGGCGCGGATCGTCGTTGCGGTGGACCCGCCGGCGGGCAGCGGCGAGGGCTCCTGCTGCGGCATTGTGGTGGCGGGCATCGGCATCGATGGGCGGTTCCGGGTTCTGGCGGATTGTTCAGCCGAGGGCGCGACGCCTGCTGGCTGGGCGCGGGCGGTGGTTGCCGCCTTCCGCCGCTTCGAAGCCGACCGGGTGGTGGCCGAGGTAAACCAGGGCGGTGAGATGGTGAGCGCCATGCTGAAAAGCATCGACGCCAACCTGCCCATTACCATGGTGCGCGCTAGCCGTGGGAAATTCACCCGCGCCGAACCGGTGGCGGCACTTTATGAGCAGGGCCGGGTGCGGCATGCGGCGCGGTTTGAGAAGCTGGAGGACCAGATGGTGGATTTCGGCCCGGACGGGCTGTCTTCCGGCAAGTCACCCGACCGTCTGGACGCGCTGGTCTGGGCGCTGACTGCGCTGGCGATGGAGACAATGGCCGAGCCGAGGGTGCGGGGGATGTGAGGGGTGGCTGCGGTGGTTATCTCTCCCCTTTTGGGAGAGAAAGCGATTTCAACATCTTAAGCTTGGCTTAAGTGTTAGAAATCGCAAGTGAGGGGTCTATGCTCGGCGCAAGCGGCGGACCCCTCACCTGAAAAATCTATGACTTAGCTTCCAGCTAAATCATGATTTTTCTTCCTCTCCCACAGGGGGAGAGGTAGCTGCGGCAATCTTCATGCGTTCACCAATGACGATTTTGTAGCAGATATCGTGAAACGCAAAACGCCCGCGACGGCGTAAAGCGCATCACGGGCGGTTTCAAACTGTTTAGCAACGGGCGGGCATCATGCCCTGACCATCACTTCTTCGTAGACTGGTCCGGCTTCTGCTGTGTCCCGACTTCGCGCATCTGGCGCCATTCGCTTTCGAGGCGGTCGTAGGTGGTCTGCGGAATTGTTGCTGTCATGGCATTCCTCCTTGGCGGTTGGGCGCTGCGTTTTGCGCGGCGTGAAACCGAGTAAGCGGGCGAAAGTTCCTCAATTCAAGGTAAAATTTTCTCTTAAAACGGTTCGCATGAATTAAAATCGATTAAGATATTTTCAAATCGATTTAGGTCACGCGCGCTGACATGTGGAAAAACGGGGGCTTAGCCACCCGTCATTCAGAAAGGTCATAATGGTGATCGACAGGCAGCGGTTTTTTGCGGCGATTCGGACAAATCCTTTCGCGGGTCGGTTGAGTGCAAAGCAGGTGCAGGCCACCGAACTGGTGCTGACAGAATTCGGAAATCGGGCGCCCGGCGCAGACCTGCGGCACCTGGCCTATATGCTGGCGACGGCGTTTCACGAGACCGCAGGCACCATGCAGCCGGTGCGGGAAACGCTGGCGGCGAGTGATGAGGCGGCTATCTGCATTCTGGACCGGGGCTATGCGGCAGGGCGTCTGGGGCATGTGCGCACGCCCTATTGGCGGCGGGATGCAGACGGCAAAAGCTGGCTGGGGCGCGGGCTGGTGCAACTGACGCACCGGCGTAATTACGACGCTATGTCGGCGGTGACAGGCATCGATCTGGTGGAACGGCCAGAGAGGGCGATGGAGCCGGAAGTTTCTGCCGCGATTCTGGTGGAGGGCATGCTGCGTGGCAGTTTTACCGGCAGGCGGCTTTCGTACTCTTTTAACTCATCCCGCGCGGATTGGGTTGGGGCGAGGGCGATCATCAACGGCAATGACAGGGCCGAGCTCATTGCGGGCTATGGCAGGTCATTCCACGCGGCGCTGACGGCAAGCCGGATTGAACCGGCGGCATTGGGGTGATAGGCGGTTTTCACCCGAGATTTTTGCATGACAGGTGCTTTCATGATCCGCCACATCGTTTTCTTCACCGTGCCAGAAGCCAACCGCGACGCTGTGCGCAAGGGCCTCTCAGGTCTCACCGCCATTTCCCACGCGCTGAAGCTTGAGATTGGCGAGAACGTGAAGAAGGACCAGTGGGGCAATTCGGTGGACTTCATCGTCTACGGCGAATTCGAGAATGAGGCGGCACTGGCAGCCTACAAGGCCGACCCAGCCTATGAGCTTTCCACCAATACGGTAAAGCCGCTGCGGGAGACGCGGGTGGCGGCGGATTTTGATAGTGATAGGGCGGTGAAAGAGCCGATCAAGTAAGTCAGCTTTCTGGCCCTCCATCTTAGCCACCTGCAGGGTGGCTTTTTTGTTTTCTTTCAAAGGAAATATCCATGCGATTTTTTGGTTCTCTGCCGTGGCGGCGCCCGGTGGGAGGTGGAACTGTGCGCGAAGAAAAGGCGGCGGGCGGGTTTCTGGTGCTTTCGGGCGAGGCGGCGCGGGCGCATTGGTCGGGGCGCGGTTATGGTGCGCTGTCTCGCGAAGGCTTTATGCGCAACCCGGTGGCGCACCGGGCAGCGCGGATGGTGGCGGAGGCTGCGGCTTCCGTCAGCTGGCTGCTGTATGAGGGTGACGCGGAGATTGGCGAGCATGCGCTGTTGCGGCTGCTGGCGCGTCCCAACGGGCAGATGAGCGGGCCGGATTTTTTCGAGGCGCTTTACGGGCATCTGCTTCTCTCAGGCAATGGCTATATCGAGCCGCTGATGGTGGGCGAGAGGCTGCGGGAACTGCATCTGCTGCGCCCGGACCGGGTCAGCATCATCGAGGGGGCGGATGGCTGGCTTGCGGCGTTTGATTACCGCGCCGAGGGCCGGGCGGCGCGGCGGATTGCGGCGGATCGGGATGGGTTGGGGCTGCTGCATCTGAAGCTGTTCAACCCGCTGGACGACCATTGCGGATTTTCACCGCTGGCGGCGGCGGGGGCGGCGCTGGATTTGCACAATGCGGCCAGCATCTGGAACAAGCGGTTGCTGGACAATTCCGCTCGCCCTTCCGGGGCGCTGGTCTATCAGCCCAAGGAGGGCGGCAATCTTTCCACCGACCAGTACGAGAGGCTGAAGCGGGAGCTGGAGGAGGGCTATGCGGGGGCGGTGAATGCCGGGCGTCCGCTGCTGCTGGAAGGTGGGCTGGACTGGAAGAGCATGGGGCTTTCGCCGAAAGACATGGACTTCATGGAGGCCAAGAATGGGGCGGCGCGCGACATCGCGCTGGCACTCGGCGTGCCGCCCATGCTGCTGGGGATTCCCGGCGACAATACCTATGCGAATTATCAGGAGGCCAACCGGGCGTTTTATCGGCTGACGGTGCTGCCGCTGATCAACCGCACGGCGGCGAGTTTGTCGGCTTGGCTTTCGCCATTGTTCGAGGGTGCGTTGCGGCTGGAGCCGGATCTGGACCGGATTGCAGGCTTGTCTGGCGAACGCGATGCGCTGTGGGCGCGGGTGGGGGCGGCGGGGTTCTTGAGTGATGAGGAGAAGCGGGAGGCGGTGGGGTATTAGTTTGGCGTTGCTTCATATTGGGCGGTGATGGGTGTGGCTTACCCCCCTCTGTCCTGCCGGACATCTCCCCCACAAGGAGGGAGATCGACTCGTTGAGATCGCTCGGCCATCTTGAAGGCTGCGAATAGAGCGGGAAGCGGGCGCCCAGCCAATCTCCCCACCTGTGGGGGAGATGTCCGGCAGGACTGAGGGGGGTGAGCCACGGGCGATGAGAGACAATAGTTGCTGCTGCAACACCCCAATTCCCCGGAGACACCATGACCTATACCACACTAACCCCGCCCCAGGCGGAGGCGTTGACGCTTGCCGATGTGAAGGCGCATTTGCGGCTGGATGGCGCGGATGAGGATGCGCTGCTGGTATCGCTGATCACCACCGCGCGCGAGCATCTGGAACGCCAGACCGGCCTGTGCCTGATGCGCCAAAGCTTTCGGCTGTATCTGGACGCGTGGCCGGAAAGCGGTGTGATTCAGATTGCGAAGGGACCGGTGCAAGCCATCGAAACGATTCTGGTTTTCGACGATGCGGGCGAGCCTGCCGATATCACCGACAGGGACAAGCTGCTGGACGGGCAGGCGCGACCGGCGCGGCTGTGGCTGCGCCAGCCGCCTGCGCCGGGGCAGCCGCTGAACGGTATCGAGATCGATTTTACCGCTGGTTTTGGCGAAAGCGGTGCGGATGTGCCGGATACGCTGAAGCGGGCGATGCTGGTGCACATTGCGCATATGTTTGCATTTCGTGGAGCGGTTTCGCCTGCCGACCAGCCCGCCGGTGTGCCGGTTGGCTATGAACGGCTGATTGCGCCGTTTTGCAGATTGGGGCTTTGAGCGATGAACCTGACCTTTCTCGACCCCGGCCAGCTGACGGCGCGGCTGGAGCTGGAGGCACCGGAAGAGCTGCCTGACGGGCAGGGCGGTGTGACGGCTGGTTGGCGGTTGCTGCGCTCTCTCTGGGCGGCCATCGAGCCAGTTTCGCAGGGGGCTTACGAGCGCGCATCTGCTGATGGTGTGGCGGTGACGCACCGCATCTGGGCGGGGTTTCGCAGCGATATCGAGGCGGGCATGCGGCTTCGCAAGGGGGCGCGGGTGTTTGCGGTGAAATCGGTTGTCGACCCGGATGAAACGGGCCGCTTCATCGTCTGCCGCTGCGAGGAGGAAAGCCGATGGCGAAGGCAAGTCTGCCCAGGCTCATTACAAGTGCATGCCGATCGACGAGATCAAGGCCATGCCAGTTCTCGATCTGGCATCGGAAAACTGCATCCTCTGGCTCTACGCGACCAATCCGATGTTGCCACAGGGTTTGGAAGTCCTGAAAGCCTGGGGCTTTGAGTATGCAACAGCGGGATCGTGGGAAAAGACCACGGTCCACGGCAAGCAGGCATTCGGCCCAGGCTACATTTTCCGTACGTCGAATGAGCCAGTTCTCATCGGGAAACGCGGTGAGCCTAAAACCACGAAGTCGGTTCGCTCGTCGTTCCGTGGGCTGGCTCGGGGCCATTCCGTGAAACCTGAAGAGGGCTATCGGCAAGCGGAAAAGCTGATGCCTAAGGCCCGCAGACTTGAACTCTTCAGCCGCACAAACCGTCCAGGCTGGACGGTATGGGGTGACGAAGCCGGAAAATTTGGAGAAGCAGCATGAGCATGCAACGCGCAATCTTTGGCGGTTTCCGCCAGTTGGATATCACAGATGAGGACGCCCAGCGCGCCATCTACACCCGCGTGACCGGCCAGTCCCGCCTTTCGCTGATGACAGCGCCGCAACAGGATGCCGTCCTGGTCGAGTTGCGCCCCCTCGGCTACAAGCCTGTCGCAGTTACCCGCCCAAACGGTCGTCGCAAGCTCGACGGCCGGTTTGCGCCGAAGATGCAGTCGCTCTGGATTGCGGCTTACAATCTCGGCATTGTCGAGAACCGCGACGACGCGGCGTTGACCGCCTTTGTCAAGCGCCAGACCGGCATCGACAGCGCCCAGTGGGTCAACAACGCCGGTGATGCAGCCAAGGTGGTCGAGGCGCTGAAAGGGTGGATCAGCCGTGAAGGCGGTGTGGATTGGTCTGATCGCAAACCGTGCCAGCCGTACGAACCTCGCTACGGCTATAAGATTGCCCTGGCACAGCATGCGATGTTGCAGGCGAGCCTTTGCGAGGGCTTCTGGCCCGTTGTCACTGCCATCCTCGATCGCGGAATCAGTTATCGCGGTGTCACGGATGCCGAGTGGGTCATGGTGATGAACCATTTCGGTAAAATGATCCGCGCCCGTAAGCCATCGGGCAAGAAAAAGGCGGTCAGCTGATGGTCGCGTACAGCTTCAAATCGTTTTTCAGTGGCCAGATCGAGAGCGGCTCGAAGTGCCAGACGGTGCGCGGTCATCGCCCGCGCCACGCCCGGCCGGGTGAGCGCGTGCAGCTCTACCAGGGCATGCGCACGAAACATTGCCGCAAGATCATGCCGGACGTTGTCTGCAAGGCCGTGCTGCCGATCGACATCGCCATCAGTGACCTGATTGATGAACTGATCGCCAGCATCATTGTGGACGGCATCCATCTTCATCGCGATGAGATCGAGGTGTTTGCGCGACAGGACGGTTTTGCGCCGGAGCTGCTCGGCGATCTGATTCCGGCAAAGCTTCGTGGCCGCACAGCACGCGAGACCATGGGAAGGTTCTGGATTGCCAACCATCCCGGTGTGACGACGTTCTCCGGCGTCCTGATCCGTTGGCAAGCGGAGGCTCTGTCGCCATGAAACAGGGCGTCGTTTCCTCTGCTGTCATGCCGCTCTTCGGCTGGCCGGAGCAGCGGGAACTCGACGCCCTGCAATCCAAACGCGATCAGCTGGCGCAACGTGCTGCCAAGCTTCCGCGTTTCTCTCACAAACGTCTCGAACTGGAAGTGCGACTGAAAACCTTGACTGAAGAGCAACTCGAACTGTCGAACAGGATTACACGGGCATGCCGCACCTGACAGACCGCGCATATATGACGCCGTTGCTCAACCGGATCGCCGATGCTGTCGGTGAACCGGCTGCTGTCATTTTGGGCCGCGAGAAAGCGGGCGAACGCATTTCTATTCCGAACACCATGTTGCCGGGCCACTGGTTGGCTCAACTGATCGGCATCGAAGCCGCCAAGGTCATGTCAGAGAAGTTCGGTAGCCAGAAACTAGACATCCCCCCAGCACTGGGAGGCGACAAGCGCCGCCGTGCCGTTACCATTGCCCAAATGATCGATAAGGGTTATTCCATCAACACGATCGTCCGCATGACCGGCGTTTCACGCTCAACGGTCAAGGAACATTTGAAGAAGCGGCCACGCGATGACGGGCAAGGATCGCTTTTTTAGAAATGGTTCCCAGGGGGCCGTTTATGGCCCGCCGACAACCACCCCGAACCGCTCCATTAGTCCAGTCTACCGAGGCGATTTAAAGCCTCTTTGACGGGGCTTTTAATGACCACCAATTCCTCAGTTTCTATTCAAGTCAGCCCCAAGGGCCGCAAGTTCATCTACGGCCATGAAGGCGTTGTCACAAAGGCCTATCGCGATGTCGTCGGTGTCTGGACGATCGGGCCGGGCCTGACCGCCGCTTCGGGTGTCATCACGCCGAAAGCTGGCATGATCATCACGTCTGAAGAGTGCGATCGCCTCTTCGATCTCGCCGTTGCCAAAAACTACCTCCCGCGTGTCAAGAAAGCGATGGGCAACCTTGCAGGTCAGCAGGCGATCGACGCTGGCGTTTCCTTCGACTGGAACACCGGCGCAATTTTGAAAGCTTCGTGGGTCAAGTCCTGGCTGGCCAGCAAAACTGCCGAAACCCGCAAACGTCTCGGCCTCTGGAACAAAGCTGGCGGCAAGGTCTATCGCGGCCTGACGCGCCGCCGCGAGGAAGAGGCCGACATCCTGCTTCGCGGTTTGTACGCCGGTCAGATCGATGCTGCCCCGGTCGTTGATGAGGCATCACGCTCTGCCGTGTTCGTTATTTCCGTCACGGCTGCCGAGGCGGACGAGATCCGCTCCGGTCTCAACAAGATCGGGTTTGACGCCGGTCTGGTCATTGGCAAGGTTCGCCGCGTGGCCGTCACCGATTTTCAGAAAGCCTACGGGCTGACGGTTGACGGCAAGATTGGCAAAGCAACGCTCTCGACCCTTCAACGCGAGATCGATGCCCGATCCAAGACGAAGAAGGGCGTGACGGCGACAGCAGGTAGTGTTGCATCCGTCGCTACGGACCAGGCTGTTTCCAGCGCGGCGACTCCAGCGCCAGTCGATCCAACGGCTGTCGTGCCAGATTACTTGGCATCATGGGTTGGTGGAGGTATCGCGATTGTGGCGCTCGCCTACCTTGCATGGCAGGCCTACCAGTATCGTGACATCATCGCAGTGCGCGTTGCCGACAAGGCTCCGCGTCTGGCGAACTGGCTGCGGAGCTTTTGATCATGAGCGCAGCCATCATCTCCATCATTCTGGGTGCGGCCGCAAAGGTCGGTGCACCCATCATCAAAAGCGTTCTGGAAAAACACGTCGGCGGGCTGGCCGGAACGCTGGCCGGTACCGTCGTTGACCAGGTCGCTGAACGCCTCGGCGTCGAGCCTGAAGCGATCCCGACCGTAGACCAGAAAGAGATCGACAACGCCGTCAGAGATGTCGATGACGCCATGCCCGAGGTTATTGCGCTTTATCAAAAGGGATTGGAGGGGCAGTTTGCCTTGCTCCAGTCCGAGCAGGCCGAAGGCTTCTGGCCGTCTGCCTGGCGCTGGGGCTGGATGTATCTGCTCGCCTTTTTCTGGGTTTGCGCGCTTTTGATATTCCCGATTTTTCGCGCACTCGGTTCCACGCTTGAAGCGATGGACCTTGCCACGCTCATGACGCTCACCGGCTGGTTTATCGGCCTCTACATGGGCGGTCACACTGTGAAGGAACTGGGGCGGCAGGCCGTTGACGCCGTAAAGACATGGAAGCGCACTCCATGAATTTCGGCGGTAATGCCGCCCTCGATCAGGCGGAACTGCGCGCCGAACAGGAGCGCGAGACAAGCATAGCTGCGGCGTCCGCCGTAGTGTCAGCGGCTGGCAGGAGCGTGTGCCAGGACTGCCCAACCATAATTTCCAAAGAGCGGCGTGCTGCGGCACCTTTCGCCCGGCGCTGCATTGAGTGCCAAGAGTTCCATGAAATGGAGAAGCGGCACAAATGACAACTGCGGAAATAGCCCTTTACGTCAGCCTCGCCTTGGGTGTGATCGCGATCTTCGGCCATGTCAAAGTCTGGATGAACTCCGGTGAAAAGGAACTCACCAAAGATGTGACAGCGATCAAAGCGGACCTTGCGGCCAATGTCGCGGCGCTCAAAACCGAAGACGAGGCGCATCAGCGCAAGCTGATTGATCACGACCGACGCATCCAGAGCATCGAAAGCGACATGAAGCATCTCCCCGACCGGGAGAGCCAGCACCGTCTGGAGCTTGCCCTTGAGAAGGTCAACGGACGTCTCGATACCCTCAACGAAACGCTAAAGCCGATCAAGGCAAACGGTGAAGCGATGAACGAGCTACTAATTGAAAGGGCTAAGCAGACCAATGTCTAACATCGGTATTGACTGGGTACGCATACGCCGCGAGCGCGCCCGGCTGATCATTCTCAAAGCGCTGGCCGAACAGGAAAACGGATCGCTCGACAGCAGCATGATTGAAGAAATCTTGCCGCTGTTCGCTATTCGTGAAACCCGTTTGTGGATTCATGAGCAGATGCAGTTCCTGGCCGATCGGGACGCGGTGACACTGGCGAAAGCCGGAACCGTCATCATCGCTACGCTGAACAAGCGCGGACGCCGTCACCTTCAGCGCGACACGACGATCGAAGGCGTGACGCGCCCATCCGAGCCAGGCGAATGAGCATGAAGGGGCGCGGTCGACTTTCAGGCATTGAGATGCTGCCCGAGGCTTGCGGGGATGCTGTCGCATGGGCTGCCTCAGAACTCCAGAATAGAGAGCGGACACAGACCGACATTTACGAAGAATTTGTTGGCAAGCTCGAAGCGATCGACCGTGAATATCGCGGCGAACTGGAGTTCTCGATTCCCTCGTTCTCGGCGTTCAACCGGTATTCGATCCGCCTTGCAACTTTAACGCAGCGGCTTAACCAGACGCGTGAGATCGCCACGACGCTTGCCAGCAAGTTCGATGCAGCTGCTTCCGACGATCTGACCCTGATCGCATCGGAGGCCATCAAGACGCTTGTGTTCGAACTGGTAGCTCCGACGGTTTGACGGCTGCAACGGCCAACCTGCACACGGATGTTGTCACTTGGAACCTTCCTGCAACATCGCAGGCTCTGCCTGCGCCACTTCCAGTCCAGCCGGGGCAGCGCTCAATCCGTATTGACAGCACCGGGCTGAAAGTCGCTAAACCCGGTTACGATGTCGATATTGCAACGCCGTCGCAGCTAGCCGTTTCCTCGGCTATGCGCCCGATCAAGATAGTTGCGGCTGATGATATAGCCATCCCGCAAGGGGCAAGCGAGCATCTGTTACCGGTCACCATTCCCGCCAACAGCGTCTGCGATGTTCAATATTACGTTGGGTCTGAGCTGGTCTATCCCGCCCTTCCTCGTACGGAGACAATAGGCGCAGACTGGCGGCTGTTGAGTGACCGCATTCAGTTTCAAAACTCTGGTGTCGCCTGCCGCGCCCGCTTTGTTGTGATGGCGAATGACCAGATCAGCCAGACCACTGGTGATAATGAGGTTTTTCGGCAGTTCGATTTCAACGGCGAAAACGTGGTGCAATTCCTGAAGCCGGGGGCAAGTCAAAATCCATCCTTTGCCGACACTGTCATAGATAGTCGTTGGCCCGCCCTGCGCATTCTCAAGGAAGGATACTTTGATGTAGCTGCCGGTGCCCAAATCACCAATGTTCCGATCGACACCACCGCCTACTTCCCGTTCGTGAAGTTCATGGTCAATTGCGGTGGCAAATCGATCAACAATATCGAAAACTATCAAGCGTCGGTCAGGCCTCCGACTGTTGGTATGGCGCGCCTTAATAGCTCTGACGGCTGGTTTGAAACAGGCGACACCACCTACGCAAAGGTAACGGCAGCCAACGTCGCCTTTCACACTTTTCGAGGTAGGGTCAAATACTACTACTGGATTTACAATTCCAGTTCCGGTTGGAGCCTGAGAACAGTCACGCCCGACGAAGTCCGTGGCATCCGCTACTACATTTTCGGCATCCCCAAAAAGGAAACACCATGACCGCTCTCTATAAAGACGGCACGATTTCGCTTGTGAACGGTTCACCCATCATCCTTGGCAACGACACAGCATGGAAGGTCTCGCTGATCGTCGGGGGGACTGTCTTCGTTGAGGTGGACGGTGGCAACCCGTTGCCCATTCTACCGGACGATAGCGGAACCGCTAACGTCCATCCGATCAGCGACACGCAAATGACCTCGGCCATCAACTGGACCGGCCCGAGCGGCACTTACAAGTATGCCCTGGTTCGCGAAGCCTCCTATACGCGCCAGCAGTCGTTGAATGCTGAAAAACTCGGGAGCCTCATTAGTTTCTACGATAACGACACCATCGCAGCGTTGTCATCCGTGGACGGTTTGCAGGACCACATCTTCGTGTTTACCGGACCAACCACCGGCGCGCTTGTTTCGCGGACTTCTTTGATCCGTGGTGCGCAGTTCAACAAGGCGGTCGCAACGCTCGACCAACTGGCGCAGTATGCGAGCGAGGCTGCAAACTTTTCCGTCCTCGTCGGTGATATCGGCGACGGTCGAGCCGCTTTTTTCATCAAGCGGAGCGATGCTGACGGTGACTGGTTGCCGCCATCGTATGTGACCGGTGTGCAGGGTGATAAGGGTGATTTCACCACTATTTCTTTTGATCCGGTTGAAACACTCCCTGCAGAAAACAATGCTGGCCTGATCGTGACGGAAGACGTTCCCGGTTCGGTTCGCATCAAGCTGCAAATCCCGCGTGGCCTTCCCGGCGACATGGTGGGGCCGAACATTGCAGTGGTCGGAACACCTGCGGGGTTTGCCGATACTACCGGTAAGACATTGCGGGCACTGGTGCCTGCCGAGTTGCGCGGCTGGCTTGGCCTGTCTGCCCAAAACGTGTCGTTCGACAACAGCACGGCGAAGATCACCGGCGTACCGGCCACGGTCCAGACGGCAATCGAAAATGTTGCTTCCGTCGCATTCTCTACCAGCTCCACCATGGCGCTTGAACTGGCCGATATCAAAGGCACGGTTTACGCGATGAGTGGTCTGATTGCCGATACTTTCGATGACCAAAGCGGCGTTAACCTCGGCGTCGGCGGCGTCGATCAATACACAGTTTCATTGCTGCACTTCGATAACGTTCCGGGTAAAAACCAGATATCGGATGTGGGTTTCCCGCAGGTAAAGCACTCTTGGTCGGCTTTGGGCGACGCGACTATTAGTTCGGCTCAATCAAAATTCGGCGGTTCATCGTTGGCGCTGGACGGAACCGGAGATTACATCATTGGTGAGAGCCACCCAGACTTCACCTTTGGAACGGGTGATTTCACAGTCGAGGCATGGATTTTCCGAAATGTCATAGGTGCCAGCCATTCGATATTCGAGGCCCGTACCGCAGCTACGTCTGTAGCGCCTTACCTGTATATTCCGGCAACTAATTTGCTTGTTTACTACGTCAATGCTGCTGCGCGTATCACTTCAACCACTGTTTTTCAGGCTAACCAATTTTATCATATTGCGATAAGCCGAACGAACGGCGTGACCAAGATGTTTGTAAACGGGGTGCAGGAAGGTGTAGATTATGTAGATGCTAACAATTACCTTTTGAACGCTGCGGGGCCACGCATAGGCGTGGACCTTAGCGCGGCAAACGGGTTCAACGGGTTTATTGATGAATTCCGTATCAGCAAAGGTATTGGTCGCTACGCCGCAAACTTCACCCCCGAAGTTGCACCTTTCGGAACAGTGAGCGGAACCGCGTCTGCAAACTACGTCTACGATCAAGCGAACGGCTGGTATGCCCCTGCTATCCATGGTCGAATGTCATGGACTACCGAACTTACCGCCGAAACAGCCTATGCAGCCTACAACTTCCGAATGGTCATCAACCCTGTAGCTATCCGGCTTTCGGGCAGTAGATTCCGCCTGCAATTCAGCGGAACGGTCGGGGCCACGAATAAGCAAATAGATAACGTCTTCATCGGAAAGAAAGCCGCTACAGGTAACGCTTGGGATTTTGCAGAAGCCCCGATCCGAGTAACGTTCAATGGTGGGCAGAACTTCGTAATCCCTCCAACCAACGGGTTTATCTGGTCTGACTGGATCGAAATGCCAATCGACAATACCCAAGCCTACGTTGTGGCGGTGCAGTTCGCATCCACTGTTTCACAACTCGTCAGGCACAACGGGGGTCTACGCGGCGGCTTGTCTTACACGGCCTTCAGCAAGGCCAGCGCCGTCGATGAAAGCTCTACGTTAGCGCCTGTGACCTATACAGCCAACGCCGGATGGACATGGTCTTTGAACGGTATGGAGGTGAAAGACACCGCCAGCGTTTACCGGGCGCAAACTCTGCAATCCAAATCGTTCAACTCGGTGACTGTGCCTAAAAGCTTGCGGCTTTCGCTTCAGGTGTACGGAACTGAGCCAATCGTGCCGAATGTCGATTTGATTGGCCGCGTTTCTCGCAATGGCGGGGTGACCTGGTCAGATGTTCCTTTGAGCCTTGGCATGGACTACGGCACCATTCGGACGTTCGAAGGCATTGCCGATGTTCAGGGTCAGCCTTCCGGCCACGCTGTCCAGTGGCAGGCCGCAACGGCAGACGGAAAGAACGTCGTTCTTTCCGGCGTCGTCGAACAATTTAAATGAGCTAATCCGGCATAGACCGGGTGGCCGGGGTGATTCTACGCACCCTAGCGATGGGCCTAAGTTTGGCGACCAGACCCATCCGACAGCGCAAATCGATAACTGTCACACCCGTACCCTGCAGGGCGGGTTTGCTGTGACTGAGTCGAGAGATATTTCAAATGGTGAATCTGATGCCGGTGGCTCCGGCCGCCCCTGCCGCTCCTTATATCGGTGGAAAACGTATTCTATCAAAGACGATTATCGCCAAGATCAACGCCACGCCGCATGAAGGCTATGCCGAGGCGTTTGTTGGAATGGGTGGCGTCTTTCTCCGTCGCAGTCTTCAGCCGCGTATGGAAGCGATCAACGACATCAATGGCGATGTGGCGAACTTCTTCCGCATTCTGCAGCGCCACTATCCGCAGTTCATGGACACGCTTCGTTTTCAGATCACAAGCCGACGAGAGTTCGATCGGCTCTCGAACGTTGATCCGTTGACGCTGACCGATCTCGAACGCGCCGCGCGATTCCTCTATCTTCAGCGCACGGCCTTCGGCGGCAAGGTCGATGGGCAGAGCTTCGGCGTCACGATGCTGGGTGCAAGGTTCAATCTAATGAAGATCGGGCCGCAACTGGAAGCAATCCACGAACGGATGGCCGGTGTCGTCATCGAGCATCTCCAGTGGCGCAAGTTCATCGAGCGCTATGATCGGCCGGGCATGCTCTTCTATCTCGATCCGCCGTACTGGGGAAATGAGCGAGACTATGGTGACGGCGTCTTTGGCCGGGCAGACTTTGCAGAGATGGCCGGTATTTTAAGCAGTCTTAAAGGGCGCTTCATACTGTCCTTAAACGCCGTTAAAGGTGTCTTCGAAACGTTCTCGGCTTTTAAAATTGAGGAGGTTGATTGCACATATTCGATTGGCGGGATTGCCAAGCCGGTTCGCGAGGTGATCATTTCGAGCCAGTAGTGCTTCAGCTCTTAGACTGGTGAGGGTGGGCCAGGCGATTATGTTCAGCGACCTGCTTATCAAAGTGTTCCTCGACGCTCCTAACCGCTTCTGATCTTGAGGGGGTGTACCCACCCTGCGGCATCACTAGAACTCTTATCTTTCTTGAGTGACCGCCGTTCCACAGCCACTGGCCCTTCATCGGGCCAGCCTCTTGGAGCGATATTCTACCCACAGCCTCGCCTTCGATGAAGCAGGAATAGTCCTCAAGCGGCTTGCCGTCTAAGCCACTCTCACCCGGCCACGTTCGACGCCATGGGTAGCGTCTTTTGTATTCCTCATCATGGTGGGTCTGGTCACTCATTCGATGGCCTAGGTCGCGTCCGTTGGGGCACAGGCTTATCGAACGAAACTGTTGCCAACCGTTCTTGCGCTTAGCGCCATTCGATTTTGCGCGCTACACCTAGAAAATCTACGACTTAGCTGATGCTAAGATCGTGATTTTCTTTCCTCTCCCACAGGGGGAGAGGTAACCCAGCCGCGCTGTCTCCATCTCATTTTCTTTTTATGAAAGGACACATCATGGTGGCGCAGAAGGGGAAAGACCTGCTGCTGAAAATCGATAATGGCGGGGCGTTCGTGACCGTGGCCGGGCTCCGCACGAAGCGGCTGGCGTTCAATGCCGAAAGTGTCGATGTGACGGATGCGGAAAGTGCCGGGCGCTGGCGGGAATTGCTGGCGGGGGCGGGCATTCAGCGGGCGGGGCTGACGGCATCGGGCATCTTCAAGGACCAGCAGAGCGATGCGCTGGTGCGTGGGCAGTTCTTTGCCGGGGCCATTCCCGGCTGGCAGATCGTGATCCCGGATTTCGGCACCGTATCTGGGCCGTTTCAGATCACCGCGCTGGAATATTCCGGGCGGCATGATGGCGAGGTGCAGTTCGAAATCGCGCTGGAATCGGCAGGTGCCATCAGCTTCGGAGCGCTGTGATGGGGGCCGCGAATTTCGGGCGGGCCAACCGCAGGCGCGGCGAGGTGGAGGCGGTGCTGGATGGCGAGCGGCGCATTCTGTGCCTGACGCTGGGTGCGCTGGCGGAACTGGAAACCGCCTTTGCCGCCGATGACCTGACGGGCTTGGCGAGCCGCTTTGCCAGCGGACGGATGAAGGCCGCCGACATGATCCGCGTCATTGGTGCCGGGCTTCGCGGTGCTGGCAACGTGTTTTCCGATGACGATGTGGGGGGCATGAGCATCGAGGGTGGAATTGCCGGTTATGCAACGATCGTGGGAGACCTCCTGACCGCGACCTTTGCCGGAACCGGCACGGAGGGGCAGGCCACGGCTTCCCCTTGAGTGCCGCAGCGGGTTCAAGCCCTGATCATGGTGCCAAGCCCTTTCCCTGGGGGCAGGTGATCCATGCGGGCCTGAGCCTGCTGCGGCTTTCTCCAACTGTTTTCTGGGCGCTGACGCCCATGGAGTTTTTTGCCATGACGGGTGGGATGAGGCCCAGGCGTGATGGGTTGGATCGCGGTGGGCTGGAGGGGTTGATGCGGCGGTTTCCTGATGGGTGAGGCCTAATTTGTCGCATAGCGGAGCTGTGGAGATTATCTCTCCCCTTGTGGGAGAGAAAGCAATTTCAACATCTTAAGCTCCGCTTAAGTGTTAGAAATTGCAAGTGAGGGGTCTGACCTCGGCGCAAGCGGCGGAACCCCTCACCTAGAAAATCTACGACTTAGCTTTCGCTAAGATCGTGATTTTCTGTCCTCTCCCACAGGGGGAGAGGTAACCCAGCCGAAACCGCAGCAATTCCAATTCCCTAGCTTCCCAATTTGAATCAGAAAGGCAAGGCCGATGGTTGATGAGACGAGTTTTGCTGGCCAGCGTGATGAGGCGCAGGCTTTGGCTGATGTGATGGAGGATCTGGAGCGGCGGTCGCAGCGGTTTGGGTCGGCTTTGACGTCTGCGCTGCAGGCCGCGACCACGGGTGGGAAGGGGTTGGACAGCGTGTTGCAGGGGCTGGGGACGCGGCTGTCCAATATTGCGCTGTCTGCCGGGTTGAAGCCACTGGAGAACATGCTGTCATCGGCGGTGAGCAACCTGACATCGGGAGCGGGATCGCTGTTTGCCTTTGCCAATGGCGGCGTGCCAGGGAGGGTGACACCGTTTGCCGAGGGCGGGGTGGTTTCGAGCCCGACGTTTTTTCCCATGGGTGGCGATATGGGGTTGATGGGTGAGGCGGGCAGCGAGGCGATCTTGCCGCTGAAGCGCGGGGCGGATGGATCGCTGGGCGTGGCTTCTGCCGGGGGCGGTGGAGGCACGCAGATCGTGTTTAATGTGACGGCGAGCGATGCGGCGAGTTTTCGGCGTAGCGAGGGGCAGATTTCGGCGATGCTGGCGCGGAGTGTGGGGCGGGGGCAGCGGGGGCTTTAGGTTGGCGTGGACGTGTTTCGTGGTTGGCGTTGCGGGTGGGGCTTACCCCCCCTCTGTCCTGCCGGACATCTCCCCCACAGGTGGGGAGATCGACTCGTGGCGGCCACTCGGCCATCTCTGATGTCGAGATTGAGGTGGGTGTTCGCGCCCAGCTGATCTCCCTCCTTGTGGGGGAGATGTCCGGCAGGACAGAGGGGGGTGAGCCACACCCGCTGTCGCTTGATGGCGGAAGAACGCAAGCGGGATGCTATCCGCAAAAAATTTCACTTAAATTTAGGAAAATCAAATCCATGGCAGCATTTCATGAGGTGCGGTTTCCGTTGCGGTTGGCGTTGGGGACCAGTGGTGGGCCGGTGCGGAGGACGGATATTGTCAATTTGTCCAATGGGCGGGAGAACCGGAACCAGCGGTGGCGCAATTCCCGGCGGGCTTATGATGCCGGGTCGGGAGTGCGCTCTGTGAGTGACCTCTATGCGGTGCTGGAGTTTTTCGAGGCGCGGGGCGGGCAGCTTTATGGGTTCCGCTTTCGTGATCCGGTGGATTTTAAATCCTGCCCACCGCTGGCGGTGCCGAGCGCGATGGATCAGCGGATCGGGACCGGGGATGGGGTGACGGCGGCGTTTTTGTTGCAAAAGACCTATGCCGATGCCGGTGGCGGGTGGACGCGGGCCATTGCCAAGCCGGTGGAAGGATCGGTGGTGGTTTCGGTGAATGGCGTCGTGACCACGAATGTCAGCACGGACCATGCGACGGGGATCGTGACGTTTGCGGCGGGGCATGTTCCTGCTGTCGGTGCGGCTATACGGGCGGGTTTCGAGTTCGACGTGCCTGTGCGGTTCGATATCGACCGCATCGATGTCAGCCTGAGCGCCTTCGAGGCCGGGCGTATTCCGTCCATCCCGCTGGTGGAGATTTTGCCGTGAAACAGGTGCCAGAGGATTTTGCCGCGCATCTTGGTGGTGAGGCGACGACGACGTGCCAGTGCTGGAAAGTGAGCCTTCGCGATGGTGCGGTGCTTGGTTTTACCGAGCATGATGAGCCGCTGACCTTCGGCGGTGTGACCTATTTGGCTGCAAGCGGATTTCAGGCGGGTGAAAACGACAGCGAGACGGGGCTCGCGGCCAGCAGTGGCGAGGTGGCGGGTGGGTTTTCCAGCGAGGCGGTGAGTGAGGCCGATCTGGCGGCGGGGCGTTATGATGGCGCGAAGGTGGAGCTTTACCTCGTGAACTGGCAGACGCCGGAGCAGCATGTGCTGCTGAAGGTGCGCGAGATTGGCGAGGTGACGCGGGCAGGCGGTGCCTTTACGGCGGAGCTGCGCAGTTTCGCCCACAGGCTGAGCCAGCCGCAGGGGCGAGTCTATGGCAGGCGGTGCGATGCGGCGCTGGGTGATGCCAGATGCGGGGCTGATATTGCGGCGTTTCGGACCGATGGCACGGTGGTCTCCGTGGATGGCAGTGGGCGGATGGTGGTGTCCGGGCTGGGCGCTTTTGCGGAAGGTTTTTTCAGGCAGGGCAAACTGATGTTTTCAAGCGGCACGAATGCGGGCCGCAGTTTCGATCTGGATGCCCATGCGCTGCGTGACGGGGTGGCGAGTTTGAGTTTCTGGCTGCCGCTGGAGGTCGCGCCGCAGGTGGGAGATGTTTTCACTGTCACGGCGGGGTGTGACAAGAGCTTTGGCGTCTGCAAAGCCAAATTTGCCAACCACCTGAATTTCAGGGGCTTTCCACATATGCCGGGGGCGGATTTCGCCTATTCCTATGTGACGAGCCGCACGCAGCATGATGGCGGAGCGCTGTTTTCATGAGCGGGATTGGCGAAAGGGTTCTGGCGATTGCCGAGGGCTGGATCGGCACGCCCTACCGGCATCAGGCCTGCATGAAGGGCGTGGGCTGCGATTGTCTGGGCCTTGTGCGCGGCATTTGGCGCGAGCTTTATGGTGATGAGCCTGAACTGCCGCCGCCCTATGCGCGCGACTGGGCGGAGCGTGGTGGCGAGGACCGGCTGATGGCGGCGGCGGCGCGGCATTTTCAGCCAGTTGCCAGCATGGCGGACGCGCTACCGGGCGACATGCTGCTGTTTCGCTGGCGGCCGGAATTTGCGGCCAAGCATGTGGGCATTCTGGCCGGACCCGACCACTTTATTCATGCCTATGAGGCGGCATCCGTACTGCGCTCGGCGCTGGTACCGTCTTGGCGTAGGCGCATTGCTGGCGTTTTTCGATTTCCGGAGATGTGACTGATGGCAACCCTTGTTCTACAGGCGGCGGGCGCTGCAGTCGGCGGTATTTTCGGGCCTGTTGGTGCGATCATCGGCAGGGCGGCGGGGGCGTTGGCGGGGAGTGCGGTCGATAGCGCGCTGTTTTCCTCTTCGAAAACGGTGAGCGGTGCGCGGCTTTCTACGGCGCGTATTCCCGGCGCAGAGGAGGGGGCGGCGATTGCGCGGGCTTATGGCACGGTGCGGATTGGCGGTACGCTGATCTGGGCAACGCGCTTTGAAGAAAGCGTGACGCGGGAGCGGCAGGGCGGCAAGAGTTCCAGTAGCAGCAGCACGACCGTCGAGACGTTTCAATATTTCGCCAATTTGGCCGTGGGCCTGTGTGAAGGCGAGGTGGCCATGGTGCGGCGGGTGTGGGCCGATGGGCAGGAATTGGATCTGACCGGCATCGAAATGCGGTTCTACCCCGGTAGCGAGACGCAGCTTCCCGACCCGCTGATCGAGGCGAGGCAAGGGGCGGGTAACGCGCCTGCCTATCGCGAGCTGTCCTATGTCGTGTTCGAGCGCTTGCCGCTGGATGGTTTCGGCAATCGCATTCCGCTGTTGCAGTTCGAGGTGGTGAGGCCCATCGGCAAGCTGGAGGGGCAGATCCGGGCGGTGACGGTGATACCGGGGGCGACCGAGCATGGTTATGCGACGGTTGCTGTGTCCGAGCGGGCCGGGGCGGGCGAAAGTCGGGTGATGAACCGGCATACGTTGGCAGCGGCGACCGACTGGCAGGCTTCCATCGATGAATTGCAGGCGCTGTGCCCCAATCTGGAAAGCGTGGCGCTGGTGGTAACGTGGTTCGGCACGGACATGCGCGCGGGGGAATGCCGCATTCTGCCCGGCGTGGAGGTGGCCTATCGCGACCGTGAGAGTGCCTATTGGTCGGTTGCGGGCATGGGGCGCGGGCAGGCGCGGCTGGTAAGCCGTCGCGATGGTGGCCCGGCCTATGGCGGTACGCCCAGTGATGAGAGCGTGCTGCAGGCCGTTGCCGATCTGAAAGCGCGTGGCCTGAAAGTATGCCTCTATCCGTTTGTGATGATGGATGTGCCGGCGGGCAATGCTCTGCCTGACCCTTATGGCAAGGTGGAACAGGACGCCTATGGCTGGCGTGGCAATATTACCTGCCATCCGGCAGCAGGGCGTGCAGGGAGTGTAGACCGCACGGGCGCGGCGCGGACGCAGGTCACGAGTTTTTGCAATCGTGCCGATGGGTACCGCCGCATGGTGCTGCATTATGCGGCGCTGGCAAAGCAGGCGGGCGGGGTGGATGCGTTTCTGATCGGCTCTGAATTGCGTGGGCTGACGCGGGTGCGAGGAGAGGGCAACAGCTTTCCTTTCGTGGAAGAGCTGGTGCGGCTGGCGGGGGATGTGCGCGCCGTTGTGGGTGCGTCGACGAAGCTGACTTACGCTGCCGACTGGAGCGAATATTTTGGGTATCACCCGGCGGATGGTTCGGGCGACGTGTTCTTCAACCTCGATGCGCTGTGGGCGAGCCAGCACATCGATGCTGTGGGCATCGACAATTATATGCCGCTATCCGACTGGCGGGATGAGGATGTGCTTGAGGGTACCCCGGATGGTTTCGATGGAGCCGATGATGCGGCGGGTTTTGGCCGCAATATCGAGGGCGGCGAGGGATTTGATTGGTATTATGCCAGTGAGGCGGACCGGGCGGGCCGCAAGCGCAGCGCCATTTCCGACGGGTTGAAGGGCGAGCACTGGGTCTATCGCAACAAGGATCTGCGCGGCTGGTGGCAGAACCGGCATCATGACCGGCTGGGCGGCGTGGAACGTGTGACGCCGAGCGCTTGGGTGCCGGGCATGAAGCCGATCTGGTTGACTGAACTGGGCTGCCCGGCCATCGACAAGGGCGCGAACCGGCCCAGCACTTTCATCGACCCGAAATCGTCTGAAAGCGCCTATCCGCATTTTTCCAGCCGCATGCGCTCCGACAGCCAGCAGCGGCGGTTTCTGGAGGCGCATCACGACCATTGGTCAGGTGGTTCGGCGCTGGCTGGCATGGTCGATCCAGCAAGGGTTTTCGTCTGGACGTGGGATTCGCGGCCTTACCCGGCCTTTCCGCAGGATACGGCGACATGGAGTGACGGGGCCAATTGGCGCACCGGTCATTGGCTGAACGGCAGGCTGGGGGCGGCGACGCTGGCCGATCTGATTGCGGCGGTGCTGACGGAGCATGACTTTGCAGATTTCGACGTGTCAGCCGTGACCGGCGATGTGGCGGGTTATGCGCAGGGCGATGTGACGGCGGCGCGCAGCCTGCTGGAGCCATTGCTGGAAGCGTTTCAGGTGGATGTGATCGAGGACGAGGCAAAGCTGCGCTTCGTCTCACGCGGAAAGGCGGCGACGAAGACGAAAGTGGTGTCGGCTTTTGCGGATATCGAGGACAGTGCACTGTGGTCAGAAGCGCGCGGGCATGAGAGCGATTTTGCGGCGGAGGCGGTGTTGACGGCGTATAATCCGGCGCTGGATTATGAGCAGGCCAGCGTGCGGTCTCGCCGCATCGACAATTCCGGCAACCGGGTGCTGCGGTATGATCTGGGCGCGGTGCTGGCGCAGGAGACCGCGCAGAATGCGGTGGAGGCGCTGTTGCGCGACAACCGGCTGGCGCGACGAACGGTACGCTTTTCGATTGCGCCGAGCGAGATTGCGCTCGATCCCGGCGACTGCGTGGAACTGGAGGGTGGGCCGAGCGGGCGGTTTCTGGTGAGCCGGATCGAGGATGGCGATGTGAGACGCATCGAGGCGCGGGAATTTGCGCCCTCGGCATTGGCACTTTCCAGCGAGGCGGAAACGCCGCGTACGGGCGGTGGCAGTGCTACCAGCGGGTTCGACCCTGACATCGTGCTGATGGATTTGCCGCGTTACGAGGCGGGCGAGGCGCAGGGCTTTGCCCGGATTGCGGCCTTTGCCAAGCCGTGGCGGCGCATGGCGCTATCGGCTTCTGCCGGAACCGAGGGTTATGAGGCGCGGGCGCTGCTGGACCAGCCTGCGAAGATCGGTGCGCTTGCGAGCGCTGTGCCGAAGGGATTTGCGGGGCGGTTCAATGCTGGTGGCGCGATCGAGATCACGCTGCCTTACGGCGATCTGGCCTCTGCCACTGACCTCGCGGTGCTGAATGGGGCGAACCGCATCGCCATTCGTTGCGTGGGCGGAGCTTGGGAGGTTGCGGCGTTTGCTAAGGCGGAAGAAGTGGCAGCGAACCGCTGGCGGCTGACACGGCTGTCGCGCGGGCTTGCTGGCACCGAGGACGCCATGGCGGTGGGAGCCATCGACGGCGCCGAGGTGGTGGTTCTGGATGCGGGCGTGGTGCCGATGGGGCTGCGCAGCGACGAACGCGGGCTGCAACTGAACTGGATCATCGAGGCGGCGGGTGGGCAAATTTCAAGCGTCGGGCCGTTTGCCTTTGCGGGTGGACTGCGGGCGGAGACGCCGCTGGCACCGGTGCATCTGCGCGGCGTGCGAAGCGCGGAAGGTGTGCGCCTGACATGGGTGCGGCGCGGGCGCGTGGAGGCCGATGGCTGGGACGCTGCCGATATTCCGCTGGATGAGGTGGCCGAGCGCTACCGGGTCGAAATCGTCTCCGGTGATGCGGTACGGCGCAGCCTGGAGGTGAGCGAGGCGGCCTGCCTTTATGCCGCGAGCGATGAGCTGGCGGATTTCGGTGCGGTGCAGACGACGCTTGCGATTCGGGTGCGCCAGCTTGGCCGGGCGGTGCCTCTTGGCATCGCGGCGAGCGCCGTTTTGCGTGTTTAAACTTCACAATAATGTCAACGAGAAAGGACAAAACATGGACGACATGAAGGCGTGGTATCAATCCAAAACCGTTTGGGGTGCGCTGATCGCGGTGCTGGCGCCGCTGCTGCATGTGGTGGGTCTAAACCTGCCGACGGGGTTCGAAGGTGAGCTTGCCGAGGGGCTGGTGACGGTGGCCGGTGGTGTGGGCGGGCTGGTTGCGCTGTATGGGCGATTGGCGGCGACGAGTGTTATTCGGTAGGGGATTGCTTCGGTAGGGCAGTGGGTGTGGCTTACCCCCTCTGCCCTACCGGGCATCTCCCCCTCAAGGGGGGAGATCGACTCGCGGGTAGGTCTCTGCCATCTCTGATGCTGCGGATTGAGTGGGGAGCAAGCGCCCAGCCTATCTCCCCACCTGTGGGGGAGATGCCGGCAGGCAGAGGGAGGTGAGCCACACGCTACCGTTCACCTTGCGCTCAACTCCACGACAGCCCACATTCATTTGCCATTCAGACGCTTTGCGATACATATTCGGCCAAGAATTCATTTCGACGTGCATCCAGTTTTTCTGTGGAAGTTTTGTGCAATGGCATCACCCCTCATCATCGCGACGCTCGCAGCCGGTCTTTCCGGTTTTCCTGCGCCGCAGGCTGATTTGCAGGTGAAAGCCGTGGATGGCCGGATCATTCAGGTGGCCAGCGATTGCTCATCCGCCGTGTCGCGCGTGGTGCGGGAAACCGGCGGGCAGCTTCTTTCCGTTTACCCGACCAATGACGGGCAGTCCTGCGTCGTGACCGTGCTGGTGCAGGGCAATGGCGAGCGCCCGCGCAAGGTGACGATGCGCGTGCCGATGTAGAGCGTCGCAATCCCGAAAAATCTGATGTAGAGATGATTTGGATTAGTCGGCGCTTCGATCGGCGACGCATGGAATGAAAAGGGACTGATGATGCGCATTCTCGTGGTCGAGGACGATACCAACCTCAATCGACAGCTGACCGACGCGCTGAAAGAAGCGGGTTATGTTGTCGATCAGGCCTTTGACGGGGAAGAGGGGCATTATCTAGGCGATACCGAACCCTATGATGCCATTGTGCTGGATATCGGTCTGCCGCAGATGGACGGGATTACCGTTGTCGAGAAATGGCGCGCCAGCGGCAAGTCCATGCCGGTCCTCATCCTCACTGCCCGTGACCGCTGGAGCGACAAGGTGGCCGGGATCGATGCCGGTGCCGACGACTATGTGACCAAGCCGTTCCATGTGGAAGAAGTTCTGGCGCGTGTGCGCGCCCTCATTCGCCGCGCGGCAGGCCATGCCTCATCCGAAATCGTCTGTGGCCCGGTGCGGCTGGACACGAAATCCTCCAAGGCGACCGTCAATGGCGTGACGTTGAAGCTGACCTCGCATGAGTTCCGTCTTCTGTCCTACCTCATGCACCATATGGGCGAGGTGGTGTCCCGTACCGAGCTGGTCGAGCATATGTACGATCAGGATTTCGATCGCGATTCCAATACGATAGAGGTGTTCGTTGGCCGTCTGCGCAAGAAGCTGGGCGTCGATCTGATCGAGACCATCCGCGGTCTCGGCTACCGGATGCAAGCACCCGCAGATGCGAAGTAACTCACTCACCGCCCGCGTTCTGCTGCTGGCTTCGGCATGGTCGATGCTGGCACTGGTGGTGATCGCGGTGGTGATTTCCACGCTCTACCGACAGGGCGTGGAGCGCAGCTTTACCGATCTGCTGCGCGCTCAGCTTTATAACGTCATCAATTCCATTACCGTTTCCAACGAAAACACGCTGGCGGGAAGCCCGCAGCTTGGCGATCTCAGGTTTTCGCAGCCCGATACCGGCTGGTACTGGGTGGTAGAGCCGCTGGGCAATTTCCAGACCGCACCGCTGGTTTCCTCATCGCTGGGCGTTTCGACGCTGCCGGTGCCGGGCATTCTGGATGTGCCCTTCGACAATCGCTACGAGCGTTATTACGTGGTGACGGACGAGGCCGGAAACCGCGTGCAGGTGGCCGAAACGGAAGTGGTTCTGGACGGTGAGGGCAGGGCGGCGCGGTTTCGCGTGACCGGCAATCTCAACGTCGTGGAAGACGATGTGCGCGATTTTTCCAACAGTCTTTATCTGGCGCTGGCAGTCTTTGGTGTCGGCAGTCTGGTCGTGAATGGCCTTGCCATTCTCTACAGCCTACGACCGCTGGACCATGCGCGTGTGGCGCTGGGCAAGATACGCGGCGGCGAGGCGGAGCGGCTGGAAGGGGAATTCCCGAGGGAAATCCAGCCCTTGGCGACGGAGATCAATGCACTGATAGAAAGCAATCGGCGACTGGTGGAACGGGCGCGCATGCAGGTGGGCAATCTGGCGCATTCGCTGAAAACGCCGATTGCCGTTCTGCTGAACGAGGCGCGCACGCTGGACAGCCACCATGGCGATCTGGTGCGGGGGCAGGTGGATGCGATGCAGGCGCAGGTGCAGTCCTATCTTTCCCGCGCTCGTATTGCCGCACAGCGCGGCTCCATTCTGGCGCGTGCGGAGGCCGAACCGGCGCTGGAGCGGCTGGTGCGGGTGATGCGCCGCCTGAACCCGGACAAGACATTCGAGCTGGACATGCAGCAGCCGGGCACCGTGCTGGCCATGGAGCAGCAGGATCTGGAAGAGGCCGTGGGCAACCTTCTGGAAAATGCGGCGCGCTTTGCCGAGACAAAAGTGGTGATTACCGTCATGCCCGGTTCGCACACCTCTTCCGACCCGGATGTGACCCGCAGGTCCTGGGTGACGCTGCTGGTGGAGGATGACGGGCCGGGGCTGGAGCCGGAGCAGATTACCGAGGCGATGAAGCGCGGCAGGCGTCTGGATGAAAGCCGCCCGGGAACGGGGCTTGGTCTCTCCATCGTAAGTGAGGTGGTTTCCGAGTACCACGGCACCTTTGCCATGTCGCGCAGCCCGCTTGGTGGGCTGAAAGCGGAATTGCTGCTGCCAGGGCTTTCGAAAGAGCTTGCATGACGGCCAAAAACTGGCAAGACATTTCATGATGAATGACCGCGCCAGGATGGCGCGTTGATAAGGAGTGTATTCTTGGTTGATGTGACAGGCAAAGCCGGATTTGCCGGAATGAACTCCCATTTTATGCGCCCTGCCGTGTTTTCGCTGATCTGCCTTTCGGTTCTCAGCTCCTGCACAACATCCAACACCCGCAACACGGGTGGCGGACTTCTGAGCCGTGGTGGCGCATCTGCCACACCTTATATTTCGGCGCTTCAGGGCGGCATTGTTGGTAGAAGTGGCCTGCAGATGGACCGCAGCGACTTCAACAAGGCGCTGGAAGCGGAATATCAGGCGCTGGAAACCGCACCCGGCGGGCAGGCCGTGACATGGGGCAGCGGCGATACGCGCGGCGAAGTGGTTGCCAATGCGCCCTACCAGGTCGGCAACCAGAATTGCCGCCAATATACCCATGATCTGACTGTCGATGGCAAGCAGGCGAAGGTGCGCGGCGCGGCCTGTCGCAATGCGAACGGTACATGGATGCCGCTGACGTAACGTCTGCTTGACGTATGTCAAGGTAAGCGCAAGGCTTGTCGTTCAAAGCTTGATCATTGGGTCTGTGCTGCCGCAGTCGACGCGAAAGCGTGAGCGGATGCGGCATACTGGCTCAAATTCACGTCATCCCGCAGCGGCTTATTTCAAAGCGGTGCGCATTCGAGTAATTGAAACGGCATGTTCTGGATTATCATCGCCCTGTTGACGGCGGCAGTCGCCATCGTTCTGACCTATCCGCTGATGCGCAGCAAAGGCGTATCCGACACGCGCCGTGAGGGCGAGGTGGCGGTTTATCGCGACCAGTTGGCGGAGTTGCAGCGGGAACGTCAAAGCGGGCTGATGGGCGAGACGGAGGCGGAATATGCCCGCGCCGAAATCGGGCGGCGGCTTCTGGCGGCAGCATCCGGCAAGGCGCAGGAGAGTTTCAAAGCCGCGCCGCGCAGCCACAATGCGCTGGCCAGCATTGTGACGATATTGCTGCCTCTGACGGGGCTCTGTCTTTACTTGTATATGGGTAGTCCGGGCATGCCGGACATGCCGCTGGCCGCGCGGCTGGAAAAGCCCGGCAATGACATGAACCTGCTGATTGCCAAGGCTGAGCGTCACTTGGCGCAGAACCCCGATGACGGTGCCGGGTGGGACGTGCTGGCCCCGATCTATTTCAAGACCATGCGTCTGGGCGATGCCGAAATGGCTTATCGAAATGCCATTCGTCTTCAGGGCGAGAATGCGCCACGTCTGACGGGGCTTGCCGAAACGCTGATTGCGGCCAATCAGGGCATCGTCATCGAGGATGCGCGATCTGCCCTTGAAGATGCGGAGAAGATGAGCCCCGGCAACCCGCGGGCGCGCTTTTATCTGGCGCTTTCACTGGAGCAGGCGGGCAAGACGGATGAGGCACGCGATGCCTTTGCCACGCTGCTGAAGGATTCGCCCGAGGGTGCGCCATGGATACCGCTGTTGCAGGCGCATCTGCAAAACACTGGTGGTGCCGATATTGCTGCCGCACCGAAGGCGCAGGCGCCGGGTGGCCCGAGCGCCGAAGACGTGGCTGCGGCCAGCAACATGTCGAGCGAAGACCGACAGGCGATGGTGGCAGGCATGGTAGAAAGTCTGGACGCGCGGCTGAAGGAAAACCCTGACAATTTCGAGGGCTGGATGCGGCTGGTGCGATCCTATGCCATGCTGAAGAATGACGAAAAGGCAAGGCAGGCTTTGGCCGATGGTCTGAAAGCTTTTCCGCCAGCCGGTGAGCAGGGCAAGCAGTTGCTGGCGCTGGCCCAGCAGCTGGGTGTGAATGCGAAAGGGATGACGCAATGACCCGCAAGCAGAAAAGACTTGTTATCATCGGCGGCGGTGTCAGCTTCATCATGATCGCGGCGTTTCTGGTGATGTTCGCCTTCGGCCAGTCCATTGCCTATTTCTACATGCCCGGTGATCTGGAAAAGACCAGCGTGGCACCCGGAACGCGCATCCGCCTTGGCGGGCTGGTTGCCGAAGGTTCGGTCAAGCGTGGCGAGGGCCGCACGGTGAGCTTTGCGGTGACGGATGGCGGTGCCAGCGTGCCGGTGAGCTATACCGGCATTCTGCCGGACCTGTTTCGCGAGGGGCAGGGCGTGGTGACAGAAGGCACCTTCGATGCCGCGACCCATGCCTTCGTGGCCGATAGCGTTCTGGCCAAGCATGATGAAAACTATATGCCCAAGGAAGTTGCCGACCGCCTGAAAGACAAGGGCCTGTGGCAGCAGGATGGAACGGCACAAACGGGTGTGGTAAAGACCGGAGCGACGCAATGATCACCGAAATCGGCCATTATGCTCTGGTTCTGGCGCTTGGCGTGGCGCTGGTGGTTTCCGTGCTGCCTGCGTTCGGGGCGCGCCGCAATGACAAGGCGTTGATGGACATTGCGCCCATCGGTTCCGTTCTGCTGTTTTTGTTGGTAGGCATTGCGTTTGCATCGCTGACGCATGCCTATGCGGTCTCGGATTTCTCGCTGAAGAACGTCTATGAGAATTCGCATTCGCTGATGCCGATGCTTTACAAGCTGACCGGCGTGTGGGGCAACCATGAGGGATCGATGCTGCTGTGGCTGCTGATCCTCGTGCTGTTCAGTGCTATGGTTGCCGTCTATGGACGCAATCTTCCAGATACGCTTCGCGCCAATGTGCTGGCCGTGCAGGCCTGGGTGACGACGGCGTTTTTGCTGTTCATTTTGCTGACTTCCAACCCGTTTGCGCGGCTTTCGCCGGTGCCAGCGGAAGGGCAGGATTTGAACCCGATCCTTCAGGATTTCGGTCTCGCCATCCACCCGCCGCTGCTCTATCTCGGTTATGTCGGCTTCTCGGTCTGTTTTTCCTTTGCCGTCGCTGCGCTGATGGAAGGGCGGATCGACGCCGCATGGGCGCGCTGGGTAAGGCCCTGGACGCTGGCTGCGTGGACTTTTCTGACGGCGGGTATTTCGATGGGCTCTTACTGGGCCTATTACGAACTCGGCTGGGGCGGCTGGTGGTTCTGGGACCCGGTGGAAAACGCCTCCTTCATGCCATGGCTGGCGGGAACGGCGCTCTTGCATTCGGCACTTGTCATGGAAAAGCGCGAGGCGCTGAAAATCTGGACCGTGCTATTGGCGATCATGACCTTTTCGCTCTCGCTACTCGGCACATTCCTCGTGCGCTCCGGCGTGCTGACGTCCGTCCACGCCTTCGCGACCGACCCGAGCCGCGGGATCTTCATTCTGTGCATTCTGATGATCTTCATCGGCGGGGCGTTTTCGCTGTTTGCATGGCGTGCGCCGATGCTGAAGGCCGGTGGGTTGTTTGCGCCGATTTCGCGCGAAGGTGCGCTGGTTCTCAACAACCTCATCTTGACCGTTTCCACCGCGACCGTGCTGATCGGCACGCTCTATCCGCTGGTGCTGGAAACGCTGACCGGCGAGAAGATCTCCGTCGGTGCGCCCTTCTTCAACCTGACCTTCGGGCTGTTGATGATCCCCATTCTGATCGTGACGCCCTTCGGGCCGATGATGGCGTGGAAACGCGGCGATCTGCTGGGTGCGTTCCAGCGGTTGTTCGTGGCAGCGGGATTGGCCGCGCTGGCGGGTCTGGCGCTATGGTATATCGAGAATGGCGGGCCGGTGCTGGCTGCGCTGGGCATCGTTGCAGGTTTTTGGCTGATCTTCGGGGCGCTGGCCGATCTGTGGTACCGCGCCAATTTTGGCAAGCTGGCTTTTGGTATTGCTTTGCGGAGGCTGAAAGGTCTGCCGCGCTCCACCTTTGGGACGGCGCTGGCGCATATGGGGCTTGGCGTGACCGTGCTGGGCATCGTCATCGTGACGACCTTCGAGACGGAAACCGTGGTCGAGATGAAGCAGGGAATGACCGTGGATGCGGGCGGCTACAGCCTGACCTTCGACGGTATTCGCCACCATGTCGGCCCGAACTATACCGAGGATCGCGGCCATTTCACAGCGCGCAAGGGCGGGGCCGAGGTGGCCGATGTGTGGTCATCGAAACGGCTCTATACGGCGCGGCGCATGCCGACGACGGAAGCGGGCATCATGACCTTCGGGCTTTCGCAGCTTTACGTGTCGCTGGGTGACCCGATGGACGATGGCGGCATGGTGGTTCGCATCTGGTGGAAGCCGTTCATTCTGTGCATCTGGGGCGGTACGGTATTCATGATGATTGGTGGGCTGGTTTCGCTCTCCGACCGCCGTTTGCGCGTGGGTGCGCCGACGCGCAAGGCGAAGGCTGTGAAGGTTGGACCAGTGCCGGAGCCTGCGGAATGACTGTTGCTCGCAGTGAAAAGAACCCCTCCCCAACCCCTCCCCACAAGGGGGAGGGGCTTAACCCGGCTTCACGCTTTTCGTTTTCATTGGGCCGCGTGATTGCCGCGTGGTTTCTCACCCCTTGTGGGGGAGACGGCCGGCAGGCCAGAGGGGGTCTTTTCCGCCACCTACGAACCATCGCCCTGTTTCTCACCCTCCTGTTCACCGCACTCCCCGCATTCGCGTTCAACCCCGACGAGGTTCTCTCTGACCCGGCGCTGGAGGCCCGCGCACGGGCGCTGACCGTGCAGCTGCGCTGCATGGTGTGCCAGAACCAGTCCATCGATGACAGCAATGCGGAGCTAGCGCGGGATTTGCGGGTGCTGGTGCGCGAGCGGCTGACGCAGGGTGATAGCGACGAGGCGGTGATGAATTATGTCGTGTCCCGCTACGGCGAATTCGTGCTGCTGAAGCCGCGGTTCAGTGCGCGGACGATTGCGCTGTGGGGTGCG
This sequence comes from Agrobacterium sp. 20P9.1.2, assembly GCF_057799395.1. Taxonomy (NCBI): domain Bacteria; kingdom Pseudomonadati; phylum Pseudomonadota; class Alphaproteobacteria; order Hyphomicrobiales; family Rhizobiaceae; genus Agrobacterium; species Agrobacterium sp. 20P9.1.2. The sequence continues at coordinate 880,764 of NZ_JBYOKI010000001.1, forward strand.
CCGGTTGTGCTGATATTGATTGGGGCGACGGCGATTTTCGTTTTTGGGCGGCGTCGAGTAGCGGTGTCTGAGGGGCAGAAGCTGACGGTGGATGAAGAGGCGCGGATTCGGGATTTGTTGGGGTAGGGTGGCTGCTCGTATGCTTGAGTGCGTGGCTCACCCCCCTCTGCCCTGCCGGGCATCTCCGCCTCAGGTGGGGAGATCGACTCGTGGATAGCTCTCGGCCATCTTGAACGATGCGGATTGATTGAGGAGCGTGTGGCTTTCCGATCTCCCCCCTTGAGGGGGAGATGTCCGGCAGGACAGAGGGGGGTGAGCCACAGACGCTGCCTCTAATTTGTTGCGTCAGGTTAAAATAAAGAAACGCAAACCATTCCAATAATTTAACTATCCCTCAAACCCCTCTCTCCCGCAAATGCCCGAACATTACGGATTTTTCACGCGCCAGACACTTCGCTGTAAGGTGAAGCCTCCTATATCTTCATCATCCACCGCTTCCCCGGTCACGCCGGGCTCCAGTCTGAATGAAGAAAGAAGGTAAGTTCCATGTCTAATTCGCAAAACGGACGTCCCTCGTTGAAGACCATCCTCAAGTCTTCCGCTGTTGGAGGCCTCGCAGCACTGATGCTGACGACCGGTGTGGCAGGGCCAATCATGCATTCTTTTGCAGCACCGGTTGAAGTGACCGCGCCGCAGGTACCGAGCTTCGCCAATGTGGTCGATGCGGTTTCGCCAGCGGTTGTTTCGGTGCGCGTACAATCGAATGTGCAGCCTGCTTCCGATGACAACAGCAATTTCTCGTTTAACTTTGGCGGTCGTGGTCTCGACCAACTGCCTGATGACCACCCGCTGAAGCGTTTCTTCAAGGAATTCGGCGGCCCGGGTGCCGGTGAAGGCGACAAGCGCGCTGACCGTGGCCCGAAGGCCCATCGTGATGGCAAAGGCCCGCTGCGCCCTGTGGCACAGGGTTCCGGCTTCTTCATCTCCGAAGACGGATATCTGGTCACCAACAATCACGTCGTCGATGATGGTTCCGCATACACCGTCGTCATGAATGACGGTACTGAATATGACGCCAAGCTGGTTGGCCGCGATGCACGCACCGATCTGGCCGTGTTGAAAGTGGATGTGAACCGCAAGTTCACCTATGTTCAGTTTGCCGACGACAGCAAAATTCGCATTGGTGACTGGGTCGTGGCCGTGGGTAACCCATTTGGTCTTGGCGGCACCGTAACGTCGGGTATCATTTCGGCACGCGGTCGTGACATCGGTTCCGGTCCGTATGACGATTACCTCCAGATCGATGCCGCTGTGAACCGCGGTAACTCTGGCGGTCCTGCCTTCAACCTCAATGGTGAAGTGGTTGGCATCAACACCGCCATCTTCTCTCCATCCGGTGGTAGCGTCGGTATTGCCTTCGCCATCCCCGCATCCGTTGCCAAGGATGTGGTGCAGGATCTGATCAAGGACGGTAAGGTTGAGCGCGGCTGGCTGGGCGTGCAAATTCAGCCTGTGAGCAAGGATATTGCCGAGTCGCTTGGCCTTTCCGAAGCTAAGGGTGCACTTGTGGTTGCACCGCAGGCCGGTTCGCCCGGTGACAAGGCCGGTATCAAGCAGGGTGACATCATCACTGCGCTGAATGGCGATACGATCAAGGACGCTCGCGATCTTTCGCGCCGCATCGGTGCACTTGCGCCGAACACCAAGGTCGAGCTTTCGCTGTGGCGCGGTGGCAAGTCCCAGCCTGTGACCGTAACTTTGGGTGACCTTGCAAGTGACGACGCATCCAAGGCAACGGCGACCCAGAACGACAGCAAGAGCGCTCAGCCTTCCAGCGATAAGGTACTGTCCAGCCTCGGCTTGACGGTTGCCCCTTCGGATGACGGTGCAGGCCTTGCGATTACCGATGTCGATCCCGACTCCGATGCTGCGGCCCGCGGCCTGAAGACCGGCGAAAAGATCACCACCGTCAACAACCAGCAGGTTGCTTCTGCCGGTGATGTCGAGAAAATCCTCGAGCAGGCGAAGAAGGACGGTCGTTCCAAGGCTCTGTTCCAGATCCAGACGGAAGATGGCAGCCGCTTCATTGCGCTGGATATCGACCAGGGTTGATCATTCAGCGGGGCGGGAGGGGATTGCCTCTTCCGCCCCGCTTTGCCGTTATCAGACACCGCAACGTGGTCGGAGAAACCCCATGGAAAACAAGGCACAGGAATCGTTTCCCGCATCTGTTTCCGGTTGTGCGGTTGATACAGACAACGCTATTGTCCCGCACATGAAGATTCTTGTTATCGAAGATGATCTGGAAGCTGCGGCCTATATGACTAAGGCGTTCCGGGAAGCGGGCATTGTGGCCGATCACGCCAGCGATGGCGAGAGCGGCTTGTTCATGGGCGTTGAAAATGCCTACGACGTGATGGTCATCGACCGCATGCTGCCGCGCCGCGACGGGCTATCCGTTATCAGCGAGCTTCGCCGCCGCGGTATCGAAACGCCGGTGCTGATCCTGTCTGCACTGGGCCAAGTGGACGACCGCGTGACGGGTCTGCGCGCCGGTGGCGATGATTATCTGCCGAAGCCCTATGCGTTCAGCGAGTTGCTGGCCCGTATCGAAGTGCTGGGCCGCCGCAAGGGCAAGCCTGAGCAGGATATGATCTACCGTGTTGGTGATCTGGAACTCGACAGGCTTTCCCATGACGTGAAACGTAATGGCAAGGAGATACTCCTCCAGCCGCGCGAGTTTCGCCTGCTGGAATATTTGATGAAGAATGCGGGCCAGGTGGTGACGCGCACCATGCTGCTGGAAAATGTCTGGGACTATCATTTCGATCCGCAGACCAATGTCATTGACGTGCATGTTTCGCGCCTTCGCTCGAAGATCGAGAAGGATTTCGACAAGCCGCTGTTGAAGACCATTCGCGGCGCAGGCTATATGATGAAGGACGAGGGGTAACGCCGCCTCATGATCCGTCTTCGTCTTCTGTTCAGCTCGACGGCGGTGCGCCTTTCGGCGCTTTATATCCTCCTTTTCGCGCTTTGTGCTGCCTTCCTCGTTTTCTACGTAACTGCTCTCTCCGAAGGCCTGCTGAACCAGCAGACGCGCGATGCCGTGCAGCAGGAAGTGAACGACGTTCAGCGCGTCTATAATCGCGGCGGTATCAACCCGCTTTTGCGGATGATGGAGCGCCGTGCCCGGCAACCGGGGGCAAGCCTTTATGTGATTGCCGGGCCGAATGGGGAAATTCTGGCGGGCAATGTCGCTTCCGTGCAGCCAGGTGTTTTCGACAGTGAAGGCTGGACCGAGTTTCCCTTCGGCTACGAGCGCTATTCCGAAAGCGGCGATAGCGTGAAGCATCTGGCTACAGCCAATATCTTCCGCCTCGACAATGGCTTGCGTATTCTGGTCGGTCGCGATCTGGGCGAACCGACGAAATTCCGCCTGCTGGTGCGTAATGCGCTGATGGTGGCACTGGCCATTATGGGCAGCGGCGCGGTTCTCATCTGGTTTGCCATTGGCCGCAATGCCTTGAAACGCATCGACCGCATGTCGGATGCGACCAAGAAGATCATGGCGGGCGATCTTTCGCAGCGTTTGCCGCAGGGCCGCTCCGGGGATGAGTTCGACCGTCTGTCGGGTTCGCTGAACGCCATGCTGGGGCGCATCGAGAAGCTGAACGAGGGGCTGCGGCAGGTTTCCGACAATATCGCCCATGATCTCAAAACGCCGCTGACGCGCCTGCGCAACAAGGCGACCGAGGCACTGGAAGACCGGGATGATGCCAAGCGCCGGGCGGCACTGGAGGGCATTATTGCCGAATCCGACCAGCTGATCCGCACCTTCAACGCGCTGCTGATGATTTCCCGTGTCGAGGCAGGCTCTATCGCGGCAGAGATGAGCGATGTGGATGTGTCGGCGATTGCCGAAGATAGTGCCGAGCTCTACGAGCCCGTTGCCGACGAGGAAGGCTTGACGCTGACGGCGGATATTGCGCCGGGGCTGATCGTGCAGGGCAACCGCGAACTGATCGGCCAGGCGCTGACCAACCTCATCGACAACGCCATCAAATATGCCGGTGGGCATGAGGGCAAGAAAGCGCTGGCCGTGCGGCTGGCGCGGCAGGACAACACCATCGTTCTGTCCGTTGCGGATAATGGCCCCGGTGTACCAGAAGCCAAGCGCGACGAGGTGATCAAGCGTTTCGTGCGGCTGGATGAAAGCCGCTCCAAGCCCGGAACGGGTCTGGGCCTCTCGCTGGTAGAGGCAGTGATGGAGCTGCATGGCGGTTCGCTGCGGCTTTCCGACACCGATCCTGACAATGCCGAGGCACCCGGCCTGACTGTTTCGATGGTTTTTCCTGTTTCCACACCGTAAGGTCGTACCCAAAAACAATGAAGCCGATTCCGTGAGGATGGCATTCAGCGTGCAAGGGAGAGAGACAGTGCAAAAAGCCGCAACCGTCGAAAGACGGATGGACGATGTGCAGCCGGGGGTGATCCGGGCCTATACGCAAACGGAGCTGAAATCCGTTCTTTCCACCCTGAAGGATATCGGCAAAAGCGAGCCGGATGTTGCAGCACTTCTGGCAAGCGACAGGCCGCTCAAGGATTTTATCGCGCAGGCGTTATCGCTGTCTCCCTACCTGCGGGATGCGGTGGTGTCGGATGAGGGGTTGCTGACGCTGGCGATTTCAGGGCCGCTGGATGCAACGCTGGCGCGGCTGGTCGAAGACGCCCGCAATTGCTGGCGGCCGGATGGCGACGGTACAGTCCCAAGCGAGGCGGAGGTGATGACGCGGTTGCGTGTTGCCAAAAGAAGGCTCTCCTTCATTTCCGCTCTGGCCGATCTGGCGCGCATTTTCGTAGCGCGGGACACGACCCATTGGTTGAGCGATATGGCCGATGCGAGTCTCGCCGCAGCCATAGACCATCTGCTTTTGGCCAACCACCACAGCGGCAAGCTGACACTGAAGAATGCCGATGCGCCGAGTGAAGGTTCGGGCCTGATCGTGCTGGGCATGGGCAAGCTGGGTGCGCAGGAGCTGAATTATTCCTCCGATATCGATGCCGTTGTATTTTTCGAGCCGTCTTCCGGCATCATTCCCGACCCGCTGGATGCGTTGGAAATCTTTGGACGCATGATGCGCCGTCTGATCCGTATCATGCAGGAGCGCACAGCCGATGGTTATGTGTTCCGAACCGACCTGCGGCTGCGCCCCGACCCCGGCTCCACGCCGCTCGCCATACCGGTAGAGGCGGTGCTGACCTATTATGAGGGCAGGGGCCAAAACTGGGAGCGGGCGGCCTATATCAAGGCTAGGCCGGTTGCGGGTGACATAAAGTCTGGCGAAAGCTTCCTGCGCGAACTGACGCCCTTCGTGTTTCGCAAATATCTGGATTATGCGGCGATTGCCGATATCCATTCCATCAAGCGGCAAATCCATGCGCATAAGGGCCATGGTGCGATTGCGGTGAAGGGGCACAATGTCAAACTCGGTCGCGGCGGTATTCGCGAGATCGAATTCTTTGCGCAGACGCAGCAGCTGATTGCGGGCGGGCGAATGGCGCCTCTGCGGGTGCGCTCGACGCAGGAAGCGCTGGCGGCGCTGACGGAGGCGAAGTGGATCGACGCCAGTACCCGCGACAAGCTGACGGACGCCTACTGGTTTCTGCGCGAGGTGGAACACCGCATTCAGATGGTGCGCGACGAGCAGACGCATATTCTGCCCGATACTGAAACGGAGTTGAAGCGCATTGCCTTCATGCTCGGCTTTGCCGATACCAAGGCGTTTTCCGAAAAACTGGAAGAGGTGCTGCGGCTGGTGGAACGCAAATATTCGGCGCTGTTCGAGCAGGAAACCAAGCTGTCCGGCGAAAGCGGCAATCTGGTCTTTACCGGTCAAAAGGATGACCCTGATACGCTGAAGACACTGGCACGGCTGGGTTTCGAGCGGCCCGAATCCATGTCCGGCGTTATCCGCACCTGGCACAATGGTCGCTACCGCGCCACGCAATCCGTGGAGGCGCGGGAGAGACTGACGGAACTGACGCCTGATTTGCTCAAGGCTTTTGGTGAGAGCAAGCGGGCCGATGAGGCGTTGTTGCGCTTCGATAATTTCCTCTCTGGCCTGCCTGCCGGTATTCAACTGTTTTCGCTGCTGGGCAACAATCCGGCACTGCTGTCTCTGCTGGTGACGATCATGTCATCCGCGCCGCGACTGGCGGAAATTATCGCAGCGCGCCCGCATGTGTTCGATGGCATGCTGGACCCGGCGCTGATGACGGAAATTCCGACGCGGGAATATCTTAGCCAGCGCATGCGGGGGTTTCTGGCCCCGGCCCGGCACTATGAAGACATTCTCGACCGCCTGCGTATCTTCGCCGCAGAACAACGGTTCCTGATCGGTGTGCGGCTGCTGACGGGAGCCATCCGTGGCGAGGTGGCGGCGCGTGCCTTTACCTATCTTGCTGACCTCGTGATAGAGGCTGCGGTCAACGCTGTCATGGCTGAGATGGAGACGGCGCATGGCACCTATCCGGGTGGTCGCGTTGCTGTCGTCGGCATGGGTAAGCTGGGCTCGTTTGAACTGACGGCGGGCTCCGATGTCGATCTGATTTTGCTATACGATTACGACGATGCGGCCTCCGAATCCGATGGGGCGAAGCCGCTGGATGCCGTCAGATATTTCACTCGTATCACGCAGAGGCTGATCTCGGCTCTTTCGGCGCCAACGGCGGAAGGTGTTCTTTATGAGGTGGACATGCGGCTGCGCCCCTCCGGCAACAAGGGGCCGGTGGCGACACGTATCTCCACCTTCGAGAAGTACCAGCGTGAGGAAGCATGGACATGGGAACATCTGGCGCTGTCGCGCGCGCGGTTGATCTGTGGCGATGCCTCGCTGATCGAGGATGCCGAGCGTATCATCGCGTCCGTTCTCGCCCAAAAGCGGGATGTGACGAAGATTGCGGCTGATGTGGCCGAGATGCGAAAGCTGATCGGTGAGGAAAAGCCGCCTGCCAATATCTGGGATTTCAAGCTGATCCCCGGCGGGCTGGTCGATCTGGAGTTCATCGCGCAATATCTGACGCTGGTCGCACCCGCAAAGGGCCTGCCGCCGCATGTGGCAGGTGAAAGCACGGCGGATGTGTGGAAGCGTGTGGCGGCAGGCGCGATGGAGCCGCAGACCTATGACGACTGCATGGCTGCGCTTAATCTCTTCACTGAGCTTTCCCAGATCATTCGCCTGTGCATTGACAGCGATTTCGAACCGAAGGAAGCGCCAGCTGGCCTGATCGATCTCTTCTGCCGGGCAGGTGATTGCCCGGACATCAGCACGCTGGAGGGTGAAGTGAAACGCCTTTCGAAAACCGTGCGGAAGGCGTTTTCTGCGGTTGTGAAGGATAGCGCCTGAACGGGGAGTGACGCATGAAAACCGACTGGAACTTGGTTAGGGATATGCTCGACGCAGCAATCGATACGTGTGAGAGGATCGAGGCGGCGGGATATACGGAAAGCGACCGGGATGCTGTCATAGACGTGAACGGCCAGGCTGTCAGCGTTCAGGATTTTCTTGCAAGCGCCTGGACTACATCGAAAAATCTCCGCTACAAGATTATTCGCAGCCGACACGAAAGTGATGTCGATCTGGCCTATATTCCAGAGACGGCTCGTATTCTGGTTGCAATGGCACAGGCTGCCGCAGAGACGATCGGTGCTGGCGAACAAGAACCGCCAGCGGCGGATGACATTCGTAAACTGGTTTCGTGGTTTCATGACCACGCTGCCCCAGGCATCGAACGCGCCATCGACACGAGACGACAACAAGGTTCAGACAGGACGGAGACAGGCGAATGATTGGATACACCATGGTTGGTACGACGGATTTGGACCGCGCGGTGCGGTTTTATGATCCGGTGTTTGCCGAGATGGGGCTGAAGCAGTGCTACAAGGACGAGCAGGTTGCGTTCTGGGGAGACAAGGCGGACACGAACGCGCCGCGTTTTGCCACGGGTTATCCCTTCAATGGCGATAAGGCTGGCGTTGGCAATGGAACGATGACGGCTTTTCTGATCGATGATTCGGCGCGGATCGACAGGCTGCATGGCCATGCCATGGCGAATGGTGGATCGGATGAGGGTGCGCCGGGCCTGCGTCCCGATTACGGTGAAGGGTTCTACGCGGCCTATGTTCGCGACCCCGACGGCAACAAGATTGCCTTTGTTTGCTATGATGTGAACAAGAAAGGCTGAGGGCGGCCAGAAATAACGGCTCTTACAGGTTGGCGCGCGTCTGCGGCTGACCTACATCCGCATTCATGTTTCCGAGAGGACACACGGATCAATACACCATCTCGTGTATTGATCCGGTGGTGCGCGGCGTGCGTAGACAAGATCAAACACAAAGGCATATTCATGTTTCATCTCATATTCGGCATTCCCTGGCTGGTCGTTGTCGTCAGATTTCTCCAGCCACTGCCTTGGCTATGGTCTGTCAAAGCGGGAATTGCCGTGATCTTGCTGGTCGCCTCACAATATCACTTGTTCAATCGGCTTTCCTCCGGCTCGGTCTTTGCGCCGGAGTTTCTTCGTCCTCTGATCATCACCTTCAATGTGCTGATGGGTACCATTCTGCTGCTGGCGCTGTTTCAGATCGCGCTCGATGTGGTCTCGGTCATTCTGATCCCGTTCAAGGGGCATTTTCCGGCGGTGCCGGTGAGCGTGCGCTATGCGATGGGGTTGGCAGCGCTGGGATTGTCGTCCTTTGCCGTTGCCCAAGCGATCCGCGTGCCGCCGTTGAAAGATATAGAGGTCACCATACCAGGGCTGCCGCAGGCGTTCGATGGCTATCAGATGGTGCAACTGACGGACCTGCATATCAGCCGCCTGTTTCCCGAATTCTGGGCAAAGGCAGTGGTGGATAAAACCAATGCACTGAATGCCGATGTCATCGTGATCACCGGCGATCTGATCGATGGCAGCGTCGAGGCGCGTACGGCAGACATTGCGCCGCTGGCCAATCTGAAAGCCCGCGACGGCGTGTTCACCATTCCGGGCAATCATGAATATTTCTTCGGCTATGAAGAGTGGATGAAATATTATCAGGGCCTGAACATGACGACGCTGGCCAACAGCCATACCGTGATCGACAGGAACGGCGAAAAGCTCGTGATCGCCGGTGTGATCGATCTTTCATCCACCAGAACCGGTTTTCCGGCGCCGGATGTCGCGGCTGCAATCAATGGAGCGCCGGAGCAGGCGCCGATCATTCTGCTCGATCACCAGCCGATGCAGGCGGAGCGCAATGCGCAGCAGGGCATCGCCTTGCAGCTTTCCGGCCATACACATGGCGGCATGGTGTGGGGTCTTGACCGGCTGGTCGCGCGCGCCAATCAGGGCTTCGTGTCCGGCTTCTATACGGTCGGTGGCATGCAGCTTTACGTGAACAACGGCACGGCGCTGTGGCCGGGCTTTGCGCTGCGACTGGGAATTCCGTCAGAACTGACGCGCTTCACGCTTCGGCGAGGGTCTTGAACCTTCTCTCATCGGGGCGAAGCGTCTCGATGAGGGTGACGACCTTGGTTTCCATGAAAGGATGCTGCTGCGCGGGAACCGTGTGAGGGATCATCAGGGCGACGACGGTGCCCTTGCCCTCGCGGGAGCGGATTTTCATGGTGCCGCCATGCAGCTTGACCAGCGAGCGGGAGATGGCGAGGCCGAGGCCGGAGCCGCCCTGGCTCTTGGCATATTGGCTTTGAACCTGCTCGAATGGCTGGCCGATCTTGTTGATGGCGGCAGAGGGAATGCCGATGCCGGTATCGGCAATGGTGACCATCAGGCCCTTGTCATGAACATGGGTGCGAAGCTCCACGCGCCCGCCATTGCCGGTGAACTTCACCGCGTTTGACAGAAGGTTGAGCATGATCTGCTTCATGGCGCGGCGATCAACGGCCATGTGCATGTCATCACAGACGCGCTTCTGAATGGAGATGTTCTTCTGCGCGGCCTGAATGGCAGTGAGGCGGAGCGTTTCTTCGACCAGAGGTGCCAGATCGACTTTCTCGCGATTGATGCGCATGTGGCCGGCCTCGATCTTCGACATATCCAGAATATCGTTGATGACGTTGAGCAGATGCTTGCCGCTATCATGGATATCACGGGCATATTCGCTGTATTTCGGGGAGCCGACCGGGCCGAACATTTCCGCAATCAGGATTTCAGAAAAGCCGAGAATGGCGTTGAGCGGTGTGCGCAGCTCGTGGCTCATATTGGCCAGGAATTCGGATTTCGCCGTGTTGGCGGCTTCGGCGCGCTCTTTTTCCGCCTGATAATTCGCATTGGCGTCGGAAAGCTCAGTCTTCTGGCGCTCCAGCTTGTGGCGGGAGGCGGAGAGGTCGCCAATGGTGGCCATCAGGCGCTTTTCGGAATCGCGCAGGCGTTCTTCATGGCGCTTGAGAAGAGTGATGTTGGTGCCGACCGAAACGAGGCCTCCGTCGCGGGTACGGCGGTCGTTGATTTGCAGCCAGCGGGCATCGGCAAGCTGGACTTCCGTGGTACGCGACAGGCCGGACTGATCCGGGTCGGCCACGCGGCGTTCCACCACGGGGCGGCAGGCGGCGGCGTTTACGACGGAGCGTTCCGTACCGGCCACCAGCACGCTGTCTGGCAGGCCGTAAGCCTGCTGGAAGTGAGCGTTGCACATGACCAGACGGTCGTTCTTGTCCCACAGCACGAAGGCTTCCGATGTGCTTTCGATGGCGTCTGCAAGACGCTGGTCGGCTTCGGCGTAACGCTGGGCAAGTCGGTGCTGCTCGGTCACGTCCATGGCAATGCCGATGACGCGCGGGCCAGCGGATGTGTGGATGACCTGAGCGCGGGCACGCAGCCAGACATAATGACCATGGGCATGGCGCATGCGGAAAATCTGATCGATCTGGCGAAGGTCGCCGCAGCCGACGGAGCGGGCGAGTTCGTAGAGATTGCCGTCTTCCGAATGCATCATGCGGGCGGCATCGCTGAAGGAAAGCGGTTCGGTTCTGGGAGGCAGACCCAGAATTTCATAGAGAGAGGTGGACCAGAACATGCGCCGGGTGGAGAGATCGAAATCCCAAAGGCCGCAACGCCCGCGCGACAGTGCCGTTTCAACACGCAGGTTGGATTCGACGAAGACTTCGTCCGCCGTACGTGCCCGCTTCACTTGCATGTAATAGGCATAGAGAATGACCAGCAGAATGGCCGAGATGCCGGTGAACAGTGTGACATTCATGGCGACTTCGCTGCGCCAGAAGGAGCGGATCGGCTCCAGCGAACGGGCAGCGATGATCATGCCGCCTTCGGTGCCGAGCGACAGCATGGTTGCGTAATGCGGGACGCCTTCAATATCCGTTTCGATGGTGCCGGGCGCACCGGGGAAGCGACGAACGATGGCGATTTCCGGCAGAAGATTGGTGAGCGACGTTCCGAGATAGGTAGACGCTTCATTGCCGATGCCGCCGAAGATGCGGCCATCATTGCCAGCCACCAGCAGCAGTGTGTCATGATCGAGGCTGCCCGCCGGGAAGGAAGTGCGAAGCCGGGTTTCGGCTGTGGCACGATCCTGGATGGCGAAGAGGGTTTCGGCCCCGTTGAAGGAGGCTTTTGCGGCGAGAGCGGAGAGGGCGGTTGCCTGCCGGGCCGATTCTTCCATCCGTCCGGATTCGGCCACGATGCCCAGCATGCGCGAGGCTGCCACGACAACCAGAAAGGCCAGGATGAGAACGGGGATGAGCCGCTTCAGCAGCGATTCCAGGTGGGGTATTGGCAGCGCGCTCGTCGGACCTGCGGCCAATGCCAACAGGTTTCCGGAGAGCTTTTCGCTCCATGCAGCAATGTCCACAAATTTGGCATACGAGCGCTCATCGCCCGCAGTCGCCCGCCGCACGTCCGTCATTGTCCCGCCTTGATGTCCCTCGTGGAATTCGAAGCGCCGCCGCTCGAATCTGACACCAGTGAATCAAAGCTGATTCGGCTTGTCCAGAGCTTAAGGTTAAAAGAATTTTAACCCTTTGAACCGACTCCGTATTTTTTTGGGACAAGTTCGGCGACCTCGTTGAAAGTCGCCAAACTCACGTAACGTCAAGCCTTTAGCACACGTTCGACAATGTCGCGGACGTCTGTCGAGAGGGCAGGAGACCGCTCGATTGTGGTCAGCGCAGCGCGGGCATGATCGGCCCGAACAGGCTCCAGAGACCGCCAGGAACGCATGGATGTGAGAATGCGTGCGGCAAGCTGCGGATTGCGCTTGTCGATGGTGACGATCTGCTCGGCGAGGAAGCGATAGGCTTCCCCATCGGCACGGTTGAAACCGGTCGGATTTCCAAAGGCAAAGGTGCCGATGAGCGAGCGAACGCGGTTCGGATTGGTGCCAATGAAGTGCTTGGAGCCGATCAGCGCCTTGATGCGCGCCAGCGCGTCGCTGCCGGGAATAGCCGCCTGAATGGACAGCCACTTGTCCAGCACCAGCGCGTTGTCGGCAAAGCGGCTTTCGAACGTGGCAAGAGCCTGTGCCGTTTCCGGCGCATTCGGGAAGCGCTGCGTTAGCACGCTGAGAGCATGGGCGAGATCAGTCATGTTGCTGGCGGCGGAGAAGGCCGCAGAAGCGCGCTCCGGCGTCTGTTCCGCAAAGGATAGATAGCTCATGGAAATATTGCGCAGCGACCGGCGACCGGCGCTCTCTGCATCCGGAGAATAGGCACCCTTGTCTTCGAAGCTGGCAAACAATCTCTGGAAGGTTTCGACACCGGCCTTGGCAATGGCCGTCATGGCGGCGTTGCGGGCCTTGTGGATCGCTTCCGGGTCATTGTTGCCACCGATTTCACGGGCGACATCCGCTTCGCTTGGAAGGGCCAGCGCCTGGGCGCGGAATGCGGGCTCCAGACTGTCATCGCCTGCGATTTCGATCAGCGTTGCGATGAAGGCCGGGTCGAACTCGACGTCCGAACCATCGCGTACCGCCTGCGTCGCCTTGACGAGGTTGGGCATGGCAAGGGTGGTGAGCGCCTGCCAGCGGGAGAACATATCCGTATCATGGCGGGCGATCTGCACCATGTCGTCGGCAGATTGCTCCAGATGCAGATTGATCGGCGCGGAGAAGCTGCGGTTGAGCGACAGCACCGGGCGCGAGGAAATGCCGGAGAAGGTGAAGGTCTGGCTGCGTTCGGTCAGATGCAGCACGCCATCCCGGTAATCACCGCCTTCGACCTTCGACGGTTCGGCAATCTGGCCGTTGTCGAGAATGAGGGCTGTGGAAAGCGGAATATGCAGGGTCTGCTTGGCGCTCTGGCCTGGCGTTGCCGGAACGGTCTGTTCCAGCGACAGCGTGAAGGTGGAAGACGCCGCGTCATAGGAGGTCGATGCGCTGACCAGCGGTGTGCCGGCCTGCACATACCAACGGAAAAACTGGCTGAGATCGCGACCGCTTGCATCTTCGAAGCACTTGATGAAGTTTTCGACCGTGGAGGCCTCTCCATCATGACGCTCGAAATAGAGATCCATGCCCTTGCGGAAGTCTTCCGCACCCAGAATGGTGGCGATCATGCCGGTGATTTCGGCACCCTTCTCGTAGACCGTCGTCGTATAGAAGTTGTTGATTTCGCGGTATTTATCCGGGCGTGGCGGATGCGCCAGCGGGCCGCCATCTTCCGGGAACTGCTCGGACTTCAGGTGGCGCACATCGGCAATACGCTTGACCGGGCGCGAGCGCATGTCGGAGGAGAACTCCTGATCGCGATAGACCGTCAGGCCTTCCTTCAGGCACAGCTGGAACCAGTCGCGGCAGGTGATGCGGTTGCCGGTCCAGTTGTGGAAATATTCATGCGCGATGATGCGTTCGATATTGGCATAATCGGCATCGGTCGCGGTTTCAGGATCAGCCAGAACATATTTGTCGTTGAAGACGTTGAGGCCCTTGTTCTCCATCGCGCCCATGTTGAAATCGGACACGGCGACGATCATGAAAATATCGAGATCGTATTCGCGACCGAAGCGCTCTTCGTCCCATTTCATGGAGCGTTTCAGCGCATCCATGGCGTAGGCCGCGCGCGGCTCCTTGCCGTGTTCGACATAGATTTTCAGCGCGACATCACGACCGGACATGGTGGTGAACGTGTCTTCGATGAGGCCGAGATCGCCTGCCACCAGCGCAAACAGATAGCTTGGCTTTGGATGCGGATCGAACCAGGCCGCGAAGTGGCGGCCTTCATCGTAATTACCGCCACCGAGGAAATTGCCGTTGGACAGAAGGAAGGTGTTGCCTTCCTTCGCAGCGATGATGGTGATGGTGTAGGGCGCCAGAACGTCGGGACGATCAGGGAAATAGGTGATGCGGCGGAAGCCTTCGGCTTCGCACTGGGTGCAATAGACACCATTGGTGCGGTAAAGGCCCATCAACTGCGTGTTGGTCTGCGGATTGATGTAGTTGGTCACGCAGATTTCGAACGGTTCTGCGGCGGGCAGGTCGCGGATCGTCAGACTGTCCGGCGTCGCATCATATTGCGCAGCGGGAATGTCGATCTGGTCCAGCAGCAGGCCGGAGAGCGTCAACTCGTCACCATCAAGAACCAGCGGCGCTGACGCATCGACGCCTTCACGCCGATGGAAAATCAATCGCGCTTCGACCTTGGTATTTTCAGGGTCGAGTTCGAAGGTGAGGTCAACTCGTTCGAGAACGAAATCGGTGGGGCGATAATCCGCCAGGTGAACGATCTGGCCCGTGTCTGTTCGCATGACTATTCCTGAATGAACCTTGTCTGCCACGATTCAGGTTTCATGCCGGATGTCACCTGAAAGTAAAATTGAAATAGGGTCACGTTCATGTGAAATTCGCAAGACATTATGTCCTGCGTGTTGTCTCGCCAGACAACGGTTCAGTGAGGATCAATGAATGTGTCTCGCATTGGCACATCATTCCATTAAATGTTGAACGATTACTGAAATTATGGTCTCTCACAAATAATATTATGATAAAATATTCGATTGGTTACCAATTCTATTCAGTATCAACGCCCATGTGTTCACGCAGCGTACGTGAGCGTTCAGCTATGCCTTGAAACCAAGGCTATTGCGGATCGCCTCATCGTTTTCCGTTTGTTGGATGACGACGCCGTACCACCCCAGACCATCATAATCCTCGTATCCGAATGTCTTGGCGAAGGCGACAATTGCACCGCTGGTATAATAGCTGCCGCGCATCGCGTTGGACGGGTTTTGGAGAGGGTAATGGGTAAATCGTAGAGCCGGATCGCTGCTTGCGATGACCCGCATATCGCCATCCAGTAACATCACGACCGTTCGCTCTGCCACGGATGGCGGTAGATTGGCTTCCTTTTCGACAATGGAGCGACCCTGCGCCTGCCAGTCGAAATAGACACCCAGCGTGCCCAGCAAAGCACCATCGCTCTTGCCGCCTTCCCGAACGCCGGTGGCGTAGACCAGAACGTCGCGATCATCGTGCTGCGGGCTGCTCTTGACCTGATCGACAATATATTCATCCCCGCTGCGGCACTGCGAGGCGGCAATAAACCACGGTTCGAGCGTCAGGTTACGACCCAGCAGGTTGCGCTGATAACGTGGATTGGCAGACGCAATCACCGTGCCGCGACGGTCGGTCATGACGAAGTCTATATAGACGGTATAGAAGCGGCTGATGACGCCGAGACGCTCCGCTGCGAAGGCGGCATCCGCCTTGTCGTTGCTTTGCAGCGCTTGCCACAAAGCCGTATCGGTTGCCCACCAACGCACATCGGCGGTGCGTTCAAACAGATTGCGCACGATCAGCTGAACCAGCGTCTGCGCCATATCCATCAACCGCACGCCTTCCATCTCCTCCACCAACGCTTCAGCCATATCGCGGCTGAGTCCGATGCGACTGAGGACGGTATGTTCAAATGTCGAGGAAATATCCGAGGCGATCTGGGCGAGGCGCTGAACCTCGTTGGCCACCACGGAAAAGCCCTTGCCAGCTTCACCGGCTCTCGCCGCTTCGATCAGCGCATTGATGGCCAGAAGCCGGATTTGTTTGACGATGTGGCTGTTATCCGTGCTGAACCGCCGCAGGTCGTTCGACATACCATCCGTGACGATGCGCATGCTGCGTGGCGTTGCCGGTGGCGAGCCGCTTTTTTCAAATATCTGTGGAGCGTGTTTCATCTGTCTTCATCAGTTCTGAAATAGAGATGGACATCATCTTCAGTTCAACATCGGTAGCGAGGGCGCGCGGCGAACTATTAAGCTTGCGCAATTAGAATGTATCTTGGTTAACAAGTGGTTTTTATTGGTTGTATTTTCTCGCATCACGCCGTTACATACATGTGCCGTCAAATCTGGCATCTGCATATATTTAAATCATTTTTGGAAGAGATTTGCCAAAGCGTGGCATTTGAGCAAGTGGGTGCGCTAAAAATCACCGGAGAGATGACTCAATCTTGAGTTTATTTCAAATCTGCACGGTAATCTGATAGTCATCACAGCGTGATGTGCGGGACCATGCAGTGGCCTGTGAGATGAAACCGGTTCGCAGCCGTAACTTTTTGAATGTTCGTTCGCATGAGTGCCGCCGCCTATAACCCCATCAGGGGCATAAGCTTCAAGCTGATATCCGTTGGTTTTTTTCTTGTCATGCAGACCTGTATCAAGGCAGCGGGTCCGGATGTACCGGCAGGCGAAATCACCTTCTTTCGCTCCACCTTCGCACTCGTTCCCATCATTATTTACCTGGCATGGCTACGGAGCCTGAAAAGCGCGTTCCACACGGAAAATCTCTTCGGCCATTTCAAGCGCGGATTTCTTGGCATCCTCTCGATGATTTGCGGGTTTTACGGGCTGACATTGCTGCCGTTGCCGGAATTCATCGCCATCGGCTATGCCTCTCCCTTGATGGCCGTGGTGTTTGCTTCGTTGATGCTGGGCGAGAAAGTGCGCATTTATCGCTGGTCTGCGGTTCTGATCGGCATGAGCGGTGTGATCATCATTCTCTGGCCCAAACTGACCCTGTTGCAGAGCGGTGGCTTCGCGGCGGGCGAGGGGATCGGCGCTCTCGCCGTTCTGCTGGGTGCCATGCTGGGTGGTCTGGCCATGGTGCAGGTGCGCCAGCTGGTGGTGACGGAGAAGACGGCGACTATTGTTCTCTATTTCTCACTGACCGGCAGTCTGTTGTCTGCGTTCAGCCTGCCATTCGATTGGGAGTGGTTGGATTGGAAGCAGACGGTGCTTCTGATCTCCTGCGGGATTGCTGGTGGTATCGCTCAGATTTTGCTGACCGAGAGCTATCGCCACGCGGAAGTCTCGACCATCGCCCCCTTCGAATATTCTTCCATTCTGTTCGGGATTGGCGTGTCCTATGTCTTGTTCGGCGATATTCCGACGGTGACGATGCTGGTGGGCACGGCAATCGTCATTTCTGCCGGGATTTTCATTATTTTCCGCGAGCATCAACTAGGGCTTGCGCGAAAGGCGGCTAGAAAAGCATCTACCCCTCAGGGCTAGTCGAAATATTGCGTTCGACTGGACGGCTTCTGTAAAATTTAAAAAAAGCGGTGTTTTTATCAAAGTTTTATTCAAATTTCGCACGACTGTGTTATTGAACACATGGGTGGTAAAGGTAAATCTAAGGTGGCATAATCGTGTTTGGGGCAAAACGCGTAGAGCCTGATAGTGCGCGTCTATTGGTGCGCGTCAGTATTTGGCAGGACAGTGACGTGGCAACCAATGGTTGCTACGGAGCATATTTCTTTTCATCATTATCACGGGATCGGTCATGATGTATTCGTATGACGATCTCGTTGCGCATCCCAAATTGCTGGGAGCGATAAGAACGCTCGCCCGGACTCTGCGGGGCGCTTACAACAATAATCCGCGGATAGCGCGGTTGCTTTCGGCGCATCAGAAGTGGCTGATGACGCAGGCGGGGATGGCCCTAAACCTTGAAAGCGGTCCCCGTGGTTTCACCGTTGCGCAGGCGCGGGAACTCATCACCACCAATCATGTCGCAAGCCGCAACACGGTTCAGAACTATCTCGATCAGCTTGAAATCTATCGCTACGTTGAAAGAGTTAATCCGGCCTCTCAGCGGCCCCGTCGATACAAGGCGACGCCCGTAAGCGAAGAGGCGATCCTGATGTGGTATATCGCCAATCTGGCCGCTATCGATTGTCTTGATGGGGGAATACGTGCCATTGAGATGATGGCACATTCACACTTGCTGGCGGTGGCACAACCATTGGCCGCTCGTCTCTGCCTCATGGATCCCGCATGGGTGAACCCGCCACCACGCGTTGGACTTTTTCTATGGACCGAGGCAGGTGCTCTGGTCATGGACGAATTCATCAGTCGCATTGAAGACTCGTCGCGCCAATGCGACCGTATCGACATCGGTTTTGTCGATGCGCGGGCCATGGCCGCGGAATTCATGATGTCACGCACGCATCTTCAGCGCCTGCTCAACAAGGCAGCGGAACAGGGGATCATGGGCTGGCACGACGACAGCCTGCGCAGCGGCATGTGGTTCTCCCGCGATTTCCTCGACGAATATTGCAGCTGGCAGGCCATCAAGTTCAAGTATGTCCAGGATGCATTTATCGAGGCCAAGGCTGCCAGAGCGCTTCCTTGTTAAATGGGAACAGTTCTGTTGGTTCAAACGGGATCGACTGCTTGTCCGGACGGCGCGTGCCGTAGCCTTAGCATACGGTCAAGCCGTCCGGGCAAGCAGACGGCCCGTTTCACCCAACCCGAAGGGCCGGGCATATTTCCGCCAGGGCTAAGGCGATCGGCTCGACCGTACCTTTGGGTATGCCCTTCGCCGATCGCCTTAGCCCTGACGAAAATCTGCTCCGGCAGAACGTTTCCATTTAACAAGGAAACGCTCTAGGTCCGATACGGCGCCATCTGCGTCGTAAATCCTGCCCTAGATTACCTGCGCGACTTCCCAGACATTGCCTGCGGGGTCTGCAAAGGCTGCCGTGCGCCGGCCCCATGGTCTGTCTATGGGGCCGTTGAGCAGGGCCGCGCCGCGTTTTGCAAGTTCTTCGCAGACGGTATCGACATCATCCACCCTTATCGTCAGGAGCATCCGCGTGCCGGTGCCTGCTGGAGAGACTGCGAGCGGCGTGACCAGTTCCGGTGCTTCGCTGGCCTGAAGCAGATTGATGAGAATGCCGGAGAATTTGAGAACGGCGGAGACATCGTCCTGATAGATAATGTCGGGGTGAAACACCGTCTCGTAAAACTGCCGCGCTGCGCCGATATCCTCGACAAACAGCGTGATGACCTCGATCTCGTTTGTGAACATATCGCCCTCCCGGTGGTTGAAATTCTTGCTGGTTAGATTGACCGCTTCGCCGACATTTTTCCAGAAAGATCAAAAAGGGCGGTTTCTTCCGTTGAATAAATAAACCTTAAAGTGTGACTATTTTGGTATCGACAATGAGTTGCATTGACTCTTGATTGAAAAATACAATTATCGCGATTGTTATTCACACCTAGAGGACCACTTCAAATGAGTGAAATTATTGATATTGAAATCGTCGTAGACGTAAATAACCTGATTGCTAATACTCCCAATCCGAGCACAAATCCCGCTAACCCGACATGGGTTGGACATAACTACGCCTATATGATTGCCGCCAACGAATATGTAAAAAGCGGTCAGGCAACGGGGGATCTCAGCATTTCTGCCGATGTTGGCGACACCATTCGCTGGCGTATGGTCTCCCAATCCGGCAACACCGGCTATTCTGCCAACATCACCAATATTGCCTATCTCAGCGGTGGAAAGGTGACTGCGGATACTGAAGGCAAGCTCATTCAGCCGCAAACTCCGGTTCCAGGTACGGTTCCCGGCACCATTGCTCTTCCGCCTTCAGGCGCACAGGCTTATGCGGCAACGCAGCAATATGACTTTTACGTGCAGGCTGATGTCGTGACCGGTGGTCAGGAGAACTACAGCGTTCTCTTTGAGGTTCTTTACTACCACGGCGGCACCTTGACCGTTAAGGGCTACTTCGCCTGGGATCCGGCAATCACCGCATCCTGATAGGCAGATTGTTTTCTTAGAGAACGAAATCTGTGGGCCTGTCTGTTTGTAAAAACAGGCGGGCCTTTCAGTTTGGCCGCTTGGCGCTTTTCGGTTTGATTAGAATTGTCGTCGCAGATGGGCGTAGTTGTCTCGACTGACCTCCAAACCTTTCCGCCGGTTCTCATTTCACCGAATATCTGCTGCGGCGGAAGGCCTTCTTTCAACGGGAAGGGCCATTATCATTGCCCTGAAACGCAAAAGCGCCTCTCCATCGGAAAGGCGCTGCGAAGCGTCGTTCTATAAAAGTCTTCGATGGCGGAGCCGGAAGACTGAATGTATCAGCGCTCGCGGAAGTCCGCGAAAACGGCTGAAGGACGTGTCGTGCGAACTTGCTGGCTGGACGCGCGAGCGGTCAGCTGTTCGTTGGTGCCACCAAAGCGGTGGTAGCTATCACCCGAGCGCGGGCCGAGGCCTGCAAGCCGGAGAGTTTCGAAGCCGGAGTGAACCGGACGGAAGCGAGTGGTCATTGCCTTGGTTCCTTAAACCGTTTCCTCCCAAGACGAGGTGACTTATCGCAGTGCAGCATGGATTCGGCAATCAGGGTAAATGCGCCGCTGTTATGCGCCATTTGCATGGCTATTTTCATAAATGATTCACATTGATCAAAAAGGAAGCATTCATATTTCGCGAATGCGGGCCTGAAACGCTAATAAATCCTGCCATGCCAATGGCTTACTGGCGGGAGCGTTCAAAAGTTCCTGTGGGTGCAATGTGGCGATGGCAGGCACGATGCCGTGGCCAGATGCGACATCACGCCACTGTCCGCGCAGCGTATGGATGGTGCCGGTGCCGCCAAAGAAAAAACGGGCGGTGAAGTTGCCCAAAAGCAACAGTGCTTTTGGCTCGGCCAAAGCCACCTGTCGTTCGATGAAGGGGCGGCAGATTTCCATCTCCGGGCCGGAGGGCGGGCGGTTGCCCGGCGGGCGCCATGGCACGACATTGGTGAGCAAGAGATTGGCGCGATTGAGCCCGATGGCCGCCAGCATGCGATCCAGCAGCAGGCCTGTCTTGCCGACGAAAGGCTGGCCCTCGCGGTCGTCATCCGCATCCGGCATGGGGCCGATGACCATGATGCCGGAGGAGGGGTCTCCCTCGGCAAAAATGGTGTTGCGGGCGCTGTTTTTCAGATTGCAGCCGTTGAAGCTATCCAGCGCCGACTTGAGTTCCGACAGCGAGCGGGCCGTTTCTGCGGCAAAACGAGCGGCGGCAATGGCCTGCTCATCCGGCATGGCCACATTGGCCTGAACTGGCGGCGGGGCCGCAGCGGCAGCGCGCGAGGCGGCGGACTGGGCGGGGCGCGAGGAGCCATTATGTGGGGAAGGCTGAGATTGCGCCTCACGCTGCTGGGGCTGCTGGGCATCTCGCTGCGCAGGGCGGCTCTGGCGGGTTGCGGCAAATTCCGCAAAGCGATCCAGCGGCGTGTCTTCCAGCAGCCAGTCCACGCCCGCATCCGCGTGAAAATGCAGGAGCGCCGCCAGTTCTGCCGGAGAAAGGTCTTGAGCCAGGATCATAGGGGCAAAACTACCTTAAGTGGCCGCCCCGCGAAACCCCTGTCATCACGCTGTCCAGCGCTCAATGTCACCGCTTTCGCCGATCATGGCCAGACCATGGGCGATGGAGAGCAACTCGCCACCCGTTTCGATCTTGTCGGCATCGAAGCGGCGGGTGAAAAGCTGGCGCACGGCGGGCACGAAGGAGGTGCCGCCGGTGAGGAAGACCTTATCGATGGCCTCTGGCGCGGTCTGGGTTTTCTCCAGCACTTCGTCCAAAGCGCCTTCGATCTTGGCGAGATCATCGCTGATCCACTTGTCGAAATCCGACCGCTTGACCATCTTGCGACCGGCTTTGCCGAGTGGCGAGAAGTTGAATTCGGCTTCCTCATGGGAAGACAGCGCCATCTTGGTGGCCGAGATTGCCTGATAGAGCGGGTAGCCCTCATCATGCTCGACCAGTTCCACGAACATCTCAAGCTTTTCCGGCTCAAGGGCAGAGCGAACCAGCGACTTCAGGTCGGCAAACTCCTTGGTGGTCTTGAAGATGGAGAGCTGGTTCCAGCGACCGAAATTGACGTAATAACCGGCGGGTACATCGAGAACCTTGTCGAAGCTCTTGAACTTGCTGCCCTTGCCGATCTCAGGCGAGACCAGATTGTCGATCATGCGGAAGTCGAAATGGTCGCCCGCGACGCCCACGCCGGAATGGCCGATGGGGGTAGCCGACAGCTTGCCGCCATGGGTTTCGAAGCGGATCAGCGAATAGTCGGTGGTGCCACCGCCGAAGTCGGCCACCAGAACATTGGCGTCCTTCTTCAGGCTCTGCGCAAAGTAGTAGGCGGCAGCGACGGGTTCATAGACATAGTGGATTTCCGGGAAACCGGCGCGGGTCAGCGCATCATTATAACGCGCCAGCGCCAAGGCCTCATCCGGGTTGCTGCCTGCGAAGCGCACGGGTCGACCGGCAATGACGGTTGAGACATCATCGCGCCATTCAGCGCCCGCATAGGACTTCAGCTTGCGCAGGAAGACCTCCATCAGGTCTTCGAAGCTCTGGCGCTTGGCGAAAACCAGCGTGCCCTGAAACAGCGAAGATGCGGCGAATGTCTTGATGGATTGCAGGAAGCGACAGTCACCGGGATTGTCGATGAATTGCTGAATGGCGGCGTGGCCCGCTTCGACATGAAGGGCAGCGGCCCCCATGGAGCGATCCTTCATGAAAGACAGGGCGGTGCGCATGCTATCTGCGGTGCCGGCGCTGCTGGTAAAGCGCATCGAATGGCTGTCCGTGCCGCTGTCCGAAAGTGCCATGACCGTGTTGGTCGTGCCGAAATCGAGGCCGAGTGTCCGTGTCATTGCAATGATTCCTTGGTGTTTAGACAGGTCGAAATGGGCCGAGGCATGCTTGGGCCCGTCAGTCCGGATGCCCGTGGCATCGGTGATTTTTGAGGAGGGCGGGTCATTGCATGATGGCTGGCCTATGGCAAGCCGGGTGGCTCAGTTTTTTGCCATTTGTGCCGCCCGGCTTTGCTGCGCCTCTTCCTGCAGCCACCGGGAAAATGTGGCCATGGCAGGCGTCACGGGCCGCGATTTCAGCCGCGTCAACCAGTAGCATCCCTTGGAGACATAGACGGGGAAAGGCTGCTCCAGCGCGCCGGAGGAGAGTTGGCGGCTGAACATCAACGGCGGGGCCAGTGCAACGCCCGCACCCTGCAAGGCAGCCTCGATCATCAGGACGGACGAGTCGAACACGATGCCGCGAATTTTCGGCGGCACCACACCGGCGGCTTCGAACCACTCCGGCCATTCATCCACCCGGTAAGAGCGCAGCAGAGGCTGGGCGGCAATATCCTGCGGCGAGGTGAGCTGGCGCGCGATGGCGGGGATGCACAGCGCCGAATGCGGGGCTTCGAACAGTTCTTCCGCTTCCGTATCGTGCCAGGCGCCATTGCCGAAACGAATGGCGTAATCCAGACCCTCGGCGGCAATATCGACGCGGTTGTTGTTGGTGGAAAGCCGCACCTCGATAAAGGGGTAGCGTGCCTGAAATGCGCCAAGCCGCGGCAGCAGCCAGCCGACGGCAAAGGTGCCCACTGCCCCCAGCGTCAGCACATCGCGCAGATGCCCTTCCTCGAAACGTTGCAGTATGTCGGCCATGCGGTCGAAAGAGTCGCGCAGCGTCGGCAGCAGGGCAAGCCCGTCTTCGGTAATCATCAGGCCGCGTGGCAGACGCCGGAACAGTTCAACGCCTAGCTTCTGCTCCAGAAGCTTGACCTGATGGCTGATGGCGGTCTGCGTAACGCAGAGTTCTATGGCTGCGCGGGTAAAGCTGAGATGCCGGGCGG
Source organism: Agrobacterium sp. 20P9.1.2 (assembly GCF_057799395.1). Taxonomy (NCBI): domain Bacteria; kingdom Pseudomonadati; phylum Pseudomonadota; class Alphaproteobacteria; order Hyphomicrobiales; family Rhizobiaceae; genus Agrobacterium; species Agrobacterium sp. 20P9.1.2. The sequence continues at coordinate 904,703 of NZ_JBYOKI010000001.1, forward strand.
CGGCCTCGAAAGCGCGCAGGGCATTGAGCGGGAGATGCGGACGGACCATCGTCAAGACCAATTAAAGTTCATGTCAGAAACCAGATATCATCATTTGTCTTGAAGCGACAGGCTGGCTTACAACTGCGCTAACACAACCCAATGGAGAGTGTCCATGACGATGAAGCGGCATATCGGTTTCGTTTTTTGTTCAGCTTTTACAATTGCTTGCTTGAGTTCTTTCAGCGCCAAAGCTGCGGAGACGGTACAATGCACGGTCATCCTCGATGCCAAAAGCGGTGACGCGGTGTATCGAAAAGGTGAATGCGACAAGGCTTTCGCGCCACAATCAAGCTTCAAGCTGCCATTGGCCATCATGGGCTATGATGCCGGAATTCTGAAGGACGAGACGACGCCGCGCTGGGAGTATAAGGCGGAGTGGAAACGCCCGAAGCGCGAGCAGCAGTCTACCGATCCGACCATTTGGGAGCGGGATAGCATCGTCTGGTATTCGCAGGAAATCACGCGACGTCTCGGGAAAGAGAAGTTCGCCGATTACGTCCGTCGCTTCGATTATGGCAATGCGGATGTGCGCGGTGTGAAGGGCCGCACGGACGGGCTGACGGAATCCTGGCTGATGTCATCGCTGAAGATTTCTGCCGACCAGCAGGTGGATTTTGTGCGGCGCTTCTTGGACGGCAAGCTACCGGTTTCCAAGGTGGCTTATGACAAGACCATGGCGATTATTCCCAAATTTGCCGCTGCCGATGGCTGGCAGGTGCAGGGCAAGACGGGGTCCGGCCGTATGCGCACCAAGGCGGGCAAATATGATGGCGACAGCTGGCTAGGTTGGTTCGTGGGCTGGGCGCAGAAGGGCGACCGGCAGGTGGTGTTTGCCACGCTGAACGTGAAGGACTGGAAAAGCGACGAGCCGATCAGCTTCGCCACGCGTGACGCGCTGATTGCAGACCTGCCGAAACTGGTGAAGTAGCCTAGCGGATAAAGCGTCGCGACGCCCAGATGATGACAAGGCCGACGACGAGAACGAGCGCGCCGCGCAATATCCACGGACTTTGGTTGACCATGAAACTGGAGGCAGGGTAGGGGAAATATCCGCTGCCCTGCCCAACCCAGACAAGGCCGATGAGCGAAAGCAATGCGCCGAAAATAGTCAGAGAAACGCGAAGTATCTGCATGATGAGCCTCGAAGGGGACGTCGATGCCACAATCTACGCGTTTGTTGTGGGCGTGGGAAGCGTTTTCGGAGCGTGTGGGACGGGTGAGCCAACTGCCTGATTTAGGCTTTGACTGACACCCGCACTACCCTTGGGCTTTTTACCGAACGACTGGTCACGCCGCCAGTTGGGCGACGTGATGGGGGCCTCTGGGCAAGGCCGAGGAGCGGTCTTTAACCGCTCAGGCTTCGGCGTAATATTTCTCGATAATGCTGGTTTTCGGCTGTTCCGCGTCATTATCGTTCAGCGGGTTGGCATCCGTCTTGGGATCGCTGTTGACGATGGAGTCGAGCAGGCCACGCAGAATGCGGGATTTCTGAACTTCAGCAGCACGGCTGCGGGCGACCTCAATCTCTGCCTCTTCCTGCGCGGCAAAGCTGCGGGCGGAGGCCCTGGCTTCGACCGTGTCGACAGTGGCAGTGCCGGAATGCTTGGCTGCTGTAACCATGGGCGGTGAATGCGTGACAGGGGTGGAAGCAACCGGCGCAGTGGCAGGTGGGGCGGGAGATGCTGCCACAGGCTGGGCAGGCGATGCCGCGACGGGCTGGGATGCACCGCTGTTGCCGCCGCTAACCGGCTGGGACGGTTCAGACTGCTCACTGCCTGTCGCCGGAGACGTTGCCTCTGGCTCTTCGGTCGCGCCGTTCTCGGCTGGTGTTTCCGACGTGGCAGGTTCGGATGCAGCGGGTTCGTCGTCGGCTGGTGTGCTTGCCGTTTCCTCGGGCTGCGCTTCCGCTGCGGGAGCCTCTGTTTGGCTCTGCGACGGTGCGGACGACACTGGCTGCTGGTCTTCGTTGGTGGGCTCTGATGCAGCGGGTTGCTCTTCAGCCGGTGCGGCTGGCGTTTGCGCCGCAGGAGCCTCGGCCTCGCTTTGTGGCGGAGTGGACGATACGGGCTGCTCGCCTTCGCTGGCAGGTTCCGTTGGCGCTTCCGCCGAAGATTCGGCCTGCGCTGGCGGGGTGTTTTCGCTCGCCTGCGTTTCCGGTGCCGGTTCTACGGCTGGGGAGGGCGAGGATGTGCTTTCGCCGGATGTCTGCTCGGACGTTGTGGGCTGGGACGGTGTCGGCGAATAGGTGCCGTCATCGACGTCCTGATCGTCCGTATCGTCTTCAACCGGGGTGGAGGCGCTGGGTGCTGGCTGGCTCTGGCTGCTGCTAGGCGCGCTAGACGGCTGGCTGCTCGTGGAGCCCTGCGTTTGGCCGCTGCTCTGGCTGGAGCCGGACGAGGATGTGCCCGTCGAAGGCGCAGTGGTGGGAGTGGATGTGGGGGGAAGCAGTGTTTCGAACATGTGAGGAGGCCGGAAATTGACGATGAGCAATTCCTGCGGCATCTCCCCCCAAAATTATGTGCATTTGCGTGGTCGCATTTAATTAAAATGCTGATGCATCTGCGGTTTTTATAATAATTATCGAAAATAACTATTCTGGAGCCGCGTTTACGGCTCCAGAAACGCTCCGATCAGATGGATTTCGCCGCGCCGCCATCCACCCGCAGCATGGTGCCGGTGATGTAGCTTGCAGGTTCCGAGCAGAGGAAAGCACCGGCGGCGGCGAATTCCTCGACCTTGCCGAGGCGACCAGCTGGGATGGTTTTCAGCGAGGCTTCGCGCACCTCTTCTACGCTCTTGCCGAGCCGTTTGGCATTGGCGCCATCCAGCTCATCGATGCGATCCGTGTGGATGCGTCCGGGCAGGAGAAGGTTGGCGGTGATGCCGGAACCCGCCACTTCCGTCGCCAGCGTCTTGTTCCAGCCCACCAGCGCGCCGCGCAGAGTGTTGGAAAGGGCGAGATTGGGGATGGGCTCGAAGACACCCGAGGACGCGACGGTGAGAATACGACCCCAGCCCTGTTCCTTCATCTGCGGCAGGAAGGCGCCCGTCAGCGTGATGACGCGCAGAACCATGGACTGGAAGAAGGTTTCCAGCTTGTCGATGGTGATATCCTGCGCCGTGCCGGGCGTCGGGCCACCGGTGTTGTTGACGAGAATATCGATGCCGCCGAGCTTCTCCTTCACGGCCTCGACCATGGTTGCGACGAAATCTTCCTGCGAAAGATCACCCTGCACCCAATCCGCCTTGCCCTTGCCTAGCGCATTGATGGCCTCGGCATTGGCGGCCAGCTTTTCGCTGGTGCGCCCGACCAGCAGCACATGCGCGCCTTCTTTGGCCAGCGCCGTTGCAATGCCAAGTCCAAGGCCACGAGACGATGCCAGAACGAGTGCGCGTTTGCCGGAAATGCCGAGATCCATTGAGTATCCTCCTGAAAGTGTTGAGGGTGGTTATAAGCGGGGATGCGGGAGTTTTGAAGGTGCGGTTGGGTTTATTTGGATGAGCATTGCAGAGATGGACGCACTGTCTTGCGCATTCCCAACGTATGCTGAGGCCTCCCCACCTTGACCTCTTCACAAATCCCGTCAATTTACGTGAACGTAAGAGTAAGATATTACCAATGCACTCGATAATGTAATAAGCCTGAACAGGATTTGCCGCAGTTCAACCTCGACAACGGCTTTGTGCTTTGCGAAGAAGAATTGAGACGATGGCTGAAAAGCGGGCAAGTGCGGCGAGGGAGGTGAACCCTCCGGCTGCGGGCGCGTTGGGTAAAACAAGACCGGATGGGACCGGTTAAGCTGAGAGGATGGACATGACGGAAGCGATGGAACTGCCGGAACGCGAAGCAATGGAATTCGACGTTGTTATCGTCGGCGCTGGCCCTGCCGGTCTTTCGGCGGCGATACGGCTGAAGCAGGTCAATCCCGATCTTTCCGTCGTGGTGCTGGAAAAAGGCGCGGAAGTCGGTGCGCATATCGTTTCCGGCGCAGTGGTCGATCCCATCGGCATCGATCGTCTGCTGCCCGGCTGGCGCGAAGAGGAGGGGCATCCCTTCAAGACGGAAGTCAAGGACGACCAGTTCCTGCTGCTGGGTCCTGCTGGCTCTATTCGCCTGCCCAACTTCGCCATGCCGCCTTTAATGAACAATCACGGCAATTACATTGTTTCGCTCGGGCTCGTCTGTCGCTGGCTGGCGGAAAAGGCGGAAGCGCTGGGCGTTGAAATCTACCCCGGCTTTGCAGCAACCGAAGTGCTTTATAATGATGCGGGTGCGGTGATCGGTGTTGCCACCGGCGACATGGGCGTGGAGCGCAATGGCGAGCCCGGCCCGGCCTTCACCCGCGGCATGGAACTGCACGGCAAATATGTGCTGATCGGCGAAGGCGTGCGCGGCTCGCTGGCCAAGCAGCTGATTGCGAAATTCGACCTGTCGAAAGACAGCGATGTCCAGAAATTCGGCATCGGCATCAAGGAGCTGTGGCAGGTCAAACCGGAAAACCACCGGCCCGGCCTTGTGCAGCACTCCTTCGGCTGGCCGCTGGGCATGAAGACCGGTGGCGGATCGTTCCTCTACCATTTGGAAGACAACCTAGTGGCCGTCGGCTTCGTGGTGCATCTCAACTACAAGAACCCCTATCTCTATCCCTTCGAGGAATTCCAGCGTTACAAGACGCATCCGGCCATTGCCCCGACATTCGAGGGCGGCAAGCGCCTGTCCTATGGCGCGCGCGCGATTACCGAGGGCGGGTATCAGTCTGTACCAAAGCTGACCTTCCCCGGCGGTGCGCTGATTGGCTGTTCCGCCGGTTTCGTCAACGTGCCGCGCATCAAGGGCAGCCACAACGCCGTGCTCTCTGGCATGATGGCGGCGGACAGACTGGCCGATGCTATCGCCGCTGGTCGCACCAATGACGAGGTCATCGAGATCGAAAATGAATGGCGCGGCAGCGACATCGGCAAGGATCTCAAGCGCGTACGCAACGTCAAGCCGCTGTGGTCCAAGTTCGGCACCGCTATCGGCGTGGCGCTGGGCGGGCTTGATATGTGGACCAACCAGCTGCTCGGCCTTTCCCTGTTTGGCACGCTGAAACACGGCAAGACGGATGCGGAAAGCTTGGAACCCGCGAAATTCCACAAGCCTATTGCGTACCCCAAGCCAGATGGCGTCCTGACTTTCGACCGCCTGTCATCCGTCTTCATTTCCTCCACCAACCATGAGGAAGACCAGCCTGTGCACCTGCAGGTGAAGGACATGGACTTGCAGAAGCGCTCCGAACACGATGTCTACGCCGGACCTTCGACACGCTACTGTCCCGCCGGTGTTTACGAATGGGTGGAAAAGGACGGCGAGCCAACCTACGTCATCAACGCGCAAAACTGCGTCCATTGCAAAACCTGCGACATCAAGGACCCCAACCAGAACATCAACTGGGTACCGCCGCAGGGCGGTGAGGGGCCAGTTTACGCGAATATGTGACCGAGGTTTCGCAGAGGGCAAATCCGATGGTGAATATCCGTGCCGCGCGGATCGATGAGTTTGCGCGGCTGGCAGAGATAGAGCTCGATGCCTTTGCAGTCTGGGCGCAGGCCTGCGACGTGACATCAGAGCCATCATCGGCACCCGACTTTATTCTTCGTCAAAGTCTCGATCAGGATTTGTTGCTGGTTGCAGAAGATGCCAGGGAACGTGTAGCTGGTTTTGCCGCAGGGCATGCGACGGGACGCTATCTCTATATCGTAGAGGTCGATGTAGAGACCGCCGCACAGGGAAAAGGCATAGGCCGCGCTTTGATTTTGGCGCTGCTTGCCAAGGGTTTTGAAGCTGGACTGAAGCAAGCTGTGCTGACGACAGACCGTTTCGCTCCATTCAACGCTCCCTTTTACGCAAAGCTAGGATTCCGCATTCTGGAGGCAGATGAAATTCCTCCCTTTCTACAGGAGAGGTTGGACAGCCAGATATCTTCCGGCCTCGATCCTGAACGCCGCGTTGCCATGCAGATGGATTTGCACCACGACGTTGCGCGGTAGTTTTGAGCCGATAGTCAGTGACGTTGAAGGCACCTGATCTCTCCCGGTTTTTAGAAAAATAGTGTCGTCAATTTTTGACTGGAACAAATGTCTTCCAGTTTTGGTATTTGCAGGATTATCGCGAATGCCATACTTGTATGGGTGTAGCCCGACAGGCGTGGATGGACATGCTGGCAAGGTCGGGTGTGGGAGCAGATGATGAAGACGGCAGCAGGCAATGTTTTTTCTCAGCGCGGGCCGGGGCTTGTTTGCGGGGTGGTTCTGACGGTGTTTGCCGCGGTGACCCTGACGGCGAACCACAGCCAGGCGGCCAGCTGCCGCGCCGATGCCGGTGCCGGGATTGACTGGAGTGCGTGCAACAAGCGGCTTTTGATGCTGGGCGGCAGCATGCTGGATGGCGCGGATTTGCAGGGAACGGATTTCACCTTTACCGATCTTCGCGGCTCGTCTTTCAAGAAGGCCAATCTGGAGAAAGCCAAGCTCATCCGCACCTCGCTCGCCTCATCGCAATTGCAGGACGGCAATTTCATCAAGGTGGAAGCCTATCGCGGTGATTTCAGCGATGCGGACGCGGAAAACGCCAAGTTCAACAATGCGGAAATGCAGCGCGCCAGCTTCCAGAACGCCAAGCTCGTCGGCACGGATTTCTCCAAGGCGGAACTTGGGCGTGCGGATTTCGAAGGCGCGACGCTGACCGGCGCGAAATTCACCATGGCCAATCTTTCGCGTGCCCGCTTTGATGGCGCGAAATTCACCGGGCCGATTGATTTCGAAAACGCGTTCCTTCTTCTCGCCCGCATCGAAGGGCTGGACCTTTCGGCAGCCACCGGGCTGGAGCAGAAGCAGATCGACATTGCCTGCGGTGATCCCAAGACCAAGCTGCCGCAGGGGCTGACGACGCCGACGTCTTGGCCTTGCCCGGAGGATCCGGACGAGGATTGACCGATAGGTTTGCGGGTGGGGCTCACCCCCCACTCTCCTGCCGGACATCTCCCCCACAAGGGGGGAGATCGATTCGTGGTTAGCTCTCGGACATCTTGAATGCTGCGGATAGAGTGGGAGCGTGCGCCCAGCTGATCTCCCCACCTGTGGGGGAGATGCCCGGCAGGGCAGAGGGGGGCTGGCGGCAATCTCAGTCGGTCACTTTTGCCCGCCATCAAAACCCCGACAAAACAATCTTCCCCCTAGCAGTACCACTCTCAATCAAAGCATGCGCCTTCATAAGATTGGCCGCGTTGATGGTGCCGAAAACCTCGGTCATCGTTGTCTTGATCTTGCCCGCATCCACCAGTTCGGAAACGTGGTTGAGAAGATTGTGCTGTTCCAGAATATCAGCCGTTTCAAACACCGGGCGGGCGAACATCATTTCCCAGTGGATGGAGATTGCCTTGCGCTTGAACGGCATGGCATCGAAGCCGCCTGCGGGATCATCGATCAGGCAGAAGCGGCCTTGCGGGGCGATGAGGGCGACGCTGTCGGCGGCGTGAAGGTCGCTTTGGGTGGTGGAGAAGACGAAGCTAGGGGCGCCGAGGCCCAGCGCTTCCACCTGTGGGGCAAGCGGCTGGCTGTGGTCGATGACATGATGCGCACCGAGTGACTTGGCCCATTCCTTGGTTTCCGGGCGCGACGCGGTTGCGATAACGGTGAGGTCGGTCAGTTGCCGTGCAAGCTGGATGGCGATGGAGCCGACTCCGCCTGCGCCACCGATGATGAGGATGGCATCGGCTCCACCGGCGACGGGGTCTTTCACCTTCAGCCGGTCGAATAGCGCCTCGTAGGCTGTGATGGCGGTGAGCGGGAGGGCGGCTGCTTCTTCGAAGCTGAGGCTCTTTGGCTTCTTGCCGACGATGCGCTCATCCACCAGATGGAATTCGCTGTTGGAGCCGGGGCGGTTGATGGCACCGGCGTAAAACACCTCATCGCCCGGCTTGAACAGGGTCACACCTTCGCCGACGGCCTTGACGATGCCGGCTGCATCGAAGCCCAGAATGCGGGTCTGGCCTTCTTCCGGCGGCTGGTTGCGGCGCACCTTCGTATCGACGGGGTTGACCGACACGGCCTTCACCTCGACCAAGAGATCATGACCCTTGGCTTCCGGCACGGGCACATCGAGGTCAACAAGCGCATCTGAATCCGTAATGGGTTTTGCGCTTTTGTAACCGATAGCACGCATGGCGTTTTCTCCTTTGCTTGTTGCGTTGACCTCTATTTGATAGAGATGAGCAAACACCGCAAGAATGCACATATTCTGTATATACGCACAAAAAGGATACTGTGATGTCCCGTCCGCGCGCCAAATTGACCGGTAATTTTCCTGGTTGTCCGGTGGAATCCACGCTGAGTTTTCTGGATGGAAAATGGAAGGGCGTGATCCTCTATCACCTGATGAATGAGGGTACGCTGCGCTTCAACGAGCTGCGCCGCCACATTCCCAGCGTCACCCAGCGCATGCTGACCAAGCAGCTGCGCGAGCTGGAAGAGGCGGGGCTGATTTCCCGCAAGGTCTTTGCCGTGGTGCCACCGCGCGTTGATTATGACCTGACGCCGCTCGGGCTCAGCATGCAGCCTGTCATCGTCGCCCTGAAGGCATGGGGCGAGACGCATGTGATCTGCAAGGACGGCGAAAAGCGTGTGGTTTCTCCGCCAGATTTGATCAGGCCACTGGAGGCTGCCGAATAATCCGGCGATACTGACCATCGTTTTCGTGTGTTCGATTCTTTCAAAATTTTCCGCAGTGCAACATTGATCTGCCCGGATTGCTTCATAGCGTCGCGGCAGTGATTCTCAGTCAGGGACGACAAGCATGGGTATTGGTTGGATCGAGGCCGCGATTCTCGGTTTTATTCAAGGTCTTACGGAATTTTTGCCAATTTCCTCCAGTGCGCATCTGCGCATTGCCGGAGAGTTTCTGGGAACGGGTGAAGACCCGGGCGCCGCCTTCACCGCCATTATTCAGATCGGCACCGAACTGGCGGTTCTGGTCTATTTCTGGTCCGATATCATGCGCATTGCCATGGCATGGCTTCGCCAGAACCTGCGCCTCGGTGGCAATTTCGATCCGGCAGATGCGCGCATGGGTTGGCTCATCATCATCGGTTCGGTGCCGATCGTACTCTTGGGCCTGCTCTTCAAGGACGCCATTGAGACCTCGCTCCGCAACCTCTACATCACCGCCGTCATGCTGATCGTCTTCGGTATCATCCTCGGTTATGCTGATAAAATCGGCAAGAAGAAGTACCCGCTGAACAAGCTCATCTGGCGCGATGGCATATTGTTCGGCTTCGCACAGGCCATGGCGCTGATCCCCGGCGTTTCCCGCTCCGGCGGCACGATTACGGCAGGCCTGCTGCTGGGTTACACGCGAGAAGCAGCGGCACGCTATTCCTTCCTTCTCGCCGTTCCCGCCGTCTTCGGTTCCGGCTTTTACCAGCTTTACAAGAGCATCGGTCAGGTCAACCCGGTCGGCTGGGGCCAGACGGCGCTCGCCACGCTGATATCCTTCATCGTCGGATACGCCGTTATCATCGTCTTTCTCAAGCTGGTTTCGACAAAGAGCTATATGCCGTTTGTCTGGTACCGCGTGGTGCTGGGCGTGGTGCTTCTGGTGCTGCTGGGCACGGGTACGATCAGCGCCGCGTAATCGCGCATAACACTAGCAGGCTGCTCCGGCGTTAGAGCCGGGGCATCTCTTCTCGGCAGTGTCCGGCAAATCATGCCGCGTCTAAAACCTGCATTTCAACATGCAGGCCAGCTGCAAATGCCATGTTGACCAGAGTATCCAGCCCGAACAGATTGATCTTGCCACGCAAGAGATCCGACACGCGCGGTTGCGTCACGCCTAGCTTTTTTGCTGCTTCGCTCTGCGTCCAGCCTTTGGTGTTTATGTGTCGCTCAAGCGCCATCATCAGCCTAGAGCGCAACTTCATATTTTCCGCTTCGGCGCTAGTGTCTTCGATTGCATCCCAAACGCTTTTAAAGCTCTCGGTGGTCATTGGGATAGCTCCTTCACCAGCTCATCGTAACGTCTTGTTGCCATGTCGATGTCCGTTTTGCCGGTTTTTTGCGTTTTCTTTTGAAAGCAATGCAAAACGTAGATCGCGTCACTGAATTTGGCGACATAGATCACACGAAACGCACCACTCTCGTCTCTGATCCTGATTTCCTGAACGCCCTTTCCCGATTGTCGCCATGGGCTTCCAATCGGTCGGCATCATTTCGTTCTGGACCTTGTCCAACTGATAGCCAGCTTCTCGCCGCGCCGTTTCCGGGAAAGCACGTAAATCACTGAGGGCACTACCGCGAAACCTGATCGTCTTCATATCACAATTATACAAAAATTTATATACTATTTGCAGTTTGGCCAAAACAGGATTGTTTGGCCGCGTTATTAAACGGATCCAACCAACCTCATCCGCTTGAAATACGAAACACATCCAAACCGCCCACATCCTCTTCCAGAAGCGTAAAACCCTGTTTCAGATAATAGGGACGCTTGTCTGCGGTTGCGCAGAGGTAGCAGGTGTCGTGGCCGAGTTGGGCGACGTGTGCGCGGCTGCGGGTGATCAGTTGTGCGGCGATGCCCTGGCGTCGAAAATCCGGCTCCACCCAGAGGGCTGCGATCCATGGGGCGTAATCGGGGCGCTCGTCCAGGTCGTTTTCGATGATGAGGACGGAACCGATGTAGCGGTCGTCGTCATGGGCGACGAGTGCTGCGGGGATGCCGTCTTTTTCAAGCATCGGGGTGAGGTGGGCGCGGTAGTCTTCGAGAGGGACGCCGCTTTCCGTCCACCATGCGTGCCAGCCGCGATCTGCTATCGTGTCTGCAAATGTCGTATAGTGTCGAAGATTGGAAATCTGCAAAGGCCCGTCCCTGTTTGAATCATCGTCGCAACGCAAGGTTACAAGCTTTTGAAAAGACCAGGCAAGGGCAAGAGGTAACCGGCCGCAAATGCGATGCGACCGGTTTTTGTAAAGGTGTTGCTTACAGCAGCGTTCCGCTCAGGATCAGCAGCGCGACCGAGAAGTAGATAACGAGGCCGGTCACATCGACCAGCGTTGCCACGAAGGGTGCCGATGCGCTGGCGGGGTCTAGGCGCAGGCGCTGCAGGATGAAGGGCAGCATGGAGCCGGCCAGCGAGCCGAAGGTGACGATGCCGACGAGGGCCGAGAAGACGGTGAAGCCGACCAGCAGCCAGTGTTCGCCGTAATCATAGAAACCGGCCTGTTGCCAGACGGTGAGACGGACAAACCCGATGGCGCCGAGGATGGCACCCAGCGTCAGGCCTGTTGGCAGTTCACGCAGCAGCACCCGCCACCAATCCGACAGCTTCAGTTCGCCCAGCGCCAAAGCCCGGATGATGAGCGATGTGGCCTGCGAACCGGAGTTGCCGCCCGAGGACATGATGAGCGGGATGAACAGCGTCAGCACGACGGCCTTTTCCAGCTCTCCTTCGAAATGCTGCATGGCGCTGGCCGTCAGCATTTCACCGAGGAAGAGGGCGGACAGCCAGCCTGCGCGTTTGCGGATCATGTCGGCAAAGCCCATCGTCATATAGGGCTTGCCGAGTGCTTCCATACCACCAAATTTGTGGGCGTCTTCCGTGGTATCGGCAATCATGGTGTCGATGACGTCATCTACGGTGACGATGCCGAGAATGTGGGCGTGCTCATCCACCACAGGAATGGCCAGAAGGTCATGCTTGCGGATAAGGCGGGCAACATCCTCCTGCGACATCAGCGGATCGGCATAGGTGATGCCTTCCTTGGACGCGACGGTGAGGATGGATGCGGAGGGTTCACCCGTGACGAGGCTGCGCAGGGTGACGACCTTGGTCAGCGTTCCGTCTTCGGCCAGCACATAGATGGCATAGACCGTTTCGCGTGACCGCTCAACGATGCGGATATGTGCTAGGGTCTGTTCCACCGTCCAGCGATCCGGCACGCTGACGAACTCCGTGGTCATCATGGAGCCAGCCGTGCGGGGCGGATAGGTCATCAGGTGCTGAATGGCCGTGGCCGTTGCGCGGTCCAGCCGCGAAAACAGCTTGGCGCGGGGCTCGTCGTCCATCTCCGCCATGACGTCTGCCACACGGTCGTCTGACATGAGGTTGACGAAGCGGGCAGCCTGTTCCAGTGGAATATGGGCGACGATCTCTGCGGCGTGGTGCAGTTCCGGACGGTCCAGAACGGCAACGGCCTTTGCCTGGGGCATCTTCAGCAATGCATCGACGGCATCAGGCACGTCGAGCGTGTTCAACTGATCGACGCGTTCTGCAATGGTGGTGGGGCCAATGCTGCTGCTGAAAAGACGTGCAGCTTTGCCAGCTCTTTGGGAGAGGTTGTGAAAGTTCATGATTGCTCACCTTCGAGTCGATCCGCCGATCTCGGCGGAACGTGGTGAGCCGACAGGAGTCAGATCAGGGTACGTCTCGCCGGTCTCGGCAAAGGCAATCGACTACTACTGTCGCTAGACATCAAACGATGCTCCGTGGATATCCGCGCCAACCCGAAAGGTTGCGCGTAACTCATGTGGTGCGCCTGAATCTGCGCTTAGTCAAGCGGGCCAAATATGAAATTTTGGCAATGCTGGTTTGTGGTGAATGGGGCGCTGAATTTGCACCCTCATTCATGAGATTAAGCGCAGCAGTTACGCAGCAAATATCTTGCGGCCAAGAGCATGGGCGGTATCGAGATGATGTGTGAAATCATTGGCTTGATCAGGAACCATGAGTTCCGAGGTTATGACCTTTGCGCCGCAGTAATCAAATATCCCGTGGTCGATCTGCGTTCGCATAGCGCTGAAATAACCGTGGCGTGCGTAGGTGCGCATATCGGCACCGCCAATGGCGACCAGATGCACCTTCAGCTCATTGAGTTTCTTGATGATCTTGCCGTCGCCATTGTCGGAATAGGCCCAGCCATTTGTGAACACGCGATCAATCCAGCCCTTCAGTTGCCCAGGCATCGACCACCAGTAAACGGGATAAACGATGATGAGCGCGTCGGCGCGATCCAGCCGTGCATGTTCGGCGGTGACATCAGCAGTGGGTTCGGCCTGTCCGAGCATCAGCGCGATATCATCCTGCGTGTAGCGAGGGTCGAACGCTTCGGCTGCTAGATCTGCGAACTCATGAGAATGCCCGCCTGCCGAGCCGGCGATGCCGTCTGCAATGCGCGCTGCAACGGCGTGCGTCAATGAGCCGGGATTTGGGTGCGAGGTGACGATGATGGCATGCATGGGGAGAACTTTCTTTGATGATTGCGAACGGGTCGTCCGCGCTATATACTATTAGTAAGTTACCAATGGTATATAGCGGATGTCAAGCAGCAAACAACCAGAAGAACCAGCACGTCGCATACGCCTGACGCGGGAGCAGAGGCACCGGCAATTGATGGACGTGGCCTGGAAGCTGATTCATGACGAGGGTGCGGACGCCCTGACGCTCGGGCGTCTCTCGGAAAAAGCGGGCGTTACGAAGCCCGTCGTGTACGATCAGTTCGGCAGTCGGGAAGGGCTTCTGGCGCAGCTTTATCAGGAATTCGACGCCAACCAGACCGCGATCATGGACGATGCCTTGCGGGCCTGCGAGGCGCGGTTGGCCGATATCGCCACGGTCATTGCCTCGTCCTATGTCAACTGCGTGTCGCGGCAGGGCCGGGAAATACCGGGCATCGTGGCGGCCCTTGCGGGTTCTCCCGAACTTGCCATCATCAAGAAGCAGTATGAACAGGGTTTTCTCGAAAAATGCAGAGGGCTGCTGGCTCCCTTCGCAGGAGAAGGCGCGATTTCGTCGGCAGCTCTATGGGGCATGCTCGGTGCCGCAGAGGCGCTATCAAACGCTGCCACCAATGGTGACATAACGCCGGAAGAGGCAACCGACGAATTGTTTGCGACGATTGTTGCGATGGTGGAGAGAGTCAGCCGCTGAAAGCGTCCTGCCCTAGGAAGTGATCCATGGACAGGAATAAAGGGGGCGTGATGCCACCCAAGGCCTATTGAGCGAGGGCCTTCTCGCGCCGTTCCAGCGCCACCGCAAAAGCAAAAACGATGAGGCCGCCGAGCGAGAGAACCGCGCCGATGTAACCGGTCGAGGCATAGCCGTAACCCATGGCGATGACGACACCGCCCAGCCATGCGCCGAGCGCGTTGGCGATGTTGAAGGCGGAGTGGTTGGAGGCGGCGGCGAGTGTCTGGGCATCTGCTGCGACATCCATCAGGCGCGTCTGAACCGCAGGGCAGGCGGCAAAGCCGCAGCCTATAAGGAAGACGCACAGGCACAGCATGTATGGATTATGGGCGGTGAGGCCGAAGAGCGCCATCAACACCACGTTGAAGGCCAGCATGCCGCCAATCGTGCCATTGAGAGAGTAATCCGCCATGCGCGAGCCGACGACATTGCCGACATTCATGCCGATGCCGAAGAGTGCCAGAACCATGGAAACGGTCGAGACCGGCATCATGGCAACATCTGTCGTGGTTTTGGCGATGTAGCTGAAGACGGCAAACATGCCGCCGAAACCAACGGATGCCACGGCCAACGTCAGCCAGACCTGTACGCGTCTGAAGGCACCGAGTTCGCGCCAGATGCTGGCACCTTCCTGCACCTTGTCTCGCGGCTGGAAGAACCACAGCAGGGCAACGGTCAGCAACGCGATGCCGCCGACCATCATGAAGGCGGCGCGCCATGAGAATATCTGGCCGAAGAAGGTGGCAAGCGGCGTGCCGAGAAGAGTGGCGATGGTGAGCCCCAGCATGACGCGGCCAACGGCGCGGGCGCGCTTATGGATGGGCGCCATGGAGGCGGCAACCAGTGCTGCGACGCCGAAATACGCGCCATGCGGCAGACCGGTGATGAAACGCAAGGCGGTGAAGGTGGCGAAATCCGGCGCGATGGCGCTGAGAATATTGCCCGCTGCAAACAGCCCCATCAGCGCCAGCAGAAGCACGCGCCGCGTCATGCGCGCAGCCAGCACGGCAATGATGGGCGCGCCGATGACGACACCAATCGCGTAGGCCGCAATCACATAACCCGCCTGCGGAACAGTGACGCCATAGGTCGTCGCCACTTCCGGCAACAGGCCCATAATGGCGAATTCACCCGTGCCGATGCCAAAACCACCAGCGGCAAGCGCCAGTTCAATAAGGGCGATGGAGAGGGGTGTGAGCGTTGCCGCAGGCAAAGCCGCAACAGCTTCGGCTTCCGCATCAGGGCGGTTTTCGGAGAGATGTGTATGGGTCATGATTTCTGCGAAGAGTACGAAGAAAAAAAGGGCAAGACCGAAAGATTTCGGCCTGCCCTGACTGGAAGTGTTGGTCACTAAAATGACCTTATCACACGCATACCATCAAATTGTGCGTCGCGGTAGTATCTGATTCTGCAAATTGTGCGGCTCACGCAAAGGTGTTTGGAACGGAAATCATTTTATTTCATTTAGGGTCGCGCTTTGCGTGTAACAGGGGCTGATAAGCAATGAAGCTGGTGGCGATTTTAAACCGCGATGGCGGTACCTTCAAAACCACCGACATGGACGCTTATTGCGAGCATGCTCAGACGGTTTTCAAGAATGCGGGGCATGACATCGAGTGCCGTCTCG
This sequence comes from Agrobacterium sp. 20P9.1.2, assembly GCF_057799395.1. Classification (NCBI taxonomy): domain Bacteria; kingdom Pseudomonadati; phylum Pseudomonadota; class Alphaproteobacteria; order Hyphomicrobiales; family Rhizobiaceae; genus Agrobacterium; species Agrobacterium sp. 20P9.1.2. Next base: position 920,369 of record NZ_JBYOKI010000001.1, read on the forward strand.
TCTCCGGCAAGGATATTGTCGCGGAAATGGAGCGCACCGCCGACGACAAGGGGCTGGACGGCCTGATTGCGGGCGGCGGTGATGGCACGATTTCCGCTGCCGCCGGTATTGCCTGGAAGCACGGCATAGCGCTCGGCGTGGTGCCTGCTGGCACGATGAACCTCTTTGCCCGCTCGCTGAAACTGCCGCTCGACATATGGCAGGCGGTGGATACGCTGGCCGAGGGGCATGTGCAGAATGTGGATATTGCCAGCGCCAATGGGCGGCCTTTCGTGCACCAGTTTTCCGCTGGTCTCCACGCCCGCATGGTACGGTATCGCGACAAGATGGAATATGCCTCCCGATTGGGCAAGATACGCGCGAATATCCGTGCTGCCATCGGCGTGGTCTTTAATCCGCCTGTCTTCGATATGGAATTCACCGTTGACGGCAAGACCGAGCATCGACGCGTCTGCGCCATTTCCGCTTCCAACAACGAATTTGGCCAAAGCCCGCTTCTGGTGGCCGATGACATCACGCGCGGCCATCTCGGCCTTTACATTGCCGATGCGCTGACGCCATCCGGCGTGACGGGTCTGGCGATCGATATTCTGCGCGGCAAGCTGAAGGAAAATGCCGCCGTGACGGCGATGGCGGTGCCGGAGGCGGAGCTGCATTTTCCCAAGAGCCGCCATGACGTGAAATGCGTGATGGACGGTGAATTGCTGCCGATGAAGCGTGATGTGACGCTGAAAATTCATGCGGGCGAACTAAAGGTCATTGTGCCGAAAGACTTCGCAAACCTCTGATATTGCTGACCTCTCACCTCTGTTCACAGAGGCGTGGGACATGATGCGGCGGCCTTGCAAATTGCCGCCGCCCCGGCCATGTTGCACCCATGAAAGCCAATGGGAGTGCATGACGCGATGAACGAAAATGCCGGGACGATCTCAAACCTCGCCGCCATCGACGCCGCTCACCACTTGCATCCCTTTTCCGACATGGGCAAGCTGAATGCCACCGGCACACGCATCATAGAGCGGGCCGAAGGCGTGTTCATTTACGACAGCACCGACAAGAAATATCTGGATGCCTTTGCTGGTCTGTGGTGCGTCAATATCGGTTATGGCCGTCGTGAAATCACCGATGCAGTTTCCCGGCAGATGAATGAGCTGCCCTATTATAACGCCTTCTTCGGCACCACGACGCCGCCTGCGACACTGCTGGCGCAGAAGATCGCGTCCCATGCCGGGCCGCACATGAACCATGTGTTCTTCACCAATTCCGGTTCCGAGGCCACCGATACGTGGTTTCGCATGGCGCGGGTTTACTGGAAGGCGCTGGGCCACCCGACCAAGACGCAGGTCATTGCGCGGCGCAACGGCTATCACGGCTCCACCGTGGCGGGTGCATCGCTGGGCGGTATGACGTGGATGCACGAGCAGGGCAACCTGCCCATCGAAGGTGTTTCCCATATCGGCCAACCCTATTGGTATGCCGAGGGCGGTGACCTGACGCCTGCCGAATTCGGCCTGAAGGTCGCGCGGGAGCTGGATGCCAAGATCGATGAACTGGGCGAGGAGAATGTCGCCGCATTCGTGGCCGAGCCCATTCAGGGCGCGGGCGGAGTCATCGTGCCGCCGGAGACCTATTGGCCGGAGATCGCCCGCATCTGCAAGGCACGCAACATTCTCTTGGTGTCCGACGAGGTCATCTGCGGTTTCGGACGGTTGGGATCATGGTTTGGCTATCAGCATTTCGGCTATGAGCCGGATCTGGCACCCATAGCCAAGGGCCTGTCGTCAGGTTATCTGCCCATTGGCGGCGTGCTGGTCTCGGACCGTGTTGCGGAGGTGATGTTAAGCGAGGTGGGCGATTTCAACCACGGCTTTACCTATTCCGGCCACCCGGTCTGTGCAGCGGCGGCGCTCGAAAACCTGCGGATCATCGAGGATGAGGGGCTGGTGGAGCGGGTGCGCGACGACATCGGCCCCTATTTCCGGCAAGGTTGGGAAAGCCTGCTGGGTCATGCGGTGGTGGGTGAGGCGGTCAATGTCGGCCTCATCGGCGGGCTGCAACTGACGGCGGACAAAGCGACCCGCAAACGCTTCGACAAGCCCGACGATATCGGTACGCTGGTGCGTAACCATTGCCTGGAAAACGGGCTGGTCATGCGCGCCACCGGCGACCGCATGCTGGCATCGCCAGCCTTCATCATCGCCCGGTCGGAAGTCGACCAGATCATCGAGACATTGCGCAAGGGGCTGGACCACTTGGCGCACACAGTAAGGACATAAAAGACGTGGCAGACGCAGAGCATCACTACAGGGTTCAGATCGCCTGGACCGGCAACACGGGCTCCGGCACCTCCGGTTACCGCGAATATGAGCGGTCGCATGTGATTTCGGCAGAGGGCAAGCCCGACATTGCGGGCTCCTCCGACCCAGCCTTTCGCGGCGATGCGGCTCGCTGGAACCCGGAAGAACTGCTGCTCGCCTCCGTCTCCGCCTGCCACAAGCTGTGGTACCTGCATTTCTGTGCCGTTTCCGGCGTCGTCGTGACCGACTATGTGGATGAGCCGGAAGGCGCCATGGTGCTTCGCAAGGACGGGGCAGGGCACTTCACCGAAGTGGTGCTGAAACCCGTCGTCACCATCTCCAAGGGCGACCCGCAAACGGCGCTGGAACTGCACGAAGACGCGCATGAGAAATGCTTCATCGCGAATTCAGTCAATTTCCCGATCCGGGTCGAGGCTTCGGTGCAGCGGGCAGTAAGATCGAATGTTGAGTAACAACGGCGCGCCTTGGTTTCTTCTCCCCGTCGGGGAGAAGGTGGCCCGAAGGGTCGGATGAGGGGGGGGGGGGAGGGTTAACGGATACGGAGAGCTTGCCCCCTCATCCCGCTGCCGCGACCTTCTCCCCGGCGGGGAGAAGGCGGAAAGACGCACCCTCTCGGCTATCCACGACCGCACAGTACGGGTATAGCAAGCAGTAGAGTTCGAATTTTTTTAAGAGCCTAAGCGTCACTTCGGCCCGATCACGGTCCAGGCGTAATAGAAGGCGTGCTTTTTCTCGCCATCGCCACCGGCATAGGAGACTTCCACATGCCGGATGTCTGTCGGTGGCGGCAGCGATGAGCGTGCGGCAAGTGCTGCGAGATCTGCACCGGGATTTTCCGGCAGCTTGCCCTCATCGCCCGTTCCCGCAATCAGCACGGTCGCACCTGCTGGCCACGCGGCAGGAAGAGCTTCCGTGGTGGCGTTGCCGATGAAGACTGTTGCCTTTGGGAACTGTATCTTGAGGTTTCCGCCAACCAGACCGCCAGCGGCGATAACATATTGCGGTTCGGCAAAGCCATCGCGGCGGACGGCTTGGGCAAATCTATCATAGGGAACGTGGACGAGCGAGTAGCGCCCATAATAGGGCGTTACCAACCCGCGAAACAGCAGCATGATGAGAACGCCGATGGTGAGCGCCGATGTGGCCGCCAGCATGCCGGGCAGCTTCGGCTTCACATCCACGCCCGCCGCCCGGATTTTCAGAGTGAGATAGAGCGGCAGCAGGATGAGATAAACGATCAGCCATTTCTGTCTGATATTGGTGACGCCCAGCGCAAGCACGATGACCAGAACCATGAAAAGACAGAGCAGCAGGTTTCGCCCCGTGACCCGCGTCCATTGATCGCTGGCCGTCAGGATGCGTTTGATATCCCGGTAGAAAAGCGCGGCGAAGATGGCAAGGGTGACGGCAGAGCCGCGGAGTGTGGAGACGACCAGATCGAACGCGCCGTATAATCCTTGAAACGACAAGTGTTCATGGCCTTCGGTCATTTCGCCCATGGTTTGGCCGGTGGCGATAGCCATGTTTTCCAGCACCCAAAGGCCGTGGGGTAGGACGACGAGGACTGACACCAGCACGGCCACGGCCATACGCCAGTCCAGCACGCGGGCGCGCAAATCCTTTTCCGGCAAAACGGCGAGAATGGCCGCAAGCGGAACGAGGACGAAATTGTATTTCGACAGTGCCCCAAGGCCGACAGCAAGGCCTGCCAGCAGATATCCGCCAAGGCTCGGATGTTTCAGCGTGCGGAAAAACGCATAGAGAAACAGGGAGACGGCCAGCAGCGCGATGATGGAATGGGTCAGGTCGCGCTGCGCCATCAGGAAGATCGGCGGCAGGGTCAGCACGCCGAGCGTCGCAAGCCCGCTCGAGGCGCGGTCCTGCGTCAACAGGCGCGCGGTCAACCAGAAGAAGAGGCAACAGAGGAAAAGGATCGCGTTTTTGAGAATGCTGAGCGTCGCAATCGACATGCCGAACACTTCGGCAAGGCCAAGCTGGAGCCAGTGATACAGCGGCGGCTGTGAGCCGTAGCCCCAGAAAAAGAACTGCGACAGCGCCGCCTGCGTTTCATCCACTTCCAGCGCCGGAGAGCGGATAACACGCACAAGGATCGCCAGCAGGTAATAGGCCGCAATCAAATAGATAATCACATTAGGATTGCGGGAGAGATACCTGCGCATTGACGATCACTCCGCGGTGTAGACCTTGCCTATGATGTAATTCGGGTTCTGCTCGTCGCGGTAGTAGAGCCGCGCGATCATCTCCGCCAGAATGCCCGTGGTGATGAGCTGGACGGAGGACAGCAGCAGCACGACGCCGACCATGAGCATCGGGCGTGTGCCGATATCATTGCCCAGCAGAAACTTATCGACGAAGAGATAGAGCATGATGATGCCCGAGAGGGCGCCGAGGCCAAGGCCCAGCGAGCCGAAGAAATGGCCGGGTCGTGCCTTGTAGCGCATGAAGAACATGACCGACAGCAGGTCGAGAATGACCCGGAAGGTGCGGGAAATACCATATTTCGATGCGCCGAACTGGCGCGCATGGTGCGTGACCGGCATTTCGCCGATGCGCGTGCTGGGCACCACACCCGCCACCCAGGCGGGGATGAAGCGGTGCATCTCGCCCATCAGCTTGACCTGCTTGATAACGGAGGCACGGTAGATCTTCAGGCTGCAGCCGTAATCATGCAGGCGAACGCCGGTGATCTTGCCAATCAGTCTGTTGGCGATCCAGGACGGAACCTTGCGCAGGAAAAGCCCGTCCTGCCGGTTCTTGCGCCAGCCGACCAGAAGGTCGAGCTCGCGACGCTCTAGCTCCGAAACCAGCATGGGAATGTCTTTGGGGTCGTTCTGAAGATCGCCATCCAGCGTGGCGATGAGGCGGCCCCTGGCGGCATCGATGCCTGCCTGCATGGCCGCCGTCTGGCCGAAATTGCGCTGCAAGGCGACAATCTTGAGGTTGAGACCGGCGCGGCCAACATATTCCCGCGCATTGGCAATGGTCGCATCCGTGCTGCCATCATCTACCAGAATGAGTTCCCATGGCGAGGCGTAACCCAGCATGGCTTCCATGACGCGATCGATCAGCGGGACGACGCTTTCCTGCTCGTTGAAAATCGGCACGACCAGCGACAGTTCCAGCGCTTCTGCCACGGGCATAATGTTTTCAATGGCGGCAGTTGTCGGCACGGGTGCTTTCTCCTAAAGAAGGCGGCGGAATTATATGCAAGCAAGCCCGATAGACCCCACGGCTATGTTTGTCCAGACGAGGCATATGCCCCACATGACCGGACCCGATATCCCAAAAGCTTCGTGGCTTTCGCGCAACAGGATGACCGTTTTCACGGGGCTTATTCTGCTGGCCTATGCCGCGTTCATTCAGGCCGTCTGGGGCTGGGGCTCGGTACTGGCGGTGTGGGAAGGGGCGGGGCTTTCCGCGATCGCACTGGCGCTTGCCCTTTTGCTGGGGACGTATGTGCTGCGTACATGGCGTGTCTATGATTATTTTCTGCAGGAAACACGCGGGCACTTCATGCCGCTGTTTCGGGTGGTGCAGGTCCATAATCTGCTGAATGTGATGCTTCCCTTCCGCTCCGGCGAAACCAGTTTTCCGCTGCTGATGAAGAAGGAATTCGACGTGCGCTTAGCGCGCGGAACGTCCGCTCTGCTGGTGATGCGGCTGTTCGATCTGCACGCGCTGCTGGCCGCCGCAGGCCTCGGGCTGGTGCTGGAGAAGAATGCCATACTCGTCTGGATTTTGTGGAGCGCATTTCTGCTTTTGCCGGTGATGGCTTTTTCGACTAGGAACAACGTTTTTCGGCTCGCCCGCCATATCGCGCCCAAGAAAGCGCAGGGTATCATCCACGAACTGCAGGCAGGTCTGCCGCTTGATGGCCGCGCCTTCACGCGCGCCTGGGGCGTGACCATCATCAACTGGTTCGTCAAGATCGCCGTTCTGGCCTGGGTGCTGGTGCTGATGGGCAAGATAAGCCTGCCCGCAGGTTTCGGCGGCGCGCTGGGTGGGGAACTCTCCTCCGTCCTGCCCATCCACGCCCCCGGCGGCGTAGGAACCTATCCCGCCGGCATCACCGCTGGCGCCCTTGGCTTCGGCGCGGCGGCGGATGAAGCGGCCCTGTCCTCACTTGGGCAAGCCGCCGTCAACGTGCATCTGCTGGTGATAGTGTCATCACTGGTGGGCACAGCTCTGGCGCTGTTTGTGCGGGTGCGGAAATAGTCAGGCGATGCGTAGGCCGAGATGTTCAGCCATGGGCGTGAAGTCCCGGTCGGAATGCAACAGAGCGTGGCCGTGTTCTATGCAGTAGGTGCCGATGATGAGATCGGTGGTTTTTCTGATGGTGATGCCACGTTGGCGCAGGTGCCGGTAGTTCTTCGCAGCCTTGAGGGCCAATGCGGGCGACGACATTGAGGCACAAGGAAAAGCGCGAAACTGCCGCTCCAGCATGTCAGCGTGACGATCGCTCTGCGCACCCTGAAGAACTTCAAGCAGGATGACATCGCCGATCATGATCAGGCCTTCTGGTATATAAGATCGCAGCCTTTCCGTGACATCGCTGTGCGCGTGGCGAATGAGGGAAATCCATACGGACGTGTCGACAACGATCATTTGCTGTCTTCAAGGCCCCAATCAACGCTGGGCGACCAGTCGTTGCGCATTTCGTCGAGATCGCCTTCCCAACCCATCCCGCTAAGGGCGTCTATCGCATCTCGTTGTCGTCTGATGCGCACATATTCTTCCAGAGCGCACTGAACCATCGCCTTTTTCGTGGAAAGGCCAGACATCTCCATGGCCTCAGCCATCAATGCGTCGTCAAGCTCGATATTCGTGCGCATGGCAAGTGGCCTTGGTGTACCAATTCTTGAAATTATACACCAAGGCCACCTCCGCCGCAAATCCTACTGGAACGCCGTCTCATAAAAGCTTCTCAGCTTGCGGGAATGCAGGGTTTCCTTTTGCATGGCCGCGAGCTTTTGCACAGCGCGGATGCCGATTTGCAGGTGCTGGGCGACCTGGGTGCGGTAGAATTCCGTGGCCATGCCGGGCAGTTTCAGCTCACCATGCAAAGGCTTGTCGGAAACGCAGAGCAGGGTGCCGTAGGGCACGCGGAAGCGGAAGCCGTTGGCGGCAATGGTGGCGGATTCCATGTCAAGGGCAATCGCGCGCGATTGCGACAGGCGCTTGACTGGTCCTGCCTGATCGCGAAGTTCCCAGTTGCGGTTATCGATGGTGGCGACGGTGCCGGTGCGCATGATGCGCTTCAGCTCGAAACCTTCATAGCCGGTGACTTCCGCAACGGCGCCTTCCAGCGCAAGCTGCACTTCCGCCAGTGCCGGGATCGGCACCCAGACGGGCAGGTCGTCATCCAGAACGTGATCTTCCCGCACATAGGCATGCGCCAGAACATAATCGCCCAGCCGCTGGCTGTTGCGAAGACCGGCGCAATGGCCGACCATCAGCCATGCATGCGGGCGCAGCACGGCGATGTGGTCCGTGATCGTCTTGGCGTTGGAGGGGCCGACGCCGATATTGACCAGCGTAATGCCCGCATGACCCTTTTTCTTAAGGTGATAGGCAGGCATCTGCGGCAGACGCCCCAGCGTCATATCGGTCTCGGGCCGGTCAGAACCAGCATGGGTGACGATGTTGCCGGGCTCCACGAATTCCGTATAGCCCTCGCCACCATCCGCCATCATCTTGCGCGCCCATGTGGCGAATTCATCGATGTAGAACTGATAGTTGGTGAACAGCACGAAGTTCTGGAAGTGGTTAGCGCTGGTGGCCGTGTAATGGCTGAGGCGCGCCAGCGAATAATCGATGCGTTGCGCGGTAAAGGGCGCGAGCGGCGCGGGCTCTCCCGGCACCTGATCATATTCACCATTGGCGATGAGGTCGTCGGTGTTGTTGAGGTCGGGCGTATCGAACAGATCGCGCAGCGGCACATCCGACAGCGAAGAGGCCGCAGCCGCTTCCACATAGGCACCTTCGCCAAAGGCGAAATGCAGCGGAATGGGCGTGGCGGATTCGGCCACCGTGACATGAACGCTGTGGTTCTTGATGAGAAGGCCGAGCTGCTCTTTCAGATAATGCCGGAAAAGCTGCGGACGGGTGACCGTGGTCGTGTAGACGCCGGGCGAGGTGACATGGCCGTAGGAGAGGCGCGAATCCACATGGCCGAAACTTGATGTCTCAATGCTGACCTGCGGATAACAGGCGCGGTACCGGCCTTCGATCGGCGCACCCTGGGCCAGATCGGTGAAGGATTTGATGAGGAAATTCGTGTTGCGCTCATAAAGCGCCGTCAACGCGTCCACGGCCTCTTTCGGATCAGTGAAAGTCTGCGGCGCGAAGGGCTCCGGCGTGATGAAGGCGAGGGGCGGAATCGTGTGCTTTGCTATTGTCATGGCCTATTATAGAGAGCCAATTTCGACAGGCAAGCGACAGAAATATGAGCGTTTGAAAAAGTAGCGGAAAACTCCTGGAGTTTCAGATCGTCAGATCGAACCCTTCTGTATCGATGAAAAAACCGCGTTACGAGCTTTAGCAATACTTGCTTTCGTTGTTGCAACGGATAACGTCTGGCTATGACTTTGATGGCGCTTTTGATCTTCGCCGGAGCCCTGATTGCAGATAGCATCAGCCCCGGGCCTACCGTTGCAGCATTGGTTGCACGCGTGCTGTCCCGCGGCGCACGTGATGTGCTGCCATTTTTGATCGCAATCTGGATTGGGGAGGCGATCTGGCTCAGCGTTGCACTCGCAGGATTGGCAGCGCTCGCTTCGACTTTCTATGTTCTGTTTGAAGTCATCAAATGGTTGGGCGTCGTCTACCTGTTCTATCTAGCCTGGACGCTGTTCACGGCAAAGCCCGATGTTGCGCAGGGAGAGCTTCCTGTCAGAGGACGCGGCCTGAAGGCGTTCCTTTCAGGACTGTCGGTATCTATTGGCAATCCTAAAAACATGCTGTTCTATCTGACGTTGATGCCGTCATTGATCGACATACAGGGTGTAACGGCCATGGGCTGGGCGCAATTGCTGGCAACCCTACTTATAACGCTGATCGCCGTCGATCTCTCATGGGTATTTCTTGCATCCAAAGCCCGCAGGTTCTTGCAAAATAGCCGCGCGATCCGCCGTATCAATCAAATCAGTGGCGCGGCTATGGCACTGGCCGCAGCGGCCATCGCTGCGCGTTGAAAGCGCAAAACCTTCCGGGGAAGCGCTTAGAGCGTCATGTGGCAGTTTGCGGAAAGACTGGTCTGGCAGGCAATTGATGCGCCGACATTGACCCGCTGAAAGCTGCGGTTAGGATTGACTACCAGCGCCGCAAAGGACATCGCGAAAATTGCCATCAACAAAACGATAATGCTGAACCGCCGTACCAAGATTGCCATGCCCTTTTCCCCTTTGCGTCACGTTTTTCCCTAACGTTGAACACGACATTGCCACAGTGGGACTGAACCAACCCTGAGGGTGAAGTTCATGTGGGGTTCAGGGTGGTTAATGGGACTGTTACTGGCGAAACGCACTCCGAAAGTTGCAAATGGAAAACTTTAAAAACTACTTGCCCGCGAACTAAAATGTATTTTAGATTTCTAAAAAACTGGGGGGGTATCAAGTTGACAGATTTTAAGCGGGTTACACTTTACAAGATCAAAGCGGTGAGTGGTTTTGAGGATTTTCTCATCGGTAGCACATTTGACGAAATAAAAATTGATACCGGCGTCACTGGATTTATTAAGTATGAAGAGGTTAGGAGCAAAGATAAAAATGAAGATGACGTTCCTTGGCTAGTATTTCTTAATTCGGGCCTGTCCAAAAAGAAGTATGAGTTTAAGTCTCGGAACAAATTTCCACGCGCTGTAATGGCGATGCGAATCGAAACCGAAAAAGATCCGCTCTATTTTGCTGCTACGTTTGGTCAGCACGCTGACAGTTATATTGAAAAAGATAAGATAGTATATGATTTCGGTATTAGGGTTGGAATGAATATATGTCATGATGGTGGTCTCAGACGAGTTCAGACCACTGGCCATGAAGCAATAAGCAAGCAAACTGAAAGACAGGCCAGTTCTGGAGCTCCGCTGAGTGTATTTGGCATAAACTCTGACACTGAGTTTTTAAGGACAATCTCTGGTTCAGTTAAAGAAGATTACAAGGACATAGTAGAATCTTTCAAAGGTAAAGATAGCATAACGATCAAATTTCCCAAAGATTCCGAGGTTTCTTGGTCATATCTCGTGGAGGCTTGTAGAAAATTTGAAGAGCGATATTGGTCGGACGACTATAAGACCACACAGTTTAAATCATACGATAATCTGCGTCACGAAAATGACCCTGCAATTATTGAGCAACTCGACGAGTTGTTGTGTATTAATATCGAAGCGAAAGACCTAGAGCGTGTTCATTTGGCTCCTCCGGAGTTCGTAGAAGGCGACTTCGAATTTGCTTACGTGAAAGTAAAAGAGGGTGACCCAACACCGACTACCTTTGAAGATTTGCGGATATCTGACCTTATCTCAGTACCTCGACGCCAACTAAAAGACTTAACCGCACAGCGGCTAAAGTCTTGGAAGGTATACATATACGATAGTGAACACCATGCGAGTTATCTCAAGTGGAACGCTTACAAATGTCTTGTTGCAGAAGTGGAACTTGGTAGTCGAACCTTTGTCCTTTCTAACGGGCAATGGCGTGAAATATCTGAAGATTTGAAAGCAGAGGTAGGCTCCTTTATCAATACAGAGGTGGTCGAGCTTGAGGCCCCATATCTCCCTAATGACGTCAACATTTGGAGTGCTGAACTTAATCAAAATCGCGAAGATGTTTTTAACTCAGTTGCTGGAAGGGGCTGTCCACAGCTATATATTTTAGACAAATCAAAAATTACGATTGCTGGCAGTAAAACCTATGAGGTGTGCGACCTGCTTCACCTTGACGGCCTAATCATTCATGTGAAGCGCTATTCGTCGGGCGCTGCATCGATTAGCCACCTCTTCACTCAGTGTAAGTTCTACGCTGACGCTTTCCTTACCGATGCAGAATGCCGCTCTGACATGCGTGCGTGGATTACGGATGATGCAGGTGAAGACAATGCAGGCAAGGACAAGCCTTCCTTTCTGGCGCTTGCCCCTGAGAAAAGCCAAGACGTCTTGGGAGAGAAGTACACAGTAGTATTTTGCATACTGCACACTAGCGAAAAGTTTTCGTTATCCGATCTCCCTTTCATGTCGCGCTATGAGCTAATGCTAAGTCAACGTTATTTAAGCGAGCATCGTAAGTTTAAAGTCGGCGTCATTTTTAGAAAGATTGTGCATGGTGAGAAACCTTCAAAACTCGCCGAAGCCGCTTAACTCGTAACTCTTCACACGGTCGTTTTGTCTTACAAGTGTGGCAACAGCGACAATCGATCCCCGTCTCGGCTTCGTTAGCCGAGACGGGGGCTCACTCTCACCCTACTTCTTAAAAACCTTCCCCAAAAACGCCTCAAACGAAGGTCGCCACACATCCATCTCGTGGCCGAGGTCTTTGTATTCCACGTATTCGTGCTTGATCTTGTTGTCGTCGAGGATTTTCTTGAGGCCTGCGATGTCCTTGCCTGTCACCACGTCCTTGGTGCCGACGGTGACGGTGAAGTTGCTAAGTGCCTTGTTGATCTTGTCCGGCTCGTTCAGCGTAGCTTCCACCGTCTTATTGGGGACTGTTGTGGTGGAGACACCGCTGAAATTGGCGATCCAGCCGAAGGTGTCGAGGTGGGTGAGGCCGGAGACGAGGGCCTGATAGCCGCCTTGCGACAGGCCGACGATGGCGCGGCTGTCGGCGTCGTCGCGCACCTTGTAGTGCTTCTTCATGTAGGGAATGAGATCCTGCGTCAGTTCCCGGTCGATGGCATCGGCATTGATCGGGTAAAAGTTCTTGCGGCGGTCTGCGCCGGGGAAGTTTTCGGCGATGGCTTCGGGAATATCGGCTTCAGTGTCGGGGATGACCACGATCATCGGCTCGATTTTCTTTTCAGCGAGGAGATTGTCGAGGATTTGCGGGGCGCGGCCTTGGGTAACCCAGGAGGCGACGGTGTCGCCGAAGCCGTGGTAGAGATACATGACCGGCAGGGGCTCTGATGTGTCGCTGTAGCCCGGCGGGGTGTAGACATAGGTCGCGCGCTGCGATTTCAAGGCCTTGGACGGGATGGTGACGAGACGAAGCTCGCCATGCGGCACATCGCGCACATCCAGAATGCTGCCGGGTACGAGAATGAGGCTGGTGTTCACCTGCCGCTGCGGCTTGGGGTAATTGGTGCCGGTATCGATGCTGCGGAAGCCGTCTATGTTGAAATAATATTCATAGAGATTGGGCTTTAGAACCTCGCTCTTGACGCTCCAGACGCCACTTTCGGCGCGTTTCATCTCCAGCGGCGCATTGCTGCCAAGAGTGACGGATACGGCCTTGGCCAAGGGCGCGAAAAGGCGGAAGGTGATCGAGCCGTCTTTCTCGACCGCCGTGACGAATTCATTCAGCGGTCGGTCTGCCGGTGGCGATGCGGGCGGTTCTGCAGCAAAAGCGGGTGCGGTCATGATGCAACTGGCCAAAAGGATGCAAGGCAAAAGCATACGCATAAAAATATATCCTCCAAATTACGTTACCCCCGGGCCGAAATTGACAGATGCCCCTTAGCTTTTCAACCGGGCATTGGCGGAGCGGGAATAAAGATGGGGCTGCTTGCTGAAACAGCCTTTCCCGGCTAGGACCGGGACTGGCCCCGGCAAGAGCGGCTCTCATGCGCATATATTGCGACAGAGCTGGCATGGGGCGACATTCATATGCGTAAGGAAATAGCGTGAAAATTATAAGAGTTCTGACGATGGTCGTGATCTTCGCCGTCGTGATCTTCGGTTACCGCTGGTATAGCTACGTCACCAACACCGAGAGCCCGTACAATGAAGTCGGCATTGAGCTGAACAGCCGCATGCCTGCGCCAATCAGAAAATGGGGCTGTGACAAGCTGCACCAGACCTTCGCCAATGTCCTGCCGCCTTATGGCTGCCAGGCCGGTGACGGCACGCAGTGGCTCTGACGGGTCTTTAAAGTCCTGAAGCAGAATCAAAAAGGCGCCGCATGAACGGCGCCTTTCTTATGTCTGGCGTGGCAATCAGCCGATCATTGCGTTGTCGTCGCGCTTGACGGCGATGAGGGCCGAGCGGGGCAGCTTGCCTTCGCCATCCGGGAAGGGGGCGTCTGGGTGCTGGATGCCGACGAAGTGGGTACGCTTGTCCGCAGACCATGTCTGGCCTGTGACTTCGGAACCCTTTGGAGCTGTGAGAAAGCGCTCGATGCGGCCTGTGACTGGGTCGCCTGCCAGCATCTGGTTGTTGCCCTGTCCGGCATACTGGCCGTCATTGCTGTCTTCGCCGTCCGTCTGGATCCACAGAAGGCCGGTTGAATCGAACATCATGCCATCTGGCGAGTTGAACATGTTGCCGGAGTTGATGTTGGAGGAGCCTGCATAGGCATCCTTGTGAACATCCGGGTTGCCAGCCATGCAGAACAGGTCCCACTTGAACTTGGCATCCGCGTGGTCGTCGTTCTCAGGATACCAGCGGACGATCTGACCGTATTCGTTCTTTTCGCGCGGGTTTGCGGCGTTGAGCGGCATGGCATCGCCACCGCCATTGGTGCGCAGCTTGCCGTCCTTCATTTCGCCACGGCGGCTGTTGTTGGTCAGTGCGCAATAGGCTTCGATGGCAACGGGGTTGATGGCCACCCATTCCGGGCGGTCCATGGTGGTGGCGCCAACCTTGGAAGCGGCCTGACGGGTGAAGACGCAAATCTCGTCCATCTTCATGCCTGTCGATTCGGGCGTCAGCGCAACCCACTCACCATTGCCGTCATCAGTGAACTTGGCGACGTAGAGCGTGCCTTCATCAAGCAGCTTGGACGTATCGCCGCCCGGCACGTAAATGCCGTTGGAGATGTACTTGTAGAGGAACTCGCCACGCTCGTCGTCGCCCATATAGACGACCACGCGACCATCGCGCGCGATGACGACGGCAGCATTTTCATGCTTGATGCGGCCAAGTGCAGTGCGCTTGATGGGCGTGGAGGATGCGTTGGACGGATCGATTTCCACGACGTAACCGGCACGGCGCGGCTCGTTGGGGTGCTTGGAAACGTCGAAGCGCTCGTCAAACAGCTCATAGCCGTAGCGCGTTTCGGCAGCGATGCCGTAACGCTTGTAGTCGTCAGGCATCTTGAAGGCGGCATCGGTGGAGCCGAAATAGCCGTTGAAGTTTTCTTCGCAGGTGAGGTAGGTGCCCCACGGCGTGCGGCCCGCGCCGCAATTGTTGAAGGTGCCGAGACAGTCGATACCGTTTGCGTCGGTCTTGGTCTTGACCAGTTCGGAGCCAGCGGCAGGGCCGGACAGCTTCATTGGCGTGTTGTGGTGAATGCGGCGGTTAAACGGGCTGCCGACCACGATCTGCCAGCCATCATTGCCTTCCGCCACTTCCATGACGGTCACGCCCTGCATGTGCTGGAGGATTTTGACCTCGTCCAGATTGGCAGGCATGCCCTTTTCACGGTGGGGCAGGTTGGTTTCGTTGTTCACATATTCATGGTTGACGGCAATCAGCTGATGGCTGCCGACCACGAAAAGCTCCATGCCATCGGTGTTTTCGCCGAAAACCTTGTCGGAGTTCTCAAGGCTGACACCCTTGACCGGGTCGATATCCGACACGTTGGGGAACAGCGGCTGGCCCCACTTGGCAACCGGCTTCCAGCTGTAACCCTCAGGTACATGGATTGTGTTGTCAGTGGTGGCAGCAATAGGCTTGAACGGAAAGCGCGAGGCTGCTTCCTGTGCCTGCGCGGATGTGGAGGATGCCAGATTACCGAGCGTGCCCAAAGCGGCAGCCGCAGAACCGAATGCCAGAACGCCGCTGAGAAAACCGCGACGCGAAATCGCCGATTCCACCACGCGGTCGAAATCCGTCACAGCCGGTGGCGGGTTCTGAAGTTCGTCCCACTCATCCCAGCTCAGCTTGCTCGTGTCGATCTTTGTCATAGCGCTCTCCATCCGCTTGTAGTTTGGAACAATTCCAGATAGGGCAACTAAAGAGGGTTTATTACAGCGATATGACGGAGAAAATTCGATTTAACGCATATAATGCAACTAAAAGTAATTGTGGCGTGGGCGTCAAAACAAATACAGGCGGGGTTAAGCCCGCCTGCAAACATGCGCTCAGTCCATGTCGTGCTGATTACAGACGCGACCATGTCTGGGATTTGCACAGCACCTTGAGCACGCAGCCCTTCATGCTGAGCGAGCTGCCGGAAACGGTGCCGGTGCCGGAATAGGTTTTGTCATTGGCAGGGTCGGTGATTTCGCCGGAATAGCTGTTGCCGGTGCCGCTCATTTTGCCGATCTGCTTTCCGGCATGCTTGCCGGTTTTCAGCGTCACGCAAAAAGCGGAGCCGCAAGGGGCGATGACGGCGGTCTCGCCGCTGGCGGTTTTCCAGTTGCCTTCGATGGCTTCTGCCGCAAAGGCGCTGCTGCCCATCAAAAATGCGGAAACGGCAAGTATCAACGTTCTCTTCATATGGACCTCCCAATCCAGCTTTGGCTGACCCGTGCAATCATCAAGGGTTCAGCGCTCGCAACTCCTCATGCGAATGCGCAGATTTATAGTTTACGTGGACGTAAAAGGAAATACGGGCTGCGGCTAAATTCGGCGCTTTTTCACGCCTTTGCGCCGCGAAAAATCATCCATCGAAAAATGTCGAGTTGGGACGTGGTTACGAAAGGGTTGAATTTCATCCGTAAACTTTTCGTAAAATTGTCCGCAAAGTCCTTAATTTCCGGGCCTTGTGATATTTAACAAAAACCCAACTTTACCAATCGTTTGGACTTTGTTTGTCCCCTATTAATCATGGATTTTAAGCGCCCGTTGAAGCCCGTTTGGCATAGTGGGGACATCGAAAGAGCAGGGAAAACCTGCCGACGGAAAAGGCCAGAACAAGCCGCAGAAGACGGTAAGGCCTTCAAACCGGAAAGCTCCCGCAGAGGAGCCAAGACAGAGAGAAAACGGGCAAACAGGATAAAGAAAAATGGCACGCTTTGAAGTTCGCGATATCGAAATGGCAGTCGCCGGTGGCCAAAGCCGCGCGGACGTCTTCTGCAACCTCGGCCTGATCTACGCGACAGGCCGCGGCTGCCCGGTGGACCTCATTGCTGCCCACAAATGGCTCAACATCGCCGCCATCAAGGGTTCGGAACGGGCAGCTTCGCTGCGCGCCGATCTGGCCCGCAACATGAACAAGGCAGACCTCGCAACGGCACTACGCGCCGCCCGCGACTGGATGACCACACACTAACAATCGAGCACCGGACCAACCGGCGCCAGATAAAAAGACAGAGCGGTCCCAAGACCGCCATTCTCACCGGCTGGTTTCCTCCAGTCCCGGCCGGATACAAAAAGAATACTCCCGTAAAGGGACAG
The DNA here is from genome assembly GCF_057799395.1 of Agrobacterium sp. 20P9.1.2. Lineage (NCBI taxonomy): Bacteria > Pseudomonadati > Pseudomonadota > Alphaproteobacteria > Hyphomicrobiales > Rhizobiaceae > Agrobacterium > Agrobacterium sp. 20P9.1.2. The sequence goes on from NZ_JBYOKI010000001.1 coordinate 937,196, forward strand.
CTCAGATCCACGCTGAAAACATCAAACCGTGACCGGCAGAAACAAGGCCGGCACGGTTTTTTTGTATGTCGGATTGGGTTTCCTAGGCTATAGGTCCGAGGAAGGAACCCGGAAAACGCCTTTGATTTTATCAGGGTTGCATATTGCGATCTGGGTGTGGGTTTTCTCTCTGAAGCCGGAATTGGCGTAAAGCCTCCCTCCCTCCTGAAACACGCCGCGAACTGAATCAAATTTCTGCAAGCGCGCATGTTCTCTGCTGGAATGGAGGTAATTAATCACAGCGCAGTCGAGATTTCGAAATAGTAAGTCTGGCCCGAGCTCATTGGTTGGCATTGCTAGTCCGGGGATCTTGTCGATGACAGCTTCCAAACCCCTGTAGGAATCGACAACGAGATCAACGCCACGAGAAGATGTGAGATCGAGGCAAAAGCCGAGATCAAGTACTGCGCCTACCACCGTGACATCGTCAGGGTCACGTTGTTTGCGGCTTTGAACCTCACGAAAAAATTGAATGCCTCTTCTGGGGTTGGCCTCCCAGAAATAGATGCCTTTTCCAAGCCAGTCGTAGGCATTTTCGCTTGGGCGAAATGGATCGCCATTCAGCAAGCTGTTAGCAACGGCTTTGCTACAGCCATGATATCCAAGGACGAAGGAAGTGCTGAGCGAGTGCAAGACAGATCAGGCAACTTTTTGGTGATTATACTCGGCAGCCAACTCGCCGTTTTCATCGACAATGCCAATTTCTTGCAAATAATTAAGGGCAGCTTCCTTGGAGCGTGTAGCCGCTTTACGCGTATCACGCAGTGCCTGTTTTGTTTTTTCAAACTCTTCTTTGGTCATATCAAGCGCTCATCACTACATATGCTGAACTCAGTCTCTCACAAGAACAACGCGCAATCAACCATTCGTTGTTACGTGCTTTCCATTTAACCCAACCCCGTCAGCACCTTCGGCAGCGCTTCGGCAAACAAATCCAGTTTGGCGTCTGGGGCCGCACTCACGCGGATGCAGCGGTTCAGCGGTTCTACGCCGGGCATGCGGACGAAGACGCCGTGTTCCATCAGGCCGTCCACGATGGCTTTGGCGTAAGCGCCATCCTTGTGGCAATCGATGGTGACGAAGTTGGTGGCGGAGGGAAGGGGGGAGAGGCCGTTCTGGCGGGCGATGGTGGAGATGCGCTCGCGGGCATTGGCGATGCGTTTGACCACATCGCGCAGATAGGCCTGATCCTTCAGGGCTGCCAGCGCGGCTGCGACCGACACACGGGGCATGCCGAAGTGATTGCGGATTTTATCGAAGGCCTGCGCGTTGCCAAGCGTGCCGATGGCATAACCCACGCGTGCGCCAGCCAGACCGTAAGCCTTGGAGAAGGTGCGCATGCGCAGTACGTTGGGCATGCCGATCATCGCGCGGACGCTGGGAACGGCGCTTTCCGGCGCAGTTTCACAATAGGCCTCATCCAGCACCAGCAGACAGGTTTCCGGCAGGGCCTTGGCAAAGGTCAGAACCTCGCTCGCTTCCCACCAGCTGCCCATGGGGTTATCCGGATTGGCGAAATACACCAGCGGCGCGTTTTCCTTTTTGACCTGATCGAGCAGGCCATCCAGATTTTCATGGTCATCGAAATAGGGTGTGGTGACCAGACGACCGCCAAAACCATTCGCATGGTAGTTGAAGGTGGGGTAACCGCCATAGGAGGTGACAACAGGCGTGCCGGGTTCCACCACCAGCCGCACGATCTCTCCCAGAAGTCCATCCACACCGTTGCCGATGGCGATATTGTCGCGCGAAACGCCGTGGTAGATGGCGAGCGCTTCCCGCAATTCGAAATTTTCCGGGTCGGAATACATCCAGGTCTCGGATGCCGCCTGCTTCATAGCCTCCAGCACGGAAGGAGCAGGGCCGAAGCCGCTCTCATTTGCGCCGATTCGTGCCTTAACGGCGAGCTTGCGGTTGCGCTCTATCGCCTCTGGCCCCACGAAAGGCACGGAGGATGGAAGCGAAGCGGCGAGCGACGTAAAGCGCGAAAATGCGGACATTTCAGAGAGTTCCGTTATCCGTTGAAAGACGGGCCTCACAATAGAATCAAAATTGGCCCGCGCAAGGCGGGCCGGAAATATTGTCGTTGTTTTTTAAAGGGGTGTTCGCCCGCAAGGCAGAACGGACTGGCCGTCAAACCGCCGTTTCGAAGCTCAGGCGGCGAATGTGATGCAGGAATTCCGCATCGATCAGCATGTTGAAGCCGACCGTTGCCTGTTCCACTTCGCGCCGGATCAAGGTGCAGCCGATCTCATCGCGAATGCCCAGCACTTCCAGATAGAAATTACTCGGCAAATCCAGATGTGGGCTGACTTCTATATCCGCGCCGTAAAGCGAAATATTGCGGATGAGGCAGCGCATGGTGTTCTTGGCGCTGAGATGGTGGCCGATGAAGGTGATCTTGCCGGGACGATCCACACTGTATTTTTCATACATCTCGTCCTGTGGAACGGCGTCGTTCGCATTGATGTTGATATTGAGCGCCATGACAACCTCCCGATTGCCTTTTTGTTCTTGATACAATCTTACGCCCGCTTCATTGCCGAATGCTGAATGGAAACGCTCAAATTAAAACGTTTCTGGCCTGTTTTGCCACAGCGCTTCATGCCGATGACACGGACGCCCGTGCTGAAACGTGTTTAGTCCCAGAAGGTTGCGCAAAACTGTTTCGCTGAAGCGTCTGGCCAGCAGGGCAGGCGGTCAATGTGGTTGACGTGCTGCGTACTTGGCGTTACGCCTTGGTGAACTTTAGGACTGATGGAGCAGCATATGGCAGGCACACTCGTCATCGTTGGTGCGGGCCAAGCCGCCTTTTCCCTTGCCGCCAAACTGCGCGCGTTAAAGGACGAGCGTCCGATTACCATTGTCGGTTCCGAGGCGGTTCTGCCTTACCAACGCCCACCGCTTTCCAAGAAATATCTGATAGGCGAAATGAGCTTCGACCGGCTGGAGTTTCGGCCTGCCGAATGGTTTGCCGAAAACAATGTCGATCTCCGTCTTTCTACCTGGGTCGAGGAGGTAGACCGCAACGCCAAAACCGTGCGCATGCAGGATGGCAGCCGCCTTTCCTATGATAAGCTGGCGCTGGCCACAGGCGCCACGCCCCGCACCTTACCGGCAGGCGTGGGCGGCGATCTGGATGGCGTGCTGACGGTTCGCGACAAACGCGACGCCGACCGGCTGATGGAAGAGATGCACCCGGGCCGCAAATTGCTGGTCATCGGTGGCGGCTATATCGGGCTGGAAGCGGCAGCCGTTGCCCGGCAGCTGGGGCTTGAGGTCACGCTGATTGAAATGGCGGATCGTATATTGCAACGGGTCGCTTCTGCCGAAACCGCCAGCATCATGCGCGACATTCACCAATCCCGCGGCGTTACGATTCGCGAAAAGACCGGGCTGACGCGGTTGATCGGCACGGACGGGCGTGTAACCGCCGCAGAGCTTTCTGATGGCACGATGCTGGAGGTGGATTTCGTGATAGTCGGCATTGGCGTGATCCCCAATGACAGGCTGGCACGCGATTCGGGGCTGGATATCGGCAACGGCATTCTGGTCGATGCCTTCACCCGCACGTCCGATCCGGATATTCACGCCATGGGTGACTGCGCCCTATTGCCGCTGAACGGCCAGAATGTCCGGCTGGAATCCGTGCAGAATGCCGTGGATCAGGCAGAGGCCGCTGCCGTTGTTCTGGCGGGAGAGGACAAGCCTTACCAGCCTAAGCCGTGGTTCTGGTCCGACCAATATGATGTGAAATTGCAGATTGCCGGTTTCAACATGGGTTTTGACGAGACCATGCTGCGCCCCGGCCAGCGCGAAGGCAGCCATTCCATCTGGTATTTTCGGCAGGGCCAGTTCGTTGCCGTGGATGCGATCAACGATGCCAAGGCCTATGTCAGCGGTAAGAAGCTGCTCGATACCGGCAAGCAGCCGAATCGCGCTGTCCTTGCCGACCATTCCGCCGACCTGAAATTGCTGCTTTCTTAAAGGACTTTCCATGCCCGTCTCAGAAAACCGCTTCAAGACCGCCATTCATCAGGGCAAGCCGCAAATCGGCTTGTGGCTGGACATGGGCGAGGCCATTACCGCCGAGATTGCCGGAACTGCCGGTTTTGACTGGCTGGTCATCGACGGCGAGCATGGGCCGAACGATCTGCGCAGCATCATTGACCAGTTGCGGGCGCTTGCCACATCCCCAGCCGAGCCGGTGGTGCGGGTGCCGACGGGCGAAAGCTGGATCATCAAGCAACTGTTGGATGCCGGTGCACGCACGCTGCTCATTCCCATGGTCGATTCGGCGGCGCAGGCGCAGGAACTGGTCGCAGCCATGCATTATCCACCGCGCGGCATTCGCGGAATGGGTGCCGTCGTGGCGCGGGCATCGGGTTTCAACACGATCGAGAATTATGCGCAAAGCGCCTCTGACGGCTTATGCCTTTTGGTGCAGGCTGAAACGCGTGCGGCAATTGCCGATCTCGATAACATCCTCAACGTCGATGGAATCGACGGCGTTTTCATCGGCCCGGCAGATCTGGCCGCCGATATGGGCTATCTCGGACGCATCGATGAGAAGGAAGTGCAGGATGTGATCGAAGGCGCGATCCGCAAAATCGTTGCGGCAGGCAAGGCCGCTGGTATCCTGACCTTCAACGAAACCTATAATAAGCGCTATCTGGAGCTCGGCGCGTCTTTTGTGGCCGTCGGCGCTGACGTCACGGAGTTTTCAAATGCCATCCGCGCGCTCTGCGCCCGCTACAAGGGCGGGGAAGCCGTAAAGGCTTCCAGCTACTGATTCTGCTCAATCATCATTACTGGCATTGAGCTTCGCCGGGTGGATGCCTTCTTCGCCGGAAAACAGAAAGCCCTCGCGGATCAGCCATTCTCTCAAAATGCGCTGGATCGCCTCTTCGCGCTCCAGATTGCTTTCATTGGCAAAAGCGGCCAGGGCTGTTTCCAGTTCTTCGGTAAAGTGCATCGCGGTTCTCCCTTAAGATGGTGCTGGAGCATTGGCGTTCCAGAATAACAAAAAAGGCAAGGAGAATTATTCTCCCTGCCTCTTTATGAATGGTTATGAAAACTTAGCGCCAGCGATAAAGGCTGCTGCTCTTCTGCTCATTGGCCGCTGTCGCAACGAAATAGCCGAGAGCAAAGCCCAGCGCGCCGACGACTGTCAGCAGCGATGTCGCCGTACCCGGATTTTCCTTAACGGCTTCAACCACATTGTGGCCCTGCGCCTTCACCGTCTGAGCGGCGGTCTGTGCCACGCGTTGCACACGGCCACGTGCTTCATCAACGAATTCCGAAGCATCTTCGGACAAAGTACCCGCACGCGCCGAAACGGATTTGGAAAGCGAAGAAATCTGCGAACGCAGCTCTGCAATCTGATTCTCGACTGTGTCTTCCACAACGTTCAATTTGGTCTGAGCCATTTGAAATCACCTCTTGCTGTTGGTCGAGGTGGTAACGCGGTAGGCGCACGAATGTTCCGCAGTGCAGCGACATTGATATAAGGGAAATGTAAGGGGATTGTTTTGATGGCGGAGAGGATGGGATTCGAACCCACGATACGCTTTTGACGTATACTCCCTTAGCAGGGGAGCGCCTTCGACCACTCGGCCACCTCTCCGGTAGAGGGGTGATTAGGTTCTTTCACTTTTCAAATCAAGCGCTTTTTCAATCTCATCGAGCTTTTCCGTATTTTAGTTACTTCCAGTTCCTCGCGGTTCGAAACGTAAAGCAGATTAAGGCTGAGGAGGTGAAAACGTGGCATTCACGGCGCCGCCGGATCATCTTTTTCTGCTGAACACTCCGATCAACAACTCTCCAGCTCTTTCCCATCGAGACAAATTCAGCCAAGGTTCCGCCATTATGTGCAGTTTTCACCAGATTGATACTGTTACACATGATCATCACCGTCGCATCGCGATATAGCTGAACGGCTTGGTGCAAAAGTCTCTTATTCGAGGGACTGCTACATGCAGTCTAACAAGTAAGTTTCCGCTTATTGAAATCGTCTGATCCATGCATCGTTTGGTCTATCTCCCGCACGACGTTCGATCCGTCCTTCGCGCCGATCACTGCCGCGATTATAATCGCGATTGTAACGATCGCGGCGATCGTAGTCTCTAAAACCTCTATCACGATCGTAAGACCGATAATACACTCCAGTGGAATAACCTCCACTGCGGTATCCACGGTCATCAACACATCCGCTTAGGATGCCGACGGATATAAGGCAAATCGCTGCGTTCAAAAGTTTCATTGGTTTTATCTCCCTTAAGTGAAGGCTAACGTGCATAACTATTTCCGGTTCCATGTCGCCCGAAGCAACATCGGCTCGTTAGCAGATACTGGACGGTCCGACCTTTCCGTAGATATCAAAGTCACCATGACTTCGAGGTTGGATGTGGAAAAAATTCCGGGTTCGATTCGAACTACGACGAATTGAGCAGTTGATGATTCTGTCGCCAACGGATGCCTCACACGACTGTTTTGGTCTAAATCGAGATCAGCGGGGCGATGGGATCATGCGCTCTAGTGCAAACCAAACGGCAAAAATCGTGTGGTTTTGGTAGCCTATCCTATGCTGCCCGCCCTGTGGGTTGTTTTCCACCACGCTATAAGTACCAGATTCAAAAGAGATATTTTAATATCTTGTAAACCTTTGTCATAGTTCAGGGACCCGAATGTGTGTTTTTGGCAACATCTTGAGATGAAGCAGCTTGGGAAACCTGTCATAACTGCTTTTGCCGATTGCAAGCGCGGCGAGCTTCCGTATTTTCAGCAACGGAAGCGCGGCGGTGGATCGTCCGTTTTCAGAAAACACGGGAATGGGGCAGGGAATGCTGTCCTTCAGCTTAAGAACCCAGACCCTTTTGAAACTTGACTGGAGGTCAACATGAACATCAAGAGCCTTTTGATCGGCTCCGCTGCAGCTCTCGCAGCAGTATCTGGCGCCCAGGCTGCCGACGCAATCGTCGCTGCTGAGCCAGAGCCCCTGGAATACGTTCGCGTTTGCGACGCTTTCGGAACAGGCTTCTTCTACATTCCTGGCACTGAAACCTGCCTGAAGTTCTCTGGTTACGTTCGTTTCCAGACAGACTTCGGTCGCGATGAATCCGGCACTTCTGACTGGAACACATTCACGCGCGCTCAGTTCAACGTTGACACACGTACAGACACTGAACTCGGTGCTCTGCGCGGCTTCATCGAATTCCGCGGCAATGCTGAACGTGACGGCGATTCCGCTCTCAACATCCAGCAGGCTTTCATCGAGCTCGGCGGCCTGAAGGTCGGTAAGTTCTACAGCTGGTGGGATGATGGTCTTTCTGGCGAAACAGACGACCTCGGCAACGAAACACTGTTCAACTCCATTCGTTACACCTACGATGCAGGCTCTTTCTGGGCTGGCGTTTCGGTTGATGAACTGGAAGGCACAGGCGCTGACTTTGTAGCCGTTGGTGGAACTCCAGTTCTCGGCGTTTTCCCAACAGGTACGACTGAAGCTGACAATAACGTAGGTATTGCTGCTGGCGTAGGTACGAAGCTCGGCGGCGCAACGCTTGCTCTGATTGGTGGCTACGACGTTGATCAGGAAGAAGGCGCTGTTCGTCTGATCGGCACTGCTGACATCGGTCCTGGTACGTTTGGTCTCGGTGGCGTATGGTCTTCTGGTCCTAACGCTTACTACGCGCAGGCTGAATGGGCTATTGCTGCAGAATACGCAATCAAGGCAACTGAGCGTTTGACTATCACTCCTGGCGCACAGTACTACAAGAACATCGCAAGCGCAGCATCTGTTGCCGACCTCAACGGTTCTGGCGATGCATTCGACGGCATTCGTGCTGGCGATTGGTCCAACGACGACGCTTGGAAGGCTGGCTTGACGGTTGATTACAAAATCACTGACGGCCTGACCACCAAGATGACTGTTAACTACATCGACGCCGACAACGCTGACGACCAGGTCACTGGCTTCGTTCGCCTTCAGCGCACGTTCTAATCTGATCTGACTTTTGTCAGTGATGGAAAACCCGGCTTTAGAGCCGGGTTTTTTGTTTCGTGGTTTCGTGTTGGTTATCTTGATGCGAATAGTCGCGCTGAACGATGTGGCATTAAGAGACGATTAATACCTTGGCCAGCTCGCGGTCGATTTGTGACGAAGTTGCAACAGCATGGCGGCATCGGTTCGCGATTGCTTCCAAATCACTTCTTTCAAGATTGCGCGAATCTTTCGTTATGGCTTTAATCGATTTCAAGGACAGCACTTTCCCACCCGCTGCTTCCTGACGAATTGACTTGGAGGTCATCATGAACATCAAGAGCCTTTTGATCGGCTCCGCTGCGGCTCTCGCAGCAGTATCCGGCGCCCAGGCTGCCGACGCTATCGTCGCTGCTGAGCCAGAGCCCCTGGAATACGTTCGCGTTTGCGACGCTTTCGGAACAGGCTTCTTCTACATTCCAGGCACCGAAACCTGCCTGAAGTTCGGCGGTTACGTTCGTTTCCAGACCAGCTTTGGTCGCGACCTGTCCGGCACATCTGACTGGAACTCTTTCACGCGCGCTCAGTTCAACGTTGACACTCGCACAGACACCGAACTCGGCGCTCTGCGTGGCTTCATCGAATTCCGTGGCGATGCTGAACGTGATGGCGACTCGGGCCTCAACATTCAGCAGGCATTCATTGAACTCGGCGGCTTGAAGGTCGGTAAGTTCTACAGCTGGTGGGATGACGATCTCTCGGGCGAAACAGACCTTCTGTCTTCCAACACACTGTTCAATTCCATTCGTTACACATACGATGCGGGTTCTTTCTGGGCTGGCGTTTCGGTTGACGAACTGGAAGGCACGGGCGCTGACTTCGTAAACATCACCGGTGACGACGGTCTTGGAAACCTTCTCGGAACACAGGAAGCTGACAATAACGTAGGCATCACCGCTGGTTTAGGCGCGAAGTTTGGCGCTGCAACTCTTCAGCTGATCGGTTCTTATGACGTTGATCAGGAAGAAGGTGCCATCCGCGGTATGGTGTTTGCTGACATCGGTCCTGGCACACTCGGCCTCGCAGGTGTTTGGGCATCTGGCCCTAACGCTTACTACGCGCTGTCTGAGTGGACAGTTGCTGCAGAATACGCGATCAAGGCAACTGACAAGCTGACAATTACTCCAGCTGCGCAGTATCTTGCAAACGTGTCCACTTCGGCTGACTTTGGTTCGCTGGTTGGCGGCGTGTTCGAATCCACTGGCACTGCTATCGTCACGAACGATTTCTCCAGCCGCGACGCATGGACTGCCGGTGTAACGGTTGATTACAAAATCACCGACGGCCTGTCCACGAAGGTTACTGCAAACTACTACGACGAAGATGGTGCCGACGATCAGGTCACCGGCTTCGTTCGCCTTCAGCGCGACTTCTAATCTGATCTGACTTCCAGTCAGTGATGGAAAGCCCGGCTCTTGAGCCGGGCTTTTTCGTTTTCAGTTGGCGCGTGTGCACTTCGAGCTGGTTGAAGCGAGCAACCAGCGCCGGCAAACAAAAAAGCGCCGATCTCTCGGCGCTTTACATCCTGCTCTCATCCGGCGCGCAGCTCAGCCCGGGCGGCCGTTCCTGAGGTCTGACACAATGTCGGCTTTCTGGCCAAGGCGGGTTTTGTAGATTTGGTAGTTTTCCATGACCCGCTGCACGTAGTTGCGGGTTTCGGGGAAGGGGATGCGTTCGATCCAATCGACCACGTCGTCGATGGGTTTGCCGCGGGGGTCGCCGTAGCGGGTGATCCATTCCGGAACGCGTTTGGGGCCGGCGTTGTAGGCGACGAAGGTCAGGATGTAGGAGCCGCCGAAGCTGTCGATCTGTTCGCCGAGATAATGCGCGCCGAGCGTGGCGTTGTAGCCTGCATCGGTCGTCAGCTTGGCCTGGGTGAAATCCATGCCGTGGCGGCTGGCGACGCCTTTTGCGGTGCCGGGCAGAAGTTGAAGCAGGCCGCGCGCATTGGCGGGCGAGACGGCCGCGGGGTTGAACGCGCTTTCCTGTCTGGCGATGGCGTAAGCCAGAGCCTTGCCGGAGCCGGAAATATTGGCGCTGCCGGGAATAACACCGATAGGATAGGCAAGGGCTGCGGCATCGATACCGCGGCTGAAGGCGGTCTTGCCGATTTGCAGCGAGACCTGATGATTGTTGTTTCTTTCCGCCCGCGCTGCGAGAATAGCGAGTTCACCGGGGCTGTCGATCTGTTCGGCCAGTGCCCGATACAAGCTATCGGCGCGCCAGCTATAGCCAGCGGCTTCCAGCCGCTCTATCGCGCGCACCGCTTCTCGGTCGGCAAAGGTATGTCTGTCAGCATCCGTGGGGGAAGGGTAGGTGACGTTGATCGTCGTCGTGCCGATTCGCGCTGCCGCCAGTTGGCCGTAGAATGTGCCGGGGTGGGCTGCTGCCTTGGTGAAAAAGTCACGCGCATCGCCCGGCCCACCAGCTTCGGCAGCCCGGCCCAACCAGTAATAGGCGCGCGACGATGACAGTGGGCGGTTCGAAGTCGCGAGTAGCGCGTTGAAATGTTTCGCCGCCGCAGCCGGGTCTTGCAGCGCCCGCAGCGCGTACCAGCCGGCGTGGAATTCCGCATCGGCAATATCCACCGCCGATGTCGCTGAATGGTTGGCGGTGATGAGGTAGGCCTGCTTGAAATCGCCAAGATCGGCCAGCCCGCGCGCGATGATTCGCCGCTCGTTCCACCATTCACCGGGGTTGACGAGTTTCGCCTGGTCCTTCGGCGCTTGCGCCAGAAGCTTTGCGGCGTCCTCGTATTTCTGCTGATGGCGCAGGCTTTCCACGCGGGCAAAGAGATAGGCGGGATCATTGCGCAATTCGGGGCTGACGGCAGTGAGTGCTGCCGGTGCATTCTTCGTTCGTTGCAGCACGGCGGCCCATGCGGTGTAGAGCGACGGCGCCTTGCCGAGATCGCCAAAGCGCTTCGCCTGGCTCACGCGGCTGCGATACATCAGGTAATCCATGCGCGCCTTGTGATCGGCAGCAGAGAGAAGGCCGGGAAACTGGGCCATGACCCGATCTTCCAGATCCGTATCCATGCCTTCGCTGGCCCACAGCTGGCGGATGAGCTTTTGCGCCTGCGCGGTGTTGCCGGACGCGTTCAGCGCCAATGCAAGCGCAATCGTGCCTTCCGGCGTTTCCGGGCTGGTGGTGCCGAAGGTGGCAATGACCTGCGCTGCGGGCGGGTTTTCCCGCAACAGTGCGCGTTCGGAATTGGCGCGGAAGGTGGCGACGCCCGGCCAGCCGGCAAGTTCCTTCTGGGCGATGGCAATTTCGCTCGACGCAACATCCTTCTGGCCAGAGATCGCAATGGCCCATGTCAGGATATGACGGTCGAGGCTGGTCGTGGGCAGGGCGTTGCGAATGGAAATGGCGCGCAACGCATCTCGGCTGGACAGCGCATCAAGCCCGGCCTTCAGGTCCGATACGTCAAGCGGGGCGTTGGGGCGAATGATGGAGCCGGTAACATCGGGTGTCGCAGGCAAAAAGGCAGGCACGGTGGGTGCATTCGGTTTGACGTAGGGCAAGGGCACAACGCCGTCAGGGGCCGGGCCTGCCCAGGCGCTCCACACGGTTGCGGCAAGGCCCGCGGCCACCAAGCTCAAAGCTGTTTTCTTCATGCCTCTACTCGCGACTTCGGAACGGCTCGCCTCAGCCACTCCAAGTTTGTGTTCAAGTCTGCACCGGAAACCGTTCTTTTTCGGGCCGATCTCTGGCGGGTCATATGCATTCCATTAGCCGCTTTCAGCATTAACGAAACCTTACCGAGACACCTCGCATTCGATCAAATTTCGGTCAGAGACGGCTTTGTTCGGCGCTTTGCCCGATGTTTGCCGGGTGCAATTCCGGCGTATTCACAAGCTCTGAAACTATTTGCGTTTCGAGGCTCAAAAGACGCTTTTGCCCGCTTGTCGGTGGCTTTGCCCCACACTAATGTGACATCGTTTTAACCATGGAATGCGGCTGAAGCATGAACTGGCTCACCGCAAGGAGTTTTGCATGTTCAAGGGATCCATTCCCGCCCTCATTACGCCGTTCACCGCCGATGGCGCTGTGGACGAAACGGCGTTTGCCGCCCATGTGGAGTGGCAGATTGCCGAAGGCAGCAGCGGCCTCGTGCCTGTCGGAACCACAGGGGAATCTCCAACCCTGTCCCATGACGAGCACAAACGGGTCGTTGAACTGTGCGTGGAAACGGCGGGCAAACGGGTTCCGGTCATTGCTGGCGCAGGCTCCAACAACACTCGTGAAGCCATCGAGCTTGCCCTGCATGCGCAGGAAGTGGGCGCAGATGCGCTGCTGGTGGTGACGCCCTATTACAACAGGCCGACGCAGAAGGGCCTGTTTGCGCATTTCTCCGCCATTGCCGAAGCGGTGACGCTGCCCATCATCATCTACAATATCCCGCCGCGCTCTGTCATCGACATGTCGCCGGAAACGATGGGCGCGCTGGTCAAGGCGCATAAGAACATCGTCGGCGTCAAAGACGCGACCGGCAAGATCGACCGTGTGTCGGAGCAGCGCATTGCCTGTGGCAAGGACTTCGTCCAGCTGTCTGGCGAAGATGCGACCGCTCTTGGCTTCAACGCCCATGGCGGTGTTGGCTGTATTTCCGTTGCGGCCAATGTCGCGCCGCGCCTCTGTGCGGAGTTTCAGGCGGCAACGCTTGCCGGAAATTATGCGCTGGCGCTGGAATATCAGGATCGCCTCATGCCGCTGCACAAGGCCATCTTCATCGAGCCCGGCGTTTGCGGCACGAAATATGCTCTGTCACGCACCCGCAATGGCAGCCGCAAGGTTCGCTCGCCGCTGATGGACACGCTGGAACCAGCAACGGAAACCGCCATCGACGCCGCGCTGAAACATGCAGGCCTGATCAACTGAAATGAACCTGAGGTGCGCTGGCAACGGCGCACCTTCACTTTCGGCACCTTTGCCACTACATAGGGGACCGAACCGCAGATCATTGCGGATGAATAAAAGACGGATTGAAACATGGCCCCCAAAGGCAGTCAGCGTGTCGTAAACAAGATCGTTGCGGAAAACCGCAAGGCTCGCTTCAACTACGAAATCCTCGATACTTACGAGGCTGGAATCGTGCTGACTGGCACGGAGGTCAAAGCCCTGCGCGATGGCAAGGCGAATATTGCCGAATCCTATGCGTCGGATGAAGGCAATGAAATCTGGCTGATCAACTCGCATCTGCCAGAATATCTGCAGGCCAACCGCTTCAACCACGAGCCGCGCCGCCGTCGTAAGCTGCTGTTATCCAAGCGGGAAATCAACCGCATGCGCGTGGGCATCAACCGCGAAGGCATGACGCTGGTGCCGCTGAAGATTTACTTCAACGATAAGGGCCGGGCGAAGCTGGAACTGGCGCTGGCCAAGGGTAAGAAGCTGCACGACAAGCGCGAGACGGAGAAGGAACGCGACTGGAACCGCCAGAAATCGCGTCTTCTCAAGGGCGGCGCGAGCTGAGCCGCGCCCCTTAGCGCTGATTATCTTCTGAGATTATTCGCCCAGTTCCATGACGAGCGATAGCGGCGCGCGGAAAGTGGCAACCAAGCCGCTGGGCGTGAAGTTTTTCTCCACATCGCCCGTACCGGCAATGCCCATGCGGATGAGGCGCGAGCCAAAGCCGCGACGTTCGGGCTCGGACGCGGGCGGGCCGCCTTTTTCTTCCCATTTCAGTGTCAAAATGGGCTTTTCCGTATCATCCGAAACATGCCAGCTGATGTTCACCACGCCTGCATCTGTGGAAAGCGCGCCGTATTTGATGGCGTTCGTGCCCAGCTCATGCAGCAGCAGGGAAAGCGACAGACCGGCCTTAGGCCCCAGCGGAACCTCCGGGCCGGAAATGACGATTTTGCCATCGCCAGCATGAAGGTGCATGACCTTGCCGATGACATCACGCAGCCGCGCTGTGGACCATGATTGCTGAAGCAGCACGTCATGGGCGGAGCTGAGTGCGTGAAGGCGACCGTTGAAAGCAGCGACGGCGTCCTTTTCGGTGACGTTACGCAGCGTCTGTGCGGCGATTGCCTGCACGATGGACAGCGTGTTCTTCAGCCGGTGGCTGAGCTCCTGATTGAGCAGCCGCTGTTCCGATTCGGCATTCAGCCGCGCAATGGCGGCATAAGCACGGTCGGCCACACCCCAGGCGAAATCGAGCTCCAGCTTGCTCCAGAAACGCGGCCTGGAATCATGGGCGAATAGCACGCCGACAAGCACGCCCCGGTCGATGATGGGTACCATGACGAAGGACCGCACGCCCATGGCGACATAGGCGTCCAAATCCTCTTCCAGCCAGCTGGCGGCGTTGATGTTGGGTACGGCCAGCGTATCGCCAACCTCGAGGCGGGTGATCGTCGCGCTGAAATCGCTTGCGGAATGATGACCGGCAATCGAGGGAACATTGGGCGCCAGCCAATTGAATTCAACGAAGAAATTATCGGTGGCGCTGTTGACGGTCGCATATCCGGCGCGGCTGACGGCAAGGCCTTCGGCCAGAATTTCTGCGGTGATGCGGGAGATATCCTCCACCGTCTTGCCGACACGCAGACGGTCGCCCAGCGTCAGAAGCGCTGCGATGCGGGCATCCTTACGCTTGGAATCGGTGACATCGATGACGATGCCGATCATCTTGGTTGGCTTGCCGAATTCGTTTTCGATGAATTGCGCGCGCCGCGCCACCCAGCGCACACGCTGATCGTTGCCACGGCGAATGCGATATTCCACACTCAGCGGTGCGTTGGTATCGCCCTTGATAGCCGCTTCAGAGGCGGTCTTCTTGTCGGCATCGATAATGAGCTTCTGGAATACGGACGCCTGATAATGACGGTGTTCCGGCACGCCGAAAATGCGGCAGAATTCTTCGGAAACGATCATCGCGTCTGTTTCGAGATCGACCTCGAAAATGCCGATGCGCCCTGCATCATGGGCCGCCTTGGAGCGGGCGTCGTTGACCAGCAGTTCTTCGTTCTGAGCGCCCACCTTGCTGGCGCGAATCTGTCTCTTTGCTGAAAGGCGGCGCTCCAGCGCCAGATCATGCGACATGCCCTGCATGGTGCGTCGCAACTCCAGCTGCGACATGACCTGGCGGGCAAGGGCCTTTAGTGACGCCTTTTGCGACTCCGACAGCTCCTGCGGCTCATAGCCCAGTGCGCAAACCGTGCCGATGGCCAGGCCATCATCAGATTTTAAAAGCGCACCAGCGTAAAAGCGGATATGCGGCGCGCCTGTGACGAGTGGATTGCAGTCGAAGCGCGGGTCTTTGGTCGCGTCCGGCACGACCATGAAATCCTGTTCGAGAATGGCTCTTGCGCAAAAAGAGCTGTCCAGCGGCGTTTCGCGTACGCCCAAACCTACTTCGGCCTTGAAGAACTGCCTGCCATCGCCAATCAGGTTAACCACCGCAATAGGGGTGCCGCAAATGGCGGAGGCCAGCTGCGCAATGTCATCGAAATCCTGCTCTCGCGGCGTATCAAGGACATTGTAGCTTTCGAGCGCTGCCAGTCGACGTTGTTCTTTAGAAGCGATACCTTCCATGGGCCTTTGTAATCTGTTCTTTTTATTGCCGTGCCGATCTCAAATCAGCCTGTTATCCGGCCCATTTGATACAATTATCCGCAGCATTACCATAAGAAAAAACGAATGAACTAAAATGTTTTCAATATCGACGGATGCCCGCTCACGGTGGATTGATACACTATGCGCGAATGAACAAAACGCCGTGTGATCCATCGGGATCGCACGGCGTTTTTCAACGTAACATTAGGGGCAGGGACGGTCAGGCGGCTCGATAACTCGGCTGTTCGTAGCGCATGGATTTTTGCACGTTGAAGCGGCTGACAAGGGCGGCGAGATTGTTGCTGACATCGCTCAGGCCATGGGTGGCGGCGTTGGTTTCTTCGACCATGGCGGCGTTTTGCTGGGTCAGCTGATCCATGCTGCTGATGGCGGCATTGATTTCCTGAATGCCCATGGCCTGCTCCTGCACGGCCTTGGTGATGGCGCCGATATGGTCCTGAATATGATCGACCTTGCCGCCGATGGAGTTGAGCGCTTCGCCGGTGCGGTTCACCAGCGATACGCCATTGGTTACGTCCTGCGACGATTTGTCGATGAGAACGCGGATTTCCTTGGCGGCGTTGGCGCTGCGCTGGGCCAGTTCGCGCACTTCCTGCGCCACGACCGCGAAGCCCTTGCCTGCTTCACCGGCACGCGCGGCTTCCACTCCGGCATTGAGCGCCAGAAGATTGGTCTGGAAAGCGATTTCATCGATGACGCTGACGATCTGGGTGATCTTCTGCGACGATTGCTCGATGGCGCTCATCGCTTCCACGGCTTCGGTCACCACGTGGCGTGAGCGTTCGGCTTCCTCGGCGGAACTCTTGACGATGTTCTGCGCCTGCTGGGTACGCGCGGCAGATTGCTGCGAGATGGTGGTGATCTGGTCGAGAGCGGCAGCGGTCTCTTCCAGAGATGCAGCCTGCTGCTCGGTGCGGCGGGCCATGTCATCGGTGGAGGCGGTGAGTTCGCGGGTGTTTTCGGAAATCTTGTGCGATTCCTCGATGATCTCGGAAAATGCGCCCGAGAGTTTGCTGATCGCCACGTTGAAATTGTTTTTCAGCTCATTGAATTCCGCAGCGAGGTCGCCATCGAGGCGCGATGTCAGGTCGCCCTGTGCCATGTGGTTCAGCGCGGTGTTGAGAACGGCAAGCGCCTGCGCCTGTTCTTCCTTCATGCGCTGCTGCTCGCTTTCGGATTTCGCACGCTCTTCGGCAAGCGCTTCGAGATAGACCGAGATCGAATAGTCCATGTCCAGAAGTGCGGCCTTGATGGCAATGGTCATGTCCTTGGCGACCTTCTTGCCCTTCTTTTCGACCATGAAACCTTTCAGTTCCGATTCGACGATGGCCTTGATGATGCCTTCCAGAATGAGGGCATAGCCGCCAATGTACCAGCGCGGCTCGAGGCCCAGGCGGGCATGAGTACGGCCAATGGCGGTGACGGCTTTGGTGTAATCGCTGTCGAAAGAACCCGAGGAAATCCGCGACCAATGCTGGATCTGCATGGTTTTGGCATGCTGGATATGGGCTTCATTGTTGAAGAACTTTGCCGTATCCGGCACGGCGCGTGCCTTTTTGTAAAAGGCATCCAGCGATCCATCCAGCGAGGCCGTGATGGTGGGCTTCAGCGCGGCGAGATCCTGTCGCTGTTGCGGGCCAAGACCCAAAAACTCAAGTCTCTCCGCAAGCTGTTGCCCGCCCGTCTGTCCGCTCATTCCCTGGTCCCCTAAACCGTCGCGACACGACCCCAAATCATGTCAAAGTAGAGTGTAGAGAACACTTTTATGCTTAATGAAGAGCTAAAATTGCATTCTATTTATTATCAAAAATAAAAAAGCGCGTATTCCATTTAAGGGATACGCGCTTTGATATTGCAACTTGGCGAATTGTTACTCGACTGATTCGGTCGGTTCCACAACGCGATGTGCGCGTTCACTCGGATCGCGACCGATTTCTGCTTTCAGCGACAGAAGATCGATGAAGTGATCGGCCTGACGGCGCAGATCATCGGCAATCATCGGCGGCTGTGTCGACATAGTGGAGATGACGGAAACCTTGCGGCCCCGGCGCTGTAGCGCATCCACCAGCGTCGTGAAGTCACCGTCACCGGAAAACAGCACCAGATGGTCCACCGTTTCGGACTGTTCCATGGCATCGACAGCAAGTTCGATGTCCATGTTGCCCTTGATCTTGCGGCGGCCCATGGCGTCGGTGAATTCCTTGGCGGGCTTTGTCACGACCTTGTAACCATTATAGTCCAACCAGTCGATCAAAGGGCGGATCGAGGAATATTCCTGATCTTCGATGAGCGCCGTGTAATAGTAAGCGCGCAGCAGATAGCCGCGCTTCTGGAACGCTTTCAGAAGCTTGCGGTAATCGATGTCAAATCCGAGGCTTTTTGAAGCGGCGTAGAGATTGGCCCCATCGATAAAGAGTGCAATTTTTTCGCGTGGGTCGAACATTAAAACTAAATCCTCCTAAGGCGAGCTCCCCGCCAATAATTCAAACAGTAACAGGCTTGCGAATATAAACGCATGAGTCAGTACATTATTAAGCATTCATATAAGCGTCATTATCCCCCAGTCCAGCCCCTTTCAAACAATTATGGATAAAGTTTAATCCAATTGGCGGAAATGGAGGCAAGAGGGGCTTGTGAACGGCACGGATGAGGAAAAACTTGAAATCTGTGGCCAATGCCTGTATCGGGACGGGTAATCCGCGACATTAAGACCGCAAAGGACAGGCAATGGCCCGTGTCACCGTAGAAGATTGCATTGATAAAGTAGACAACCGTTTCGAACTGGTTCTTCTTGCCAGCCATCGTGCGCGCCAGATTTCTCAAGGGTCGCAGATCACTATCGATCGCGACAACGACAAGAACCCTGTTGTTGCGCTGCGCGAAATTGCAGACGAAACGCTGTCTCCCGACGACCTGAAGGAAGACCTGATCCACTCGCTGCAGAAGCATGTGGAAGTGGACGAGCCAGAGCCCGATCCGGTCTCGATTGCCGCCGCCGGTTCTTCCAGCGACGCAGAAGACGACGATGCGCCGGAAAGCATCAACTTCGACCAGATGTCGGAAGAAGATCTTCTGGCCGGTATCGAAGGCCTTGTGCCGCCGGAAAAGAACGACGACTATTGATTAACCGAAGCGCAGCCGGGCAGGGTACCGGTTACGCTCTGTAAAGCTTTGTCGTCATAATCTGAACCCAGATTATGCAGCAGTGTGCGTCGGTCTAGATCGGCGCACTTTTTTTTCGGGGCATCCCATACATGATGCGACAGTACGAACTCGTCGAGCGGGTTCAAAAATACAAGCCTGAAGCCAATGAGGCCTTGCTGAACAAGGCCTATGTCTATGCCATGCAAAAACATGGCCAGCAAAAGCGTGCCAACGGCGACCCCTATATTTCGCATCCGCTGGAAGTCGCGGCCATCCTCACCGAAATGCATCTGGACGAATCGACCATTGCGGTCGCGTTGCTGCATGACACGATCGAAGATACCAGCGCCACGCGTGCGGAAATCGATGAGCTGTTCGGCGAAGACATCGGTCGCCTGGTGGAGGGGCTGACCAAGCTCAAGAAGCTCGATCTCGTTACCAAAAAAGCCAAACAGGCGGAAAATCTGCGCAAATTGCTGCTCGCTATTTCCGATGACGTGCGCGTTCTCCTCGTCAAGCTGGCAGACCGCCTGCACAATATGCGCACCATGGAGCATATGCCGGAGGACAAGCGCAGCCGCATTTCCGAAGAGACGATGGAAATCTATGCGCCGCTTGCCGGACGCATGGGCATGCAGGACATGCGCGACGAGCTGGAAGACCTCTCGTTCCGCTATCTCAACCCGGAAGCCTTCGATACCGTGACGAAGCGGCTTCAGGATCTGGAAGAGCGCAATCAGGGCCTCATCAAGAAGATCGAAGACGAGTTGCGCGAGCTTTTGATCGCCAATGGCGTCGAAGGTGCCTACGTCAAGGGACGCCAGAAGAAGCCGCATTCGGTTTTCCGCAAGATGCAGTCGAAGTCGCTGTCCTTCGAACAGCTGTCGGATGTCTACGGCTTCCGCATTCTGGTGCAGGATATTCCAGCCTGTTATGACGCGCTGGGCATCGTCCATACCCGCTGGCGCGTGGTGCCGGGCCGCTTCAAGGATTACATCTCCACCCCCAAGCAGAACGATTACCGCTCCATCCACACCACCATCGTCGGCCCGTCGCGCCAACGTATCGAACTGCAAATCCGCACCAAGCGCATGCACGAGATCGCCGAATTCGGTATTGCCGCGCATTCGCTCTACAAGGATGGCGAGATTGGCGATGGCGATGTGCTGTCGCCGGAATCCAACGCCTATTCCTGGCTGCGCCACACCATCGAAGCGCTGGCGGATGGCGATAGCCCGGAAGAGTTTCTGGAGCACACCAAGCTCGAACTGTTTCAGGACCAGGTCTTCTGCTTCACGCCCAAGGGCAAGCTTATTGCGCTGCCGCGCGGCGCGACGCCCATCGATTTCGCCTATGCGGTTCACACCAATATCGGTGACACCACGGTTGGTGCCAAGATCAACGGGCGGATCATGCCGCTGGTGACGCGCCTCAACAATGGCGACGAGGTGGAAATCATTCGCTCCGGCGTGCAGGTTCCACCTGCCGCTTGGGAAGAGGTGGTCGTGACCGGCAAGGCCCGCTCGGCCATTCGCCGCGCCACCCGCATGGCCATTCGCAAACAATATGCCGGTCTCGGTCATCGCATTCTCGAGCGCACTTTCGAGCGCGCCGGCAAGCCGTTCTCGCGCGAAGGTCTAAAGCCCGTGCTTCATCGGCTGGCGCAGAAGGATGTGGAGGATGCGATTGCCGCTGTCGGTCGCGGCGAGGTCTCCTCGCTCGATGTGCTGCGTGCCGTCTACCCTGATTATCAGGACGAACGCGTGACCGTGAAGATGACCGGCGACGATGGCTGGTTCAATATGCGCAGCGCGTCTGGCATGATCTTCAAGATACCCGGCAAATCCCGCTCCGTGCTGGAAGATGACGGTGCTGCCGAAGTGCTGGATGGTCCCGACCCGCTGCCGATCCGCGGCCTGTCTGACAATGTCGAGGTGCACTTCGGGGCGGCGGGTGCCGTGCCGGGAGACCGCATCGTCGGCATCATGGAAAAAGGCAAGGGCATCACCATCTACCCGATCCAGTCGCCTGCGCTGCAACGCTTCGATGACGAGCCGGAACGCTGGATCGATGTGCGCTGGGATCTGGATGAGGCCAACAAGTCCCGCTTCATGGCCCGGGTGATGATCAATGCGCTGAACGAGCCCGGCACGCTGGCATCGGTCGCACAATCCATCGCCACGCTGGACGTGAATATTCGCGGCCTGAACATGGTTAGAATCGGTACGGACTTTTCCGAGTTGGCACTCGATGTCGAGGTCTGGGATTTACGCCAGCTGAACCAGCTTCTGTCACAGCTCAAAGACCTTGACTGCGTCTCAACGGTCAAACGTGCCTTCGATTGAGGCAGTTTTGCCTAATAATTGACACTCAGGGCCGTTGTTATGCGCTCAGCGCATGGCAGCGGCCTTGTCCTGTCTGTAGTCATTGGCGGTAAACGGAACTATCTTCACTCCAGAAATCAAGAGCAAGAAAACGGCCAGCCGGGACAGACCCGATGATGTGGCCGATGTATCTGGAAAAGGAAAAGAAGATGTTTGGACCCCTTCGCAAGATCGCCCGTGCCGTTCGTGGCAAGACCACTCAGGAACGCGAATTCGATTACCTCAGCGACTCCGTATCGCGCATCGACCTGGAATTCCGCCAGCGCGAAGTCGATCGCGGCATGTTCCGCAAGTAATGCAAAAACGCATACCGGCCATGCCGGTATGGAATGATACGGAGCGCAAATGAAATGCGCTCTTTGGGTTCAGCCTGCGGTTTGCCCTTGGCGTATTCGAAACGATGCAATAAGTTCCTCTGATGCCGTTTCGCCGCCGTAAACCCGCTGGACCACTTGAACGATTGCGCGCCGCTCTTTGGCCGCGCATGGGTTTTCGCCGTTCGCTTCGGTACTTGAAGCTGAGGCTCGTGCGGCTGTCTGCATCTCCCTATTCCGTGGCGGCGGGTGTGGCGATTGGCGTGGCAGTCGCATGGACGCCCTTTCTCGGCGTTCATATCATCATCGCCATGGTTCTCGGCTTCATTTTGAGAGCCAATCTGGTGGCAGCCGCTCTCGGCACGACCTTCGCAAATCCCCTGACATTTCCGCTGATCTGGGCGTCCACCTGGGAACTCGGTCACTTCATTCTCGGGCGGGGAGACCGTAGCGCATCCCCGCATGTGGATTTCGTGTCGCTCTTCAGCCATATGAATTTCCTGCAACTGTGGCGGCCCGTGCTGGAGCCGATGACCGTCGGCGCGGTCATTCCGGCTGTGCTGTCTGCCATCATCGCCTATGTCAGCGTCTACGCGATCATCCGCAGTTTCAGGGCGCAGAAGCACCACATGCTGGCGCAGCATGTGGCCAACCGAAAATCCGCTTTGGGTATGACTGAATGATTATAGGCATGGGCAGCGATCTCATCGACATCCGTCGCATCGAGACCTCCATCTCTCGCTTCGGCGACCGTTTCACCAATCGATGCTTTACCGCCGTCGAGCAGGCCAAATCCGATGGCCGCAAGAACCGCGCCGCTTCCTACGCCAAGCGTTTCGCAGCCAAGGAGGCCTGTTCCAAGGCCTTGGGCACCGGTCTGGCGCAGGGCGTTTTCTGGAAGGACATGGGTGTCGTCAACCTGCCGAGCGGCAAGCCGACTATGATCCTGACCAATGGCGCGGCGACACGTCTCACCAAGCTTTTGCCCGCCGGGCATGAGGCTGTCATCCACCTCACCATCACCGACGAGTTTCCTTACGCGCAGGCCTTTGTCATAATCGAGGCACTGCCGGTAACCAAATAACGCTGAATTGCGGGGTTACAGGGGTTTACGGCTGGCTGGCAGTATGGAAACGCTTTCTTTTGTTTGGGAAACGCTCTAAAGCATGTCGCCAAAAGTGCGCATTGATCTTGCTAAAACGACATGCGCCAGAACACTGATTTAAAGCCTGAGCGTTACCTTTCTTCACGCAGCAGGCTTTACGGAAGTCCGTTGAAATTGAAGAACGAGCAGGCAGGTCTTTAAGTGTCCGAAAAAGCTGAAAAGAAGCAGAGCGCCCTTTGGGAAAACGTCAAGGTCATCGTGCAGGCGTTGCTTCTGGCAATGGTCATCCGCACAGTCCTGTTCCAGCCCTTCACCATTCCGTCCGGCTCTATGATGCCGACATTGCTGGTGGGCGACTATCTGTTCGTCAACAAGTTCTCCTACGGCTATTCGAAATATTCGCTGCCGTTCTCCCCGAACCTGTTTTCGGGCCGTATTCTCGAGTTCAGCGAGCCGAAGCGCGGTGACGTCGTTGTCTTCCGTCTGCCGCCGAACCCTGATGTCGATTACATCAAGCGCCTCGTTGGCCTGCCGGGTGACCGCATTCAGGTCACCAACGGCGTGCTGCTGATCAATGGTCAGCCGGTGCCAAAGCAGGCTGATGGTGTCTTCACCTCCGATTACCGTGCCGATCCCGGTGCAAACGTTCCGGTGTTCCGCGAAACGCTGGATAATGGCGTGACCTATGACACGCTGGACCAGTCGCCAGACTCGCGCGGTGACAACACCCGCGAATTCATCGTGCCTGAAGGCCATTATTTCATGATGGGCGACAACCGCGACAACTCGCTGGACAGCCGTTTCGACGTCGGTTTCGTGCCTGCTGAAAACCTGATTGGCCGCGCGAGCGTCATCTTCTTCTCGCTGGGCAACGACACGCCGTTCAGCCGCGTCTGGGATTGGCCAGCCAATATGCGTTGGGACCGCCTGTTCAAGGTCGTCAAATGAGCAAGACCAAACCGCTTTCGATGGAGGAAATCGGTCGTCTGGAAGCCCTCATCGGATATAATTTCAGAGAAAAGGCCCGGCTCGACCGGGCCTTGACCCATGCAAGCGCCCGTTCTTCCAAGGCCGGAAATTATGAGCGTCTGGAATTTCTGGGCGACCGTGTTCTGGGCCTCTGCGTCGCCGAACTGCTGTTTTCCACCTTCCGTTCGGCTAGCGAAGGTGAGCTTTCCGTTCGCCTCAACCAGCTGGTGAGTGCCGATTCCTGCGCGGCGATTGCCGATGAGATGGGCCTGCACCTGTTCATCCGCACCGGCTCCGATGTGAAGAAGCTGACCGGCAAGACCATGTTGAACGTGCGTGCCGACGTCGTGGAAAGCCTGATTGCCACCATCTATCTGGATGGCGGGCTGGAGGCTGCGCGCAGCTTCATCTTGAAATACTGGCAGAAGCGGGCCACCAGCGTGGATGCCGGTCGCCGTGATGCCAAGACGGAATTGCAGGAGTGGGCGCATGCAAAATTTGCGACGACTCCGCTTTACAGGATTGACGACCGCACCGGACCGGACCACGATCCGAGTTTCACGGTGACGGTGGAAGTACCCGGCGTTGCGCCGGAAACGGGCGTAGACCGCTCAAAGCGTGCCGCAGAGCAGGTGGCCGCGACCAGACTTTTGGAACGCGAAGGCGTTTGGCAGAAATCATCTGCCGCAAACTGATTGGATACCCATGACAGAGAATGAATTCGACGCCGCGCCGGGTGAAGACAACGGTACAGACGCTGGCGAAACCAGACCGACCCATTCCGGCTTCGTTGCGCTGATCGGCCCGACCAATGCTGGCAAGTCCACGCTGGTCAACCGCCTCGTTGGCGCCAAGGTTTCCATCGTCAGCCACAAGGTGCAGACGACGCGTGCGGTGATGCGCGGCATTGCGATCCATAACAATGCCCAGATCGTTTTCATGGACACGCCCGGCATTTTCAAACCCCGCCGCAGGCTGGACCGCGCCATGGTCACCTCCGCATGGGGCGGCGCCAAGGATGCCGACGTCATTCTCTTGCTGATAGACAGCGAACGTGGCCTGAAGGGCGATGCGCAGACGATTCTTGAAGGCCTGAAAGACGTCAAGCAGACCAAGATTCTCTGCCTGAACAAGATCGACCAGGTTCAGCGCGAAGACCTGCTGAAGCTTGCCTCTGCGGCAAACGAGGTCGTGTCCTTCGACCGCACCTTCATGATCTCGGCTACCACCGGTTCCGGCTGCGATGATCTGATGGATTATCTCTCGGAAGAGTTACCGCAGGGCCCGTGGTATTACCCGGAAGACCAGATTTCCGACCTGCCAATGCGTCAGCTGGCCGCCGAAATCACCCGCGAGAAGCTTTTCCTGCGCCTGCATCAGGAGCTTCCCTACGCCTCCCACGTCGAAACCGAAAAGTGGGAAGAGCGCAAGGACGGCTCTGTTCGCATCGAGCAAGTCATCTACGTCGAGCGGGACAGCCAGAAGAAAATCGCGCTTGGCAAGAACGGCGACGCGATCAAGGCGATCTCGACCGCATCCCGCAAGGAGCTGTCTGAAATCCTCGAGCAGCAGGTTCACCTGTTCCTGTTCGTGAAGGTGCGTGAGAACTGGGGCGATGATCCGGAACGTTTCCGGGAAATGGGTCTGGAGTTTCCGCGAAACTGATTGTCCGCAACGGAACCGAAAGCGGGCGTACGGGTTGAAGCCTTTGATAGCGTTATCGGTTTTGTTGTTTACGGATATTCATGTCGCCCAAAAAGCCCAACGGATTTTCAACCACGCCCTGCGAGCAATGTCCCTTGCGCGGCCTCAAACATTTCCGGGATTTTTCCCCGCCTGAGCTGGATTTCGTCTCCCGTTTCAAAACGGGGGAACTTTCCGTGGAGCCAGGCGCCATCGTGCTGATGGAAGGCTCCCACAGTGCTCACCTTTACACCGTGCTGAGCGGATGGGGTTTCCGCTACAAAACCCTGGAGGATGGCCGGCGCCAGATTCTCAACTATCTGATGCCGGGCGATCTTGTTGGTTTGCAGGGCACGGTGATGGGGGAGATGCAGCACTCCGTCGAGGCGCTGTCTCCCGTGACATTGTGTGTGTTCGAGCGTGGTCGGCTGAGCAGTCTTTTCGGCGATCACCCGTCACTTGCCTATGACATTACCTGGATTGCCGCCAGCGAAGAGCGCATGCTGGATAGCCATCTGCTGAGCGTCGGCAGGCGCACGGCGCTGGAGCGGGCGGCCTATCTGCTGGCGTTTCTTTACAATAAGGCGGCAAGGGTAGGGCTTCTGGAAAAGGATGGGCCAATCCCCGTCACGCAGCAGCATGTGGCTGATACGCTTGGACTTTCCATCGTTCATACAAATAAGACACTTCGCAAACTTGCGGATCGTGGCCTCATCCGCTGGACGGACAAGGGATGCCTCGTGCTGGACAATGACGGATTGGCACAAGCTGCCAGTTGGGAGCCGGATAACCGCAAGGCGAGACCGTTTATTTAGAGTTTTCTGATGTATTCTCCATTCGTTCTGCTATGTCTTTTTTAAATGACTAGCACCAGCCTATCTGCGATGTCATAAAACCATTGATTCCGCAGTCGCGGAAATTTATTGCAGTCGCGGTTGCGTCGCGCCTTGAGGAAGATAAGAAATGTTGCCTCAACGGGTTCTCATCGTCGAGGACGAATATTTAGTTGCGATGGATGTCGAGACGTCCCTTCAGTCCATGGGCGTGAACACCATCGATATCGCGACGACGTTGTTTCAAGCCAAGGAATCACTTTCGCGGGCGCGGCCAGACTGTGTGCTTCTGGACGTCAGCTTGTCCGATGGCATGAGCTATGAGCTTGCACGCCATTTGCGCGAGCATTCGATTCCCTTCGGCTTTGTCAGCGGCTATGGCGATACCAGCGGCTTTCCGCCAGATTTCGCCAATTCTCACCTTCTGGACAAGCCGTTTGGCGAGGTGGAACTGAAGGCTTTCGTCACCCGCATCATGGGCCACGAAAGTTAAGCGCCGCTGCGCCGGATCGGTTATAATCCCTGCTTGAAGCGGCACATTAAGCGAACCATTCCATGCAGTGGCAGGACGATGCTATTATTCTGGGCGTAAAGCGCCACGGCGAGACGAGCGTCATTGCCGAATTGATGACGCGCACCCGTGGGCGCCATCTGGGTTTGGTGCGTTCAGGTCGTTCCCGCGCCATGCAGCCGGTGCTTCAGCCCGGCAACCGTGTCGATGTCACGTGGCGGGCACGTCTTGACGATCATCTGGGCGACTTTCGTATCGAACCGCTACAGTTGCGCGCCGGACAGCTAATGGAAACGGCAACCGCCGTTTACGGCGTTCAGGCCATGGCCGCCTTGCTGCGCCTGTTGCCGGAACGAGATCCGCACCCGCATCTTTACGACGCGCTGGATGTGATTCTCGACAATCTCGCCGACCCTGCCGATGCCGGGGAACTCTTCGTGCGCTTCGAACTGGCTGTTCTGGATGATCTGGGCTTCGGGCTCGATCTCAACGAATGTGCGGCCACTGGTCTGCGCAGTGATCTGGTCTATGTATCGCCCAAGACGGGCAGGGCCGTGTGCCGCACCGCCGGCGCGCCCTATGCCACGCGCTTGCTGGCTCTGCCGCAGTTTCTCAGCACCGAACACTCCAAGGCAGCCGACAGCGAAAGCCTTGCTGCTGCCTTTCGCCTGACGGGACACTTTCTGCACCGGCATGTTTACGAGCCGCGTGGCCTCAACGAAAATGCCACCCGCGACGGTTTCGTGCAGGCGGCATTGAAGGCGTTGGATAAGGCTGGCTGAGCCTTGTCGTCAGGCGATAGCCGGTCGAACCACGGCGCGCTCTTCGATTGGCCAGTGCACGACGGCGGCAAACAGGCCCATGACGACACCCAGCCACCACACGACATCGTAAGAGCCGAGCTTGTCATAAAGGAAGCCACCCAGCCACACACCGAGGAACGAGCCGATCTGGTGCGACAGAAACACGACGCCGCCCAGCATGCCGAGGTGGCGCGTGCCGAACATGATCGCGACGAGGCCGTTTGTCGGCGGCACGGTGGAAAGCCACAGAATACCCATCACGGCAGCGAATATGATGACCGATAGCGGCGTTTGCGGCAGCAGCAGGAATGCGGTGACGGCAATGGAGCGGCCGATATAGATGTAGGCCAGAAGATAGGGCTTGGAATAACGCTGGGCGATGAAACCGGCGGCAAGCGAGCCCGCGATATTGAAAAAGCCGATCAACGCCATGGCGATGACCGCATAGCGCGGTTCGATACCGATATCGCCGAGATAGGCGGGGAAATGCGCGGTGATGAAGGCGACCTGAAAGCCGCAGACGAAAAAGCCCGTGGTCAGCAGGAGGTAGCTCTTATGGCCCAGCGCTTCCTTCAGCGCCTGCGCGGCTGTTTGCTTGAACTGCGCCTGAGACTGCGTGCCGGATGAGGAATTGCCCCGTAACGGCCATGCCAGCAGCGGCACGATCAGCATGATTGCCGCCAGCCACACAAGGCTGTCCGACCATCCATAGGTGGAAATCAGACCCTGGCTGATGGGCGCAAAGATGAACATGCCGGCAGACCCGGCAGCCGTGCCGATGCCGAAGGCCATGGAGCGTTGCTCCGGCGTTACATGCCGCGCAAAGGCCGAGAGAATGACGCTGAACGAACCTGCCGCAATGCCAAGCCCGACAAGAACGCCGCCACCCAGATGCAGCCACAGCGGAGATGTGCCCACCGACATGCACACAAGCCCAGCCGCATAGATCAGGCCTGATAGGACCAGCACGCGGCCCGTGCCGAATTTATCCGCCAACGCGCCAAAGAACGGCTGGCCAAGACCCCAGAACAGGTTCTGCAGAGCCATGGCGAAACCGAAGGTGGAGCGATCCCACCCCGTATCTGCCAGCATGGGCAGCTGAAAGAAACCCATGGCCGAACGAGGCCCGAAGGTCAGCACGGCAATCAGCGAGCCAGCGACGATGATGAGCCAAGGCATAGGCTGGCTGGTGATTCGTTTTGTATTGGACATGGATGTTCCCCGGTCGATCGGGGAATATTAGCCCTTGTTCACCGATCTCTCCAGCGACTTTTCTTGAAGATGGAATGAGAATGACTGATGGGATTGTTTCAGGTGTCGAGCGGTGCGCAGTTCCATGAAAGAGCCCCACCTGATGATGGAGCCCTTCTTGAGTTGAATTTTATTTGTCGCGCGTGAACACAACGATGGAACGCGTCGTGCCAGGCCAATTGGGCATCTGCCGCCAAGGTGTGAACACCTCCAGCCGGTCGCCGGTGCGACGGAATTCGCGACACTGCGTTGTGCCGACCCATTCCGGGTTCCATGACGCTTCGACATGGGTGCACCATTCATTCGTCTTGATCGTCTCTATACCAGTATAGGCAACCAATGTGTTTAACAGCGCCGCCTTATCTGCGTCCGTGCCGCCAGCTTTCCTGCCTTCTCCTGTTAGCACGAAGGAAACGCGGTGATCCTCTGTGAAAATAACCCGCCCGGACGGACGATCGCCCATTGCGGGGATTTTTTTACCGGTGGATTGGGATTCGACCTCATAGCTAACAAGCTTCCATGAGCCCGTCAGCGAAGTATCTTCAGCGTGTGCAGGCCCCATTGGGCTAGCCAAAAGCGACATTACAGTCATCGTCCAGATTTTTATCTTCATCTTATTTAGATGTTTCAAATATTAAATGTAACTTTAATTAAAATACGTTGACCTAAAACAACGTGAATCCGAATAGTAAATAAAAATATTAATTCCGAAAGCTTAAAATAAAATTGTACGGATTTAGACTTATGTAAAAATCGTCTATATGATTTTGTATTGGTTGCCAAATAGTGCATCCCCATGCGCAGGGTGCTCAATAAAAGTCTTTTCTAAATAAGGCGATCGACGGGGAATGGAGTTCATCCCCGTCGTTTGAACGCCCAGCCTTCCACACGCTCTTCCACAACGCGCGCCACATCCCCCACCGCAATCGCGCCTTCGCCGCGCGGCGTCACATTCCAGCCGAACAGTGGGCCGGGAACGCGGCGGTCGGCGGACATGCGCAGGCGGCCCATCGCTTTCATGGGGGAGGGCACGTCGCGGGAGCCGGTCGTCTGATCCTGCGTGGTCATGATGCAGCGGGCACAAGGCTTGACGAGGTCGAAGCGGATGCCGTTGATCTCAAGCGCGGCCCAGCGGTCTTCGGCCCAAGGCTCATCCGTCTCCAGCACGATATTGGGGCGGAACCGCTCCATACCGACATGGTCCTCGCCATTGGCGGCCATGTTCTCATTGAGCGCGGCAAGGGATGCCGTGGTGGTGACGAGGATCGGGTAGCCGTCTGCGAAAGTGACCGGCGAGTCGTTTCCTGCCCATTCCGGGCTGGCGATGCGGCGTGACTGCTCATCGAAAAAGACGAGCTTCACATCGCGCTTGAGCCAGCCGGACAGCGTGAGGTTGACGTCATCCGTGGCGACGGCGGCATCCACCACGGACTTCCAGACCGTTGCGTCGAGGCGATTGCCGGATGGCAGAGCCAGAATTTCACCCTTGTCATCAATGGCAAGATGGAAACCCGCTCCTTCAGCCTTGACGATGAGTTGGGCGATCTCGGGCAGTTCGCGCTGGGTGATGAATTGGCCGGATGGATCGACCAGCATGGCGCGGCGGTCGCCAGGCAGGCCTTCCGCTGTGATACGGCTTTCGTACAGCGAAATGCCGCGGGCGCTTTTCAGCGGGTAGATGTTGAGTTCGGTAATACGCATGATGGGCCTCATATCTCATCCAGAAACAGGTCGAGAACCTGCTTCAACCGCTCGTGCCGTTCCTTGGCGATCTGCCGTCCGGCTTCGGTCTGGAAACCGTCTGCCAGCTTGAACAGCTTGTTTTCGAAATGGTCGATGGCAAAGCGCCGGTCGTCAAGCGGGCGGTTCTTTGCCAGCGGATCGGCGGGATCGTAAAGAGCCGAGCCCATGCGCCCCGCAATGTAGAAACAGCGGGCCGCACCCACCATGCCGATGGCATCCAGTCGGTCCGCATCCTGAAGGATTTTGGCCTCCGGCGTTTCCGGCGCGATATTGGCGGAGAAACTATGGGTCAGAATGGCGTGCGCGACGGCCTTGATGTCCGTGTCTTCCCAGCCAAGGTCACGGAGAATGCCGGAGGCTTTTTCCGCTGCCAGCCGCGAAGCCTGAGCGCGCAGTGGGGAGTTCTTTTCCACGGCCACACAATCATGCAGCAGCACGCTTACCGCCAGCACTGTGCCGTTGCCGCCTTCCTGCGCGTGAATGCGCATGGCATTGCGAAACACGCGGTGGATATGCGCCAGATCGTGCGATCCGTCGTCGCCTTCCGCCGCATGCGGCATCAGCGTTTCGGCAAGCTGTTCGTAAGGCGCAAAGGCTTGTGCCTGCATGTGATTCCCCCGTCTTGACCGTTGCTTTTAAGACGCGGGGAAAGCAGGCGCAATCACCCCTGCGCTTCCTCCGGCTTGGGTTGGGCGGTCAATATCTTCTGGTAGAACAGTCCGATGCCGATCAGCACCACGCCAAGGCCGATGAAGGATAGGGCGCGCAGTACGCCTTCCAGATTGCTCATATCGATGAGGAAAGCCTTAGCAACGGCCAGTAGAACGAGAGCTGCCGAGGCAAGCCGCAGGCTCTTGGCATTGAAGCGGGAGCCGAGAACGAGCAGCAGAACGCCGATGACCAGCCAGACGACGGAGTAGCTGTAGGTTTCGCCCTGAAGAAAGCCCTTCCAGTCCGCGATATTCTCGCCCTGCCAGAAGCGGCGCACGGAGAGCGTTGCCCAGGCAAAGCCGAGTGCGGCACCCGAGAGAGCCAGCAGCGTGACATAGGCCACCGGGCGTTTGCCGCGCGCATACCAGGACAGCCCGGCATAGGCGATGGCCGGAAGCAGATAGCCGATCAGCAGCAGGTTGAGGAACGGCCAAGGCCCGGTGTTTTCGCCAGTAAAGTAAGGGTTGAGCACAAAGAAATGCGCGACCAGCACATTGAACATGGCGATGACACCCGCCAGCATGGAGCCATAACGGAAGATCGGGCTTGGGCTTTTCATATCCAGCGTCATCAGCACGCCAGACATGCCGATGGTCAGCAGCGTGTAGATGGACTGTTCGCCGAGTGTCGGCACGGTGTCGTTGAGAACACCGCCATTCATGGCATGGCGCACGAGGATGGCGATGGCCAAGAGGCCCATGAGGCTGGCGATGGCCTGCAGGAAATTCCTTGCCCGCACACCCGGCCAGTCGCGCAACAGCCATGCGGATGCGATGGCGAGCAGGGCCGGAACACCGTAACCGGGCAGCAGCGCATTAAAGACCGGCGTCGTGCCAAGGTTCTGCGGGCCGACAATGGTCGGTTCCCACGCAATGCGACCGAGAACGATGAGGGAAGCCAGCGCCATGACCCATGGCAGTGCGGCCCAGGAGCAGCGCCGCGCGCCCAGCACATAGGCAAAGCCGATGACGGGGATGAGGATGGTGGTCGCAAGTCCTTCGGTGAGCGTATGGACGAGGAAGGTGAAGGCCAGAAACGAGCCGAACACCATGACGTTGATAGGCCCGACGAAAGCATCATCCGCCTTGCGGTCCAGCCGGTAGGCGCTGCCCAGCAAAACGAGCCCGACCGCCAGGCCATAAGCGGCATGCAGCCAGTCGCGGGAGAGGTTGCCATATTGCACGAAGCTGATGATGCCGAGACCAAGCGGGACGACCGAGCCGATGACGGCCCAAAGTGTGCCGAAGGATGGGTCGTTTGACGTTTTGCTGCGCACGGCCTGCCAGGAAAACAGCAGAAAGAGAATGCCCAATATCCGCGTGACCGGTCCTTGCACAGCAACCGCGTCAGCAGTGGAAAGCGCGGTCGTCGCATCACCCAGCATGGGCATATAATTGATGCCGAAACCGGCCAGCAGATTGGCGCAGCCAAGTGCTGCGATGGACGCGAAAATGGCGGGCCAGACGGCATAATTACGGCCCGCGCCCAGTGCCGCCAGACCCAAAATGAGAACGGCCATGGCGAAGGCCGGGTGCATCGTGATCGCTGTTTCAATGACGGAGAAGGCGAGCGCCGGGAGTACCACCGCCAGAGACAGGGCCACGCCGAGGCTGGCTGGGAGGCGGCTAAGCAGTTCTGCGACAACGGGAAGATAGCTGTCGGAACGCGGCGCATAAATGGTCATGTCACGCGGCTGGCCGGGGTATTTTCCGGGCCAAATCCAGATCGAACCGGCAATCATGGCGATCAGGCTGGCGACAACGGGTTCGGCCTCGATAATGGGCGCAAACACCATGTAGCCGATGGCCCAGAGGCCAAGCCCGATATTGGCAAGTGCCGGAACCATATGCCAGCGCTGGCTGCGCGAGGCGGCAGCCGTGGCAAGCCACGAGGCGGTGAGGAAGCCGAACAGCGCCCAGATATTGGGGCTTTCGGTGGAGATCAGCACAGGGGTGACCATGGAGCCGAGAAGGCCAAGCCCAGCCAGCGCCTGCCCATGCAATAGCGAAAGCGCGATGGTGGCAAAGCCGACAAGCGCCAGCAGAATGAATGCCGTGGTTGGCCCGATGTACTCGTAAATTCCGTAAGCCGCGTAGGTGACGCCGAACAGCGTCAGCGCGCCTGCTGCCGTAAGCACGCCGGGAATCATGGCATTGGAATAGGCGTTTGCGATGCCCGGCACCATTTTGCGACGGATGGCTTCGCCGGCTGCCGCCAGTAGCAGGCCGAAGATCGCCGCCATGGCCAGCCGCACGGCGGGGCTGAGAAGGCCGCTTTCGATGGAGTATTTGACCAGGAAAATGCCGCCAAGCGCCAGCGCCAGACCACCGGCCCAGACCGCCCAGCGCGCACCGAGCCTGCTTTCGAAGCTTTCTTTCGGGCGGGCAGGTGTGGCAGGTAACGTGAAGGCTTCCGGTGCCGCTTCGGTCACTGGCTCATCTGCCGCAACCTGCGCGGCGATGGGCGGCTGTTCGTCCGCAGTCTCTTCAACGGCTTCACTCTGAGCCGCCGCTGCTTCCGCCTCTTCCTCGGTGGGTAAGGTCGCGTCTTGAGATGGTGCTGCAAGCGCCACCCCACCCGAAGCGATCTGTGCTTTCAGCGCCGTCAATTCTGCCTCGACGGCGGTCAGCCGTCGGGAGTTCTTAATGCTGGCATTCAGCGTATAGAAGAAGGCAACGACATAGCCGATGATGAGCAGAAACAGGAACAGTGTCATAAGAACCCCGAATATGGTCCTGTTTTTTAAGCCCTTTTTAGCTGTTTATGCAAGACCGGTTGTGGGCAAGGCTTTCGCCCATCGTTTGGCAAGCTCCACATCGTCTAGACCCAGTTCGTGACCATGCGGCAGAACGGTCACTTCCGCGTCTGCGCCATTGTCGATCAGGTGCTGTTTCAATGCGTCAGCCCTGTCGCGGTAGCGGTCCGTTTCGCCCGCCGCCAGCGAGAAGCGCGTGCCGGAGAGATCGGCTTCCGGCCAATGCGTCAGCACCGGCATGGGCCGCAAAAGCAGGGCATGGGCGGCAAATTCCGGGTAAAGCGCAAAGAAGGCCGCGAGGAAATTCGCGCCATTGGAATGGCCGATGAAGCTGAGCTTGCTCTTCTCGAGTCCATAGGCGTGCATTGCCCCTTCCATGAAGGCGGCAAAGGCTTCGGCTTCCGACGTGATATCCCGCTGATCGAACGTGCCATCGGCAAAGCGGCGGAACCAGCGGGCGATGTCCTCTTCCGTGCTGCGTCCCCGCACGCCCAGCAGCGTGGCATGCGGATTGGCCGTGTGAGCCAGCGCCATGAGGCTGGTTTCACTGCCGCCGGAACCGTGCAGCAGAATGATCGTGCTGCCATCCGGGTTAGCAGGCGTGTGAAAGCGGTGCACGAAGGGCAGGTCGCGGTAGATGACGCGTTCTTCGCCCGGCAGCGAGAACTGCGGCAGCGCCACGCGCACATCCTCTTCATCGCGCATGAACAGCGGCGGGATGAACAATTGCTCGCCCATTGTCTCAAACGGTTCGTCCACCGTCATGCCGGGTCCATCCGTCGCCATTTCGATCAGCACGTCGCCGGGCTCGCGGACATAAAGCGAGTGGAAATATTTGCGATCATGCGCATTCGTCGGCGAGGAGTTGAGCGATTTCAGCCCTTGGAGCGTCTCATTCAACTCGTCCATATCCGCCGCGCGAAAGGCGATATGATCCACCGTGCCGGTGCCGGGCGCGCTGGACCAGAAACCAGTGGCATCCCGCACATCGATGATGTCGCCCGAGGCAGAAACCGTGCGGCGGATGGAGCCGTGCTGGCTGACGCTGATGTAGCCGAAATGCTTGGTCAGAAAACTCTCGGTTTCTTCCGGCACTTCGCTCAGCATGGTTGCACCGCGAATGCGGCGAATGGCATGTTCCAGCGGAATGCCCGGGGCCTCATGCGGTGCCGCTTCTGGAAAAGCGTGGGTGCCGACGAGTTTCAGGATGATACCGTCAGGGTCTTTCAGGCGAATGACCGGCTCACCGAATTCCTCCATCGGGCCTTCCGTGCGAATACCGGCAGAGAGCGCCCGCGTCAGCCAGAAGCCGATACTGCCGGGATCGATGGCGAGCGACACTTCCAGCGTCTGTCCATAACCCACCCGGCCTTGTGCACCATCTTCCCAGACGAGAAATGTCAGGAGGGAGCCGGGAGAGGCGGCGTGATCTCCATAAAGCAGGTGAAGCTGCAACGCGTCCTCAAAGCCAGCGGTGCGCTTGGCCAGCCG
This sequence comes from Agrobacterium sp. 20P9.1.2, assembly GCF_057799395.1. Classification (NCBI taxonomy): domain Bacteria; kingdom Pseudomonadati; phylum Pseudomonadota; class Alphaproteobacteria; order Hyphomicrobiales; family Rhizobiaceae; genus Agrobacterium; species Agrobacterium sp. 20P9.1.2. The sequence continues at coordinate 972,563 of NZ_JBYOKI010000001.1, forward strand.
CAGACCCAGAAAACCGACGTAGAAATCCACGTTGGCCTGCACCTTGCGGGTAATCATGGTGATGTGGTGGATGCCAAGGGCAGACGTCATGAGCGGTTCTCCAAGTCTTCATTCATGGCGGTATGTTCTCTGAGGCGGGATTTTTGGCAATCCCGCGCCTTGAGAACGATGTGTTCATCTTGTGAACAATCATGTGACAAGTGAGGTGGTTGCCCGCGAAATATGCGGTTGCACGCAAGTTTGATAAATGGTGATTATATTTTGTGCGATATAAATTTTGAGCAAAATATGTGCGATTTTTACTTGCTATCGCTGATCAAATTGGTTTGTATGGCCCCAACGAGATAAAAATCTCCAGAGGGAAAAAATCAGAATGTTGACGCGAAGGCTGTTATCAAAAACAGCGGCTTTGGCCGCTATCGGTATGTTTGCAACCATTGCAACTGCTCCACTCCCAGCCTTCGCGGAAACACCCATAAAATTCACACTCGATTGGAAGTTCGAGGGCCCAGCCGCCGGTTTCCTGCTGGCGCAGGACAAGGGTTACTTCAAGGCCGAAGGTCTGGATGTAACCATCGACAGCGGTAACGGCTCGGTCGAGGCCATTCCGCGCGTCGCGACTGGCGCTTACCAGATGGGCTTCGGCGACATCAATTCTGTCATGAAATTCTTGGATGAAGACCCGACCCAGAAGGTGAAGGCCGTTTACATGGTCTATGAGCGCCCGACCTTTGCCGTCGTTGGCCGCAAGTCTTTGGGCGTTACGGGTGATCCGAAATCACTGGAAGGCAAGAAGCTGGGCGCACCGCCGCCGGATGGCGCCTTTGCGCAGTGGAAGGCCTTCAAGCAGGTCGCAAAGATCGATGACAGCAAGATCGATATCCAGTCCATCGGCTTTCCAGTGCGTGAGCCGATGCTGGCAAAGGGTGACGTGGATGCGGTCTTCGGCTTTGCTTTCTCCGTTATTCTGAACCTGAAGGCGCAGGGCATCGCCGACGACGATATTTCCACCATTCTGATGGCCGAGCATGGCTTGAATCTCTATGGCAATGCGGTGCTGGTAAACACTGATTTTGCAGAGAAAAATCCTGAGGCCGTGAAGGGTTTCCTGAAAGCGTTGGCCAAGGGTTTTGCCGATTCGGTCAAAAACCCGGAAGAGGACGTGGCCGCCGTTCTGAAGCGTAACGAAACGCTCAACAGCGATATCGAATTGCAACGCCTGACCATGGCCAACGCCATGAACATCAAGACGCCTTACGTGGTTGAAAACGGCATGGGTGGCGTGGACCCGGCGCGGCTGGCGGCCTCCATGGAAACGCTGAAAGTCTCCGTTGGCCTCAAGGGCAATGTGAAGGCGGAACAGGTTTTCGATGCCAGCTATCTGCCGCCGAAGGATGAGCGTCTGCTGCCTTGAAGTTGTCTCGAGTACCTTAAGACCGCCGTCACCCCGGCCTTGAGCCGGGGTCCAGTGCGATCAAGTCCTTGATCGCAAGAAGGTTCTTTGCGTCGCAGACGCGACGCTGCTGCATTCCGGCTCAAGGCCGGAATGACGGAAACTAAAGTCGCCTCTCGAGGGTGACCGACCGCGAAATTCAGAAACAGGAACAAGCATGCCTCATCTGGTTGAAATCGATGGCGTTGATATGCGCTATGGCGGGGCATCGGGCACGCTTGCCGTTTCAGGCCTCGATCTCAAGGTCAGAAAGGGCCAGTTCGCCGCCGTCGTCGGGCCATCCGGTTGCGGCAAATCGACCTTGATGAAGCTCGTCACCGGCCTGCATATTCCGCAAAAAGGCAATGTCATCGTCGCGAACAAGCAGGTCACGGAACCGGTGTCCATCGTCGGCATGGCGTTTCAGAACCCAACCATGCTGCCGTGGCGCACGACACTGGAAAACATTCTTCTGCCGCTGGAAATCGTTGAAAAACATCGCCACCGGCTGCGGGCCAACAAGGCTGAATATGTCGCCAAGGCGGAACGTCTGCTGGAAATTGTCGGGCTGAAAGGCTTCGGCTCCAAGTTTCCATGGCAGCTTTCCGGCGGCATGCAGCAGCGCGCCAATCTATGCCGTGCGCTGATCCACGAGCCCGACCTGCTGATGCTGGACGAGCCATTCGGCGCGCTGGATGCTTTCACCCGCGAGGAATTGTGGTGCGTCATCCGCGATCTGCACGCTGCCAAACGCGTGACCATCATTCTCGTCACCCATGATCTGCGCGAGGCGACCTTCCTGGCCGACAAGATTTTCGTGATGAGTGCGCGCCCAGGCAGGATTTTGGCCGAGCACAAGGTGCCTTTCGCCCGTCCGCGCCAACTCGATCTGATGTATGAGAAGAGCTTCAACGAAATGGTTCAGCAATTGCATGGCGAAATCGCCAAGGCGAGGGTGGCGGCATGAGTGCGGTTGTCGAACGCCCCGTGGCCGCAGAACCGCGCCAGCCACTCGTTGCTCGTGTGAATTGGGTCAAGGCCGCGCCGTGGCTTTATACGCTCGCGCTGTTCGCTTTCTGGGAACTTCTGGTTCATGCGCTGAGCATGCCGCAAACGATACTACCATCGCCGGTGCGGGTGGGGCAGGCGATTGTTCAGTATTGGTCACCGATCTGGAAAAATTCGCTGCAAACGCTCTATACGACGACGCTGGGCTTTGCGCTGGCCGTGATCGCCGGGCTCGGCATCGGCCTTTTCATCGGTTGGTCTAAGACTATTTATGCCGGGCTTTATCCGCTGATGATCGGCTTCAACGCCATTCCCAAAGTCGCGCTGGTGCCCATCCTCGTCATCTGGTTCGGCATCGGCACCGTGCCTGCGGTGCTGACGGCCTTCCTGATTTCCTTTTTCCCCATCGTCGTCAACGTCGCGACCGGCCTTGCCACCATCGAGCCGGAAACCGAGGACGTTTTGCGGGCGCTGGGTGCCAAAAAGATGGACATCATGCTGAAGGTCGGCATTCCCCGCTCCATGCCCTATTTCTTCGGCTCCCTCAAAATCGCCATCACACTCGCCTTCGTCGGCTCCGTCGTGTCGGAAACGGTCGCTTCCAATTACGGCCTCGGCAACATGATGAGTTCCGCCCAAAGCCAGTTCAACGTGCCTCTGGTCTTCGCCGGTCTCCTGATGCTGGCGGTGGAAGGTATCGTCATGTATGCGCTGATGGCCTGGGTTGAGAGACGGATGACGGGCTGGGCGCATCGATCCACGATGGGGCAGTAATCCTAATTGCCGGTACGAAAAAGGCCGGTTCTTACCGGCCTTTTCTTTGAAATTTACTCCGCTGCTTGTTCGCTCACGCGCATATCCCGCTCGTCAAACGCCGTCTTCAAAGCCTTGGTCACGTCGCGGGTGGTGGCGAACCAGTTTTCGCTGCGGGCCCAGTAGCGCAGGGTGACTGTTGCGCTGTCATTGGTGACGGAATCGATGAAGGTGGTGGGGGCGGGGTCCAGCAGCACGCGGCTGTCGGAGCGGGCGACGGTCATCAACATGGATTGGGCATCGGCGGTGCTTTCGCCCTTGGGCACGGTGACACTGAGTTCGTGGCGGCGGGAGGGGAAGCGGCTGTAATTGGTGATCGGCACGTTCCAGAGCGTGGAGTTGGGTGCGAGGCGATAGAGGCCATCGCTGGTTTTCAGCTCCGTGGCGAAGAGGCCGATTTCAACGACGGTGCCGGTAACGGCACTCGTTTCGATATATTCGCCAACGCGAAACGGGCGGAGCACAAGCAGCATGATGCCGGCGGCGATGTTCTGAAGCGTTCCCTGAAGTGCGAGGCCGACGGCCAGACCTGCGGCACCGAGGGCGGCGAGGATGGAGGCGGTTTGCACGCCGAACTGGCCCAGCACCATGACGAGCACGAGGATGAGAACGACATAGCGAACGATGCCGGAGAAGAAGCGCGCCAGCGTTTCATCGAAACCGCGAATGCGCGACAGCCCTTCAAAGGACCAGCGCTGAAGCAGGGTCGCGGCAATCCAGCCAACGATGAGAAGAAGAAGGGCACCGACGATCGAGAAGGAATATTGAACCATCAGGGCGCTTGCCTGGCGAAGTGCCGCCTGAGATGCGACGATGATATCGGTTGCCTGCTGGTCCATAAACCTTAACCTCTTGTCTGATTTTGTCTGAATTGGTAACGAGGCGATGCCGGTTTTGCTCCATTGCGAAACAGAAAAACTGTTCTTTGGATTCCGACGTTGCCAGCGTAAATCGCTTAAAACTTTATTAGATTTTCGAAATAACAATTAGAAATAATGGTTAACAAATCCTTTTTGTGCGGCGCGCAAATCAGGATATGGTGTGCTCGTTCGCTTTTAGTGCGTGGCGCGAACATGTCCCCCAAAACTGTCTGAAAAGCATTTGCTCCGGCAGGGAGGCTGTGAATGACCACCATTTCAACCACGTCCAGTTATCAATATAGTCGCAGCCTTAGTGGCACCGGCAAGGCAAGCGAAAACACCATCGATTATGATGAGAGCGGCGCGTCGTCATCGGGCTCCTCTTCCGGCTCCGATATAACATCCGATAGTGCGGACAGCGGCAGTGCGATCAACCAGTTTCTATCCACGCTGATGAGCCTTATCCTCAATCTTTCGCAGAGTGCGGCGTCTGGCGAAACATCGAGCGAAACGGATGATCAGGCAAAGGCCAGTTATTTCTCCAGCCTCGATACGGATGAGAGCGGTACGCTGTCTCAATCCGAGTTTGCGGCCAGCCGCCCTGACGAAGTGACGGAGGAGATGTCGAGTAGCCTGTTCACCGAGCTCGACAGTGATGGCGATGGCGCGATCAGTAGCGAAGAGCTAGCGGCGCAAGAGTCTGGACGACATTTCCAGTCATCTTCGGGACGGGCAGACAGTGAAGAATCCACGTCCTCCGCCCTGTCTGCGCTGGATACGAATGGCGATGGTGTCATTTCACAAACCGAGTTTCTGGCTGGGCGACCAGATGATGTGACGGAAGAAACGGCGACCAGCCTGTTCGGCACGGTCGATGGTGATGCCGATGGTGCGATCAGCCTGGAAGAGCTGACGGCAAAGCAGCGCGCGGAAGAGCCACCGCCATCCATATCGATCGATGACACGATGGGCAGCGATGATGGCAGCGCACTCGAAAACTCCCTCGAAGATTTGCTCTCGCGTCTGGAAGACATTGCCAAGTTCTATCAGTCCGTGGACAGCGATGACGAGAATACATCGACACAGTCTATTACCGTTTGATGTGTGAAACGCCTGTCGCAAATTTGCGGCGTGATCTTCGGTCTGGAGAACTGGGAGCATGTTTGGCTTCCAGTTCGTGACCGTCATTGCCCGGCAAACGCGTGGACCGGCAAAACGAAGGGCACGTTGCCATCCGTATCCGCGCCGCGCCCGATTTTTTTGATCGCGGCCACCAGCGCCCCGCCGCGACCGAGCAACCTGTCACCGATTTCGATGATGCGGGCGTTGGGCGTGGCATAGGGAGAAACGTTGCGAAGCCGTGCGGCAAGCGCCGCATCGTCCTGATCCGGCTGAACTGTGAGGGCAACGATGATGGCCGCAGCCGGAGAGCGGGACACGCCCATCCAGCAATGGATCAGCAGCGGAGCGGATTGGTCCCAGCCACGGGCAAAATCGATCAATTGCTGGACATGCAGATCGTCAGGCGCAATCAGCTTGTCGGTGCCCTTGAAGGTGATGTCGTTCATTTGCAGCGTCAGATGCCTGTCTGCGGCAATGACGGCGGGGCGGTGGAAGGCCTGTTCCTTGGCAATCAGTGTCACCATTTCACGGGACTTGTGGCGCACGGCCATTTCGCCGATGCGTGACAGAGGGCAAACAACGATAGCAGTCATGCCTTGGCCTTCCGCAGCAGTTCGATGGCTTCGAAGCGCGCGATGAAACGGCTTTGTGCTTCAAGGGCAGGCATGGGGTCGATCTCGATCATGTCTCTGGAAATTCCGCGCGGCAGGCCGAAAAATTTCTGTGCTTCCGCCATGGAGAAGCCGGCAAGTTCGGTCGCCTCGAAATAGGCGGCCACCGTGTCGGCTTTCTTGATGCGATCCTTGAGATCGCGGCTGGCGTGCGGCGGAAGGGCAAAACGCAGATGCACGGCAGCCTCCAGCCGCTTTTCCACGCTCTTGTAACCGCCACCAACAACGGATTTGAACGGCGAAATCATATCACCGATGACATATTCCGGCGCATCATGCAGCAGCGCCATCAGCATATCATCAGGCGTGGCAGCAGCATTCATCCGGCAAAATACAGTTTCGACAATGAGGCTGTGTTGCGCCACGGAGAAGGCGTGATCCCCACGCGTCTGGCCATTCCAGCGTGCGACACGGGCAAGGCCGTGGGCGATATCAGCCAGTTCCACATCGAGCGGTGAAGGGTCCAGCAGATCGAGCCGCCTGCCGGAAAGCATGCGCTGCCATGCGCGCGGTGTTTTAACGCTCGCCACGTTCAGTCTTCCGCAGTGACTGCCGGATCGACAGCGGGAAAGCTGAGGCCGCTCCATGCGGGCAGGGCAACAGTCACGGCAATGCCGCCGGTGGTGATATCGGTGCCAGATGCCATGGCATCTGCAGCGCGGTCCGTTCGGATGATGGCCAGACCCTGCTTTCCGCTGACGGTGCCGAGCGTGCCAATGGGCTTTCCACCCGCGAGGATGTCAGTGCCGGTAGCGGGCAAATCTGCCTCTGCTATGACAGTGACCACGCGACGACGTGCCGTGCCACGGTGCTTCATGCGGGAGACGACTTCCTGGCCGACGAAGCAGCCTTTTTTGAAGGAAACGCCGTCATTCACGTCCATCAGCACATCATGCGGGAAGGCATCGCTCAGGGGGTAATCGATACCAGCGACAACGATGCCGTTAGCGATGCGCAGGGCATGATAGCTGGAGGCGTCGGCAGAGGCAGAGTGGCCGGGCAAGCGATAGAGTTCGACGCCTGCCTTGGCAAAGCGGCTGTCTTTGATCGCGCCTTCAGGAGCGGCTTCGTCCCAGAACACACTGGCACCCTTGGCTTCGTCCGCCTTCAAATCCACCGGTGCGCGCAGCTTATACATGGTCAGGCGGCGCAGCAGTGCGTCCTGCTGGTCGGTACCCGTTTCCAGAACATAGCCTTCGCCATCGCGCCAGATCAGGAACTCGAACATGATCTTGCCCTGTGGCGTCAAGAGCGCGCCCGGGCGAGCTTCGCCAGCAGGCAGCGTGTCGAGATCGGGGGTGATGAGATTTTGCAGGAAATCCGTGGCTCCGGTGCCGGAGACATGGATGAAGGCGCGGTCGTTGAGAAAGGCGGAGGACATTAGCTTTACCGTTCAGGTTCGTTGTTACCTGAACAGTTAGGGTTTTTGAGCAGCAACAGCAAGCGCAGAGACTTCTGTCGCCACGGTGACCTAGTCGCCTGCAGTGAAGAACTTCCACTGGCCATCCTTGGAGATGCCGATGCGGTAAAAGCTGTAATTGCCATATTCCTGCATGTCGGCCAGATCACCTGCGGTGATGATGCGCAGCAACTCCACCTTTTCCGGCGGCGTCAGCGTGGTCAGCGACTTTCCGGCGAAATAGGGGAAGACATACATTTCATCCGGTGTGCCGACATCGACATGGGCATAGCCGGTGGAGAGAAGATCGATGATGATGGCAAGAACTTCCAGCCCGTCAGGATCGCCGGAGAAGCTTTTCAGCGCGGCAATCGGGTCTTCACCATCGCCATCCACGCGTGCCTGGTTGGGGCCGGGATTGACGAGCGGGCGCAGCTTTTCGATGTCGCCGGTGGAGGCTGCATCGATGATGAGCTGGCGCAGGCGGCGCACAGGCTCAGGTGCCTTGCTGATATCATGTTCGATCTGCGCGGAAATCTGCGGTGCATCATTCTGCTGCGGGGCTGTCTGCTGGCCGGAGGAGCGGTTTACCAACGGGTCGGGCAGGGGAATGCCATCCGAATCACCTTCGATTGCCTCGGGCTCTACCGGTTGCTGCTTGTCCGCAGGCTTGTCGCTTTCGCTGCTCGACGGATTTTGAGCCGGTCTCAGTTCTGACAGCGCGTAGGCATTATGGGTAAAGCTGACAGTGGCGAGCGTCAGGGACAGCATCAAGGACAGAGCGGCAGAAGACCGCAAAAGCCCCTTGCGAGAGCGAGACATGAATGAACTCCGGCTTATTGAATAATGCGATGAGGGGAAAATTCGCCCTCGAGCATCCGCTGGCGTAGCGATTCCAGCATGGCTTCTGCGCCTGCTTCGCCGTGCATACGGATGGTTTCACGCATGGCCAAAGCAATAGCGGCGTCTGCGATGATCTCCGGCTCGATGCCATCGGCCATACCATCGGCCCATGCTTCGTTCTGATGTTCCAGAGCGACCTGCATTTTTTCATGCACGATCATATCGTGGATTTCGTTACGGCTTGTTTGCATCTTTCATCCTCGACAGGCAGGCAACTCGTTACCACCCTGTTAACAACTCTAACAGTCTTTTATCAAAACGGCACGGCCTGCGGCCAAAAGAGGTTAATAAACCTCTAATTTCCAAACCTTGACGCGATTTCTTGCGCCAGTGTTGCCCCTTCGATACGGTATTTCTCTTCTGCGGCGATGGCCGCCGGTGTGCAGGCCGTGTGCACTGCCGCAAATGTGCGGTAACCACGGTTAAAAGCAGCCGTCATGCGTTGCTTGCGTTGCGGCTCATTGGCGGTGTCTGCCGCTAAGAGATCGCTCATCGCCTTGCGCCACTCTTCCGAACCGGTGGCCGGGCAAAGCGTGCGCAGATACTGCACGGCACCCAGAATTTCAGACAGCCGCGCCATCTGGTTATCGTAAGGGGCGGGCTTTTCGTCTTGTGCTGGTGGGGGTGGGACAGATTTGACAGACGGCTGCGCACCAAGCTGCGATGCCAACGGCATGGTCATGCCGAGGCTTAAAAGCAGAGAGAGCCAAATCCGTCGTTTCATCAGTCTACGCATTACCCGACATGTCGTTTCAACAACTTGGCCACAGATAGCCGCGATTCTGCTCAGCATTGCAACTGGCCCAGCACACGTTCGGCGCATTCCACAACGCTATCAGGCGCGGGCAGACGGCGGATTTCATCCAGCGTGTACCAGCCCGCATCCGCAGCATCGTCTGCCGCCAGCACAACGGCTTGCGCATCAGCCTCCACAGTGTAGACCGAGAGAAAAAAGTGGCTGGTCAAATGTCCGTCAGCGTCATGGCTGGGCAGATCATAGGTCGCGAAAAGCTGTGGATGACGCGCAACAATGCCGGTTTCTTCCTGAAGTTCCCGCAGCGCCGTCTCTTCCGGCGTCTCGCCCGGCTCGCCACGCCCCCCGGGAAAGGCGAACATATCCTGCGATGGCGGATTGATGCGCCGCACAAGCAGCACGCGGTCGCCACGGCGAAGAATTGCGGAAGAGGCAGGTTGAGGCAGGGCCATGCGGTGTCCTTATGAAATAAGACCCTTCATTATGACCTCAACCTTGCAGGAAACGTGGCGGCATCTTCTCGTTGTATGGAAAATACTGAAAATAGGGCCGCGCCTCTGCAATGGTCCGCTTGATTGCCGGGCGCTCCATCAGCCGCTCGAAATAGGCCTTGGTGTTTGGCATGTCATCGCTGAACGGGTGAAGGATGGAGGCGTAAAACAGGGCAGGGCTCGCCGCGCAATCAGCCATCGAGAAATGATCCGCCCCCACCCATTGCCGCCCTGCCATCTGCTTTTCAAGAAGGGCATAGGCCTTATCCAGCATCGCAAAGGCTTCCGAGACACCATGCGGATCCAGTCTGTCTTTGGGCCGCAGCCTCTCGCCGACGATCCGCTGCATCGGCACGTTGACATAAAGATCGAAGAAGCGGTCCCAAAGCCGCACCTGCAACGCCTGCTCTGCATCATCAGGCAAAAGCTGCGCCGCTCCAGGATAATGCTGCTGAACATATTCAATTATGATGCTGGTTTCGGGAAGATTCATGCCCGTGGCACTGTCATGCAGCAAGGGAATTTTTCCGACAGGCCAGCGGGAGAAGAAATCCTCTCTTGATTCAGCATCACCAAAATTGACCGTAACCGCTTCAAAAGGCGTCTCATTTTCATAAAGCGCGATGAGAACTTTCTGGCAGAAGGATGAAAGCGGGTGGAGGTAGAGTGTAAGGGACATGGCACCATTTCCAATAAGTGATGGTCGATGAGACGCGCGGCATTCAATATCGGACTGCTTTCGATAAGATGCGCCAAAGGAATCGAAAATTCCACAATGTCATTTGGCTTGGACTACAGAATGAAACTCTACCTCATCTATGCCGCCGCAGCGCTTGCCGAGATTGCTGGATGTTTTGCTTTCTGGGCCTGGCTGCGCATGGGCAAGTCGGTGGGTTGGCTGGTGCCGGGCATGGTTTCGCTGGCGGCTTTTGCGTGGTTGCTGGCGCTGGTGCCGACGGAAGCGGCGGGGCGGGCTTATGCGGCTTATGGCGGCATCTATATTGTTGCCTCATTGATCTGGCTGTGGAGTGTGGAGGGGCATGTGCCGGATCGCTGGGATGTGGCGGGCGGCGCCATTTGTCTGGCGGGTGCCTCGCTCATTCTGTTTGCACCGAGAGGTTAGGTCATGTGCGGGCGCTTTGTGTTGAATGCGACGCCGGAAGAGGTGGCGGAGTATCTGGACCTGATCGGGCTGGAAGAGTTTCCGGCACGGTTCAACATCGCGCCGACACAGCCTATTCTCATCGTGGTGGAGGGTTCGCGGCCAGAGCCGGGCAGCAACCTGCCGAACCGGCAGGCGATGTTGGTGCGCTGGGGTTTCATGCCCGGCTGGGTGAAAGACCCGAAGGAATTTCCGCTGCTGATCAATGCGCGCTCGGAGACCGCAATCGGCAAGGCATCGTTTCGCGCTGCCATGCGCCATCGGCGTATTCTCATTCCTGCCACAGGCTTTTACGAATGGCGCAGACCGGCCAAGGAAGAGGGCGGCAAGGCGCAGGCTTTTTACATCAAGCCAAAAAGGGGCGGCATCGTCGCTTTTGCCGGATTGATGGAGACATGGTCCTCTGCCGATGGCTCGGAGGTCGATACGGGCGCCATTCTCACCACCTCCGCAAACCGCTCCATTGCGCGTATCCACGACCGCATGCCGGTGGTAATTTCGCCGGAGGACTTCAGCCGATGGCTGGATTGCAAAACGCAGGAGCCTCGCGACATTGTCGATCTCATGAAATCCGCGGATGAGGATTTTTTCGAGATGATCCCTGTGTCGGACAAGGTCAACAAGGTCGCCAATACCGGGCCTGAATTGCTGGAGCCGGTGGCGGAAACGCTGGCCGTTGTGCCGAAGCCAGCACCGAAGGACGACGCGCAGATGTCGTTGTTTTGAACAGCTGAGAAATGCTTTTTGTTTTACGCAATCCCGGACGCAAAACCGGTTCCCACTTTTGCTGGAATTGCTCTAACGGTCGAGTTCCAAAAACTCCTGCCGCATCATGATGTCGGAATAGACGCGGTTTCGGCCCTTGGCCTTGGCGATGTAAAGCAGCTGGTCTGCTGCCGTCAGCTGATTGTCGATGGATGCGCCTTTTTCCAACTCCACGACGCCGATGGATATGGTCAGCGCCTGTTCGCTGCTGCCAATGGTGTGACCGTTGCTTTCGACGGCGAGACGAAGGCTTTCGCAAAAATCATAGGCCTGCTTTCCATCCACGCCTTTGAGGAAGAGGGCGAATTCTTCCCCGCCGATGCGCGCGGCAATGTGGTTCTGCGGGCCGCACATGCTGGAGAGAAGCTGCGCCAGGCGCTTGAGCGCCTTGTCACCGGCGCTGTGTCCCAGTGTGTCGTTGATCGTTTTGAAATGGTCGATATCGAGAATGGCGACCGCGCCGCCTTGGATGGAGCCATCGCCCTTTTCCATCTCCGCAAGCAGCGCATTGCCCTGTTCGAAGAAGGAGCGGCGGTTGGCCAGTCCGGTCAGAGGATCGCGTTCGGCAAGCTCCCGCAATCGCATCAGCTGCTTCAATGTCTCGACATTGTTGTCGATGCGGCACTGCAACTCCTCCGGCACGAAGGGCCTGTAGATAAAGTCCGACGCCCCGGCCTAGAGGAAATGTGCAGACAGCATGCGGTCGGTAGAGGAGGAGACGCCAATGATGCGAAGATCTTCCGAGGAGCGTTTGGCGCGAATGAGCCGGGTCAGCTCATAGCCATCCATATCCGGCATGAAATAATCGGTAATAACCAGCTGGATAGAGGAGTTGGCAGCCAGTATTTCCAGCGCTTTCGCACCCGAATGGGCCTCGTACACGCTGAAATTCTGGCGGGTTAAAATCTCGACAAGGCTGTTGCGGGCGCTCTTGGCATCATCCACCACCAGAATGGAGAATTGCCGGTTGGTCAAAATCCGCTCGACGGTTTTGACAACCGTGTCGAAGGTGCGCTTGCCATCCTTGATGATGTAATCGATGATTTTCTTTTCGGCATAATGCTGCCGCGCCTGTTCATCGACGGTGCCGGTGAAGACGATGGTGGGAACCCTGTATTTTTCCAGCACATTGAGTATCTCACCGCGCGGCGCATCCGGCAGGGTCAAGCCAGTCAGAGCCAGGGTAAACTTGTGCTCTTCCATCAAGATGATGGCGTCTTTCATGCGGTCGCAATGGAAGATGGAGGCTGCGATATCCTCCTTGAATTTGCTGGTGAGCAAAAGAGATAGAGCAACGGAGTCTTCAATGAGAAGAATTTTGTCCTGCATGGCTCGACTTCGACCTCTGAAAATCCGTTAACGCGCGACTGTTTTCGATGGCGGCACAGCGAGGGCAGCAACAGTGCAGAAACAATTATTCGATAGGAATCGTGAAAAGTAATATTGGCAGTGTCTAGAGTTTTTCACTTTGCGTGAACAGGTGAGTTTTCTTTGATGCGTTCAATTCGAGCGTTTCTATTTGACGAGGAAACGCTCTAGCACAAAAACCTTCCCAAAACAGAAATGGCACCGGAGAGGTGCCATATCGATGAGCGAATAATGAGTGCGCGCCGCGTTACACTTTCGCGGGAACGGCTGCCGGTTTGCGGGTCAGCATCAGGGCTGCGGCTGCCACGGCCTTCAGACCAAGCGGTCGGTAATGGCTGTTCAGGTCGGGCTTCGCCGGCACTTCGGTGGTTTTTGTCTCGCTCATTTCAATCTCCAGAATTCCCCTTGAAGCCGCCGATTTGGCGGTCTCCCTGACAACCTCTCTCGAAGGAAATCGTGACGAATTCGAGGCAATTTTAATCAATTGAAAATTGCAGCCTGCGACATTTTGTGTTCGCCCACAGACATTATGCTGCCGCATTGAAGCCGGTGGTTGTTCGCGGGCGTTAGAGCCCGCGATCCATGCCAAGGCCATCGTGATGATCGCCGTCTTCCTCGATGGTCAGCGTGCCATAGCGCTTGTGCCAGATGCGCGCGCTGAACGGCAGGAAGGCGAGATAGGCGACAACGGTCAATACCAGCACTTCCCAGGTGAAGCTCATCAACAGCGCGACATAGAGAACGACGATGAGGATGGCAGGCAGTACGAGATCGCGACGGATGCGGCTTTCCGACTTTCCGGACCAGACCGGCAGGCGGCTGATGAGGAAATAGCCGATCAGAACCGTGTAGGCGCTGGCGATATAAGCGAAGGTCTTGCCGGGCTCGATACCCATGAAGCCGAGATAGACGGGCAGAAGCACCAGCATGGCACCCATAGGGGCGGGTACACCGACGAAGAACTCGTTCTGCCAGGGCGCTTTGACTTCACGCTCGATCATGACGTTGAAGCGGGCAAGGCGAAGACCCGCCGCGATAACGTAGATCAGTGCGGCAATCCAGCCGAAGGAGCGGGCGTTGTCCAGCAGATAGGCGTAGACGACAAGGGCAGGGGCAACGCCGAAATTGACGATATCGGCGAGCGAATCCATCTGCGCGCCGAATTTCGATGTCGCCTTCATCATGCGGGCCAGTCGCCCGTCCACGCCATCGAGGAAAGCCGCCAGCAGAACCATGCCGACGGCCAACTCGAAGCGGCCTTCGAAAGCAAGCCGAACGCCGCTCAACCCGGCGCAGATGGCAAGAACGGTTACGAGATTGGGAATGACAAGCCGCAGGGGAATTTCCCGCAGGCGCGGTCCACGACCGCTATCATTGCTGATCTCGTGCTTGCCGTTGGTGCTTGGCTCGGGCGTCGGCGTTTCCATGGCGTTGCTCCTATTCAGCGATTAGCCGCGACGGCTGATGACCGGACCCTTGCTCGAGCCGAATTCGGCAAGAACGGTTTCACCGGCAATGGCTGTCTGACCAACGGATACGCGCGGCTGGAAACCTTCCGGCAGGAAGATGTCGAGGCGTGAACCGAAGCGGATGAGGCCGAAGCGCTCACCGGCATCAACAGGCTCGTTCGGCTTGACCCAGCAGACGATGCGGCGGGCAACCATGCCAGCGATCTGCACGACGCCGACCTTGCCATGTGCGGTTTCGATGACGAGGCCGTTGCGCTCATTGTCTTCCGATGCCTTGTCCACTTCCGCGTTGAGGAAGAGGCCGGGGCGGTAGGCAACGTTGATGATGCGACCGCGCACCGGGGCACGGTTTACGTGGCAGTTGAACACGTTCATGAACACCGAGATGCGGACCATCGGCTCCTTGCCGAGTTCCAGTTCCAGCGGCGGGACCACGGTCATCACGGCGGAAACTTTGCCATCGGCAGGGCTGATGATGAGGTCGTCATCCTGCGGTGTCACGCGTTCCGGATCCCGGAAGAAGTAGGCGCACCAGAGGGTGAGAACGAGGCCGACCCAGAAAAGCGGTTCGGCTATCCAGCCAAGCACCAGCGATGCGATGAAGAAGGCGGCGACGAAAACATAACCTTCCTTATGGATCGGCACGATGGTGTTACGAATGGTGTCGAACAGGTTCATTGATCTTTCTTCTCCGAATTGGTTATCGCTGCATATATAATGATATGACGCCGATATACATGCTCTGGCGCGATAAAACACGCATAGGTGACTACAGGCAAACCGTGCCACGGGCAATGTGTTCCGCTTGCGCGCAACGGGTTATACCCGTCAATGCGCAGGCTCGCCGCGGTCCACCACGCCCAGATCGTCTTTCTCACGCACTTCGCGCAGGCGTTCCTCGGCCTGAATGGCTTCACGCTGGCGATTCCACATGGAGGCATAGAGCCCGCCCGAGGCGATGAGCGAGACATGCGTGCCGCGCTCGGCAATCATGCCGTCCTTCAAAACGATGATCTCATCCGCATCGATAACGGTGGACAGGCGGTGGGCGATGACGAGGGTGGTGCGGTTTTTCGACACCACATCCAGCGCGCTCTGGATTTCCTGTTCCGTATGCGTATCCAGTGCCGACGTCGCCTCATCGAGAATGAGAATGGGCGGTGCCTTCAAAATCGTGCGGGCAATGGCAACACGCTGCTTTTCGCCACCGGACAGCTTCAGGCCGCGCTCACCCACCATGGTCTGGTAGCCCTGCGGCAGCTTGCTGATGAAGCCGCTGATCTGGGCGGCATTTGCCGCAGCGATCACTTCGGCCTCCGTCGCATCCGTGCGTCCGTAGCGAATATTGTATGCCAGTGTATCGTTGAACAGAACCGTATCCTGCGGAACCATGCCGATGACCGAGCGCAGGCTTTTCTGCGTCACCTCGCGGATATCCTGATCATCGATGGTGATCGAGCCGCCCTGGATATCATAGAAACGGTAGAGCAGGCGCGAGAGCGTGGACTTTCCAGCACCCGAGGGGCCGACGATCGCGACCGTCTTACCAGCGGGCACATCGAAGGAAATGCCTTTGAGGATGGGGCGCTCCGCATCATAGGCGAAACGCACATCGCGAAAACAGAGAGCACCGGTGCCGATCTGTAGTTCCTTCGCATCTGGCGCATCCACCACTTCCGCCTGGACTTCCAGCAGATCGAACATCTCTTCAATATCCGTCAGGCCCTGACGGATTTCGCGGTAGACGAAGCCGATGAAGTTGAGCGGTACGGAAAGCTGCAACAGCAGCGCATTGATGAAGACAAAATCGCCGATGGTCTGTTCGCCACGCTGCACGGCCAGCGCCGACATGACCATCATGATGGCGGAACCGATGCCGAAAATGACGCCCTGGCCGAAGTTGAGCCAGCCGAGCGAGGTCCAGATGGCCGTGGCCGACTTCTCGTATTTCGCCATGGAGGCATCGAAGCGGCTGGCTTCCATCTGTTCGTTGCCGAAATATTTGACGGTTTCGAAGTTCAGCAGCGAGTCGATTGCCTTGGTGTTGGCGTCCGTGTCGCTATCGTTCATCGAGCGGCGAATGCCAATGCGCCAGTTGCTGGCTTTGACCGTAAACCAGATATAGGCCCACACGGTAACGACGGTGACCGCCACATACCAGAAGCCGTAGGACAGCCAGAAGATGATGGCGGTCAGCAGGAACTCGATGAAGGTCGGGGCGGTGTTGAGAATGGTGAAACGGACAATGGTTTCGATGCCCTTCGTGCCGCGCTCGATGACCCGGGAAAGGCCACCCGTCTTGCGCTCCAGATGAAAGCGCAGCGACAGCCGGTGCATATGCACGAAGGTTTTATAGGCAAGCTGGCGAACGGCATGCTGGCCGACACTGGCAAACAGCGCGTCACGCAACTGGTTGAGGCCGATCTGAATGAGGCGCGTCAGATTATAGGCGATGACCAACGCCACGGCACCGAGCAGGAACACGGGCACGAGACCGGCCATATCCAGCTTGCCGTTCAGCGCATCCGTTGCCCATTTGAAGAAATAGGGAACGGAGATCAGCACGAATTTCGCGAGGATGAGGAAGAAGGTGGCCCAGACCACGCGCATCTTCAGGTCAGGCCTGCCTTGCGGCCACATATAGGGCCACAGGTTGACGATGGTCTGCATCGGATTGCCCGCATCTGCGGAAATCGTCTTCTTCTTTTCGGTCATGCTCTGCTCCGGCGGTGCCTGCCGGAATGCAGACAGCAAGACGGCGGCCCTGATCGAGCCGCCGTGTTGAAACCTAGATAATGCTGTCGCCGGGCCTTTGCAATGCCGCCCGGCGCTGAGATCAACGGCCCATCAGGCGCTTGCGATGCAACTCTTCCGCATTCGGCAAGGCATTTTCGGGAACACCGAAAATCTGGCCCGGCTCAATCAGGTCAGGATTTTTGATCTGGTCCTGATTGGCGAGGTAGATGGTGGTGTAACGAACGCCCTGGCCGTAAACGCGGCGGGAGATCTGCCACAGCGTATCGCCGCGACGGATGATGACGGCACTGTCGCTATGAGCCAGCGGGGCCTGTTCGAAAGTCTTCGGTCCGGTCTGTGGCTGTGCTTGCGTCTGGGCCGAAATCGGATCGGCGGTCGCGGGTGCTGCAGCATTGAGTTCGGCAAAACGATCCGTCAATCCGGCAATCTGCTTGCCGATGGCGGCGACATCGTTTGGCAGACCGTCGATAACGGTCTGCAAGGCGCGGGCCTTGGCGGCAATATCCGCAACGAAAGCGGTGAAGGCCGGGTCGGCAGTGGCCGCCGTGCGGAATTCGGACAGGGAGCGCAGCGCAATCGACGTCGCGGATTTTGCAGCCGCAACCTCTTCCAGCGCCGGTGTCTTGCCATCCTTGTAGAGCCCCGAGAGAATGGCGAATGCCTTGGTCACGTCAACACGCAGGGCCTCGAAAGCCGTGCGGTCGCTGACCACGCCGGTGTCCTGCTGGGCAGGGCTGGTAGCGTTGGGCGTGGAAGGCTGTACTGGCATCTGCTGCATGGCAACGGTTGCCTGATCGTTGGCTGGACGCGCAAATGGCACCCGCACACGAACCGTAACATTGCCTGCCGCATCCAGTGCTTCCGCCGTGACGATATGGTTGCCGACGGAAAGATCGACATCGCCTTCGATGACGAAGCTTCCGGATGCTTCGGCCTTGGCGCTGCCAATCTGCTTGTCGTCCACCAACACACGGACGTTCGTGTTTGCAGGCGCGGAACCGGCGACGAAAATCTTCGTGCCTTCGAACTCTACGGCCACAACACGAATGGAGGGCGTTTCAGCAGAAGAAGCTGCTGGCGCCTGAGCTGCCGGAGCAGCGGGCGTTGCAGGTGCGGGTGTAACCGCACCGTTTTGCGCGGGCGCTGCATTGTTTGCCTGCGGCTGTGCCGAGGCGGTTTCGTTGTTCGTAGTGGCAGGTGCTTGCAGGGCAGGGGGAGCCGCATCTGGCATAGTCATCACGCGGCTGGCCTTGCCGGGTGTGGTGACCATGGCAAGAAGCTCACCGTTCTTTTGCGCAGGCACGGAAACCGTTGCGGTTTCCTGCGATTGCGCAGCCTTGCCATCCTTGGTGGCGCGCAGGACGATTTCGTGGTCGCCGGGTGGCAGGGGATTGTCGAGAACGGCAGCGAAATCACCGCTGCCGCCAGCCGTCGTCTTGGCAATGACCTGACCATTGTTGACGATTTCCAGCTGCGAGCCCGGTGCAGCCTTGCCAGCGATGACGGCAGAGCCATCCGGCTCGACGCGCAAGACATCGAAAGTCGGCAGCTGGGCAGCATCCGAAGGTGCGGCGGCGGGCGTAGGTGTCGTGGGCGCGACCAGTACAGGCGCGCCATCATCGGTGCCGGCAAACACGCCGGGCAGGCGGCGAACCTGTGCTGCAGCTTCGCGCGCATCGGCAGGCAGGCCACGCAGGAATGCAATGGTTCTTTCAGCCGCCGTGCGTGCCGTGGTAATCAGGCGCGAGGTGTTCTCGTCAAGTGCTTCCGGGATATCGACATTGCCGAGTTCCTTCAGCGAGTCCTCGACCTTTTTGCGGGCGGCTGCGAAATCTTCGTTGGACGGCACCTTGTTATCGGCAAAGCGGCCCGTCATGTCCTTGATGGACTGGGTGGCCGATTCCGCCAGACGCCCGACCTTCTCGGCAATATTGGCGGTATCCTTCGCGGCATCCGACAGCAGGTCGCCAGCCTTTTCGTTACCCATCTCCACGCTGTTCTTGACGTCATTGCCAGCCTGATTGATGGCATCGCCAATCGGCTTGTCGTCATTGGACATGCGTGGAAGAACGAAGAAGACCATCAGCAGCGTCGCGACGCCAAGCACGATAAGCGCCAGCAGTCCGGCCCTTTTGTTGTTCATCATCACTCTCCGGGTAACTTTCCTGTCTTCTTGTTGCGATAGCTAGCGTTTAAGTCGTGTGCGCACAAGCGGGAGGCCCGCAAAAGCAGCGTTTCCAGCCTGTCATTCCCCAAATTTTCTTGACGGATCGACCGCCCCGATGTTCCTTCAGCCCATGACTGAAGAAAACAGACCGATTCGATCCATCTGCGTTTATTGCGGCTCCCAGCCCGGACGCGATCCAGCCTATATGGAAGCGGGCCGCACGCTTGGCAAATCCATCGCCGAAAACGGCATTCGCCTCGTCTACGGCGGTGGCACAAAGGGCATCATGGGTGCCGTTGCCAGCGGCGTTCTGGCCAATGGCGGCGAAGTTACGGGTATCATACCGGAATTTCTGGTCGATATGGAGGCCACACGCCATTCTCTCGGACAATTGAACGAATTGATCATCACCAAGGACATGCATGAGCGCAAGCACATGATGTTCGAACGCTCCGATGCTTTCGTCACCTTGCCCGGCGGCATTGGCACACTGGAAGAAATCGTCGAGATCATGACCTGGGCGCAGCTTGGCCGCCATGCCAAGCCGATGGTCTTTGCCAATATCAACGGCTTCTGGGACCCGATGCTGGAACTGATCCGCCACATGCGCGACCAGGGCTTCATCCACCGCGCCCACCTGCTGAACCCGCTGGTCATCAACGAAACCGAAAACATCGTTGCAGCAATCATCGACCGCGCCAAGGCACAGCAGAACCCGGAAGGCGATCCGTCGGTCATCTCCCAGCTTTGAGACCAGCGTCCCAAAGCTTTTTTTCGACGTTTATTTCGGTGTTTTCGCGCGGATCAATCCCGGTACCGTGTAGATCAGCAGCGCTGCCCAGATCATGATGAAGGCGATGAGCCTTACCGTGTCGAAGGGCTCCTTGAAGATGAAGACGGCGATGATGAAGATGATCGACGGTGCGATGTATTGCATGATGCCGATGGTCGAGAGCTTCAGCAGTTTTGCGCCGTTGCCGTAGAAGATCAGCGGCGTTGCGGTGACGATGCCGCTGGCGATCAGCAGCCACGTATCCGTGGGTGCGCCCGCCATGAAATGCGCCTGACCGGTGCTCATGAGATAGATGATGAAGGCAAGCGCTGGCGGGGTTAGCAGCAGAACTTCCAGCAGGAAACCCTGCGTTGGCCCGATCGGCAATGTCTTGCGGAAGAAGGCATAAAAGCCCCAGGAAACGGTCAGCGCAACGGAGACCCATGGCAGGCTGCCTGCATGCCAAGTCAGCAGCGCAACAGCGGAGGCCGAGAGGGCGATGGCCAGCATTTGCACGCGGCTCAGCCTTTCCTTCAAAAGTACTGCGCCGAGCAAGATGCTGAACAGCGGATTGATGAAGTAACCCAAGGCCGCATCCAGCGCGCGCCCGCTGCCGATGGCCCAGATATAGATGCACCAGTTGATGCTGATGATGGTTGCCGTAAGGCTGGCCATGGCCAGCATGCGCGGGGTGGTGAGCGCCGTTTTGATTTCGGCGGTGCGGCCCAAAACGATCAGCACGGCAGCGGCAATCGGCACCGACCAGATGACGCGATGCGCGATGACCTCCAGCGGCGACACATGCGCGACGGCCTTCATGTAAAACGGCAGGAAGCCCCACAGGATATAGGCGACGAGGGCATATACGAACCCGCGGCTGCTATCGCCCGATTGAGGGGCGGGGATTGTCTGGTTCACTGCCATCGGAGCTGCCAATCTCATTGGAAAGCACCGGCCTATTCCTCTTTTTCGTTATATACCAATTCATTTGCGTGAAGAATGTGATGAAAAAAGCTTCATCTGCTGAAAAAATGGATACGCCGCCTGAATCAAAATGTCAGGCGGCGCAGCTATGGCTTTGTAAAGATTGACGTTACTTGCCCGCGAAGCGATCCGTTGCGCGGATCAGCTGGTCGAGAATGCCGGGTTCGCTCAACGCATGGCCTGCGGCTTCCACGATGTGAAGATCGGCCTTTGGCCACGCCTTGGAAAGCCGCCAGGCATATTTCAGCGGGCAGGGCATGTCATAGCGCCCGTGGACGATGACGCCCGGGATGTCTTTGAGCTTATACGCATCGCGCAGCAACTGGCCTTCTTCGAACCATCCGGCATTGACGAAATAGTGGGTTTCGATGCGCGCAAAGGCGATGGCGTATTGATCTTCACCGAAATCATCCACCCGGCCTTGGTCCGTCACCAGAGAGATCGTCGCACCTTCCCACTGGCTCCACGCCTTGGCGCATTCCAGCTTTTTCTTATCGTTCGTGCCGGTCAGATAGCGGTTATAGGCCACCATCATCTCGTGGCGTTCAGCTTCGGGAATGGGGGCGATGAAGGTTTCCCAGCGGTCGGGATACATTTCGGACACGCCGAACTGGTAGTACCAGTCCAGCTCTGGCTTGGTCAGTGTGTAGATGCCGCGCAGAACGAGTTCGCTCACCCGCTCAGGATGGGTCTGCGCATAGGCCAGCGCCAGGGTCGAGCCCCAGGAGCCGCCAAACACCTGCCATGTCTCGAAACCAAATTTCTCCCGCAGCTTCTCCATATCCGCCACCAGATGCCATGTGGTGTTGGCATCCAGATTGGCATGAGGCGTGGAGCGCCCACAGCCGCGTTGGTCGAACAGGATAACATCGTAAAGGGCGGGGTCGAACACGCGTCGCTGTGTCGGGTTCACGCCGCCGCCGGGGCCGCCATGCAGGAAGACGGCGGGCTTGCCGCCCTTGGTGCCGACGCGTTCCCAATAAATCACATGGCCATCGCCCACATCCAGCATGCCTGTCTCAATGGGCTCGATCTCTGGATAGAAGCTGCGCAAGGCATCACTCATTCTGTCGTCCTCAATTCATATTGTCTTCAGGCGGCCAAACAGCCGTATCGTGATCCGGATGCTGGTAGGAGACCATGGTGCTCTCATCCAGGCTTTGCTGCGTATTGCGCTTATCGAACAGCGTCTTTATCCACGGCATCTGCATATGCGCATTGACCTGCACCTGCGGCTCGATCTCCTGCGGATGATCGAACGCACCGATGGCGATCTCCACGCCGCCGGGGTGATGATAGGTCAGCGGTGTGCCGCATTTGTTGCAAAAGCCACGATGGATTTTGGCCGAGGAGCGAAAGAGGGTGGGCTGCCCGCGCGTCCATGTCAGATGTGCCTGGTCCGCGGTAACCAGCGCGCCGAAGAAATTGCCGAAATGTTTCTGGCACATGCGGCAATGGCAGATGGAAGGGCGGCCCAGCTTACCCGCATGAAACCGCACCGCGCCGCACTGGCAACCGCCGGAATAACCCGCATCACTCATTGGTCTTTCTCCTGTGGCCATGTCTGCGTATCGTGGTCGGGGTGCTGATAAGATGTCAGGCCGACCAGATAATCCACCGAGGTCAAATCATCTTCCGTCGGCACGGCGGGCAGGGTGTGGAGGTCGTCCACAAAGCTGATCTTGCGCTCGACACCCCATTGCATGGATGGTGGAAACGCCGAGGGATCGTCAAACGCCCCAGCCGCAACTGCCATGCCATCCGGTGCCTCATAGGTCAGCGGCGTGCCGCACTCGCCGCAAAAACCACGGCTGACTACACTGGAGGACTGAAACCGCTTCGGCTCTCCCCGCGTCCAGATGAAGTTGGTGCCACGCACGGACACCAGCGGTGCGTAATAGGCGCCAAACGCCTTCTGGCACATGCGGCAATGGCAGATGGAACTGTCATTGAGGTCGCCCTCGACGCTAAAACGAATAGCGCCGCATTGGCACCCGCCGGTGTGGATCGTCATGGGGTGTCCTCCTTGATCGTTCTCAGGATGTGCAGACAGAAGTTGTCGATATCGCTGAGGATGTCGTGGTTCCAGAAGCGGATGACGGTCCAGCCATCTTTTTGAAGGCGGGCGGTTCTCTCATCATCATACACAATGGCCGCGTCCTGCGTATGTTGGGAGCCATCTATCTCGATAATGAGGCGATGATCTGAACAAGCAAAATCGACAATATATCCAGCAATCGGCATTTGCCGCCGGAAACTCATCCCTTCCAAACGGTGCGCACGAATAGCATTCCAGAGTTTAAGCTCTGCGTCCGTCATCGCCTTTCGCATTTGCCGCGCGTATGCGCGATGCTGCGGTTTTACGTCAGCGTGGGGCATAGTTGGCTCGTCGTTTTGGTTTCGACTAGAGATTGGTCGAACGAGCCCGAAATCGCAAGCCGATTGTAGTCGTGGTTGCGTTAGCTTCATCGTTGGTTGGAGTTTGTGGCTCAACCCCCCTCTGTCCTGCCGGACATCTCCCCCACAGGTGGGGAGATCGACTCGCGGTGAGCTTGCGGCTATCTTAGACGTTGAGATTGAAGCTGTGTCAGTGCGCCCAGCCGATCTCCCTCCTTGTGGGGGAGATGCCCGGTAGGGCAGAGGGGGGTAAGCCACACTCTCCGCCCCCTCGTGGGAACGATCTACCGCTTGATCTCCCAAGTCGTCACCCGCTCACCGCTGTCCTTATCCTTGCCATCCTTCAACTGAACGCCCTTCGCCGAAAGCTCATCCCTGATCCGATCCGCCTCCGCAAAGTTTTTCGCCTTCAACATCTCCAACCGCATGGCGACAAGCGAGTCGATGGCTTCGGCAATGGCCCCATCCACCTCCGCCTTTTTCGGCAGAACGCCTAGCAATGCCGCACTCGCAGCAAAGGCCGTCAGCTTTTCCGGGTCTGCATTAGCTGCTTGCGCCAGCGCATGCAGGGCCTGCACGGCGGCGACCGTGTTGAGATCATCCGCCAGCGCATCCAGCACCGTCTGATCCGGCTCGGCGTCACCAACATCGGCGGCAGGCCACTTTGCGAGCAGGCGTTCGGCCTCCTCCAGCCGCTTCACCGAAAAATCAATCGGCTCACGGTAATGCGTCATCAGCATCGCCAGACGCAGCACTTCGCCGGGCCACTTCCGTCCGCCGAATTTTTCCGTGTGCAGCAGCTCGTAAATGGTGATGAAGTTGCCGTCGGATTTCGACATCTTGCGGCCTTCGACCTGCACGAAGCCGTTGTGCATCCACACATTGGCCATGACATGCGTGCCGTGGGCGCAGCGCGATTGGGCGATTTCGTTTTCGTGGTGGGGGAAGATCAGGTCCAGCCCGCCGCCGTGAATATCGAAGGTCTCGCCGAGGTAGCGCTCGCTCATGGCCGAGCATTCGATATGCCAGCCCGGACGACCGCGACCCCACGGGCTTTCCCAGCCGGGCTCGTTATGGCCAGACAGCTTCCACAGCACGAAATCGCCGGGGTTCTTCTTGTACACTTCCACGGCCACACGCGCGCCGGCCTGCTGCTCATCCAGCGGACGCTTGGAAAGCTGGCCGTAGTCGCTCATGGATTTCGTGTCGAACAGCACTTCACCGCTGGCGACATAGGCGTGTCCGCGCGCGATCAGCTTCTCGATGATCTCGATCATCTGCGGGATGTTGTCGGTGGCGCGGGGCTCTATGGTGGGTTCGAGGCAGCCGAGCATCGCCACGTCTTCATGAAACTGCTGCGCTGTCTTTTCCGTCACCGCATGGATGGCGTCGTTGAGCGGCAGGTTCGGGTAATCGCGCAGAGCGCGCGCGTTGATCTTGTCATCGACATCGGTGATGTTGCGCGCATAGGTGACGTGCGCATCGCCATAGACATGACGCAGCAGCCTGTAGAGCACGTCGAAGACGATGACAGGCCGCGCATTGCCGATATGGGCGAAGTCATACACCGTGGGGCCACAGACATACATGCGCACATTATCGGCATCGATGGGCTGGAACTCAGCCTTTTCGCGGGTCAGTGTGTTGTGGAGTTTCAGGCGCAAGGACATGGCTCTTCCTCAAGGGCAATCAGTTTCCCCAGCCGGAACGTTTGTCTGCTTTTGACCTTTCGGGAGACGAAAACGATCTGGCCGGGTGTGAGACCAGCAAAATTTAACTCAGCAACAGCAGCAGATCATCGTTTTCATGGCTTGCGTTATGAAACGGCAAGCGGATTTGGTCAAGAGCGATTGGTGCTTGGGCGTCGCACCAATCTGCGGCTTCAGTCCGGTGCGCGGTAGCTGACGAACTTACGGTCGCGAACGACGTAAATCTTGCCTGTTTCTGTGAGCTCTGGAGACGCCAGCGGCAGGATGGCAGCGGCGACTTCTGAGGGATGAGGCAAGGTGTCCGGGTCTTCGCCAGGCATGGCCTGCGCGCGCATGGCCGTGCGGGTGGCGCCGGGGTTGATGCTGTTGACGCGCAGCGCCGTCGCTTCCGTTTCCGCCGCCCATGTGCGGGCCAGTGCTTCCACGGCAGCTTTGGAGGTGGAGTAGACGCCCCAGAACGGGCGACAGGAATGCGGCGCACCGGAGGAGAGGATGAGGGCGCGTCCAGCATCGGACTTCAGCAGCAGCGGCTCTACCGAGCGGATCAACCGCCATGTGGCCGTCACGTTGATGGTCATGACCTTTTCGAAGACCTTCGCCTCGATATGGCCGACAGGGGAGATGACACCGAGAACGCCAGCATTGGCAACCAGAATATCCAGTTTGCCCCAGCGCTCGTTGATAGAGGCACCCAGCGCATCGATGGCATTCATGTCTGCCAGATCGAACGGCACCAGCGTTGCCGTGCCGCCTGCGGCCTTGATCGCATCATCCAGGTCTTCAAGACCACCCACTGTGCGGGCGCAGGCAATCACATGCGCGCCTGCCTTGGCCAGTTCCAGTGCCGTGAAATAACCGATGCCACGGGAGGCGCCGGTAACCAGCGCGATGCGGCCTTTAAGGTTGGTGGTCATGTCTCCCCCGAGAATGATGTTCATGCGGCAATTCTCTTACGAGGAAGCGCAACATGCGGCAATGGGCCGTAAGGTCGCACACAAAAGGATGTGCAACACAGGAAAAGCCCGCGCAGGACGCGCGGGCGAAGATGATCAGCCGTTGCTGGCCAGCATGGAAATCTTGTTGCCCATGGATTCGCCGTTCTTGTCGAGCAGGCGGGTCGGGTATTCACCGGTGAAATAGTGGTCGGTGAACTGTGGACGGGCCGGGTTGCGGTCCACGCCGCCAACAGCCTGATACAGACCGTTGATGGACAGGAAGGCCAGCGAATCCACGCCGATGAATTTTGCCATGTCTTCGACATTGGCATACTGGTTGGCCAGCAACTTGTCGGCATCCGGCGTGTCGATGCCATAGAAATCCGGGTGGAAAATCATCGGGCTGGCAACGCGAATGTGAACTTCCTTGGCACCGGCTTCGCGGATCATCTGCACGATTTTGACCGAGGTGGTGCCACGCACGATGGAATCATCCACCAAAACGACGCGTTTGCCTTCGATCATGGCACGGTTGGCGGAGTGCTTCAGCTTCACGCCGAGCGCGCGGATGGACTGCGTGGGCTCGATGAAGGTACGACCGACATAATGGTTGCGGATGATGCCGTATTCGAACGGAATGCCGCTTTCCTGCGCAAAACCGAGCGCCGCAGGCGTTCCGCCATCCGGCACGGGCACGACGACGTCAGCTTCCAGCGGTGCTTCCTTGGCAAGGATGGCACCCATGTTCTTGCGGGTCGTGTAAACATTGCGGCCGCCGACGACGGAGTCAGGACGGGCGAAATAGACATATTCGAACAGGCACAGGCGCTCTGGCTGCGGCTTCACCGGCTTGCGGGCATCGATGGTGACGGAACCATCCGGCTGGATTTCGCAGATGATGACTTCGCCATTTTCAACGTCGCGAACGAACTTCGCGCCGATAATATCCAACGCGCAGGTTTCCGAGCAGAAAATCGGCTTTCCATCGAGATCACCCATGACCAGCGGGCGGATACCCGTGGGGTCGCGCGCAGCAATCAGCTTGGTGCGCGTCATGGCCAGCATGGAATAGCCGCCTTCCATCTGGCGGATCGCGTCGATGAAGCGGTCTGCCGTGGAGGAATGGCGGGAGCGGGCGATGAGGTGCAGCACCACTTCCGTATCGGACGTAGACTGACAGATGGCACCGGTGGCGATGATCTGGCGGCGCAGCGTCAAGCCGTTGGTGAAGTTGCCGTTATGAGCAACGGCAATGCCGCCTTCTTCCAGCTCTGCAAACAGCGGCTGCACGTTGCGCATCGCCACTTCGCCTGTTGTGGAATAGCGTGTATGGCCGATGCAGATGGAGCCGGGCAGGCGGGCAAGTGTGGCCGGGTTGGTATAGTGATCACCGACGAGGCCCATATGGCGTTCCTGATAGAAACGCTTGCCATCGAAGGACACCATGCCTGCCGCTTCCTGACCGCGATGCTGGAGCGCATGCAGGCCAAGGGCGGTCAGGGCCGCCGCATCCGGGTGCCCCAGAACGCCGAACACGCCGCATTCTTCATGCAATGTATCGCCATCGATGATGTCGTTGAAGGTGGACTGCGAAAGCGGCTCATTCATCTGGCTTGCCTTTGCTTAACTGCCAAAAACAAAAACCGCTCCGGCGGGTGGTGCGCCAGTGTGGTCTGTCTGCTGCCTATATTGAATATGTAGCACAAATAGCGCGCCTTGCATGCATTGCAAGACGCGCCTGTTGTCAATTCGTTGTAGCCGGTGGGTTTGTTGCCGGAACATCTTCCGCCGGGGTCTGTTCTGTCGTGCCTTCCGCAGGCTTGCCGAGTATACGCGCCCGGATTTGCGGCTCGATATTGTCAGGCAACGCGGCTTCGAGCTTGGCGACGAGGCCATCCAGGAACGGCTTGGTTTTCGCCTGTGTGACCCAGGTCGGCTGTGTCTTCACATCGACCAGCCAGTTCCAGAAAGCAACGGCGACGACCAGCAGAAGAATGCCGCGCGCGGCGCCGAACAGGAAGCCGAGTGTACGGTCCAACGCGCCGATGCGGCTGTCGATAATGAAATCGGCAATGCGCGACGTGATGAACGAGATGATGATGAGCGCGACGAGGAAGATGATGCCAGCCGAACCGGCGACCGCGATCTTTTCGTCATCCGTATAGTTGCGCGCATAGGGCAACAGCAGCGGATAGAGATAATAGGCGGCTGCAACCGAGCCGCCCCAGCTGGCGATGGACAGGATTTCACGCGAAAACCCCCGCACCATGGCGAGAACAGCGGAGAAAAGTACAACGGCGAGAACGATGCCGTCGAAAATCGTAATGGGCATTTACCAACTCCGGAGGTCGCGACACTGATGGAAGCGCCACTGTGCCAATTTGCGATCCTCATACACTAGCCGTTTAGCCAGCGAAAGGATCAATATTCGTCTTCCTCAACCTGTCTGAACCGGTTGCCCGAACCCGCGATGCGCGAGACGAGATCCGGCAGGCTTTCGATTTCAGTCCAGCGCCCTTTGGCACCTTTCGGCAATTCAGCAGAGGCCGAAGGCAAAAATGCGGTGGCAAAGCCAAGCTTTTCTGCCTCTTTCAACCGCTGCCCCGTGTGCGACACCGGCCTGACTGCCCCTGACAGGCTGACCTCGCCGAAATAGACGCAATCGGCAGGCAGGGCAAGACCGGCAAGTGAGGAAACCAGTGCAGAGGCGATTGCCATGTCTGCCGCCGGTTCCGAAATGCGATATCCACCTGCTACATTGAGGTAGACATCATGACTGCCGAGCTTGACGCCGCAATGCGCCTCCAGCACGGCAAGGATCATCGCAAGCCGCGACGAATCCCAGCCGACGACGGCCCGGCGCGGCGTGCCGAGCGATGTCGGCGCGACCAGTGCCTGCACCTCCACCAGCACCGGGCGCGTTCCCTCCATGCCTGCAAAGACGGCGGCACCCGGGGACTTCTCGTTGCGCTCACCCAGAAACAGCTCGGACGGGTTGGAGACTTCGCGCAAACCCTTGTCCGACATTTCGAACACGCCGATTTCATCGGTTGGGCCGAAACGGTTCTTCACGGTGCGCAGAATGCGATAATGATGGCCGCGATCGCCTTCGAAGTACAGAACCGCATCGACCATATGCTCCACCACGCGCGGACCGGCGATCTGCCCATCCTTGGTGACGTGGCCGACGAGAACCATGGTGGCACCCGTCTGCTTGGCAAAGCGGATCATCGCCTGAACGCCGGTGCGCACTTGCGTCACCGTTCCGGGTGCGGAATCGGCGGTGTCACTCCACAGCGTCTGGATCGAGTCGATGATGATAAGATCAGGCCGCTTGCCCTCGGAAATCGTCGCCAAGATGTCTTCGACATTGGTTTCGGCCGCCAGCAAAACATCTGTATCGGCAGCACCCAGACGCTGGGCGCGCAGCCGCACCTGTGCCACCGCCTCTTCGCCTGAGACATAGACGATACGATGCCCGCGCCGCGAAAGCGCTGCCGCTGCTTGCATCAGCAGTGTGGATTTGCCGATACCGGGATCTCCACCGATCAGCACCGCAGACCCGCGCACGAAACCGCCGCCGGTTGCCCGGTCCAGCTCGCTCATGCCGGTTGGAATACGCGGTGCTTCCTCGATTTCACCTGATAGCGAGGTGAGGGTGACGGGACGACCCTTTTTCGGCGTCTTGCCCGGGCCAGAGCCGATGCCGCCCATCGGGTCTTCTTCGACGATGGTGTTCCACTCACCACAGCCCTCGCATTTACCCGCCCATCGGGTGTGGACCGTGCCGCAGTTCTGGCAGATGAATTGTGTTCTGGCTTTGGCCATAAATGTCAGTTTTCTTTTTCGATTATGTCGTCGGCTTCGATATGCTGATGGCCATGAACGATACGCAGTATCCGCAATTCGGTGTCCTTCACGCGAAAATAGATACAACGATCTCTGTATGGCATCGCCCGCAATCCGTTGCTAATGCAGTCGCGTGCAACGCCGGTATGACCAGAACCAGCCATGTCTTTGATTTTCTGTTCTATTGATGAGACTAGCCGCTTTGCTGCGGCAGGATTTTTGTCCTCAAGAAATTTGTAAATACCAATAAGGTCGTCAATGGCTCGTGACGAAAGGGAATAGGTGCGAGCTGCGATCACGTCTCGTTTCTAGCCCGCTCTATAATATAGGCCGTCAAATCGTTAGCAGTCGTGAAAGTTATGTACTCTCCGCGCTCGAATTGTTCGTCGGCTTCATGGATCATCTGACGAAGTTCAACGAGCCGACCTTCATCGCTGTTCAGCAACCGCAAGCTAGCATGCACCACCGCGTCAGCATCCCTGTAGACGCCCGCCTTCACCTGCTCATCAATAAACGCGCGATCCTGTTCGCTGAGATGGATTTCGGTCATTTCGATCTCCTTTTGTTCTCGTATAGCACAGGTCATTCTAGCTTTCCAAGAGGCAAGAAAAGCTTCAGTCTTCTTCGATCAGATATTGTCGCTCATAACGCAATCCAAGGCCGGTCAACATTTCGTAACCGATGGTGCCTGCCGCGCGGGCAACGTCATCCACGGGCACATTTGGCCCGAAAAGTTCGATATAGTCGCCTGCGCGGATGGCGTTTGCGGGAACGTCCGTGACGTCGAAAATCGTCAGGTCCATCGTCACGCGGCCAGCCACGGGCACTTCGTAACCATTGATGAAGCCATAAGCGCCGCCATTGCCCATGTCGCGCAGCGGAATGCCGGAACCGGAGAGCGAACGGTGATAGCCGTCGGCATAACCGACGGAGGCGATTGCCAGCCGGCTGGCGCGCTTTAGGCGCAACGTACCGCCATAGCTGACCGTCTGGCCTTCGCCCGCCTCGCGAATCTGGAGGATACGGGCCTCTGCCTTGGCCACGGGGCGCATCGGGTTGGCCGTGTCGTTGACCGCTTCACCGCCGTAAAGGGCTATGCCGGGGCGGGTGAGATCGAAGTGATATTCCGCACCGAGGAAAATGCCTGCCGAGGCCGACAGGCTTGATTCGATGCCTTCGAAAGCGGCGCTAACCTGCCGGAATGATTCAAGCTGTGCCTTGTTCATCGGAGACGATGGCGTGTCGGCGCAGGCAAGGTGGGAGAGCACCAGTACCGGGTCGAAGCTGGCCGGGCGCGTCACATCGTCCGCAAGAAAAAGCGCATCGTCCAGCGGCAGGCCAAGACGGTTGAAGCCGGTGTCGACATGTAGCGCGAAGGGGTGGTCGCCGCGCTCTGCCAGAAGCCCCATCCAGAAGGAAAGCTGTTCTTCCGATGCGACGACCGGCACGAGATCATTGTTGAAAACCTGGGCTTCCTGCCCCGGCCAGATGCCGGAAAGAACGAAAATGCGTGCCTCGGGCGCATGCGGACGAAGCGTTACGCCTTCGGCCACTGTCGCCACGAAGAAGTCACGTGCACCCGCGTGGTAAAGCGTAGAGCCGCAATCCTCGATCCCCATCCCATAAGCATCCGCCTTTACTACGGCACTGGCACGGGCTTTGCCGGAACGCTTGGCCATGTCACGCCAGTTGTCGGCAAGGGCACCGAGATCAACAGTGACGCGAAGCGGTGCGGTGTCAAACGCATCCATTTCAGTCTCGGAAAAGCCGTCGTCAAACTCGTCTGTCATGATCCTGCACCGCTAAACGAAGATGGGTATGGTCTATCACTTTTGTTCAAGACGGTCATGACGGAGTGGCGGAAACTTTGCCTATGCACAATGTTTCGCATTAGAGTTTGATCACGTTTTCGCGCCTTTGGGTTGTAGAGCGCTAACGCAACTTGTATTCCCGGCAGCACCTCCAATTTGTCAACGAAATCGGGGAGCGCTGCGTGTTCGGTATTCACAAAACGACATTAGGTCCTTTGCTGCGCATTTACGCAGATGACCTCAAGACGGCATGGGCTTCCATCGGGCTGTTGGCGTTCATGATTCTGGCGGGATCACTTTTGACGATTGCCAGCCCCTATGTCTTTTCCCGCATCGTCGATGATCTTCCCACCGATCCCACGCGCTGGCTCATGGCCTTTTCGCTTTACGCGGTTTTGACGGCTGCATCGTCCGGCCTCCAAAGCTGTACGCAATATCTCGCCGTCATCCATTCGGAGCGGTTGGAATATGTTGCCTCGACACGGTTTTTCGAGCGCTTATCCCGCAAGATGCCGTCATTTTTCACCGACCACAATCCGGCGGAAATCCAGGCGGCGCAGTCTCAAGGCGCCTCATCGGCATACATATTGCTGCAGGTTTTATTGATCTATCTTCTGCCCGGTGTTGCGACAGTTTTGTTCAGCACCATTATGCTTGGCGCGACCATCAGTTTCGAGATCATCGTCATCGTCCTCTGTTACGGTGCGATCTATATCGGACTGACGCTGGCGTCGAACCGCGTTACCAAGCGCTATATGGAGCGTGCAATCGATGCGACGCAGCAGAATGCCGGGTTCGTCGGAAATGCCATCGGCATGATCGAGCCGTTGCGCCACACGGCCAGCACGGATTGGATGCAGCAGCGTTTCGCGGAAAAGGCAGGCTCCATCTACAGCAACTGGCGTCTCTATTCCCTACGACGCATGGCATTCATCGGCATGATCGTCACGACGCTCGGCGTGCAGATCATCGTCAGCTACTATTTTTTATGGCCGCGTCACCAGGCCGGAGAGCTATCCGTTGGCGATATCGTTCTGTTCAACACGCTGCTGCTGCAACTCAATGTTCCCTTTGAGCTGATTGGTCAGTCCATCAATGAATTGCTGCGATCCCTGGCTCGTTTTGCGCCCTATGCGAAAATGTGGCACGCGCCAGAAGAGGACAGGTCGGCACATGCGCAGATATTGGTTCTCTCGCAAAAGGTCATAGATTTCGCAGACGTGGGCTACCTTTATGAGAATGGGCGTGGTGTCGATGGCGTGTCGTTTGCGGCGAGGCCGGGGCAGTTGACTTTCATCACCGGTGAAACCGGCTCCGGCAAATCGACCCTGTTCAAGCTTTTGCAAAAATCCATGCTGCCGCAAAAGGGCAGGATCAGCGTGGATGGGCTCAATATCACGCGCATCACTCGCGACGACTGGTTTGCGGTGGTTGGTATCGTGCCGCAGGAGGTGCAGCTACTGAATGACAGCCTGCGCACCAACATCATTCTCGGTCGCCCGATGGATGACGCCCGGTTACGGCATGCTGCCGAACGGGCTGCACTTCTCAACCGCATCGATGCGATGCCAGAAGGTTTCGATACGATTGTCGGCGAGCGTGGATTGAAGCTTTCGGGCGGAGAGCGCCAGCGCATTGCGATCGCCAGAGCGCTTTACGGCGAGCCATCCATCCTGCTGCTGGACGAGGCGAGTTCGGCGCTGGACGAAGAGACCGAGCGCGAAATCATGGATCAGTTGCGCAGGGTGGATGCGGATATGACGATCATTGCCATCACCCACCGACACAGCAGCATTCGCCCAGATGATCAGGTCATTGCTCTGCCAAGCAGGACAGCGCGTGAATCAGAATCTGAAACCGCTCAACCAAGTCCTTGAAAACAAACCGCCCCGCTCTGGATGGAGCGGGGCGGTCTGCGAAATCATTGCTCTTCGTATTGCGTGAACGAAGGATCGGCCAGATCCGCAAAGCGGGTGAATTCCGACTGGAACTGGAGCTTCACCGTGCCGGTCGGTCCGTGGCGTTGTTTGGCGATGATGACGTCGGCTGTGCCTTTGACGCGGTCGAAATGCGCTTCCCATTCAGCATATTTCGGGTCGGACATTTCGCGCGGCTCCATGTTCTTGACGTAATATTCCTCACGGAACACGAACAGCACCACGTCGGCGTCCTGCTCGATGGAGCCCGATTCACGAAGGTCGGAAAGCTGCGGGCGTTTGTCTTCGCGGCTTTCCACCTGACGGGAGAGCTGGGAGAGTGCGATGATGGGAACGTTGAGTTCCTTGCCAAGGGCTTTCAGGCCCGTGGTGATCTGGGTGATTTCCTGCACGCGGTTTTCGCCTGATTTGCCGGAGCCGGTCATCAGCTGAATATAGTCCACCACGAGGCAATCGAGGCCGCGCTGGCGCTTGAGGCGACGGGCGCGGGCTGAAAGCTGGGCGATGGAGATACCACCGGTCTGGTCGATATAGAGCGGCACCTTCTGCATCATCTGGCTGCAGGCAACAAGCTTTTCGAAGTCCGCCTCGGTGATTTCACCACGGCGGATTTTCGAGGACGAGACTTCCGTCTGCTCGGAAATGATACGCGTTGCCAGCTGTTCGGAAGACATTTCGAGCGAGTAGAAGCCGACGACGCCGCCATTCTTGGCCTTGAACGAGCCATCCGGCTGCACTTCCTGCTCGTAGGATGCGGCGATGTTGTAGGCGATGTTGGTGGCAAGCGAGGTCTTGCCCATACCCGGACGTCCCGCAAGCACGATCAAGTCGGAGCGCTGCAAGCCACCCATGCGGCCATCCAGAGAGTGGATGCCGGTGGAGATGCCCGAGAGATTGCCGTCACGCTCGAAGGCGGCACCGGCCATGTCGATGGCGAGCGAGACCGCATCGTTGAACGACTGGAAGCCGCCGTCGTAACGGCCGGTTTCGGCCAGTTCGAACAGACGGCGTTCGGTGTCTTCGATCTGAGACTGCGGCGGCATGTCGAGAGGCGCATCATACGCAATGTTGACGACGTCTTCACCGATCTGGATGAGCGCACGGCGCAGGGCGAGGTCGTAGATGGCGCGGCCATAGTCTTCCGCGTTGATAATGGAGACGGCGTCCGAGGCAAGGCGTGCAAGGTACTGCGCAACGGTCAGGTCGCCGATCTTGCCATCTGCGGGCAGGAAGGTCTTGATCGTCACCGGGTTGGCGGTCTTGCCCATGCGGATGATATCGCCCGCGACTTCGAAAATCTTGCGGTGAAGCGGCTCGTACAGATGCACTGGCTTCAGGAAGTCGGACACGCGGTAATAGGCATCGTTGTTGACGAGGATGGCACCCAAAAGCGCCTGTTCCGCTTCGATATTGTTCGGTGCTTCGCGATAGAGCGGTTCAGCAGCCGGGGCGGGGGTGATCTTCCTCACAGCGTCGTTCATGGTTTGTGTGATCTCCCTTGAGCCTTGTTACGGGCCTTCATTTTCTTGCAAGCCTGCCGGTTTGAAGTGTGACAGCGCGGCAGTCAATGACATTGCAGCAACAGTGACAGACAGGCTTGCCCGAATGGTGGCAGGCGGCATCACAATGCGTGTTGTTAACAGTAATCCACAGGGCAGTCCGTGATCGGCGTCGGTGCGCTGCGAATCACTTTTCCCATGCCATGAGTTTACGTCATGGCTGCCATCGCGACAAAGCCTCTTGCATTTCAGTGTTGCCGAAAATAAATAGGCATGAAATAGATAGCGTGCTAATTATAAGGTGTAGGTGCATTGTCTCGGGCGACTGAAAAAGAGCAGCTTTTCGATGAGATGGCGGCCTTCAACCGCAAGCTCAGATCCTTCTTCAATGCCAGAGTGGCGGAGCAGGGGCTGACGCTGGCGCGGGCAAGGGCGCTTTTCGCGCTTTCACGTCGCGGACCGCTAACTCAGAAGGAGCTTGCCGAGGAGTTGGAAATCGAAACGCCGACGCTGGTGCGCGTGCTGGATGCCATGGAGAAACAAAACCTCATCGAGCGGCGTTCTGATGAAACTGACCGGCGGGCAAAGCGCGTACACATGACGCCAGATGGTTTAATGACATTCGAGGATGTGCATATGCAGGCAAAATCCATGCGGGCCGACATCGCAGCCGATATTTCGACGGATGATATCAGCGCCGCATTGGAGGTGGTTCGCCGCCTGTCTGCAAACCTGCAAAACCTCGTTGGCGAAAAGGTGCAGTCGTGAGCAACGCCGTTTCAACCCTTCAGGATGCATCGGACGATGATGTCGAGGCCGTGCCGGAAACACCTGTCACCCCCGCTCCGCCGCCGGAAAAATCTTTCTACGCAAAGCTACTGTATATCTTCGCTGGTCTGTCGTTCTTCGTAACGCAGGGCATGGGCATGAACATTGTCATGGCCAATATCTACCAGTTGCAAGGTGAGTTTTCGGCCACGATTGCGGAAGTCGCCTGGCTCTCGGCGGCCTATATGGCGCCCTATGCCACTTTCTCCATCGCGCTGTTCAAGGTCCGTCAGCAATATGGCCTGCGGCCCTTTGCGGAAATCAGCATCATCTGTTTCGTGCTGGCATCCTGCCTCAATCTCTTCGTGACGGATCTGCATTCGGCCATCGTCGTGCGCTTCGTCAGCGGCATGGCGGCGGCACCGCTGTCTTCGCTCGGCTTTCTCTATATTCTCGAAGCTTTCCCAGTGCAGCGCAAGCTGACGGTGGGCCTCAGCATCGCGTTGACCGGCACGCTTCTGTCGGCACCGCTCGCCCGCATCATCTCCCCTACTTTGCTGGATATCGATGGCTGGCAGGCGCTTTACACGATGGAGGTCGGGCTTTCGCTGGCCGTGCTGCCCATCATCTATCTGCTGCCGCTAACGCCACCGCCGCGCGCGAAGGTTATCGAGCGCATGGACATATTGAGCTATCTTCTCTTTGCAGGTGGTCTTGGCTGTCTTGCCGTATTCCTGACGCTTGGCCGCTTTTACTGGTGGTTCGAGACGTGGTGGCTTGGCGTATTACTGGCGACCTCCATCGGCCTGCTGGCCATAATGACCATGATCGAGTTGCCACGCAAAAATCCGATGCTGGATTTGCGTTGGATATTCTCGCGCACCAATCTGCATCTGATCGCGATCCTGCTGATCTATCGCGCCGTGTCTTCGGAACAGTCCTCCACGGCGGTGAGCCTCTACCAGCAGCTTGGCATCCTCAACGAGCAGACGACCGGGCTGTATGCGCTCATCATCGTCGCGACGTTGCTGGGTGGTGCTTTGTGCGCGCTGTTGATGCTGACGAAATATGTCGATACCGCCCATGTCATTGCGCTGGCGCTGATCGCGCTCGGGGCCTTCATGGATAGCGGTTTGACCAATCTCGTGCGGCCGGAACAGATGTATCTGAGCCAGGCGATGATTGCCTTCGGCGCAGCCATGTTCCTGCCGCCGGTCATGGCCAAGGGCTTTGGTGCGGCGCTGGCTAAAGGTCCGCCTTACCTCGTCAACTTCATCACCATCTTCATTTTCACGCAGATCACAGGTTCTCTACTGACGACCGGCCTCGTTGGCTCCTTCGTGACGCTGCGGGAAAAATTCCACTCGAATATTCTGGTGGAAAGCATTCTGTTGCAGAACCCGCAGGTGGCGCAACGCGTCAGCCAGCTGTCTGCCGGGTACAGCCACGTCATTACCGATGCCGCGCTTTTAAAGGCAGAGGGCCTGTCGCTGCTCGGGGCGCAGGTCACGCGCGAGGCCTACATCCTGGCCTATAACGACACGTTCCTGCTGATTTCGGTTTGTGCCGCTGCTGCTCTTGTCATGCTTTTGCTTCATCTTGCATGGTTACGTCTCAAGTCTCTGCTGAAAGGCGAAGACGAGATCGTGGCCGCACCTCAATCCTGATTGCCCAGAGATATAAAAATGCTGAAGAAAATATTCACGCCTCTTACTCTCATCGTTCTCCTGGGCGGCGTCGCCGGTGTCGCGCTGGTGCTTTACGCATGGCGCCTGCCGCCCTTTTCCAGCTCTGTGGAAATGACCGACAACGCCTATGTGCGCGGCTATGTCACGACCATGAGCCCGCAGGTCAGCGGCTATATCGTCGATGTGCCGGTCAAGGATTATCAGGAGGTCAAGCAGGGCGACATTCTGGCCAAGGTGGATGACCGCATTTTCCGCCAGAAGGTAGCGCAGGCTGAGGCCTCTCTCGATAGCCAGAAAGCGGCTTTCGACAATTCCCGCCAGCAGGAAATCGCGGCAAAGGCAAACATCGCCTCGGGTGAAGCGGCAGTGGACAGCGCGCAGGCCTCGCTGAAACAGGCGCAGCTTGCCGCCGACCGTCAGGATAGTCTTTTGCGCAGCGGTGCAGGCACCTCCAGCGTGCAGGAAGAAGCACAGGCCAATCTCGACAAGGCCCGCGCCGGTCTTTCACAGTCGAAGGCAGCCCTTGAGGTGGCGCGACAGGATTTGCAGACCATCATCATTAATCGCGGCTCCTTGCAGGCGGCTGTTGCCAATGCGGAAGCAGCCGTGGAACTGGCAAAGATCGATCTTCAAAACACCGAAATTCACGCGCCGAAAGACGGCAAGCTGGGTGAAGTCGGCGTTCGCGTCGGCCAGTATGTCGCTGCCGGTACGCAGTTGATGGCAGTCGTGCCGCATGACATCTGGGTTGTCGCCAACTTCAAGGAAACGCAGCTGGCGGGAATGGAAGCAGGGCAGGTGGTGTCTATCTCCGTTGATGCACTGCACCGCAGGAAGTTGACCGGTAAGGTCGAGCGCTTTGCGCCCGCCGCTGGCTCCGAATTCGCCGTCATCAAGCCGGACAATGCCACGGGCAACTTCGTGAAGATTGCCCAGCGTTTGGGCGTGCGCATCTCCATCGATCCTGACCAGCCTCTGGCCGCCGAGCTTTCGCCCGGGATGTCCGTTGTGGTGCGTGTGGATAAGGGCAAAGCGCCTGAGGGTGCCGAAACGGCTGCGAAGTAGACGTTAAACAGTCGCGGGCAGGGCGCTGGTCCTGCCCGTGGTCACACCGCGTTCCAGTCTGCCTGTAGGCAGAAGATGTCGCGAAAGCCCCTGTCGCCGACAGGCGTGATACGCAAAGCGCGGCTGTCCGGGCGTCTGGTGATCCACCCCAATTCCAGCGTCCGGTCCAGAAGGGCAGCACCCACGCGCCCGGCAATGTGGTGACGGCGCTCGCTCCAGTCCAGACATGTCTTGCACAGCGGACGCTTCGAGCGCGTGCCATCTTCCAGATCGATCCCGAAATCCTGCAGGAACGCCTTTCCATCGTCGGTCACAAGTGCGCCTTCGTCTGACAGAATGATGCGCCCGCTTGTCGAAAGACTATCCGCCATGGCGACCGCCAGTCTGCCTGCAATGTGGTCATAACAGCTGCGGGCGATGCGCATGTCCTTTTCCTTCGGGCCGACGGGGTGGTGTCGCTTGGGCCCATCGGCGGCGATGTTCATCAAGGCGTCTATGCCATGTGCCACCTGTGGGGAGGCCAGACGGTAATAGCGATGCCGCCCCTGCTTGACGGTGGAAAGAAGATGGGCGTCCACCATTTTCGCCAGATGTCCGCTGCCGGTCTGCGGGGTAACGCCTGCCTGCCGGGAAAGCTCGCCAGCGGTCAGCGCCTGTCCGCCCATCAATGCGCAGAGCATATTGGCGCGGGTCGTATCGCCTATAAGATTTGCGATAGCAGCGATTGTATTGGGTGACGCGATATTGTTCATTCCAGAAATCTAGCACCAAAGCAGGGGGCCGTCAGCGGGGCATTGTTCGGCCGTGACCGAAGCATCCCGCCTGCCGATGTCTCTATAAAAAAGAGCATATGCCTCATCTAAGGAAGAAATGAATGACTGGAAAATTCGGGCTGCTTCGAGAACTTGGTCTGCTGGTTCTCTTGGGGTGCCTGTGGGGCAGCTCCTACACCTTTATCAAAATCGGTATCGAGACCATACCGCCAGTGACGCTGATTGCGGCGCGCACCGCGATTGCCGGTGGCATCTTGATGGCCATCATCCTCTGGCGCGGCCTGCGCCTGCCGAAAGATATGGAACTGTGGAAGCGTTTCGCCATACAGGCCATGCTCAACAGCGTGCTGCCCTTCACGCTGATTGCCTGGGCGGAACATTATATCGACGCCGGGCTTGCGGTTATCCTCAATTCGCTGACACCGGTTTTCACCTTTCTGCTGACGCTGCTCATCACGCGGCATGAGACGCTGAGTGGCCGCAAACTGTTCGGCGTCATGATCGGTTTGGTCGGTACGGTGGTGATGATCGGCATTCAGGCGCTGAATGGCTTGGGGAATGTCGTTCTCGCCCAGCTCGCCGTTATTCTGGCAACCGTGTTTTACGCAGGCGCAGCGATCTTCGGGAAGAACTTCAAGGGTATCGATTCGATGATCCCTGCTGCCGCCTCGCTGATCTGCGGTGCAGTTATTCTCATTCCGCTCAGCGCTATCGTGGACCGCCCATGGGAGCTTGCGCCATCGACCAGATCGATCATGGCACTGCTGGGCCTGTCGGTGTTTTCCACGGCGCTGGCCTTCACCATCTACTTCCGGCTTGTTCATACGCTTGGGTCGCTTGGAACGACGGCGCAGGCGTATGTGCGCGTGCCTGTCGGCGTTGCAATCGGCGTCGTGTTTCTGGGCGAGCAACTGCATGCCACGACAATGATCGGTTTGGTCTGCATTCTGGCCGGTGTCATTGCCATGACACTGCCGCCGCAAGCTTTGCGCTTCAAACGAAGAGCAGCTTAGGATACTCAACTGCCTTCGCCAAAAAGCAAAAACCCCGGATGTCGCCATCCGGGGTTTTCGTTTGTGAGCCGCTAAAGCCCGCAAATATTACTCGTCGTCGCCGTCCTGATCTGCATCTGGATCAAAGAAGTCTTCTGGGCGAAGAGCGTCTTCGTCAACGCCGTAGATGGCGTCAGCAGATGTGAGGCTTTCGCCCTTTGCCTGACGCTCGGCTTCTTCAGCAGAACGGGCAACGTTCAGTTCAACCTGAAGCTCGACTTCCGAGTGCAGGTGAAGCGTAACGTTGTGCAGACCAATGGTCTTGATAGGCGTGTTGAGTTCGACCTGGTTGCGGCCGATGTTGAAGCCTTCAG
The DNA here is from genome assembly GCF_057799395.1 of Agrobacterium sp. 20P9.1.2. Classification (NCBI taxonomy): domain Bacteria; kingdom Pseudomonadati; phylum Pseudomonadota; class Alphaproteobacteria; order Hyphomicrobiales; family Rhizobiaceae; genus Agrobacterium; species Agrobacterium sp. 20P9.1.2. The sequence continues at coordinate 1,013,257 of NZ_JBYOKI010000001.1, forward strand.
CGCCGAGGATTTCAACGACGTCGCGTGCAGCAACAGAGCCGTACAGCTGGCCGGTTTCGCCAGCGGAACGAACAACGATGAAGCTCTTGCCAGACAGTGCGTCTGCAACGGTCTGTGCTTCGGACTTGCGCTCAAGGTTACGAGCTTCGAGCGTTGCGCGCTCGGATTCGAAACGGGTCTTGTTGGCAGCGTTGGCGCGAAGAGCCTTGCCCTGCGGCAGCAGGAAGTTACGTGCGTAGCCATCGCGAACCTTTACGGTTTCGCCCATCTGGCCAAGCTTGGCGATGCGTTCGAGAAGAATGACTTCCATCTTCTTGATCCTTTCTAGTTGTCGGTTTCGTTTGTGTTGTCGGTTTTCCGCGCCGGAGTAAGGGAGATCGTGCTGCGCACGTCGCTTAGACCCAGTACGAGAATGATGAGCAGCGGAAACATGAAGATCGCTGAAATATAGCTGAGAACCAGCACCGGCCAGCGCCAGTCCTTGCCCTTGGAACGGTGGTGCAGGGAGGCATAACCCGCCATCAGGAAGCCCGCGCCGAATGTGCCGCAGATGACGGCTCCAATCATGGCCACGGTGCCGCCGACGAAGGTCAGCACGATGCCGCCGAGAAAGATGAAAATCGCATTGCGGTGCATGCGCAGTGCCGCTGCAATGTCTTCGCGCGGACGTAGACCCTTGCCGAAGGAGCGGACCATGCGGCTTGCGAAATAATAGGCCGCAAACAGCATGATCACCCAAAGTCCGCCCTGGATCATCGGCAGCATCAGCACCAGCAGGGATTTCGTCTGGGCGAGCGCCGTCGCATCCGGTGTGAACGAGGCTTCGCGTGCCTGTACCGATGCCATCATCACATCAACCAGCTGCGAAACGAGATCAGGGCCGTAGCCGATCATCGTACCGAGAATGATGACGGAGAGGGTGATGAGGCCGCACAGATGCAGCACGATGCCCGACAGCGGATACCAAGCCATCAGATCATCAGGGCCGCCGATTTCCGATGCGGGACGTGCAAGATTGGCAAGGTGAGACAGCCAACCGGCGGGGACGAGCGTGAAAATCGCAATCGTTACTGCAAAGATCGGCGAAACGGCAAGCGCGCCAAGGAAGGCAGCGGAGAGAACGGCGACAATGGCCGCAGCATTGCCCCAGCCGAGACCGGCCACAAGAATGGGCATCGCGGAAGCGGCATAAAGCAGGAATGACATGGACGACTGTGCCGTTGCGCCAAGCGTCAAAAACGCGGCACATACGCCGGCGAGAACGCCGGAAATCAGCACTGTCTGGTTCAATCGTATCAACGTCGCTGTCCTGCCCAGAATTTGGTAGCAGTTAGAGGATGGCTTAGAGCCTTGATCCCCAACATGGGTTTTGGTGTTTGGTCGATCCGCGCCCAACGCGGAAGGATATTAAAGTCTCGGCCTGCTGATTAAGAGTCAGCTGCTTCGAGAAGAAAAACGAGGCCGCGCCAAAGCGCAGCCTCGTCAGTGTCAATTAAGACAGAACGTAAGGCAGCAGGCCGAGGAAACGAGCGCGCTTGATCGCCTGAGCGAGTTCGCGCTGCTTCTTCTGCGAAACAGCTGTGATACGGGAAGGAACGATCTTGCCACGCTCGGAAATGTAGCGCTGCAGAAGACGTACGTCCTTGTAGTCGATCTTCGGTGCGTTAGCGCCGGAGAAAGGGCACGTCTTGCGACGGCGGTGGAACGGGCGGCGTGCCTGGGAAGAAGATGCGTCAGCCATTATATATGCTCCTTATGCACGGTCTTCGCGCGGACGGCGCGGACGGTCTTCACGGTCGCCGAAGCCACCTTCACGCGGCGGGCGAGGACCACGGTCGAAACCGCCTTCACGCGGGCCACGGTCAGGACGGTCGCCGTCACGGCGTGGACGGTCGTCGCGATCGCGCTTCTGCATCATTGCAGACGGACCTTCTTCGTGGGCTTCCACGGCGATGGTCATGTAACGAAGAACGTCTTCGTTGATGCGCATCTGACGCTCGATTTCGTGGATAGCCGGTGCCGGAGCATCGATGTCCATCAGAGCGTAGTGAGCCTTGCGGTTCTTCTTGATGCGGTATGTCAGGGACTTCAGACCCCAGTTTTCGACGCGTCCGACTTTACCGCCGAACGATTCGATAACACCCTTGTACTGCTCGACAAGTGCGTCGACCTGCTGGGCAGTGATATCCTGCCGGGCAAGGAAGATGTGTTCGTAAAGAGCCATTTAAGCTTTGCCTTTCTTGCGTTTCATTCATCACCCGGCAACGGCGCTAAGCCTCAACGACTGCTCCTGTTTGGCAAAAGCCAAGGGCAAGAAAAGCGTTGTTCGAGACGGTCGAGAGCGGAGACACGGGAGGCCGGAAACCTTATGGTCCTGCGGTTTCGTAAACGAAACCAGCCCTCCGTTCAGCCACCAGCCAATTGGACCGGGTGTTGTGAACAGCGCGCTTATACGGATTTCTCGTAAGAATGCAAGCGCGCTGCCTGAAAAAGCACGGTTTAGGCCGTGTCAGATCGCCATAGGATACTGACGATGTAAGTCCGCGATGCTCTTCAGCACCTCTTCGGACAGCTTGATGTCAGCAGCGGCGATATCCGTCTTAATCTGTTCCATTGTCGTTGCGCCGATGATGGAGGACGCCATGAAGGGGCGGGAAAGGGTGAAGGCGATGGCAAGTTGGGCCGGGTCGATGCCGTGTTCGTAGGCGAGTTCGAGATAGGCCTTGACCGGCGCTTCCTGCAGAGGCTGCAAGCGTCCGCCGATATCCTTGTTGATCGAACCGCGGGAGCCTTCCGGGCGGGCGCCGCTCTGGTATTTGCCAGTCAGGATGCCGCCAGCCAATGGGGAATAGGCCAGAAGCCCGACATTCTCGTGATGCGCGACTTCTGAAAGGTCGAGATCGAAGTTGCGGTAGAGCAGATTATATTCGTTCTGGATGGAGGCGACGCGCGGCAGGCCGTTGGCTTCGGCGATGTCGATATATTTCTGCGTACCCCATGCGCTTTCATTGGACAGGCCGATGGCGCGGATTTTGCCAGCCTTGACCAGTTCGCCTAGCGTTTCCAGCTTTTCGGTGATTTCGGACAGTGTCTTTTCGGTGTTCTGCGTCGAGGCATCGAAACCCCATACGCCACGGAAATGGTAGGTGCCGCGGTTGGGCCAGTGGATCTGGTAGAGATCGATATAGTCGGTCTTCAGGCGGGCAAGGCTGGTATCGACGGCTTCACGAATGGAGGCGGCATCGATATCGCGTCCACCCCTGATGTAGTCACGACCGGAGCCTGCGACCTTGGTGGCCAGCACGATATCCTTGCGCTTGCCGGTCTTCTGAAACCATGTGCCGATATATTCTTCTGTGCGGCCCTGCGTTTCTGCCGAAACCGGCGTGGTGGGGTAGAGTTCGGCGGTGTCGAAGAAATTGACGCCGTTTTCGACGGCATAATCCATCTGTTCGTGCGCTTCGGCCTCGGTATTCTGCGTGCCCCACGTCATGGTGCCGAGGCAGATTTCCGACACGGAAATGCCCGTACGTCCAAGGGTATTATGTTTCATGGAAATGTCCTGATGCTTGGCTGATGGCTTGGAAAGGTGCGCTGGAGACTAGCCGTGATTTGGCCGAGCGCAAGAAAAAACATTCCGGAAAATTCGATGCTTATGGCGGTTTTCAAGCGATTTATCGTCCAAGGGTAGTAATCGCGCTTCTGTTTATGTCAAAACGGAGATGTATTTCCCTTTTGGCGCGCAACCATCTCCTGCTGTGTGCATTTGGGTTCGATCATAAACCAGCGCGGAGGACCGTGAATGACAGACAGTGCAGCAATTGCGCAGCCGACAACAGTTGATGATAAGGCGGTGCCGCCAGCAACCGGGCGATGGAAACTCATTGGCCCCGGCATCGTGGCTGCCGCTACCGGTGTTGGCGCTGGTGACCTCGTTGCTACGTTGATTGCCGGTTCCCGATTCGGCTATGCGCTTTTGTGGGCTGCCGTTCTCGGTTGCATCGTGAAGATCGCACTGGCAGAGGGTTCCGCGCGCTACCATCTGGCTACCGGTTCCACCATGCTGGAAGGCTGGCGGTCGCTGGGCAAATGGACCAGCTGGTATTTCGGCATCTACATCATGGTCTGGGGCTTCGTGTATGGCGCAACGGCCATGAGCGCCACGGCCCTGCCGCTGGCCGTCTTCTTCCCATCCGTGCCGCTTTGGATGTGGGCTGTGCTGACCGGTCTTTCCTGTGCCGCTTTCGTGGCCTTCAATCGCTATGAAGCCTTCGAAACCGTCATGAAGATTTTCATTGGCATCATGTTCGTCATCGTGATCGGCATCGCCATCATGGTCTCGCCGAATGTGGGTGAAGCCGTAACGGGTCTTATCCCGACGATCCCCGAGGGATCGGCGATCTATACGCTCGGCCTCATCGGTGGTGTGGGCGGTACCATCACTATGGCGTCCTATGGCTATTGGGTGAATGCCAAGGGCTGGCGCACGCCGGCCTGGATGGGGGTGATGCGGCTAGATAACCGCGTTGCCTATATCGTCACCGGCATGTTCGTCGTGGCCATGCTCATCATCGGTGCTGAACTGCTCTACGCCTCTCAGATTGCGCTCTCGACCGGCGATCGCGGTCTTCTCGATCTCGACCGCGTGCTGGAAGAACGATTCGGCAGCACCATGTCCACTCTGTTCCTGATCGGCTTCTTCGCCACGGCGGTTTCTTCGGTGCTGGGCGTATGGCAGGGCGTGTCCATGCTCTTTGCGGATTTCGTGCGCGGTATCAAAGGCGAAACCGGTACCCGCGAAGGGCTGGAAAAGACACCTGCCTTCCGCTTTTACCTGTTCTGGCTAACGATCCCGCCCATGGTGCTGCTGTTTCTGGGACGTCCGTTCCTGCTCGTCATTATATATGGCGCGCTCGGAGCCTTCTTCATGCCGTTCCTGGCTCTGACGCTGATCTGGCTTCTCAACTCCTCACGCGTGCCGAAAGAGTGGCGCAGCGGCTGGCTGTCCAACGGTCTGTTAGGCATTTCCGCGCTGCTGTTCATTGTACTCTGCATCAGCGAAGTGGTTGGCCTGTTTACCCGATGAAGCGTCGATTGCGGGGTGTGAAAGGTGGACAGACACTTGGCGCACCCCGCAAAGCCTTGACTCTGTGGGCCGGAATGTGAATGGAAGTCCCCAAGAAAATAAGAGAAGGGATGGATCCCATGGCTATTGCATTCACATTTCCGGGTCAGGGCAGCCAGGCTGTCGGCATGGGCAAGGAGCTTGCTGAGAACTTCGCAGAGGCGCGCGCCGTCTTTGAAGAGGTTGATGAGGCGCTTGGCCAGAAGCTTTCCGACATCATGTGTAACGGCCCGGAAGAGACGCTGACGCTGACGGCAAATGCCCAGCCAGCGCTAATGGCCGTTTCCGTCGCTGTCATGCGGGTGCTGGAAGCACGCGGACTGAAGCTTGCCGACAAGGTTTCCTATGTTGCCGGTCACTCACTCGGCGAATACTCTGCGCTCTGCGCTGCCGGAACATTCTCCCTTTCCGATACCGCCCGTCTGCTGCGCATTCGCGGCAACGCTATGCAGGCCGCAGTGCCGGTGGGTGAGGGCGCAATGGCGGCCATCATCGGTCTCGAGCACGGCGATGTAGAAGCGATCTGCAAGGAGGCCGCTATTGGTGGCGTTTGCCAGATCGCTAATGATAATGGCGGTGGACAGCTGGTTATCTCCGGTTCTAAGGCTCCGGTTGAAAAGGCTGCGGCACTGGCATCCGAAAAGGGCGCAAAGCGCGCCATCATGCTGCCTGTGTCAGCACCCTTCCATTCAGCACTGATGGCACCTGCTGCTGATGCCATGCGTGAAGCGCTGGCTGATGTGGCCAAGAAAAGCCCGGTCGTGCCTGTCATCGCCAATGTGCGTGCAGCACCCGTATCGGATGCCGACGAGATTGCCAGACTGCTGGTCGAGCAGGTAACGGGCCAGGTTCGCTGGCGCGAAACCGTTGAGTGGTTTGCGGCAAACGATGTTACGACACTCTACGAAATCGGTTCCGGCAAGGTGCTGACGGGTCTTGCCCGCCGCATTGACAAGACGGTGAACGGCGTTGCCGTCGGCACGCCTGCCGATATCGATGCTGCTCTGGCAACACTTCTCGGCTGAGTTCTAAAGATAGACAAAGGATAAACATCATGTTTGATCTGACCGGCCGCAAGGCTCTCATTACAGGTGCAACCGGCGGCATCGGCGAAGAAATCGCCCGCACGCTGCATGCACAGGGCGCAACAGTTGGCCTTCACGGCACCCGCGTCGAAAAGCTGGAGGCGCTTGCGTCCGAGCTTGGCGAGCGCGTCAAGATTTTCCCGGCCAACCTTGCCGACCGCGCCGAAGTCAAGGCGCTGGGTGAAAAGGCCGAGGCCGAACTCGAAGGCGTCGATATTCTCGTCAACAATGCCGGCATCACCAAGGACGGCCTGTTCGTTCGCATGAGCGATGAAGACTGGGACAATGTCATCGAGGTGAACCTCACCTCCATGTTCCGTCTGACGCGTGAGCTGACGCATCCCATGATGCGCCGCCGTTTTGGCCGCATCATCAACATCACATCCATCGTTGGCGTAACCGGAAATCCCGGCCAGGCCAACTACTGCGCCTCCAAGGCTGGCATGATCGGCTTTTCGAAGTCGCTGGCGCAGGAAATCGCCACACGTAACGTCACCGTCAACTGCGTAGCACCGGGTTTCATCGAAAGCGCGATGACCGGCAAGCTGAACGACAAGCAGAAAGAAGCCATCATGGGCGCCATTCCCATGAAGCGTATGGGCACCGGCGCGGAGATCGCTTCGGCTGTTCTTTACCTTGCTTCCAACGAGGCAAGCTATATGACGGGCCAGACGCTGCACGTAAACGGCGGTATGGCGATGATCTAACAGCCTTGCCCGCGGCACGCCGTTGAGAAAATTGCCTGTAGAGCAAGATGGTTAGCACTATTTTAAGGCTTTTTTCTCCCCGGAAACCGTGTTAAGCGGGCGAAGACTGTGAACAGTCGTCCCGGAAACAAAAGCGACCGTTGCGATTTCTTGGCGCGATGTTTAGCTTGAACCGGGTTGAACGGGTTTGCCCACGGTGCCTGCCTTGAAAGGCGCTTGGGGGTTTTAACAGGGCAGGGTGTCTTAAGAAGGCATTCCTTTCAAAGTAAAGGTCGAGGAAACCGACATGAGCGATATCGCAGAACGCGTGAAGAAAATTGTAGTTGATCATCTTGGCGTTGACGCCGAAAAAGTCGTTGAAGGCGCAAGCTTCATCGACGATCTGGGCGCTGACTCGCTCGACACCGTTGAACTGGTTATGGCGTTCGAAGAAGAATTCGGCGTTGAAATTCCAGACGACGCAGCTGACTCGATCCTGACTGTGGGCGACGCTGTAAAGTTCATCGAAAAGGCTCAGGCCTGATCGTTTGAATAAAAAAGGGAAGGCATCTGCCTTCCCGATATGGCCCGGCCAGTCCGGGCCAATATTTTATCCTGCGGCGCTCGGCATCGCGCGAGTGCTGTAAATAGCATAGCGATGATTGGATAAGGGCGGAGCATTAGCGATGAGACGTGTCGTTATCACCGGTACCGGCATGGTATCTCCTCTTGGCTGCGGAACGGAAATTACCTGGGAACGGCTTCTGGCCGGCCAGAATGGTGCGCGTCTCGTAACCGAGTTCGAGGTTGACGATCTTCCTGCGAAAATTGCTTGCCGCATTCCCGTCGGTGACGGTTCCAACGGAACCTTTAATGCCGATGACTGGATGGAGCCCAAGGAACAGCGCAAAGTCGATCCCTTCATCGTCTACGGGATGGCCGCAGCTGAAATGGCCCTGATCGACGCTGGCTGGCATCCATCCACCGGAACCGACGAAGACCAGATCATGACCGGCGTCCTGATCGGCTCCGGCATCGGTGGTCTAGAAGGCATTGTCGAGGCGGGCTATACGCTGCGCGACAAGGGCCCGCGCCGCATCTCTCCATTCTTCATTCCCGGTCGTCTGATCAATCTCATTTCCGGTCAGGTTTCCATTCGCCACAAGCTGCGCGGACCGAACCACTCGGTGGTCACCGCATGCTCCACCGGTGCGCATGCCATTGGCGATGCAGCACGGCTGATCATGCTCGGCGACGCCGATGTTATGGTTGCGGGTGGCGCGGAATCTCCTGTTTGCCGTATTTCTCTTGCCGGTTTTGCCGCCTGCAAGGCGCTGTCCACGCAGCACAATGACGATCCGCAAAAGGCCTCGCGCCCCTATGACAAGGACCGTGATGGTTTCGTTATGGGCGAGGGTGCCGGTATCGTCGTTCTGGAAGAACTGGAACACGCCAAGGCGCGCGGCGCGAAGATTTATGCCGAAGTCGTCGGCTATGGCCTATCCGGCGACGCGTTCCACATCACGGCTCCGTCCGAAGATGGCGAAGGCGCTTACCGCTGCATGTCCATGGCGCTGAAGCGCGCAGGATTGACGCCAGCGGATGTCGATTACATTAATGCCCATGGCACATCGACCATGGCCGACACCATCGAGCTTGGCGCTGTCGAGCGTCTGGTGGGCGACGCGGCCTCGAAGATTTCCATGTCCTCCACCAAGTCCGCGACCGGGCATTTGCTGGGTGCTGCTGGCGCCATCGAAGCCATTTTCGCTACGCTTGCCATTCGCGACAACATCGTGCCGCCAACGCTCAATCTCGACAATCCCGATGTCGAGACAGCCATCGATCTGGTGCCGCACAAGGCGCGCAAGCGCACCGTCAACGTGGCGCTGTCCAACTCCTTCGGTTTCGGCGGCACCAACGCATCGCTCGTGCTTCGCCGTTACGAAGCGTAAACCGCGCGGCTCTTGCCGTTTGGTCAGGAATCGCAGACAAAGCATTGAGTTTTCCCGGTTAACAGCCGGAATATTCATCTTCGCTGTCCGATTTGGCAGCGTTTGAGAGCGGAAAGGTCGCTGTCTTTGGAAACGAAGATGTGTTCGATGTTTCCCCATCTACCGAGTGCAGAATAGCCTGCCGAACCTGTTTTTGCCGCATTGCCTGCTCAAATAGCCGCTGTAATGCCGAACTGAAAAGGACCGCCGGTGAGCGATACGAGAGAGAACAATCAGGCCCCTCAAGGACGTGAAGGCTCGAGTGAGAGCAAGGGCGGCCCGATCATTCCGAAATCTCCGACCGAGGCTTTGAGACCTGAAAAGGTTCCAGCCCCGCCGAAGCGCTCCCGCAAGGCCCACAGCCAGGTGGTGATTTTCCTCAATTTCCTCATGACTTTGGTGGTTGCCGTCTGCGTGGTCGGCGTTGCGGCCTTCTATTACATGATCAATTCGTTTCACGAGCCGGGCCCGCTGGAGATCAGCAAGACGGTCACCGTTCGTAACGGCGCGGGTCTTGCCGAAATCGCCAACAATCTGGAACGCGAGGGTGCGATCTCCAATGCGCGTGTCTTCCGCCTGATGGCAGACCGCTACATGACGCCAAGCCAGACGCCGAAACCCGGCGAATATGAAATCAAAGCCCACACATCCATGAAGGACATTCTGGCGCTGCTGGAATCCGGCAAGTCCATTCTCTACACCGTGTCCATGCCGGAAGGTTTGACGGTCAAGCAGATGTTCGCACGCCTTGCCTCCGACACGATCCTTGAGGGTGATCTGCCAGCCGAATTGCCAGCCGAGGGATCGCTGCGCCCGGATACCTATCCCTTCACGCGCGGCACCAAGCGGGAAGAGGTTGTCAACCAGATGCGCGCCGCCCAGACGCGGTTGATCCAGTCGATCTGGGAACGTCGAGACCCGGATCTACCGCTCAAGACCATCGAAGAATTTGTCACACTCGCTTCCATCGTGGAAAAGGAGACCGGCAAGGATGATGAGCGCGGCCATGTGGCGTCGGTCTTCTACAACCGCATGAAAAAGAACATGCGTCTGCAATCCGATCCGACCATCATCTACGGTCTTTTCGGCGGTGAGGGTAAACCATCCGATCGGCCGATCTACCAGTCCGATTTGCAAAAAGAAACGCCGTTCAACACCTACATCATTCGTGGCCTGCCACCGCACCCGATTGCCAATCCGGGCCGCGCAGCGCTCGAGGCAACGGCCAATCCCTGGCGTACGGATGATCTCTATTTCGTGGCCGATGGCACCGGTGGTCATACCTTCGCCAAGACGCTGGATGAGCACAACGCCAACGTCCGCCGCTGGCGCAAGATCGAGGCCGAAAAGGCTGCGGCTGGCGGCACGCCGGAAACGGCGGTGGACGGGCAGCCGGGCGGATCGCAAGCCGAGAAGCCAACAGGAAATTGATATTTATGCCCACTGCCGCCCTAAAGCGGCAGTGGTTGTTTCAGGGGGTATATTTCATGACATTGCAATCCATGACGGGTTTTGCCCGCAGTGAAGGTTCGTGCGGACGCTACCGCTGGGCGTGGGAGCTTCGCTCCGTCAACGGCAAGGGACTTGATCTGCGTCTGCGCCTGCCGGCTGGCATGGAAGCGCTGGAAACGGAACTGCGCGACATCGCTGCCAAAAGCCTCTCTCGTGGAAATATTCAGGCCGGTCTCAGCCTGTCTGCTTCCGAAACCAAGATGGAAGCCGTCGTCAACCGCGATGCACTGGATGCCGTTCTCGCCCTCAAACGCGATCTGGGTGATGCCGTGAGCGATGCGCCGCTCAGCTTCGACACTTTGCTCTCCGTGCGCGGTCTGGTGGAGTTTCGCGAGCCGGAAGAGGCCGCTGACGAGCAGGAAGCCCGCAACCGCGATATCGTTGAGGGCTTTGACGCAGCTATTTCAGCGCTGAAGGCAATGCGCGAGCGTGAGGGGACCTCGCTGTTTGCTATTCTCTCCGGCCACATCGACAAGATCGAGCAATTGACCCGCATCATTGAGGCTGACCCGTCGCGACAGCCGGAGCAGATTAGAGCGCGACTGGCCGCCCAGATTGCTTTGATTGGTGACGGCAATGCCGGACTGGATCGGGATCGCCTGCATGCCGAAGCGGTACTGCTTGCCACCAAGGCGGATTTGCGCGAAGAAATCGACCGTCTGATCGGCCATGTGGCCGCGGCGCGGGAGCTTTTGAGCAGCGGTGTGCCGGTTGGGCGCAAGCTGGATTTTCTTGCACAGGAATTTAACCGTGAGTCGAATACAATCTGTTCCAAATCCAACGCCAGTGCTGTAACCGCTGCTGGTATCGAATTGAAAGTGGTGATCGATCAATTCCGCGAACAGGTCCAAAATCTGGAGTAGACCCATGGCGTCAGCCAGCATTCAACCCGTCCATATCGCCCGCCGGGGCTTGATGCTGGTCATTTCTTCGCCATCCGGTGCTGGAAAATCCACCATTGCCCGCAATTTGCTGGAGAAGGACAAGAATATCAGCCTGTCCGTCAGCGTCACGACCCGCGCGCGCCGCCAGAGCGAGATCGACGGCATCCACTACCACTTCATCTCCAAGCGCGATTTCGAGCGTATGCGCGAAGGCGAAGAATTGCTGGAATGGGCCGAGGTCCATGGTAACTACTACGGCACACCCCGCGAACCTGTCGAAAAAGCCATGGCCGAAGGCAAGGACATGCTGTTCGACATCGACTGGCAGGGCGCCGAGCAGCTTCAGGACAAGATGAAGGCGGACGTCGTCTCCATCTTCATCCTGCCGCCAACGATGACAGAGCTGCAATCACGCCTCCACCGCCGCGCTGAAGACACAGAAGAGGTCATCCAGACGCGCCTTGCCAATTCACGCTCGGAAATAGAGCACTGGCGCGACTATGATTACGTCATCCTCAATGACGACCTCCAAGCCGCATTCGAAGCCATCGAAGCCATCGTCAAGGCCGAACGCGTACGCCGCGATCGCCGCCACGGCATGTTCGATTTCGTAAGAAACTTGTTGCAGGAAGAGCCGACGCTTCCGGGGCGCTAATCCCGGAACAGCACCTTGAATTTTTCGCATTGGAGAGGTACGTATATCCAAGATGGATATACGGAGCTGTTCCATGACGACTTCAACGGTTTTCCTCAGCAACAAAAGTCAGGCTGTGCGTCTTCCAAAAGCCGTTGCTTTTCCAGAAGACGTTCATCAGGTGGACATCCTCAAAATAGGTCGCACACGTGTCATCGTTCCTCACGGTCGGCGGTGGGACGACTTGTTTGTGGCCGGACCACGCGTCAGTGAGGATTTTCTGGTAGATCGCGAGCAGCCGGTGGGCGAGGAGCGCGAGTCCTTCTGATGCTCACATATATGCTCGACACCAACATCTGCATCTATGTGATGAAAACCTACCCGCCTGAGCTCCGTGATAAGTTCAACGCGATGGCAGAGCAACTCTGCATATCCAGTATCACGCTCGGAGAACTCCATTACGGTGCTGAGAAATCAGCACGGCGAAATGAAAATCTGCTCGCGATAGAGAACTTCGTCGCAAGGCTCGACGTTCTTCCCTTTGCCGACAAGGCTGCGGCGCATTATGGACAGATCAGGGCCGAGTTAACGCGTGCTGGAACACCTTGCGGTGTGCACGATATGCAAATTGGCGGCCACGCGCGCAGCGAAGGACTTATTGTGGTGACCAACAATATGCGCGAATTCGTCAGGATGCCGGGGCTGCGTGTGGAGAATTGGGTTTAACCACTCAAGTTAAGCCAGCGAGTTCGCCAGACGAACAAACTCTTCCACCGACAAAGTCTCGGCCCGGCGCGTCGGATCGATACCAGCCTTTTCCAAAAGCGCTTCACCACCGATGGATTTCACACTCTGGCGCAGCATCTTACGGCGCTGGCCGAAGGCGGCTTCGGTGACTTTTTCTAGCGTGGCCACATCGCAGGGCAATGGCTTGTCTTTCGGCAGAAGGTGCACGACCGTCGAGGTCACTTTTGGCGGTGGGCTGAAGGCCTGAGGCGGGACGTCGAAAGCCATTTCCGGCACCGTACGCCAGCCTGCCAGTACGCCGAGGCGACCGTAATGATTATCGCCTTCTTCCGCCACGATGCGCTGACCGACTTCCTTCTGGAACATCAGGGTCAGCGACAGCCAGAAGGGCGGCCACTGCTTGGGCAGCAGCCAGTTGACCAGCAATTGCGTTCCGACATTGTAGGGAAGGTTTGCGATAATGCGGACCGGCTCGCCTTGCGGCACCATGGTTTCGAAATCAGTCTTCAGCGCATCGCCTTCGATGACCTCAAGGCGCCCGGGATAGTGAGCAGCGATCTCGGCCAGAGCAGGAAGGCAGCGGCTGTCGCGTTCGACGGCAATGACTTTCTTCGCACCCAGCGAGAGGATGGCGCGTGTGAGGCCGCCGGGACCGGGGCCGACTTCGAACACGGTAACGCCTTCCAGAGGGCCAGCCGTGCGGGCAATCTTCTGCGTTAGGTTTAGGTCGAGCAGGAAGTTCTGGCCGAGCGATTTCTTTGCATCGAGCCCGTGGCGCTGGATGACATCGCGGAGCGGCGGAAGACCATCAATTGCTGCCATTATGACGCTACCTGACGGGCTGCTATATCGGCTGCCATTTTCAGAGCTGCGACGAGGCTCGACTCATTGGCGATGCCCTGACCCGCGATGCCGAATGCTGTACCGTGATCCGGTGAGGTGCGAATAAACGGTAGGCCAAGCGTCACGTTGACGGAATCGTCAAAGCCGAGAGCCTTCGCAGGTATCAGCGCCTGATCATGATACATGCACACGGCCACATCATAGCGCTTGCGTGCGGCATCATGGAACATCGTGTCGGCGGGCAGGGGGCCAAATGCGTCTATGCCGTCCTTGCGAAGCTGGATGGTCGCGGGATGAATGATATCGCGATCCTCGGTGCCGATGGCGCCGTCTTCGCCCGCATGCGGGTTCAAACCCGCAATGGCAAGGCGAGGGGCCTCGATACCGAATTTGTCTTTGAGATCGGCAGCGACGATGCGGCAGGTTTCGATGATGAGCTCTTCTGAAAGCGCGCTGGGAATGTCCTTGACCGGAATATGGATCGTCACGGGCACCACCCGCAGCTTCGGCCCGGCGATCATCATCACTGGCTTGGCTGTCTGGCCTGTCAGCTTGCTGGCAAGGTCCGCCAGAAACTCGGTATGGCCGGGAAAACCGAAGCCAGCCTCGTAGAGGACTGACTTGGCAATGGGATTGGTAACGACGGCTGCCGTTCTTTTTTCAACGGTCAGCGAAACAGCCGTTTCGATAGCCTTGATGGTGGCCAGTGCTGCGCCGACATGCGGTTGTCCGGCCTGTACCTCGAAACCGACAGGAATGGAAAGCATGGGCAGCGCATCCGGGAAAACGGATAGTGCCTGCTCCGGCTCACAGACTTTCACATCGATTGCGATCCCGAGGAGATTGGCGCGGCTTGTAATGACATCCGGGTCTCCGATCAAAATGAAAGGAGGCAGGCCGAGTTCCCGGCGCTTTGCCCAGGCGGTGATTGCGATATCGGGACCGATCCCGGCAGGATCGCCCTGGGTGAGGGCGAGAGGCAGTTGTGGCAGAGTCACGAAATCGGCTTTCACATCAGGTGCTGGTGATCTGGGCTTTCTTCCGCAGCTCTTCCAGGTATTTCTTTTCGTTCGGGTTTTCGCCCTTCTCGGCCTTCGTCAGGTCTTCTGCGCGGAACACGACTTCAGCAGCGTAATCATCTGATACCTGCTGTTTCTTGCAGATGGCAAGGTATTCGACACCCTTCTCCGTCACGCGCGTGCCCGTGGTGCCACCCTCGGAGGTCTTTTCGACAAGCGGCTTCCAATCTGGCGGCAGTTCCGGCTCCAGAATGCGGCCGAGATCCTTGATGGAAACATCGAGCATGGTTGCTGCAAAAGTCTTGGCCTGTTCGCATCCGGGATAGCGCTTGCGCGATGCCTCGGCTTCAGCCTTCCGCTTGCCGGTGATGGCGTTGCGCTTGGCTTCGGGAATGACGAAGATGACCTGTTGCAGGAAATACTCCGTGGTCACCGGCTTTTGTCCGGTCTCTTTGAGACGAGTGACAAAATCCTGCGTAGACATCTTGTTGCGGCCGCCATAGCGCGCATTGACCAGACGTGGCCAGCTCATCTGAACAGCGATGAAGGATTTGAAGTGTTCTGCACCGACGCCAGCCTGCGCCAGAACCTTGGTCAGCTGATCGGTGGACATCTTGTTCGTAGCGGCAAAACGCGCGAATGACGCATCCACATCCGCAGTGCTGACCGACATTTTGACGCGGCCGATTTCCTCCCGCTTCAGCGCTTCATCAATCAGCTGCTCACGCGCCTTGTCGTTGAGGTTGCCGGACTGGCGCTGCAATTTCAAAAAGGCGACGCGCCTTGCAATGTCGTCACTGGTAATCGGCGTCTTGTTGACCACGACCTTGACCGCGTTTGCCGCAAGGGCCTGATGGGCCGGTAGCGCGATGACCATGGGAACTGCGAAAATCGCAAAGGCGAATGCTACACTGCGCAACGCCGTCTTTCCGAAATTCATCCTGTTCTCTCCCTGTCGACAAGTCGTTTGACCAAACAGCCACGACTTTGTTTTTCGAACATCTCACCCTATCGGATGAAGCGGATAATGCCGCTCGTCAACCGATAAAGTTACGTTTTGTTACAGTTTAACCGTGAACGCGCCCGTATATATCATTGGAACAAATAAAACGGCAATCGCTCGTGCGGGCGAACACTGCAGATATGTTGCGGCAAAACGGTGGCGTAGCGCAAACTCTGCCGATCACGTCGGGTAAAATGACAACGGCGGAGTTTTCACCCCGCCGTTACTAAGATTAGAAATTGTTCGGCTTCCAGCCAATTTCCGCATCATCCCAGTCAGTGCCGGCAGAGCCGACGCTAATGTCGCCAAGGGTTCTGAAGGCGAGGCGGGCATTGATCGACCAGTCATTCGCGGATTCGCGCACCGAGTTGATGTTGCCTTCATCCGAATAGCTGACGGTGAAGATCGTGCACTCATCCTGATACAGAATGCCAATGCGGCGTTCGCTGGAGAACTTGTTGTTCAGATCGTAGTTGATTGCACCGAACAGCGACCAGTTGTCATCCAGTCGCAGCTTGCCGGATGTCTGAATGATGTCGCGCTTTCTGTCATAGCCGTAGTCCGGCTGTGCTTCGACCTGCGTATAGCTGACTTTACCGGAAACACGGTTGCCATTGTAAGCGACCGCAGTTTCAGAGCGGTTGACCTCGAAATTATCCTTGTCGAACCGGAAGCTGGACGAAAGCGACAGACCCATCGGTGCATCGATGGCTGCCATCGCAACGTAGTCCGAGCGGTCGGTTTCCAGACCCGAGTCGGCACCGACATTGACCAGATCGTTGGAGGCGAAGGAGTTTTCGCCTGCAAGATGGTAGGACTGACCCGCAACGGCGCGCACGCCATAACCATTATCGAATGTGCCGTTGTAACGCACACCGATATTGGCGCGTGTACCGCCTTCAATGCGGTCGAAGCCAGAGAATTTGTCGCGTTCGAACAGGTTGGTGGCATCAAACACGAAGGCCTGAGCATCTTCGTTGGGAATTTCACCGGCATAAGATTCGTTCGGACGAACGAAAATCTGCGCGATAGGCTCGATCACATGGTTGCTGTGCGGTGCCGTGAACAAGATCGGGTAACGGGCTTCCAGACCAAGCGTCGCCATGCCGCGCATGCTTGCGTCGTCATTGATGGAACTGTTGTAGCCGTAAAGCGACCCGCCTGACGTAAAGCTGTTTGCGGACATGTCCGTCCACAAGGCATCGCCGCGCGCAGCGAGAAGAGGCGTCAGCAGGAGACCGCTGTCAAACGTAAATGTGCGCTTCCATTCCGCTTCTGTGGAAAGGCGCGTATAAGTGCCTTCAAGACCATTGAAGCGAACAGAGTCACCCAGATTGTAGGCGTCCTGAGTGCGGCGCGTAAGGCTGGTGAAGTTTGTCGTCAGCGAGAGTTCACCGCCATAGACGGGATCGGGCAGGAAGTAACGATAATCGACGGCGGGATGAACAATCGCCTGCTTACGCTCTTCGATTTCCGAATCGTCGTTGTCCTGAACGTTGAAGTAATAGGCATTGGCATCGAAGTTGTTACGCTCGCCGAGACCATTCAGATAAAGCTTGTTTGTCTGCACGTCGCTCTTATAGCCCTTGAGGCCGTAAGTGCGTGAGAAGTTGTTATCGGTCTGGACCATGGCATCCCAGCCAAATGTCCAACGCGGATTTATCTTGAACTCAGCCTTGGAGGCGATCATGGCGCGCGTGTCGTTCAGCGCATCGCTGGTGCCCGGGTCGAAGTCCTGGGGGTTCATCTGGTTGATGCCAGCCGCACGCAAAGTATGCGATCCGGATTCGAAACGTTGGCGCAACTCACCCTCGAGCAGAAGGCCCTGCGAGGTGTAGTAGGTTGGTGTGACGGTTACGTCGGACGTGTCCGACAGCACCTGGAAATAGGGAACGCCGATGCCGAAACCGAGATTGTCGGTGATGCTCATCTGCGGAAACAGAAAGCCGGACTTACGCTTGACCGTATTGTCTGGAACCGTGATGAACGGCAGATAGGCGATGGACTTGCCGAAAAGCTCGAAGCGCGCTTTCTCCAGACGCACCGTATGGGTCTTGCCGTCCTGAATGACGCGTTCGGCCTTTACCTGCCACAAAGGCGGCTTGTCCGGGCGCTCCGAGCAGGGAAGACATGCGGTGTAAACGCCGTTGTTCAGAATCATGACATCTTGGGACAGACGTTCGGCGCTTTCGCCCGCAATGCGGGTATTGTCAGTGGTTTCAACGCGCAGCGTGTTGACGAAGCCCTGGCCGAAATCGTTGGTGACATCCATCTCATCTGCATAGATGCGGTTGCCGCCGGGCTCGATCAATTCGATATTGCCGCGCGCAAGCACACGGCCCGTAGACTGATTGTATTCGACGCGCTGGGCCACCATGCGGTAGCCGGAATAGTGCATGCGCACGCCGCCGGTCGCGATAACGCGCTCCGCGTCACGATTATAGGTCAGTTCATTTGCTGTAAGCAGGAGTTTTGATTGGTCTTGTGGGTCGCCCACGATGACACCGTCTTCAGCAAAAACGCTGGAAGCGGTTGCCACATATGCGCACACAGCAGCCCCAGTCAGAAGGGCTGTCGCCAGCCGTCCGATATTCCCGCGGTCAAATACCGCCACTAGCCGTCCTCCTGATGAAGCAGAATGGTTGCACCCAAAGCCAACGCCACGACAACTGGAACCCAGACCGCAACGAAGGGAGGGACAACGCCGCTACTCCCGAATGCCCTTACGAGCACGGTTACTACATAAAGCACGAAGCCGGAAACGATTCCACCCAGAATCACTGAACGAGACTGTGCAAAACGGCTGAACTTTAATGAAACAGTCGCGGCAATCAAGGTCATCGCCACGAGAAGAAAAGGCATGGACAACAGGAAGTGATACTGCGTCTCAAGCGCTTTCGAAGAGATGCCGAAGGACTGCGCGACTTCGATCTTGTGAGAAAGCTCAAAGAAAGCAACGGTTTCCGGCTGTGTTAGGCGCTCCTGAACAAATTCCTGTCTCAGATTGGTACTGATTCGCGCCGTCGCTTCCCGCGTTGGCACATGGCCCGGCGTGATCTCTGCAACGTCGTTAAGAAGCCAGTAACCATCTTCCAACTTAGCCGACTTCGCATCCTGCCGTTTGAGGATATTGCCAGCCTTGTCGAGGTGTATCAGCACCACATCCTTGAGCAGGGTGCCGTTGTCTTCGAAGCTCTTGGCGCCGATGATCGTATCCTGACCACCGCTGCTCTGGCGCAACCATGGCAGAACCTGCTGCTGACGCGATGCACCGCCTTCGTTGCGCCATCCGGCTTCCACGGCAAGCGACTTGCTTTCGCCCCAGGCCGCGATCGGATTGAGGACGGTAATGGAAAGGATGCCGAGCAGAACCGCGCCGCCGATGAAAGGCAGAATGAACTGCCATGCGGAAATGCCCGCAGCGCGCGTGACCACCAGTTCATAACGGCGGTTCAGCGAGATGAGGGTCGTCATGCCAACGAAAAGCGCGATGAAAGGCACCGTCTGCTGAAGGATCAACGGAAGGCGCAGCGCGGTGAGGCCGAGTGCCGCCGGAACGGAATAGCCGGGCAGACCGGACATGCGCCGTGCCGTCTCACTGAAGTCGGCCAGAAAGATGATTGCGGAGACGCCAAGCAGGAACCAGAAAGTCGTCATGGCGTAGCGCTTGAGGAAATAGCGGGCGAGGGTGCCGAACATCATACGCCTTGCCCTCCAGAGCCGGATGCCTTTGGCGGAGAAAGGCGCTTCTGAATATTTTGCAGCATGTTGCCGAAGGCGCGTGGCATGTGCAGCTTCTTGCCCGTGAGCAGCACGAAGCAGGCAATGCCGCCGCTAACGACAGGCACTGCATAAACCAGTGGAATAAAGGCGGCGTTCTGCTTGACCTGATTGGTGAAATAGAAGCCGAGCCAGCGCAGCATGAAGGCCGTGAGCAGAGCGGCGACCATTGGGTGCATGCGTGCTTCACGGTGTGAACGGGCATCCGCCGCCACGACCAGCGAAATCAGCGCAAAAACGAAGGGGAACATCCAGTCCACGAGACGGCGATGCAGTTCCGAACGGAAGCCACCGGGAGATTTTTTGTAGCTATCCACATTTTCATCCGGCGAGAGCAGGAATGCCAGGCTCGCATCACTGGATGAAATAGACGGTTCATTGTCCGACTTTTCCGACATGGTGGACAGGTCGAAGGCATAGGACAGGAACTTAACGACGGAGACCTTGCCATCAGGCGTCTTCTGCTGGACTTCGCCATCGCGCATGGTCAGCGAAGTGCCACCCTCATCGATCATGCCTTCCTTGGCGTAATAGATGAGATCGTAATTCGGGTCGCGCCGGTCTGCCACGAAGAGGCCGCGCAGAATACGGCCCTGACGTTCGCCGATCTGGACATATAGACCATCCTGAATGGTGCGGAAGGTCTTTTCCTCGATGACGGAAGACAGCAGGTCCGCATAGGCCGCAGCAACCATCTGGCGTGCGGCGGTACGGGCAGGCGGTTCGGCAAAATTGGTGATGCCGAAGGAAACGAGGCTCAGCACGGCACCGAGAATGAGAATCGGCTTGAAGATGATCGAGCGCGGTGCGCCCGACGCATCGATGATCGCCAGCTCCGAATCCGTATTCATCGCCGTCAACGTCTGGGTGATGGCAATGACGAGGGCGAAAGGCAGAACGACCGGAATAAGCGTCGGCAACAACATGGTTGCCAGCGTGACGAACGAGCCCATGGACTGGCCGGTATCGGTGACGAGATTGATTCGCTGAAGAACCTGAATCGTCCAGATAATGGCCAGAACGGGCAGCAGCGCGACCAGAAACATCTGCGTCGTGCGTCGCAATATGTATCGTTCAAGAAGCGTCATTCAGTCCCTGATACGGTATTTTCGTGCCTGTTCCCCCCGCGGGAACTGCACCTATCTAGCTGCAACAATCGATGATGGCGACTCCGCAGCGCACACAAATCTGTTTTCTGCGGCAATTTTTCTGATGCCTGTGTCTTTTTGTTAAAGCGGATTTTTCTCACCCCCGCATAAGTGATTCACAAAATTGACACGCCGGGATTGGATTGCAGGGTTGCGCTGGGGCCGGAAAAAGCCATGATCCGGCGCATCCTGAATTAGATTGATGAGCGAGAACATGTCCGCCAAATTCGATATATCCTTTGCCAATTCCGCTTCCCTTGAAAACGCCAGCGCTGTTCTGCTGCAGGTATCAGGCGAAAATGCGCCCGCCGGTCAGGCGCAGGTCGATCCCGCCGGTGTGCTGACCAAGGCGGCCAAGGTCGCAGGCTTTGCCGCCAAGTCCATGAGCGTGCTGGATGTGCTGGCGCCGCAGGGTTCCGATGCTGACAGAATCGTCGTCATCGGTCTGGGAAAACCATCCAAGCTGACGGCGCATGACTGGCTGCGTGCCGGTGGAACGGCTGCTGCGCAGTTCAAGAAGGCTGAAAAGGTTGTCGTCTATCTGGATGCACTTGGCATCGAAGTGGATGCAAAATCCGCAGCGGATTTCGCCCTCGGCCTGCTGCTGCGCGCCTACAGCTTCGATACCTACAAGACGAAGAAGAAGTCCGACGAAGACAAGACACCAAAGAGCGTCGATGTCATCATCGTGACGGCGGTTCATGACGAGGCGAAAAAGGCATTCGAAACAGCCGAAGCCGAAGCGCAGGGCGTGATTCTCGCACGCGATCTGGTCAACCTGCCGCCGAATGTTCTGGGCCCTGTCGAATTCGCCGAAAAGGCAGAGGAGCTGAAAAAGCTCGGCGTCGAGGTGGAAATTCTTGGCGAAAAGGAAATGAAGAAGCTTGGCATGGGCGCGCTTCTGGGCGTGGCTCAGGGCTCCGTTCGCCCGCCGCGCCTGGCCATCATGCAGTGGAAGGGCGGCTCCAAGAAAGATGAGCCGATCGCCTTCGTGGGCAAGGGCGTGGTCTTCGATACCGGCGGTATTTCGCTTAAACCCGGCGCTGGCATGGAAGACATGAAGGGCGATATGGGCGGCGCTGCAGCCGTGACCGGCCTCATGCACACGCTGGCGGCGCGCAAGGCAAAAGCAAACGTCATCGGTGTCATCGGCCTTGTGGAAAACATGCCTGATGGCAATGCGCAACGCCCGGGCGACATCGTTACCTCCATGTCCGGCCAGACCATCGAAATCATCAATACGGATGCCGAAGGCCGCCTCGTGCTGGCGGATGCGCTATGGTACACCAATGATCGCTTCAAGCCAAAGTTCATGATCAATCTGGCGACGCTGACCGGTGCGATCACCGTGGCACTCGGCAATCTTCAGGCGGGCCTGTTCTGCAACAATGACGAACTGGCCGAACGCTTGACGAGCGCGGGCGACACGACACAGGAAAGACTGTGGCGCATGCCGCTCGGCAAGGATTACGACAAGATCATCGATTCCAAATTTGCCGATATGAAGAACAGCGCAGGCCGCCTGGCCGGTTCCGTCACCGCCGCGCAGTTCCTCAAGCGCTTCGTGGGCGAAACACCTTGGGCGCATCTGGATATTGCCGGAACGGCCATGGGTTCACCGTTGACGGAAATCAACCAGTCCTGGGGCTCCGGTTACGGCGTGCGTCTGCTCAACGAACTCGTTCGCGCGCATTATGAGGATTGAAGAGTGACGCAGAAGCCGGTACGGGCGTTTCGATGACAGAGATACTGTTTTACCATTTGACGGAATCGAAACTGGAAGACGCCCTGCCGCCGCTTTTGGAGAAATCTCTGGAGCGCGGCTGGAAGGTCGCGGTCCAGACCACAGCTGAAGAGCGCCGCGATGCGCTCGACGTTCACCTGTGGACTTTCCGCGATGACAGCTTCATGCCCCACGGCACGGATGCGTCCGAAAACGCTGCCCAGCAACCAGTCCTGCTGACGGCCAGCGGCGAAAACGCCAACGCCGCCAACGTCCGCTTCATCGTTGACGGCGCCACGCCGCCGACGATCGACACCTACGAGCGCATCGTCTTTATGTTCGACGGCTACGATGCCGAGCAGCTTGAAGCCGCGCGTGCGCAGTGGAAAAAGCTGAAGGGCGAGGGGCATACGCTGACCTATTGGCAGCAATCGCCGGAGGGGCGCTGGCAGAAGAAGGCTTGAGCCTCTTCGGACTCCAGCGCTGTTTTCAGTCAAAGCCCATCTGGAACTGTGGAGCGATTGGGTGCGTTTTCTCCGAGGTAGGAGGAAAACGAAATGCAAACTGAAACGCATGTTCCAGCTTCCCAGCTCGCCGCCAAAGCCCAAAATCCTTTTCCAGGCGAGTCGGAAGACTATCGCAAGGCAAGACAGGCCTTGCTAGCAGAAGAGATCGAGTTTCGCCGTCACATGACGAGACTTGTCGAGCAGCGGCGCGCTTTGCCGGACGGCCCGGTCATCACCAAAAATTATCGATTCATGGATGACGTTGGTAACGACCTCGGCCTTGCCGACTTGTTTGGCGATAAATCGACGCTGGTCACCTATTTCTGGATGTTCGGCCCACAGCGGGAGCGACCCTGTCCCATGTGTACGAATTGGCTGGGTTCGGTGAACGGCAATGCTGACGATATCAAACAGCGTGTCGCCCTCAAGATTCTCGGCAGAAGCCCGGTTGAACGACAGGCCGCATTCGCATCCGAGAGAGGATGGCGTGACCTCGATTTCGTTCAGACCGTCGGCGATGATTATGCAAAGGACCTCGGCCTGATCAACGAGGACGGAAGCGAAAATCCGGCCCTTGCTGTGTTCAAGCGCGATGGGGAGAAGGTACGTCTGTTCTGGTCCAGCGAGATGCGCAGCGAAATGGCCGATCCGGCGCAGGATCCGCGTGATGCACCCGATATCGCGTCCCTGTGGTCAATTCTCGATCTCACACCCGATGGACGCGGGACAGACTGGTATCCAAAGCTGAGTTACTGAGCAGCGCTGAAACCTTCATACGAAAATGGCCGGGTCACCCCGGCCATTTCCATTTCTAAATTTCGCTAAGCCTTACTTCTGGCCCGGCAACGCATAGGCAATCACATAATCGCCGCGGTCCGGAGACTGGCGGGCGCCGCCTGCGGAGATGACGACATATTGTTTGCCGGTTTTGGGTGATTTGTAGCTCATCGGGCCGCCCTGGCTGCCGACTGGCAGGCGGGCTTTCCAGGCTTCCTTGCCGGTGGCCGTGTCAAAGGCGCGCAGGTAATAGTCCTGTGTGCCGGCGATGAAGACGAGGCCGCCCTGGGTGGTCATGGTGCCGCCCAGTGTCGGCATGCCGATGGGGATCGGGAGGCCCATCTTGATGCCCAGCGGGCCGGTGTCTTCAACCGTGCCGACAGGAACCTGCCAGTTGATCTTCTGTGTCTTCATGTTGATGGCGGTCAATGTTCCGAACGGAGGCTTCTGGCAGGGAATGCCAAGCGCCGAAAGGAAACGGTTCTTGTTGACCGCATAGGGCGTGCCCTTCATTGGCACGACACCCATCACCGTGTTGGTGGCTTCCGAACCGCTGTTGACGGCCGTTGTCGGTGCCGCCTCCTGCATCTGGATCCACAAGCCAAGGCGCATGTCGTTGACGAAGATCGTGTCGCTGTTGGGGTCGATGGAGATACCACCCCAGTTCATGCCACCCAGCGAGCCGGGGAAGTTGAGCGCCAGATCGGTGCCGGGAACGGTGTAGACACCGTCATAACGCATGCCCTTGAAGGCCACGCGGCACAGAAGCTGGTCGAACGGTGTTGCGCCCCACATGTCGCTTTCTGTCAGCGTCTGCGCGCCGATCTGCGGCATGCCGACAGAGAGGGGCTGTGTCGGTGCGTAGTTTTCGTTCGGGATGTTGCCCGGCTTGACGGGAACGTCCTTCACTTCCGTCAAAGGCTTGCCCGTTGCGCGATCAAGCACATAGAGCTGGCCAGCCTTGGTGCCGAACACCAGTGCCGGAACGGTGGAGCCGTCTGCCTTGGGGAAATCGATGAAGCTTGGCTGCATCGGTACGTCGAAGTCCCAGAGGTCGTTGTGAACCGTCTGGTAGACCCATTTTTCGCGGCCCGTGGTGGCGTCAAGCGCCAGCATGGATGCGCCGTATTTGTGGTCGAGTGCGGTGCGGGTTGCGCCGTAAAGATCGACCGATGGGCTGCCGACCGGCATGAACACGGTGTTGGACGCCGCGTCATAGGACATGGAGGCCCAGACGTTTGGTGTCGAGCGTGTATAGGTCTGGCCCGGGGGCGGCAGCAGGGTGATATCAGGATTGCCTGGATCGAACGCCCAGCGCAGCTGGCCAGTGATGACGTCGAAGCCGCGCATGACGCCGCCTGGCATATCCACCTGCACGTTGTCGGCAATACGTCCGCCGATGACGATGGTGGTGCCAGCGAGCGTCGGTGCGGATGTCAGCACGTAGCTTGGGTCGGGCGCGTTGCCGAGACCTTCCTTGAGGTTGACGCGGCCATTGGTGCCGAAATCAGGGCAGAATGCGCCGG
Organism: Agrobacterium sp. 20P9.1.2; assembly: GCF_057799395.1. Taxonomy (NCBI): domain Bacteria; kingdom Pseudomonadati; phylum Pseudomonadota; class Alphaproteobacteria; order Hyphomicrobiales; family Rhizobiaceae; genus Agrobacterium; species Agrobacterium sp. 20P9.1.2. The sequence continues at coordinate 1,038,249 of NZ_JBYOKI010000001.1, forward strand.
TGTCGGCATCAAGAGCGATGAGTTCCGCCGTGATGGTGTTCATCAGAATGCGGCGCTGGCACAGCGCGCCTTCGGCAACGGTAGCAGCGGTGACCGGTGTGGAGCCGGGAATGCTTGGCTGATCAACCGGACGTGTGGCATCGAAATAAGCAAGGCCACGGCAACGCATCCAGACGGATGACTTGGCGTTGATCTCGTTCTTCCAGATTTCCTTGCCGGTATCAGCATCCAGCGCGATGACATTGTTATGCGGTGTGCACAGGAAAACGCGGTCGCCGACCTGCAAGGGTGTCTGCTGGTCTTCGGCACCGCCGCCGCCGGGGCTCATGGGCGTATCGCCGGTGTGGTAGGTCCAGGCAACCTCGAGGTTCTTGATGTTGTCGCGGTTGATCTGGTCCAGCGCCACGAAACGGCTGCCGCCGGGCGTATTGCCGTAATGTTCCCAGTTCTTTTGTTCCGTCTCAGCCGTGACCGGTGTCAGGGCAGGGGCGTCACCGCTTGCCGTAACCGTTGGGTGCGGCACGAACATGCCAGCCATGCCGGCAGCCGATGCGGCACCCAGAATGAGCGCCAGAATGAACGAGCCAGCATAGGCTGGTGCCTTTCCGGCAGCGCGACGCAGCAGGGGAAGGGAAAGGGCAACGACTGTCGCGCCGACCGTCAACGCCAACAGGCGGGAGATCAGTGGCCAGTAATCAAGACCGACTTCCCACAGCGACCAGGCCAGCGTGCCGATGAAGACGAGGCCGAAAAGCGTGGCCCCGAGCGGCTTGCGCAAAGCAATGAGCAGACCGCCGAGGATAAGGGCGATACCGGAGATGATGAAATAGAGGCTGCCGCCGAGCATGGCGAGCTTGCCTCCGAAATAAGCGAAAAATAGACCCGCAGCGACCAGGACGAGGCCCAGAAATGCGAGCCATATCTTGGAAAGTGCAGATAGGGGTTTGGGTTGGTAAACCATCAAGATTTCCTGACTGTTTTAAGTTTGGCAGCCAGACAGAACGCCATCGCGCTCTAAGCGAGCAGAAGGCATTCCGTGCTGACAGATGACGCAGGACCTTGAGCCGCCGAGAGGCTGCTGTGACAGGAAATGGGCCAGGCTTATAAGCATGCTGTCCATGATAACTTTCCGCAAAGGGATATACCGGCGGGCCCGGCAAGCTTTTTATGGCTGGCCTCAAAGGCGGCGATACGTCCCGTCAAGATCCGAGTTTCCCTCGCAACCCCACTCCTCCACGGATTGGTACGGGCGGTTTGGCTTTCACCAAGTCCTGCGTAAATACGCCGCACCGCTGATGTTAACAAGCGGGCAGATGCCAGATTTCCGCTCAAATTCCTGCTGTAACCGACTCTTTCTGCTCGCTTTATTTGAATATCACGGTTTTGTGAACGAGGCGGTAGCGTGCGGAAGTTACGGCTCAACAAAAGCAGCACAGAAGAAAACCTACGAATCAGTAGGTTTTAGAAGTTGGAAACGAAAATATGATTTGGAAACTTCGTCTTGCCTTGCCTACGTAGGTTCTAATGTAGTGCATTAACAAAAATGCTGTATGCATTGCGCAACAAACGGAGCCTTGCGTGACAGTTGGAGGAGTATGATATGGGTCAATCCGCCCCGTGGCCGGTCAACGAAACAGAGCGTCTCGTTGCCGTCCGGTCCATCCTGTCTCTGGGGTCCGGCCCTACGCCGGAGCTGGCAGCGCTTTCCGAACTCGCCAAAGGCGTCTTCGATATAGGGCGCGCGGCGGTTCACATCGTAGACGAAGACTGGCTGCGGATTGCGCATCAGGCGGGCATTCAGGTCAGCGAATGCTCTCGAGACATCTCCATATGCACGCGGGTCGTTCTCTCCAATGATGTGCTGATCGTTCCGGACTTGAGCGCACACCCCGAAATGCGCAACTTTCCCTATGTGGAGGGTGGCCCAAAATTCCGGTTTTATGCCGGGGCGCCAATCGAGCTCGAGCCCGGGGTGACGGTGGGGGCATTCTGCATTCTCGATACGGCTCCGCGCCAGCTGCGACCGGACGAAGTGGAAACCCTGAAGCGGTTTGCGGTTCTGGCTGCGGGTTTGCTGCGTCTGCAAAAAGCGAACTTCACCATGAGCCTTGCCGAACGCGCCTTGCGCGACGCGGCCATGACCGATCCGCTGACGGGCTTCTATAATCGTAAGGCGCTGAGCGCGCTGGTGGATTCGCAGATGTATTCTGCCTTACAGTCCAACGAGACATTCGGCGCGCTTTATCTGGATATGGACGGGTTCAAGACGATCAACGATACGCTGGGCCACGCCGTCGGCGACCGCGTTCTGCACGAAGCGGCCTCCCGCATCCGCGATGTCATCCGCTCGGAGGACATTGCCGTGCGCATGGGAGGCGACGAATTTGCGGTGTTCATTCCGCGCCCGGCTGGTTCGCACGTCATTTCAAAGCTGGCAGAGCGCTTGCTGGAAGCCTTCCGCCAGCACTTCAATATCGATGGCCGGCTGATCCACGCGCCGCTCAGCATCGGCGGCGCCATTGCGCCGCAGGCGGGACAGGATTGCCTATCGCTTTTGCAAAGTGTGGATGAGGCGCTGTATCAGGCCAAGAAGGATGGGCGCGACCGTTTCGTCAGCCGCGCCATCTGAACAATCAATCGAAGAACGAGTCGACGAACTTGTGGCGACCGAGCAGGAATGCGTCGGCCACATGCATCAGCGGGGCCAGATCGACGTCGGAGGTCTTCGCCTTGATGATCTCCGCGAAACGCTCGTAAAGGGCAGGGTATTCGCGCTCCGGCTCGGACAGTTTCTGCTCGCCGCCGATGGACAGCTTCGCGCCGCCTTCGGACAGAACCATCTGACCGGCTTCTGTTTCGGCCACGATATCCCAGCTCTGCTTGCCCGTCTGACGCCAATCGAATTCGGCGTGCACAGGCATCTGCGTCACGTCGGAGAACTGAATGTCTGCAGCAATCGGCGCGTCGCGATTCTCGGGGAATTCCAGCGTTGCCTTGGTGATGAACAGCGCGCGCGGCAGGATGTGGGTGATGATCGACAGCGCATTGATGCCTGGATCGAACACGCCGAGCCCGCCTGCCTGCCAGATCCATTCCTGGTTCGGGTGCCAATGGCGCACATCTTCCTTCCAGATGACGTGAACGCTGTTGATCTTGGTGGAAGCGAGGAAGCTCTTGGCGGCCTCTACGGCTGGCGCATAGCGCGAATGCCAGCTGGCAAACAGAGAAAGCCCCTTGGAATCGGCCAGACGCACCAGATCCTGCACTTCTGACAGCGTCGCGCCCGGCGGCTTTTCAAGGAAGACATGTTTGCCAGCGTTCAGCGCGGCGTAAGCTGCCGTGTAACGGTACTGCGGCGGCATGCAGAGCGAAACGGCCTGCACATCTGGCACGGCGTCCAGCAACGCTTCGATGGTGCCGTAGGATGGCACGCCATCCACGGTGCCATGGCGGCTGGCGGTGGCGACCAGATCGAAATCCGGATTGGCTGCAATGGCTGGAAGGTGCTGATCGCGAACGATTTTGCCGACGCCGACGATGGCGAGCTTGGTAGCTGACATGAAAGAAGAACCCGTCTGAATGTTTCACTCGAATAATAGTACTTTATCGAGTTCTAGCAGAAACCCAGACGTCGGCAAGGCCAACTCAGCGGCCTTCCGTCTTTCCAGCCATCAGTTCAGCGAAGCGACCAGCAGGGATTTGCTGGAGGGCTTTTTATGAACGAGATGCACGACCTTATAGCCCTCCGCCTTCAACTGCGTCAGCAAAGCTGGCAGCATGGCGGCGGTACGTCTGTGGATATCATGCATGAGAATGATGCCGCTGCCGCGATGGCGCAAAGCCGCCATGGTGCGGGACGCAACGACGGCAGGCGAATCCTTGAAGTAATCCTTCGAATCGATCTGCACATCCATGATGACCATGCCACGATCCGTGATCAGGCTCCGCAGGCGGCCATTATCTGCAAGGTAAGGGAAGCGGAAGAAGGACGCGTCGGTGTCCGTCGCTTTGGCAACGGCACTGGCGCCCTTGGACACTTCCGCCAGAGCGCGGTCGAATGAGACGTTGCGCAGGTTGGCGTGGCTGAATGTGTGGCTACCGACGCTGTGGCCTTGAGCCACGACCTTTTTGGCGATGGCAGGGTGCGCCTGCGCCATCTCGCCGACCATCAAAAACGTCGCTTTGACGCCAAACTCATCCAGCGTCGCCAGAATGCTTTCCGTCCGGCCCGGCACCGGGCCATCATCGAAGCTCAGAACGACCTCCTTGTTGGCAAGCGCAATGTCCTTCAGCGACGAAACTTCGATGTCCCGCCCAGCAAGACCAGTCGGATTGCGAGGACGCATCCACGCCGCTGGAGACAGTGCCACCGGATCATTCGCCTTGAGGGACGGGCCAGCGGGCATGGTGGCGGCAAAGGATGTTTTCAGCGAGCCATCTGGCTGTGGTTTGCCAGCGCAGCCAGCGAGACATGCGGCAATAGCTGCGGGAAACAGAAGGGAAAAACGCATGGCGAGGCTCGCAGCAAATCAGTGTGGGATTGCAACGAGCTTTCGTTGATTATGGTTAATGGGTGGTTACTGGCTAATCGTAAAATTAGGAGGCGCAGCGACTTAACTCGCCATCGCCTCTTCATACTCGCTGGAAAGCAGCAGCCACTGTTCTTCTGCGTCGGCCAGCTTGCTGGCCGCTTCGCCGCGTTCCTTCACCTTCAGCGCTGCCTTGGCCGGGGCCTTTTCGTAAAGGGTGGGGTCGCCGAGTTCTTTATCGAGTGCCTGAATCAGCTTCTCAAGCTTTGCCGTCAAGGATTCGATATCGTTGATCTTTTTCTTGAGCGGGGCGAGCGAGGCGCGCTTTTCGGCATTCGCCTTGCGTTGATCTGCTTTTGACGCACCGTCTACGACGATTTCAATTTTTTCGTCTTTTTTTTTACCAGAGGACACGATGAGATCGCGATACTCGTCCATATCGCCTTCAAACGTCGTGACCGTGCCGTTGTTGACCAGCCAGAGACGGTCGACGGTTGCTTCGATCAGGTGGCGATCATGCGAGATGAGGATGACGGCGCCGTCGTAGTCGTTCAGCGCTTCGATAAGCGCACGGCGGCTGTCGATGTCCAGATGGTTGGTCGGTTCGTCGAGGATCAGCAGGTTCGGCGCATGAAACGCGGCAAGGCCCATCAGCAGGCGAGCCTTTTCACCGCCCGACAAATCCTTGGCAGGTGTTGCCATCTTTTCCGTTGCCAGACCCATCTGGGCCACGCGGGCGCGGACCTTGGCTTCCGGCGCCTGCGGCATCAGCTTGCGCACATGCTCGACCGGGTTATCCTCCGGCACGAGATCATCCAGCTGATGCTGGGCGAAGAAGCCGATTTTCAGCGATGGTGCCAGCCGCAGATCGCCCGCTTCCGGCGCGAGGCGACCTGAGATGAATTTGGCGAAGGTGGATTTACCGTTGCCGTTCGAACCCAAGAGCGCGATGCGGTCATCATTGTCGATACGCAGGTTCAGACCCTTGAGGATCGGCTTGCCCGGCTCGTAACCCACGGAGCCACCATTGATGGCGACGATGGGCGAGGCGGGCTGCTTTTCCGGTTCCGGGAAGGTGATCGGCTGGACGTGGTCCTCGATGACGGAGGAAACCGTGCCCATGCGTTCCAGTGCTTTCACGCGGCTCTGGGCCTGCTTGGCCTTGGAAGCCTTGGCCTTGAAGCGGTCGATGAAGCTTTGCAGATGCTTGCGCGCTGCATCGTTCTTGGCTTTCGCCTTGGTCTGCAACTCGTCGGCTTCGGCCTTCTGTCGCTCGAACTGGTCGTAGCCGCCGCGATAAAAGGTCAGCTTCTTCTGGTCCAGATGCACGATGGCGTTGACGGCGTTGTTGAGCAGATCGCGGTCATGGCTGATGATGATGACGGTGTAGGGATAGCGGCGGATATAATCTTCCAGCCACAAAGTGCCTTCAAGGTCGAGATAGTTGGTCGGTTCGTCGAGCAGCAACAGGTCTGGCTCCGCGAAGAGCACGGATGCCAGCGCCACGCGCATGCGCCAGCCGCCCGAGAAGGACGAGGCAGGGCGAAGCTGGGCGTCCTGATCGAAACCCAGACCGGCCAGAATGCTGGAGGCACGGGCTTCCGCCGAATGGGCGTCGATATCGACAAGGCGCATCTGGATTTCCGCGATGCGATGCGGATCCGTCGCCGTTTCCGATTCCAGCATCAGCGCTGCGCGTTCCTTGTCGGCAGCCAGCACGATGTCGATCAGGCTTTCCTCCGTTGCCGGAGCTTCCTGCGCCACTTGGCCCATGCGGGCATTCTTCGGAATGAAGACTTCGCCGGTTTCGGCCCCAAGGTCACCGGTGATGACGCGAAAGAGCGTGGACTTGCCCGCGCCATTGCGACCGACGAGCCCAGCCTTCGTGCCCGCTGGAAGCGTCACGCTGGCATGATCGAGGAGGAGGCGCCCGGCAATACGGGCGGAAACGTCTGAAATCGTAATCATGGCGCCGTTTTGGCCGAACTCACTGCTGAACGCAAGAGCGCGAAAGCCACAGTTTCAACGGTTTATCCGCCGATTTGCATGAGGTAGCTGTTGCGTGAGCGTTGGGCCACTTCCCGGCAATAGGGAATGACGCAATTGCGTGCGCCGCTGCGGGCTGCCAGAAGCGCCAGCTCGGCATGGCCGTAGAACTCCGCAGCACTGGCTGTACCTTCGGAGGCTGCCACGCCCATGGACACGGTCAGATGCTCACCGTCACCTTCTTTCGTGGCGAAACGCAGATTTTCGACGGTGTGCCGCAGCCGTTCTGCAATGCTCTGAGCCGTGCTTTGCGAGACGCCGGAAAACAGGAATGCGAAGTCATTGCCGCCGATGCGTGCGACGAAATCATCCTTCTTGATCGACTTGCGGAACAGCGCAGCCAGCCGTCGCAACGCCTTGTTGCCAGCGGCAGTGCCGTATTTCTCATTGATGTCGCGAAAGCGGTCGACATTCACCAGCACAAGGCAGTTGGAGACTTCAGCTTCACCCTGAAAGATTTCGGCAAGTTTCGCCAGAAAAGCGGCGCGGTTGGGCAGGGTGGTCAAGGCGTCCTTCAGGGATGCCGTTTGCAGCCTGCGTGCGCTGTTTTCCTGCTCACGGATTTTCTCCAGCCCGTGGCGCACGAAATTATGCAGGCTTGCCTGTTCGTGATGAATATCCAAAAGAAGTTCCGCAAGATATTCCTGTGTGGTGGCAGAGGCTGGGCGGTCGGAAATGGCAGCGAGCAAGGATTCGGAGCGTTCCAGAGATGCGGCAAGCCGTGCCGAAATCTGCTCGATCGTGCTGGCCGCTTCCGTTGCCGCGTGGGCCGCGGCCATACGCGAGAAGCCGGGGAGGTTATGCTTCTGGCCGATCATGTCGACATCATGCTGCTGCGGCGAATTACCCAACGCCAGAATATCGCGGCCCATGGCGGCGTTGTGCCCGGACAGGACTTCGAAGAACAGCTCGTAATTGCGTGGCAGCGGCGCAAGATTCATCTTGGCAATGAACTGCGTGATCTTGGTGACGATCAGGCCGCTTCTGGACGTATCCCGGCTTTTATTGCTGGCTGGTAGTGTCATGCCCCCGCATCTCCATACGTGCCATTCGCCGCAAGCGCCCGGCGATCTCAAGCTCATCAGCATCTATTGTTCGAGACACTTTAAAATACCCTAAATGAGGCATACCAATTGTAGGTGGTGCGGGCATCTGCAACGGTGATGCGTCCCATCAGTATTCGTCATTTGATTGTGCGCCGACCCGCTGATTTGATGGCGCTGAATTTCACAATGGAAGGACCGGTCATGACATCCAGAACCCTCTATTCTCTCTGCGGCAGCGACGAAACCCGCCCGTTTTCTCCCCATTGCTGGAAAACGGTTCTGTCACTGGCGCATAAGGGATTGGATTTCGAAGAACGTCCATTGGCGTTCACAGCCATTCCGGGCGTGGAAAACGGTTTCTCCAAACTGGTGCCGATCCTTCGCGATGGTGACCAGTTGATCAAGGACAGCTTCGATATCGCGCTTTATCTGGATGATGCTTATCCAGATGCGCCGTCGCTGTTTAACGGGGAGGGTGGAAAATCACTGGCGCGTTTTGTCGAAAGCTGGTCGCAGACCCAGCTTCACCCGGCCATCGTCAAAATCGCGGTTCTTGATATCCACGACATGCTGGATGAAACGGACAAGACCTATTTCCGGGAGAGCCGAAAAGCTTTCTTCGGTAAATCGATAGAGGAGATCGCCGCGAACCGGGAGGAAGAGATCGCTGCTTTCCCGGCAAAGCTTGAGCCGATCCGTCGTATGTTGAGCTTCCAGCCGTTCATCGGTGGCGACAGTCCATTGTTTGCCGATTATATCGTCTTTGGGGCTCTGCAATGGGCGCGGGTGACCTCGGGCTTTGATCTGTTCGGGCAGAAAGACCCGGTGCGCGACTGGTTCGAACGCTGCCTGGATTTGCATGGCGCGAAGGGACGAAGTGTGACAGCGGCGTGAAATGTGACACGCTGTTGGGCAAATCCAGCCATCCCCCTTGTTTTCGGGCCTTCGGGCGGGTAAACACCGCCCACTTTCTTCAAGAATAAGGAAACGGACACATGGCGATTGAACGCACATTTTCGATGATCAAGCCGGACGCAACCAAGCGTAACCTCACGGGTGCCATCACCAAGGTATTCGAAGACAACGGCCTGCGTATCATCGCATCCAAGCGCGTCTGGATGAGCAAGCGCGAAGCAGAAGGCTTCTACGCCGTTCACAAGGAACGTCCTTTCTTCGGCGAACTGGTTGAAGGCATGACATCCGGCCCAACCATCGTTCAGGTTCTGGAAGGCGAAAACGCAATCCTCAAGAACCGCGAAATCATGGGCGCAACAAACCCTGCCAACGCAGACGAAGGCACCATCCGCAAGCAGTTCGCGCTGTCCATCGGCGAAAACTCCGTTCACGGTTCGGATGCTCCTGAAACCGCTGCTCAGGAAATCGCCTACTGGTTCGCAGAAACCGAAATCGTCGGCTGATTCAGTTTTTGAAGCGGCGGAATCGGATTGTGAGAGCCGCGTTTTAAGTTGATGAAATAAATTGGAAAACGGGGCCGAGAGGCTCCGTTTTTTTGTTGTGAATGTGTTGGTGGGCGTTTTGCCGTGTGGCTGCCCCCCTCTGTCCTGCCGGACATCTCCCCCACAGGTGGGGAGATCGACTCGTGGTGGCCACTCGGCCATCTCTGATGTCGAGATTGAGGTGGGTGTTCGCGCCCAGCTGATCTCCCTCCTTATGGCCGGCAGGCCAGAGGGGGGTGAGCCACACGGCAAAACCTTGAATACTTCACCCAGCCGGACACCCCTCAACCCCTCCCATATCCACACTCCCATCCGCCTTGAACACATCAGGGTTGGGCGTATAAAGCGGGCCCACCGCCAGCGGCTTTGCGGGCAGCAGCGACTGGTCCGTATCTGACGTGATGCTCGTCTCTATCGTCTGCATCACATGCCCGTCCGGTGCTTTCAGCTTTATCGTCACCTTATAGGGACGGCCTTCTTTCACGCATTCCACTGGCGGGCTTTGCAGCACGATTTTCGGGCTTTTGGGGAACAGCTTCTCCGTGACGGCAAAAGCCTCTCCGCCACGCGGGTTTTCGAAGCTGGCTTCGATGGTGCTTCCGTCTTTGATGGGGGATGTCGGCTGGAGCGTTACCAGATAGGTCGCCGTAGCCACACGATAGTTGAAGACGAACATTCGGCCGGACAGGCTGACGATCTCTCGCTGCTCTTCACGCTGGCAGGCCGACAGCAAGAGAGTAGCGGTGATGAGAGTTGCGATCTTTCTTATGATGCCGTCTCCTTCTTGCGCCGATAATGCTTGGCCGCCTTCTGGCGATTGCCGCAGACTGCCATGTCGCACCAGATTCGGCTGCGGTTCTTGCTGCGGTCTATGAACAACCAGCCGCAATGGCCGCAAATCCGCAATCGCGCGCGGTCCGGCCCAGCCAAGAGGTTCAGCACGGAACGGGCTGTTGCGGCTTGAAGGCTGTGCGTGTCCGGCGCGCTTTTGAGGGCCGTGGCTGAGGCGGTGAGGAGATCGGCCAGCAGGGCATTGTCGTCCTGTCCGGTTTCGATCAGTTGACGGAAATATCTGTCGGTCGCCTCGCGCAGTTCGATCAGATGCCTTCTGCTCGTAGCAGATGGCGGCGCGAGGGTAGGGAAGATGTTCCGTTCCGCCGAAAGCCGCGTTGCCGCTTCACAAAAACTATCCAACTGCTCAGGCACGGCGAAGCGGTCCACGGATTTCTCACGGTCGAAGCGCAGGATGACGCTGTTGGCGACATCGAGCGCCAAGGCTCCTCCGACAAAACGATGTGGTGTCCAGCTAAACGTCATGTCGCAATTATAACTGTCAAAATCGTTTTTACCAGTTATAATAAATGCGGGAGAGGGTTGGGCATGGCTTACTTTCTGCAACAGCTTTTGAATGCGGTTCCGGTGGCTGCGCTCTATGCGGCTCTGGCCTTCGGCTATGCCATTGCCTTTTCCATCACCAAGCGGGCGGATGTGACTTACGGCGCCATCTTCGCCTTCGCCGGTCTGACATGCCTGTTGTTTGCGGATTTCGGCTGGAACCAGCTGTGGCTCATCCTGCCAGCGACTTTGACGCTTGGCGCTGCGGCTGGTGTTCTCGGTGGGTTGTGGGCTGGCGTTTTCATCGGGCGTGCAGTCATGCGTCCGCTGGCCAGTGCATCACCCAATGCGGTCACGGTCGCATCGATCGGGGCGCTGATTGCGCTGATGGAAAGCGCGCGGCTGGCGGCAGGCACACGATCGCTCTGGTTGCCGCCCCTCCTCAATGACCCGATTTACGTTTGGCGCAGCGCGGATTTCGCCGTGACCACAACGCCGATGCAGCTCATCAATTCGGCGGCGTTCCTGGCGTTGGTCGCCGTTGGGTATTTTGTCCTGCAAAAGTCCAGCGCAGGACGGCACTGGAAGGCCGTATCGGAAGACCCATTCGCCGCCTCGCTTCTCGGCGTCAATGCGGGGCGCGTCTTCCTGGTGTCCTACTGCGCAGCCGCATTCGTCGCCTCCATCTGCGGTGTGCTGGCGACGTTCTATTATGGCAATATGGATTTCGGCGCTGGACTGGTATTCGGCCTGAAGGTGGTGCTGATTTCCGCGGCGGGCGGCTATACCAGCCCGCTGAAATGCGCGGTTGGAGCCGCGGCCATCGGCTTTGCCGAAACGTTCTGGGCTGCTTACGGCCCGGTTGCTTGGCGAGATGCGGCGGTGCTGTTGATGCTGGTTCTGTGGCTCATCGCCATGAGAAGCGAGCGGGAAGCGCCTTAACGCCACTTATCCTTGGCGGTTTCATCGACATCCTTGGCAGATATCCATTCGCCAGATTTTCCGTCCTTGCCGTGCTCCTTCTTCCAGAAGGGCGCGGAGGTCTTGAGATAGTCCATCACGAAATTCGCACCATCGAAAGCGGCCTGCCGGTGGCGGGATGCGGCGATGACGAGGACGATGTTTTCGCCCGTCGCGATCTTGCCGTAGCGGTGGATGGCCGTGAGGCCGAGAAGCTGGAAGCGCTCGATGGCGAGCTTAGCGATGCGCAGCATCTCCGCTTCGGCCATGCCGGGGTAATGCTCCAGTTCCAGCGCCGAAAGCACCCCGCCATCATCACGGCACAGGCCAGTGAAGGTCACGACCGCGCCGATGGTCTTATCCGTCTGCGTCAGCATCTTCGCCTCGGCAGCGGCATCGAAATCCTCGGCCTGAACGCGGATGGTCGGCTCGATGGTCACAGCTCAGCCACCCGTCATCGGCGGGAAAATGCCGATTTCGCGAGCGCCCGCAATGCTTTCATCGTGATCGATGTGTTCCTGATTGACCGCAACGCGGATGACATCGGGAAACTCGAAGGCCGCTTCGTATTCATCACCCAGCGTTGAGAGGTGCTGGATCAACTGCCGCGCGGTCGTGACCTCTGCTGGCAGATCGATATTCTCTTCGGATTTGCCGACCCGCTCCCGCACCCATGCGAAATAGACGATATGCACCATTAGTCCGCGTCCACGATGTGCTTGAGGCCAGCCTTGAAATAATCATAGCCGGTATAGATGGTCAGCGCCGCTGCAATCCACAGCAGGGTGATGCCGATTTCGGTGGTGTAGGGCAGTACCTGATCTCCCGCCGGGCCAGCCAGCAGGAAGGCGATGGCGACCATCTGGATAGTGGTTTTCCACTTGGCGATCTGCGTCACCGGCACGGAAACCTTCAGCGCGGCCAGATACTCGCGCAGGCCGGAGACCAGAATTTCTCGGCAGAGAATGGTGATGGCGGCCCAGAGCGACCAGCCGGCAATGGTGCCATCTGCGGCCAGCAGCAGAAGAATGGAGGCAATCAGCAGCTTGTCTGCGATAGGGTCCAGCATGCGGCCAATATTGGACGTCTGGTTCCAGATGCGGGCGAGATAGCCGTCCAGAAAATCCGTCAGCGACGCAATGATGAACAGCCACAGGGCCGTCCAGCGCGCGAAATCCGAACTCTCCAGCTTTCCTTCGATGAAGAAACACAAAACGATGACCGGAACCGCCAGAATGCGGCCATAGGTCAGAAGGTTCGGGATATTGTACGCGCGCGAAGCCATAGGAAACCTGTCATTCGATATAAAGCGTTGATGCAGCCCTAAGCGGCAAGCGTCAACACCCTATTGTGTTTTTTTGCGGGTGCCGGTCGAAAGCGTGGGCTCAGTCCTTCCCGCTCTCGTGGAAGTGATTGTAAACCTGCTTGGCCACCGCCTCGGAAATGCCGCCGACGGCCATGAGATCGCTCAACGCTGCGCGAGACACTGCCTTTGCCGTTCCGAAATGTTGCAGTAGCGCCCGCTTGCGACCGGGACCAATGCCGCTGATTTCATCCAGCGGGTTCTTGATCATTTCCTTCTTGCGGCGGGCGCGGTGGGAGCCGATGGCGAAACGGTGCGCTTCATCGCGCATGCGCTGGATGAAATAGAGCACCGGGTCGCGTGGCGGCAGCGAAAAATCACTGCGCGTATCGGTAAAGAACCGCTCACGTCCGGCGTCGCGATCTACGCCTTTCGCCACGCCGATGGCGGTGACGCAATCGCGGATGCCGAGTTCGTCCAGAATCGTCCGTACTGCCGTCATCTGGCCCTGGCCACCATCGATGAGGATGACATCCGGCCATGCGGGGAAGGGCATGTCGGCGGCATCTTCCGGCGAAACGGTCTGGTTGCGATCCGGCCTGCCTTCTTCCTTCAGCAGACGGGAGAAGCGACGTGTCATCACTTCGCGCATCATGCCGAAGTCGTCGCCGGGAGTGATGTCGGTCGATTTGATGTTGAACTTGCGGTAGTGGGCTTTGGTAAAGCCATCCGGCCCCGCCACCACCATGCCGCCCACGGCATTGGTGCCCATGATATGGGAGTTATCGTAAATCTCGATGCGGCGCGGCACATAGGGCAGGGCGAAAGTCTCGGCGAGGCCTTTCAGCAGACGGGCCTGAGACGATGTTTCCGCCAGCTTGCGGCCATGCGCCTCACGCGCATTGCCGAGAACATGGCCGACGACATCCTTCTTCTCGCCGCGTTGCGGCACCGAGATCGTGACCTTGTGGTTGGCCTTTTCGCTGAAGGCAGCGGCCAGAAGCTCCTGCTCCTCGACCACTTCCGATAACAGAATCTGCTTCGGCACGGGCTTGTCATCGTAAAACTGCGCCAGAAAGGCGCTCAGAATTTCAGAGCCGGGCAGCGATGGATCGGCCTTGGGAAAATAGGCGCGGTTGCCCCAGTTCTGCCCGGTGCGGAAGAAGAACACCTGAATGCAGGAGACGCCGCCTTCGTGGTGGATGGCAAAGACATCAGCCTCGTCGATACCCGCCGGATTGATACCCTGATGGCTCTGAACATGCGAAAGTGCGGCCAGCCTGTCGCGGTAGACGGCGGCGCGCTCGAAATCGAGGTCTTCCGACGCCTCGTTCATCTGGGAAGCAATCGTCGCCTTCACGCTTTGGCTTCTGCCGGATAGAAAGTCCTTCGCCTCTTTCACAAGCTCGGCATAGCCCTCATCGCTGACCTCGTGGGTGCAGGGGCCGGAACAGCGCTTTATTTGATACAGAAGACAGGGGCGGGTGCGGCTTTCGAACACGCTGTCCGTACAGGTGCGGATAAGAAAGGCGCGTTGTAGCGAATTGATGGTGCGCCCCACGGCGCCTGCCGAGGCGAATGGCCCGAAATAGTCCCCCTTGCGCGCCCGCGCGCCGCGATGCTTGAAGATGGCCGGGGCGCGATTATCCGCGGTAATCAGAATGTAGGGAAACGACTTGTCGTCGCGAAGCAGCACGTTAAAGCGCGGCCGTAAGCGCTTGATGAGATTCGCTTCCAACAACAGCGCTTCGATTTCCGTGCGCGTCGTCACAAATTCCATATGGGTCGTCAGCCGCACCATCTGGCCGATGCGGTTGGAGTGGAACCGGCCCTGCGCATAATTGCTGACGCGTTTCTTCAGCGAGCGCGCCTTGCCGACATACATCACGTCGCCGGCATCATTGAACATGCGGTAGACGCCGGGGCTGTTGGGCAGATGTTTGACGAATTCGGCAATGAGATCCATGCCCTTTAGGCCGGATTCGTTTTTCCAGCCCGCGTTCCAGTCCATGGACGCGGCGGCGTATTCGCTCACGACATCACTGGCGGGGGCGGTTACATCGTCATCATCTTCTTCATTATCATCGAAGAGAATACCGCCATCCGGCAGCTTCTTTCCGTTCATTCAGGTATCTCCGCCACATCAGGGGTTTCCCAGCTGAGATGCTGGCCCCCGTCGAGTGCGATCATTTGGCCGGTGATCGACGGGGTGTCATATAGAAAGCGAATGGTCCGCCCGAACTCGTCCGGCTGCGGCCCGCGCTTTAATATAAGGGCGTCAATCTGCGCCTGAAAGTGCTCAGGCTCCTGTCTTTCACTTTTAAAGGACGGGCCGGGGCCGATGGCATTCACCCGCACGCGCGGTGCAAAGCTCTGCGCCATGGTTTTCGTGGCCGTCCACATGGCGGATTTCGATAGCGTGTAGGAATAGAAGCGTGGCGTCAGCGCCAGCACCCGTTGGTCGATGATGTTGACGATCAGGCCCGATGCCGTTTCCGGCAGTTGCCGCACAAGTGCTGCACCGAGAATGGATGGCGCGCGGACGTGAACGGCAAAATGGGCGTCGAAAGCCGCGCTATCGAACTCTTCGGCGGTGTCATGGCGGAACACAGATGCGTTATTGACGAGGATTCCGATGGGTCCGAGCGCAGAATTTGCGCTTTCCATCAATTTCTCCGTCGATTCCGTATTTTCCAGGTCCGCCTGAACAACGGCGGCTTTTCCACCTTTTTGCCTTATTGTGTTAGCGAAATCCTCCGCTTCAGACAGCGAAGAACGCGCATGCAGGGCAATCGCAAAGCCTTCCGCAGCAAGATACTGCGCGATTGCCCGGCCCATGCGGCGGGCGGCGCCGGTAATCAATACGGTCTTTGGTATATTCTCGTTCAAAGCTGACCTGCGCCCTGCCTATGTCGTGTTAGGCATTCGATATAAATCGAAACGGCAAGTTTTGCACAGGGCGTGCGCCATTTATACAGAGTTATGCCTGCGCGATGCCTTTGAAGTAATTAGATTTAAATACATGTAAAATTGCAGTCTTCTTCAGTTAACGGCTCATTATCCTTAATAGATTTTTGTGTCATTTTAGCAACGTCCCATTTCTGTCACGTCGCTGCCCCAATCAATTCACATTTTGGCTGTGTGATCTCCTCATTCACCCATCATTTTGATCATCAGTCGGGCAAGGGAACAAACTGTTTTACACCGCGTTTGGGAACAAGTGTTTGAGCACCCCGCGGGTATGAAAAGGAGAATAGCATGCGTACTATCGTTGCAACACTTATGGCGACCACTATGGCAGCTGCAGCATTTTCGGCAGCCAAGGCAGCTGACGCCGTGAACGAAGTGCCGCAGGCACCTGTCGCTTACGAACAGCCAGCGCCAATCAGCAACTGGTCTGGCGCTTACCTCGGTGCGACTGCCAACTACGACTGGGGTCGTTTCACTGGCAACGGCGGCGACCGTGATGCTGACGGCTTCGGCGGCGGTCTCTACGGTGGTTACAACTGGCAGAGTGGCCAGCTGGTCTACGGTGCAGAAGCTGACGTTAACCTCGGCGACAACAAGGGTTCTGCTGGAACCGGCAACCTTGGTGAATCTCTCGATGGCAAGCAGGGCGTAAACGGCTCTATCCGTGCCCGCGTTGGTTACGACATGAACCCGTTCCTGATTTACGGTACAGGCGGTCTCGCGATTGCTGACCAGAAAGTCAGCAACTCTACATCCAGCGACAGTGCAACAGCACTCGGTTACACAGTCGGTGCCGGTGTAGAAGCCATGGTAACCAACAACATCACGGCTCGCGTCGAATATCGCTATAGCGATTATCAGGACAAGGACTTCTCGTTGAGCTCCGGAACCGTATCTCGCGGCTTCGACGATCACAGCGTTAAGGCTGGTATCGGCGTAAAGTTCTAATCCCTAATCGGATTAACTGTTGAAAGCCGGGGCTCGCCCCGGCTTTTGTCGTTTGTCTTGATGATTATACAGGCGCCTTCATCTCTGCATAATCCTTGAAGCGCTTTCCGAATTTCTCTGGCCATTCTGCCAGGGTCTTGCGGCCATCTGCCCATTCGCCCGCAAAACGCAGGTCGAGATAGCCGATCATCGCGGCCAGCGCGAAGTGACCGCCATGCAGCTTCTTGCCGGTTTTCGGCAGGTTGGCGTTCAGATAGTCGAGACCCCTGACGACTTTGCCCCACTGCTTATCGAGCCATGGTTGGTGGATTTTGTCTTCCGGGCGGAAGCGACGCTCATAGACGATGGCCAGCAGACAATCCATGATGCCATCGCACAGTGCTTCCAGCACTTCGGCTTCCGTGCGCTTCGCATGCTTCTTCGGATAGAGCTTGTTGCCGGATTGGCGATCCAGATAATGCATGATGGCCACGCTGTCATAGATCGAACCGCCATCATCCAGCAGCAGAACCGGGATTTTGCCCAGCGGATTGTTGTCCATCAGCGTGGCGGGTTCGGCGCTGGTATCGACGCGAACATCGGTAATGCCGATGTCGAGATAACGTGCTGCCATGCGAACTTTTGCCGAGTAGGGGGAGGCGGGAGAATACAGCAATTCCATAGATGTTTTACCTTTGAGTTTTAACGGATGGGTATGATGTCGGTGGTGTTTGCGCGGCAGCCCTGACGGTCTACCTCGGGGCAGGTGCGAAAGCTCAGATCCTTGTTCATGCAGATACGAACTTCCTCCAGTTTGCGGCCTTCGCAGCTGATGGCAATGCCCTGTTTCGTCATCGCTGGATTGGCGGCGATGAAGGCGCTTTCGATGGCGTCCGATGACAGTGTTCTGCCGCTGGCACCGGAGGCAATGTCGCTCGGAAAGTTCACGCGCTCATAGGCGGCGCGGGTGGTGGCCAGATAATCCTTCTGCGAAAGCCCGCTGCATGTGCCGTGCTTGCGCCATTGATGGCCGATCAGGCCCATGGAGGGCATGATGTCGAACATGGTGCGGCCCAGGCTTTCCGGCACGCGCTCCTCGCGGTCCTTGCCGCAGAATTCGGGATAGCCGCTTTCATTTTGCGGCCACAACCCGTGAACCACGAAGCCGTATCTGCGATCCGAACCACATTGCTGGCGGCTGTTTCGGCCCGCATCGCTCTCACAGAATGCCGGCGACCAGGAGAGCGAAAGCACATAAAAATCAAAACCGGAACCTTGCGGTGCCTGCTTTGTTTGCTGCTGAGCGGGCGCATTGGCGGAGCCGCTGGCAGTGCGCGAAGGCGGTTCCTGCTTCTCGGGCGCCAATATCATCCAACCTGCCGCGGCAAGCGAAAGCACGGCCAAGGCGATAAAACCGGCATATTGTTTCATCTGGGCCAATGTCTTTCTGCGCGGCGATGACGAAGTCTTGATCGACATCGGGTTTTATACCATCTGGCCCCTGTGGCAAACAGGCGACCGAAAAATGAATATCGGCAACAGTCTTTGTTGTAACGGAGCTTGTATAACGAATAAGCTCTGCGAATCCGGCAAAGAGCGATGGTGCCGGAAGGAGGAGTTAGTCCGGGCATGTTCGCATGAAATTGAAGAAATACATCTGGCCTGTCGTTGGTGTGGCAACCATCGGATTTTCCGTCTGGCTGCTCTACAAGGAATTGCAACACCTCTCTCTCGATGATGTGTGGGACAGTCTCGCTGCCATCGGCACGCATGACTGGATCATGTCGGGCCTGTGCACGCTGGTCGCCTATGCCGCGCTGGCGGGCTATGACCGCATTGCCCTGCAACATCTCAAACGCAAGGTCGGCTGGGTCTTCATTACGCTGACATCCTTCACCACCTACGCGCTGTCGCACAATGTCGGTGCTTCGGTGTTTTCAGGTGCTGTCGTGCGCTACCGGGCCTATACGTCGAAAGGGCTGAGCGCTTCGGAAATCGGCGTGCTGGTGGCGCTGTGTTCTTTCACCTTTGCCATCGGCACCATCATGCTGATCGGCTTCGTGCTGGTCTATGAGCCTGACATTACCGAACGCTTCGTGGATATTCTGCCCGTCGAAGCCTCCAGAACCACCGGCTTCCTGCTGCTTGGCGTTGCCGGGCTTTATCTCCTCGGCAGCCTGTTGAAGCTTCGTCCGCTCAAGATCGGCTCTTTCACGCTGTTTTACCCGGCTCCGCGCCTTGTGTTGCAGCAGCTGATCATCGGCCCCATCGAGCTGCTGGGAGCGGCAGGCATCATCTATTATGCGCTGCCGGATGCCGGAAATCCGGGCTTCATGATCATTCTCGGCATATTCCTGATTTCGTTCTCGGCGGCGCTGATCTCGCATGCGCCGGGCGGGCTTGGCGTGCTGGAACTGGTCTTCGTCACCGGCCTGCCGGATATGAACCCGGCAGATGTCATCGCGGCGCTTCTGGTGTTCCGCCTGTTCTACCTCATCATCCCCTTCGTGATCGGCCTGTTCATCATTCTCTTTTTCGAGAGGTCACAACTGGCCGCCGCCGAAAGGGAAGAGCGGCAATTGGAGCAGACTATTCGCCACGCAACCAGAATGCACGCTGCGAAGCATAACGATCCTGCGCCATGATGGTCTTCAGCACCGGCAACAAGGCGTGCAACTCGTCCTTCAGCGTATAGGGCGGGTTGACGATGATGAGGCCGGAGCCGCTGAGGCCTTCCAGCCGGTCGCTGCGAACCGATAGCTCTGCACAGAGCATCTTGGGGATTTCATAAGATTGCAGCAACTCGTGGAAATCCTTGATCGGCGCACCCTTTTTTAGCGGATACCACAGGCAATAGGTGCCGGTTGAAAAGCGGCGATAGGCCTTGTGAAAGCCTTCGGCCATGCGCTCATATTCATTCTCTTTTTCAAACGGTGGATCGACCAGCACGAGGCCGCGCTTTTCCTTCGGCGGCAGATGCGCGCCGAGTGACAGCCAGCCGTCGAGTTCGGTCACGCGGGCCTGATAATCACCTTCGAACAGGCGCGAGAGCGCGCGAAAATCATCCGGGTGCAGTTCCATGGCCGAAAGCCGGTCCTGCGGGCGAAACAGCATCCGCGCCAGCTTCGGAGAGCCGGGATAATACTGGATGCCACCATAAGGATTGAGGTCTTTGACTGCTGTCAGGTAAGGCTCCAGCAAATCCGCGACGCCTGGCGACAGATCAGCTTCCAGCAGCTTGCCGATGCCGGTCTGCCATTCGCCGGTTTTCTGCGCTTCTTCTGATGACAGGTCGTAAAGACCGATGCCCGCATGCGTATCCAGTACGCGGAACGCCTTGTCCTTGTTTTGCAGATAGCGAACCAACCGCGCCATGACGGCGTGTTTGAGAACATCGGCAAAGTTGCCTGCGTGGTAAATGTGCCGATAGTTCATGCGCGCCGATGCCTTTTATGAATATTCTTGATGGTCGTCACTTCGGCCTTTTGGCCTTCACCGCTTTGCAATATACAAAAGCGATGAACGATGCGACCCCGATTTCCGCCAAAGCCGTGACTGGTGCTGTCAGCATCGGCCACACCGTCTGTCCCCATGACTGTCCAAGCGCCTGCGCGCTGGAGGTGGATATCAACGCGGATGGCCGCATCGGCCGTGTGCGCGGGGCCAATGCGAACACCTATACCGCTGGCGTCATCTGCGCCAAGGTGGCGCGCTACTCCGAGCGCATCTATCATCCAGGCCGCCTGTTGACGCCAAAGCGCCGCAAGGGTGCCAAGGGCGCTGGCGACTGGCAGGAGATCAATTGGGAAAACGCTCTCGATGAGATTGCAGACGCTTTCGTAAAAGCGGAAGCCAGGCATGGCGCGGAAGCCATCTGGCCTTACTTCTATGCGGGTACCATGGGGCAGGTGCAGCGCGACAGCATCGAGCGCCTTCGCCACGCCAAGAAATATTCCGGCTTCTTCGGCTCGATCTGCACCAACATGGCCTGGACCGGTTACGTCATGGGTACTGGCGCTTTGCGCGGACCAGACCCGCGCGAAATGGCAAAAGCCGATGTCGTCGTGATCTGGGGCACCAATGCGGTGGCCACGCAGGTCAATGTCATGACCCATGCGATCCGTGCCCGCAAGGAACGCGGTGCGAAGATTGTTGTAGTCGATATCTACGATAATCCGACCATGAAGCAGGCGGATATGAAGCTGATCGTGCGCCCCGGCACGGATGCGGCATTGGCCTGCGCTGTGATGCACATTGCTTTCCGCGATGGTTATGCCGACCGCCCCTATATGGCGAAATTCGCGGATGATCCTGCCGGTCTGGAAGCGCATCTCGCATCCAAAACGCCGCAATGGGCCGCCGAGATCACCGGCCTTTCGGTGGAGGAAATCGAGGCTTTTGCAAAGCTCGTTGGCACCACGCAGAAGAGCTTCTTCCGCCTGGGCTACGGTTTCGCCCGCCAGCGCAATGGCGCAGTTGCCATGCATGCGGCGCTTTCCATCGCCACAGTGCTGGGCTCCTGGCAATATGAGGGTGGCGGCGCGTTTCACAACAATGGCGACATCTTCCGGCTCAACAAGGCGGAATTGATGGGCACGGCCTATGCCGACCCAAATGTGCGCCAACTCGACCAATCGCAGATCGGTCGCGTTTTGACCGGCGATGCCGAGGTTTTGCGCTATGGCGGGCCGGTGACGGCGCTGCTGATCCAAAACACCAACCCGGTCAATGTCTGCCCGGAGCAGCGGCTGGTCAAACAGGGCTTCCTGCGCGACGATCTGTTCGTTGCCGTGCATGAGCAGTTTATGACGGAAACGGCTGACGTTGCCGATATCGTGCTGCCCGCAACTATGTTCCTCGAACATGACGACATTTACCGTGCCGGTGGCCAGAACCATATTCTGCTGGGCCCGAAGCTCGTGGAGCCGCCTGATACCGTTCGAACGAATCTCTTCGTTATTGAGGAACTGGCCAAGCGCCTCGGCGTATCGGATATGCCGGGTTTCGGCATGACGGAGCGCGAGCATATTGATCTCATTCTCGGCCCCGGCGGTTGGGGTGATTTCGACAGCCTTGCCGAAGAGAAATGGATCGACGCGCAGCCTCCCTTCGAAGTCGCGCATTATCTCGAAGGCTTCGGCTACGCGGATGGCAAATTCCGCTTCAGCCCGGATTGGCAAAGCGGCCCATCACCCAACAAGCCGCCGAAGAACGTGCCGGTCATGGGGCCGGTGGCGGAACTTCCGAAATTCCCAGATCAGGTGGATCTTATCGAAGTGGCGGATGCCGAGCACCCGTTCCGCTTGGCGACATCGCCTGCGCGTAACTTCCTGAACTCGACCTTCGCTGAGACGAAGACCTCCGTTCAGAAAGAAGGCCGTCCTGAACTGATGATCTGTCCGGCAGATGCGCAGCGTCTCGGTATCGTCGATGGCGATATTGTTCGGATTGGCAATGTGCGGGGCGCGTTACGCATTCATGCAAAGATCGTTGAGGGTGCGAGGGCAGGTGTCCTCATCGCCGAGGGATTGTGGCCCAACAAGGCGCATCTGGATGGCGAGGGCATCAATGTGCTGACAGGCGCAGACGCGGCTGCGCCGTATGGTGGCGCGGCTTTTCATGACAATAAAGTTTGGATTCAGACTCAATAGCAGGAATTTGGAATGCAGAAATTTGATGACGTAAAAATTGAAATTCTTAAAGACGAAACACTTTCAAAAAACTGGTATCACCTTCGCAATATCACCTACAATTACACCAATTCCAAAGGTGAGACGAAGACGCTGAAGCGCGAAGCCTATGATCGCGGCAACGGCGCGACCATTCTGCTTTACGACCCGAAGATCGACAGCGTCATTCTGGTCCGCCAGTTCCGCGTGCCGACCTATGTGAATGGCTATCACGGCTGGCTGCTGGAAACACCCGCAGGCCTGCTGGATGGAGATAACCCGGCAGATGCCATTGCCCGCGAGGTGATGGAAGAAACCGGCTACAAGCTCCGCGACACACGTTTCCTGTTCAAGTCCTTCATGTCCCCGGGCTCGGTGACGGAAGTGCTGCATTTCTTCGCCGCAATCGTCGATGCGTCAGACCGTGTGGAAGAGGGTGGTGGTGCGGCCCATGAGGATGAAGACATCGAAGTCGTCGTGCTGCCCTTGGCTGATGCCATCAAAATGATCGAGGACGGCGATATCTGCGATGGCAAGACCATCATGCTGTTGCAATGGGCCGCTCTCAACCGGGCATCCCTGACGCAGTGAAACTGACGGAGTTTGATGTGGACGAAAGAGCGACAGCAACGGGCGACGAGGACAGGGTAAAGCTTGTCTCGAAAGAAACGGTCTGGAAGCGTTTCGTCCACCTCCAGACGCTGGTCTTCGATCAAAAAATGCCCGATGGCCGTGTCATCCGCATCGACCGCGAGGTGCACGACCACGGCAGCGCCGCCGCTATTCTGCTCTTCGACCCTCAAAAAGACGCCGTCGTTCTCGTCCGCCAATTCCGCCCCGCCGCCTTCGTGAACGGCGATCCAAGCTTCATGCTGGAAGTGCCCGCAGGCCTCATCGATGACGACCAGCCCGACGAAGCCATCCGCCGCGAGGCGATGGAAGAAACCGGCTATGCGGTAAAAGACGTGCAATATCTCTTTGAAACCTACGCCAGCCCCGGCACACTGACGGAGAAGGTCGCCCTCTTTTACGCACGTATCGATCTGGACGAAAAAGCCGGTCTCGGCGGCGGTCTTGATACGGAAGGCGAAGACATCGAGGTTCTCTCCATCCCGCTCGACGAGGCATTCGGGATGATCACGACAGGCGAGATATCAGACGCGAAGACGATTATCTTGCTGCAGTGGGCGATGCTGAACCGGGCGCGGTTATAAATTTTACCAACTCACCCAAACGCCAGGTTCTCAGCCATTGCAGCGGCAGCGAGCTTTTTGTCATTCGTTGTCAACGGAATTGCATGTGAGACCGCGAGCGCCAGATAGGCCGCGTCATAGGCGGAGAGCGAATGCTTTTTTGCCAGCCGCATGATGGTGATGTGGTCACCGCCGCTGACGAGGGTTAGCGGCAGGCTGTTGAAGCGGAGCAATATCGAGAAGATCGCGTCTTGGTCTATGCGTTTACGCTTTTCTGCGGAAAGCAGGATGTTCCGCAATTCATGTGATAGGAGATCTGGCGCGATTGCGTCGTCCGTTTCCAATCTGTCCAACGCTTTATCGGCGATGTCGCTCGTCTCGTCCGGTAGGAACCATGCGGCGACAATGGATGCATCGACCACGAATGGCATCAACGCCTGCCTTCGTTTTTCCATATCTGGATGTCGTCTGCGCTGACGTTAGAGCGTTGTGCTCTTTCTGTGCGCAGGGCATCCAGCATTCGGCGGCGCTCTTGGGTATCGTTGGCCTTGATCAGGCGGGCGACGGGTTCGTTGCCGCGCGCAATGACGACGTCTTCACCGGCTTCGACTTTTGCGAGAAGCTCGGAAAGATGTGTTTTTGCTTCACCGACTTTGACCGTGAGCGTCATGATGCCGAACTCCGTTGCAGGCTCAAAATATCAAGCTTGCCGGTCGTTGGTCAAGTGGTTGGCCAAGTGTGAGGGTTTATGCAGAAATAAGCTGTTGCCCCGCCTCACACGCATCATTACTGCGAACAGCCTTGCTGCCCTCCATCCGGACCTTGCCCTCTGCCAGAAGCTTGAGAGTTAGGGGGTAGAGTTGGTGTTCCACAGTCAGAACGCGAGCGGCGAGTGCATCTGCATCATCACCTGCCAGAACCGGCACCGCCGCCTGGCCGATGACCGGGCCTTCATCCATGCCTTCGGTGACGAAATGGACGGTGCAGCCGGTGATCTTCATGCCGCTTTCGATGGCGCGTTCATGGGTGTGAAGGCCGGGGAAGAGGGGCAGGAGCGATGGGTGGATGTTGATGATGCGGCCTGCATAAGGGGCGATGAAATCGCCCGAGATGAGGCGCATGTAGCCTGCAAGGCAGATGATGTCGGGGGCGATTTCGCCAAGCGCCGCCAGAATGGAGGCTTCGTGTTCTGCCTTGCTGGAATAGGTCTTGCGTTCAAAAATGAGCGTCGGAATGCCGAGGCTCTGTGCTTTCGCCAGTCCGCCAGCCGTTGCCTTGTCAGAAATCACGCAGGCGATTTCCGCCGGAAAATCCGGTGCCTGACAGGCCTGCGCCAGCGCCATCATGTTGGAGCCGCTGCCGGAGATGAAAACGACGACGCGCTTGCGTGCGGTGCTCATAGGGCGAGCGTGCCCTTGTAGATCGTGCCATGCCCGTCTTCCGCACGCGCAACCATGCGGCCCAATGCAAAGACGGTCTCGCCTTCGGCGGTCAGGGCGTCGGTAACCTTCTCAGCATTCTCAGCGGAGACCACGACAATCATGCCGACGCCGCAGTTGAAGGTGCGCAGCATTTCGTTGGGCGCAACGCCCCCAGTCTTGGCCAACCATGAGAAGACGGCGGGAACCTTGATGGCGTCGAGGTCGATTTCAGCGGCCAGATGCTTCGGCAGAACGCGCGGAATGTTTTCCGGAAAGCCGCCGCCGGTAATATGCGCAAGCGCCTTCAAAGCGCTGGTCTCGCGAATGGCCTTCAGAAGCGGCTTTACATAGATACGTGTCGGCGTCAGCAGGGCCTCGCCCAGCTTCTTGCCATCGGCAAAGGGGGCTGGGGCGTCCCAGTCGAGACCGGACAACGAGACGATCTTGCGAACGAGCGAAAAACCGTTGGAGTGAACACCGGAGGATGAGAGGCCTAGAATGACATCGCCTTCGGCAATGTCGCCCGCAGGCAAAAGCTGGCCGCGTTCTGCGGCACCCACGGCAAAGCCTGCCAGGTCGTAATCACCATCCGAATACATGCCCGGCATTTCGGCGGTTTCACCACCGATCAGCGCACAACCGGATTCGCGGCAGCCTGCGGCAATGCCGGTGACGATAGCGGCACCCTGATCCGGGTCGAGCTTGCCGGTCGCAAAGTAGTCGAGGAAGAAGAGCGGTTCTGCACCCTGCACCACGAGATCGTTGACGCACATGGCAACGAGGTCGATGCCGACGGTGTCGTGATAATTCGCGTCAATGGCGATCTTCAGCTTGGTGCCGACGCCGTCATTGGCGGCCACCAGAACCGGGTCGGTGAAGCCAGCGGCTTTCAGATCGAACAGGCCGCCGAAGCCACCGATTTCACCATCCGCACCGGGGCGGCGGGTGGAGCGCACGGCTGGCTTGATCTTCTCGACCATCAGGTTTCCGGCGTCGATATCCACGCCTGCATCGCTGTAGGTAAGACCGTTCTTGCCCGACTGGCTCATGGCTCTCGTCTCCACTGGTTCCGTTTGGCGTCGCCATTCGCATGAGACGGGTGACGATGCAAGTATGGGCGCGGTAAAACTCATGTTTTTCACGCCTTTTGGCTGTTTTAGCCGTATTGTTATGGGAAAGGTCAGCCGTGACGAATTTGGCAACGGTGCCACACTTGACCAGTCCGGTCCACGCATCCTATCTCCTAACCACGGCGTTATGAGTTCAGGCGCTCAAAGGAGCAGACGATGCAACCACATATCAGAGGCATGAATCTGAGACGCCAGATCTTTTTCTGGCTGGGTGCGCTCGTCATCTTCATCCTGTTTTTGATGGTGTTCAGCTCCATTTTGCTGCCCTTCGTTGCTGGCATGGCGCTCGCCTATTTCCTCGATCCTATCGCGGATTGGCTGGAGCGGCGTGGTCTGAGCCGGATGATGGCGAGCGTGATGATCCTCGTCTCCTTCGTGCTGCTGTTTGCGCTGTCGCTCATCATTATTATCCCCCTGATCGTCGCTCAGGCTTCGGAATTCATCAGCCGTATTCCGCAATATATCTCGTCTCTTCAGCAACTCATTGCAGGTGCGGACACCAATATTCTGCCGGGCTGGGTCAGTTCGCAGATCGACACCGTGAAGGAAAACTTCTCCAAGCTGCTGACAGAGGGCGCTGGCTTTATCGGCACCTTGCTGACGCAAATCTGGAATTCCGGCAAGTCGCTGGTGGACGTCATTTCGCTTCTGGTGGTGACACCGGTTGTGGCCTTCTATCTGTTGCTGGACTGGGACCGGATGATCGAAAAGGTTGACAGCTGGATACCGCGGGACCATGTGGCAACAGTTCGCCAGATCGCTCGCGATATGGACAGTACCATTGCCGGCTTTATTCGCGGGCAGGGTTCGCTTTGCATCATCCTAGGCGTTTATTACGCCGTCGGGCTGTCGCTTGTGGGTCTGAATTTTGGCCTTCTGATCGGCTTTTTTGCGGGTGCAATCAGTTTTATTCCCTATATTGGCTCCATGGTTGGCCTGGTGCTTGCCGTTGGCGTGGCACTGGTGCAGTTCTGGCCGAACTACGTGGATGTCATTCTCGTGCTGGCGGTCTTTTTCTCTGGTCAGTTTTTGGAAGGCAACATATTGCAGCCGAAACTGGTCGGCAGCAGCGTCGGGCTTCACCCCGTTTGGTTGATGTTTGCGTTGTTTGCATTTGGCGTGTTGTTTGGCTTCGTCGGCCTTATGGTCGCGGTGCCTGCGGCAGCCGCAGTGGGCGTGCTTGTCCGGTTTGCGCTGTCGCGCTATCTTGATAGCGATCTTTACCATGGTCGTGCCGCCAATCTTCCTTGGGACCCTGAAGAGTCCCAGCTAGAGGCTTTGCCGCCGAAAAAGATCGATTCTCAGAGCTGACAGATGACGGATAACAACAAACCCGGTGGCGCACGGTCCAAGGCCGAGCAGTTGCCGCTTGCCTTTTCCCACCAGACGGCGACGGGCCGTGAGGATTTGCTGGTGGCGGCACCTTTGGATGCTGCCGTGAGCATCGTGGATGAGTGGCCGCGCTGGCCGTCGCCGGTCGTTATTCTGGTTGGGCCGCAGGGCTCGGGCAAATCCCATCTCGCCAGCATCTGGAAAAACACCAGCGGTGCCGCAGAGATTAAGCCTTCGCGGGGCAGCCAGGCTGCGCGGTCGGCGGAAAACGGCTCCGTTTTGTTCGAAGATGCCGACAGAAACGGCTTTGATGACACCGAGCTTTTCCACGTCATCAACAGCGTGCGTGAAAACGGCACCTCGCTTCTCATTACCACGCGGCAATGGCCCGCGGCATGGCCGGTGACGTTGCCGGATCTGCGCTCGCGCCTCAAGGCGGCAACGGTGGTGGAAATTGGCGAGCCGGACGAGGATTTGCTGGGGCAGGTGCTGATGAAGCTCTTTGCCGACCGCCAGCTTTACATGGATGACAAACTTGTCAGCTATATCGTTGCAAGGATGGAGCGCTCCTTGAATACGGCGCAGACGATTGTCGAAAGACTGGATCGGCTGGGACTGTCGAGAGGAACGCGCATCAGCCGGGCAATGGCAGCGGAAGTGCTGACGGAGCTTGGTGGCGACCCGGACGAGGATTGACTGTCACAGTTCCGTCGTCAAACTGTTATACGGGCATGAGGGCATCGAAACGGTTTGGTCTATCCGATGCTTCAACAAAAACAGGGCGGTGCGGGCTTTCATGGTTCTGCATGCCGGTCTGAATATTTAAAGGGTGGATTGTTTGATGGACTCGGTGATGCAGGAACATATCGAAGAGGGCAGCAAGACGGCACCGGAGGTGCAAGACCTCTGGGATAGCCCGACGCGCTTCGTAAACCGCGAATTCTCCTGGTTGCAGTTCAACCGTCGTGTTCTGGAAGAAACGCTGAACACCGACCACCCCTTGCTGGAGCGCCTGCGCTTCCTGTCGATTTCCGCCGCCAACCTCGATGAGTTCTTCATGGTCCGCGTCGCCGGTCTGGAAGGACAGGTCCGCCAGTCCATCACCGTGAAGACGCCTGATGGCAAGACGCCAGCCGAGCAGCTCGAGGAAATCCTCAAAGAGATCGACAATCTCCAGATGGAGCAGCAGGCATCGCTGGCCGTTCTGCAGCAATATCTCGCCAAGGAAGATATTTACATCGTTCGCCCGGCATCGCTGTCGGATGAGGATCGCGTCTGGCTGGAAAACGAATTCGAAGCGCTGATCTTCCCGGTGCTGACGCCGCTTTCCATCGATCCCGCGCATCCATTCCCCTTCATTCCCAACCTCGGCTTCTCCATGGGTCTGCAGCTGGATAGCGTCAACGGCCGCGAGCCAATGACTGCGCTGCTGCGCCTGCCGCCCGCGCTGGACCGTTTCGTGCGCCTGCCGGATGACAAGACTGCGATCCGTTACATCACGCTTGAAGATGTCGTCGGCCTGTTCATTCACCGGCTTTACCCCGGTTATACCGTGCGTGGCTTCGGTACGTTCCGTATCATCCGTGACAGCGATATCGAGCTTGAAGAAGAAGCCGAAGATCTGGTCCGTTATTTCGAGAGCGCGCTGAAGCGCCGCCGTCGCGGTTCGGTCATCCGTATTGAAACCGATAGCGAAATGCCGCCATCGCTGCGCCAGTTCGTGGTGCATGAGTTGGGCGTGCCGGATAACCGGGTTGCCGTTCTGCCCGGCCTGCTGGCGCTGAATACGATTTCTGAAATCGTCAAGGCACCGCGCGATGACCTGAAGTTCGAGCCCTACAATGCCCGTTTCCCGGAGCGCGTGCGTGAACATGCGGGCGATTGCCTTGCTGCCATTCGCGAAAAGGACATGGTGGTTCACCACCCCTATGAAAGTTTCGACGTGGTTGCGCAGTTCCTGCATCAGGCCGCGCGTGACCCTAACGTGCTTGCCATCAAGCAGACGCTCTATCGCACCTCCAATGACAGCCCGATCGTGCGTGCGCTGATCGATGCTGCCGATGCCGGTAAGTCGGTGACGGCGCTGGTGGAGCTGAAGGCGCGTTTCGACGAAGAGGCGAATATTCGCTGGGCGCGCGATCTGGAACGCGCTGGCGTGCAGGTCGTGTTCGGCTTCATCGAGTTGAAGACGCACTCCAAGATGTCGATGGTCGTGCGCCGTGAAGACGGCAAGCTGCGGACCTACTGCCACCTCGGCACCGGTAACTACCATCCGGTGACGGCGAAGATTTACACCGACCTGTCCTTCTTCACCTGCAATCCAAAGATTGCGCATGATATGGCCAATATCTTCAACTTCATCACCGGTTACGGTGAGCCGGAAGAGGGGATGAAGCTGGCGGTTTCGCCTTACACGCTGCGCGCACGCATTCTCAAGCACATCCATGATGAGATCGAGCATGCCAAGGCGGGTGCCCCGGCTGCCATCTGGATGAAGATGAATTCGCTGGTCGACCCTGAGATCATCGATGCGCTTTATCGTGCGAGCGAAGCAGGCGTCGAGATCGATCTGGTGATCCGCGGCATTTGCTGTCTGCGTCCGCAGGTGCCAGGCCTGTCCGACAATATCCGCGTCAAATCCATCGTCGGTCGCTTCCTGGAACACAGCCGAATCTTCTGCTTCGGCAACGGTTATGGCCTGCCATCCGACAAGGCGCTGGTCTATATCGGCTCTGCCGACATGATGCCGCGAAACCTGGATCGTCGCGTGGAAACCATGGTTCCTTTGGTCAACCCAACCGTGCATGAACAGGTTCTTTCACAGATCATGCTAGGCAATCTCATTGACAACCAGCAGAGCTACGAGATACTTCCGGACGGTACGTCCAGGCGCATCGAGGTGCGCAAGGGTGAGGAACCGTTCAACGCGCAGCACTATTTCATGACCAACCCGAGCCTTTCCGGACGTGGTGAAGCCTTGAAATCCAGTGCGCCTAAACTGATTGCTGGGTTGATATCATCCCGCAAGAAACAGGCTGAATGACAAGATCAGAAGCACAGGGGCGGCTGTCAGGCATTGCCCCCGTTTCCGTCATAGATATCGGCTCGAACTCTGTTCGCCTCGTTGTATATGAAGGTCTCTCGCGCGCCCCTGCGGTGCTGTTCAATGAAAAAGTATTGTGTGGGCTGGGCAAGGGTCTGGCTCTGACCGGCCGTATGGATGAAGAAGGCGTGCGCCGTGCGCTGACCGCACTGCGCCGCTTTCACGCGCTGTCTGAGCAGGCGCAGGCACATAAGCTTTATGTGCTGGCCACCGCTGCCGCGCGTGAGGCTGAAAACGGACCCGATTTCATTCGCGAAGCAGAAGCCATTCTCGGCTGCGAGATCGAGGTTCTCTCCGGTGAAAAGGAAGCGCTTTATTCCGCCTATGGCGTGATCAGCGGTTTTCATGATCCTGATGGCATCGCGGGCGATCTGGGTGGTGGCTCGCTGGAACTCATCGACGTCAAGGGCGGAGACTGCGGCACCGGCATAACCTTGCCGCTCGGAGGCCTTCGACTTTTCGAGCAATCCGGCGGCTCGCTGGACAAGGCCACGAGCTACGCGAAGAAACAGGTCAAAGGCGCCAAGCTTCTATCGAAGGGCGAGGGCCGCACTTTTTATGCCGTGGGCGGCACATGGCGCAACATCGCCAAGCTGCACATGGAAATCACCAATTACCCCTTGCATATGATGCAGGGTTACGAAGTACCGCTCGCGGAAATGCTGAGCTTCCTCGAAGAGGTCATCGCCTCGAAGGACAGCAAGGACCCGGCCTGGCAGGCCGTTTCCAAAAACCGCCGCTCACTGCTTCCCTTCGGCGCTATCGCTTTGCGCGAAGTGCTGGAAGTCATGAAGCCCGCCCGGATCGCCTTTTCGGCGCAGGGTGTTCGTGAAGGCTATCTCTACTCCCTTTTGTCGGAAACCGAACGCGAGAGCGATCCGTTGCTGGTCGCTGCCGACGAGTTGGCGATTTTGCGCGCTCGCTCGCCGGAGCATGCACGCGAGCTTGCCGACTGGAGCGGTCGCGTTTTCCCGGTCTTCGGTATAGAAGAAACGCCGGAAGAGAGCCGTTACCGGCAGGCAGCCTGCCTCGTGGCGGATATCAGCTGGCGCGCTCATCCCGATTATCGCGGCTTGCAGGCGCTCAACATCATCGCCCACTCGTCCTTCGTGGCCATTACCCACCCGGGCCGCGCCTATATTGCGCTGGCCAATTATTATCGCTTCGAAGGTCTGAACGATAACGGCATGACGGACGGTCTGGCCAAGATCGCCACGCCGCGCATGATGGAGCTTGCGAAACTGCTGGGCGGCCTGTTGCGCGTGGCCTATCTCTTCTCGGCATCCATGCCGGGCGTTGTGGACCACCTGCGCTTCCGCAAGTCCGAAAATCCCGATTACGATCTGGAATTCGTGGTGCCGCACGACTATTGCGATTTCGCCGGTGAACGCCTGGAAGGGCGGCTTCAGCAATTGTCGAAGCTGACGGGCAAGAAGCTGGCTTTCGTGTTCGAGTAGTACGAAGTTCACGTGCTAATGGGCTTTTTGCTACTGATCTCGAAGTAGGGGGAAGGCCTTTGGTGCTCACCAGTAAGATTGTCGCCTATGATAGCAATTGGATTGGTCTTTTCGCTGTCGAAAAAGAGCGCGTCACGCATAGCTTTGGCGATGAACTGGTCGAGATTTATCATGTAGGCAGCACGGCTGTTCCGGGCTTGGCCGCAAAACCTGAGATCGATTTGTTGGTGGAAGTTTCAGAGCACCGAAATCAATCCGCCTGTGATGCAGCCATGCAAAACCTGGGTTATGTGCGTGGAAAAAACCTCTCAGACGATCACCATTTTTACCGACGTGACGTGCATGGGGTTCGCACACATAAGGTGCATGTTTGTGTCAGCGGTCACTGGCAGATTGCTCGAATGCTACGCTTCCGCGATCTTTTGAGGAATGATCCTGATGTTCGTCAGCAATATCAGGAGTTGAAGCTTCAGCTCGAAGCCAGCAACCGGGAAGGTATTGGCGAATACCTTGCGCAGAAAGCGCCCTTTATCGACGCCTTGATCGGGCCAAAACCCTTCGCTCGGCAGCAATTGTAACCGGCATCATGATGCAGAAGAACGCCCGGCCAAAAACCGGGCGTTCCTTTCGAATACGAAAGGCAGCTTGCCTTACTTCGCGTCCAGCAGGTCCTTCACCTCAAGCAGAACGAATTCATTGTCGTCTGCCTTGTCCAGTGCGCGGCCTGCGGAGAAGGGCAGGTTGTTGTCGTTGCCGACGATGATATGCGTGGCATCGACGCGATCGACATTTTCGATGGTGACGAAAGGCATCGTGTAGACGCCATTATCGTTGCCCTGCTTTGCCTTCTTGTCGGGGTCCGCAATCTTCATCAGGTCGATGTAGCCGATCTTGCGGGCGGCTTTGCCGACATTGGCGTCGTTGAATTCGATCTTGTAGATGCGCTTCAACTTGGCGGGAACCGCAAAGCAGTTGGCTTCCGGCTTCTTCGGGTCGGCGCAGGCCTTGTCGGCGGTTCCGGCGCCATTGTCGCGCTCGATGACCAGAGCGGTGCTGTCATCCAGCATGTTGAAGTCACCAATGGCTTCGCCGGTTTCCGCCAGCGGGTAGAGCCATGTGCGGTCCGTCCAACTCTTGGAGGCGACATCGAGTTCGATGATGCGCAGGCCGGTTGCGCCGTCTTCGGTCTTTTCGACCTGACCTTCGGCATTATAGAGCGGGCCTTCCAGAAGACCGTAAAGCTTGGAGCCATCCTTGGACATTGCCAGGCCTTCATAGCCGCCGGAACGCTTCAGGTTGAAGGCAGGCAGTTTCTGCGTCGGGTTGCCGGGCAGTGTCAGAGCCGGATGGTCAGGCGACTTGACGTCGATCTCGCCAGCCTTTGTTGCGACCACATCGGTCAACTTGCCGTCACGGGTGAATTTCAGGATATAAGGGCCGAATTCTTCGCCAACCCAGAAACCGTCAGCAACCGGCTGGATGGATTCGACGTCGAAATCTGCGCCGGTCAGATAGCGCTTGTCGGAACCTTCCATGACGATGGGGAAGGGTGCCTTCTTGTCCGGGTCGGACAGGAATACGGTTTCAAGCGCGTTGACCTTGCCTGCATCCCACTCGAACTTCAGGTGGTGCAGCATCAGCATCGAGTCGCTGGAATTGGTCTTCGAGCCGAAACCATTGTCGGAAAGGCTCCAGAACGTGCCGTCTTCCATGGTCTTGATGCCGGAAAAGCCCTGCATGGCCTGACCTGCGAAAGGCATGGAAAGACCCGTCATGCGGACGCCATCCTTGCCGGGAACGGTGCCGAGGCCTTCGGCCCGCTTGCGATCCGCAGTCGTGAACTTGGCGGACGTCTTGAGGTGTTCCGGTGCGTCTGATGGTGCTGGAATGATGGTGTTTGCGGGAAGCACAGCCTGAGAAACGAGCTTTGCGGGAAACTCCTTTTCCGCGGCAAAAGCTGAAATGGTGCCGAGGGCAAGAATTGCGGCGGAGGCGAGGAGGGTCTTTTTCATGAAACACCTGTCGGTTTGCATCTGTAACGCAGGACCGTTAGGCAGACTTCATGACAGGGGCGTAATGTAGCGTTGACGGTTTGATGAAATCTTTTCAGACCGCAGCTGGCTGGCGGCTGAGTGCGCAGACGCCGAGCGTCTGCCCGCGACCCTTCACGGCATGTTCGCCCAGATATTCGCTTTTCACACCCTTCGGCAACAGCAGCTGATGGGCCAGATCTGACGAAATGAGAACGGGATGGCCGAGCATTTTGCTCAGCGATTCCAGCCGGGCGGTGGTGTTTACCGTATCGCCGAAATAGGTGATCTTGTGGTGATCGACCCCGATTTCCGCCGTGATGACCGGCCCGCCGTGGATGGCAAAGCGCAGCTTCGGCACGGTGCCGAAGCGGGACAGCCATTCGGCACGGTTGTTTTCTATTGTCGTCAGAATATCGAAGACACAGTTGATGCAGGCAGCACGGCGAATGGCCTGATGGTAGGGCCATGTGATGATAGCCGCGTCACCGATATAGTCATCGATCACCCCGCCATGGCGCCGCACGGGCCCGGCATAGGTCGAAAACAACTCGCCCAGATATTCCTGCGCTCTGAGATCGCCATGGGTTTCGGCAAAGGATGTCGATCCGACCAGATCGATGAAGAGGAAGACGCGCTCCTCACTGACCGGGCGGCGGTAACGACCGAGAATGAGGTCGATGAAAATATCGCGGCCCAGAAGTTCGCGCACGCGCATGATGAAGACGATGATGGCGCAGACACCGAGTGTGAAGAGAAGCGTCTGCATTTCCGCATGCACGGCGCGTCGCCAGCTGACGGGAAAAATGCCGGTCGCCCACAAAATCGTGCCACCGAGACCGAAACCGCAAAAGACCAGAATGGCATAGACGATGAGACCGATGGAAATATAGGCCGGTGTCGGCAGCATGCTGATGCGGCGCGCAAGCCCCGGCATGATGTAACCGCGCTCGAAGGCCAGAATGGGTGCGCAGGCAAACAGGGCATAGGTGGCACCAATCAGCGCCCCGCCACCATATTCCAGAAATGCATAGGCCACGCCGCTGCCGGCAACTGCCAGAAACAGCACGACATAGTCCAGCATTGCGAGAATTTTTCTCATGTCTGCTCTTTGCTTGCAATGCGGTTGATAAGGACACCGCGATCCACCGTGATTCCCGCCGGTTGCGACTTTATTGTGGAAGGCGCGGGTCAAAAAGTGATGTTTCGGTAATGTAAGACCAATGGCCGCAGCTGTGGCCGACTTGCATCGGTCACGGTCTACGGCATCAACTGGTTGATCATAAGGCCGATCTACGGTGCCCGCTCTTTAAGGCAGAGCTAGGCTTGTTGCGGCAGTTCCAGTGCTTCGACCTTCTTGCCAGCAAAACGAAGCGCCACTTCACCGCGGATCAGCTTCAAGGCCGGTTCACCGAAAAGGTCGCGACGCCAGCCGGAAAGGGCAGGGACTTCGGCATTCTCGCCTTCGGAGGCAATCTTGTCGAGATCGTCGCTGTTGGCGATGACCTTGGCGGCGACGCCGTGCTTGTCAGCGGTCAGCTTCAGCAAAACCTTGAGAAGTTCGACCGCAGCACCGTTGCCTTCCGGGGAATGGCTCTGGCGTGGCGGGTGCGGCATATCGGCTTTGGGCAAGGCAAGCGCGGCATTGACGGTTTCGATGATGGCATTGCCGGAGGTCGAGCGCTCCCAGCCTTTGGGAATGGTGCGCAGGCGCGACAGTGCGTCGGCATCTTTCGGCTGCTGCTGGGCAATCTCGAAAATCGCATCGTCCTTCAACACGCGCGAGCGCGGCACATTGCGCGAACGTGCTTCACGCTCCCGCCATGCGGCGACGAATTTGAGGATGGCGAGTTCCGTCGGCTTGCGCAGGCGCGATTTCAGTCTCAGCCAGGCATCATCAGGATGCATGTCGTAGGTTTCAACGGACTCGAGAATGTCCATCTCTTCCTTCAGCCAGGAAGAACGGCCTTCGCGTTCCAGCTGGGCTTTCAGCGCCAGATAGACATCGCGCAGATGGGTCACGTCGGCCAGCGCGTAATCCAGCTGCTTTTCAGTCAGCGGACGGCGGCTCCAGTCGGTGAAGCGCGAGGATTTGTCGATCTGGACATTCTTGATCTTCTGCACGAGCTGATCGTAGGAGATCGAGTCACCGAAGCCGCAGACCATCGCTGCAACCTGCGTATCGAAGATGGGGTGTGGGATGAGACCGCCCAGATGGTGGACGATTTCGATGTCCTGACGCGCGGCATGAAAGACCTTGATGACACTGGTATCGGCCATCAGCTCGAACAGCGGTGTCAGATCGATATCTTTGGCAAGGGGATCGACCAGTACTTCCAGCGTCGGGCTTGCCATTTGAACCAGACACAGCTGAGGCCAGAAAGTCGTTTCGCGCAGAAATTCCGTATCGATGGTGATGAAATCGGATTTCGCCAGTTCCTTGCAGGCTTCGGCGAGTGCTGTAGTCGTCTCTATCATTGTTTTTTTGCCGCTCATGGAAAGTATCAAACTTACTTTCCCTTTGAAGCGCCCATGTCAATACAATGGCGGCTGTTCTTGGGTCTCTGTCCCATCTTTCCAGGGTATATGAGAGTGTTATCAGTCTTTTTTATTCTGATCGGACGGTGGAGGGGCCGCCAGCTTGCTGAAATAGGCGGACGTGCGCAAAAGCGCGCGGAAGCGCCAGTTTCGCTCTTCCGGCGGCACCGCAGCCCGCACGGTCAGCCGGTAAATCGTGTAGATCATGAAGACGATCTGTATCGCAGCCGTATAGGCAAACAGCGCTCTTGGGCCGAAAATTTGCATGAAGACCGAAGCCAGCAGCGGTCCCACCGTGGCACCCAGCGACCAGAAGAACAGAAGCCCCGCCGACATCATGGCATGCTCCCCATCCTTGGCGTGGTCGTTGCCGTGGGCGGAGCTGAGCGAATAAAGCGGCAGTGCGAAGGCACCGAAAATGAACACGCCGATGACGTTTCTGAGTTCATCGCTTCCGGCAAAGAAGGACAGGAACAGTCCGGTGATGACGGAACCGGCCGTGGTGGCGAGGATAATGATGCGGCGGTCGTAACGGTCGGAATAGACGCCGAGCGGATATTGCAACACGACGCCTCCGATGATGCCCGCGCTCATGAAGGTCGCAATCGAAGTGACGGAGAGGCCGATCTGTTCGGCATAGATGGGGCCGATGTTGCGGAAGGCCGACATGCTGAGACCCACCGCGATACAGCCAATGACCGCCAGCGGCGATATGCGCCACACGGCGAAGAGATCGAACGGCACCTGCTTCGGCGGCGCGGGGTTGGATTTATCCGCAAGCGAGATCGGTACCAGCGAGAGCGTCAGCGCCATGGCAATCAGCGAGAAGATTGCAGGCCCCTCGATGCCGACAGCCGGAATGACATATTGCGCCAGCGTCACCGATCCCAGATCGACAAAGCGATAGATGGATAGCGTCCGCGCCCGGTTGGAATTCGTCACCTGCGCGTTGATCCAGCTTTCGATGGTGGCGAAGAGACACGCGACGGCTACGCCGATGATGAAGCGCATCGCAAACCAGAAGAACGGATTGGTAATCAAAACCATGGTGATGGAAGCAGCGGATGCGATAGCGGCCATGGCGGCGAAGACACGGATATGGCCGATCTGCCGAAGAAGGCGCGTGACGTTGACGCATCCAAGCGCAAAGCCCAGACTGTAACCGGCGCTGATGAGGCCGATGGTGCTGGCCGAAAATCCCTCCGACAATCCGCGCAGCGCAATGAAGGTGCCTTGCAGGCCATTTCCGCCGATCAGAATACCTGCGGTCAGCAGCAGCGGAAAAAGAGGTCGTAACTGGCTCATGCGTCACACATCGCGTGTCTGGAGGGCGTTTGAGAAGGCTGCACCATGGATAACCGATTCTTTGCCGTCAAATACGCCTAAAGGCGGCGCAATACGGGACAATATTGCGCTTTGCCTTGACAAATCAGGCAGGCCATGCGCTTTTCCGCCCGATTTAGAATATGCGATCCATGTGCTGATCGCCGCTATGTTTCAGGATAACAAAATGCATCGTTACCGCAGCCACACCTGTGCCGCTCTCCGCAAGTCGCATGTCGGCGAGACCGTCCGTCTCTCCGGCTGGGTTCACCGCGTACGAGATCATGGCGGCGTTCTCTTCATCGACCTTCGCGACCATTATGGCATCACCCAGGTGGTAGCAGACCCGGATAGCCCGGCTTTCAAGACGGCTGAAGTGGTTCGTGGTGAGTGGGTCATCCGCATCGACGGTCTGGTCAAGGCCCGTTCGGAAGACACGGTCAACAAGACCATGGCGACGGGCGAAATCGAGCTTTACGCGCAGGAAATCGAAGTGTTGGCCGCTTCCAAGGAATTGCCGCTGCCGGTCTTCGGCGAGCCTGATTATCCCGAAGACGTGCGCCTGAAGTACCGCTTCCTCGACCTGCGCCGCGATACGCTACACAAGAACATCGTCAAGCGCACGCAGATCATCTCCGATATGCGTCGCCGCATGGGCGATATCGGCTTTGCCGAATATTCCACGCCGATTCTCACGGCCTCTTCGCCAGAAGGTGCACGCGACTTCCTCGTGCCGAGCCGTATCCACGAAGGCAAGTTCTTCGCGCTGCCGCAGGCACCGCAGCAGTACAAGCAGCTTCTGATGGTTGCCGGTTTCGACCGTTACTTCCAGATCGCACCGTGCTTCCGTGATGAAGACCCGCGCGCAGACCGTCTGCCCGGCGAATTCTACCAGCTCGACCTCGAAATGAGCTTCGTGACGCAGGAAGACGTCTGGGAAACCATGGAGCCCGTCATTCGCGGCGTGTTCGAGCAGTTTGCCGAAGGCAAGCCTGTCACCCAGAACTTCCGCCGCATTGCCTATGACGATTCGATCCGCACCTACGGTTCCGACAAGCCGGACCTGCGTAACCCGATTGAAATGCAGGCCGTGACAGACCATTTCGCCGGTTCCGGCTTCAAGGTCTTCGCAAACATGATCGCGTCCAACCCGAAGGTCGAAGTCTGGGCTGTTCCGGCCAAGACCGGTGGCTCCAGAGCATTCTGCGACCGCATGAATGCGTGGGCTCAAGGCCAGGGCCAGCCTGGCCTCGGCTACATCTTCTGGAAGGAAGAGGACGGCAAGGTCGTCGGCTCCGGTCCGCTTGCCAAGAACATTGGCGAAGAACGCACCGAAGCGCTTCGCGTCCAGCTTGGTCTGGAAGCAGGCGATGCGTCCTTCTTCGTGGCCGGTGATCCTGCCAAGTTCTACAAGTTTGCAGGCGAAGCCCGCACCCGCGCAGGCGAGGAACTGAACCTCGTTGACCGCGACCGTTTCGAGCTGTGCTGGATCGTCGACTTCCCGTTCTTCGAATACAACGAAGAAGAAAAGAAGATCGACTTCGCCCACAACCCGTTCTCCATGCCGCAGGGCGGAATGGACGCGCTTGAGAATCAGGACCCGCTGACGATCAAGGCCTACCAGTACGACATGGTCTGCAACGGCTACGAAATCGCCTCCGGCTCCATCCGTAACCAGTCGCCTGAACTGATGGTCAAGGCGTTCGAGAAGGTTGGTCTGAGCCAGCAGGACGTGGAGGATCGCTTCGGTGGCCTCTACCGCGCCTTCCAGTACGGCGCACCTCCGCATGGCGGCATGGCCGCTGGTGTGGACCGCGTGGTGATGTTGCTGACAGGCACGAAGAACCTGCGCGAAATCACGCTGTTCCCGATGAACCAGCAGGCACAGGATCTGCTGATGAACGCACCGGCACCCGCCACGCCAACGCAGCTTCGCGAACTGGCACTGCGCGTCGTGCCGACGCCGAAGAAGGATTAATCGCGTTGCTCTGAGCAACTCGGTAGTGTGTTTATCGAAGGCGGTGGCTCAGGCTACCGCCTTTGTTTTTTATCAGACGTAATCCAGGCCCATCTGAAACTGGATTTTTGCAACTAAAATTCCTCTGGATGCTTTATGGTTGTGCCTCCATCGTTATTGGAGAACGTCAACATGGCCAAAGCCAAGAAAAAGCGGCTGCCTGAAAATTATCAAGATTTACTAAAAAATGCAAATCACGAAGACATAAAAGCGGTTTTCCTGACCTGCGATGTCAATGCACGCGGCGGTGCCTTCAAGCGTACTGCGTTGGCCTTCAATGAATTGCCAGACGACGTTGCAAGATGGTTGGTCGAGCAGGGAGCAGATATTTCCGCAGTCGATAACCACGGCGCGACACCGCTACATTCCCGCGCCGGGCACTGGCAGGGTAGGATAGAGGGCTTGCTTGCGTTGGGCGCCGATGTTCAAAGTGTGGACAGCAAGGGCAATACGCCTTTGCATCACGCAGCGCGAGTTGGAAACGTTCGAGCGGCTGGCACCTTGATCCAGCATGGAGCCAGTGTCGACAGCGTCAATTACCAAAAGCTGACACCGCTAGCATGGGCGCTTTCTCATTGCAGCAACGCTACCATTCAAAAAACGGTCGATATCTCAGAGCTCTTGCTGAATACGCAATCGCCCCAACAGAAAGGGATTGCGACATTTTTCTCGCGTCTGGTACCAAAACGGAAAAGCCCTGATCAACAAGGGTGGTCAGATTTACAGACGCAAGTTCGGCGTATTGGCCAAAACTTTGAGTTTCACCGCGAGAATTATAACCCTGATAGCGTGGAGTCGGCCAGCGCGGCGCTTGATAAGCTCTACGCTCTTTTCAACGTCCAACCCGTCCCACGGCGTGCTATGCACGACGGTGTCAGTCCCATTATTGCGCATTCTACCACTTGGCCAGATCAACATCAGGAGTTGTGGGAGTTACTGGTACCGTCTAGTGGGTCAGCCAAGAGCGTTCAAGGCGAGGTCATAAGGATCTCAGGCCGTATTAGCCGCGAGCTTGATGGTAATGGCGGCATAAATTGGGATCACGACTTCAAAATGATGGCAGACGCGCTTTTGGGTCATCTTGCTTCGGCGACTTCTCTACCCGACGAAGAGTTGCAGGAAGCCAAGAAAATCATAAGCGAAGTTAAGCGCAAATATGGAGATACGCAGCGCTTGTCAGAGCTGGCTGTAGAGTGGGTCACGTTAAACCCAAAACCTATTTCGCTTCCAACACCGGCCTATCAAAGGTAAACATCCGCCTGCAACGAGCTCTGCAGGCGGATTTCGCTTTAAAGTAATCTACGGCTCAAAACTACTCGTTTGCCGTAACCGTTACACCCAGAACCTGGGGAATGGTGTTCGGCGCGCCCATGGCCGCACCCATGATCATGGGGAAGGGGACGGGCTTTGCCGGTTCGGCAGAGATGGTGAAGTTCTTGGGATCATCAATATAGGCGTTCACGGCTGCGGAGACTGCGTTTTGCAGTTCCGGTACGTTCAGCTGCGCCATCATCAACGGCACCATGCCCTTGATGGTCTGCGACAGCTGCTCGCCCGTCATGTTCTGTTCGCCAGCCGCATAGTCGATGGCGCGCTTGGTGATGCTGGCATCTTCGAAGCTGATTTCCGCGCTGATGAAGCTCAGCTGCTGGACAAGACCGAGCATGGCGAGACCCGCTGCCTGATCCGCCTGTTCCTTGTTGGGGTTGGCGGCCTGTGCCTTGACGGCTTCCTGCATGGACTTGATGAAGTTCAGCGTATAGCCGGAGAAGCTGAAGGCCATGTTGAGGCGGCCGACATCCTTGAGGTCGATGGCATATTCATCGACCGTCAACGTGCCTGGCGCGAGTTCCCAGGAACCATTCATGGTCAGGTCGCCGGTCAGCGTCTGCACCTGCAGCTTGTCGATGGCGTCCTTGGTCTTGGGGTCGGTCACGCCGCTGAGATCGGCCTTGAATCCATTGGCGTTGAGATCGAAGCTGACGGTGCCTTCATCTTCGCTCTTGCTGATCGTCGTGGTGGTTTCCGCAACCGAGAAGCTTTCCTTCTCACCCATCTTGACGGTGACAGGGCCGCTATGGGCCTCTTCGTAGAACAGCATCGAATCCAGTTTGCCGGTGGTGGTATCGGCAGGGACGGTCACTCCGGTCATGTAGATATCGCTGGCATCGACGGCGATGCCTTCCTGCGCGAACTTGATGTTGTCGAAGCTCATCTTTTCAATGGTGTAGCCACCGTTGTTTTCTTCGACGCCATCCAGCGTAACATTACCGACCGGAATTTTCTGCGAAGGATCGGCTGCTGTGCCAAACGTCACACCGCTCAGCGTGACCGTGCTGCCATCGACCGCAATCGATTTTGCTTCGACAGCCGCGCCCTGTACGCTGTAGGCCGCGTTGATCTTCTTCAGCACATCTGCGCCGTCGAGTGCGAAGGCCGGTGATGCAAATGCAAACGCCGCAGCGTTGGCAAACAGAAACTGCCGGGTGGATTGAAGTCTCATTCTGTCTCTTCCCTCGTAGGTATGAAAAACTGGCGATCGACAACTGGATTTGTGCATTTATATCCGGGGCATAGCACCCGTATATTCCATTCGTAGTTTGTAACGAATGGCTGAATTGCGGCATAAAAACAAGATTAACGAAAAATATACGTTTGGCCACCGTCATCCACAGCGGAAAAGTCCTGATTCCTTGCTGGAAATCGGCATTTCCGCTAGTCAAGCAGCATGGGAAAAAATCTTCTTCCTCCGTCCGGCGGAGACGACGACAACGTATTGCCGATTGACCTCAAGGCCGCGCTTGAAGAGCGCTATCTGGCCTATGCGCTATCGACCATCATGCACCGTGCGCTGCCGGATGTGCGCGACGGCCTCAAGCCCGTGCATCGCCGCATCATTCACGCCATGAGCGAGATGGGCATTCGCCCCAACTCGGCCTTCAAGAAATGCGCGCGTATTGTCGGTGACGTCATCGGTAAGTTCCACCCGCATGGCGACCAGTCGGTTTATGATGCGCTGGTGCGTCTGGCGCAGGATTTCTCGCAGCGTTACCCCATCGTGGACGGCCAGGGCAACTTCGGCAACATCGATGGCGATGGCGCCGCGGCCTATCGTTACACCGAAGCGCGCATGACCGAAGTGGCGGCCCTGCTGCTGGAAGGCATAGAGCAGGACGCCGTCGATTTTCGTCCGACCTATAACGAGGAAGACGAAGAGCCGGTCGTCATGCCCGGCGCGTTTCCCAATCTTCTGGCAAACGGCACCTCCGGCATCGCTGTTGGCATGGCCACCAGCATTCCGCCGCACAACGCCCATGAGCTGTGCGATGCGGCGCTGCGGCTGATCAAGAACCCCGATGCGACCGTCGAGGATCTGATGTTCGACCCGGCGCATCCCGAGCGGGGCGGCATCGAGGGGCCGGACCTTCCCACAGGCGGCATCATCACCGAAAGCCGCGAAAGCATGCTGGAGGCGTATCGCACCGGCCGCGGCGGCTTCCGCGTGCGGGCAAAGTGGATCGTTGAAGACCTCGGCCGTGGCGGTTACCAGATCGTCATCACCGAAATTCCCTATCAGGTGCAGAAATCGCGCCTGATCGAAAAGATTGCCGAGCTGCTTCTGGCGCGCAAACTGCCGCTGCTGGAAGATGTGCGCGATGAATCCGCCGAAGACGTTCGCGTGGTTCTGGTGCCGAAAAACCGCACCGTCGATGCCACACTGCTGATGGAATCGCTTTTCCGCCTGTCGGACCTCGAAAGCCGCATTCCGCTCAACATGAACGTTCTGTCCATGGGCCGTATTCCCAAGGTCATGGCGCTGAACGAAGTGTTGAAGGAATGGCTGGACCACCGCCGCGACGTGCTGGTGCGCCGCTCTCGCTTCCGCCTTGCCGCCATCGACAGACGCCTGGAAATTCTGGGCGGCTTGCTGGTTGCCTATCTCAACATTGATGAGGTCATTCGCATCATCCGCGAAGAGGATGAGCCGAAGCCTGTGATGATGGAGAAGTGGGGGCTGACCGATATTCAGGTCGAAGCCATTCTCAACATGCGTCTGCGCGCCTTGCGCAAGCTTGAAGAAATCGAAATCCGCACGGAATTCGATGGCCTGAGCAGCGAGAAGGCGGAGATCGAATCGCTTCTCGCGTCCACCGAAAAGCAGTGGCAGACCATCGCCTGGGAAATCGGCGAGACGAAGAAGAAATACGCCAAGGCCACCAAGCTGGGCGAGCGCCGCACGCAGTTTGCCGATGCGCCGACCGCCGATATGGACGCCATTCAGCAGGCGATGATCGAGAAAGAACCGGTTACCATCGTCATCTCGCAAAAGGGATGGATCAGGGCGCTGAAGGGTCACATGACCGATACTTCGGCGCTGACCTTCAAGGAAGGGGATGGCCCCAAGCTTGCCTTCCCGGCCCAGACCACGGACAAGCTGCTGCTAGTGACGACAGGCGGTAAGGCCTACACGCTGGGCGCAGACAAGCTGCCGGGCGGACGCGGCCATGGCGAGCCGGTGCGCATCATGGTGGATATGGAGAACGATCAGGACATCCTGACCGCCTTCGTGCATGACGCATCGCGCAAGCTGCTGCTCGTCTCGACAGCTGGCAACGGCTTCGTTGTGGCGGAAACGGAAATGGTCGCTAATACCCGCAAGGGCAAGCAGATCATGAACGTCTCCATGCCGGATGAGATGAAGCTGGTCGTGCCTGTCAGCGGTGACCACATTGCCGTGGTTGGCGAAAACCGCAAGATGCTGACCTTCCCGATGGCACAGGTGCCGGAAATGTCACGCGGCAAGGGCGTGCGCCTGCAACGCTACAAGGACGGCGGTATTTCGGACGTCAAATGCTTTGCACTGGCAACGGGCC
The DNA here is from genome assembly GCF_057799395.1 of Agrobacterium sp. 20P9.1.2. Classification (NCBI taxonomy): domain Bacteria; kingdom Pseudomonadati; phylum Pseudomonadota; class Alphaproteobacteria; order Hyphomicrobiales; family Rhizobiaceae; genus Agrobacterium; species Agrobacterium sp. 20P9.1.2. The sequence continues at coordinate 1,082,909 of NZ_JBYOKI010000001.1, forward strand.
TCACATGGGAAGACAGCGCCGGTCGCTCCTTCTCCAAGGTGGGTGACGAGCTGCTGGAATGGATGGCCGACCGCGCAACAGCCGGACGCACTGTGCCGAAGGGTTTCCCCCGCAGCGGTAAGTTCGGCGGGTAAGCGTTCATAGAGGGCGGAGGGCTTCGAACCTCTCTCCTTCGTCGTCCTCGCCATATGCCGAGGATTTGGCCACATCATTCCCAAGGCACAACGTGGCAACTATCCTCCATAGGCTCTGCGCTGCCATAAAAGCTCAAACAAAAAGCCCACCGACAATTGGACTGGCCAACTGTCGGTGGGCTTGAAGACTGACGGACATTAGCCGCCTGTCTGGATGGATCAATCGTCCAGCTTGTCGTAGTCCAGCTTCGGAGCGTTCGTAAGCGCGTCCTTCGTTGTGTCTACATAGGCCTTCCATGTGCCGTTATCGTTGTTGATGGCAACGGAAGCGGGGTCGAGAACGACATAGCTCTTGTCGATACCCAGGAAGCCGCCAACGCTGGCAACCAGACCGATCACCGACTTGCCATCGCCAATCACGACATCTTCGATTTCACCGATATTTTCGTTCTGCGCATTGTAGATATCCAGACCTTCAAGCTGCGACGCCGTGAGGTCTGTTTTCTGCACGTTGACGAACTTCAAAGGGCCATTTGCCTTGGTGCCCATGGTGATGCCCGGACCCGACAATGTTGCATCCGCGCCAGAAGCCGCAGTGGCGGCTGGAGCCGGTGTCGACGTCTGCGCATAAACAGCGGAGGCGGACAGAACTGCGGCGGCAGCGAGTGCGAAAACCTTGTTTTTCATAATGTTTCTTCCCTTTCAGTATCGGACACGGTGTCCGGGGGAAGAACGGGCTGGGGTGGGTTTGGTTCCGTGTATTACATACTTCAATTACTGCAATCTTATATCAACTTATGGGTTTTTCTTTAGAAAATTCTCGTTATGTTTGAACTAGGGTAACATTTGGGATGTGGGGAAGCTCGTTGAACGACAACGATAATCAAATCGATGTGGCGGTAATCGGATACGCTCGTGTGTTGGGAGGGGTCATCTCTTTTAAAGACGCAGGTATCGCCAATATTAATGACACTTACCGTGGACAGATTTATACCGAGGACCATGGTACGGAATTTGCTATAATCAAAGACCTACACGCACGCGAACTGGCGAATGAAGTTATCGCAGCATTGTTGGCCAGGATGTTAGGATTACCTGTACCTCGCGCGTACATAGCACTGGCGCCTTTTAGCGACCTTGAGATAAAATGTGCACCTTCAACAGAGCACGGTCATTTGTTGTTTGCCAGTGTAGATGTAGGAGCGCCATCAGTCGCCACCATAGTTAAAAAGGATGGATTTTCTGGTTCATCGATTCGTAGAATCATCGATCTTTTATTAAAGGGTGATTTGTGTGGTGTGTATGAATTCGATACTTGGAGCGCAAATACGGATCGCCACCCGGGTAATCTACTTATCTCTGGTGCTGGCACTTACTGGATGATTGATCACGGGTTTTGTTTTTCGGGGCCAAGTTGGACCGCTGCGGATTTAGAGTACTCTGTGACGTTCAAAAATCGACTTAAGGAGTGGGTAACGCCCTTCCTAACAAAAGACGAAATCAATGTTTTATTGGCAGCTGTCGGAAAAATCAGTGACAGTGCACGAAGAATAAATATTCACGAAGTGGGTATAAAAAGTCATATTCCAGCCTTGATAGGCGACGACGATTTTGAAACCATGAAAAAATTTCTTAATGATCGTATTCCTGATGTGCCTCGATTGACTGCTGACGCGCTGGGACAACTGATATGAAAAACTTCTCCAACATACTATTTCCGGAACCAAACGCTGGTTTTATACGGGCGAAGCGTACCTCCGTGTTGTTTAACCCAATTATTGGCTCCTCTGAACAATTTATAGTCGGTGTGATCGCCTGTGATGAAAATTCATCGTATCTTGCTCGAGCAAACAAATTAGATAAGCTAACCTGTTTTTATGGAGAGCAAGCTGCTGGCGCAATCTTTGGAATAGAGCTATCGCTTGATGAACTCGCCCTCGCTCTCGAGGCCGACGGGTCGCTCAATTTATTTGATTACGAGCCAGCGGTTTCAGGGCTGAAAATCGGTAGCCAGCAAGAGGTTGAAGGCGTGTCTTTGCGTGACATTGCTAACTCTTGGATGGCGAGTATGTCATCTCTGTTCGTCCATGAAGATGGGCGAGTGGTCACGTCACCAAATTCGGACTTTGAAGACTCGCAGGCCAATGATCGAGCATCTGACAGATTAGGCCAGTTATTGCTGGAATACATCGTTGCACGCCGGCCTAAACTCAAAAATGCGTTTAGCAACGAAATACGTTCCAATTCTCGCAGAAGACGAGGAAGTGCTCACGGTGTTTTTATCGATTTTGCAGGAGCTAAAATTGTTGCGAATTTCGGTATCTTGTCGACTAGCAATTACAGTGGATCAATAGACAGAATTAAAAGAAGAATGTGGGACCTGAAAGTCTTCAGAGATGACGAAAATTCAAGTCTGTTAGCAAGGCAGCATGAGATGATCGTGCAACATCCGTCCGCAAACGATCCCAGTGTGAGTCAAAGACAGTTAGATAAAATCATGGAAAGTATTCATGATCTTGAAAAACAAGCTGACCAAGAAGAAATACGGTTTAGGCCAATGGAAACAGTCGAGCAAATTGGTGAGCATCTGATGACAAGGGAAGCTGCCTAATGGATTGTTCACTATCAGATGGCTGCCTGAGCATTGGACGCTGTAGATTTTTATTCAATCAACATGCGGTTTAATGTTTTTAGAGTTATCATCCCATTCCCCATCCACAAACTTCAGCGCATCAATAATCGACACCTTCCACACGGCCCAAACATGGTCCCCATCCGTAATCCGCAGTTCGGATTTGCGGTTGTCGGCTTGCAGGGTTTCGTGGAGGGCGACAGCGCCGCGCCATAGGGAGAAGCCGTCATCGTCGCCGACGGTGAGATAGGTGGCTGGCAGGTCCTGCGCTTCGGCGACGTGTTGGGCGACTGTCGTGAAGACGTTCTTTTCGTTGAACAGTCTTGCATCGAAGGGTGTGCCGAAGGCGCCGGAGAAGTGGTCGCCGGTGGAGGGCAGGACGATGCCGCTGGTGACGGTGGTGCGGTCGAGGCGGTGGAAGAAGGCGCTGTCCTGAATGAGTTTCAGCTCGGCGGGCGTCTTGTCCAGATCGGAGGCGGGCACGTTCTGCCAGATTGCGCCGGAAAGGCTGGCGACGGCAGCGTAGAGGTCCTCATGGGAATAGGCCAGATGCAGCGCGCCGAAGCCACCCATGGAAAGCCCGATGATGGCGCGGCCAGCGCGATCCTTACGGACTGGCATTGTGTTTTCCACCTGCCTGCGCAAATCCACCGTTAGCGCCGTCTCGTAATCACCGGGGCCGCCCACCGCGCTCGAATCCACATACCAGCTGTTCTTCACGCCCGGCATCACCACCACCAGCGGGCGGATGGTGCCTGCCGCAATCATCGCGTCCAGTGTCTTTTCGATGTTGCCCAGATCACGCCAACTGTTCTGATCGCCATCATGCCCGTGCAGCAGATACAAAACCGGCCAGCCATTCTGGGGCGGATCGCCATCCGGGCGGTAGATGTTGACCGACAGATCGGCATTCAGGGCATTGCTATGAAAGGTCGCATCCTTGAGAGAACCAGCGACACCGCCGCCAGCCGTCAAGATAAACAACAAGAGCGATGTTGTGATGATCTTTGCGCGCATTGTTTCCTGGCTCCCTCTGCCGGTTGCAATGTTTCGACAACGCGCGTTTTCGCGTGAGGTTCCGCAGGGATGGGGTCGGATTCGCCGGGAGGCGTTACGCGTTGGTCAAAGGCCGATGCTCGCTTTGCGCAGGGAGATGGACCCTGCGGCAAACAAGTGATGAATCAGAGCGCTGGTGTTACCGCCCCGGTCTTCCGGTCTTGCCCTTCGTCCGGCTCTTACGCTTCTGCTCGCCGGGGTCTTCGTAGGAGCCTACGCCGACCTTACCGCGCGCGATGGGGCGGGGGTCATCCTTGCCGCCTGTAGCGCGCTCCGGCTGGCCTTCCAGCAACGGTGAAAAACGTTTGCCGGGCTCCGTCACCGGTTTCGGCGGGACGCTGCCTTTGACGGGCTTTTCGGTGCGGCCAACGGTCATTTCGTCGAGGGAGTTTTTGCGGAATAGTGGCTTGGCGGTGCCGCCCTCGTGGTTCGAGACGGCCCCTTGGGCCTCCTCACCATGAGGGCTCATTGTTGCACCGTCTTCACCATGAAGACTACCTGCACCACGGTCCTCATCCTGAGGCGCGGAGCCCGAAGGGAGGAGCCTCGAAGGATCCTTCTTTGCACCCTTCTTGCCACTGCCCTCCAGCGACTTCGCCTCTCCCTTCGCAATCGGGTCGTCCATGGCGGCGAGTTCGGCAGCTTTGAGGCGTTTGATTTCGTCGCGCAGGCGGGCGGCTTTTTCGAAGTCGAGGTCGGCGGCGGCGTCGCGCATGGATTTTTCCAGCGCATTGAGGTGCGCCTGAAGATTATTGCCGACCATATGGCCGCCATCGGCGAAGCCCTTGCCGGATGCGCCCGAGATATCGGCGAAGCCCTTGCCGGATGCGCCCGAGATATCGGCGCGGACGTGGTCGCGCTCGTAGACGCTGTCGAGAATATCCGAGATGCGGGCCTTGACGGATTCAGGCGTGATGCCGTGTTCGGTGTTGTAGGCCACCTGCTTTTCGCGGCGGCGGCTGGTTTCTTCCATCGCCCGCTTCATGGAGCCAGTGATGTTATCCGCGTAGAGAATGACCTTGCCATCGACGTTACGCGCCGCACGACCGATGGTCTGAATAAGCGACGTCTCCGAGCGCAAAAAACCTTCCTTGTCGGCATCGAGAATGGCGACAAAGCCGCATTCGGGAATGTCGAGACCTTCGCGCAGCAGGTTGATGCCGACGAGAACGTCGAACGCGCCGAGACGCAGATCGCGGATGATTTCGATGCGTTCCAGCGTGTCGATATCCGAGTGCATGTAACGCACGCGCACGCCCTGTTCATGCAGATATTCGGTGAGGTCTTCGGCCATGCGCTTGGTCAGCACCGTGACGAGGGTGCGGTATCCGGCCTGCGCCGTTTCGCGGATTTCGCCCAGCACGTCATCCACCTGGCTGCGGGCGGAGCGGGTTTCGACCGGCGGATCGATGAGGCCCGTGGGGCGGATGACTTGCTCGGCAAAGACGCCGCCGGACTGTTCCATTTCCCAATTGCCGGGCGTGGCCGAAACCGCGACCGTTGGGGGGCGCATGGCATCCCACTCCTCGAAGCGCAGCGGGCGGTTGTCCATGCAGGACGGCAGGCGGAAGCCATATTCGGCCAGCGTCGCCTTGCGCCTGAAGTCGCCCCGGTACATGCCGCCGATTTGGCTGACGGAAACGTGGCTTTCGTCGATGAACAGCAGGGCATTGTCAGGGATATATTCGAACAGGGTCGGTGGCGGTTCGCCGGGATTGCGGCCGGTGAGATATCGCGAATAGTTCTCGATGCCCGCGCAGGAGCCGGTGGCTTCCAGCATTTCGATATCGTAGCGGGTGCGCTGTTCCAGCCGCTGGGCTTCCAGCAGGCGTCCGGCCTTTTCCAGCTCGGCCAGACGGCCTTTCAGCTCTTCCTTGATGGAGCGGATGGCGCCATTCAGCGTGGGGCGCGGGGTGACATAGTGCGAATTGGCGTAAATCTTGACCGATTGCAGATCGCCGGTCTTTTGGCCGGTGAGGGGATCGAATTCGGTGATCGAGTCGATCTCGTCTCCGAACATGGAGATGCGCCAGGCGGCATCTTCCAAGTGGGCGGGGAAGATTTCGATGGTGTCGCCGCGCACGCGGAAAGAGCCGCGCTGGAAATCCATATCGCGGCGTTTATATTGCTGAGCCACGAGATCGGCCAGAAGCTGGCGCTGATCCAGCCTGTCGCCGATGGCCATCTGGAAGGTCATGGCGGTGTAGGTTTCCACCGAGCCGATACCGTAAATGCAGGAGACGGAGGCGACGATGATGCAGTCGTCCCGCTCCAGCAGCGAGCGGGTGGCGGAGTGGCGCATGCGGTCGATCTGTTCGTTGATCGAGGATTCCTTCTCGATGAAGGTATCCGAGCGCGGCACATAGGCTTCCGGCTGGTAATAATCGTAATAGGAGACGAAATATTCCACCGCATTATCAGGGAAGAAGTTCTTGAATTCCGAATAAAGCTGCGCCGCCAGCGTCTTGTTGGGTGCCAGAATGACGGCAGGGCGCTGGGTTGCCTCGATGACCTTAGCCATGGTGAAGGTCTTTCCTGAGCCGGTAACGCCGAGCAGCACCTGGCTGCGCTCGCCGGAATTGATGCCCTCGACCAGATCGGCAATCGCTGTCGGCTGATCGCCAGCCGGTTCGAAATCCGACTGCATGCGAATGGTGATGCCGCCTTCGGATTTGGGCGGACGGGCAGGGCGGTGCGGCGTCCACATCTTGCCGTCCTTGAACAGCGGATTGCCGCTTTCAATCAGCGCCGACAGGGCCTCGACCGTGGCCGTCACCGCGCCGGTGGCGAGGTTTTCGGCATCCTCAAGGCTGACATCCATGCCCGCAACGGGGTTGAGACCGGCGGCGGCGCGGGTTTTCGGATCGTTGGAGGCACCGATGGACACGCCGCGCGAGGTCTTCTGGGCGGTGGCCTTCTTGTTGACGCTGCCGCCGCTCTTGGCTTTCTCAGCCTCTTCAATGGCCTGCTTGCGCGCTTCGATCTCGATCTTCTTGCGGTGCTTGCCCGCCTTTGACGCGACTTCACGCTGGGTCTCTACCGAAGACGCTTCGGCCTCGGCCTCCAACTGCTTCACCCAATCGGATACGCTGCCGGACAGCGGGGCGCCTTCAAATGGGGCCTGCGGCATTTCTGCGAAGCCATCGGAGCGGGAGGTTTTGTCGGACGGTTTTTTCGGTGATCTGGCCATGGTCGGAATATGGAGAGAGTCCAGTTGAAAGTGAAGGGGCGTGGTGTAAAAACAGAGTACAAACAGGAAACATTTCGCGTTCTGGAACCGGATGCAGAGTGCCGCGTTTTCACGCGCTCTCACACGCAAGTGAAGGGCACGTGAAAAGCCTGTTCCTGTTTGCTGCGTCCTGCGTTAAGCAATACGCCGCAAGCTGAAACTGGTTCCCCTTGCAGTCATTTTTCCCTCTCCCAATTCAAAGGTCCGTCATGCCTTTTTCCATAACCCCTGCGCACATCTGGCCGGTTGTCATGCTGATTGCCTCGAATGTCTTCATGACATTCGCCTGGTACGGCCACCTCAAGCACAAGGGCAGCGCGCTTTTCCTCGCCATTCTTGTCAGCTGGGGCATCGCCCTGTTCGAATATTGCTTGGCCGTGCCAGCCAACCGCATGGGTTCCGAGGTCTATTCGACGGCGCAGTTGAAGACGATGCAGGAAGTGATCACGCTCACGGTGTTCGCGCTGTTTTCGGTGTTCTGGCTGAAGGAAAGCCTGACGATTAACCACGTGATCGGGTTTGCGTTGATTGCATTCGGGGCTTCGTTTTTGTTCAAGTCTTGATGGTGGATATGCGCCATCTTGAAAGACCTGTTTAGAGTGCTATTGTAAGCACTCTCAATAGCGTTCCGAGGTTTAAAGATGACGCATGTTGTTCTGGCTGAAATGACGGCGAGTGTTTCCGAACTCAAGAGAAATCCCATGGGGACTGTCGCCGCCGGCGAGGGCGCGGCGGTTGCGATTCTCAATCGCAACGAGCCTGCTTTCTATTGTGTGCCCGCCAAGGCTTACGAGGCGATGATGGAGCGGCTCGACGATATCGAGCTGAACGCAATAGCCGACGCCCGTTCCAACGATGCCGTTATTCGCGTCAAGCTCGATGAGTTATGAGTTAGGTTTTCTCGACGCAGCGCTGAAGGAATGGCGAAAGCTGGACAACAACACGCGCGAGCAATTCAAGAAAAAGCTGGCGGAACGTCTGGAAAATCCACGCGTGCCATCGGCCAAGCTTTCCGGACACAACGATCGATACAAGATCAAGCTGCGCGGTGCGGGCTATAGACTGGTCTATGAGGTGCGCGATACGCAGATACTTGTCGTCGTGATTGCCGTGGGCAGGCGTGACCGAAGCGAGGTTTATCGGCTTGCGGAGCGGCGATAGGACATTTCCAAATATCATGGGAATTGAACGATGATGATCCGACCTGCTAGCCCATCCGATGCCGAAGGCATGAAAGCCGTTCACGACGAGATATTTGCCGCTGGCCTCCGTAAGGCTGCGGGTGATCTCGCGCAGGTGCGGGCCAATTATATCGAGGCGGAGAACCGCATCGGTTGTTTTGTGGCTGTGGATGACGAAGGGCGCATTCTGGGCTTTCAGTCTCTACGCCACTCGTGGGCCGACAATCCCTACGGTGTCGCAGAAGGCTGGGGCATCATCGGCACCCATGTCAGCCCGCGGGCCGCTCGTCAGGGTGTCGGGTCGGGGCTGTTTCGCGCGACCTTGGAAGCAGCCAAGGCTGCGGGACTTGAGACTATCGATGCGAGCATCGGCGCGGACAATGCGCTGGGCCAGGCCTATTACGAGGCGATGGGGTTTCGGACCTATCGGACGCCCGAACAGTTGGTCTGTAAGGCTTACCGGATAGATTGATTCGGTAGACGCGTCGTGCGTTGGAGCAGGCCGGGATTTTACCTGGCCTCGATTCTCACCTATTGGTTTCCCGCCTCTCGGCCTTGCAGTCTGAATATCTGCGTGAAGAATGTTTCATCGGAAACTCGGTAGAGCAGCGCCGCAATCGCAGCTGTTGCCGCGACGGCGAAAACGACGCGACCGATAAGGATGCTGTAGATATCGGCACCGAGTGAGGCCAGGAGGAGAGTGTCCTCGATCACGCTGTGCGCGAAGCCCATGAAGACGCAGGAGAGAAAGATCTGACGCGGCGATATTGCACCGGATCGCGCTTCGCGGATGAGAAGGCCCGCGCCATAGGAAATGCCCAGAAACAGCCCAATGGCGGTGAGGTGGCTTGCTTCGCCTTTTATGCCTGCAAGACGCAAAACGGGTGCGAGTGCCGTCATCATCAATTTCATCAGCCCTGTGGCTTTGAGGATTTCGAGGCTCCATGACAAGAGGAATAGAATTGCGAGCATGGAGATCATCGTCTCGGCAAGACCGCGGAAATATTCCACCCAGTCGGGCGTCGGGGTCATCGGTATCCAGGTGGGCTGGACGGGATCGGACAGCCAGCCTGTTGCCTGCAAGATATGGTGCAGCAGGAACGCGTAGAGCAAACCACCGCCGACGCGCAGCATTGTGGTGGTGATGAAGCCCGGACCCGCTTTCTGAATGATCTTCTGCTCGATCGGCAGGCCATGCGCGAAGAGGATGAGCGCAGAGAATATCGTAATATCCGCCGTGCTGAGCGAGGCTGCCGGAACGAGCGTGAAGATAAGCGGGACGGCGCCCCATATGCCCACGAGCATTGCCGTCAGCCACGCAAGACCCAGTTCAGGCGGCAGGCCAATCAGGTTCATGACCGGCGCAAAAGCTGGTGAAACCGCTTCGATTGCGCCCATTCGTGACAACACTTCGGTGAGGATTGCGATGGGAATGGTGATCCGAACCAGCACCCAGTAAATTTCGAGCGTTTCATATGTCTTATTCAAAAAAGGCTTCACGAATTTCATCTGGCTTTCCCCTGAAATTGATCACCATCTGCTAGCGCGGGTCGTTTCGAATTTGTGGTCAAAGATTGCATCGCGGTGCAATTTTATTGCAAAGATTTTGCGAGTGCATATTCTGGCTGGATGGACGGGATCGATCGAAAACTTTTGAATCTCATGCAGCGCGATGCATCGCGCACCAACATCGACATGGCCGATGACGTAGGCCTGTCGCCTTCCAGTTGCCTGCGGCGAATGCAGCGGCTGCGGAAATCAGGGGTGATCGACCGCATCGTTGCGATCCTTAATCCGGCCAAAGCGGGGCGTGGCATCAAGGCGCTGGTGACGGTGGAGCTGAAGCTGCATGGCGAACAGCACATGCGGCGGTTTCTGGATATTGCCTCTGCGGAAGAGGCTGTTGCGCAAGCTTATGCTGTGACCGGCGAATCGGACGTCGTTCTGATGTTGCGCCTGCGCGATATGGAGGAATTCGATGCCCTCTGCGATAGGCTGTTTCGCGATCAGACCAATGTGGCGCGCTTCTTCACCATGATCGTCATTAGAACTGCGAAAGAAGAAACGGCAATCCGGCTCTGACCGGACGCCGTTGAAGGAGAAAGGTGCCGGGATTGCTCCCGGCCTCTATTTTATGCGGCTTTGTGCCGGCTGAATTTTTGCACCACTAAATCCAGAACCAGCATCACCAGCAAACTCACACCCACCAGCGGGAAAATCACGCCGCCGATGGCGAGCAATACGATGAGGCCGTGCAGGACGCGTTTTTCCTGTGGCAGGGGTGGGACACCGAGCGAGCCTTTGGGGCGGCGTTTCCACCACATGACGCCGCCTGATACTGCCAGAAGGATGATTCCGAGGCAGGCGAGGGCCAGCACGATCTGGTTGGCTAGGCCGTATTGCTGGCCCATGTGGACGTTGATGCCCCATTCCAGACCTTTGCCCAGCGGGCCGTAATCGGCATAGCTCATGTCTATCAAAGGTTCGCCGCTATATTGGTCGAGATGGACGACGCGCTGTTTGGAGAGATCATCCGGATAAACAGAGCCGCTGTAGACGCCTGATGGTGTTGTGGGCAGGGCAACTGTGTAGCCGGGCATGAGGCCTAGCTGGTTGAAGCGGGCGATGGCGTTGTCTATGCCGATGGGCGGCATGGTCGGGTCGATATCCATCGGGGCCATGGCATCGCCATGGTCCATATGCTGGCCGTGATCATGGGTGCTGGATTGCGGGATTTGCGCCTGTTCCAGCGACCATGAAGTCTTGGCAACATCATTCAGATGCTGCCCGGACATGGGGACATCCACGCGCACGCCAGCCGGGTAACCGAAATTATTGCCGTTGGCCCATTCATTGACCTTGGCGCCCCAGACGCCCGACCAAGGCATGCCTGTTATGGCGAGAAAGACGATGAAAACGCCGACGAAGATGCCCGTGACGGCATGGGTATCGCGCCAGAAGACGCGCTTTTTCGGCGTGCCGCGCACGGTGATGACGCCGCCCGTCTGTTTGCGTGGCCACCAGAGATAGATGCCCGTGGCGACGAGAAGAATGGACCAGCCAGCCGCGATTTCGATGAAGTAGCGCGCGAAGGTGCCGAAATATTTGAGGCTGTGGATATAGCGCACAGTCCACATCACGGTGCCGCGATCCGGCAGGGAGCCGAGGGTTTCGCCGGTATAGGTATTCACATAGACGGCACGCTTGCCATCCGCCGTGTTGACGGTGATCTCGGTCGAAGCGCCGGGATCGGCAGCTGTCGTGTATTTTACGGCGGTGCCGGGAACGGCTGATAGTGCGGATGCGACGATGGCGGATGGGCTGGCTTGCGGGGCGTTCTGCACCACTTCGATGCGTTTCAAATCGGCATGGATGATGCCGTCGATCTCATCCTTGAAGAGATACAGCGCGCCGGTGATGGCCAGCGAAATCATAAAGGGCAGAACGAAGAGACCCGCGTAAAAATGCCAACGCCAGACGGCGCGGTAGAGGTTGATGGAAGAAGATTGCGCGGCCTGGCGCTCCCCTTCGAAGGAGGTGGTGACGGACATAGAGATGTCTCCGCTAGACAATGAGGTTTGACGGCCAAACTGTGCAACAGCGGTTGCGTGCGTGTTTCAGGCCGAGGCGTTTCTCAGAGTTGTTAAGCGAAGGGAGGGGCGCGGGGCTGGGAGTCGCGGTTTGGCGGCTGGGGCGAAAATTTTGCTTCGGCGTGCTGGAAGCGGACTTCTATTGCTAGGGCAAAGCCGCTCACTGGCTCAGTCGGCAAATCCGGAAGGGTAATGGCAGCGGCAGTTGCGAGGCGACAGAGCGTGCCGCAGCAATTGTTGGCGAGCTTGCCTGCCGGGTCCTGCTTGCCGGAGGCGCCTTCCGGCATGTGGCTGGAGCAGATGATATCGCCAGCCGCCAGTGCCACCGAGGCCATATTGCCATTGGCAACACCGTTGACGAGGCCTTGTAGCAAAAACAGCAGAAGCGCCAGCGTGGCGATAGCGCCAGCCGAACTCCTGTCCTGCATGATTTTGCGAATGAACCTCATGATTTTTGACGTGCCACAGTTTTTCCCCATTGTCACTGCGACAAGCTGTGCATTGCGGCTGAATTACAAATTGTCCATGTCGGAAAAACGCCACGATTTTGCAACTTTTTCGCCGGAATTGGCTGGGATTCTGCTGCGCATATTACTGTTGGCAGGAGTGGCGAAGAATGGCTCCTTTTTCTCCAACGATGGCGGCGATCCGCTATGGCTATGGGCTCTCGCCCGGCCAGGTCCTGAATCGAAACGCAGACGATCTTTTGGTCCAGCTGGCTGATGCGCCGCTGAAAGACGCTTTCTTTCCCATGGGCGGTGCATTCGAGGCGCGGCAGCGCGCGGATGATCTAGCCGAGGGGCTGATCGCCATTCGACCCGTCAATAATGACGGCGAGCGGGACCGGGATGCCCGTAAAATCTTGCAACAAAAGGCCGAGCAGAGCTTTCAGCGCGATAGCATGGCGCGGGTGATGCAGGCGGTGTTTTCTCCCTATGGTTTCCATGAGCGGTTGGCGTCCTTCTGGACCGACCATTTTTCCGTCAATGCGCGCAAAGCCTTGCCCATGCGCGCCATCACGCCGCTCTATGAGGTAGAAGCGATCCGCCCGCATCTGGCCGGGCCATTTCGCGATCTTTTGCAGGCGGCGGTGCTGCACCCCGCCATGCTGATCTATCTGGATCAGAACCGTTCCGCCGGGCCTGAGTCTGCTGCTGCGGGAAACCGAAAAGCCGGATTGAATGAAAACCTCGGGCGCGAATTGCTGGAGCTGCACACGATGGGTGCGGGCAGTGGTTACACGCAGGACGACGTTCGCTCCGCCGCGCTGGTCTTGACCGGCATGACGGTGGATGATCGCTACGAAATGCTGTTTCGCCCACGCATGGCAGAGCCTGGCCAAATCAAGGTGCTAGGTGTCTCCTATGGTGGGCGCAAGCGCACGGCGGATGATTGTCTTTCCATGCTGGATGATCTGGCAACACGGCCTGAAACCGCCATGCATGTCTGTCGCAAACTGGCGACGCATTTCGTGGCCGATGAAGCGCCGCCTGAACTGGTCACGGCCATGGTGAATGAGTGGAAGGCGAGCGGCGGGCATCTGGTGAAAGTCTATGCCGCCATGCTGGACCACCCGCGCGCGTGGGCCGAGCCGGGCCGCAAGATGAAGCTGCCTTTCGACTACGTCGTGTCTGGTCTGCGGGCCTTCGGCATCAACCAGAAGAACTGGCAGGATCGCTTGTCTCCGGCTGGTGACGACGAGGCTGCCCTACCAACTGCTGCTCCGCAATCCGCCATGAAAGATGGAGATGAGCCTGCCGCCATGAAGCCTGGTGGCGGTGAGATGATGATGGAGAAGCCAGAACAGGCCATGACGCCAGATGCTGCGCAGATGCAAAAGCCGAAGAACAAGCAGAGTCTTGCGCGGACGCTGACGCTCGCCTCGCTGCGCCGCATGGGCCAGCCGGTCTGGCAGCCGCCAAGTCCGGCGGGTTTCGAGGAAGGCGTGGCCTCCTGGCTGTCCCCCAGCCAGATGAGTGAACGCATTTTGTGGGCGCGCAAGGCGTCTGATTCACTGGGTGGTGACATGGAGCCGAAACGGCTTCTGGAAGTCGCCATGGCCGATATGGCGCGGGACGATACGATCCGCGTCGTCAGCCAGGCTCCCAACCGTGTGAGCGGCATGACGCTTGCGCTGTCTTCGCCAGAATTCAACAGGAGATAGGATCGATGGCCTTCTCTCAGGATATGCTCATCAGCCGCCGGAGTTTTCTGGCCACTGCGTGCTGTGCGGCGGCGGTGCCTGCCTTCTCGCCGGTCAGCTTCGCCGCAATGCCGGGCGAAAACCGCTTCGTGACCATCGTGCTGCGTGGCGCGATGGATGGGCTGGATCTCGTGCAGCCCTATGGCGACGCCGCCTTTGCGAGCTTCCGCCCTACGCTGGCGCTGACGCCGGATACGGGACTGATCGATCTCGACGGTCATTTCGGCCTTAACCCTGCCGCCCAGCCGCTGATGCCGCTTTGGCAGGCAAAGGAGCTTGCCTTCGTGCATGCGGTCTCCACGCCCTATCGTGATCAGCGCAGCCATTTCGACGGGCAAGATATGCTGGAAAGCGGCGCGGAACATGTCCACGCCGAACGCACCGGTTGGTTGAACCGCGCGCTCTCATCCATTCCGCGCTCGGATGATCGCAAGGCTATCGACATCAACACATCGATGGAGCTGATTCTGTCCGGGCCGAACGAAGCCGATGTCTGGGCATCCACCTCCAATATGACCATGGCGGCGGATGATGTCGGTTTCTTTAAACGCCTTTACGCCAATGATCCGGATTTCAACCGCGTGCTGGCAGAAGCCTTGCGCACGGATATGTCTGCGGAACAGCTGTTTCAGGATGAAAAGCGCGGGCAGGGCATTCGCGATGTCGCCAAGCTCGCGGGTGGTTTGCTGCGGGAAGATTACCGCATCGCCAGCTTCTCCGTCGATGGCTGGGATACGCATGCGGGCCAGAAGGCGCAGTTTGCCCGCACGGTCAAAGACCTGACCATTGCGCTGACGACGCTGAAGGACGCGCTAGGGCCGGATGTCTGGAAAAAGACGGTCGTGCTGGCCATGACGGAATTCGGGCGCACGGCGAGGGAAAACGGCACCGGCGGCACGGACCATGGCACCGGCGGCGTGGCCATTCTTGCCGGTGGCGGCATTGCTGGCGGTCGTGTGTTGGGCAATTGGCCGGGGCTGGGTGACGGCAAGCTTCTGGATGACAGAGACTTGATGCCGACCGGCGACGTGCGCGAAATCGCCGCCGCCATGCTTTACCGCCAGTTTGACGTGGGCAGTGAAGCACTGACCAATGGTGTGTTCCCCGGCCTCAGCTTCGACAGATCATCAAGCTATCTGAAAGTGTGATCCGGGTTTGCGACCTATCAACCGGCAGCGCTGACCTTATGGGCTTCGGTGCGTAGCGCCTCTTCAACGGCAATCTCTGCCATGGCAAGCGCTGCTTCACGCGTCTTGGCGGCGGCAATGAAGCGACCGTTGTGACAGAAGGTTGCGCCTTCGACGCCGGATGCCGCTTCCAGATCTCCATTCGTCAGACCGGCCCATGCGGCGGGCAGATCGGCGCGCAGCTCGAAACCGTCTTCGGCGCGTCGAATACCAGTCAGGCACCAATCCTTATCGCGCGGATGGACGACGAAGAGCAGATGATCGGCACCAGCTTTAACGATGGCCGGGCGGAAAGGCATGCCAATCGGTAGTTCCAGAACGCGACCTTCGCCCGTCGCTTCAATGGCCTTCAGCACCAGCGTTTCAGCGCGCAGCTTGGCGGCTTTCTTGCCAATGCTGGCTTCGACGAAGCTGCGTGCAATGGCGAGTGCGGCTTGGAATGCGCGATCATCGGCTTCCGGGTCTTTATTATCGAAGGCAGGCTTTAATGTTTCCAGCAGGGCTGGCAAAGTCAGGCCTGCAAGCTGTCCCGCCGTGGAAGGGCTCAGCGCGCCATTGTCCGTGAGGTCGATGGGCAGAACGAAGCTGGTGTCGAAGGACGCATGGATCGCGTCGATATCGGATTGCGGAACGCCATAATCGGCAAGATAGGCGTGCCCGTAATGCTTCCACACCAGACCGAAAGAGCTGTATGGCTGGCCGTCTTCACGCAGCGGCGCACCGCGCTGGTGGTGGTCGAAAATGCGCGCTTCCGCATCATAGGCACCTCCGACATCATAGATGATGCGGTCGGAGCCTGATGTGATCCACTCGGGCGCACGGCTGCGAACGATTTTCGCCTGCGGGAAAAGGCGGGTGAGGATGACGCTGGACAGCAGTTCATCGGCATGAAAGCCACCGGAATGGGTGACGAGGAAATCCGCTGTCATGGAAGGACGGCCTTATTGTTCGTGGAGAGCGCTATTGACGACCAGATATCGTTTGTCAGCCATCCCCGCAAGCGGCCATCAGGCTATTGCGCTGATTTCCAGCTCTTCATCGCCCAGATTTACAAGGTCTCCGACCGCTTTTCCGAGAAGGGCGCGGGCTACGGGTGACACATAAGAAATCGTGCCCGCTTTCGGATCGGCCTCGTCTTCGCCAACGATGCGGTAGGTCTGCACGCGACCGTCCTCTCGGCTGAATGTAACCGTGCTGCCGAAAGCCGCGAGGTCGTGGCTCTCAGGTGCAGGCACCAGCTGTGCCGTATGCAGGCGTTCGGAGAAATAGCGCAGGTCGCGCATATGCGGCGCAGCCTGCCGCCGGCGCTCGTTGATGTCCTCGATGGCATTCGCCTCATCGAAAGCAGCGCGGGCTTCGCTGACCTGACGTTCAAGCGCTTTCAACCCGGCCTCGGTGACGAGATTGGGGTGGGGCGAGACAGGGCGATCCGGCAGCTGGGTTTCTGCTGCGGTTTCGGCACTCTCTTCTTTTACGAAAGCTACACTCACTGTCGAATTCCTTTATCCTATCCTCCTCATATGGAGAGTGCGAACAGGAAAGGCAACGGGGAGGCTTATTCGTGCCGCAGCGCCTCGATAGGGCTGAGGCTTGCGGCGCGTCTTGCCGGGAAGTAGCCGAAGATCACGCCGATGGCTGCGGAGAAGGCAAAGGCGAGCGCGATGATCGATGGGCTGGTGACGAAGGGGACGCCGAGGAAACTGACGACGCTATAGGCAAGCCCAAGCCCGGTCAGGATACCGGCAATGCCTCCGAAAGCGGATAACATCACCGCTTCCACCAGAAACTGGGTCAGCACCTGTTTTTCCAGCGCGCCGATGGCAAGGCGAATGCCGATTTCGCGTGTGCGCTCCGTGACAGACACCAGCATGATGTTCATGATGCCGATGCCGCCGACCAGCAGGCTGACCGCTGCCACTGCGCCGAGAAGACCGGTGAGCAATGTCGTCGTGCCGGTCATGGCGGAGGCAATCTGTGCCATGTCATTGACGGTAAAATCATCGTCACGGCCAATGGCGATGCGACGGCGCTCGCGTAGCAGGTTCTCGATATCGGATTGGACTTTGGAGGTTGAAACGCCATCCTGTGCGGAGACCATGATACTGGAAATGGTCGTGGTGCCGCCAATGCGCCGCTGATGGATTTTCAGCGGCATGATGATCGTGTCATCCTGATCATCCCCCAGACCCGACTGACCTTTGCGCGCCAGGACGCCGATGACCGGACAGGATATGTTGCTGACACGGATGGTTTGACCGACAGGATTTGCGGCGCCAAACAGCTCTTGGCGCACGGTTTCGCCGATGATGCAGCCGATCTGGCCCCCACGATCTTCCGCGGGCAGAAATTCCCGGCCAAGCGCCAGCGTCCAGTCCTGCACGGTCAGGTAATCATTGGTGCTGCCGACGACGCTGGTGGAGTGATTCTTACCGCCATAGATGACGGTTGCCGCCGAACTTCTGTTGAGCGGAGCGACTGCGCGAATGCCGCTGAGCTGATCGCGCATGGCCTGAATGTCGTGATCGTTGAAGCGTTTGGCCTCGGTGCTGGCACGGCCGGGCCCGAACTGGCCGGGCCGCACGAACAGCATGTTGGTGCCAAGGCGCGATAGCTCGGATTTCACCTGCGCTGTCGTGCCATTGCCAATCGTCACCATGGCAATAACGGCGGCAACGCCGATAACGACGCCAAGGACCGTCAAGAAAGAACGCAAGATGTTGCGGCTGATGGCGCGCAGAGCAAGGCGTGCGGTTTCAAGAAACATCGGCAGCCTCCAGCTTTTCCTCGGCGCTATCGGATGCCAGATGGCCATCGACGAAGCGCAGCAGGCGGTTTGCATAAGCCGCGATGTCTTCTTCATGCGTCACCATGACAACGGTGATGCCCTTGTCGCGGTTGAGCGAGGTGATCAGCTCCATGATTTCGGTGCTGGTTTTCGTGTCGAGATTGCCCGTCGGCTCATCCGCCAGAAGCAAAGCAGGGCGGGTGACGATAGCGCGGGCAATGGCCACGCGCTGCTGCTGACCGCCGGAAAGCTCTTGCGTGGTGTGATGTTCACGCCCGGCAAGACCCACCTGAGCCAGCGCTTCCATGGCCTGCGGACGGCGCTCTGCCGCCTTCATGCCGCGATAGATCAGTGGCAATTCCACATTTTCCACGGCGGAAGTGCGAGGCAGAAGGTTGAAGCCCTGAAACACGAAGCCCAGCATATGGCGGCGCAGAAGCGTCAATTGTTCATTGTCGAAGCCGCTGGTGGGCACGCCCTGAAACAGATATTCGCCGGCGCTCGGCGTATCCAGGCAGCCGATAATGTTCATCGAGGTCGACTTGCCGGAACCGGATGGCCCCATGATGGCAACGAATTCATGCTCGTTGATGGAGAGGCTCACACCATCCAGCGCACGAATGGTCGCTTCGCCAACGCCATATTGTTTGACGACCTTGCGAAACTCGATGAGGGGTTGGGCTGCCATTCGCTTCTCCCGCGTCACGTACTGCGCTGCGCGGCGTCGGTAATGACCTGATCGTCAGGGGCGATCTCTCCTGACTTGATGGCGGTAAACTGACCATCGGTCGATCCTGTCTCGACCTGCACGGAAACGGGATTGTTGTTGCGCAACACCCAGACGCTGCGCTTGGCGGATGCCGCCTGTTCACCGCCGCCGCGCTGGCGGTTCATGCGGGGAGGGCGGAACAGGCCCATCAACCCGCCGCCACGGGATGCCGATTCGCGCGGAGGCGTGTAGCGAAGCGCAGCATTGGGAATGAGAATCGCGTCTTTCACCTGCTCGACAACAATATTGGCCGTTGCCGTCATGCCGGGGCGCAGCAGCAGTTCGGCATTATCCACCGTCAATATGCCCTTATAGGTCACGACGTTGGAAACGGTTTCCGAAGCAAAGCGCACCGTCTCAATGGCCGCCGGAAAGCTCCGTTCGGGATAGGCATCCACATTGAATGTCGCCGTCTGACCGTTCTCGACCTTGCCGACATCAGCCTCATCGATGGCCACCTGAAGCTCCATATGGCGCAGGTCACCCGCAATGGTGAACAGGACCGGCGCATTGAGGGAGGAAGCAACCGTCGCACCCGGATCGACATCGCGTGTCAGCACCACGCCATCGATGGGCGAAACGATCTTGGCCTTGCCGAGATTGAGTTCCGCCAACCGCAAATCCGCTTCCGATGACAGCACGGATGCGCCATTGACCTCCAGCGTCGCTGCCACCGCATCGTAATTAAACTGTGCGGCGTCGAGATCCTGCTGACTGGAGACGCGATTCTGCACCAGGGATTTCAGGCGGTCTAAAGATGTCTTGGCAGAGCCGAGGTCGGCTCTTGCCTTTACGACGCTGGCTTTTGCCGACGCGAGCTTGGCACGGGCGCTCTGCACATCCGCTTCCAGCTTGTTGGTATCCAACTCCGCCAGAACGTCTCCGGCCTTGACCGGGCTGTTATAGGTGACGTTGACCTTGCGCACGGTGCCGGAAAGCTCGCTCGAAATATCCACCTGATCCGTTGGCTGAACGGAGCCGGTTGAGGTGACGATGACCGAGAGATCGCCTTTCTTCACCGCCTGAGTCGTATAGGTGTAGGCAACCTGCGACCCGCCATAGACATAATAATAGCCACCCAGGCCCGCCAGCACCAAAAAGCCGACCATCAGATAGGTGGACCGTTTCGATTTCTTTTTGCCGCTCTTGGCCGAAACCAGAATGTCCCGCAGGTCGGGCGGTGGTGATGGCTGAGATGGTGTCTGGTTGCTATCGTCGGCGGACTTCATTGTTTCTACCCATCAAGACAATGCTGCGGCCAGTTTTGCAAAAGCACAATGCGTGCAAGCCATTAGCCCAGTTTGTCGTTAACCTCGTCTGTTCCGTCCGGCTTCGCATAGCTTTAAGGCAGGGTGAAGTGAAAACTTGGTAATATTGTCTTGAGGTTGCGTTTCCGGGACATTTCGACCCGCAAACGGCTCCTCCACAAAAAAACAAAAGAAAGATGATTTTACCTGTTGCGGGGCAGGGGCGAACCGTGTATCTCCCCACCATCGAAAAGGCGGAGTGTAGCGCAGTCTGGTAGCGCATCTGGTTTGGGACCAGAGGGTCGGGAGTTCGAATCTCTCCACTCCGACCATTCGATGAGAAGTCAGTTTTTACAACGACTTCCACAAATTCCCTAAAGTGTCAGTTAAATATAGATCGCCAGCTTCTGGCTGCGATGCCAGAGGCATCGTGTTTCAGCCCAGATACTGGAAGTAAGCCCAGGCAGCGATGAAGAACGCGATGACGCCGGCGATGATGGCGAGTTTGCGCAGTTGCGGGTTGGGTTTGCGCGGCTGCTTCGGTGGCTCGGGCTTGCGGAATTTGATGACATTTTCATTCATATCGTGCGTCCTTTGAATTGCGGGCAGATAAAATATGCTTCGTCCTTCACGCGCAAGATGGGCCTTGGCCTTTTCGACATCTAAGCCATTTATGGTTTCCGCAATATGCGCGCTTTCAGCGACTTGACTTCACGGGTGAGTCGGTTCAATTGAGTTTTGCTATCGCGTTGTAATAAATCTATGATGCGTGATGGGTAGAAAAAGCGGAAGGCCGCTTGATCGCAAGACCGGAGCAGTTTGAGATGTCTGCAAAAATTTATCGTCCAGCCAAGACTGCCATGCAATCCGGCAAGGCTAAGACCAATCTTTGGGTGCTGGAATTCGATGCCGAAGTGCCGCGCAAGATCGATCCGATCATGGGCTACACGTCTTCGTCGGATATGAAGCAGCAGGTCAAGCTGACTTTTGAAACGCAGGAGCAGGCCGAAGCCTACGCCCAGCGCAAAGGCATCGAATACCGCGTGATCCCGCCGCAGGAAGCGACGCGCAAGGTTGTGTCCTACACGGACAACTTCAAATACACCCGCACGCAGCCCTGGACTCACTAATTTCAGATTAAGGCCCCTTAGCTCAACTGGATAGAGCAACTGCCTTCTAAGCAGTAGGTCGCAGGTTCGAGTCCTGCAGGGGTCGCCACCAAATCAAACGCCCGCGGAACATTTCTGCGGGCGTTTTTTGTTGTTTTGCTAAATGTCTCTTCTAGAGCCTCAATGTACGTTCAGCACATGTGCGTGGTTGCTGGCGATCAGGAATGATTCGCGAGCTGTTTCCAGGTCGCATTTGCCAGCGATGGCCTCCAGACATTTTTGACGGGCTTCTTCGTATTCCGGTCCGTGGTCGTTGGGCCAGCGATACATCAGCATATCGAGAGCTATCAGCGGACTGTATATTTCTAGCGCTGCGCACAGCGGCAAATGGATCGCGACTGGCTTGATCCATTGGGCGTGGTGGCAGGGTTCTGTACGGTGAATAAGCATTGGGATCCTCCTTCCCATCCTCCAGCGCGCAAACCAAAAATTCACGCATTGGTTCCTGATCACGAAAAAAGTGAACACATTAGGGGTTTCTTTTTTTCAAGATGAATGGAAGATGAACAAATAAATGAACCGAAGATGAACGAAAACACCACTCAGGCGTTATACGCTCATGATGAAGGAGGCCCGATCATGTTCAACCTATCTGGAATTCAGGAAAGCTTTTTCGGCGAACGCATGGCTGGCGTATGCCAGGCCATCACGTCTGCCCTTGCATTCGAATCAGGCCTTGAAAAGTCGAGCATCTCGGCAATGGTCGACAACGATGTGATCTACCTTGAAGGCACAGCTGATTCGGTCGAAGCGATCGACATCGCCATCAATCTGGCATCATCCATTTCTAACTGCCGGATTCTTAGCCATATCGAGCCTTGCTACTAATATGGCATTTGCGCCGGGCGCTGGCCGCCCGGCTTCGCAACATTTATTTGGTGTTGCCGATCTGTTTGCTGCGAACCGTATCGCCGCTTTTGATTCCAAGATTTTTTGCCACACCGCCATTCAGCTCTAATACGTAGCGAACCGGGCCGCGTGAGCTGATGATGTCTTCCGAATGCGGGACTGCGTTTGGATGAACGTGGGTAACTTTCCCCTCTTTCGAGATGAAGACCATGTCTAGCGGGATGAACGTGTTCTTCATCCACATCATCACATCGCGATCTGTGCCAAAATCGAACAGCATGCCGTTCGTTGGCGCCATCGACTTGCGAAACATCAAGCCCTGCTGGCGCTGACCGTCCGTGGTCGCAAGCTCGGCCTTGAATTCGTGGTTTTTCCCATCCGATGTCTGGATCGTCAGCGGCTCCGAAGAGAAGTTCTCCTGTGCGGCAACTGGCCCAGTCGCGACAACAAAAAAGGTGAGCGCTGCGAAAGCACTCACCATGGATTTCGAAATAAATGAGCCGATCATCAATGAGCCATGCCGATAGGCGCTGGATTATCCGGATGGATTTCCGCAGCCATGAGTCCCTTATCACCATCACCGAAGCGAACGAGAACAACCTGACCAGGGCGCAGCTCCGCAAGGCCGAAGCGGCGAAGCGTTTCCATATGGACGAAAATATCTTCCGTGCCTTCGCCGCGCGTCAGAAACCCGAAGCCCTTGGTACGGTTGAACCATTTCACGATGGCGCGTTCCAGCCCGCTGGAGGGCGTGACCTGAACATGGGTGCGAACCGGCGGCATCTGTGACGGGTGAATGGCCGTGGACTGGTCCATGGAGAGAATGCGGAAGGTCTGGTAGCCACGGTCACGACGCTGGATGAGCGCAACGATGCGCGTGCCTTCCAGAATTGTTTGATATCCATCGCGGCGCAGGCAGGAAACGTGTAAAAGAACATCCTGCATACCGTTATCCGGTACGATAAAGCCGAAACCCTTGGCCACGTCGAACCACTTCACGACACCGGTGATCTCGATCAGGTCCACCGCTTCGCTCGAAAGGTCTTCGAAATCGACTATATTCTTCGACGACATTCTATCAGCCATTTCCGCCCAGCCCCTTTACGCACGCACCACTACCGGTCAACTGATTCCCTGAAGGTAGATTAACATCTTGGTAACGGTTTCGCGCAAGCCCTAGTTTTCGATTTATCCACCTGCTTTTATGTCTCTGGGCTTGCTCAGGGCTGACTTACCTGCCGTAACGGCAAGATTAAAACACGAAGGAGAAGTACATGCGATATCTGCACACGATGGTTCGTGTAAAAGACCTCGAGAAATCCCTGGAATTTTATGGCAAGGTATTCGGGCTACAAGAAGTCCGCCGCATCGAAAACGATAAAGGACGCTTCACTCTCGTTTTTCTTGCCGCGACGGATGACGTGACTGCCGCCCGCGACAACAAGGCGCCATGCCTGGAACTGACCTACAACTGGGATGCAGAGGATTACACCGGCGGACGCAATTTCGGCCACCTGGCCTATGAGGTCGACGACATCTACGAAACCTGCGCCAAACTGCAGGCCAGCGGCGTCACCATCAACCGCCCGCCGCGTGATGGGCATATGGCTTTTGTGCGCTCTCCAGACGGTATTTCCATTGAAATATTGCAAAAAGGCGCAAGCCTTGCACCAGCCGAGCCGTGGATATCCATGGAGAATACCGGCTCTTGGTAAGATGATTCCTTTTTAGGAGGTTTCATCACACCCTTGCGTAAGCGTCGCCGGATGGGTAGGTCTGTGATCGGACGAACATGCTCATCAAGTTTCGGCGATGCTGCGCAACGCGCTGGTCAGGTTGAAACGCATCTGCGGAGGCTTAGCCTTGAAAATCGTCAAAAGCACTTCGGCATTCCCGGCTCAAAGCTGCCTTGCTGCCGTATTCCTGCTGGCGCTTTCCGGCTGCGTTTCTGCCGTCTCCGAAGACAAGACCGCTTCTGCAACACTGACACCCGCCACTGCTACGGCACCAGCCGCCGCTCCATCTCCTGAACAGGCGCATGCTACAGCGCAGGGGCAGGGCAGGGCCTATGTCGATCCGGCCATGGTAGCCGCGTCGTCGGCGCGCGTTGCACCCCAAGCTGCCACCGCACCACCGCAGCAGGGTACGCAGCAAGTTTACGGTCAAGCGCCGCAAATATCCGGCCTAACCACACAGCCAACCGGTATTTCGGCAAGCTCGCTCAGCATTTATGCGAATTCCCAGCTACCAGCCGTGGCCAGCAACGCAGGCACGGCGCAGGCGGAAAACATGGCAACGGGCAGTGTCCCAGCCTACGCACCATCACCGAAGATTACGCCGGCGCTGAACAGCGTTTACTCAGCACCTGCCACCGTGCAACAGCCAGACCCGGCGCAGGCCGCGCAACAGCATTCCGCACATAGTGTGCCATCCGCTGCGACACAGGCGACAGCGCAGGCCTTGCCTGCAAAGCAGACACTTCCTGCCGAACAGGCAGCCGTGCCGATTGCGGCATTTTTTGCGGGCGCTGCCAAAAAGCGCGGCGCAGGCGCGACTGCTGGTCTGACGCAGGTCGCTGCTTTGCCGATGAATGCGGGCGCGCGCCAGACCGCCGGTATCGCGCTTAACGGACGTACGTCGATGACCGATGAGTTCGACGATACGCATGTGGATGCGGATGATGATAAGCCTGCGGGCTTGATGAAGCTCGCTTCTCTCTCTGGTCTCAGCCGAGTCGCGCCGAACGGGCTGCTCTTGCAGACGGAGCAGGTCAATGTCGGCTGTTTCAAGCCGGAAATGATTCGACGGATCAAGGAAGTCGAAGCCCACTACAGAAAACCGGCAATGGTGACGTCAGGCTACAGACCGCCAAAGGCTACCACGCAAGGCTCCAAACATTATACCTGTGATGCCGCCGATATTCAGGTGAGTGGCGTTTCGAAATGGGAGCTTGCCAACTATCTGCGCTCCTTGCCGGACCGTGGCGGTGTCGGCACCTATTGTCACACGGAATCGGTCCACATGGATCTGGGCGAGCCCCGCGACTGGAACTGGCGCTGCCGCCGCACATCTGCCAGCAGCCTTTGATATCCCAATAATGAATCAGCGATATCCCAATAATGAATCAGCGCCTCGCCACGATGTGACGAAGCGCTGATGTGCATTGCGCTGGATGTCCTCATGACATCCGCTGCCGAACCTCAACTTATGGCGTGGTCTGGTTTTGCGCAGGTGCATTCGGCGTTGCCGGAGCCGGTGTGGCCGGGGCAGGGGTTGCTGGCGCCGGCGTCGCAGGCTGAGTGGTCGTCGCTGGCGGCGGGCTCGGTGGCGACGCGGTCGTGCTTGTTGTTCTTGAGCCCGACATAAAATAGGCAATCGCCAGAATAACGACGATGGCCGCAATCACGATAGTCACAGTACGGTTATTCATGAGTGCTTCCTCCCAAATCACTCCCATGCCGATAATCGACAAGGCCGATGACCACATAACAATGTGGTATCAGCGTGATTGGTTGCAACTGGAAGCATAATCAGCCAAGAGCGCGCCTTACGCACACAGCTTCAGGCGGCAAGAAATGGTCCTGCCGCCATGGGATAACAGGCAAAGTGCTTTGGGTGACTTTACGCTTGCGCGATCGGAGTCGGTTTGCCGTGCTCATCCATCGCGACCATGATGAATGTTCCAGCCGTGACTTTTTCCAGCGCGTCATAGCGGGAGCGTTGCGCCCATGCTTCGACGGTCAGCGTGATGGATGTGCGGCCTACGCGGGCGATATTCGTGTAGATGGACAGTGTATCGCCAATCTTGACCGGCAGTTCGAAGGCCATTTCCTTGACGGCTGCGGTGACCACGCGACAGCGTGCCCGTTCTGCCGCGCGAATGCCGCTCGCCAAGTCCATCTGTGACATGACCCAACCGCCAAAAATATCTCCAGCCGGATTGGCATCCGCAGGCATGGCAAGTGTGCGAAGGGTGAGTTCGCCGGTTGGTTTGATCGACTCTGGCATTGTGGCCCCCAAAATGACTGACGTTGATTATCGCTTGGCTAAAAACTGACGGGTCGCATAAAGCGCAATGGCTGCGGCATTCGAGACGTTCAGCGACTTGATCTCGCCGGGCATATCGAGACGGGCGAGTGCAGAAACGGTTTCACGCGTCTTCTGGCGCAAGCCTTTGCCTTCGGCACCCAGCACGAGCGCAATCTTCTCACCGCTGAATGTTTCCTCGATAGGGGCAGGGCCTTCCGAATCGAGACCGATGGAGGTGAAGCCCAGCTTGTGCAATTCGCCAAGCGCATCGGCCAGATTGGTGATCTGGATATAGGGAATCATTTCCAGTGCGCCCGAGGCGGATTTTGCCAGCACACCGGATTCGGTCGGGCTGTGGCGCATGGTGGTGATCAGCGCGCCAGCATTGAAGGCAACGGCGGAACGCATGACGGCGCCAACATTGTGCGGGTCCGTGACCTGATCCAGCACCAGAATAAGCGGGCTGTCCTTCAGCGCGGAAAGCTTGCGCACGGGCAGGGGCTTCGTTTCCAGCATCACGCCCTGATGGATGGCATCCGGGCCGAGTATTTTGTCGATATCCTGCGGCGAAACCATTTCCACGGGGAAAGGCTGTTCTTCCGCAGTGCCGATTTCCAGCCGCGCCAGCGCATTCAGCGTCACCGACAGTTTGACGATCTGGCGTTCCTTGTTCGCGAGCGCTGCGCGCACGGTGTGAAGGCCATAAAGATGAACCTGATCGGGCGCCAGCTGTGGCGGCTTCCAATCCTCTCCACCTTTCGGCTTGCGCTTCTGAAACGCAGGCGTTGGAATTTCGCCACGCTCACGCTTGGCATCGCGCACCTGACGGCGCAGCGTTGCATAGTGGGTGTCGCGGGTGGATTTTTCGTTGGGATCGTCTTTGCTCATGGCGCCTTATATCTTTAGCGCCGCTCGAGCACCAGACCCCTCCAGCGCTTCGCTTTCTTTCCCGCAAGGTTGCTTTTGCACTTTCGCTGGCTAACAAGCGCAAAAGCCGGTGCGTGGCTTTGCGCCATATCATCGGTAATCCACAGGCCTATGACTCTGTTCGAATTTTTCGTGAAATTTCGTCACACATCGTGTTGACAGACGCGGCGAGGGCAGTCATATACGCGGCCACAGACGACGAAACGGCAACGCGCCGGGCCGGAAATCTGATGAAGCTTGGTCGCTTGATCCTCGCAGAATACTGGAGGAATGCCCGAGTGGTTAAAGGGGACGGACTGTAAATCCGTTGGCTCAGCCTACGTTGGTTCAAATCCAACTTCCTCCACCATTCTGCACGGATCAAAACCACCGCCGCGGGTATAGCTCAATGGTAGAGCAGCAGCCTTCCAAGCTGAATACGCGGGTTCGATTCCCGCTACCCGCTCCATTTCAAAACAATTTCAAATAATTTTTGTGCGCTTGTTGACGCGCTGGTTTGCTTTACGCATCTTTGTCCAAAGCAAAAATGCAGTGTTACTTTCTTGAGGGCATCCTTAAGCGTTCAAAAATATAAAATGTCCGTATTTGCCTTACGCAATAAAGTTTTTTCTCCTGAGAGGTTTTTTCCGGGGAACTATTTCTAATATTCCGAATTGTCCGAAATAATCACGATTTTGTCGCTTTGTGCGGTTTCCTGATACCGCATGATCGGGCATATTGATTGATAATGAATGCAGGATCAAACATGCCTGAAAATACGCGCCTCCAACGTTACGTTGCTATGAATCTCGGCGGTTTTTATGTGTGGGATGTTCATCAGAACCTGTTCTGGGCCGACCAGAGGTTTGCCGATATCATGGGGTTTTCTCTGGAAGAACTGAATGTCGGCTTGCCTGCCGCGCGTATGATGGCACTCATTCATGAGGATGATCGCCCGCACGTCGCAGAGGGCATTGAGAATTCCGTGCTGTCAGGCGAGTCGTTTGAGATGGTGTATCGCGTTCGCCGGGGCGAAGGCTTTGCAAAGATCACCGAGATGGGAAAGTGCTATCGTTATGTGGATGGTGTGGCGACGCTGTTCTCAGGCGTTGTCTTCGAAAGCTGCCCTTACGCCAACGACTCGGATGCGTCCAATATCAACGTGCCGGTGCTTGCGAAGTAGGCTATCAGCCCGCAGCGTTGAACGAAATTCCGAAGAATGATTGCACGAAAAATGCCGCCAGTAGAATTGCGCCGACGGCCAATCCTAATTTGAGTCGGCGAAAACGGCGAGTGCGCCCGCCGGACCAGTCATAAGCCATTGTTCAGACAGCCTTTATAGTTATTAATTATGTCTAAAGTAATGGCTGTCTAGGCTTGTGTGAAGCTGACGGCAACCACCAAAAGGTACTGGCAAGTTTTACGACTTGCGGTCTATGTCGCAAATTATTTTGCGCTGCGGAATCAATGAGCTGGATAGCAGACACAAAAAATCCCGGGGATCGGCGACCTCCGGGATTTTGATGCGTGACGCTGGTTAGGTGTTTCAGCTAAAATATGGCTGGATATAGGGCCAGACCTCGACAAAGCCGTGATAGAGCATGTTCAGCGCAACGTAGACGATGACCAGCAGGCCGACATAGGAAATCCAGCGGTAGCGGTGCAGCAGCTTAGCAACATAGTTCGCGGCAAGGCCCATCAGCGCGATGGAAACGACCAGACCAATGATAAGGACGGTAACGTGGTCCTGTGCAGCGCCGGCGACGGCCAGAACATTATCCAGCGACATGGAGACGTCGGCGATGACGATCTGGGTGGCGGCCTGGAAGAATGTCTTCTGACCCTTGGTCAGATCGGCCTCTTCGTCCTTGACCTCATCCGTGGCGTTATGCTGCTCGCGCAATTCGCTCCACATTTTCCAGCAGACCCAGGCAAGAAGCAGACCGCCGAAAAGCTGCAAGCCGACGATGGCGAGAAGCTGTACGGTCAAGGCCGCGAAGGCGATACGCAGCACGGTTGCGGCGATGATGCCGACGAGAATTGCCTTGCGGCGAAGATGGGCGGGAAGGCCAGCAGCCGCGAGCCCGATAACGATAGCGTTATCGCCTGCGAGCACGAGATCTATTGCTATGACCTGAAGAAATGCCGTAAAACCGGCAGCAGTAAAAATTTCCATGGCAGATCCTGAAGCGGATTTAGAATGGGTGCCGTGGGAGAGAACGGCTTTAAAGGCGAGTATTCACGTATCGGCATAGGTGTGCCGACCGCCTTTCTCCTCCTGGCGATGTGCCGCCAATATGCCATGAATCATACCCTCGTAAAGGGCATCGGCGGTTTATCCTTGGCAAATAAGGGCTAAGACCACGTTGAAAGCGTGAAATATTCACCCCATATGATGGCGATCCTGTCGCTTTTGGCTGCGCAACGGGCGCGGCGACAATTAAGTCTTGCGCATTCGCTTGCAAAGCCTTAAACGGCGACACCAAACCGGTTCGCCGGGGAAACTACTTCACGTTCACAGGAAGCAATTCACATGGCAAAGAGCAAGTTTGAGCGCAATAAGCCGCACGTCAACATTGGCACGATCGGTCACGTTGACCACGGCAAGACGTCGTTGACTGCTGCGATCACGAAGTACTTCGGCGAGTTCAAGGCGTATGACCAAATCGACGCTGCACCGGAAGAAAAGGCACGCGGTATCACGATTTCGACGGCTCACGTTGAATATGAGACGCCGAACCGTCACTACGCGCACGTTGACTGCCCCGGCCACGCCGACTACGTGAAGAACATGATCACCGGTGCTGCCCAGATGGACGGCGCGATCCTGGTTTGCTCTGCAGCTGACGGCCCAATGCCACAGACCCGCGAGCACATCCTGCTTGCTCGTCAGGTTGGCGTTCCGGCTCTGGTCGTGTTCCTCAACAAGGTTGACCAGGTTGACGACGCAGAACTCTTGGAACTGGTAGAACTGGAAGTTCGCGAACTTCTGTCGTCCTACGACTTCCCAGGCGACGATGTTCCTGTCGTCAAGGGTTCGGCACTTGCTGCTCTTGAAGATTCTGACAAGACGATCGGTGAAGACGCGATCCGCGAGCTGATGGCTCAGGTTGACGCCTACATCCCAACGCCAGAGCGTCCAATCGACCAGCCGTTCCTGATGCCAATCGAAGACGTATTCTCGATCTCTGGCCGTGGTACGGTTGTGACGGGTCGCGTTGAGCGCGGTATCGTCAAGGTTGGTGAAGAAGTCGAAATCGTCGGCATCAAGCCAACATCCAAGACGACTGTTACCGGCGTTGAAATGTTCCGCAAGCTGCTCGATCAGGGCCAGGCTGGCGACAACATCGGCGCACTGGTTCGCGGCGTTACCCGTGACGGCGTTGAGCGTGGTCAGATTCTGTGCAAGCCAGGTTCTGTCAAGCCGCACAAGAAGTTCATGGCTGAAGCCTACATCCTGACGAAGGAAGAAGGCGGCCGTCATACACCGTTCTTCACGAACTACCGTCCACAGTTCTACTTCCGTACAACGGACGTGACCGGTATCGTTTCGCTTCCAGAAGGCACGGAAATGGTTATGCCAGGCGACAACGTTACCGTTGCTGTTGAGCTGATCGTTCCAATCGCGATGGAAGAAAAGCTGCGCTTCGCTATCCGCGAAGGCGGCCGTACCGTCGGCGCCGGCATCGTCGCTTCGATCGTTGAATAATCTTTTCCCGTAAGGGAGAAATGAGAGCCCCGCTGGCAACAGCGGGGCTTTTTATTTTTGCGCTTACATCATTCTGCTCTTTCATAAAAACAGAAGAATGGCATATTTTGCCTTTAATGATCTTTTTTGGGCTACGTTGCCTCAACATTGCCTAATATTCTTATGTAGCTTCCGCTAACCGAAGGCGTTGCCTGTCGGACCACAGCCAGCAAATGGCAATCAGCGGGAGCGAACATGACTGAGACGGCACGCGTATTTATTGGCTTCGACAGCAAGGAAGTCGTCGCCTACCATGTCTTTTGCCAAAGCATTCAAGAAAAGAGCTCCATTCCAGTAGAGTTCATGCCGATCGCGCTCAGCAATCTCGACGGTATTTTTACGCGGGAGCGCAATCAGCTCCAGTCAACGGAATTTTCCTTCTCGCGTTTTCTGGTTCCCTATCTGTGCAACTTCGAGGGTTGGGCGATCTTTGCCGACTGCGATATGTTGATGCGTTCAGATATCGCCAAGCTCTGGAATATGCGCGATGACCGTTATGCCGCGATGTGCGTGAAGCATGACTATGTTCCAAAGGTCGAAACCAAATTCCTCGGACAGACACAGACGAAATACGAAAAGAAGAACTGGTCGAGCTTCATCCTCTTCAACAATGCAAAGTGCAAAGCGCTGACCAAGGACTACGTCAACACGGCCACCGGATTGCAGCTCCACCAGTTCAAGTGGCTCGAGTCGGAAGATTTGATCGGAGAAATTCCGGCAAGCTGGAATTGGCTCGTCAACGAGTACGACCATGATCCGGCTGCGGACAATGTTCATTTCACCGATGGCGGTCCATATTTCGAGGAATACAAAAACGACGACTACGCCGAAGAGTGGTTCTCTACACGGGAGAGAATGTTGACGGTTGTTCAGCGCGCCTAGTGAGATTAGCGCGCAGGTGAGGCCACGCGCATACTCTGGCCTATTTACGACGCAATCGCCGGATGAACTCTTTGATCTTCCGGCGCCATTTCGTTTGATCCCAGATTTTGGCGACCCTTCTTTCCATCCCGGTAAAGCGGTTGCCGAGCACCTGGGATGCAGCCATCGCTATTTCGCCTTGATCGAATTCGGGGAAGCGTTTGGAAACATTCGAGAGCCAGTTTTGCGAAGCGGCCGCATCGCTTTCTTCCAATCGTTTGATGCGGCCTTTTTTTACGAATAGGTGCAGAACGGTCTGCTCGAACGTCCAATCATGTTCCGCATACATATTAAACTGTGTGCCAGCCACACCGGTGAAGCCGCACAGATAAACCTCGGCTTCAGGAATCGATTCAATCAGCCACAGCGCCAGCGCAAAGCCGGTAGTCGGCATTCTTCCTGCGGGGTAGAAGTTGTCGAATATGCAATCGAAATCGATCGTGAGTGGGACAAGATCACTCGTGCGCGGGCAGGAAGGTTTTCCTTCGTTCATCCTCACCCTGTCGGCCAGCATGCCAACTTCAGCCTTTAGCCCGTTGGGGAAAAAACTATGGGCGCTATCGAAGTGCTTTTGGGACTTGAGGAATCGTTTGCCGTTTGCCACCAGTCGGTGACATAAGATTGCATCATGGGGAAAGGGCGCTTTTAGAACCTTCGCACATCCGGTGAAAAACACGAAAAGCGTGTCTCGCGGCAAGGCATCTACGATTTTATAGATGTCAACGCTTTCGCTGTTGGCGATCAGCGCGATTGTGCTGTAATTTTTCAGTAGGTTCGTGAATGCATGTGGTTCCAATGCATTCGAAATTCCCTGCATGATCGTTTCCCTGTTTATGACGTGAAACGAAAATAGCATTTGTTTTGTATGGTTCCATCATCTTTGTGAATCTTGAAAAAAACACTTGCCAATAAAGATTCGTGGCCTTAAACGGGCGTCACGGACAACGGTGGACAAAAGAAGTTTGCCGGATTGTTCCGATTTAGGGGTATAGCTCAGTTGGTAGAGCGGCGGTCTCCAAAACCGCAGGTCGTAAGTTCGAGCCTTACTGCCCCTGCCATTCCTCATCCGCAAGCGCGGGCATCGCTGCATGGCAGGTGAGGTGCCGGTATACCCGGTGAAATTCGCCGAATGTCGATTTCCTCTTGTTTAATTGGGAATCGGCGTTTATGTAGGTCAAAACAGACACGCGGTGCGTGGGGCTGATCAGTATCGGCTTTACGTGCCGTAATTGCGTGGGCAGTCAATGGCATCCAAAACCAATCCGTTTACGTTTCTGCAGCAGGTTCGCGCCGAAGCGTCGAAGATCACTTGGCCGTCGCGCCGCGAAACGATGATTTCCACGGCTATGGTGCTGGTAATGGTCATCTTCGCGGCACTGTTCTTCTTTGCGGCTGACCAGCTCATTGGCTGGTTGCTCAGTCTCGTTCTGAGCGTCGGCCGGTAACGAATTGAGCGGAGAGTAAAGATGGCAGCGCGTTGGTATATTGTTCAGGCGTATTCGAACTTCGAGAAGAAGGTCGCTGAGTCGATTGAGGAAAAGGTCCGTCAGAAGGGTCTTGATCACCTCTTTGAAAGAATCCTCGTGCCGACCGAAAAGGTTGTCGAGGTGCGTCGCGGTCGCAAGGTCGATAGCGAGCGCAAGTTCTTTCCAGGTTACGTGCTGGTGCGCGCCAACCTGACGGATGAGGCCTATCACCTCATCAAGAATACGCCCAAGGTCACGGGTTTCCTGGGTTCGGATAACAAGCCTGTTCCGATCCCTGATTCTGAAGCAGACCGTATTCTCGGTCAGGTTCAGGAAGGCGTCGAACGTCCGAAGTCTTCGGTTTCGTTCGAGATCGGCGAGCAGGTTCGCGTTTCCGATGGTCCTTTCGCATCGTTCAACGGTGTGGTTCAGGATGTCGATGAAGAGCGTTCGCGCCTGAAGGTGGAAGTATCGATCTTCGGTCGTGCGACACCTGTGGAGCTGGAATACGCTCAGGTCGAGAAGGTCTGACAAGATTTCGAAAGGCGCTTGCGCCTTTCATTCAATTCATCGGTGAGTGTCTGCAAGTTGTTGCTTTCTCACTGATGTGATGCGGCAAGTCCGCATAACGCGTGGAAGATTTCCTGGCTCTTAAGCCGGGGCAGGGATCGCACCACGCAACCGCAGCCGCCGGAATTTCCGGCATAGGAGCCGGGAAACCGGTTCGATTTGAAAGGCAGAGAGATATGGCTAAGAAGGTTGCAGGCCAGCTCAAGCTTCAGGTCAAGGCAGGATCGGCAAACCCGTCCCCGCCAATCGGCCCGGCGCTTGGTCAGCGTGGCATTAACATCATGGAATTCTGCAAGGCGTTCAACGCTGCTACGCAGGAAATGGAAAAGGGCATGCCGATTCCGGTCGTCATCACCTATTACCAGGACAAGTCCTTCACGTTTGCTATGAAGCAGCCGCCAATGACCTATTGGCTGAAGAAGGAAGCAAAGATCACCTCCGGTTCCAAGACGCCTGGTAAGGGTGCCAAGGTCGGCTCGATCACCAAGGCTCAGGTCAGAACTATTGCCGAAGGCAAGATGAAGGATCTGAACGCAGCCGACATCGAAGGCGCAATGGCGATGGTTGAGGGCTCTGCCCGCGCCATGGGCCTGGAAGTGGTAGGTTGATCATGGCTAAGCTTGCAAAG
The DNA here is from genome assembly GCF_057799395.1 of Agrobacterium sp. 20P9.1.2. Classification (NCBI taxonomy): domain Bacteria; kingdom Pseudomonadati; phylum Pseudomonadota; class Alphaproteobacteria; order Hyphomicrobiales; family Rhizobiaceae; genus Agrobacterium; species Agrobacterium sp. 20P9.1.2. The sequence continues at coordinate 1,117,208 of NZ_JBYOKI010000001.1, forward strand.
CGCGTACAGAAGATCCGCGAAGGCGTGGATTCCAAGACACTTTACGTCCTGACCGACGCCATCTCGATGGTTAAGGAACGGGCTGTCGCCAAGTTCGACGAAACCGTTGAAGTTTCCATGAACCTCGGTGTTGACCCACGTCACGCAGACCAGATGGTTCGCGGCGTTGTCAACCTGCCGAACGGCACAGGCCGCGACGTTCGCGTTGCTGTTTTTGCTCGTGGCGCCAAGGCTGATGAAGCCAAGGCTGCTGGTGCAGACATCGTCGGTGCTGAAGACCTGCTCGAAATCGTTCAGGGCGGCAAGATCGACTTCGACCGCGTTATCGCGACCCCTGACATGATGCCGCTCGTCGGTCGTCTCGGCAAGGTTCTCGGCCCACGCGGCATGATGCCGAACCCTAAGGTCGGTACGGTTACGATGGACGTTGCTGGAGCTGTTAAGGCTTCCAAGGGCGGCGCCGTTGAATTCCGCGTCGAAAAGGCTGGTATCGTTCATGCTGGCATCGGCAAGGCTTCCTTCGATGCCAAGGCGCTCGAAGAAAACATCAAGGCTTTTGCTGACGCCGTCATCAAGGCCAAGCCAGCTGGCGCCAAGGGTAACTACGTCAAGCGCGTAGCGATCTCCTCGACCATGGGTCCAGGCGTTCGCATCGAGCCTTCGTCGGTTACAGCTTAATGAATTCGCCGCGTCTCCCAGGAGGCGCGGCAAAAAAGATTTCCGGTTCGCAAGAGCCGGGAATTTCCAGGGCAACCTGGAACTCCTGTCCGAGATTGCTGGCGGTCCATTTCCTTCGGGATTTAGGCCTTAATCATTAGCCTGCATGAGACGGGTAAGGCCCGGATTTTCGCATCCAAGGATGCTTAATAATCCGGTTCGAACCTGATGTGCCTGTGCCTGAAGCCGTTTGCGGCGACAGAGCGGGGGACAGGATCCTCAAGCGTCGCTTGAGATTTTGGCAACAAAGTCTCTTGAGGCAAAGGCAAACCCGATGGGTGCACATTCAGTGTGTTCTCATCTACTGGAGACAGACAGTGGAAAGAGCGGAAAAACGCGAATTCGTCACGGAGCTGAACGAAGTCTTCAAGGCTTCCGGTTCAGTTGTCGTGGCCCACTATGCTGGTGTCACAGTTGCGCAGATGAACGATTTTCGTTCGAAAATGCGTGCTGCTGGCGGCACCGTCAAGGTCGCGAAGAACCGCCTGGCCAAGATCGCTCTTCAGGGTACGGAGTCGGAAGGGATCATCGATCTCTTCAAGGGACAGACGCTGATTGCATACAGCACTGACCCTATGATTGCTCCGAAAGTCGTCATGGATTTCGCAAAGACCAACGACAAAGTCGTTGTTCTGGGCGGCGCCATGGGAGCAACCACGCTTAACGCAGATGCAGTCAAGTCGCTTGCGACCCTGCCTTCGTTGGACGAGCTGCGCGGAAAGCTGCTGGGCCTACTCAACGCCCCTGCTACGCGCATCGCTACGGTTGTTTCGGCACCGGCAAGTCAGCTTGCTCGCGTGTTCTCGGCATACTCCAAGAAGGACGAAGCCGCTTAAGGCGGTTTTTCGCTGTAAATATTCAAACCGGTTCGAACCGAATTAAAGGAACTATAACATGGCTGATCTCGCAAAGATCGTTGACGACCTCTCCGCTCTGACAGTTCTGGAAGCTGCTGAGCTTTCCAAGCTTCTCGAAGAAAAGTGGGGCGTTTCCGCTGCTGCTCCTGTAGCAGTTGCTGCTGCTGGCGGCGCTGCTGCAGCTCCTGCTGAAGAAGAAAAGACTGAATTCGACGTCATCCTGACGGACGCTGGCGCTAACAAGATCAACGTCATTAAGGAAGTCCGCGCTATCACAGGTCTCGGCCTGAAGGAAGCTAAGGACCTCGTCGAAGGCGCACCTAAGGCTGTTAAGGAAGCTGTTTCCAAGGCTGAAGCTGCTGACCTCAAGAAGAAGCTTGAAGACGCAGGCGCCAAGGTTGACGTTAAGTAATCTTGGAATGTTTTGGGAGGTGGTGCTTGCACCGCCTCCTGATTTCATTTCTACCGAACTTTTTACCCAAAAGCCGCGTGAAAATGGCTTTTGGGTAATGGGTTCTTCAAGAGAATGGTTTCGAACCGCGCTGTACAGGCAATCCGGCCTTACAATTCGGGACGTGAAACGAGATTGAAGACACTCATTGGATTGACGGGATCGACTGGCCAGCGGTTCCCGTCCGTTGCAGGCCCGGATGCAATTTTAAAGGAGCGACGATGGCTCAGACCCTTTCGTTTAACGGTCGCAGGCGCGTACGCAAGTTTTTCGGCAAGATTCCAGAAGTAGCGGAAATGCCGAACCTCATTGAGGTTCAGAAGGCTTCGTACGACCAGTTTCTCATGGTTGACGAGCCCAAGGGCGGTCGTCCCGACGAGGGATTGAATGCCGTATTCAAATCCGTATTCCCGATCACCGACTTCTCCGGTGCGTCCATGCTGGAATTCGTTTCTTACGAATTCGAAGCACCGAAGTTCGACGTCGAGGAATGCCGTCAGCGCGATCTGACCTACGCAGCGCCGCTCAAGGTGACGTTGCGCCTCATCGTGTTCGATATTGATGAAGATACGGGCGCGAAGTCCATCAAGGACATCAAGGAACAGTCCGTCTACATGGGCGACATGCCGCTCATGACCAACAACGGTACGTTCATCGTCAACGGCACCGAGCGCGTTATCGTGTCTCAGATGCACCGTTCGCCGGGCGTATTCTTCGACCACGACAAGGGCAAGAGCCACTCTTCCGGCAAGCTTCTGTTTGCTGCCCGCGTCATCCCGTATCGCGGTTCCTGGCTCGATATCGAATTCGACGCCAAGGATGTCGTCTACGCACGTATCGACCGTCGCCGCAAACTGCCTGCAACATCGCTTCTGATGGCGCTTGGCATGGACGGCGAAGAAATCCTGTCGACCTTCTACACCAAGGCAAATTACGAGCGCGACGGCGAAGGCTGGCGCTTCCCGTATCAGGCCGACGTTCTGAAGGGTGCCAAGGCTATCACCGAACTGGTTGATGCCGACACGGGCGAAGTCGTTGTCGAAGCCGGTAAGAAGCTGACCCCGCGTCTGCTGCGTCAGCTGTCCGACAAGGGCCTCAAGTTCCTGAAGGCGACGGATGAAGACCTCTACGGCAACTATCTGGCCGAAGACATCGTCAACTACGAGACGGGCGAAATCTATCTCGAAGCCGGCGACGAAATCGACGAGAAGACGCTGAAGCTCATCCTCGACTCCGGTTTCGATGAGATTCCGATCCTCAACATCGACCACGTCAATGTTGGCGCCTACATCCGCAACACGCTGGCTGCAGACAAGAACGAGAACCGTCAGGAAGCTCTGTTCGACATCTACCGCGTTATGCGTCCGGGTGAGCCACCGACCATGGATTCGGCTGAAGCCATGTTCAACTCGCTGTTCTTCGATAGCGAGCGCTATGACCTGTCGGCTGTTGGCCGCGTCAAGATGAACATGCGTCTCGACCTCGATGCAGAAGACACCGTGCGCACGCTGCGCAAGGAAGACATTCTGGCTGTCGTCAAGATGCTGGTCGAACTGCGCGACGGCAAGGGCGAAATCGACGATATCGACAACCTCGGCAACCGTCGTGTTCGCTCGGTCGGTGAGTTGATGGAGAACCAGTATCGTCTGGGTCTGCTGCGCATGGAACGTGCGATCAAGGAACGTATGTCCTCGATCGAAATCGACACCGTGATGCCGCAGGATCTGATCAACGCCAAGCCAGCAGCAGCTGCGGTTCGCGAATTCTTCGGCTCCTCGCAGCTGTCGCAGTTCATGGACCAGGTGAACCCGCTTTCGGAAATCACCCACAAGCGCCGTCTTTCGGCTCTTGGACCAGGTGGTCTGACCCGCGAGCGCGCAGGCTTCGAAGTCCGCGACGTTCACCCGACCCACTACGGCCGTATTTGCCCGATCGAAACGCCGGAAGGCCCGAACATCGGTCTGATCAACTCGCTTGCAACCTTCGCCCGCGTCAACAAGTACGGCTTCATCGAAAGCCCGTACCGCAAGATCATCGACGGCAAGGTTACGACGGATGTGATTTACCTCTCCGCTATGGAAGAGGCGAAGTACTACGTCGCACAGGCGAATGCCGAGCTGGACGCTGAAGGCGCGTTTACGGAAGAGTTCGTTGTTTGCCGTCACTCCGGTGAAGTTATGCTTGCTCCGCGTGACAACATCAACCTGATGGACGTTTCGCCGAAGCAGCTGGTTTCGGTCGCTGCGGCTCTCATTCCGTTCCTGGAAAACGACGACGCCAACCGCGCTCTCATGGGCTCGAACATGCAGCGTCAGGCCGTTCCGCTTCTGCGTGCCGAGGCTCCGTTCGTCGGAACCGGCATGGAGCCGATCGTTGCCCGTGACTCCGGCGCTGCCATTGCAGCCCGTCGTTCCGGTGTTGTCGATCAGGTGGATGCGACCCGTATCGTTATCCGCGCAACGGAAGATCTCGATGCAGGCAAGTCCGGCGTTGACATCTATCGTCTGCAGAAGTTCCAGCGCTCCAACCAGAACACCTGCGTCAACCAGCGTCCGCTGGTCGCCGTCGGCGACATTCTGAACAAGGGCGACATCATCGCTGACGGTCCTTCGACCGACCTCGGTGACCTGGCACTTGGCCGCAACGCTCTCGTCGCGTTCATGCCTTGGAACGGTTACAACTACGAAGACTCAATCCTGATGTCCGAGCGCATCGTCTCCGACGACGTGTTCACGTCCATCCACATCGAAGAATTCGAAGTGATGGCCCGCGACACCAAGCTTGGTCCTGAAGAAATCACGCGTGATATTCCGAACGTTTCGGAAGAAGCGCTGAAGAACCTCGACGAAGCCGGTATCGTTTACATCGGTGCGGAAGTTCAGCCTGGCGATATCCTCGTCGGCAAGATCACGCCGAAGGGTGAAAGCCCGATGACGCCGGAAGAAAAGCTTCTGCGCGCCATCTTCGGTGAAAAGGCTTCCGACGTTCGCGACACATCCATGCGCATGCCTCCGGGCACGTTTGGTACGGTCGTTGAAGTTCGCGTGTTCAACCGTCACGGCGTCGAAAAAGACGAACGTGCGATGGCTATCGAGCGCGAAGAGATCGAACGTCTTGCCAAGGACCGTGACGACGAGCAGGCCATTCTGGACCGCAACGTCTATGGTCGTCTGATCGAGATGCTTCGCGGACAGGTTTCCATTGCCGGTCCAAAGGGCTTCAAGAAGGGCGTCGAGCTTTCGAACGCTGTCGTATCCGAATATCCCCGCTCGCAGTGGTGGATGTTCGCCGTTGAAGACGAAAAGGCTCAGTCCGAGCTGGAAGCGCTTCGCGGTCAGTACGACGAATCCAAGTCGCGCCTTGAGCAGCGCTTCATGGATAAGGTCGAGAAGGTTCAGCGCGGCGACGAAATGCCTCCGGGCGTCATGAAGATGGTCAAGGTCTTCGTTGCTGTGAAGCGCAAGATCCAGCCGGGCGACAAGATGGCTGGCCGTCACGGTAACAAGGGCGTTGTCTCGCGTATCGTGCCTGTCGAAGATATGCCGTTCCTGGAAGATGGTACGCATGTCGATATCTGCTTGAACCCGCTGGGCGTGCCTTCGCGCATGAACGTCGGTCAGATTCTCGAAACGCATCTCGCATGGGCTTGCGCCGGTATGGGCAAGAAAATCGGGAATATGCTTGAAGAGTATCACAAGTCGCTCGACATCACCGACCTGAAGCGCGAGCTGACGGAAGTGTATGCCAGCCAGGCCAAGGACGAAGTCTCGCAGTTCGACGACGAGTCCCTGATCCGTCTTGCCGAACAGTCCAAGAAGGGCGTTTCGATTGCAACGCCGGTCTTCGACGGTGCGCATGAGCCTGACGTCGCCGAAATGCTGAAGAGAGCCGGTCTCAATGAGTCGGGTCAGTCTGTTCTGTACGATGGTCGTACCGGTGAAACCTTCGACCGTAAGGTAACCGTTGGCTACATGTACATGATCAAGCTGAACCACTTGGTCGACGACAAGATCCACGCTCGTTCGATCGGTCCTTACTCGCTCGTTACTCAGCAGCCGCTGGGTGGTAAGGCGCAGTTCGGCGGTCAGCGCTTCGGGGAAATGGAAGTCTGGGCTCTGGAAGCTTACGGCGCAGCTTACACGCTGCAGGAAATGCTCACCGTCAAGTCGGACGACGTGGCGGGCCGTACCAAGGTTTACGAAGCGATCGTCCGTGGCGACGATACCTTCGAAGCCGGTATTCCAGAGAGCTTCAACGTTCTCGTCAAGGAAATGCGCTCGCTGGGCCTCAGCGTCGAACTGGAAAACTCCAAGCTCGACGACGCCAACGCAGCGGATCAGCTGCCTGACGCGGCGGAATAAGAAACAGAAGGGCAGGCACTCAACGTGCCTGCCTGTTTCGCCCGAGGGTCGTGACCTGAGGGTAGAAACTTCCGCCGCATTTTGCGGTTAATCATGTTTTAGGCATTGGTCGGTGATCGGCACAGCACCGCGCCAGATGCAAGCAAGGGGCCAAACCCCTAAGGAGACAGGCATGAACCAAGAGGTCATGAACCTTTTCAACCCGTCGGTACCGGCGCAGCATTTTGATTCCATCCGGATTTCGATTGCGAGCCCGGAAAAAATCCTTTCCTGGTCTTATGGCGAGATCAAGAAGCCGGAAACCATCAACTACCGTACGTTCAAGCCAGAGCGTGACGGTCTTTTCTGCGCGCGTATTTTCGGACCGATCAAGGACTATGAGTGCTTGTGCGGCAAGTACAAGCGCATGAAGTACAAGGGCATCATCTGCGAAAAGTGCGGCGTCGAAGTTACGCTGTCGCGCGTTCGCCGTGAGCGCATGGGCCATATCGAACTGGCCGCGCCCGTTGCCCATATCTGGTTCCTGAAGTCGCTTCCTTCGCGTATCTCGACATTGCTCGACATGACGCTGAAAGATGTGGAGCGTGTTCTCTACTTCGAAAACTATATCGTCACGGAACCAGGCCTGACGTCTCTGAAGCAGAACCAGCTTCTGAACGAAGAAGAATACATGATCGCCGTCGATGAATTCGGCGAAGATCAGTTCACCGCCATGATCGGCGCTGAAGCCATCTATGAAATGCTGGCTTCGATGGACCTCGAAAAGATCGCGGGCGACCTTCGCACCGAGCTTGCCGAGACCACATCGGATCTGAAGCAGAAGAAGTTCATGAAGCGTCTCAAGATCGTTGAGAACTTCATGGAGTCTGGCAATCGTCCCGAGTGGATGATCATGAAGGTTGTTCCAGTCATTCCGCCGGACCTGCGTCCGCTGGTTCCGCTGGATGGTGGCCGTTTCGCGACCTCCGACCTGAACGATCTCTATCGCCGCGTCATCAACCGTAACAACCGTCTGAAGCGTCTGATCGAGCTTCGCGCGCCTGGCATCATCATCCGCAACGAAAAGCGTATGTTGCAGGAATCCGTCGATGCGCTGTTCGACAACGGCCGTCGCGGTCGCGTCATCACTGGTGCCAACAAGCGTCCGCTGAAGTCGCTGTCCGACATGCTCAAGGGCAAGCAGGGCCGCTTCCGTCAGAACCTTCTCGGCAAGCGCGTCGACTATTCCGGTCGTTCGGTTATCGTGACGGGTCCAGAACTGAAGCTGCACCAGTGCGGTCTGCCGAAGAAAATGGCGCTCGAACTGTTCAAGCCGTTCATCTATGCCCGCCTCGACGCGAAGGGTTATTCCTCGACCGTCAAGCAGGCCAAGAAGCTGGTTGAAAAAGAAAAGCCGGAAGTTTGGGATATCCTCGACGAGGTCATCCGCGAACATCCTGTGCTGTTGAACCGCGCACCGACGCTGCACCGTCTGGGTATCCAGGCTTTCGAACCCATGCTGGTCGAAGGCAAGGCAATCCAGCTGCATCCGCTCGTCTGCACGGCCTTCAATGCCGACTTCGACGGTGACCAGATGGCTGTTCACGTCCCGCTGTCGCTCGAAGCGCAGCTGGAAGCACGCGTGCTGATGATGTCCACCAACAACATCCTGCACCCTGCAAACGGTCAGCCGATCATCGTTCCTTCGCAGGACATGGTTCTCGGTCTCTACTATCTGTCGATCATGAACCAGAACGAGCCGGGCGAAGGCATGGCCTTCTCCGACATGGGCGAACTGCACCATGCGCTGGAAAACAAGGTCGTCACGCTGCATGCGAAGATTCGTGGCCGCTTCAAGACCGTGGATGCCGATGGCAAGCCGGTTTCGAAGATCTATGAAACGACGCCTGGCCGTATGATCATTGGCGAGCTTCTGCCGAAGAACGTCAACGTTCCTTTCGAAACCTGCAACCAGGAAATGACCAAGAAGAACATCTCCAAGATGATCGACACGGTCTACCGTCATTGCGGCCAGAAAGACACGGTCATCTTCTGCGACCGCATCATGCAGCTCGGCTTTACCCATGCCTGCCGCGCCGGTATTTCCTTCGGCAAGGACGACATGATCATTCCAGAAACCAAGGTAAAGATCGTCGGTGACACCGAAACCCTGGTTAAGGAATACGAGCAGCAGTACAATGACGGCCTGATCACTCAGGGCGAAAAGTACAACAAGGTCGTTGACGCCTGGGGCAAGGCTACCGAAAAGGTCGCTGAAGACATGATGGCCCGCATTAAGGCTGTCGAGTTCGACCCGGAAACCGGTCGTCAGAAGCCGATGAACGCCATCTACATGATGTCCCACTCCGGTGCGCGTGGTTCTCCGAACCAGATGCGTCAGCTGGGTGGTATGCGCGGCCTCATGGCCAAGCCATCGGGCGAAATCATCGAAACGCCGATCATCTCCAACTTTAAGGAAGGTCTGACCGTTAACGAGTACTTCAACTCGACCCACGGCGCCCGTAAGGGTCTTGCAGACACCGCCTTGAAGACGGCGAACTCCGGTTACCTGACACGTCGTCTCGTTGACGTCGCGCAGGATTGCATCGTCAACTCCGTGGATTGCGGCACCGATAAGGGCCTCACCATGACTGCCATCGTTGATGCCGGTCAGGTCGTTGCTTCGCTCGGCGCACGTATCCTTGGTCGTACGGCTCTCGATAACATCGACAACCCGGTTACTGGCGAGAACATCGTCAAGGCTGGCAAGCTGATCGACGAAGCCGAAGTGGCGATCATCGAAAAGGCTGGCATCCAGTCCGTTCGCATCCGCTCTGCTCTGACCTGCGAAATCCAGGTCGGTGTCTGCGGCGTCTGCTACGGTCGTGACCTTGCACGCGGTACGCCTGTCAACATGGGCGAAGCCGTTGGCGTTATCGCCGCTCAGTCCATCGGTGAACCAGGCACGCAGCTTACCATGCGTACCTTCCACCTTGGCGGTACGGCTAACGTGGTCGACCAGTCGTTCCTGGAAGCGTCTTATGAAGGCACGATCCAGATCAAGAACCGCAACAGCCTGCGTAACTCCGAAGGCATTCTCATCGCGATGGGCCGTAACATGTCGGTCACCATTCTCGATGAGCGTGGCGTCGAGCGTTCCTCGCAGCGTGTTGCCTACGGTTCGAAGCTGTTCGTGGATGATGGCGACAAGGTCAAGCGCGGCCAGCGTCTGGCAGAGTGGGACCCTTACACCCGTCCAATGATGACGGAAGTGGAAGGCACCGTTCACTTCGAAGATCTGGTCGATGGTCTTTCCGTTCTGGAAGCAACCGACGAATCCACCGGTATCACCAAGCGTCAGGTTATCGACTGGCGTTCGACACCGCGTGGTTCGGACCTTAAACCGTCCATCGTTATCAAGGATGCTTCCGGCACCGTGCTGAAGCTTTCCCGTGGTGGTGAAGCCCGCTTCCAGCTGTCGGTTGACGCTATCCTGTCGGTCGAGCCTGGTCAGAAGGTCTTCCAGGGTGACGTGCTTGCACGTTCGCCGCTGGAAAGCGCCAAGACCAAGGACATCACCGGTGGTCTGCCGCGTGTTGCCGAACTCTTCGAAGCGCGTCGTCCGAAGGATCACGCTATCATCGCCGAAATCGATGGTACGATCCGTCTGGGCCGCGACTACAAGAACAAGCGTCGCGTTCAGATCGAGCCTGCGGAAGATGGCGTCGAGCCAGTCGAATACCTGATCCCGAAGGGCAAGCCCTTCCACCTTCAGGAAGGCGACTACATCGAGAAGGGCGAATACATTCTCGATGGTAACCCGGCACCACACGACATTCTGGCGATCAAGGGTGTAGAGGCTCTGGCTTCTTACCTTGTGAACGAAATCCAGGAAGTCTACCGCTTACAGGGCGTTGTCATCAACGACAAGCACATCGAAGTGATCGTGCGCCAGATGTTGCAGAAGGTGGAAATCACTGATGCAGGCGACTCGCATTACATCGTTGGCGACAGCGTTGATCGCATCGAGATGGAAGACAACAACGACCGTCTGATCGACGAAGGCAAGAAGCCTGCCTATGGCGACCCGGTTCTTCTGGGTATCACCAAGGCATCGCTGCAGACGCCATCGTTCATCTCGGCTGCTTCGTTCCAGGAAACCACAAAGGTTCTCACGGAAGCTGCAATCGCCGGCAAGACGGATACGCTGCAGGGTCTGAAGGAAAACGTCATCGTCGGCCGTCTCATCCCGGCCGGTACCGGCGGCACCATGACCCAGATCCGTCGCATCGCTACAAGCCGCGACGATCTCATCATCGAAGAGCGCAAGAAGAGCACCGGCTCTTCTTCCGCAAACCAGATGTTGCAGGACATGACAGACAAGGCTCCAGCTGCCGAGTAACGGCGGTTGGGGTAGGGGCCTCGCGAGGCGCCGTCTGATGTAAATGAAAACGCCCGGAGTGATCCGGGCGTTTTTGCGTTTCGGGGGTGGTTTGAAGCGTGGCGTGTCACAGACCCGACTTAAAAGCAGGACACACTCAGCTTATGCGTTGAAACAGGATGTGGCACTTGGAGCAACTGACCTTTCGCAGAGCAATCGCAGCCGATCTGACGACGATCATTGGCCTCCTTGCTGATGACGTTCTAGGCGCCGGACGGGAATCGGTTCTTGCTGAAAAGATGGCCCTGTACCGGGCGGCCTTTGCCGATATCGATGCTGATCGCAATCAGTTCCTATGCGTGGTCGAAGATGGCAACGAGGTCGTCGGCACATTCCAACTCACCATCATTCCGGGCTTATCTCGCGGCGGCGCGAAGCGCGCTCAGATCGAGGCCGTTCGCGTGGCCAGATCAAGACGAAACGAGCAAATCGGGGAGGCGATGTTTCAATGGGCCATCGACTATAGCCGCTCTCAAGGCTGCTCGCTTGTTCAACTGACGACGGACAAGGAGCGTCCGGATGCGCACCGGTTTTATGAGCGGTTGGGTTTTGAGCCGACACATATTGGTTATAAGCTGCAGCTGTCTTGACCATGGGCCGCAACGATCATCCCTACAACTAAGAGTGTAACGCAATGTTCAGTATGAAGCCGGTCTCGTTCAAAAACGGAACTATCGATGTGGCAGGCAACATCTATCTTCCGGATAGTTTTGACGAAGATCGGTCTTACGCCGCAATTGTCATCGCTACGCCCGGCAGCAGCGTTAAAGAGCAGATCGGTGCGATCTATGCGGAAAAGCTGGTAGATGCTGGGCTTATCGCTCTCGTCTTCGACCCGTCCTATCAGGGCGAAAGCGGCGGCACGCCACGCGATCTTGAAAACCCTTCAGTGCGGGTAGAAGACATACGCTGCGCGGTCGATTTTCTGATGACGCTGGCTTACGTCGGCGAAGAGCGCGTCGGTCTGCTCGGCATATGCGCAGGCGGCGGATATGCCGTGAATGCGGCGCTACTGAACACCGCTTCAAGGCAGTTGGAACAGTGGTCGCTAGCGATATAGGCCGTGCCTTTCGTGCAATGTACTCCAAAGCAGACCTCATCGGTACCTTGGAAGCCGTCGGGCGACAACGCACCGCGGAGGCGCGGGGTGGTGAAGAGCGTCGTGATCCATGGATTCCCGATAGTCTGAAGGCGGCTGATGCCGCCGGCATGACCGACAGGGATGTGTTGGATGCGGTTGCTTTCTATCGCGAGTCACGCTGGCGCCATGACAACTCGACGAACCGCGTGTATTTCGCGAGCTTCGATCATATCCTTGGCTTCGACGCGTTTCACCTCGTTCCGGATTTGCTGACGCAGGCGCTTCAGGTAATCGTCGGAGGTCGCCGTGGCATTACCGGTTCGTTTGAAGATGGTGAACGGCTGTTTGATCTCGCGCGGACAACGAAGGACTTCTTCGTGATCGAGGGGGCAGGCCATTACGACATGTACCATAAACCTGAATATGTGGCGCAGGCGATTGGCCGATTGGTGCCGTTCTATACCCAGCACCTCGCTGGATAGCGGGTCCGCACATGGCTGAAAATCGGAGGCGGGTCGGGTGAGGGGCGGTCAGCACGCCCAACACCTTCAGCCAGCCACCTGAGTTACTTACGCAAACCTAATAATCGCCACTTCGCCCTCAAGCGCGCCCTGATAGGCAGACGCATGCGGCTCTTCGTCGGGGGCATCCGTCAGCATGCCGATCTGGTCGAGGTCGGCTTCCAGAAAACCTTCTTCGGAAAGAGCGTTCAGCGCTTCGCGCACGGCGCTGTCGTCGTCCGGTGCGCTGAGAATGACGTGGATGTCGATGCCTTCGTCGCCTTCACGCTCATAGGCCTTGCCGATGACGATGAACACCATGGCATCGTCGCGTCCGTTGTCGTTGTCTGGTTCTGTAATCATGACGCGATTCCTTTTCTGGCTATGATTGTGTGGCATATGAGGAAGGTGTGGCCGATGGCCTTGCTTCTTCTTTGCCCTCAAGGGAATCAATAGACGGCTTTTGTGAAAAGCCAAAGGCCGGAATGGGAAAAGCATGCGCGGGGAGGGGCTTTATGTTAAAAGCGTTTCGAAATCCTGTACACCAGGGGCTCCCAGCCCGCCGCGCGGGTACTAAATGCGGATTCACCCTTGACGAAAGCGGGGTAAAACAGTAGTACGCCCGCCATCGGAGCCAATGTGAGGTCTGGCCGTCTGGAACGACTCGTTCTGGAGATCACCTCAAACAAGGCTCCAAAAACACGTACGAGACACGAATGTTGCACGCACGACGTATGATTTACGTCCTCTGCATTGAGTGGTCCATCCGTGAAAACCGGATCGGGCCACGTTTTGCGCATGAGACTATGCGTGCGTCGTTGCCGGAAACGGTATAACCGCCATCCGTGAGGGTGGCTAAAGTAGTTTTTGCAAGGGATGGTTATATGCCTACCGTAAACCAGCTGATCCGTAAGCCACGTCAGGCACAGGTAAAGCGTAATAAGGTTCCTGCTCTGCAGGAAAACCCACAGAAGCGTGGCGTTTGCACCCGCGTTTACACAACGACCCCTAAGAAGCCTAACTCGGCTCTTCGTAAGGTTGCCAAGATCCGCCTGACCAACGGCTTCGAAGTCATCGGCTACATTCCTGGTGAAGGCCACAACCTTCAGGAACACTCCGTTGTCATGATCCGTGGCGGTCGCGTAAAGGACTTGCCGGGCGTTCGTTACCACATCATCCGTGGTGTTCTCGATACGCAGGGCGTCAAGAACCGTAAGCAGCGTCGTTCGAAGTACGGTGCAAAGCGTCCGAAGTAATTCGGTTTAACAAATTCCGGCGCTGCGCGAGGTTCTCCGCGTGGTAAAGCGTCATTCAAAGTTGAGAGACAAATAGTATGTCCCGTCGCCATAGTGCAGAAAAGCGTGAGATCAACCCGGATCCAAAGTTCGGTGATCTGATCGTTACCAAGTTCATGAACGCCATCATGCTTCACGGCAAGAAGTCGGTCGCAGAAAGCATCGTTTACGGCGCGTTCGACGTCGTTCAGGGCAAGACCAAGGCAGAGCCGCTCGGCATCTTCCATTCGGCCCTCGACAATGTTGCTCCGCACGTCGAAGTGCGTTCGCGCCGCGTTGGTGGTGCCACCTACCAGGTTCCGGTCGATGTTCGCCCAGAGCGCCGTCAGGCTCTCGCGATCCGCTGGCTGATCGCTGCTGCGCGCAAGCGCAACGAAACGACCATGGTCGATCGCCTTTCCGGCGAACTCATGGACGCTGCGAACAACCGCGGTTCCGCAGTCAAGAAGCGCGAAGACACGCACAAGATGGCCGACGCCAACCGCGCATTCTCGCATTACCGCTGGTAATCTAACCGATCCGAAAGGCAGTCCGTTATGGCTCGCGAATATAAAATCGAAGACTACCGCAATTTCGGTATCATGGCGCATATCGACGCCGGCAAGACGACCACTACCGAGCGTATTCTTTACTACACCGGTAAGTCGCACAAGATCGGCGAAGTTCACGATGGCGCAGCCACGATGGACTGGATGGAGCAGGAGCAGGAACGTGGTATCACCATCACGTCCGCTGCTACGACGACCTTCTGGAAGGGTCGCGACGGCAAGATGCGCCGTTTCAACATCATCGACACCCCCGGCCACGTTGACTTCACGATTGAAGTCGAGCGTTCGCTGCGCGTTCTCGACGGTGCTATTGCTCTTCTCGATGCCAACGCCGGTGTAGAGCCACAGACGGAAACCGTCTGGCGCCAGGCAGAGAAGTACAACGTTCCGCGTATGATCTTCTGCAACAAGATGGACAAGACCGGTGCTGACTTCTACCGCTCGGTAGAAATGATCAAGACCCGTCTCGGCGCCATCGCAGTCGTCATGCAGCTCCCAATCGGTGCAGAAACCGAGTTCAAGGGCGTTATCGATCTGATCGAGATGAACGCACTCATCTGGCGCGACGAGTCTCTCGGCGCTCAGTGGGACGTCGTTGAAATCCCAGAAGACATGAAGGCCAAGGCAGACGAATATCGCGAAAAGCTGATCGAGACTGTTGTCGAGATCGACGAAGAAGCGATGGAAGACTACCTGAACGGCAAAATGCCTGACAACGACAAGATCCGTGCGCTCGTTCGCCGCGGCACCATCGACGTCAAGTTCCACCCGATGTTCTGCGGTACTGCGTTCAAGAACAAGGGCGTTCAGCCTCTGCTCGACGCCGTTTGCGATTACCTGCCTTCGCCGCTGGACATTCCTGCGATCAAGGGCATCGACTTCAAGACCGAAGCCGAAATCGAGCGTCATGCAGATGACTCCGAGCCGCTTTCGATGCTTGCGTTCAAGATCATGAACGACCCCTTCGTCGGTTCGCTCACCTTCGCACGTATCTATTCGGGCAAGCTCGAAAAGGGCACATCTGTCATCAACACGGTCAAGGACAAGCGCGAGCGCGTCGGCCGTATGCTTCAGATGCACTCCAACTCCCGTGAAGACATCGAAGAAGCCTTTGCTGGCGACATCGTTGCTCTCGCAGGCCTCAAGGAAACCACAACAGGCGATACGCTCTGCGATCCTCTGAAGCCGGTTATCCTCGAGCGTATGGAATTCCCTGAGCCGGTCATCCAGATCGCTATCGAGCCGAAGACCAAGGGCGACCAGGAAAAGATGGGCCTCGCGCTCAACCGCCTGGCAGCTGAAGATCCTTCGTTCCGCGTCAAGACGGATGAAGAATCCGGTCAGACGATCATCGCTGGCATGGGCGAACTTCACCTCGACATTCTCGTTGACCGTATGCGTCGCGAGTTCAAGGTCGAAGCCACCGTCGGTGCTCCGCAGGTTGCTTACCGTGAAACCATCACGCGTCAGCACGAAGAAGATTACACACACAAGAAGCAGTCCGGTGGTACCGGTCAGTTCGCTCGTGTCAAGATCATCTTCGAACCGAACCCAGATGGCGAAGAGTTCAAGTTCGAGTCCAAGATCGTTGGTGGTGCTGTTCCGAAGGAATACATCCCGGGCGTTCAGAAGGGTATCGAAAGCGTTCTGTCTTCCGGTCCTCTGGCTGGCTTCCCGATGCTTGGCGTCAAGGCAACCCTGATCGACGGCGCATACCACGACGTTGACTCCTCGGTTCTGGCGTTCGAAATCGCATCGCGTGCCTGCTTCCGTGAAGCAGCGAAGAAGGCTGGTGCACAGCTTCTCGAGCCGATGATGAAGGTTGAAGTCGTTACTCCTGAAGATTACGTCGGTGACGTGATCGGCGATCTGAACTCGCGTCGCGGTCAGATCCAGGGTCAGGAAAGCCGCGGTATTGCCGTTGTCATCAACGCGCACGTTCCGCTGGCCAACATGTTCAAGTACGTCGACAACCTGCGCTCCATGTCTCAGGGCCGCGCGCAGTACTCGATGACCTTCGATCATTATTCGCCGGTTCCGAGCAACGTTGCTCAGGAAATCCAGGCAAAGTACTCCGGTCAGAAGTGATCGGGGTACGCCCCAAACGAATTTAGAGTTTATTCCCGTTACGGGATCAGAATGGAGAGCCACTAATGGCAAAGAGCAAGTTTGAGCGCAATAAGCCGCACGTCAACATTGGCACGATCGGTCACGTTGACCACGGCAAGACGTCGTTGACTGCTGCGATCACGAAGTACTTCGGCGAGTTCAAGGCGTATGACCAAATCGACGCTGCACCGGAAGAAAAGGCCCGCGGTATCACGATTTCGACGGCTCACGTTGAATATGAGACTCCGAACCGTCACTACGCGCACGTTGACTGCCCCGGCCACGCCGACTACGTGAAGAACATGATCACCGGTGCTGCCCAGATGGACGGCGCGATCCTGGTTTGCTCTGCAGCCGACGGCCCAATGCCACAGACCCGCGAGCACATCCTGCTTGCTCGTCAGGTTGGCGTTCCGGCTCTGGTCGTGTTCCTCAACAAGGTTGACCAGGTTGACGACGCAGAACTCTTGGAACTGGTAGAACTGGAAGTTCGCGAACTTCTGTCGTCCTACGACTTCCCAGGCGACGATGTTCCTGTCGTCAAGGGTTCGGCACTTGCTGCTCTTGAAGATTCTGACAAGACGATCGGTGAAGACGCGATCCGCGAGCTGATGGCTCAGGTTGACGCCTACATCCCTACGCCAGAGCGTCCAATCGACCAGCCGTTCCTGATGCCAATCGAAGACGTGTTCTCGATCTCTGGCCGCGGTACGGTTGTGACGGGTCGCGTTGAGCGCGGTATCGTCAAGGTTGGTGAAGAAGTCGAAATCGTCGGCATCAAGCCAACATCCAAGACGACTGTTACCGGCGTTGAAATGTTCCGCAAGCTGCTCGATCAGGGCCAGGCTGGCGACAACATCGGCGCACTGGTTCGCGGCGTTACCCGTGACGGCGTTGAGCGTGGTCAGATTCTGTGCAAGCCAGGTTCTGTCAAGCCGCACAAGAAGTTCATGGCTGAAGCCTACATCCTGACGAAGGAAGAAGGCGGCCGTCATACGCCGTTCTTCACGAACTACCGCCCACAGTTCTACTTCCGTACGACGGACGTGACCGGTATCGTTTCGCTTCCAGAAGGCACGGAAATGGTTATGCCAGGCGACAACGTCACCGTTGCTGTTGAGCTGATCGTTCCGATCGCGATGGAAGAAAAGCTGCGCTTCGCTATCCGCGAAGGCGGCCGTACCGTCGGCGCCGGCATCGTTGCTTCGATCGTCGAGTAATAAACGCTGACGGTGCCATGGCATCGTCGCGAATAGAGCAGGGGGCAATTCCTGCTGTGTGTTAGTGGCCGATGGCGGTGCGAAAGACACCGCCATCGGACGTTTTATAAAAAGCGTTGCGGCGTTGCATTTTTAAGGCTTGAAAAATCCGGTGAAAGCGCGTAAACGCGCACTCACACTCACCAGTTGGATTCGCATCCGTTGCGAGGCCCGGTGATTTCAACATTACAGACTACCGAAATGATTGGGATGCTGCTTTGCATTCCTCTTGATTTTTGAAAATCTGCGGCGCCACGATCAACAGGTTCATGTATTTCCGCGTGCGGAAATCCAAAGACAAAGAACAAGGACAAGACGAATGAACGGCCAGAATATCCGTATCCGCCTCAAGGCGTTTGATCACCGGATCCTCGATGCCTCTACCCGTGAAATCGTGTCGACCGCCAAGCGCACTGGCGCCAGCGTTCGCGGCCCGGTTCCGCTGCCTACACGCATCGAAAAGTTTACCGTCAACCGCTCTCCTCACGTTGACAAGAAGAGCCGTGAGCAGTTCGAAATGCGGACGCACAAGCGTCTTCTCGATATCGTAGACCCAACCCCACAGACCGTCGATGCTTTGATGAAGCTCGACCTGGCTGCTGGCGTTGACGTCGAAATCAAGCTCTAAGACCTCGGCCTGACCTTGCGAAAGTAAGGGCCGATATAACAAGGAAGGTACGTGGAGCAATCCAACGACTTCCAATCCGGAGACCGGAAACGTCGTGAGATGTCGAAGGGAACTCCTTAACAAAGGCCACAGAGGGTTCTCCCTTGAAGGCTCGCAAGAGGATTGAACCAATGCGTTCAGGTGTGATTGCACAGAAAGTGGGTATGACCCGGGTCTATAACGACGCCGGTGAGCATATTCCAGTAACGGTACTGCGTTTGGACAACGTACAAGTTGTTTCCCAGCGCACAGAAGACAAGAATGGCTACACCGCAGTTCAGCTCGGTGCCGGCCAGTCCAAGGTCAAGAATACGACAAAGGCACTTCGCGGTCATTTCGCCGCCGCCAGCGTCGAGCCGAAAGCAAAGCTCGTTGAGTTTCGGGTTTCCCCCGAGAACCTCATCGACGTCGGTGCAACACTGACCGCAGATCATTTCCAGACAGGCCAGCTGGTAGACGTTACCGGCACGACAATCGGTAAAGGTTTTGCCGGTTCGATGAAGCGCCACAACTTCGGTGGTGGCCGCGCGTCGCACGGTAACTCGATCTCGCACCGCGCACATGGTTCGACTGGTTCGAACCAGGATCCGGGCAAGGTCTGGAAGGGCAAGCGCATGGCTGGTCATATGGGCAGCACACGCGTCACCACCCAGAATCTGGAAGTGGTTTCGACCGATGAGGGTCGCGGTTTGATCCTCGTGAAGGGCGCCGTTCCCGGTTCCAAGGGTTCCTGGATCATCGTCCGCGACGCCGTTAAGTCGGCAGCGAAGTAAGGGAGCCTCATCATGGAATTGAACGTCAAAACCCTCGAGGGAAAAGACGCCGGCACGGTATCCCTGTCGGACGAAATTTTCGGCCTCGACCCGCGCCAGGACATCCTGGCCCGCATGGTTCGTTACCAGCTTGCCAAGAAGCAGCAGGGAACGCACAAATCCAAGAACCGTTCGGAAGTTTCCCGTACGGGTGCAAAGATGTACAAGCAGAAGGGTACGGGCCGCGCTCGTCACCATTCGGCTCGCGCACCGCAGTTCCGCGGCGGCGGCAAGGCCCATGGCCCAGTCGTTCGTAGCCACGCTCACGATCTTCCGAAGAAGGTTCGTGCGCTTGCTCTGCGTCACGCTTTGTCTGCAAAGCTGAAGTCGGAAGAACTGATCATTGTCGATCAGCTCGTTGCGACCGATGCAAAGACAAAGGGCCTGCTTGGCCACTTCGCAACGCTTGGCCTGACCAACGCTCTCGTAATTGGCGGCGCTGAACTTGATGGCAACTTCAAGCTCGCAGCTCAGAACATTCCGAATGTGGACGTTCTGCCGATTCAGGGCATCAATGTTTACGACATCCTGCGCCGCGGTAAGCTCGTGCTGTCCAAGGCTGCGGTAGAAGCCCTCGAGGAGCGGTTCAAATGACGGATCTTCGCCACTACGACGTGATCGTATCTCCTTCGATCACAGAAAAGTCGACGCTGGTCTCTGAACAGAACCAGGTCGTATTCAACGTCGCCAAGGACGCTTCGAAGCCTGAAATCAAGGCAGCGATCGAAGCACTCTTCGGCGTCAAGGTCACGGCAGTGAACACGCTTATCCGCAAGGGTAAGACCCGTCGTTTCCGTGGATTCGCTGGTAAGCGTAAGGATGTCAAGAAAGCCATCGTTACGCTGGCTGAAGGTCAATCCATCGACGTGTCCACCGGACTCTAAAGGTTAGGCCCAAGCGGGCAAAGACCCAAAAGGGAACAAATACAATGGCATTGAAAAGTTTCAATCCGACCACGCCAAGCCAGCGTCAGCTGGTTATCGTGGACCGTTCTTCGCTCTACAAGGGCAAGCCGGTAAAGGCTCTTACAGAGGGCCTCAGCTCGAAGGGTGGCCGTAACAACCAGGGCCGGATCACCGTTCGTTTTCAGGGCGGCGGTCACAAGCGGACCTACCGTCTGGTAGACTTCAAGCGTCGTAAATTCGACGTTGAAGGTACGGTCGAGCGTCTGGAATATGACCCTAACCGCACCGCATTCATCGCGCTCGTGACATACACGGACGGCGAACAGGCTTACATTCTCGCGCCACAGCGTCTCGCTGCCGGTGACAAGGTGATCGCCTCCGAAAAGGCAGTGGACGTGAAGCCAGGCAACACAATGCCTCTTCAGTACATTCCTGTCGGATCGATCATCCATAACGTCGAGATGAAGCCTGCAAAGGGTGGTCAGATTGCCCGCTCTGCCGGTACTTATGTTCAGCTCGTTGGTCGCGATGCAGGGATGGCGATCCTTCGCTTGAACTCCGGTGAGCAGCGTCTGGTGCATGGCTCTTGCCTTGCATCCATCGGTGCTGTCTCGAATGCCGATCATGGCAACATCAACGACGGCAAAGCCGGTCGTTCACGCTGGCGCGGCAAGAAGCCTCACGTTCGCGGTGTCGTGATGAACCCGGTCGACCACCCACACGGTGGTGGTGAAGGTCGCACGTCGGGTGGTCGTCACCCGGTTACCCCTTGGGGTAAGCCTACCAAAGGCAAGCGCACCCGCTCGAACAAATCGACCGACAAGTTCATCATGCGTTCGCGCCATCAGCGCAAGAAGTAAGAGAGGAACTCTCAAATGGCTCGTTCAGTATGGAAAGGTCCGTTTGTTGACGGCTATCTTCTCACTAAGGCTGAGAAGGTACGTGAAGGCGGACGCAATGAAGTGATCAAGATCTGGAGCCGTCGCTCCACGATCCTGCCGCAGTTCGTTGGTCTGACATTCGGCGTCTACAACGGCAGCAAGCATGTGCCCGTCTCGGTCAACGAAGACATGGTCGGACACAAGTTCGGTGAATTCTCTCCGACCCGGACCTATTACGGTCATGGTGCGGACAAGAAGGCAAAGAGGAAGTAATCATGGCGAAGGCTAAGACCGAACGCCGGCTGAAGGACAATGAGGCTCAGGCCATTGCCCGTACGCTCCGCGTCAGCCCCCAGAAACTGAACCTGGTTGCCGCTCTTATCCGTGGCAAGAAGGTTGATCGCGCTCTCGCCGAGCTCGAATTCTCCCGCAAGCGTATCGCTTCCACCGTCAAGAAGACGCTGGAATCGGCAATCGCTAACGCTGAAAACAACCATGACCTCGACGTCGACGCTCTCGTCGTCGCCGAGGCCTATGTCGGCAAGTCCATCACCATGAAGCGTTTCCACGCTCGTGGCCGTGGTCGTGCATCGCGTATCGAAAAGCCGTTCTCTCACTTGACGATCGTTGTTCGTGAAGTGGAAGAAAAAGGGGAGGCCGCATAATGGGTCAGAAAATCAATCCAATCGGCTTCCGCCTCGGCATTAACCGTACGTGGGATAGCCGCTGGTATGCAGACACTGCCGAATACGGCAAGCTTCTGCACGAAGACCTGGCTATCCGCGCTTACCTGATCAAGGAATTGAAGCAGGCTGGCATCGCCAAGGTTATCATCGAGCGTCCGCACAAGAAGTGCCGCGTGACCATTCACTCGGCTCGTCCGGGTCTGATCATCGGCAAGAAGGGTGCAGACATCGAGAAGCTTCGCAAGAAGATTTCTGAGATGACCGCGTCTGAAACGCACCTCAACATCGTTGAAGTGCGCAAGCCTGAAATCGACGCAACGCTTGTTGCTCAGTCGATTGCTCAGCAGCTTGAGCGCCGCGTGGCATTCCGCCGTGCAATGAAGCGCGCTGTTCAGTCCGCACTGCGTCTTGGCGCCGAAGGCATCAAGATCACCTGCGGTGGCCGTCTCGGCGGCGCTGAAATCGCTCGTACCGAATGGTACCGCGAAGGTCGCGTTCCTTTGCACACGCTGCGTGCAGACATCGATTACGGTGTAGCAGAAGCTACAACGGCATTCGGTATTTGCGGCATCAAGGTCTGGATCTTCAAGGGCGAAATCCTTGAGCACGATCCGATGGCTTCTGAACGTCGTGGTCTAGAAGGCGATGCACAGGGCCCTGCAAGCCGTGAGCAGCGCGGTGATCGTGGCGACCGTCGCCGCGAAAACGCTTGATTGACGCTGGCGAAAGATAAGCTCGGAGAAGTTAGAAAATGTTGCAGCCAAAGCGTACTAAGTACCGTAAGCAGTTTAAGGGTCGCATTAAAGGTGTGGCCAAGGGCGGCTTTGACCTGGCATTCGGTGAATTCGGCTTGAAGTCGCAGGAACCGAACCGCGTGAACGCGCGCGAGATCGAGGCGGCCCGCCGCGCGATCACGCGTTACATGAAGCGCGCTGGTCGTGTGTGGATCCGCGTATTCCCAGACACTCCGGTTACGGCGAAGCCGACCGAAGTTCGTATGGGTAAGGGCAAGGGTTCTGTTGAATACTGGGCATGCAAGGTCAAGCCCGGTCGTATGATGTTCGAGATCGACGGTGTTTCCGAGGAGATCGCCCGCGAGGCGCTTCGTCTCGGCGCTGCCAAGCTCTCGGTGAAGACGCGCTTCGTTCAGCGCATCGCAGAGTAAGGAGCAGGCACCATGAAAGCCGAAGACGTTCGCGGCCTCAGCGCCGATCAGCTCAAGGACAAACTTGCCGACCTGAAGAAAGAGCAGTTCAACCTGCGCTTCCAGAAGGCAACCGGCCAGTTGGAAAAGTCCTCGCGCATTGACGAAGTCCGCAAGGACATCGCCCGCGTGAAAACCATTGCCCGCCAGAAGGCGGCAGAAGCCAAGGCCTAAAGGAAGAATAATATGCCTAAACGCATTCTGCAGGGCGTCGTTGTGTCCGACAAGAACGAGAAGACTGTCGTAGTTCGCGTCGAGCGCCGATTCGCTCACCCGCTGCTTCAGAAGACCGTTCGCCGTTCGAAGAAGTACAAGGCGCACGACGAAAACAACCAGTACAAGATCGGCGATGTCGTTTCCATCGAGGAATGCGCACCGATTTCCAAGGACAAGCGCTGGACGGTCGTTTCCGCCCAGGCATAATTTCAACTGATTTTCGCGCAGCTCTTGCTATATGCGCGAAAGTCTGTATGAAGCAGCGCAAGGACGCTCGTTCACGGGCGTTCTTTTGCTTTGATGCGCACGGAAGGTCCTTTAGGAAACCACCCTGTCACGATTATTCCGCGCGAAAACAGAGACATTTCATAAGCTGGAACAGGGGGCTGTTTCTATAAACTTGCCCAACCGGTCCGGTAACAACAAGAAGGCGACCTGACATGATTCAGATGCAAACAAACCTCGACGTGGCGGATAACTCCGGCGCACGTCGTGTCATGTGCATCAAGGTGCTGGGCGGCTCGAAGCGTAAGTATGCTTCCGTTGGCGACATTATTGTCGTTTCTATTAAGGAAGCCATTCCGCGCGGCCGCGTCAAGAAGGGCGACGTGATGAAGGCGGTCGTTGTTCGTACCGCGAAAGACATCCGCCGCGCTGACGGCAGCGTCATCCGTTTCGATAACAACGCAGCCGTTCTTATCGATAACAAGAAAGAGCCGATCGGCACCCGTATCTTCGGACCGGTTCCACGCGAACTTCGCGCTAAGAACCACATGAAGATCATCTCGCTGGCTCCAGAAGTACTGTAAGGAGCGATAGCGATGCAGAAGATCCGCAAAGGCGACAAGGTTGTCGTATTGACCGGTAAGGACAAGGGCCGTACCGGCGAAGTAACACAGGTCTTGCCGAAAGAAGACCGGGCTGTCGTGAGTGGCGTAAACATGGTGAAGCGTCACCAGCGCCAGACCCAGAGCCAGGAAGCCGGCATCATCAACAAGGAAGCTTCCTTGCACATTTCCAACCTCGCCATCGCCGATAAGGATGGCAAGCCGACTCGCGTTGGTTTCAAGGTTGTTGACGGCAAGAAGGTCCGCGTGGCCAAGCGTTCGGGAGAAGTGATCGATGGCTGAGTCCAAGTACGAGCCGCGTCTCAAGACTGAATACGTTTCCCGTATTCGTGGCGCAATGCAGGAGAAGTTCTCCTACGCTAACGTTATGATGATCCCCAAGCTGGACAAGATCGTCATCAACATGGGCGTTGGTGAAGCAACTGCTGATTCGAAGAAGCCAACGGTTGCTGCTGGCGATCTGGCGGCAATTGCCGGTCAGAAGCCTGTCATCACCAAGGCTCGCAATTCGATCGCGGGCTTCAAGGTTCGCGAACATATGCCAATCGGTGCGAAGGTTACCCTTCGTGGCGCCCGCATGTACGAATTCCTTGATCGTCTGGTCAACATCGCGCTTCCGCGCGTTCGCGACTTCCGGGGTCTGAACCCCAAGAGCTTTGACGGCCGTGGCAACTTCGCCATGGGCATCAAGGAACACATTGTGTTCCCTGAGATCAACTACGATAAGGTTGATCAGATGTGGGGCATGGACATCATCGTTTGCACGACGGCGACGTCGGACGACGAAGCGCGGGCTCTTCTAACAGAGTTCAACTTCCCGTTCCGTCAATAACCGTAACGACGAGCGTAGAAAAGGAACTACGATATGGCGAAAACAAGCGCAGTTGAAAAGAACAAGCGCCGCCGCAAGACAGTGGCTTCGCAGGCCGGCAAGCGTGCCGCCCTGAAGGCTATTGTCATGAACCAGTCCCTTCCGATCGAAGAGCGGTTCCAGGCAACTCTGAAGCTCGCTTCGCTGCCGCGTGACGGCTCGAAGACGCGTATCCGCAACCGCTGCGAAGTAACGGGCCGTCCGCGCGCGTTCTACCGCAAACTCGGAATGTCGCGTATTGCGCTTCGCGAGTTGGGCAACTCCGGCAAGGTGCCGGGTATTGTCAAGTCGAGCTGGTAAGGAGACGGGCACATGACAATGACTGATCCGTTGGGTGATATGCTCACCCGAATCCGCAATGGTGCTGCCCGTCGCAAGTCTTCGGTCAACACGCCAGCATCCAGCCTCCGCGCACGCGTTCTCGACGTGCTGCAGGCTGAAGGCTACATTCGCGGTTATTCCAAGGTCGATTTCGAGAACGGCAAGTCCGAACTCACCATCGAACTGAAGTACTACGAAGGCGCGTCTGTGATCCGTGAGATCGGCCGCGTGTCCAAGCCGGGCCGCCGGGTTTATGTCTCGGTCAAGTCCATTCCGCAGGTCGCGAACGGCCTCGGCATTAGCATTCTTTCGACTCCGAAGGGTGTTATGGCCGATCACCAGGCTCGCGAACAGAACGTTGGTGGCGAGGTTCTTTGCTCGGTCTTCTAAGACTGAGCAGGGATCTCCTTAACGGACAGACAGGATAGAAATATGTCTCGTATCGGTAAAAAGCCCGTTCAGGTTCCTGCAGGTGTGACGGCCAGTGTCGACGGCCAGAAGATTACTGCCAAGGGTCCTAAGGGTGAACTGTTCTTCGTCGCCAATGACGAAGTCCAGGTTAAACTGGAAGATAACGCGGTTTCGGTTACGCCTTCCAATGACAGCAAGGAAGCTCGTTCCAAGTGGGGCATGTCCCGCACGATGGTCGAGAACATCTTCAAGGGTGTCAAGGACGGTTACGAACGCAAGCTCGAAATCAACGGCGTTGGTTATCGTGCGGCCATGCAGGGTAAGAACCTGCAGCTGGCACTCGGTTTTAGCCACGACGTGATTTACCAGACTCCGGAAGGCATCACGATTGCCGTTCCGAAGCCAACGGAAATCATCGTTTCGGGTATTAACAAGCAGCAGGTCGGTCAGGTTGCCGCGGAAATCCGCGAATACCGTGGTCCCGAGCCCTACAAGGGCAAAGGCGTCAAGTACGCTGAAGAACGGATCATCCGCAAAGAAGGCAAGAAGAAGTAAGGATCACGCGAAATGGCTAGCAGGAAAGAAGCACTTGCACGTCGCGCGAACCGCGTGCGCCGCCAGATCAAGGCGGTTGCCAACGGTCGCCCGCGCCTGTCGGTTCATCGCTCGTCGAAGAACATCTACGTTCAGGTCATCGATGATGTGGCTGGAAAGACGCTTGCGTCTGCCTCCACGCTCGAGGCTGATCTGCGCTCGTCCCTGAAGACGGGTGCAGACGTTGCAGCAGCTGCCGTTGTTGGCAAGCTGGTTGCTGAACGTGCCAGCAAGGCTGGTATCAAGGATGTCGTATTCGACCGCGGCGCTTTCATTTACCATGGCCGCATCAAGGCTTTGGCTGAAGCAGCCCGCGAAGGCGGTCTGAACTTCTAATGACTTTATCCGCCCGGACAACGTTTCGGGCGGATTTCACCGGGCCATGCGGGCTTCAGCAATGAAGCCGATGGTCTTTTCGTTTGCCGTTCCACCCGTAAAAGAAAAAGGAAAAGGACAATGGCACAAGAAAAAAGAGGTTCTCGCGACGACCGCCAGAACCGTGAAGAGCGCGATAGCGAATTCGTCGACAAGCTGGTCGCGATCAACCGCGTAGCGAAAGTCGTCAAGGGCGGCCGTCGTTTCGGTTTTGCTGCTCTCGTAGTTGTAGGCGATCAGAAGGGCCGCGTTGGCTTCGGTCACGGCAAGGCTCGTGAAGTTCCTGAAGCAATCCGCAAGGCAACTGAAAGCGCAAAGCGCGATCTGATTTTCGTTCCGCTTCGCGATGGCCGCACGCTGCACCACGACGTCAACGGTCGTCACGGCGCTGGCAAGGTTCTGCTGCGCTCGGCAAAGGCCGGTACCGGTATCATCGCCGGTGGTCCGATGCGCGCTGTTTTCGAAACGCTCGGCGTTCATGACGTCGTCGCAAAGTCGACCGGTTCTTCGAACCCATACAACATGGTTCGCGCAACGTTCGACGCTCTGAAGCACCAGGTTCATCCGAAGGACATCGCTGCACAGCGTGGTCTTAAGTATGCGACCCTTCAGTCCCGCCGCGCCGCTTCCGGCAACGCGACTGAAGAATAAGGAGCAGTATCATGGCCAAGAAGACTACTGAAGCCAAGACGACTGTTACGGTCGAACAGATCGGCAGCCCAATTCGCCGCCCTGCGGTTCAGCGCCAGACGCTGATCGGCCTGGGTCTCAACAAGATGCACCGTCAGCGCACTCTGGAAGATACCCCAGCTGTTCGCGGCATGATCCGTGCTGTCCAGCATCTCGTTCGCGTCGTAGACGAGAAGTGAGACGGAGGAAGTCATCATGAAACTCAATGAAATTAAAGACAACGAAGGCTCCACGAAGGACCGTATCCGCGTAGGTCGCGGTATTGGTTCCGGCAAGGGCAAGACCGGTGGTCGCGGCGTCAAGGGTCAGAAGGCTCGTTCCGGCGTTGCCATCAACGGCTTCGAAGGCGGTCAGATGCCAATCTACCGTCGTCTGCCAAAGCGCGGCTTCACCAACATCTTCGCATCTGAATTCGTCACCGTTTCGCTCGGTCGCGTTCAGGCTGCTATCGATGCAGGCAAGCTCGATGCCAAGGCAACGATCGATGCTGCTGCTCTCAAGGCTGCTGGCGTTATTCGTCGCCCGAAGGACGGCGTTCGCATTCTGGCCGACGGCGAGCTGACAACGAAGGTTTCCTTCGAAGTTGCTGGCGCTTCCAAGCCTGCTGTTGAAAAGATCGAGAAAGCTGGTAGCTCTATCAAGCTTCTGGTTGTTGCAGCGGAAGCCGCAGAGTAATATAAGATGCTGAACGCCCGGTGTGTTTCACTCCGGGCGTTCGCGCTCTAAAGTCGCATAAGTTCTTGAATCCTAATCGATTATATCGAGGATTATGCGGAAACTCTCAAGCAGCGTGAAAATGTTGCGGGGAGAGCCTCACAGTTCTGAAGCATTCAGGTGAATGTGGAGCGAACGAACGAAAACAAGGGTGAGGCATGATTTCGGCGTAAAAGCCGTGATCCGTCCGAAGCCCGGTTTTTGAACCAGTATCTTTACGACCTTTTCCGGAATTGCCGGTTTCCGTGCCGCTGGACAAGGGTCATGCGGAGAAATTTATGGCTTCAGCAGCGGAACAACTGGCCTCAAACCTGAATTTTTCGACCTTCGCGAAAGCTGAAGATCTGAAAAAGCGCCTCTGGTTTACCCTTGCCGCACTTCTCGTTTATCGTCTTGGTACGCATATTCCGCTTCCTGGTCTGAACCCGGAAGCCTATGCTCGGGCCTTTCAGGGTCAGGCCAACGGTATCCTCGGTCTCTTCAACATGTTTGCGGGCGGCGCCGTTGAGCGCATGGCGATCTTCGCGCTCGGCATCATGCCTTACATTTCCGCATCGATCATCGTACAGCTGATGACATCGGTCGTGCCTTCGCTCGAAGCCTTGAAAAAGGAAGGTGAGGCGGGCCGCAAGATCATCAACCAGTACACGCGCTACGGCACGGTGCTTCTCGGCACGCTGCAGGCTTACGGTATTGCCGCAGGTCTCGAAAGCGGGGCAGGGCTGGTCATCGATCCAGGCTGGTTCTTCCGCGTCTCGACCGTCATCACGCTGCTTGGCGGCACGATGTTCCTGATGTGGCTCGGTGAGCAGATCACATCGCGCGGTATCGGTAACGGTATTTCTCTGATCATCTTCGCGGGTATTGCCGCAGGTCTGCCGAAGGCTCTGGCTGGTACGCTGGAACTGGGTCGTACCGGTGCTCTGTCCACAACGCTGATTCTCACCGTCGTTGTCGTTGCTATCGGCGTGATCGCGCTGATCGTTTTCGTGGAGCGCGCACAGCGTCGTCTTCTGATTCAATATCCGAAGCGACAAGTCGGCAACCGTATGTTCCAGGGCGATACATCGCATCTGCCTTTGAAGCTCAACACGGCTGGCGTTATTCCTGCGATCTTCGCATCCTCGCTGCTGCTGCTGCCTGCGACTGCCGCTGGCTTCACCAACAGCACGAACCTGCCACCATGGGCGACGGCCATCATTGCGTCTCTTCAGCACGGACAGCCGCTGTTCATGCTGCTTTACGGCCTGCTGATCGCCTTCTTTGCTTTCTTCTACACGGCCATCGTCTTCAATCCGAAGGATACGGCTGACAATCTGAAGAAGCATGGCGGCTTTATTCCAGGCATTCGCCCCGGCGAGCGCACGGCGGAATATATCGACTACGTGTTGACGCGCATCACCGTTGTGGGTGCCATCTACCTCGTCTTCGTCTGTATTCTTCCTGAAACGCTTATCGCGCGCACAGGTATCCCATTAGCCCTTGGTGGTACTTCGCTTTTGATCGTAGTCAGTGTAACTCTTGATACTGTGGCACAGATTCAGGGTCACCTGATCGCCCAGCAATATGAGGGGCTGATCAAGAAATCGAAACTGCGTGGAGGAAAGAGGGGACGATGAGACTGATATTTTTGGGACCACCGGGAGCTGGCAAGGGAACCCAGGCGAAGCGGCTGACCGACAAGTACGGCATTCCGCAGCTGTCTACGGGCGATATGCTCCGGGCGGCCGTCAGCGACGGTTCTGAGATCGGCAAGCGCGCCAAGGAAGTCATGGATGCTGGCGGTCTCGTATCGGATGATATCGTCAACCAGATCGTTTCCGAACGTATCGAGCAGCCGGACTGTGCCAAGGGGTTCATCCTCGACGGTTATCCGCGCACGGTTCCGCAGGCCAAGGCGCTTGCGGAAAACATGCGGCAGAAGAATCTCGTGCTCGATGCCGTTATCGAGCTGAAGGTGGACGAAGAGGCGCTCATTCGCCGAATCGAAAACCGCGTGGCAGAAACGATTGCCGCAGGTGGCACGGTTCGTTCGGATGACAATCCAGAATCGTTCCGCAAGCGTCTTTCCGAATACCGCGAAAAGACGGCACCTTTGTCCGCCTATTACGAGGGGCAGGGCGAGCTTGTGGTGCTGGATGGCATGGCGCATGTCGATGATGTGACCGTCGCTATCGAGGGTGTTCTTGAAAAAGCACCGAATGCAGCGGCTTCTGCTGCGCGTATCTAAAGAATCTTGGCGGGGCCGGTTGCTTTTTTGAACCGATTCCGTTAAACACCGCGCCAACTCGCGACAACCCAAGCGACTGGCGCGGATTTTCCTTTAGGGAAGGAAAGTCCGGGTTCGGTCGTTTTGACTTGTGACGAACAGGAATTTGAACTGGCGGCAAACTCGTGCCGCTCAAATGAAAGCACCACTTGCCGGATGGCAACTGGAACGCAAGGAGAATAGACGTGGCACGTATCGCTGGCGTCAACATCCCGACGGCTAAGCGCGTTGTTATCGCTTTGACCTATATTCACGGGATTGGTCCGAAATTCGCGCAGGAAATCATGGACAAGGTCGGTATTCCGGCTGAGAAGCGCGTTCATCAGCTGACGGATGCCGAAATCCTTCAGATCCGCGAAGCCATCGACCGCGACTATCGCGTCGAGGGTGATCTTCGTCGCGAAACCGCGATGAACATCAAGCGCCTGATGGACCTCGGTTGCTACCGTGGCCTTCGCCACCGTCGTGGCCTTCCGGTCCGCGGTCAGCGCACGCACACCAACGCTCGTACCCGTAAGGGTCCGGCGAAGGCGATCGCTGGTAAGAAGAAGTAATTTTCCGGTTTTCCGGAAAGGGGAGGCTGGTGCAAGCCGCACCAGCCTTTCTGAGTTTGGCGAGATGCTTCTCAGGAAGCTGATCGCCGGTGTAGCCGCTGGTGTTACGGCGGTG
This sequence comes from Agrobacterium sp. 20P9.1.2, assembly GCF_057799395.1. Taxonomy (NCBI): domain Bacteria; kingdom Pseudomonadati; phylum Pseudomonadota; class Alphaproteobacteria; order Hyphomicrobiales; family Rhizobiaceae; genus Agrobacterium; species Agrobacterium sp. 20P9.1.2. Next base: position 1,147,939 of record NZ_JBYOKI010000001.1, read on the forward strand.
AAGAGATCAATGAAAGGTACATCATGGCCAAGGAAGCCACACGCGTACGCCGCCGCGAACGCAAAAATATCACGTCGGGTGTTGCGCACGTCAACTCGACCTTCAACAACACGATGATCACCATCACCGACGCACAGGGCAATGCTATTGCCTGGTCGTCTGCTGGTGCAAAGGGCTTCAAGGGTTCGCGTAAATCGACTCCTTTTGCTGCTCAGATCGCTGCTGAAGATTGCGCCAAGAAGGCTCAGGAACACGGCATGAAGTCGCTTGAGGTAGAGGTTTGCGGTCCAGGTTCGGGTCGTGAGTCCGCACTTCGCGCTCTCCAGGCTGCCGGTTTCATGATCACCTCCATCCGCGACGTGACGCCGATCCCGCACAACGGTTGCCGCCCGCGCAAGAAGCGTCGCGTCTAACGCGTTTCTGTCTGGGAATTCCGCCTTGCCTTTGGTCTGGCGGAATTTTCGCGTAATCGGCGTGTGGTTGCCGGCTTGTCCGGTTTTCCGACGCTTTCAAACCCTCCGATGAACCTTCGGGTTCCTCTCGGTGATCATGCTCGGTCCGCCACGATTGGATGGTGGCGGCGAACGGAAGGTTTAAAGATGATTCAAAAGAATTGGCAGGAACTGATCAAGCCGAACAAGGTCGAGTTCACGTCTTCCAGCCGCACCAAGGCAACGCTGGTTGCCGAGCCGCTGGAACGCGGTTTCGGTCTGACGCTCGGTAACGCGCTCCGTCGCGTTCTCTTGTCGTCTCTGCGTGGCGCCGCTGTGACAGCGGTACAGATCGACGGCGTTCTGCACGAGTTCTCCTCTATTCCCGGCGTTCGGGAAGACGTGACTGATATCGTGCTGAACATCAAGGAAATCGCCATCAAGATGGATGGTGACGATTCCAAGCGCATGGTCGTGCGCAAGCAGGGTCCAGGTGCCGTCACCGCTGGTGATATCCAGACGGTTGGCGACATCGAGATCCTCAATCCCGACCACGTTATCTGCACGCTTGATGATGGCGCTGAAATCCGCATGGAATTCACCGTCAACAACGGCAAGGGCTACGTGCCTGCAGAACGTAACCGCGCGGAAGATGCACCTATCGGTCTTATTCCGGTGGACAGCCTTTATTCTCCGGTCAAGAAAGTGTCCTACAAGGTGGAAAACACCCGTGAAGGCCAGGTTCTGGACTATGACAAGCTGATCATGACGATCGAGACCAACGGTTCGGTTTCTGGCGAAGACGCCGTTGCCTTCGCCGCTCGCATTCTTCAGGACCAGCTCGGCGTCTTCGTCAACTTCGACGAGCCGCAGAAGGAAGCAGAAGAAGAATCTGTGACCGAACTGGCATTCAACCCGGCGCTTCTCAAGAAGGTCGACGAGTTGGAACTGTCCGTTCGTTCGGCAAACTGCCTGAAGAACGACAACATCGTCTACATTGGCGACCTCATTCAGAAGACAGAAGCCGAAATGCTTCGCACGCCGAACTTTGGTCGCAAGTCGCTCAACGAAATCAAGGAAGTTCTCGCTTCCATGGGTCTGCATCTCGGCATGGAAGTGCCCGCATGGCCACCAGAGAACATCGAAGATCTCGCTAAGCGTTACGAAGACCAGTATTAACCAATAAAAAGGCAGGCCCTTTAAAGACTGCCTTTCCCCGTCAAACAGCAGGCACGTCGCCTGCATGTGCCAGGAAACGGCAGGGCCGAACAGGAAACCTGCATTAAAGGAGAATAGCAATGCGCCACGGAAATTCAGGCCGCAAGCTCAATAGAACCGCCAGCCACCGCAAGGCAATGTTTGCCAACATGGCTGCTTCGCTCATCACCCATGAGCAGATCGTAACAACTCTGCCAAAGGCGAAGGAAATTCGCCCGATCGTAGAAAAGCTGGTAACCCTCGGCAAGCGCGGCGACCTGCACGCTCGTCGTCAGGCTATCTCGCAGATCAAGGACCAGGACGCTGTTCGCAAGCTGTTCGAAGCCATCGCTGAACGTTACGCAACCCGCAACGGCGGCTACCTGCGTATCATGAAGGCTGGCTACCGTCAGGGCGACAACGCTGCCATGGCTGTTGTCGAGTTCGTAGAACGCGACGTAGACGCCAAGGGCAAGGCTGACAAGGCTCGCGTTGCTGCAGAAGCTGCTGAAGCCGAAGCTGCATAATATTCGTCCCTTACGGGGATGAAACAAAAAGCCGGACGAGCGATCGTCCGGCTTTTTTTTGTTTTGGTGGTGGGTGAGGGTAGTTGGGAGGGTGCACACAGCCAAGCGCGTCTGCTCGCAGATTTTACAGGCGCGGGTGGCTTTATTGGAGTGAGTCGTTTAAACGGCAGCTTTTTATGGATGAAAGAATGACCACTGAACCGGTATTGCGCCTAGCTTCAACGAACGAGCTGGCAGATCTTTCTGCAATTATGTCTGACTGCCTGCAGCATTACTTCGGCAGCAGCGAAGGCGGACACGAAGCGGCGTTGAGAACGTTGGAGTCGTCACCTAAATCCGTGGAGGCTGTTATAGCATACGCCGGCTCAACGCCTGCGGGGTTCGCTACTTTTGCAGTCGTTTATCCAGGGCCTGACGGCCGCGGCACTCTCTACATGAAAGATCTTTTCGTTTCTTCAAACGCTCGGTCGCAAAACCTCGGCCGCAAATTGATGATATATCTAGCGACAATAGCGGTCGAACGGAATTGTATCCGGTTTGATTGGACGGCAGAGACCAGCAATCCCAAAGCCTTGGCTTTCTATGATCGACTAGGAGCAAGTCGAGTCGAGGAAAAGGTCTATTTCAGACTGCAAGGGGACGCGCTGATAGACTTTCTCAGTGAACGGTAGCTTGCCGATTTCAGTGTTTTCCGCTGAGACGACACCTGGAGCAAGTCGTGCAAAAAAAGAGGCCAGACGCAAACCATCCATCGTCGAGTTTTCAGTCGAACTGCTCATCTTCATAGGGAAGGTTGTACTCGGCCCATCGATCGCGCGGAATCGAGGCGCCCAACATGAATTCGGAGGCCACCACTTTCTTTCTATCCGGAGCCAGCTGGCATTTGAACTGAATTGAATACCAATCGCGTTCGCTATGGACCGCCGCTCCCTTCGCGATAAAGTCACTGCCTGAAAGTTTTGGATCAGCCATGGCATATGCCACTACCCGGTCAGGCTTGAGTTCCTTGTTCCAAGCTCCGACCTGCGCCATCGCTTCGAGATTACAGAGCTGTTCGATCTGATCAGCTGGCGAAAGCTGTCTCAGCGCCTCTCTGGCTTGGCCGCTGCGGCGATCTGCAAGAACGTCCTCCGAGAGCATTTGCGAAGGCTTTACGAATGTCGGTTCACTTTTTTGCGCAAGTCATTCGGCGGCGCTACGGCTGGGTCGGCCTCAGGGTCGGGTGGCTGAGAAATGACTGGTTGGGCAGGCGGGGACGGGAGGTCATCTGCTGATGCCGAAGGCTGTGCTGGCTTCTGTTGGACATTGTCCAAAGCCAACGTAACGATTTCCACACTGATGCCGTCTTCCTGCACGGCTGATTTCTGTGCAGGCGAGGGCATGAGGAAGAGGAAGATGCCAAGAAGACAATGGAGCAGAACAGACAGAACGACGCCCCGTCCGTCGAACCTTCGTTTCACTCGTTCGGTTTCTCTCATCGCTGCTCGTCAACTCACTCCGGCACCGAAATTCGCCGTTTGATGTGCTTCAGATGCGAAACAATCGTGAACGTCATGATGACCAGCAATGACCAGGAACTCCACTTCCCGATATGCACTGCCGACCACGCGCCGAGCAGGTTGGGATAGCTCCAGATGCCGAAGAAGGTGGAGATGTTCTCTGCAAGCCAGACGAAGAAGCCGATCAGGATGAAGGAGAGCAGCAGCGGCATTTTGCGGTCTCGGTCATAGGGGCGGTAGATGACGGTGGCGCGGGCGTAGAGGCCGATGGCGCAGGCGGCGATGTACCAGCGGTAGTCACCGATGAAGTGGTGAGTGAAGAAGTTGGCGTAGATGGCGATGCCCATCAGCGACGCCATCCAGTAGGGCGGATGGTGGCGGATGCGCACATCCAGCAGGCGCCATGCCTGAATGATGTAGCTGCCGACGGCGGCATACATGAAGCCGGAAAAGAGGGGTACGCCCAGAACTTTCGTGTAAGCGAAGTCCTGATAGGACCATGACTGGATGCTGCCGGATGTCTTGAACACCTCCAGTGCAAAGCCGACGACGTGAAAGAGCAGAATGGCCTTGGCTTCGTCCCATGTTTCCAGCTTGCTCCAGATCATGAAAAACTGAATGCCAAGGGCGATGACAAGCAGCACATCGTAGCGGGGCAGGCCGAACAGGCCACCGCGTGGCACAAGAAAGATCGAGATGAAAAACAGCCCGGCGAACATGCAGGCTCGCGCTTCCTTGATGCCGAAATAGAGAAACTCGACGATGAAACGCTTTACGCCTCTCAACTCTCCCCAGGGCTGTCTATCGCATAGAAAGGCGTCAAGCGTAGCGAGGCGACTGGCGGGGTAGGTGGTTTCGCTTGTCAAAGCCATCGGTCCTCTTACTCGGCAGGATTGTATCTCTACAACAAACCGGAAATAAAGCGACATGATGATCAAACATGCCCACCGATTTTATGGCAGCCGATTGGCGTTTTTTATCTCCGCCTGTGGAGTGATCTTCGCCGGTCTGCTGCTGCGGCGATATGGCTATACGGTCGGGTTGCCCTTCGTCGTGGTGAAATATGGCGGGTCGGTGCTGTGGGGATCAATGGTCTATCTGCTTGTGGCGACCGTCATGCCATTGCGCAAACGGCATCTGGCCGTCGCAGTCGCTTGCGGGCTGGCAATCGCTGTGGAATTGATCCGGCTCGTTCATTTTCCAGCGCTGGATGCGTTTCGGGCTACGACATCGGGAGCACTGCTGCTCGGCCGCGTTTTTTCGCTGTGGAATATTGCGTGTTACGGGCTGGGAATAGCGGCGGCTGCGCTCATCGCGCAGCGCCTCTAGGCGAAAGAGCTGCCTTGCGCGCCCGCTTCCGGGCCATGATTGCGGGTCTGATGGTTCGATAGCCGAGCAGAATGAGCATGACCGAAATGTAGAAGACCGGCTCTAGCGTCAGCGATTTGCGCGCCAGCACGAAATGCAAAATGCCGGAGATGAGGATGAAATAGCTCAGGCGATGCAGCGTGTTCCAGCGCGAGCCAAGTTGGCGGATCGACCAGCGGTTGGAGGTCAGCGCCAGCGGGATGAGCATGACGAGCCCCGCCATGCCGAACATGATGTAGGGCCGCTTGAGAATATCGCCGATGATGGAGCTGAAGACCATGCCCCGGTCCAGAACCAGATAGACCGCGAAATGCGCCAGCACGTAATAAAAGGCGATGAGGCCCAACGCCCGGCGATAGGCGATGAGATTGATGTTGAAGAGATCACGCAGCGGCGTGACGCAGAGGCCGAGACAGAGGAAACGCAGCGCCCAGATGCCGAGAAGATGCTCGAAATCCTTGACCGGATTGAAGCCGAGCCCGCCGGTGGCTGCGAGATAAAAGTACCAGATGCCGGGACACAGGCCAATGATGTAAAGCGCCCAGATGGCCGCGGGCTGATATCGCTTCGGCAGGGACGGGAGCGAGACGGCAAACGCCATGGTCAGTAATTCGCCTTCAGATCCAGCCCGTTATAAAGACTTGCGACCTCATCATAGCCGTTGAACATCAGCGTTGGACGTCTCTGGGTGCTGAAGAAGCCGCCTTCGCCGATGCGTTGCTCGGTGGCCTGGCTCCAGCGCGGATGATCAACCTTCGGATTGACGTTGGAGTAGAAGCCATATTCGCGGGCATTGGAGTTTTTCCACGTCGTTTCCGGCTGCTTTTCCACCAGTGAAATACGCACGATAGATTTGATGCCCTTGAAACCATATTTCCATGGCACGACAAGGCGGATCGGCGCGCCGTTCTGGTTCGGCAGCGTTTCCCCATAAAGGCCGACTGCAAGAATCGTCAGCGGGTGGCGTGCCTCATCAAGACGCAGGCCTTCGACATAGGGCCAGTCCAGTGGCTGGAAAAAGCCCTTCTGCCCCGGCATTTCCTCCGGGCGAACCACTGTTTCAAAAGCGACGTATTTGGCACTGCCCAGCGGCTCCACCTTATCTAGTAGGGTGGAGAGCGAGAAACCAATCCATGGGATGACCATGGACCAGCCTTCCACGCAGCGCATGCGATAGGTCCGCTCTTCCAGCGGAGATTTCAGCAGGTCTTCGATGCCGAATTCCTGCGGCTTGCCGACCAGCCCATCCACCTTCACCGTCCACGGCGTCGGTTTGAAGTCGCCTGAATTGGCTTTCGGGTCGGCCTTGTCCGTGCCGAATTCGTAGAAATTGTTGTAGCTGGTCACAGCATCGAGCGGCGTCAGCTTTTCATCCAGCTTGTAAGGGCCGGGTTGGGCGGTGAGCGGTGCTGCGAAAGCACTCTCAGCCGTCAGCCCCATGGCGGCAAAGCCCGCTGCGGTTCCGAGAAAATTGCGCCGGGACATGTAGACGTCGCGCGGGGTGATTTCGGCAGACGAAATGCGGGGCGGGCGGTAGGCGGGCATGGAAACCTCCTGAGAAGCCAATCAGCGATATTGCTATCCAATACCCAGTACGTTGGCTCGTAAGATATGTTTCACATTACGAGAAAAAAATTGAAATGGAGCATGCGCGGAAAACAATTTTACGAGAACGATATGCAATTCGCGGAAAAAGATGAGGCGCACGGTTGAAGGTGCGCCTCATGATATCAGCCTCAGAGGATCAGGCGGAACTTGGCGAAGCCCTCGGCACCATCGCCAGCTTCCTCGATCTTTGCGCCCTTGACGTCCTTGGCATATTGGCGCGCCTTCGGGCCGGTTTCGAACACGGCTGTCGTGTTGGCCACTGGTGCAAAGGACCAGTTGTCGTCGGCAGACGGATTGATCGTGCCCTGCGCGATGATGTAGCGCACGATGACATCGCGGTTGGTATCCGGCGCAACGAAGATGATCTTGTCGGACGCGATACCGGGGAACTTGCCGCCACCGCTGGCGCGGTAATTGTTCGTTGCAACCACGAATTTCTGTGCCGGATCGATCGGCTTGCCTTCGAACTGAAGGTTGACGATACGGTTGCTCTCCGGCGTCACGGCCTTGCCGTCCTTGTCGAACTTGGCCGGTTTGGAAATGTCGATCTGGTAGGTCACGCCGTCGATGACATCGTAATTGTAGGACGGGAAATCGTTGTTCAGCAGCGGCGCGTCCTTTGCGCCAGCTTCGACCGTGTTGAACATGCCTGCCGACATTTCCAGCCAGTCCTTGACCTGCGCGCCGGTGATCAGCACGGCCTGCACCGTGTTAGGGTAGAGATAAAGGTCGGCGACGTTCTTGATGGCGATATCACCGGTGGGGACATCGGTGTAATAATCCGAGCCACCACGACCACCAGCCTTGAAGGGAGCGGCGGCAGACAGAACCGGCAGATCCTTATACTGGCCTTCCTTCAGCATGTCCTTGATGTACCAGGTCTGGGCATTGGACACGATCTGGACAGATGGATCATCCGCCACCAGCGCGAAGTAGGAATAGAGCGGCGCGGATGTCTTGCCCACGGGGCGGCGGACATAGGCGAGGGTGGCTTCGTGATCGGTCTTGGCGGCGGCGATGATTTCCGGCTTGTCTTTCACGTCGGCCACGATCTTGCGGTTATCGTCGCGGTGATAGATCGGGCGGGCTTCGGTGGTAAAGTCCACGATCTTCCAGTTCTTGCCATCCTTTTCCAGCAGCAGATCGATGAGGCCCATATGCGAGCCCCAGAAACCGGCCATGACGGCGGGCTTGCCCATCAGCGTGCCCTTGACCGGATCGGCACCTTCGATGCCATCCCATGTCTTGGGGCCGGGGAAGACGAGATGCTGGTGACCTGTGAAGACGGCATCGATGCCCTGAACGCCAGCGAGATACAGCGAGGCATTTTCCATGCGGTCGCTTTGACCCTTGCCTTCGATACCGGAATGCGACAGCGCGATGATGATATCAGCACCCTGTTCCTTCATCACGGGCACCCAGGCCTTGGCGGCATCGACGATATCGCGGGTCTGTGCTTTGCCTTCAAGGTTCTTGGCATCCCACATCATGATCTGTGGCGGTACGAAGCCGATGATACCGACCTTGACCGGGCTGGTCGCGCCGGAGCCGTCCTTGATCTGCTTTTCAAGGATCACATAGGGCTTGAAGAAGAGGTCGTCCTGCTTGGGGTCGGACGCGAGCTGGCCCTTGGTCAGGTTGGCGCAGACGTAGGGGAAGCCAGCACCGCCCAGCGTGTTGAACATGAAATCGAGTCCATAATTGAACTCGTGGTTACCCAGCGTGCCGCAATCATAACCCAGCACATTCATGGCATTGATGACCGGGTGCTTGTCACCCGCCTTCATGCCACGCTCATAGGCAATGTAATCGCCCAGCGGGTTGCCCTGAAGGAAGTCGCCATTGTCCACCAGCATGGAGTTGCCGGCTTCGGCACGAATGCTGTCGATGATGGAGGCGGTACGGGCCAGACCCAGCGTGTCGTTCGGCTTATCGGCGTAATAATCATAAGGGAAAACGTGGACGTGAATATCCGTCGTTTCCATGATGCGCAGATGCGCCTGGTTGCCCTGCGCACGCGCCGCAAACGGGTGGAGCATGACAAAGGCCGAAGAGGCGGCAATGCCTCTCAGCAGAGAACGTCGCGTGATGGGATGAAGGCCGATAAGCGAAGACATGGAAGCTCCTCGAATGAGTTCAGGCTGCGTGGGAAGGCGGCAGCGTAAAACGAATAATCGAGGAGTCCATCATCAAAATGACAGCCATGTGACTTGTCCCGGATTTTTAAACCATCCGGTAAATTTCATTTCATCCAGCCAGCGTCGGCTTCACATCCGCATGGAAGAAACGGAAGTAGGAGGAAAGCTGGGCCAGCGTGTTGGTGGAAAGCTGCAATTGCAGACCAAGCCTGTTCATGTGCTGCCACTGCACCGTGCCTTCGATGAAGCCGAGGTCTTCGCTCTGCACCTTGACCCGGCTTCCCTTGGTGGCGGCGAATGCGCCTTCCAGTTCCAGCGCCATGCCGGTGGCCGAAAGATCGACCACGCGGCCTTTCACCGATTGATTGAAATACTGAACCGTTCCGTAAATACGTGTCTTGCTGCGGCCCGCGCCGCGATTCTGCATGGTCAGATTGCCGGTCATCTTCATAATTCCCGATTTATCACTGTCCCAAAATCGCACGGAAAATTTGCGGACCGCTTATTTTATTCGGTAAAATTAAGCCCAACTGCGTATTCAGGCGGTCTATGCGGCATTGGTAGCAATTGTTGCGGGCGGAGCGGACGTGAACATAGGCGATGTCATCCCGCGCCAGCAGCTCCTTTGCCCTATCTGCAATATCTCCCGTCGCAGTCACAGCACCCGTGCCGTAAACGATTCGATCAGCATGGCTGTAACCGCGCACGATATAGTCCGCGCTGTCGAGCATGGGCGGCAATATGTCGTCTGCGGCAGGGGGCTCGCAGGCTTCAGCATGGATGAAAATGGGGCCGGTTTCCGCAAAGGGTTGCAGGCGCGGAAAGGGACGATAGGCCAGGAGAAGCATGGCTTCGCCATCCTTTATCTGCCCAAGGCAGACGCGGCAGGGATAGGTGCCGACGGCAATCGATGGTTCGGGATTCTGCCCGTTGGCATCCGGCTTTCCATTGCGAAAGGCTTCGGCCTCACTGGCGGCCATGGCGGTAAAAACGATCTCGGTCATAACGGCTCCTTTGCGTTGCTAGTTTGTCGCTATGCTCTTCAAAGAGTCGTGTATCCACCCGTTTCTTGCCTCTGGAGGCAACCAGCCCATTGCTTGTGCCGTTTACTTTCGCAATCAATCATACGTCCTCGTTTTAGAAAGTTGACGTCCATGCTGCGCAGGTTGATGACCGCTTCTCTGGTCACCGTTTTTTCGTTCATTTCACCTGCCGCCCATGCGCAAACAGCACCCGCGCTGGATGATCTTTCGGACGAGCAATTGCAGCAGACGGTGAATTTTGTCATCGGCAACGCGATTTTCAGCCTCTATCACGAAGCATCCCGGATGCTGATTTCCGATCTGGCGCTGCCGGAGCCGGGTGCTGGCAAGGATGCCGCCGATCAGCTGGCGGGAACAATGATGCTAGAGGCAAACGAGGAGTGGCTGGACACGGCCATCGTCAACGCGACCGACAGCTGGTATCTGGCGCGCTCGGCTCAGGCCTTGCCAGACCACAACTCCCCGCTTTATTCGACGCTGGTGCCCAACCCCGCGCGTGACCGCCAGATGGCCTGCCTGATGGTCGGCAAGGATGCCGGTGGTTATGGCGATCTGGCCGGTATGATTGGCCTGCCCAAGGATGACTGGAAGGCCTGTGAAGCGGCTTACCCGCAAACCGTCAGCCACTGGAACGAAGTGCTGAAACCTTATGTGGCCAAGGCCGGTGCGACGAAATTCATCGCCCGCTATGAGCCGGTGCGTGATCCGTTTCTGGATATCTACGCCACCATCGTCAAGGAATCCAAAGTTCTCGATCTGATTGCCCGCAGCTTCAACGGTTATACGCTCAAGGGCGACGTGAAGCTGACGGCCCGCACCTGTGGCCGCCCGGATGTTTACTGGTCTGCTGAAAAGCGGGAAATCACTTACTGCTACGAAATGGCAAAGTTCCATGGCGAACTCATCGCCTCGCATCTTTCCGGCGGCGGCAGCGAAAAGGAAAGCAGCCCGGCAAAGGAAGTCCCGACGGCGGTTAACCTGGGTCAGGAATTGTAAACCAGGCCAACTCTGCTACTTTTCCCTTAAGACGCGGGAGGTGCAGATGTCACGCTTGGTTGTTCGCAGTTTTTCAATATCGCTCGATGGGTATGGTGCAGGTGTCGATCAAAGCCTGGAGAACCCGCTCGGCGTGGATGGCAAGACGCTCCATAGTTGGGCGTTTGCGACGCAGACATTCCATAAAATGTTCGGTCAGGACGGCGGCTCGACGGGGATCGACGAGCAATTTGCGGCTGCCGGTTTCGACAATCTAGGTGCCTGGATTTTGGGGCGCAACATGTTCGGTCCCATACGCGGACCTTGGCCAGACGACGAGTGGAAGGGTTGGTGGGGCGAGGAGCCACCATACCACGTTCCGGTCTTCGTATTGACGCACCATGCGCGGCCACCTTTGGAGATGAAGGGTGGCACCATCTTTCATTTTATCACTGGTGGCATTGAAGAGGCACTGCAGGCAGCGAAAGCTGCGGCAGGTGGCAAGGATGTGCGGCTGGGCGGAGGCGTTTCCTCGATCCGGCAATATTTGCAAAAGCAGCTGATCGATGAGCTTCATGTGGCGCAGAGCCCGGTGTTGTTGGGGAAGGGCGAGAACCTGTTCGAAGGGCTCGATCTTCCTGCCCTTGGTTATCGCTGCACTGAAACGGTGCGCGGCGAAAATGCCACGCACCTCATCATCAAAAAGACGAGCGCGTCGTAGCGCGGATCAGCCCCGTCGGGAAATTTCCAGATATTCGCTGTCCGTCAGCGGCTCTACCCATGCTTCATAGGTGCTGACCGGTGAGAAGCCCATCATCTGGTAAAGCTGAAGCGCGCGGGGGTGGTCGAGCGTGTTGGTGGAGACGGTGATCTTCTTCGGATTGTCCTGCCATGCGGAATAAAGCGCCTGCAGCAGAAACCATTTGCCCACGCCTGCGCCAATCGCTTCCTCCATCAGGCCGAAATAGGACAGCTCAGTCACGTCAGAATCGAGCTTGTGAAGCTCGAAGAAGCCAGCGGGCGCGCCGTTCATATAAAGCACGGTCACCGAATTGGCCGGGTCGCGCAGCGTGGCGGAAAGCTCGGCGTCGCTCATGCGCATACGCTTGTGCCAGTGCCAGCGCTTGCCGACGCGCCAGTAGAGATAGCGATAAAAATGCAGCGGAATATTCGTCGTGCGCATGATGGCGGTCTGGATATTGACCGGCACCGGCAGGCTGACCTTGGGTGCCGACGTCATTTCCAGCTGCGTAACATGGGCCTTGATCGGGCCGTGTGGCTGTGTTGGAACAGGCTCGGCTGGGCCGGTCACGATGGCCGTGTCTTGCTTGCTGCCCCACTCGGACCATGATCCGTCGTAGAGCGAGTTGTCCGAGTGGCCCAGCGATTCCAGCGCAAGCGTGATCACGGCAGCCGTAACGCCGGAACCGCAGCTGGTCACGACCGGCTGCGACAGATCGATGCCCGCTTCAGATATCATCTTGCGGATCGTCGGCAGATCCTTGAAGTGGCCGTTTTCCGAAAAGGCGGTGGCGGGCAGATTGCGTGCGCCGGGCATATGGCCGGAACGCATGCCAGCGCGGGGCTCGGCCTCTTCTCCGGTAAAGCGGCCAGCGCCACGGGCATCGGCAACCTGCACCTCGCCATTATCGACGATAGAGCGCATGGCGGAGAAGGTGGTGATGCGCTTCGGGTTAAAATGCACTTCGAACGTTGAAGGCTCGATGCTTGGCGCGTCGGTTTGCATTGGCTTGCCTGCGGCTTTCCAGCCGTCCAGACCGCCATCCAGCACATAGACCGTCTCGGCACCCATTACGCGCAGCATCCACCACACGCGCGGCGCAGAGAAAAAGCCGGGGCCATCATAAACGACGATGGTATCCTGCTCGCCGATGCCGAGTTCACCGACCTGTTCGGCAAAGAACTGCGGTGATGGCAGGGAGTGAGGCAGGCCTGTATCGTGGTCCGCGATCTTGTCCTGATCGAAGAAGACAGCGCCGGGAATGTGTCCCGCAGCGTATTCTTCCTTCCCGTTGCGCTTATGCGCGGGCAAATACCAAGAGGCATCGACCAATCGAAAATGTGGGGTGCCAAGCTGCTGCTCAACCCAATCCGCCGAAACGACGAAACGGCTTTTATCCGTGCTCACGATATTTCTCCCAGAAATCAGGCGGATGCGCCGGGCTTGCCGAAACGAATTCGGAAACGGCGATTCTCCTTGCCCTTCTTTTCGATCTTGGCGATGTGGATTTCGCCGACTTCCTGCGTCTTGGACACATGAGTGCCCCCACAGGGCTGACTGTCAACAGCAGAGTTTTCGCCAATGCACACAAGGCTGACGCGCCCAAGGCCAAGCGGTGGGCGGACATTCTTGGATTTGACGATGTCTGGATTGGCGGCAAGTTCTTCGTCGGTGATCCATGTCAGGAAAACCGGGTGGTTCTCTTCAACCAGCGCCATCAGCTTTGCCGTCACCTCGTCCTTGTCGATGGTCTCCGACATGTCGAAATCGACACGCGATTCCTCTTCACCAACGGCGGCGCCGGTGATCGGCCAAGGGCAGACGACGGACAGAAGATGGCAGGCCGTGTGCATGCGCATGAGCTTGTAGCGGCGCGGCCAGTCTACGTGCAGCGTCAGCTTCTCACCGATCTCGGGTGAAGCCTGTCCCTCGGTGGGGACATGGATGATGATGCTTTTGTCAGCGCCGTGTTTCGTCTGGCCGAGCTCTATCTTGGAGCCATCGGCTCTCTCCAGAAAGCCGGTATCGCCGGGTTGACCGCCCGATGTGGCATAGAAGCAGGTCTGATCCAGCTCTATGCCGCCATCTTCATGCATTGCCGTGACCACCGCTTCACATGTGGAAAGATAGAAATCATCACGAAACAGGGCATTCACAGGCATGTGGGCATCGACCTCAGACGGTTTCGTACGGAACCGAAATCTCCTGCTTTTCCGTCAGCCATGCGGGAAGGGGAAGACCCTTGGACCGCAGGAAATCCGGGTTGAAAAGCTTCGACTGGTAACGGTTGCCGTAGTCGCAAAGAATGGTAACGATTGTATGCCCCGGACCGAGGTCGCGGGCAAGTCGAATTGCACCGGCAACATTAATTCCAGATGAGCCGCCAAGGCACAGGCCTTCCTTCGTTACCAGATCGAACAGCACGGGCAGGGCCTCGGCATCCGAAACGCGATAGGAAAAGTCGGGCTCGAAACCCTCCAGATTGGCGGTGATACGGCCCTGGCCGATGCCTTCGGTGATGGACGAACCCTCGGATTTCAGTGTGCCGTTCTTGTAGAACTCGTAGAGAGCCGCACCATCAGGGTCGGCAAGGCCGATCTTGATATCGGGGTTGAAATCGCGAAGACCATCCGCCACGCCAGCCAGCGTACCTCCGGAACCAACGGCGCAGACGAAGCCATCCACCTTGCCGTCCGTCTGGTCCCAGATTTCCGGTGCCGTGGTTTCGATATGGGCCTGACGGTTGGCGATATTGTCGAACTGGTTTGCCCAGACCGCACCATTGGGGTCCGTTGCCGCCAGCTGCTTTGCCAGACGGCCGGAGACCTTCACATAGTTGTTCGGGTTGGAGTAGGGTGCGGCTGGCACCTCGATCAGCTGGGCTCCCAGCAGCTTCAGCGCGTCCTTCTTTTCCTGGCTCTGTGTTTCGGGAATGACGATAACCGTCTTATAGCCCAGCGCATTGGCGACCAGTGACAGACCGATGCCGGTATTGCCCGCCGTGCCCTCAACGATGGTGCCGCCGGGGCGCAGCTGGCCGCGTCGCTCCGCATCGCGGATGATGTAAAGGGCTGCGCGATCCTTGACCGACTGACCGGGATTCATGAATTCGGCCTTGCCGAGAATCTCACATCCCGTCGCCTCTGATGCTGCGTTCAGGCGGATGAGCGGCGTGTTGCCAATGGCAGTAAGCACAGAGGTATGAATGGTCATGGTGGGGCCTTTTCGTCCGTCGCGAATGAGATGCCGTTATGTCCTTGTCTATCCGCGTTGTGACAAGAAAATATCTTCCGGTGAATAGGGTTGGCGCGCAAAATCTTGCCGATAACAGGTTTTATTCACCTTTCTTGATATCCGAATAGGTTGCGAGCGCCCGCTGCCGCGCCGCATTGTGGTCCACCAGAGGTTTCGGATAGGTCTTGCCAAGTTCGATGCCGGCCTTCTGCAACACGTCCTTCGGGGCATCGAACGGCTTGTGGATGAATTTCTTCTCCAGGTTGGAAAGTTCCGGCACGAAGGTTTTCACATAGTCTCCGTCGGGATCGAATTTCTCACCCTGGAGAATGGGGTTGAAGATGCGGAAGAAGGGGGAGGCATCCGCCCCGGACCCGGCCACCCACTGCCAGTTGGCTGCGTTGGAAGCGGGATCGGCATCGACTAGCGTATCGCGAAACCACTTCTCGCCTTTGCGCCAGTCGATCAGCAGATGTTTGATGAGGAAGGAGGCGGTGATCATCCGCACGCGATTGTGCATGACGCCGTGCTTCCAGAGTTGGCGCATACCGGCATCCACGATGGGATAACCCGTCATGCCCTTCGTCCAGGCCTTGAAACCTGCGCTATCGGTCTGCCATTCGAACACGTCGAAACTGTCGTTCCAGTTCTTCTCGTCCAGCTCAGGGAAATGGAAAAGCAGGTGGTAACAAAACTCACGCCAGACGATTTCCTTGCGGAAACGGCTGAGATCGTGAGACGCGATGCTGCGCGAAAGTCCACGCGTGGCATCCCAGACCTGAGCCGGAGAAATTTCTCCCATGGCCAAATGTGGCGACAACATGGATGTTGCCGGCTTGGCCGGGAAGTCTCGCCCTTCCTCGTAGCCCTTCAAAGCGTCATCGATGAAGGTCTCAAGCTTGTCCTTTGCGCCGTCTTCACCCGGCGTCCAGACCTCGGAAAAATCCTTGGCCCAGTCCGGTTTGGTGGGCAACAGCTTCCAGCTTTTCAGCTCTTCAGATTTCGGCCAGTGAGATGGCGAGGTGAGTTTCGTCGGGGCGGATACAGGCTCATCCGGTTCCTGGCCGCCCTCGAATGCGCGCCAGAATGGCGTATAGACCCGGTAGGGACCGCCGCTCTTCGTCTTCAGCTTGGATGGTTCATGCAGCAGATGGCCTGCGAAGCTTTCCACCTCAAATCCATCGTCACGGAATTTTTTCTTGAGGTGGCTGTCGGTCGCCATGCCCTGCGGATCATAGCGCCGATTCCAGAAAATCGCGCCCGCTCCGGTCTCCTCCAGCAGCGATTTTAGTACCGTTTCCGCCTTGCCGCTGCACAAAATCAGCCGTGAACCAGCTTTCTCCAGCGCAGACGACAGAACCTCCAGAGAGTGGTGAAGCCACCACTCTTGAGCACCGCCGAGAGCCCCGCTGGAAGGTGCGTTTTCCTCACGGACATAGATCGGAATGATGGGGCCGCCGTGGTCCTTGGCGGCTGAAAGCGCACGATTGTCGGCAAGGCGTAAGTCCTTGCGAAACCACACAATAATGGGGGTGTTTTTCTCAGCCATATGCCACTCGGTTCACTTCAGATTGAATGATTGTTGAAGAGCTTTGTTCCCGCAAGGGGCGTATAATAAGGCCATTCAACGACATGGTTTTCAATTGGTGAATTATTGTCTCTTGAAACCACTTATCGCGGAACCATATGTCGGGTCCGACGTTAGAGGCGGGTTAATTGAGTATGGAAGTCCAATCAATGATGCTGAACGACGTCAAGTGGGATGCCCCAGTGGTTATTTCTCTGGAAAACGGCGCCCCCCGAACCTTCAACGGCGTTTACGAGGCTTTTGATTTTTTGCAGCACGAATGGCCAAGCCGTCACGGCAAAGTCTATGAGCAGGCATTGAGGCTGTGCAGAGCCTCGCTGCTGGGAAGCGTTGCAGGCGAAATCGCACGTATCGCCTTCATAGAAGCAAGCCGTGATGCCCATTGCCTCGTGGAGACGCGAAAACTCGCTTCTTAAAACACCGCATCGATTTTTTAGAGATAACAAGCCACCCGCCGCGAACCGCCGGGTGGCTTTTTGATTCTGACAATCAATGTTTTACAAGTAGCTAAAATCGGTCCACGAAAACCTTTAGAAAACCTTTAGATTTTCGATAATAAGCGTTCTAATTTTCGCCTATATCTCGTCAAATTCTCGCTAAATTACAGGAATAGATCGACCCTCGCTGGCGGTGAGCCTGATGAGAATTATCGGCTTTCACCACTATACTTTGAATATGCGCACAAGACTTCTGACGGGGCAGGAGCGAAGTCATTGTGTGCTTCTAAAGGGCGAGAATTTGAAAGTAACTGCGTTCGTTCTGGCCGCTGCTCTTTGCACGGCTTTCACTGCACCTGCATCCGCTGGAATGCTCAATCAAGCTGAGCGATATTCCGGACTTCATGAGGGCAAAAACAACAAAACACTCAAGGCCATTCTGGGTGTCAATCCACGCAAGACGCCATGGTGTGGGCACTTCCTGAGTGTCGTCGCCGAAAAGTCGGGCAGGCAGCCACCGAAATCTTCCGGTTTTGCGAAATCATGGACGTCGTTCGGTTATGCCGTCCCAACCGGCAATGCAAAGCCCGGCGATGTCGTCGTGGTCAGAAGCGGTAAAAGCTACCATGCTGGTATTCTGAAAAGCCTCAATAAAAATACCGCCCAGATACTGGGCGGCAATCAGTCGGGTCGCGTTCAGGTCTCGAATTTCAGCCGAAAGTCGATCGTTTCTGTTCGACGCTAAAATCGGACACTTCGCGCCTTATGGCTGCTCTCTCGTGCCGGGAGCAGCATCACGCTGGTCATCATCTTCCAGATCCGTTGCCACGATGAACGCGTCTTCATGCTGACGCGCAGCCTGGCGGCGTGCACGCAGGTTGATTTCTTCATCTGGATCGAGTTCATCCGGCATGCCCTTCAACTCGCGTTCAGTATGGAAGTCGGCAACATCCTTGTCATCGATATCCAGCGGCTTGGTGTGTTTCTCTGTCATGTCGCAATCTCCTTGCTTTGCAGAGACAACGACCGGCTTCACCATGAGGTTCCCTAGTGTTTGTTCTGCGTGCGCAGGAACTAAACATTGCGCCGGATTGTTTCTCTCTCATTCATACCAAGGGAGAAGCAATATGGTTGATCGCGAAGCAGAAATTCGCAAAAAGGCTTACGAAAAATGGGAAAGCGAAGGCCGCCGCGAAGGTGACCACGAGCGCCATTGGTCAGAAGCTGAAAAGGAAATCGGTTTTGATGGCGGTGAAAATTCGCCAGCTGCAGAATCGGTAAAGAACGAACGAGCAGAAGCGCAGGATGGCAGCAGGGATCAGGACCTGGAAGAAGGTCTGGAAGACAGCTTCCCAGCCAGCGACCCTGTCTCTGCCACCTCCACTACCGTTTCCGGAGGTGCTGGAAAGAACAAAAGCTCTGCCCAGCGTCGCTAAGCAAACCTCGAAAGTTACAAATGGCGTCATTCATCGCGAATGACGCCTTTATTGTTTTCTCACCCACCACAGAAGCAAGGCAAGGCACAGCAGAGCCGTCGGCCAGAAATCTGTCGCCTGATCCCAGGACCACTTCCACATATAATAGGCGTCGAGGTGAGGCGGCGGCATATGCACCGAGACCTCATAGTCCCGCTTTTCCCGCCCGTGAAAATGACCGATGGCAAATGCCAGACCAACGATGCCTGCATCGCGCCAGTTCAGGACAATACGGAAGATGAGGGCCACCACAGCGGCCATGATAACCGCTTCGAGCATATGCCCGGCCCAGTCCCAGTCTCGCTGTATATAAGCCCAGTCGATCTGCATGACACAATCCTGTCGTGACGATGGTGTTATGAAGCCTGCGGAATGGATGTGTATGGGTGCAGCTGATGATCTTGCAGGTCTCTACCTGCATCATAACCATTTTATCTGATTAGAAAAAATGGCTCCCCGGGCCGGATTCGAACCGGCGACCTGTCGATTAACAGTCGAATGCTCTACCGCTGAGCTACCAGGGAACGTGCGCTGCTTGGCGCGGTGTGAGCGGGGTAATACAAATGCTTTTCCGATTTGCCAAGCGCTTTTTTCAAAAAAAATGAATTCCTCTTGTTTTATCCACTGAAGTCCCCACGTTTCTGGGAATGTTGGCCTCAAAAAAAATTCGCGCGGCGATCTCAAGCAAGGGTGTTTTGCAATGACTTTCGGTCTTCACCCTAAAACTGGGCGCTTGCATTTGGGAAAATGGAGCGTGGCGATGCCGCGTTCGCGAGTCGGACGCATCATTATCGGCGTTTTGCTCGTCATTGGCGGTCTGCTTGGCTTCCTGCCGATTCTCGGCTTCTGGATGGTGCCGCTCGGTCTTTTGGTGCTGTCGCAGGATTTGCCCTATGTGAGGCGCCAGCGCAGGCGCCTGACAATCTGGTGGCTTACCAAGCGGCGCGCCAGAGAAGCGCGCCGTGGGGGCATTACGCGCTCGTGAGCGAGTTGCTGATGCCCTGTCCGGCCCAAAATGCGCCGTAGGCCAGTGCCGCGAAATAAATCGTCGTCAGAATGAGGAAGAGATAGCCGCCAAGAACGGTCGCGCCATCGCGCTGGATCATGCCAGCCGAAAACAGGAGAATGGCGACACCCGGCAGCGTATTCGAAAACGGCACGAAACCCAGCGGCATCATCAGCAAAATTCCGGCGGCCATGATGGCAAGGCCATTGAGGCGGGCCATGATGGTGCCGCTGGTCAGCGCGGGCAGGCGAGGGCGCATGTAGCGGTCCAGCTTGGACACGATGTTCACGCCCTTCTGGAGAGCAGGCGCAAGCCGGGCCGTTTCCATCTGCTTGTCCAGAATCCGTTTGGGAAGCCAGGGCAGGCGGTTCAGCGTAATCGCAAGGCTGATCATGACGATCGCTGCGCCGAAGACCGTGCTGACGCCGGGAATGGACACTGGAATGAGAAAAGGCAGGCAGGCGATGGCACACATCAGCAACAAGCCCTGTTCGCCAATGGCCTCCATCAACTCGCGCAAGGTGATCGTCTTGCCGCTTAGATTGCCAATCAGCCGCTGTAAAACCGTGCTGAGGCTTTCAGATGTGTCCGTAAACGTAAAATTCTGCGTCATTCTCTATCCCGAAGCTATTTCAGTGTCGGGATAGATAACATTCCAGAAATGTCATGCCTATGGCGAACGCAACCAGTAACGCAATTGCGTGTCTCGCAACAGCGCTGTTAATGATCGCTCAGGCCCGGCTCAGTGGGATACCCACGAACTATAGGCCCCAGCCAAAAGCACAGCCACCAGAATGGCGATGATGAAAGGGTTTATCGAAGTAACGAAGCCAACATAGTCCATAACTATTTCCTCCTCCATTCGTCCCCTCACAACTATACATCAGACGCCGAAAATATACTAGCAGAAATGGTTTTATGTTTGCGTTGCAACATAAGGTTTTGCAGATTGACCGCATTTATTGCGAACTCGCCTTGCTGCGCTGCAAGATATTATCGCCATGCCTGCCTCAATATTGCTCCGCAACATTTGCCATAGGCCATCACCGTGGTTAAACCAGCCGTCTCAAAGAGGTGCGGAATGCTCAAAGGACTATACGCTTGGACCATGGCGCTCGCGGCCAGAACAACAGCCGTCTGGTGGCTGGCCATCGTCGCTTTCGTCGAAAGTTCGATTTTCGTCGTTCCGGCTGATGTTCTGTTCATACCCATGGTTCTGGCAAAGCCGAAGCGCGCCATGTTCTATGCGGGCGTGGCGACCGTGGCTTCGGTATTGGGCGGCATCGCTGGCTGGTATCTAGGCCATTATGCCTTTGAGAGCATCGCCCGACCCATTCTGGAGTTCTACGGCAAGCTTGACAGCTTCGAGCAACTGAAGGCATCCGTCGATGACCAGACCTTGTTGCTGCTGCTCGTGACCTCCGGTCTCGCCCACCTGCCGCCGATCAAGGTGGTGACGATTCTGTCCGGTGCCGCGAATATCAGCCTCGGCTTCTTCATCCTGTCGGCCATCATTGCCCGTGGCGCGCGGTTTTTCATTCTCGCCGGGCTGTTGCAGCGTTATGGAGAGCCTATCCGTGATTTCATCGAAAAGCGCCTCGGCCTTATCGCCGGGCTCTTTGCAGGTGCGCTGATTGCCGTTTACGCGGTCTATGTCTTCGTTCGGTGACATCGAAAGACTGGCCGTAACCGGCACATAAGCCATCGGGTTGCCGGCTAAGCGGCTCGTTCAGCTTAGTGTCAGCAACGGCATTCATTTTCCTGTCAAACAACAGGAAAAATGAAAATGCGTAATATCTTGCTTCGGGGCGTTCTGCCGATCCTTTCCGTCCCGTTGGTTTTCCTAGCCTATTTCGGCATTCTTCTCGTCTCCGGCAATTTTCATGAGGTCATCGCTGGGCAGCTCTATCGCTCAAGCCAGCTGAGCGATGCGCAACTGGCGCGCTACGTGAAGGAAAATGGCATCAAGACCATTATCAACCTGCGCGGCGAAAACGACGGATCCGCATGGTACAAGCATGAAACCGCAACGGCTGAAAAGCTTGGCGTCCAGCATGTCGATTTTGGAATGTCCGCCCGCAAGCAACTGGGGCTGACGCGCGTGGCGCAGCTGATTCAGATCATGCGCGATGCCCCCAAGCCTATTCTGATCCATTGCAAATCCGGTGCCGATCGCACAGGGCTCGCCTCCGCCATCTATGTCAACCGTGTCGCAGGCATGGATGAAGACACCGCCGAGCAGCAGCTCTCCATCCGCTACGGCCATCTCGGCATTCCCTTCCTGTCATCGACCTACGCGATGGACAAAAGCTGGGAAGACATCGAGCGCGCAAAGACGATCACCAGCATGGTGACGATACCGGATCAGATGATCTGATACCGTCCTTAAAAGCCGAAAGACCGGCCTCCGCACACGATGGGACGGGAATAACCCGTCTCATCTCTCACGCCCGCGCTCCTCACTTGGAGCCCACCCCCTGGTGTAGCCGTGCCCCATTGCCACGACCGCCAGGCTCAATTGATGCTGAAGGTGTTCAATCTCTTCCTGCATGGCCTCTATCGCAGCTTTGGCGTTTCCCTCATGGCACTGCAAAATATAATCCGCCACATCGACGTTGGCGGTTTTGTCATTTGGACGCACGTTCTCAATCTCCATCTTCCAGAGCCCTATGCCGCACTATGATGTCAGAAAGCACGCGCCCCCGTGCCAGCGATGTTCTTATTATGTTCCGGCTCTAATATGAGTCAAGCCGATAGCCGAAGAATCATTTTATGGATGGGAAATGGTGCGCAAAGCGCGCCAAAGAGCCTTGGCAAAAACCAACTGTAAACCGAGTCTTTTCGTGAAATCTGCTTGAGGGTGGGGAGGCCTCAAGTCTTTGAAGTAATGGTCGGAGCGGCGGGATTCGAACCTTATATGGGGCCGAGGGTGTTCACTATTCGCTACTGGCCTTTAAACCTCGTTGCAGCCC
This sequence comes from Agrobacterium sp. 20P9.1.2, assembly GCF_057799395.1. NCBI lineage: Bacteria > Pseudomonadati > Pseudomonadota > Alphaproteobacteria > Hyphomicrobiales > Rhizobiaceae > Agrobacterium > Agrobacterium sp. 20P9.1.2. Next base: position 1,170,179 of record NZ_JBYOKI010000001.1, read on the forward strand.
CGATGAAATGCGACGGTCAGTCATCAGGGATTGTGGTGCGCGGCAAATAGCCGCACCGATTATTGGTTTTCCTTGTCAAGCGATTTAAATGTAGTTTCCCAATTTTAAAATATAAAACTCAAGGATTTCAGATCCCAACGAAATTTTTTAAATAGGAAATCTAACGATATAGCCAGACACCGCAACGGTCATAAAGGAATTCTATTTTCCAAGGAGATGTATTCCTTGTCAATGACTATTGAG